>NZ_CABVHJ010000009.1 GCF_902497745.1 Pseudomonas fluorescens
TGTACATCGACCTGAAAGATCGAGTCGATTTTGGATTCAGGGGCCGACCGAGGGTCTGGGGTGGTACATCGATCTGAAAGATTGAGGCGATTATGGATTCAAGGGCTGATCGAGGTGTTTGAAGTTGTGCATTGACCAGATCGATTATGGATTCAATGGAGATCGTTCACGTCGGTGAACCTCCACAGCATCCCCCAATCGGTTCCCTCTCCCTCGGGAGAGGGCTAGGGTGAGGGGCCTCCGACTGAAGAAACACAAAAAGAGCAGGCACCCCAGACCTGCTATCACCCAGACCAAACCCGCCAAGCCCTGAGGAAGACCGCACCCACTCATCATTCCCGCACAGGAGAACCGCAATGAGCGCCAACGTCGACCTGAACAACCGCCCTGACTACGACCGTGTTCTGCAGGACATTGCCGATTACGTCCTCACCTTCAAAGTCACCTCCGCCGAAGCCCTCGACACCGCCCGCAACTGCCTGATGGACACGCTGGGTTGCGGCCTGCTCGCGTTGCGTTTCCCCGAGTGCACCAAACATCTCGGTCCGATTGTCGAAGGCACCGTCGTCCCGTTCGGCGCGCGCGTCCCCGGCACTTCCTATCGCCTCGACCCGGTCAAAGCCGCGTGGGACATCGGCTGCATCGTCCGCTGGCTCGACTACAACGACACCTGGCTCGCCGCCGAGTGGGGCCATCCATCCGACAACCTCGGCGGCATTCTCGCGGTGGCCGATCATCTCTCGCAAAAACGTCTGGCCAACGGTGAGTCGCCGCTGACGATTCGCGATGTGCTGGAAGCGATGATCATGGCCCACGAGATTCAAGGCGTGATCGCTCTGGAAAACTCCTTCAACCGGGTAGGACTCGATCACGTCATTCTGGTGAAAGTCGCCTCAACCGCCGTCACCGCCAAACTCATGAGCGCCAATCGCGAGCAACTTTTGTCGGCGTTGTCTCACGCGTTTGCCGATGGTCAGGCCCTGCGCACTTATCGTCATGCGCCGAATGCCGGCTCTAGAAAGTCCTGGGCAGCGGGGGATGCGACGAGTCGTGGTGTGCGTCTGGCCGACATTGCCCTGCGCGGCGAGATGGGCATTCCCGGAGTGCTGACTGCCAAACAGTGGGGCTTTTATGACGTGCTGTTCAGCCACACCAATAGCGATCTGGCGCTGAAACCGGAAGATAAACGAGCTTTCAGTTTTTCGCGGCCGTTCGGCAGTTACGTGATGGAAAACGTGCTGTTCAAAATCAGCTTCCCCGCCGAGTTCCACGCGCAAACCGCCTGCGAAGCAGCGGTGACCTTGCACCCGCAGGTGCGCAATCGTCTGCATGAGATCGACAAGATCGTCATCACCACTCACGAATCGGCGATCCGCATCATTTCCAAGGTTGGACCGCTGGCCAACGCCGCTGACCGCGACCACTGCATCCAGTACATGACCGCCGTGCCGCTGGCGTTCGGCAATCTGGTTGCCGAGCAATACGAGGATGATTTTCACAAGGCGCATCCGGTCATTGATGTGCTGCGCGAGAAAATGGTCATCGTCGAAGAGCCGCGTTTCACTCGCGAATATCTGGAGCCCGACAAGCGCTCGATTGCCAACGCCGTGCAGGTGTTTTTCAAGGATGGCAGCAGCACTGAAAACGTTGTGGTGGAATACCCGATCGGTCATCGCCGGCGTCGTGCCGAGGGTATTCCATTGCTGGAGGACAAGTTCAAGGCCAATCTGGCGACGCGTTTCACCGGTCAGCGTAGTGGTGAGATCTTCGCGTTGTGCAAGGATCAGACGCTGCTTGAAGCCACCCCGGTGAACCGTTTCGTCGACCTACTTGTGATCTGACGAAAAACCTGTAGGAGCTGCCGCAGGCTGCGATCTTTTGACTTTGATTGTAAAAAACAAGATCAAAAGATCGCAGCCTTCGGCAGCTCCTACACTGGCCGCGTACGCCATTTTTCGATGGGCAATTTGGTGATCGCAAAACCGCTCAACAAAATCGCCGAATAGATCATCAGCTCCCGGGACAGGGTTTGCCCCTCGTACCAGGCGCCAATGATCACGGCGAACACCGGGAAAATGATAAACACGAACGACAGGATGATCGGGCTCAAGCGTTTAAGCAGTAAAAAGTAAACGATGAATCCACCCACCGATGCCACCAATCCGAGATACAGCAGGGCGCCCCACGAGCGGGCGCTGACGTCTCTGAATACCGGCGTTTCAACGCTAAATCCGACAATAAATAACATCGCCCCGGCAATGCCGATCGGCAGCGTGTTGTAGGTGATCACACTGATCGCGCTGCCGTGTTTTTTCGTCACCACGTAACACAGCGCATGCATCACCGCCGCGCAGAGAATCGCCAGCACGCCCAGCCATTCGGCCTGATCCAAATGCAGACCCTGACTGCGAATAATCATGAACAGACTGCCAAAACCAATCGCGATGCCGAGCATTTGCGACGGGTAGATTTTCTCGCGCAGAAACAGCGCCGAGAACAGCAGGATAAACACCGGCATGCAGCTGAATAGCAGCGCTGTCAGGCCGGACGATACGTGCATCTCGCCGTAGTTGAGCAGGTAGTAGGGCAGGCTGAAATACGACAGCGTGACGAACACAAAGAACCGGCGACTCTGCTTTGGAAAAAACAGCGGTTCCTTGCGCAGCAGCGCGAAGCTCAGGAACAGCGGAAAAGCAATCAGAAAACGCAATCCGGCGGCCGTCAGCGGTGGCACGCTTTCCACCGCAATCTTGATCCCCAGCCACGTCGTGCCCCAACTCAGGCAGACGATCAAAAACAGCGTGCTGGTGAGCAATCCGGCGAGCCAGGGTTTGCTGATATTCATCGGTGTGCTGACGGCGGTCGACATGTGGCGTGCTCCGAGCGGTGGAATTGACCTGATCACGTAAACGGTCTATTTCTGATTGAACCTGTTTTAAGCACGCTATTCGGGGTGACAATGACTGTCAAAGTAAGTATTGCCATGGTGTCAATCCTCCGCGACGGCCTCGCCAATGGCGTCGGCGTGAAGTACAAACGCTTGGCCGATGCGGTCGCACAGGCCATCGACGAAGGTGTGATCGATGCGGGATGCAAGTTGCCGCCGCACCGTTTGCTGGCCGACAGCCTGGGCGTGACCATCGGCACCATCAGCCGGGCCTACGGTGAACTTGAGCGTGTCGGATTGGTGGTGGCTCGCGTAGGAGATGGCACCTATGTGCGTCAGCGCGGGATGGAGCGGCCGCAGGACAAAGGCTTTCGCAATGTCAGTGATGAGCCTTCGGCCTGTTTCGACATGAGCCGCAATCAACCGATTCCAGCGCAGGAAGCGGCGTTCATGAGCCAGAGCCTGCAGGAGCTGGCCAGCGATCCGCGGGTGTTGCAGCAATTGACCGGGTACACCGCTGAAGGTGGGCTGGCACGGCACCGCTTGGCGGGTGCGGTCTGGCTGCAGCACGGGGCGTTTGTCCCGCACGTCGATCAGGTGTTGTGCGTCAACGGTGGCCAGCATGGTCTGTTGTGCGCATTGATGGGCTTGCTCAAGGCCGGCGACACCGTTGTGACCGAGCATCTGTCCTACCCGGGATTGATCGGCGTCGCACGCCAGCTCGGGATAAAACTCCTTGGCGCGGCGATGGACGACGAAGGGCTTTTACCGTCGGCGCTGGAGGACATTTGCCGTCAGCATCGTGTTTCAGCGCTGTATTGCACCCCAACGATCCAGAATCCTACAGCCGCTGTGATGTCGATCCCACGGCGCGAGGCGCTCGCCGAGCTCTGTCGCCAGCACAATCTGTTGATCATCGAAGATGAAGCCCACGCTGTGCTGGATCGCCAACGCCCGTTGCCGCTCAGCTATTTCGCGCCGGAGCGTTCGGTGCTGATTGGCAGTTTGAGCAAGGCTGTTTCAGCGGGTTTGCGCGTTGGTTATCTGCACGCGCCGCAAGCGTTGATCGGACGTTTGAGTGCCGCTATCCGCGCCACCTGCTGGATGGCCAATCCGTTATCGATGGAAGTGGCGAGCCTGTGGATCGAAAGCGGCATGGCCGAGCGTTTGCTGGACGAACAGATCAGCGAGATCGCTCGGCGCAAAGCGTTGGTGGCGCCTGTTCTGCAGGGTTTGAATTACAAGACTCACCCTTACAGTCCGCATTTCTGGGTGGAGGTGCCTGAGTTGTGGCGGGCGTCGCAGATTGCGGCGGAGTTGAAGGAGAACAACTATCTGGTAGCCACCGCTGAGGCTTTTGCGGTGGGGCATGCAGCGGTGCCGCAGTTTATTCGGGTGAGTGTGTGTAATGCGGTGGGGGATGATCGGTTGTTGCTTGCAGGTTTTGAAGCTCTGGCCAAGGCATTAACAGACACCGTTTAATCGTTCTTCGCGAACAGGCTCGCTCCCACATTCGACCGCATTTCAACGGGATAAACGCGATCAAACTGTGGGAGCGAGCCTGCTCGCGAAAGCGTCAGCCCAGACACCACAAATCTACTTGAACCGCCGCTCCACACCTTTCTCCACCAGAATCTTCGCCGAAATCTCTTCCACCGAAAAATGCGTGGAGTTGATGTTCGGGATGTTCTCGCGGCGGAACAGATTCTCCACCTCACGCACCTCGAATTCGCACTGGGCGTAGCTCGAATAACGGCTGTTGGGCTTGCGCTCGTTGCGGATCGCGGTGAGGCGGTCCGGGTCGATGGTCAGGCCGAACAGCTTGTGCTGGTGGGCGCGCAGGGCCGTCGGCAGGGTCAGGCGCTCCATGTCGTCTTCGGTCAGCGGATAGTTGGCCGCGCGGATGCCGAACTGCATGGCCATGTACAGACACGTCGGCGTTTTGCCGCATCGCGACACGCCCACTAGTATCAAATCGGCTTTGTCGTAATAGTGCGTGCGCGCACCGTCGTCGTTGTCGAGGGCGAAGTTCACCGCCTCGATGCGCTCCATGTAATTGGAGTTGTGCCCGATCGAATGGGACTTGCCGACGGTGTAGGAAGAATGCTCGGTCAGTTCCTGCTCCAGCGGGGCGAGGAAGGTCGAGAAAATGTCGATCATGAAACCATTGGACGTTGCGAGAATCTCACGGATGTCCTGATTGACGATGGTATCGAAGATGATCGGGCGGAAGCCGTCGGTTTCAGCGGCTTTGTTGATTTGTTGTACCATGGCCCGCGCTTTATCCACGCTGTCGATGTACGGTCGCGTGAATTTGCTGAAGGTAATGTTTTCGAACTGCGCCAGGAGGCTTTGACCCAGGGTTTCGGCAGTGATGCCGGTGCCATCGGAGATGAAGAAAGCAGATCGTTTCATTTGCACCTTGGGCCTTAAGCTAGTCATCAATCTTGGATATGATAGGCGCGATTTGCCGGCCGCCAATGGCCAGCATTCTCACTTATTTTCCAGGTCCAGGCCATACAACCGGCCAAGGCTCCCCCGGGCCGCCGGTTTCTGAGCTTTTCCAACACAGTTAGTGGAGAGATCACCTTGGTAGAGTACGTAGTTTCCCTCGATAAGCTCGGCAAACACGATGTTGAGCATGTGGGGGGCAAGAACGCATCCCTGGGCGAGATGATCAGTAACCTGGCAGGCGCCGGTGTTTCGGTCCCCGGCGGCTTCGCCACGACGGCTCAGGCTTATCGTGATTTCCTCGAACTGAGCGGCCTCAACGACCAGATCCACGCGGCCCTCGATGCGCTCGACGTCGATGACGTCAACGCCCTGGCCAAGACCGGCGCCCAGATCCGTCAATGGATCATGGAAGCCGAATTCCCCGAAAAACTGAATGCCGAGATCCGCACCGCGTTCGCCGCGCTGTCGGCCGGCAATCCTGATGTGGCCGTGGCCGTGCGTTCTTCCGCCACCGCCGAAGACTTGCCGGACGCCTCGTTCGCCGGTCAGCAGGAAACCTTCCTGAACATCCGTGGTGTGGAAAACGTTATCCGCGCCGCCAAAGAGGTGTTCGCTTCGCTGTTCAACGACCGTGCGATTTCCTACCGCGTGCACCAGGGCTTCGACCACAAACTGGTCGCCCTGTCGGCTGGCGTGCAGCGTATGGTGCGTTCGGAAACCGGCACTGCCGGCGTGATGTTCACCCTCGATACCGAATCCGGTTTCCGTGACGTGGTGTTCATCACCGGCGCTTACGGCCTGGGCGAAACCGTCGTACAAGGCGCGGTCAACCCGGATGAGTTCTATGTGCACAAGGGCACGCTGGAGGCCGGTCGTCCGGCGATCCTGCGTCGCAACCTCGGCAGCAAAGCAATCAAGATGATCTACGGCGACGAGGCCAAGGCGGGTCGTTCGGTCAAGACCGTCGATGTCGACAAGGCTGATCGCGCGCGTTTCTGTCTGTCCGACGCTGAAGTCAGCGAGCTGGCCAAGCAAGCAATGATCATCGAAAAGCACTACGGCTGCCCGATGGACATCGAGTGGGCCAAGGACGGTGACGACGGCCAGCTGTACATCGTGCAGGCGCGTCCGGAAACCGTGAAAAGCCGCACCCAGGCCAACGTCATGGAACGTTACCTGCTGAAAGAAACCGGCACCGTGCTGGTGGAAGGTCGTGCGATCGGCCAGCGCATCGGCGCCGGTAAAGTGCGCATCATCAAAGATGTGTCCGAGATGGACAAAGTCCAGCCGGGCGACGTGCTGGTTTCCGACATGACCGACCCGGACTGGGAACCGGTGATGAAGCGCGCCAGCGCCATCGTCACCAACCGTGGCGGCCGTACTTGCCACGCAGCGATTATCGCTCGCGAGCTGGGTATCCCGGCAGTCGTCGGTTGCGGCAATGCCACCCAACTGCTGAAGGATGGCCAGGGCGTGACCGTGTCTTGCGCCGAGGGCGACACCGGTTACATCTTCGAAGGCGAGCTGGGTTTCGACATCAAGAAGAACTCCGTCGACGCCATGCCGGAGCTGCCGTTCAAGATCATGATGAACGTCGGCAACCCGGACCGTGCCTTCGACTTCGCGCAGCTGCCGAACGCCGGTGTCGGCTTGGCCCGTCTGGAATTCATCATCAACCGCATGATCGGTGTCCACCCGAAAGCGCTGTTGAACTACGACGGTCTGCCACAGGAAATCAAGGACAGCGTCGACAAGCGTATCGCCGGTTACAACGACCCGGTCGACTTCTACGTCGACAAACTGGTGGAAGGCATCAGCACCCTGGCTGCAGCGTTCACGCCGAAAAAAGTCATCGTGCGCCTGTCGGACTTCAAGTCCAACGAATACGCCAACCTGATCGGCGGCAAGCTCTACGAGCCGGAAGAAGAAAACCCGATGCTGGGCTTCCGTGGCGCTTCGCGTTACATCAGCGAATCGTTCCGTGACTGCTTCGAACTCGAATGCCGCGCGCTGAAACGTGTGCGCAACGAGATGGGCCTGACCAACGTCGAAATCATGGTGCCGTTCGTCCGTACCCTCGGCGAAGCCAGCCAAGTGGTGGATCTGCTCGCCGAAAACGGCTTGAAGCGCGGCGAGAACGGTCTGCGCGTGATCATGATGTGCGAGCTGCCATCCAACGCGATCCTTGCTGAAGAATTCCTCGAATTCTTCGACGGCTTCTCGATCGGCTCCAACGACCTGACGCAGCTGACCCTGGGTCTGGACCGCGATTCCGGTATCATCGCGCACCTGTTTGACGAGCGTAATCCGGCGGTCAAGAAGCTTCTGGCCAACGCGATTGCCGCGTGCAATAAGGCCGGCAAGTACATCGGTATCTGCGGTCAGGGTCCTTCGGACCACCCGGATCTGGCCAAGTGGCTGATGGAGCAGGGCATCGAAAGCGTGTCGCTGAACCCGGACACCGTGCTGGAAACCTGGTTCTTCCTGGCGGAAGGCCAAGCGCCGGCCTGATAAGTATGTGAACGGCCCGTTCCCTGTGGGAGCGAGCCTGCTCGCGAAGACGGAGCAACATCCGCCATGGATGTTGGCTGATACACCGCTTTCGCGAGCAGGCTCGCTCTCACAAGGGCAGGGCTTTGAGATTCAATTAGGGCGGGCTCCTGTAGATGCCGCCCTTTTTTGTGCAAGAGCATTATGCAAAGCAGCAGCAACCTGTTTCCTGTCGCCCTGATCAGCGCCGAACGGCGTGGTGATCTGAGCGAAGACGTGTATCGCCTGAAACCCGGCAACAGCCCCGACTGGTCTGTGGAAATCGCTGTGACCCGTTTGGGCATGGCCGATGACTCGGCGCCTCGCGGTGTGCCGGTGATTCTGCTGCACGGCAGTTTTTCCAATCGACGCTTCTGGTTTTCACCGAAAGGTCTGGGCCTGGGCGCGTATCTGACGCGTCTGGGTTTTGACGTGTGGATCCCCGAGATGCGCGGCCACGGTTTGTCGCAGCGCAATGAGGAATACCGGCGCAACCGGGTCGCCGACTATGCCCGTTACGATCTGCCGGCGATTGCCGCGTTCGTGCGAGAGCAGAGCGGGCAGATTCCGCACTGGATCGGCCATTCGCTGGGCGGCATCACCTTGGCCGCCGCGCTCGGTGGTGAGTACCTTGGCGAACCCGCCGTGGCTTCGGCTGCGTTTTTCGGCACACAAGTCAGCCGCACTTACTGGCCGCTGAAAATTCCGCCGGTGGAGTGGAGCGGGCGCTTTATTCTCAAGCGTTTTGCGCAACTGTCGGGTTCGCGCCTCAAGCGTGGCCCGGAAGATGAGCCGATCGGGCTGGCGCTGGAAAGCATGCGCTGGTACGGCTTGTTCGGCCGTTTTGGTGACAAGGACAAGGATTGGTGGGCGGGTCTGGCCGACGTCAAGGTGCCGGTGCTGGCAGTGACGGCGGCGGGGGATCATCAGGATCCGGCGTGGGCCTGCCGCAAGTTGTTCGAGCAGATCGGCTCGGAGCACAAGCAGTTCATCAACCTGGGCCGCGAGCAGGGCTTCAACGATAATTTCGGCCATGTCGAAATGTTGGTGAGCAAAGCGGCGCAGACTGAGGTATGGCCATTGGTGGCGCGCTGGTTGAACGATCAGCACACGCCGTTACTGGGCGAGAAGCCTGATCTGGCTGCTGCGGTCTGAGACGGGGCTGAGTAAAGGGCATTTCGTTCAGGTCGGCTTGCGGCTAAGATATGACGAATTGTGCGGTTCTGGTCATATTCGGTGGCAGTTTAGCGATTACGTTTCAGCGTTTGTTCAGGTTCATTCAGCGAACATTCAATGAGCTAAGGTAAACAGCGACCACCGGCACTCGTCTCTTCAGAACGCGGCATCCTTGATCGTCTTGCTTTTTACAGGAGTTTTTCGATGAACCATTACCTTACGCCTGACCTGTGCGACGCCTATCCGGAGCTGGTGCAGGTGCTGGAACCGATGTTCAGCAATTTCGGCGGCCGTGATTCATTCGGCGGCGAAATCGTGACCATCAAATGCTTCGAAGACAACTCGCTGGTCAAGGAACAAGCCGAACTCAAGGGCAATGGCAAAGTAATGGTGGTTGACGGTGGCGGTTCGCTGCGCCGTGCATTGCTCGGCGACATGATTGCCGAGAAGGCTGCCAAAAATGGTTGGGAAGGGCTGGTGATCTACGGTTGCATCCGTGACGTCGATGTCATCGCGCAGACCGACCTGGGCGTGCAGGCATTGGCCAGCCACCCGATGAAAACCGAAAAACGCGGCCTCGGCGACCTCAACGTCCCGGTGACCTTCGCCGGTGTGACGTTCCACCCGGGCCAGTACATTTATGCGGACAACAACGGCGTGATCGTCTCGCCGAGCCCGCTGAAAATGCCTGAATAAGATTTTCGACAAAGGGATGCGGATGTTCGAGGAAGAAAACGCGCAATGGGGGCTGGTGCATGCCCTGGTGCTGGACGGTAAAGGCGGTGCGCGTTCGATAGCCCGGACTGAGCTCGACGATTTGCAGCTGCAGGCCCATGAAAGCCTGTGGCTGCATTGGGATCGCAGCCATCCGCAGACCCAGACCTGGCTGCGCAAATCCAGCGGCCTCAATGAATTCACCTGCGACTTGCTGCTGGAAGAGAACACTCGACCGCGCCTGTTGCCGTTGCCCGATTCCGAATTGCTGTTGTTCTTGCGCGGGGTCAATCTCAACCCGGGCGCCGAGCCGGAAGACATGGTCTCGGTGCGGATTTTCGCCTCCGCCCAGCGAGTAATTTCGCTGCGTTTGCGTCCTTTGCGTGCCACTGATGAGCTGTTGTTGCAATTGGCGGACGGCAAAGGCCCGAAAACGGCCTCTGAACTTATCCTTTATCTGGCTCAGTTTCTCACTAACAAAGTGCAGGATCTGGTCACTTGCCTCTCGGAAATTGCCGATGAGGAAGAAGAAAAGATGGATGCCGACGAACGGTATACCCCCGAGCATGGCGCCATTTTGCACATCCGCCGCAGGGCCGCCGGGTTGAAACGTTTTCTTGCGCCGCAGCGGGATATTTTCGGACAACTGACGCGGATAAAACTGCCTTGGTTTGTCGATGACGATGCCGATTACTGGAACGAATTGAACAACAGCCTGACCCGCTATCTCGAAGAGCTCGAATTGACCCGGGAGCGCGTGGGGCTTGTGCTGGAGGCGGAAGACCGGCGTTTGAGCGAGCGCATGAATCGCACGATGTACCGCTTCGGGATCATCACCTGCATCTTTTTGCCGATGAGTTTCATCACCGGTCTGCTGGGAATCAACGTCGGCGGAATTCCATTCTCCATCAGCCCTTATGGCTTCCTGATCGCCTGCTTGACGGTGCTCGCGCTGGCCTTCGGTCAGTGGTGGTTATTCCGTCGTTTGCGCTGGGTCTGAAAATGGCGCATGTGACCCGACCAAATTTGCCCGCGTCTTTCACAGACATCACGAGAGGTGCGTATGCACGATCCGTTTGAACAGTCTTTGCGCGACATGCTCAACGCTTCGCCGTCCAGCCGCGACGACGATGCCTGTCTGGGCCGCGTACTCAAAACCGCCAACCGCCAGGTTGGCGCCGGTGATCTGTTCAGCCTGCTGGGCCGCTGGCTGCCCGCGCTGATGATCGCCCTGAATAACGGCTCGGCCCATGTCTCGCCGGTTTCCCGTCTTCGTAAACCTACCGCTCGCACTGCTGATAAGGCTGATTGAATATGGAACTCGACCTCTGGACTCAGAGCCTCGTCACTGCAATGACTGCGTTGTGGACCAAAGTAGCCAACTTCATTCCGAACCTGTTCGGCGCACTCGTCGTGCTGCTGTTGGGTTTCGTCGTAGCCAAGCTGCTCGATACCTTGCTGTCCAAGCTGCTTGCCAAACTCGGCCTTGACCGCCTGATGGGTGGCACCGGCCTGACCAAATTAATGTCGCGGGCCGGGCTGCAAGTGCCGATCTCGACCCTTATCGGCAAAATCGTTTACTGGTTCGTTCTGCTGATATTCCTGGTTTCTGCAGCAGAATCCCTTGGCCTTGAGCGAGTTTCAGCTACGCTGGATATGTTGGCGCTCTATTTGCCGAAAGTATTCGGCGCGGCGCTGGTGTTGCTGGTGGGTGTATTGCTCGCGCAACTGGCCAACGGGCTGGTACGCGGGGCGGCAGAAGGTGTGGGCCTGGACTACGCTTCGGGGCTTGGGCGGATTGCTCAGGGGCTGGTGATCATCATCAGCATCTCGGTCGCGATCAGTCAGCTTGAGGTCAAGACCGACCTGCTGAACCATGTGATTGTCATCGTTTTGATTACCGTTGGTCTGGCCGTTGCGCTGGCCATGGGTTTGGGAAGCCGGGAAATTGCCGGTCAGATTCTTGCGGGAATCTATGTGCGTGAGTTGTATCAGGTTGGGCAACAAGTGCGTGTTGGCGAGGTCGAAGGGCAGATCGAGGAGATCGGCACGGTTAAAACCACATTGCTGACCGATGAGGGTGAGCTAGTCTCTCTTTCCAATCGGATCCTGCTGGAACAGCATGTGAGTAGCCGCTAATCCGGCAAACCCTGCTAATGTATGCCGCCGCGAAATGCCAGCTGATGCTGGTCGCGGTGGACATTGACCTGACTGTCGGCACGACTTGTTTTGAATAAAGCCCAAACGCTATCCACGCGCTACGACCCCCGCGAGCTCTCTGATGAGGAGTTGGTCGCGCGCTCGCATACCGAGCTGTTTCACGTAACGCGCGCCTATGAAGAACTGATGCGGCGTTACCAGCGAACATTATTTAACGTTTGTGCGAGATATCTTGGGAACGATCGCGACGCAGACGATGTCTGTCAGGAAGTCATGTTGAAGGTGCTGTATGGCCTGAAGAACTTCGAGGGGAAATCGAAGTTCAAAACGTGGCTCTACAGCATCACGTACAACGAATGTATTACGCAGTATCGGAAGGAACGGCGAAAGCGTCGCTTGATGGACGCATTGAGTCTTGACCCCCTCGAGGAAGCGTCTGAAGAAAAGGCGCCGAAACCCGAGGAGAAGGGCGGGCTTGATCGCTGGCTGGTGTATGTGAACCCGATTGACCGTGAAATTCTGGTGCTACGATTTGTCGCAGAGCTGGAATTTCAGGAGATCGCAGACATCATGCACATGGGTTTGAGTGCGACAAAAATGCGTTACAAACGTGCTCTAGATAAATTGCGTGAGAAATTTGCAGGCATTGCTGAAACTTAGTTCAGCGCAAATATCTCTTACGTGTAGGCAAGTTCTGATAGACTTGCCGCCGAGTTGTCCCCCGGTTTGCGGGACTGCTTCACAATCACCAGATGGGGATTTAACGGATGAAACTGAAAAACACCTTGGGCTTGGCCATTGGTTCTCTGATTGCCGCCACTTCGTTCGGCGCTCTGGCACAAGGCCAAGGCGCAGTTGAAATCGAAGGCTTCGCAAAGAAAGAACAATTCGACAGCGCTCGTAACTTCAAGAACAACGGCAACCTGTTCGGCGGCTCGATCGGTTACTTCCTGACCGACGACGTTGAACTGCGTCTGGGCTACGACGAAGTGCACAACGTACGTGCCGACGATGGCAAGAACGTTAAAGGCGCTAACACCGCTCTGGACGCTCTGTACCACTTCAACAACCCAGGCGACATGATTCGTCCATACGTTTCGGCCGGTTTCTCTGACCAGAGCATCGACCAGAACGGTTCGAACGGTCGTAACCGTTCCACCTTCGCCAACGTTGGCGGCGGTGCCAAGCTGTACTTCACCGAGAACTTCTACGCCCGTGCCGGCGTTGAAGCTCAGTACAACATCGACCAGGGCGACACCGAGTGGGCTCCTAGCGTTGGTATCGGTGTGAACTTCGGTGGCGGCTCCAAGCCTGCTGCTGCTCCAGTTCCAGCACCAGCTGAAGTCTGCTCCGACAGCGACAACGATGGCGTTTGCGACAACGTTGACAAGTGCCCGGACACCCCAGCCAACGTAACTGTTGACGCTGACGGCTGCCCAGCAGTTGCTGAAGTTGTTCGTGTTGAGCTGGACGTCAAGTTCGACTTCGACAAGTCGGTTGTGAAGCCAAACAGCTACGGCGACATCAAGAACCTGGCTGACTTCATGAAGCAGTACCCATCCACCACCACTACTGTTGAAGGTCACACTGACTCCGTCGGTCCTGACGCTTACAACCAGAAACTGTCCGAGCGTCGTGCAAACGCCGTTAAGCAAGTTCTGACCAACCAGTACGGTGTTGAATCGTCCCGCGTTCAGTCTGTTGGCTACGGCGAATCCCGCCCAGTTGCTGACAACAAAACTGACGCTGGCCGCGCTGTAAACCGTCGCGTAGAAGCGCAGGTTGAAGCTCAAGCTAAGTAATTAGCTGCCGCTCTGAGAAAAGCCCGGCTTAGGCCGGGCTTTTCTTTGTCTGCGATTTGGCGTTACAGGGCGCGCACATGCTCATTGTAGGAGCTGCCGAAGGCCGCGATCCTTTGATCTTCGGCAATGGCAGCCACAGCCCCAATCACCAGGATCGCCGGACTTTTCAATCCAAACGCATACGCATCATCACTCATGCTTGCCAGATCACTCCGGCATTCGCGCTGCTCTGGCAACGACGCATTCTCGATCATCGCCACCGGCGTATCCGCCGCCATCCCGCCCGCCAGCAACTGATCGCGAATCTCGCCCAGCTTGGCCACGCCCATATAAACCACCAGTGTTGTGCCGCCCTGTGCCAGCGCCTGCCAGTTCAACTGGCTGTCGTCCTGGGTGTGTGCCGTCACCAGCGTCACCCCACGCGCCACACCCCGCAACGTCAGCGGAATATCGCACTGCGTCGCCCCGGCCAGTCCGGCAGTAATGCCATTGACCAACTCCACTTCAACGCCACGTTCACGCAACCACTGCGCCTCTTCACCGCCACGGCCGAAAATGCATGGGTCGCCACCCTTGAGCCGCACCACACACTTGCCGTGACGCGCGTAGCGCAGCATCAAACGATGAATGAACGCCTGCGGTGTCGACCGGCAACCACCGCGTTTACCCACCGCAATGATACGGGCGCCAGGACAGTGTTCCAGCACCGCGTCGTTGACCAGATCATCGATCAGCACCACATCGGCCTCGCGCAAGGCGCGTACCGCTTTTAGGGTCAGCAATTCGGGATCACCAGGACCTGCACCCACCAGCCAGACTTTTGCGTTCATGGTGTTTTCCTCATCAGATAACGGCGACCGGCTGCACATCGGCAGCCAGCAAGCGTTTTATTTCCGGGACACAGGAGCCGCATTGCGTGCCGCAGCCCAAATTGTTTTTCAAACCTTGCAGATCCAGACCCTGGCGAATGCCGGCGCAGATCGCGTTGAGGCTGACGTTCTTGCAGTTGCACAGGGTTTTATCCGCAGCAATTTGCGCCCCGGCACTGCCCGGCGGCGCACTCATCGGTGCCAGCAACCAGCGCCGCAGTTGTTCGTCCGCACGACCTTCCAGCCACAACCCCTGTAGCCAATGCTGGGCAAGGGTTTCACCGGCCAGGCGGATGGCGGTGATGCGGCCATTTTCAATGCGCACGCGCTTGCCAATGGCCCGGCGCGGATCGTCGTAGGCCAAAACCGGGCCGTCGATCAGCGACAAGCAATGATCGATTTCACCGAGCAATTGCGCATCCGGTGCCTCGCTGTTGGCAGCGCGTATCAGCAATGCCGATCGTTCACGTCCGACAAGGCTGAGACTCACGTAGGAAAATGCCTCGCAAAGCGGTCGTAGCGTCTCGAAATGCCGTTGAACATCACCCTCAATGAGTGCGAAAAGCTGCCACGGCAGATTGACCGGCTCCAGGCGCACACCGCTGTGTTTCAGTTCCGGTTGTTTCGACAGCGGATCGAAGGCCGGCAGGGTCAGGCTGTTCACACCGCCCTTGAGAAAGCGGTCGCCCCAGTGCATCGGTAGAAACGCTTGTCCTGGACGGACGCTGTCATCACTGCCGACCGCAATAATTACCGCGCCGCGACGACTCTTCAGATTGACCAGATCGCCCGGTTGCAAGCGATGCCGGCGCATTTCGTCCGGATGCAGGCTCAACACCGCTTCGCTGACATGCCCGAACAGTTGCGCCGCCGTGCCGGTGCGGCTCATACCGTGCCATTGATCGCGCAGGCGGCCAGTGATCAATGTCAGCGGAAAGCGTGCATCACGCTGTTCTTTGGCGGCGCGATACGGCTCGGCAATGAATTGCGCGCGTCCGTTGGCGGTTGGGAAAATTCCGTCTTCGTACAGTCTTGGTGTTCCTTGCCGCGCGCCGACAGGGAAGGGCCATTGCTGCGGTCCGATCTCGTCGATCAGCGCGTGACTGATCCCGGACATATCCAGATCGCGGCCATGCGTTAGCCCTTTGAATTCATCGAACAACTGCGCAGGTTGGTTGAACGTAAACTGGCTTGGCTCGGCGGGGCGCAGACGTTTCTCCAGACGTTGTGCGAAATCTACCGTGATCGCCCAGTCCGGTCGTGCCTCGCCCGGTGGGAGAATGGCTTTGCGCACGTGGGAAATGCGTCGCTCGGAGTTGGTGACTGAACCTTCTTTCTCGCCCCAACTGGCGGCGGGTAGCAGGAGATCGGCGAATGCTGCGGTTTCGGTGGTTCGAAAGGCTTCTTGCAGAACCACAAACGGGCATGCTTCCAGCGCCGCGCGCACCGCACTCTGATCCGGCATCGATTGCGCAGGGTTGGTGCAGGCAATCCACAACGCTTTGATCTTGCCGCTATGCACCTGCTCGAACAGTTCGATGGCGCTGAGGCCGGTGTTTTCCGGCAACCGATCAACGCCCCAATAAGTCGCCACTTCAGCGCGGTGTTCCGGGTTGGCCGCATCGCGATGCCCCGGCAGTAAATTGGACAGACTGCCGGTTTCGCGTCCGCCCATGGCATTTGGCTGACCGGTAAGGGAGAAAGGTCCTGCACCCGGACGACCGATTTGTCCGGTGGCCAAATGCAGATTGATCAGCGCGCTGTTCTTCGCACTGCCAGCCGTGGACTGGTTCAGCCCCATGCACCACAGCGACAAAAAACTTGGCGAAGTGCCCACCCATTCGGCGCACTGCTGCAATTGCTCAACACTGATGCCGCATAACTGCGAAACCATCTGCGGGGTGTAATCGCGCACCAGACTTTTCAGTTCGGCGAGGCCATCGGTGTGCGTTTTGACGAAATCGCGGTCGATCCAGTCTTCCCACAACAACAGATGCAAAATCCCATGAAACAAAGCGACATCGGTGCCGGGCAAAATCGCCAGGTGCAGATCAGCGAGGTCGCAGGTGTCGGTGCGCCGAGGATCAATGACGATAACTTTCATCTGTGGGCGGCGGGATTTTGCTTCCTCCAGCCGCCGGAAAAGTACTGGATGGGCGTAGGCCATGTTACTGCCGACGATCATCACGCAATCGCTGAGTTCCAGGTCCTCATAGCTGCACGGCGGGGCGTCAGCGCCGAGGCTGCGCTTGTAGCCGACTACTGCCGAGGACATGCACAGCCGTGAGTTGCTGTCGATGTTGTTGGTACCGACCAGTGCCCGTGCCAGCTTGTTGAAGGCGTAATAATCCTCGGTCAGCAACTGCCCGGAGATATAGAACGCCACGCTGTCCGGGCCGTGCTCGGCAATGGTCTCGGCGAACACGTTGGCGGCGTGTTCCAGTGCGGTGTCCCAGTCCGTGCGGCTGCGGGCCAGGCCTTTGCCCAGACGCAGTTCCGGGTACAGCGCGCGGGCCGCGAGGTCGCCGGTCAGGTGCAGGGTCGAGCCTTTGCTGCACAGTTTGCCGAAGTTAGCCGGGTGCGCCGGATCGCCGCTGACGCCGAGGATGCGCTCGCCGTCATGCTCGATCAGCACGCCGCAGCCGACCCCGCAATAACAGCAGGTCGAGGCGGTCGTCTGGCGGTTCATCAGACGGCATCCCGCAGGGCCAGTTGCACACGACCGTTTTCGACCCGCGCCGGGTGATGGTGCGCGCAACCGATGTCCGGCGCCTGCGCTTCGCCGGATTCGAGGTCGATCTGCCAGTTATGCAGCGGGCAGGCCACGCGTTTGCCGTAGATCAACCCTTGCGATAACGGCCCACCCTTGTGTGGGCAGCGGTCGTCGAGGGCGAAAACTTCGTCGTCGCTTGTACGAAAAATCGCGATGTCACCTTTCGGCCCGGCAATGATTCGCGAACCAAGGGCATTGATCTCGTCGAGGGCACAGATATCGAGCCAGTTCATGCCGGCACCTCCAGGTTTTTCACGGGGATTACGTCGAATTCTTTCTTCAGTTGCGGCTGCGCCAGGCGTTCTTTCCAAGGGTCTTGTTCGAATGACAGGGAGAATTGCAGGCGCTCGTTCAGCGCTTTGCGGCGCTCCGGGTCCTCCAGCACGGCTTTCTTGATGTGCTCCATACCGACCCGTTGCAGGTAATGCACGGTGCGTTCGAGGTAGAAGGCTTCTTCGCGATACAGCTGCAGGAACGCGCCGTTGTATTCGCGCACTTCTTCGGCGGTTTTCAGCTTGACGAAGAACTCGGCGACTTCGGTTTTGATCCCGCCGTTGCCGCCGATGTACATCTCCCAACCGGAGTCGACACCGATGATTCCTACGTCTTTGATCCCCGCTTCCGAGCAGTTGCGTGGGCATCCGGAGACAGCCAGTTTCACTTTGTGCGGCGACCACATGTTGAACAGGTCGTGCTCGAGTTCGATGCCCAGTTGTGTCGAGTTCTGCGTGCCGAAGCGGCAGAACTCGCTGCCGACGCAGGTTTTTACCGTGCGGATGGATTTGCCGTAGGCGTGGCCGGAGGGCATGTCGAGATCCTTCCAGACGCCGGGCAGATCCTGCTTCTTTATGCCGAGCAAATCGATACGCTGGCCGCCGGTGACCTTGACCATCGGCACCTGATACTTGTCAGCCACATCGGCAATTCGCCGCAGTTCCGAAGGGTTGGTCACGCCGCCCCACATGCGTGGTACCACCGAATAGGTACCGTCCTTCTGGATGTTGGCGTGCGCACGCTCGTTGATCAGGCGCGATTGCGGGTCGTCCTTGGCTTCGCCAGGCCAGGTGGAAATCAGGTAATAGTTGAGGGCAGGGCGGCACGTTGCGCAGCCGTTCGGCGTGCGCCAGTTGAGGTAGCTCATGGTGCCGGCGATGGTCAGCAGATGTTGCTCGCGGATGGCCTGACGAATCTGCCCGTGGTTGAGATCGCTGCAACCGCAGATGGCTTTTTCGCTTTTCGGTTTGACGTCCGCTGCGCCACCCACGGTGTTGATCAGGATCTGTTCGACCAGCCCGGCGCACGAGCCGCAGGAGCTGGCAGCCTTGGTGTGTTTCTTCACCTCGTCGACGCTGAACAGGCCGTGTTCCTGAATGGCTTTGACGATAGTGCCTTTGCACACACCGTTGCAGCCGCAGACTTCAGCGGTGTCGGCCATGACCATGGCTTTGTCCTGGCCCTGATGTCCTACGTCTCCGAGAGCGTTTTCTCCGAACATGAGGTGATCGCGGATCTCGCCGATGGCGTGATTCTCACGAATCTGGCGGAAATACCAACCGCCATCTGCCGTATCGCCGTACAGACAGGCGCCGACCAGCACGTCATCCTTGATCACCAGTTTTTTGTACACGCCGCCGATCGGGTCGGAGAGGGTGATGGTCTCGGTGCCTTCGCCGCCCATGAAGTCGCCAGCGGAAAACAGGTCGATGCCGGTGACTTTCAATTTGGTCGACGTCACCGAACCCTGATAACGGGCGAAACCCAATTGTGCGAGGTGGTTGGCGCAGACCTTCGCCTGTTCGAACAGCGGCGCGACGAGACCGTAGGCAATCCCGCGATGGCTGGCGCATTCGCCGATGGCGTAGATGCGCGGATCGTAGGTTTGCAGGGTGTCGTTGACCAGGATGCCGCGATTGCACGGGATGCCGGCCTTTTCCGCGAGTTCGGTGTTGGGGCGAATGCCGGCCGCCATCACCACCAGATCAGCGGGAATGATGTCGCCGTTCCTGAATTGCACCGAGCCGACCCGGCCATTACCGGCGTCGTGCAGGGCCTGGGTCTGTTCGCACAGACGGAAATGCAAGCCTCGGGATTCGAGGGCAGTTTGCAGGAGTTGGCCGCTGGTTTTGTCCAGTTGCCGTTCCAGCAGCCATTCGCCGATATGCACCACGGTGACGTGCATGCCGCGCAGCATCAGGCCGTTGGCGGCTTCGAGACCGAGCAGGCCACCGCCGATGACGACGGCGTGTTTGTGGGTTTTGGCGGTGTCGATCATGGCTTGGGTGTCGGCGATGTCGCGGTAACCGATCACCCCGTGCAAGGTGTTGCCGGGGATCGGCAGAATGAATGGCGTCGAACCGGTGGCGATCAGCAGGCGATCGTATTCGGCTTCGGTGCCGTCCTCGGCGATCACCCGGCGTTTGACCCGGTCGATCTCCACCACTTTGCGGTTGAGCAACAGCTTGATGTGGTTTTCCAGGTACCAGTCGAGGTCGTTGAGCACGATCTCCTCGAAGGTCTGCTCACCGGCCAGCACCGGCGACAACAGGATGCGGTTGTAGTTGGTGTGCGGTTCGGCGCCGAAGACCGTGATGTCGTACAGCTCGTTGCTCAGCTTGAGCAATTCTTCGAGGGTGCGGACTCCGGCCATGCCATTGCCGATCATCACTAGTTTGAGTTTTTTCATCAGGTTCTCCGGGAGCTGCGGCTGGCCTCTTGTGGGCAGTCAGGCCTTGCTCGACAAATTTTGCGCAAACAAAAAAAGGCGTCCCGCTAGTTGCCTAGCGAGGACGCCTTTGTCCTGGTCCCGTTCTCTCGGGAAGCGCAGCCTTCGTCGTTGAAGGTTGGGCTTTATGTGTGTGTTGAGTTGGGTAATGCAGTGGTTGTGCCAAGTGGGGACGGTGGCGGGTTTATTGGGGGGGACAGATTTTGAGGGTGGATTTTTTGCACTGATTCGAAGCGGGTTGCTCGTTCGTGGGGCATTCAGGCAGTTGAATTTGTAGTGATTGGGTGGGCGCCTTCGCGAGCAAGCTCGCTCCCACAGGGGATTTGCGAACGACACGAATCCCTTGTGGGAGCGAGCCTGCTCGCGAATGGCGCGACGCGGTGTCAGCCATGAAACAACAAAACCAGCAGCACCAGATTCCCCAATAAAGCCACGATCGCCATCGTCCGCCAGACCTTCAGCGGCTCACGCTCCAGTAACGGCCGAGGCCGCACGCTCAAACTCCGCCGCTCACCCTGTTCCAGCACCAGCAACCATTCTTCAGCCGTTTCAAAGCGCATCAGCGGATCAGCCGCCACTCCACGCTCGAGGCTATGTGCGAGCCACTCCGGCAAATCAGGCCGATAGCGACTGGCACTCACCGCCACACCAAAGCGCGGCCGCTGAAATGCTTCGATCTCGCCATAGGGAAAATGCCCGGTGAGCAGGAAATACAGGGTCACGCCGGCCGCATACAAATCCTGCGGCACACTTGGCGGATCACCGCGAAATGCTTCCGGGGCGATGTAACTGGGTGTCCCGGGTAGCGTCGACGGCGCGTCTTCGGACAAGCCAGGACAATACGCCAGGCCAAAATCCAGCAGCCGCAGTTCACCGTCATCACTCCAATGCAGATTTTCCGGTTTGATGTCCCGGTGCAGAATCTGCCGTCGATGCAGCAGTCCGACCGCGCGTAGTAGACGCTCCGCGATGTCCTGCCATTGCACCAAGGGTAAAGGCCCATTTTGTTGAAAAATCTGCGCCAGCGTCGTTCCGGAATATTCGCGCATCACGTAGTACAAATGCTGACGCTGATTACACGCATGGACTTCAGGAAAATGCCGCCCGGCCACACGTTTCAGAAACCATTCTTCGGACAGCAACGCTTGCCCGGCGCAGGAATCATCAGCGGAGCGCGTGGGCAGGGTTTTCAGCAACCACCTCTGACCTTGCCCATCCTGCACTCGATAGAGCAGCGATTGCTGACTCTGAGCAACAATCCCTTGTACCTGCCAGCCTTCAAAGTGCTGCCCGGGTTTCAACGGTGGCGGCAGTGGCCATTGCTGCAAATGAATCAGTGCATCGCCGATATTTGCCTCACCCAAAGCATCAACCCGTACCAGCAATGCACTGGCATTGTCCTGACTCCCCGCCAGATGCGCGGCATTGACCAGCGTTTGCGCGGCACTGTGCAGATCCGGCTGATCACGCAGAATCGCGGCAATCGCGGTATCGCCCAGTGTTGACCAGACTCCGTCGCTGAGCAAAACAAAGCACTCGCCGTCGTGCAGTTCACCATCAAGGAAGTCCAGCACCAGATGCTGATCCAGCCCCAGCGCGCGTTTGAGCACATGCTGCATACCCGGCTGATCCCAGACATGATCTTCAGAAATGCGCTGCAAATTATCGCCGTGCCAGCGATACACCCGGCAATCGCCGACGTGGGCGAGGGTGAAGCGCCGACCGCGCATGACCAAGGCGCTGACCGTGGTGAGCAGCGGTTGCCCACCGCCATTGGCCTGCAGCCAGCGGTTTTGCGCGAGCAACAGACGATCCAGCGCCTGCGCCACGCTCCAGGTTTCCGGCGTGGCGTAATAGTCGAGCGCCAGCGCTTGCAAGGTCGAACGCGCAGCCAGTCCGCCATCGGCGCATTGGCTGACGCCGTCGGCGATGGCGAACAGAAAACCTTTGCTCGCCGCCAACGCCGGCGCGGGGGTGACCAGGCGCAAAGCGTCCTGATTCTCCGCGCGCGGGCCGGTGGCGCTGGTTTCGGCAAAGCTCAGTTGCAGGGCCATTGACGCCTCAGACCCGCGCCGCCGTCACCGCTGCCGAGCCCCAAGTGGTTCTCCAACGACGCTTTACGCCGTGCAGACCAAACCACGCCAACACGCCAAGACTGGCGAACAACCACAGGGCCAGTTGATAGCTGCCGGTGCTCTGTTTGATTGCACCCATGCCAGCGGCCAAGGCAAAACCGCCGATGCCGCCGGCCATGCCGATCAGCCCGGTCATGACACCGATCTCCAGACGAAAACGCTGCGGCACCAATTGGAAAACCGCGCCGTTGCCTGCCCCTAAACCGAGCATGGTGCAGACGAAAAGCGCCAGCGCCGCGTAGGAACTTGGCAGGTTGAAACCGACAGCAGCGATGCAGACGGCGGCGACGGTGTACATCGCCAGCAGCGTACGGATGCCACCGAAGCGATCAGCCAGCGCGCCACCCAGTGGCCGCATCAGACTGCCGCCAAACACGCAGGCTGCGGTGTAGTAACCGGCCGTCACCGGGCTCAAGCCGTACTGATCGTTGAAGTAGCCGGGCAGGGCGCTGGCCAGACCGATGAAGCCGCCGAAGGTCACGCTGTAGAAAAACATGAACCACCAACTGTCACGGTCACCGAGGGCTTTGAAGTAGTCAGCCATGGCTTTGGCTTTTGGCCGCTCAGGCGCATTTTTTGCCAGCCAGGCGAACAACACCAGGGTCAGGATCAACGGAATCAGCGCGAAACCGAAAACATTGCTCCAGCCGAACGCGGCGGCGAGCACCGGTGCCAGCAACGCGGCGAACACGGTGCCGGAGTTGCCCGCGCCGGCAATGCCCATGGCTTTGCCCTGATGCTGCGGTGGATACCATTGCGAGGCCAGGGGCAGGGCGACGGCGAACGACGCGCCGGCCATGCCGAGGAACAGGCCGAGTATCAACGCCTGCTCGTAGCTATGAATGCCGATTTTCCAGGCGCCGAACAGCGCGCAAATCACAATGACCTGACCGATCAGCCCGGCGGTTTTCGGCGACAGTCGATCGGCGAGCATGCCCATCACAAAGCGCAGCACCGCGCCGGCAAGGATCGGTGTGGCGACGACGAGGCCGCGTTGTTGAGTGGTCAGTTGCAGGTCAGCGGCAATCTGCACCGCCAGCGGGCCGAGCAGGTACCAGACCATGAAACTCAGGTCGAAATAGAGGAAGGCCGCGAACAGTGTCGGGGTGTGGCCGGATTTCCAGAAGCTTGAATTCATCGCGCACCTCAGCTGAAAAGAGTCTCGAAAGGAGTCATGCAACAGCAGGTGGGGCGCCGCTACGGCCGCACCACCGGCCCCGGGCTGTGGGGCCAAAACGCAAAAACGCCGCTACCTGATGCGCCGGTTGGGCGAACGGGTGAGCGACGTCTTTGTCGTAGGTGGGGCAACCGCCGTTGGTTACCTGTGCGTTTTACTTAGCGAGATTTGTGCCAACAGCTGAAAGATCAAAAGCCCCTCACCCTAGCCCTCTCCCAGAGGGAGAGGGGACTGA
Source organism: Pseudomonas fluorescens (assembly GCF_902497745.1). Lineage (GTDB taxonomy): Bacteria > Pseudomonadota > Gammaproteobacteria > Pseudomonadales > Pseudomonadaceae > Aquipseudomonas > Aquipseudomonas fluorescens_BM. Next base: position 23,634 of record NZ_CABVHJ010000009.1, read on the forward strand.
CCGAGGTGTCTAACGTTAAACATCGACCTGAAAGACCGAGGCGATTATGGATTCACAGCAGAAAATCACCGCGCGGCGTACTTCCCGAGCATCCCCCAATCAGTTCACTTTCCCAGTCGGAGAGGGGACTGACCGGGGTATTCCAACGAATTCAGCGACTTGAACGACCGAGTCGATTATGGATTCACTCAAAATCGTTCAGGTCGGCGTATTACTGCGCCAACCCCCAATCAGTCCCCTCTCCCTCCGGGAGAGGGCTAGGGTGAGGGGCTCTTAAGCTGTCAGAACACCTCAGCCAAGCAACTCACTCATCGCAATGATCTGCTCCGCCACCTGAATAAGCTTCTGCTGCCGGCTCATCGCTTGGCGCCGCATGAGGGTGTAGGCCTCTTCCTCGTTGCAGTCCTTCATCTTCATCAACAACCCCTTGGCCAGCTCGATGCGCTTACGCTCAGCCAATTGCAGATCACGCGCCTGCAACTGCGCACGCAACGCCTGATCACTTTCGAATCGGGCCATCGCCACATCGAGAATCGGCTGCAAACGCTGGGCGTGAATGCCTTCGACGATGTAGGCACTGACCCCGGACTTGATCGCCTGGCGCATCACCCCCGGATCATGTTCGTCAGTAAACATCACGATTGGCCGTGGCTGGTCGCGGCTGACCAGTACCACTTGTTCCATGACATCGCGGCTCGGTGACTCGGTATCGATCAGAATCACGTCCGGACGCACCGTTTCGACGCGCGCGGGCAGGTCGATGGTCAGGCCGGACTCGTCGATCACCTCGAAACCGGCCTCGGTCAACGCAGCCTTCAGGCGCCCGACTTTTTTCGCGGTGTCATTGATCAACAGAATGCGCAACATGTTCGCGGTCTCCTGTCAGCGGCGGGCGAGAAGGGGGGCGTCGTCGTTCAACGCATGCAGCTTGAAACTGCGCGCGTATCCGGCCGGGTCGCTGCCGTCCCAGACTTTGCCGTCGAGCAACTGGCTGCTGCGCATGTCGGTGCCCCACGCCGCCACGCCGACAGCGGTCGCGGCGTCGCGGTAGATATCCAGTTGCTGAACCTGGCGGGCGACGGCGAGGTAATCCGGATCTTCGCGCAGCAGGCCCCAGCGGCGGAACTGGGTCATGAACCACATACCGTCCGACAGATAAGGCAGATTCACTTCGCCTTTACCGTGAAAACGCAGCGCGTGCGGATCCTGCCAGCGATTGCCGAGGCCATCGGCATAATCACCGAGAAAACGCGGTTCGATGCACGAAAGCGGCGCGTCCAGATATTCCGGCGCGCTGAGCAACTGCGCGGTGCTGCGGCGGTTTTCCGGACTTTCTTCGATAAAGCGGCTGGCTTCAAGGATCGCCATCACCAGCGCCCGCGCCGTGTTCGGGTATTGCTCGACAAATTCGCGAGTGCAGCCGAGGACTTTTTCCGGGTGATCGGGCCAGATGGTCTGGCTGGTCGCCAGGGTGAAACCGAGGTCCTGCTGCACCGCGCTGGCGGCCCAAGGCTCGCCGACGCAAAAGCCGTCGATGCGTCCGGCTTGCAGATGCGCAACCATTTGCGGCGGCGGCACAACCACACTGTCGACATCCTGCAACGGATGGATGCCCTGACTCGCCAGCCAGTAATACAGCCACATCGCGTGAGTGCCAGTGGGAAAAGTCTGGGCGAAGGTGAGTTTTGCGCGGCTTTGGTGCACGTGCCGATCCAGCGCTTCAGGACTGCTCACGCCAAGGTTTTGCAAGCCGTGAGATAGGTTAAGGCTCTGGCCGTTCTGATTGAGGCCCATCAACACGGCCATGTCGGTCGGGGCAACACCGCCAATGCCCAAATGCACGGCGTAAATCAGTCCGTACAGGCTGTGGGCGGCATCCAGTTCACCGCTGACCAGTTTGTCGCGCAAATTGGCCCAGGAACTCTGGCGCTTGAGGTTCAGCGTCAATCCGTAAGGTTGAGCGAAGCCCTGTGTGGCCGCGACGACCACCGAGGCGCAATCGCTCAGAGCCATGAAGCCGAGGTTGATCGCGCTTTTTTCCGGGGCATCGCTGCCATTGACCCAGGCCAGTGGTCCTACCGAAGGTTCGTTCATACACCGCCACCTCGAAAAAAAGCGCCGCCGCGGACTTTGCGCAGGCAAAACCCGGGACGACGCCATTGTCCTTGCCCGCCTGCCGTCATTGGCCTGCGCGCTGATAGTCAAGGAGGGTGCAAGGCATATGCCAGTGCCAGTGATTTGCGCATGCGCCTCGCGCGGCAGGTCGATGCCCGGCTATAATCGCCGCCTCTTTTCGCCGCCCGAGTCATCGCCGCCCATGTACACCCTGGCCCGTCAGCTGTTGTTCAAACTTTCCCCGGAAACCTCCCACGATCTGTCGCTGGATCTGATCGGCGCGGGTGGGCGTTTGGGCCTCAACGGCTTGCTGTGCAAGGCGCCGGCGAAGAAGCCGGTGACGGTCATGGGTCTTGAATTTCCGAACCCGGTGGGGCTGGCGGCGGGTCTGGACAAGAACGGCGCGGCCATCGACGGCTTCGCGCAACTGGGTTTCGGTTTTGTTGAAATCGGCACCGTTACCCCGCGTCCGCAGCCGGGCAACCCGAAGCCACGGATTTTCCGCTTGCCGGAAGCCGAGGCGATCATCAACCGCATGGGTTTCAACAACCTCGGTGTCGATAACCTGCTGGCGCGTGTGGCCGCAGCGAAATACAAAGGCGTGCTGGGCATCAACATCGGCAAGAACTTCGATACCCCGGTTGAACGCGCGGTCGACGACTACCTGATCTGCCTGGACAAGGTTTACGCCCACGCCAGCTACGTGACGGTCAACGTCAGTTCGCCGAACACCCCGGGCCTGCGCAGCCTGCAGTTCGGTGATTCACTCAAGCAGTTGCTCGCCGATCTGGCCACGCGCCGCGCTGAACTGGCCCTGCGTCATGGCAAGCATGTGCCGCTGGCGATCAAGATCGCGCCGGACATGACCGATGAAGAAACCGCGCAGGTGGCCCAAGCGTTGATCGAAACCGGTATGGACGCGGTGATCGCGACCAACACCACCCTGAGTCGTGTCGGCGTTGAAGGCATGGAGCATGGCGACGAGGCGGGCGGTTTGTCCGGTGCGCCAGTGCGTGAGAAGAGCACCAATACCGTGAAGGTACTGGCCGGCGAGTTGGCTGGGCGGTTGCCGATCATTGCAGCGGGTGGCATCACTGAAGGCAAGCATGCGGCCGAGAAGATTCTGGCCGGTGCGAGCCTGGTGCAGATCTACTCCGGTTTCATCTACAAAGGCCCGGCGCTTATTCGCGAGTCCGTAGACGCGATCGCCGCCCTGCGCTGATCCATAGACACCACTGTTCCTTTGTAGGAGTGAGCCTGCTCGCGATAGCTTTCTTTCGGTCACTTCATCAGCGACTGAAAGACCGCTATCGCGAGCAGGCTCACTCCTACAGGTTTTGTGTATGGCACAGATAATGTGACAGGCATAAAAAAGGGCTCCTCGAAGGAGCCCCTGGGCCGCAGCCCGCCGTCCGGGAAGGACGTGCATGGTAAGTCGTTACAAATTCAGATTGTCGTGTCGGAATTAATGCCCTGTGTCAGCCGACGGCGTGAAGTTCGTTGAGTCTGTGGATTCCCGCAGTGCCGGTCATACCGTCCCAGTTGTCGCCGCGTCCTTCTCGCCAGCCGTTAATCCAGGCTTGGCGTACCGACGGTAGAGTAAATGGGCAAAGCTCACGGGATTTGCCACCAACGCCATATTGATATCCGCGCAAAAATGCTCTTTCCAACGGATCACGCTTAAGTCTTCTCATAGGGTGTTTCCCTCACTTGTTGACTGTTTTGTATCGCGTTGACCTCAACTGAGGTCTGGCAGAAGAAACCTGCCATGGTGCGGCTCGTTGCCGGCGTGACGAGCCAAGGTGTTGACGCCGTTGCGACGTCAACCTGTGTTCAGTTCTAACCAATGAGTCACAGCGATGGAATGACCGTTTTGTCATAAGGACGTAACGAAAAGGATGCTATAGCGATAAGTAACCGCGTATTTATTGAACGATTATTGAGCAAACCCCGGTATGATCGGCCCCGCGCTGGATGATGGGGTTAATTCTTTAGTGAGAATGACCCACGTTTGCGCTGGGGTATAAAGCGACGAAGGGTCGCTTTAAGACTTTTTGTTGCATCAACTTTTTTATCTGTCCCGGCATCTAAGCTCTTTTAACCCGAGCAGAGGGGATGGAACGGCACACCTTCGTGCCACGCGGGCGTTCTTTTAGAAAAGCGCCTGATTGAAAACCGGATCGGCAATGCGTTGCCGATTCACTAGCCAAAGGCTCTGGAAATACCATGTCCGACCGTTTCGAACTCTTCCTCACTTGCCCTAAAGGCCTTGAAGGCCTGCTCATCGAGGAAGCCGTCGGGCTTGGCCTTGAAGAAGCGCGCGAGCACACCTCCGCCGTGCGTGGCATGGCGACCATGGAAACCGCTTATCGTCTGTGCCTCTGGTCGCGTCTGGCCAACCGCGTGTTGCTGGTGCTCAAGCGCTTCCCGATGAAGGACGCTGAAGACCTGTACCACGGCGTGCTCGACATCGACTGGCAGGATCACATGCTCAGCGACGGCACCCTGGCCGTTGAATTCAGCGGCCACGGTTCCGGCATCGACAACACTCACTTCGGCGCCTTGAAAGTCAAAGACGCCATCGTCGACAAACTGCGCACGCCGCAGGGCGACCGTCCGTCGATCGACAAGCTCAACCCGGACCTGCGCATTCACCTGCGTCTGGATCGCGGCGAAGCGATTCTCTCCCTCGACCTGTCCGGCCACAGCCTGCATCAGCGCGGTTACCGTCTGCAGCAGGGCGCTGCACCGCTGAAGGAAAACCTCGCGGCGGCGATCCTGATCCGTTCCGGCTGGCCACGCATTGCCGCTGAAGGCGGCGCGCTGGCTGACCCGATGTGCGGTGTCGGTACGTTCCTCGTCGAAGCCGGCATGATTGCCGCCGACATGGCGCCAAACCTGCGTCGTGAGCAGTGGGGCTTCACCGCATGGCTCGGTCACGTGCCGGCGCTGTGGAAAAAACTCCATGAAGAAGCCGTTGAGCGTGCCGCTGCCGGTCTGGCCAAGCCACCGTTGTGGATTCGTGGCTACGAAGCCGACCCACGGCTGATTCAGCCGGGCCGCAACAACGTTGAACGCGCAGGCCTGAGCGAGTGGATCAAGATCTACCAGGGCGAAGTGGCGACGTTCGAGCCGCGTCCGGATCAGAACCAGAAAGGTCTGGTCATCTGCAACCCGCCGTACGGCGAGCGTCTCGGCGATGAAGCCAGCCTGTTGTATCTCTACCAGAACCTCGGCGAGCGTCTGCGTCAGGCCTGCCTGAACTGGGAAGCGGCGGTGTTCACCGGCGCGCCGGATCTGGGCAAGCGCATGGGCATCCGCAGCCACAAACAGTATTCGTTCTGGAACGGCGCGTTGCCGTGCAAGCTGCTGTTGATCAAAGTGCTGCCGGATCAGTTCGTCACTGGCGAGCGTCGTACCCCGGAACAGCGTCAGGCCGAGCGTGAGCAAGCGGCTTACGACCAGACCCCGAACGAGCCGCAAGAACGCAAGTTCAACAAGAACGGCAACCCGATCAAACCGACGCCAGCTCCGGCACCGGTGATCGAGCAGCCGCGCTTGAGCGAAGGCGGGCAGATGTTTGCCAACCGCCTGCAAAAAAACCTCAAGGCGATGGGCAAGTGGGTCAAGCGCGAAGGCATCGATTGCTACCGCGTCTACGATGCCGACATGCCTGAGTACGCAATGGCCATCGACCTGTACCACGATTGGGTGCACGTTCAGGAATATGCCGCACCTAAGTCCATCGACCCGGAAAAAGCCTCGGCGCGCATGTTCGATGCTCTGGCAGCGATTCCGCAGGCGTTGAACGTCGACAAGAGCCGCGTGGTGGTCAAACGCCGCGAGCGCCAGAGCGGTACCAAGCAGTACGAGCGTCAGGCTGCGCAAGGCAAGTTCAATGAAGTCAGCGAGGGCGGCGTGAAGTTGCTGGTCAACCTCACCGACTACCTCGATACCGGCCTGTTCCTCGATCACCGTCCGATGCGCATGCGCATCCAGAAAGAGGCCGCCGGCAAGCGCTTCCTCAATCTGTTCTGCTACACCGCGACCGCCAGCGTGCACGCGGCCAAGGGCGGTGCGCGCAGCACCACCAGCGTCGACCTGTCGAAGACTTACCTCGACTGGGCGCGCCGCAACCTGTCGCTGAACGGCTATTCGGACAAGAACCGTCTGGAGCAGGGCGATGTGATGGCGTGGCTGGAAAGCAGTCGCGACGAATACGACCTGATCTTCATCGATCCGCCGACCTTCTCCAACTCCAAGCGCATGGAAGGCATCTTCGACGTGCAACGTGATCAGGTGCAGTTGATTGACCTGGCCATGGCCCGTCTGGCGCCGGGTGGTGTGCTGTATTTCTCCAACAACTTCCGCAAGTTCCAGTTGGAAGAAAACCTCGCCGAGCGTTACGCGGTCGAGGAAATCAGCGCGCAGACCATCGATCCGGATTTCGCCCGTAACACCAAGATCCACCGCGCCTGGAAAATCACGGCTCGTTGACGCTTTGCGTAATTGGATCCACAGAGCCTTGATTTTTAAAGGCTCCGTGGATCTGCCCGCGCTGGCTAAATTAGTGGCTAATAGCTATAACTCACACACGGTCAATGGGGTTTTCCCGTAAATGCTGGCGTAGTGTGAGTTGTCTTTATGTCGTTGCACCCCGTGCGCCCAAAGATTCTGGGTTTTATCAGCGAAGACGTCTCGGCCTGGCTGGTCGCGATGCTGGTATTGCTCGCCGGCGGGATTCTCACGGGGTTGCTCGCTTGGGCCACTTTCAATCAGTTTCAACAACAAACCCGTCAGCGTTTTCAACTGCTGGCCAATGAACGCTACACCCGCATCGAAGAACGCTTTCAGGATCAGGAGCAACGCCTCGACGGCCTGCGCCGCTTCTTCGCCAACTCTGAATCGGTGTCCCGCGCCGAATTCGACGGTTACACCCAACCTTTGTTAATGCGTACCCAGGCCTATTCGTTTGCCCTCAAGGTCGATGGAGCCGAGCGCGCTGCGTTTGAGCAACGGGTGCGTGACGAAGGCCTGAGTAACTTCACCCTGCGTGAACTCAATGCTCAAGGCGAGCTGCAACTGGCTGGCGTGCGCGATGAATACGTGCCGGTGCTCTACAGCCAGACGCAAAGCCGGCTCGGCTCACCATTGGGTTATGACCTGCTCGCGCAACCTTTGCGTCGCGACACCCTGCAACGTGCCGACGCGCTCGGCGGGCTGGCGGTGTCGCAACCCATGCACTTGGTTAGCATTGAGCCGTCCTACGCGCGCGGCGTGTTGCTGGTGGCGCCGGTGAGCCGCAACGGCGAGCGGCAGTCGTTCGGCTACGTGATGGCGGTGATCAGCATGCGCCAGCTGCTGGCCGACGGTTTGCCGGATGCCTTCCATGACTACCTGTCAGTGCGCATTCTCGACATGTCGACCAATGATCAGCACGAGGTGTTGTTCGAGTCGACCAACGACCCGGCGCCGAGCGATTTGTCCGCCACGCGTCTGGTGCGCATGGCCGATCACGACTATCAGGTCGATATCCTGCCGAGCGACGCGTTCGTTCAGGCCAACCATTCGTCGGTGGGCAGTGTGATTATTCTGGGTGGCTTGCTCAGTCTGCTGCTCAGCGCCTTGCTCTACGTCTTGGTCAGTCAACGTCAGCGCGCCTTGCTTATGGTGGAGCAGCGCACGCAGGAACTGCATGCCAGCGAACAGGAGCTGCGCGGCACCCACGGTCAGTTGCGCGGTGTGCTGAATGCGGCGACGCAGGTAGCAATCATCGCCACCGACCTGCGCGGTGTGATCAACACGTTCAACCCCGGCGCCGAACAAATGCTCGGTTACAGCAGCGCCGATGTCGTCGGCCACATGACCCTGGAAAACCTGCATCTGCCCCGCGAGCTGACGGCCCGTGCTGCCGAATTGAGTGCGCGCTACGGTAAAAGCATCCCGACCTGCCACGCGATGCTGGTCGAGGGTGGCGAAGTCGGCGGTCACGAGGCCCGTGAGTGGACGCTGGTGCGCAGTGATGGCAGCCATATTCCGGTGAACATGCTCGCCACGCCGGTACTGGATGAGCAGGGTTTGTGGGTCGGGCATCTGGCGATCTGCATCGATATCACTGAGCGCAAGCGCGTGCACGAGGTGCTGGCGGCGCGGGATGTGTTGCTGAAGAAGCTCAGCGCGCACGTGCCCGGTGGCATCTATCAGTTCAAGATGGAATTCGACGGGCGTTTCAGCGTGATCTACGCCAGCGACGGCATTCGCGAGATCTACGAACTGGAGCCGGACGTGCTGTTGTTCAACGCCGAGGCGATCTTCACGCGCATTCATCCACAGGACGTTACACGCGTGCGCTCTTCGATTCGCGCCTCGGCCGACAGCCTCAGCCCGTGGCGCGAGGAATACCGCGTGCAGCTGCCCGAGCGCGGTCTGCGCTGGGTACGCGGCGAGGCGACGCCGGAAGAACTGCCGGGCGGCGGTGTGCTGTGGCATGGCTATATCTCGGACATTTCCGACCTCAAACGCGTGGAAGAAGAATTGCGCGCGCTGTCGGTGACCGACTCGCTGACCGGCATTCATAACCGTCGCTATTTCCAGGAACGCCTGACCACCGAAATGGCCCGGGTCGAGCGCGGTGGGGGCGAGCTGTCGGTGATCATGCTCGACATCGACCATTTCAAACGCATCAACGATCAGTATGGCCACGCCGTGGGCGACCGGGTGCTGCAAGCGGTGTGCGAACGGATCGGCCATCGTCTGCGACGTACCGATGTGTTCTGTCGCTTGGGCGGGGAGGAATTCATGGTGCTGTGCCCGGACATCGACGGCGAACACGCGTACATGCTGGCGGTTGAGCTGTGGCAGGGATTGCGCAGTGCGCCGGTGGATGTGGTCGGTGTGGTGACCGCGAGTTTCGGTATCGCCAGTTGGCGACCGGGGGAGGGCGCGGATGCGCTGCTGTTGCGCGCGGACTCGGGTGTATACGCGGCGAAGCAGGGCGGCCGCGATCGCGTCGAGCAGATGAGCTAGCCGCGACGCGATTCCCCTGTGGGAGCGAGCTTGCTCGCGAAGGGGCCCGAACAGTCAAGGAAGATATCGACTGTACTGACGCCTTCGCGAGCAAGCTCGCTCCCACAGGGTTTTGTGGTGTTGCCTGAACGGCGTTACAGGACCGAAGCAGTCTGCGGCAATCGCGGCTGCTTATAGAGGTCCAGCAGCACCTGATCGAGCACCGACGACGCGCCAAACGGTGCCTTGTCATTGAGGATCGCCACGACCGCCCAGGTATTGCCATTGACGTCACGGCTGAAACCGGCAATCGCGCGTACGGTGTTCAAGGTGCCGGTCTTGACGTGCGCCTCACCGCGCATCGCCGTGGTTTTCAGGCGTTTACGCATGGTGCCATCGGTGCCGGCGATCGGCAGCGAGCTGATGTATTCAGCGGCATACGGGCTGTGCCACGCCGCTTGCAGCATGCCCGCCATTTCCCGTGCGCTGACGCGTTCGGCGCGAGACAGACCGGAACCGTTCTCCATCACCAGATGCGGCGCGGTGATGCCTTTCCTGGCCAGCCACTGGCGCACGACGCGTTGCGCAGCCTTGGCATCGTCACCGTCGGCATCGTTGCGGAATTTCTGCCCCAGGCTGAGGAACAACTGCTGAGCCATGGTGTTGTTACTGTATTTGTTGATGTCGCGAATGATCTCCGCCAGATCCGGCGAGTAGGCACGCGCCAGCAGTTTGGCGTTGCCCGGCGTCGAGGCCAGACGATCCTTGCCCTGAATACTGCCGCCCAGTTCTTTCCAGATCGCGCGCACGGCGCCGGCTGTGTAGGTCGCGTGGTCGAGCAGCGACAGGTAAGTCTGCGAGCTGCAACCTTCGCCCAACTGGCCGGCAACGGTCACGTTGACGCTGCCATCGGCCTGCGCCACCGGGTTGTAGCGCACGCCGCCGGTGCACTGTTTGGACGGCAGGGCTTTGACGGTGTTTTCGATGTGGATGCTGGCAATCGGCGGTTCTACCGAGATCAGCACGCGACCGCCGTCATTGCGCGCAACGAAGCGCAGAGCCTTGAGGTTGACCAGTAGCGAATCCGGTTTGACCAGGAACGGTTTGTTCTCGTCATTGCCGTCATCGTTGAATTCCGGCAGTTGCGGCTGCACGAAGAAATTGCGGTCGAGTACCAGATCACCGGTGATCTGGGTCACGCCGTTGGCGCGCAGGTCGCGCATCAGCAGCCAGAGTTTCTCCATGTTCAGCTTCGGATCACCGCCACCCTTGAGGTAGAGGTTACCGTTGAGGATGCCGCCGTTGAGGTCACCGTCGGTGTAGAACTCGGTTTTCCACTGATGATTGGGGCCGAGCATTTCCAGCGCTGCGTAGGTGGTCACCAGTTTCATCGTCGAGGCCGGGTTGACCGACACGTCGGCGTTGAACACGGTCGGCGTGCCCGGGCCGTCGAGCGGCACCATCACCAGCGACAGGGCGCTGGGCTGCAATTTGCTCGCCTTGAGGGCTTTTTCAACGTTGGGAGTCAGAGAAGTATTGATAGTGGCAGCAGAAACAGGCAGAGCCAGAGGCAGAAGAAGGCCGGCGAGAAGAAGAGGACGCAACGATTTGATCATATGAAATAAAACCCTACAGTCGAGGGGAAAATAACGAGGACATGGATGAAAAAGCCCTCAGCGGTCATGAAAGTGTCGGCATTATGCCCCAAGGTGTTACAGCTTGTGCCTTGTCGGAGCCGGCCAATACGTTATTTTTTTACAGGCGGTCGGCTTCAGGGGCCAGAGAGTCGGGCAATCGACCGCTTAAACTGGTAAAGTGCCGGCCGTTAATACTTAAGAGGATTGTTCCAATGGCGACTAACCGTTCCCAGCGTCTGCGCAAAAAACTGTGCGTTGATGAATTTCAAGAGCTGGGTTTCGAGCTGAACCTGGACTTCAAAGAAGACTTGTCCGAAGAAGCCATTGACGCTTTCCTCGAAGCCTTCATCAAAGAAGCCATGGAAGCCAATGGTCTGGGTTATGTTGGCGGCGACGACTTCGGTCTGGTATGCCTGCAGAAGCGTGGCTCGGTCAACGAAGAGCAGCGCGCTGCCGTTGAAGCCTGGCTGAAAACCCGCTCCGAGCTGACCAAGTATGAAGTCAGCCCGTTGCTGGACGTTTGGTATCCGGAAAAGCCGATCAACGCGGCTAAGTGATACTGAAAAAAAACGGCGACCTGAGGGTCGCCGTTTTTTTTCGTCTGGTGTTTGGGTGTTCGGTTTGGGATTTGTGGTGAGGCTACCCCTCACCCCAGCCCTCTCCCCCTGGAGAGGGAGCCGACTTGTGGGTTTTTCAAAATTTGAGTTCGACCCGGTATCCCACGTCGGCGTATTTCTTCCAAGCACCTCGGTCAGTCCCCTCTCCCCCGGGGAGAGGGTTAGGGTGAGGGGCTTTTGACCTTAAGCCTTACGCCAATTCAAAATCACCAGCGTCAAAACCCCCGCGACAATCCCCCAAAACGCCGAACCAATGGAAAACAGCGTCAACCCCGACGCCGTGACCATAAAGGTAATCAACGCCGCCTCACGCTCCTTCACCTCAGTCATGGCAATGCTCAAACCATTGATGATCGAACCAAACAGCGCCAGCGCGGCAATCGACAGCACCAGTTCCTTCGGCAACGCGGCAAACAACGCCGCCAACGTGGCGCCGAATACCCCGGCAATCCCGTAGAAAACTCCGCACCAGACCGCGGCGGTGTAGCGCTTGTTGCGATCTTCATGGGCGTGCGGCCCGGTGCAGATCGCTGCGCTGATGGCCGCGAGGTTGATGCCGTGGGAGCCGAATGGTGCCAGCAACAGTGAGGCGATACCGGTGGTGGTGATCAGCGGCGAGGCGGGGACGTTGTAGCCGTCGGCGCGCAGCACGGCGATGCCGGGCATGTTCTGCGAGGTCATCGCCACCACGAACAACGGAATGCCGATGCTGATCGTCGCGGCGAGCGAGAAGTGCGGCGTGGTCCACACCGGCGTCGCGACTTCCAGATGAAAACCGCTGAAATCCAGCAGCCCCATGAAGCCCGACAGCGCGGTGCCGATCAGCAGCGCCGCGAGCACCGCATAACGCGGCGACAGGCGTTTGACCAGCAGATAGGTGAAAAACATCCCCAGCACCAGCCCGGTACGGTGTTGCGCGGCGACGAAGATTTCGCTGCCGATCTTGAACAGAATCCCTGCCAGCAATGCCGCCGCGAGTGAGGCTGGAATCTTTTTCACCAGTCGTTCGAAGCTGCCGGTCAGGCCGCAGATCGTCACCAGCAACGCGCAGGTGATGTAGGCGCCGATGGCCTCGCCATAACTGACGCCGCCCAGACTGGTGATCAGCAACGCTGCGCCGGGCGTCGACCAGGCGATGGTGATCGGCGTGCGATAGCGCAGCGACAGACCGATCGAACAGACCGCCATGCCGATGGAGATCGCCCAGATCCACGAAGAAATCTGCCCGCTGGTGAGGCCCGCCGCTTGCCCGGCCTGGAACATCAGCACCAGCGAGCTGGTGTAGCCGGTCATCATCGCGATGAACCCGGCGACGATCGCCGAGGGCGAGGTATCGGCCAGTGGACGCAGTTGAGTGTGCGTGACGTCGTTCATGACGGCGGTGTTCCTTATACCAATGAAGATGTCCGCCATGACGCAGACCCTTGTAGGAGCTGCCGAAGGCTGCGATCTGTTGATCTTGCTTCTCAAAATCTAAAGTCAAAAGATCGCAGCCTTCGGCAGCTCCTACAGGGGAGGTGGTGTTCTGGCGGCGGATTCTGCGATCAAGCCTAAACTCAATCGTAACGGATCGTTGCAATACAGCCGAAGTCACAAACAGCCGTACAGTCGTGTTGCCACCTTTCATTGTGTACAATCGCGCTGTTTTTTACGCGATACTTGCCAGCGACCTACTGTGCCGTATTACAGTCACGGTCTATTCGCCGCAGTTCTCCCGACTCGAGTGCCCATGAACGAACAGTTGCAACCCCTCAAGAAACAACCGCGAGCAGGCAAAGCCGGCCGCAGCGGAACCCAGGACGATATTGTCTACGCGCATATCTTCGAGGCCATCCTCGAACAGCGTCTGGCGCCCGGCACCAAGTTGAGCGAAGAAGCGCTGGGGGAAATCTTCGGGGTCAGCCGCACCATCATTCGCCGCGCGCTCTCGCGTCTGGCCCATGAAGGCGTCGTGCTGTTGCGGCCGAACCGTGGCGCCGTCGTCGCCAGTCCGAGCGTTGAAGAAGCACGTCAGGTGTTTCTCGCTCGCCGTCTGGTCGAACGCGCGATCACCGAGCTGGCGGTGCAACACGCCACGGCCGAGCAAATCGCCGAATTGCGCCAGATGGTCAATGATGAACGCGACAGCTTCTCGCGTGGCGATCGCGGCGCCGGTATTCGTCTGTCGGGTGAGTTCCACCTGAAACTGGCGGAAGCGGCGATGAACGCTCCGTTGATTAGCTTCCAGCGCAGCCTCGTTTCGCAGACGTCGCTGATCATTGCCCAATATGAGAGCGGCAACCGTTCGCACTGTTCGTACGACGAACACACCCAGTTGATCGACGCGATCGAGAAGCGCGACGGTGAGCTGGCGGTGAATTTGATGATGCATCACATGGATCACATCGACAGCAAGCTCAACCTCGATGAGGAAGGCGCGTCGGATGATTTGCATGCGGTGTTCTCGCATTTGTTGCAGACCAAGAAGCCGGGGCGTCCTGCGGCCAAGCTCTGAGCTGGCACCGAGTCGACCCCTTCGCGAGCTTGCTCGCGAAGGCTTCCTGACAGGCAATAAAAATCCCCCGGACTGAAAAGTACCGGGGGATTTTTTATGCCTTGGAAAAAGCTTAGCGCTGATGCACCAAAGCACCCGCCGCATACGTCTGCTGCACCGTGCGGTCATCGCCCAGCGTCATCAACACAAACAACGTCTCGGCAATGTTGTTGGCCTGCTTCAGGCGATAGCTCAGCAACGGTGTGGCGTTGTAGTCCAGCACCAGGAAGTCGGCGTCGGAACCCGGTTGCAGGTTGCCGATCTTGTCCTCCAGACGCAGCGCCCGCGCACCGCCCAGTGTTGCCAGATACAGCGACTTGAACGGGCTCAGTCGCGCACCTTGCAGTTGCATCACTTTGTACGCTTCGTTCAGCGTTTGCAGCAGCGAGAAACTGGTGCCGCCGCCGACGTCAGTGCCCAGACCGACATTCAGCTTGTGCTTCTCGGCCATCGGCAGGTTGAACAGGCCGCTGCCGAGGAACAGGTTCGAGGTCGGGCAGAACGAGATCGCCGAGCCGGTTTCTGCCAGACGCGCGCATTCTTCGTCGCATAGGTGCACGCCGTGAGCGAACACCGAACGCTCGCCGAGCAATTGGTAGTGATCGTAAACGTCGAGGTAGCCCTTGCGCTCCGGGAACAGCTCCTTGACCCACTCGATTTCCTTGAGGTTCTCGCTGATGTGGGTCTGCATGTACAGATCCGGGTATTCGGTCAGCAACTGGCCGGCGAGAGTCAGTTGTTCCGGAGTGCTGGTCGGTGCGAAGCGCGGGGTGACCGCATAGTGCAGACGACCCTTGCCGTGCCAGCGCTCGATCAGCGCCTTGCTTTCGACGTAGCTCGATTCGGCGGTGTCGGTCAGGTAGTCCGGGGCGTTGCGGTCCATCATCACCTTGCCGGCGATCATGCGCAGGTCGAGCTTCTCGGCCGCTTCGAAGAACGAGTTCACCGACTGCGGGTGCACGCTGCCGAACACCAGCGCAGTGGTGGTGCCGTTGCGCAGCAGTTCCTTGATGAAAATGTCGGCGACTTCGTCGGCGTGAGCCTTGTCGCCGAACTGGCTTTCGCACGGGAAGGTGTAGGTGTTCAGCCAGTCGAGCAGTTGCTCGCCGTAGGCGCCGACCATGCCGGTTTGTGGCAAGTGAATATGGGTATCGATGAAGCCCGGGGTGATCAGCGCGTCCTGGTAGTGCTCGATTTCGATGTCCGCCGGCAGGGTCGGCAGCAGGTCACTGGCGTGGCCAAGGGCACTGATCTTGCCGCCGTCGACCACCAGCAGGCCATCCTCGAAATATTCGTAGGAGGCTTCGATCCCGACTTCGGCGGGGTCGGCAATGCTGTGCAGGATGGCGGCGCGGTAGGCTTTGCGAGTCAGAGGCATGAGGGTTCTCTAATCAGTTTGAGGCTTTGAGTTTGGTCGCCTGACTGCGCCGCGAAACCGGCAGCAGTTTGGCAATCGGTTCGGCGCTGGCAGTCTGCTGGCCGAAGTTGGCGTTGTAGGTGGCGATGATTTCGCCGGCGATGGAGATGGCGATTTCCACAGGCAGTTTGCCTTTGACCTCGCCGATGCCCATCGGGCAGCGCATGCGTTGCACGACGCCGCTGTCGAAACCGCGATCACGCAAACGGTGTTCGAACTTCGCGCGTTTGGTCTTCGAGCCAATCAGGCCGAAGTAGGCGAAGTCGTTGCGCTTGAGAATCGCGGCAGTGAGTTCAAGGTCGAGCTGATGGTTGTGGGTCATGACGATGCAGTAACTGCCGGCGGGCAGCTCATCGATTTCATCCACAGGCTCTTCGGCGACGATTTTACGCACGCCGTGGGGGATGTGTTCGGGGAATTCGGCCTCGCGCGAATCGATCCAGCGCACCCGGCAGGGCAGGCTGGCGAGCAGCGGCACCAAGGCGCGGCCAACGTGACCGGCGCCGAACACGGCGATCTGCGCCTGCACCTGGCCCATCGGTTCAAACAGCAACACGGTGGCGCCGCCGCAGCACTGGCCCAGGCTGGCGCCGAGGCTGAAGCGCTCCAGATGAGTGTCCTGCTTGCCGCTGGCGAGCATCTCGCGGGCGATCTGCATGGCTTTGTATTCCAGATGCCCGCCACCGATGGTGTCGAAACTCTGGTGAGCGCTGATGACCATTTTCGAGCCGGCGTTGCGTGGCGTCGAGCCGAGTTCTTCGATGATCGTCACCAGCACACAGGGTTCGCCCTGGTTCTGCAGGTCGGCGAGGGCGTCGATCCAGTTGTACATAGTTCACCCCTACAACATCGTTGTCTGTTCGGGCCTCTTCGCGAGCAAGCTCGCTCCCACAGGGGAATGCATTCCAAATGTGGGAGCGAGCTTGCTCGCGAATGGCCGCGCCTCGGTCCTAGAGCGGAGCCAGCTCGGTCTCAGCTTCGACGGCTTTCACCGATTTCAGCTGACGCATCTGCTCACACCCCCACAACACCCGCTCCGGTGTCGCCGGCGCATCGATCTGCGGCTGATGCTTGTAGTCACCGAGGCTCGCCACCGCATCCTTGATCGCACACCACGACGCAATCCCGAGCATGAACGGCGGTTCACCGACAGCCTTGGAATGGAACACCGTGTCTTCCGGGTTCTTGCGGTTTTCCACCAGTTTCACCCGCAGATCCAGCGGCATGTCCGCCACCGCCGGGATCTTGTAGCTGGCCGGGCCGTTGGTCATCAGCTTGCCTTTGTTGTTCCAGACCAGCTCTTCCATGGTCAGCCAGCCCATGCCCTGGATGAAACCACCCTCGACCTGACCGATGTCGATGGACGGATTCAGCGAAGCGCCGACGTCGTGAAGAATGTCGGTGCGCAGCATCTTGTACTCGCCGGTCAGGGTGTCGACGATCACTTCGCAGCACGCCGCGCCGAAGGCGAAGTAGTAGAACGGACGACCACGCGCCTGGCTGCGGTCGTAGTAGATTTTCGGGGTCTTGTAGAAGCCGGTGCTCGACAGCGAGACCTGATTGAAATATGCCTGCTGGATCAGCGCTTCAAAGGTCAGGATGTGGTCACGAACACGAACATGGCCGTTGTGGAACTCGACGTCTTCTTCAGTCACTTTGAAGTGACGCGCAGCGAATTCGATCAGACGTTTCTTGATGATCTCTGCCGCGTTCTGCGCCGCTTTACCGTTCAGGTCAGCACCGCTGGAGGCCGCCGTCGGCGAGGTGTTCGGCACCTTGTCAGTGTTGGTCGCAGTAATCTGCACGCGATCGATTTCAACCTGGAACACTTCGGCCACGACCTGCGCGACTTTGGTGTTCAGGCCCTGACCCATTTCCGTGCCACCATGGTTCAGGTGGATGCTGCCGTCGGTGTAGATGTGGATCAAGGCGCCTGCCTGGTTCAAGAAGCTCGCGGTGAAGGAAATACCAAATTTAACCGGGGTCAGCGCCAGGCCTTTTTTCAGGATCGGGCTGTTGGCGTTGTAGCGCCGGATCGCTTCGCGGCGTTCGTGATACTGGCTGCTTTGTTCCAGTTCGGCGGTCATTTCCTCGAGCATGTTGTGCTCGACAGTCTGGTAGTAATGGGTGACGTTGCGTTCGGTCTTGCCGTAATAGTTGGCCTTGCGCACAGCAAGCGGATCGAGTTGCAGGTGACGGGCAATCGCGTCCATCACTTCTTCGATCGCGACCATGCCTTGCGGGCCACCAAAACCACGGTAGGCGGTGTTCGACGCGGTGTTGGTCTTGCAGCGGTGACCGTTGATGGTCGCATCGCCCAAGTAGTACGAGTTGTCCGAGTGGAACATCGCGCGGTCAACGATCGACGCGGACAAGTCCGGCGAGCAACCGCAGTTGCCGGCCAGGTCCATGTTGATCCCGTGCAGGCGCCCGGTGCTGTCGAAGCCGACGTCGTACTCGACGTAGAACGGGTGACGCTTGCCCGTCATCAGCATGTCTTCGACGCGCGGCAGGCGCATCTTGGTCGGCTGGCCGGTGAGGTGCGCGACCACCGCGCACAGGCAGGCCGGGCTGGCGGCTTGAGTTTCCTTGCCACCGAAACCACCGCCCATGCGGCGCATGTCGACGACGATTTTGTTCATCGACACGTCGAGCACTTCGGCGACCAGTTTTTGCACTTCGGTGGGGTTCTGCGTCGAGCAGTAAACGATCATCCCGCCGTCTTCAGTCGGCATCACCGAGGAGATTTGCGTCTCCAGATAGAAGTGTTCCTGGCCGCCGATGTGCAGCGTGCCTTGAATGCGGTGTTCAGCGGTCACCAGCGCAGAAGCCGAATCGCCGCGCTGGTGGGTGTGGCTGTCGAGGACGAAGTGGCGTTTGCGCAGGGCTTCGACCACGTCGAGCACCGGCTCGAGGTCTTCGTACTCGATGATCGCCGCCATCGCCGCTTTGCGCGCGGTTTCCAGATCTTTCGCGGCCACGGCGAGCACCGGTTGACCGACGAATTGCACGTCATCGATGGCCAGCAGCGGGTCGCCCGGCATCAACGGGCCGATGTCTTTCAGGCCCGGTACATCTTCGTGGGTGATGGCGATGCGCACGCCTTCGAAGGCATAGCACGGCGAGGTGTCGATGCTGATGATTTTCGCGTGGGCGCGGTCCGACAGGCGTGCGTACAGATGCAACTGGTTCGGAAATTCCAGACGATCATCGATGTACTGCGCTTCACCGGACACGTGCTTGGCGGCGCTGTCGTGCTTGACGCTGCGGCCGACACCAGAGGTCAGATCCTTGGCGAACAGTTCAGCCAGTTCAGCTTGAGTTTTCTCTACGCCGTGATGGTTAGACATAAGCGGTCACCCGAGTCTCGATGTGCGGTGTTTGCAGTTCGATGAAGTATTTGCGCAGCAGGTTCTGCGCGCTGAGCAGGCGATATTCCTTGCTGGCGCGGAAGTCCGACAGCGGGGTGAAATCTTCCGCCAATGCGGCGCAGGCGCGTTCGATCACGGTGTTGTTGAACTGCGCACCGATCAGCGCGGCTTCGCAGTGGGCGGCGCGTTTCGGGATCGCGGCCATGCCGCCAAACGCCATGCGCGCATCGGTGATCACACCGTTTTCGACGCGCAGGTTGAAGGCGGCGCAGACGGCGGAGATGTCGTCGTCCAGACGCTTGGAGACTTTGTAGGCGCGGAACAACTGCTCGGCGCTGGCGCGCGGCACGATGATCTTCTCGATGAATTCACTTTCCTGACGGGCCGTAACCTTGTAGTCGATGAAGTAGTCGTCGAGGTTCAGGGTGCGGCGGGTTTCGCCTTTGCACAGCACCACCTGCGCGCCGAGGGCGATCAGCAGCGGTGGCGAGTCACCGATCGGCGAGGCGTTGCCGATGTTGCCGCCGAGGGTGCCCTGGTTGCGGATTTGCAGCGAGGCGAAGCGGTGCAGCAGTTCACCGAAGTCCGGGTACTCGGCGTTCAACGCTTCGTAGCAATCGGAGAGGGCGGTGGCAGCGCCGATTTCGATGCGGTCATCGAAGGTTTCGATACGCTTCATTTCTGCGACGTTGCCGACGTAGATCATTACCGGCAGGGTGCGGTGAAACTGGGTGACTTCCAGCGCCAGATCGGTGCCGCCAGCGAGCAGGCGTGCTTGTGGATAAGCGTCGTAGAGATCGGCCAGATCAGCGACGGTCAGCGGCACCAGGCAGCGCTTGTCACCGCTGTTGAGTTCGCCGATATCGGTCGGCGCGATGGCTTTGAGGCGGGCGATGGTGTCCGCTTCGCGGGCATCGAACTGATCCGGTTGCTTGCCGCAGCACGATTGTTCGGCAGCGGCCAGAATAGGGCGGTAGCCGGTGCAGCGGCAGAGGTTGCCGGCCAGGGCTTCGTGGGCCTTGGCATGATCCGGTGCATCGCTGTTTTTTTGCAGGGCGAACAGCGACATGACAAAGCCGGGGGTGCAGAAACCGCACTGCGAGCCGTGGCACTCGACCATGGCTTTCTGCACGCTGTGAAGTTCGCCTTGGTGTTTGAGGTCTTCGACGCTGATCAGTTGTTTGCCGTGCAGCGACGAAACAAAGGTCAGGCACGAGTTGAGGCTGCGATAGCGAATGTGTTCGCGGCCAGCGTCATCCGTCTGTAATTCGCCGACCACCACGGTGCAGGCGCCGCAGTCACCGCTGGCGCAACCTTCTTTGGTGCCCGATTTACCGACGTGTTCACGCAGGTAATTGAGCACAGTCAGATTCGGGTCCAGGGCGTGCTCGCTACGGAGTTCCTGGTTAAGTAAAAACTGGATCACGGAAGGCCTCGCAGACTCATTATTGTTGTTAACCGACTTGAGCCGAATTTAGCAGGTCTGACTTTTCGGTCAATGGTTTTCTGACTTAAAGGTCAGGAAAAAGCATTTCGTCGATCAACAACGTGTCTATTCAGTATTGACCCTCAATGGATCTCCTGCTTTTTTGCGGGAATCGTGCCAAAAACCGCTGAGTGGGCACTCCGCCATGACCGTGCATTTGCGCTACACTGCGCCGCTTGTGCAGATCGATAGAGTTTGAAGGACAACCATGACGTTCAAGGCGCCGGACAGCCTCGCCGAGCAAATCGCTCACCACCTCGCCGAACGCATCATTCGTGGCGAAATGAAGCCGGGAGAGCGCATCCAGGAACAGAAGGTCACGCTGGCACTGAATGTCAGCCGCGGTTCGGTCCGCGAAGCCTTGCTGATCCTCGAGCGCCGTCACCTGATCGCGATCCTGCCGCGCCGTGGCGCGCACGTCACCGAGCTGACGCCGCACAAGGTGCAGAGCCTGTGCACGCTGATGAGCGAGCTGTACATCCTGCTCGGCAACTCGGTGGCCAATGGCTGGCAAGTGCAGTCCGACATGGCGCCGTTCGTGCAGATTCAGCAGCGCCTGAGCGCCAGCTACGAGCGTCAGGACATCCGCAGCTTCGTCGACGACAGCTTCAGCGTGATGCGCGCCGCCTATCCGTTCGCCAACAATCCGTACCTGCAAGAAACGGTCGAAAACCTGCAGCCGGCCATGAGCCGCGCCTACTTCCTCGCCCTCGAACAGCGCAAGGCCTCAATGAGCGAGTTCCTCGAACTGTTCGAACGCCTGCTCGCCGCCGTGCTCGCCCGTGATTTGCCGCAGATCCGCATCGTGCTGACGGCGTACGCCCAGCGCAGTTGCGATCTGGTGGTCTCCGCGCTGACGGTTGCCTAAGCGTGCGGCTCAAGTGCATCAAACTGGCGGGATTCAAATCCTTCGTCGACCCGACCACGGTGAACTTCCCCAGTAACATGGCGGCAGTCGTCGGGCCGAACGGTTGCGGCAAGTCGAACATCATCGACGCCGTACGCTGGGTGATGGGCGAGAGTTCGGCGAAGAACCTCCGTGGCGAGTCGATGACCGACGTCATCTTCAACGGCTCGACCAGCCGCAAACCGGTCAGTCAGGCCAGTATCGAGCTGGTTTTCGACAACTCCGACGGCACCTTGCTCGGTGAATACGCGGCCTACGCCGAGATCTCGATTCGCCGCAAAGTCACCCGCGACAGCCAGACCACCTATTACCTCAACGGCACCAAATGCCGTCGCCGCGACATCACCGATATCTTCCTCGGCACCGGCCTCGGCCCGCGCAGCTACTCGATCATCGAGCAGGGGATGATCTCCAAGCTGATCGAATCCAAGCCCGAAGACCTGCGCAACTTCATCGAAGAAGCCGCCGGCATCTCGAAATATAAGGAGCGCCGCCGCGAGACCGAAAACCGCATTCGCCGCACCCACGAAAACCTCGCGCGCCTGACTGACTTGCGCGAAGAGCTTGAGCGTCAGCTCGAACGCCTGCACCGTCAGGCCGAAGCGGCGAAGAAGTATCAGGAATTCAAAGCCGAGGAGCGTCAGCTCAAGGCGCAACTGTCGGCTCTGCGCTGGCAGGATCTGAATGATCAGGTCGGTCAGCGCGAGTCGATCATCGGCACTCAGGAAATAAGTTTCGAAGCGCTGGTCGCCGAGCAACGCAATGCCGACGCGGCCATCGAGCGCCTGCGCGACGGTCACCATGACCTGTCCGAACGCTTCAATCTGGTGCAGGGGCGCTTCTATTCGGTCGGCGGCGACATCGCCCGGGTCGAGCAGAGCATCCAGCACGGCCAGCAACGTCTGCGGCAGTTGCAGGACGATCTGAAAGAAGCCGAGCGCGCACGTCTGGAAACCGAATCGCATCTGGGCCATGACCGCACGTTGCTGCTGACCCTCGGTGAAGAGCTGGACATGCTCACCCCTGAGCAGGAAGTCACCAGCGCCGCCGCCGAGGAAGCCGCCGCTGCGCTGGAGGATTCCGAATCCGTCATGCACGGCTGGCAGGAGCAGTGGGACGCCTTCAACCTGACCGCCGCCGAACCGCGCCGTCAGGCCGAAGTGCAGCAATCGCGCATCCAGCAGCTGGAAACCAGCATGGAGCGTCTCGCCGATCGGCAAAAACGTCTCGGTGAAGAGCGCGCGTTGCTCTCGGCCGACCCGGAAGACGCGGCGATCATGGAGCTCAACGAGCAGCTCGCCGAGTCCGAAGCGACCCTCGAAGATTTGCAGACCAGCGAAGAAGCACAGGTCGAAAAACTCGAAACACTGCGCCAGGAGTTGCAGCAGGCGTTGACTGCGCAACAACAGGCGCAGGGTGATTTGCAGCGCCTTAACGGTCGCCTCGCGTCCCTCGAAGCCTTGCAGCAAGCCGCGCTCGATCCAGGCACTGGCACCGCCGAATGGCTGAAGGAACACAACCTCACCGAGCGTCCGCGTCTGGCCGAAGGCCTGAAGGTCGAGGCCGGTTGGGAATTGGCGGTGGAAACCGTGCTCGGCGCTGATCTGCAAGCGGTGCTGGTCGACGATTTCAGCGGTTTCGATTTATCCGGTTTCACCCAAGGCGATCTGCGCCTGCTCAGCCCGGCCAGCGATGGCGTGCGTGTGGCGGGCAGCTTGCTGGATAAAGTCGACGCGCAGATTGATCTGTCGCCATGGCTCGGTCAGGTCAAGCCGGTCGACAGCCTTGAGCAGGCGTTGACCTTGCGTGGGCAATTGAGCGCCGGCGAGAGCCTGATCAGCCGCGACGGTTATTGGGTCGGTCGGTATTTCCTGCGCGTGCGTCGTGCCAGCGAAGCGGAAAGCGGCATGCTCGCCCGGGGCCAGGAAATCGAAGCGTTGCACCTCGAGCGCGAAGAGAAAGAAGCCACGGTCGAGGCCATGGAAACCCGTCTGCAAACCCTGCGCGCACAACAGCGTCAGCAGGAAAACGGCCGCGAACATTTGCGTCGTTTGCTGCAAGACGAAGCGCGTCAGCAAGGCGAATTGAAAGCGCAACTGTCAGCCGGCAAAGCCAAGGCCGAACAGTTGACGCTGCGTCGTACCCGTCTTGATGAAGAGCTGGTCGAACTCGGCGAGCAACGCGAACTCGAGCACGAACAGATCGGCGAAGCGCGCATGCAATTGCAGGACGCGCTGGATGCCATGGCGCTGGACACCGAGCAACGTGAGTTGCTGCTGGCCCAGCGCGACAGCCTGCGCGAACGCCTCGACCGGGTGCGTCAGGAAGCGCGGCAGCACAAGGATCATGCGCATCAACTGGCCGTGCGTCTTGGTTCGTTGCGCGCGCAGCACGACTCCACGCGTCAGGCCCTTGAACGTCTGGAAATGCAGGCCGAGCGTCTGACGGAAAAACGCGAACAGTTGAGTCTGAATCTGGAGGAGGGCGAGGCACCGCTGGAAGAGCTGCGCCTGAAACTCGAAGAGCTGCTCGACAAGCGCATGACCGTCGATGAAGAACTGAAGACCGCGCAGATCGCTTTGGAAGATGCCGATCGCGAATTGCGTGACGCGGAAAAACGTCGGACTCAGGCCGAGCAGCAATCGCAGTTGATTCGCGGCCAACTCGAACAGCAACGCATGGAATGGCAAGCGCTGACCGTGCGCCGCAAGGCCTTGCAGGATCAATTGCTCGAAGACGGCTACGATCTCAACGGCGTGCTCGCGACATTAACCGCGCAAGCCAGTGAACGCGAAGCCGAAGAAGAACTCGAACGCATCAACGCGCGGATTCAGCGCCTGGGTGCGATCAACCTCGCGGCCATCGACGAATACACGCAACAATCCGAGCGTAAACGTTATCTGGATGCTCAGGACGCCGATCTGGTCGAAGCACTGGAAACGCTGGAAAACGTCATTCGCAAGATCGACAAGGAAACCCGCAACCGCTTTAAAGATACCTTTGATCAGATCAATGGCGGTTTACAGGCACTTTTTCCAAAAGTTTTCGGTGGTGGACGGGCGTATTTGGAACTGACGGGCGAAGATCTACTCGATACAGGGGTAACGATCATGGCGCAGCCGCCCGGGAAGAAGAACAGCACCATCCATTTGCTCTCTGGCGGGGAGAAAGCCCTGACCGCACTGGCACTGGTTTTTGCCATCTTCAAATTGAACCCGGCGCCGTTCTGCATGCTCGATGAGGTTGACGCGCCACTGGATGACGCTAACGTTGGACGCTACGCACGCTTGGTCAAAGAGATGTCGCAGACCGTGCAGTTCATCTATATCACCCACAACAAGATCGCCATGGAAATGGCCGAGCAGTTGATGGGGGTAACGATGCATGAACCGGGTTGTTCGCGACTGGTAGCCGTGGATGTCGAGGAGGCGATGGCGATGGTGGACGCCTGAGCCAGCGTGGTGTCGGAAAGGTAATTGAGGGTTGTAGGACTTTTTTACCGGGTTCGACTTGCTGGCCAATCGACATATTCGCGCAAGCCAATGAGACAGACGGTGTAAAGTTGTCTTTGGTCGTGCTAGTTTAATGTCAATTTTTCGTATACGTGGGCAAAACGCCTGTCAGAACATAGAGTTGGCGCCACGTTTTAAAGCGGTTTGCACAATGTAAACCCCTTATTTTTCAGCATTTTTTATAGAGGCACGGGATTACATGGAAATCGGTCTGCGCGAGTGGCTGATCGTCATCGGCATCATTGTGATAGCCGGTATTCTTTTCGATGGCTGGCGCCGTATGCGCGGCGGCAAGGGAAAACTGAAATTCCGTCTTGACCGAAGTCTGTCCAACCTGCCGGACGAGGACACCAGCGCTGAGCTGTTGGGCCCGGCCCGTGTACTGGATACGCATCAAGAGCCGCAATTGGACGAACATGATCTGCCGTCGGTGAGCATGCCGGCCCGCGAAGCACGCGAGCCTCGCGAGTCCGGCTCGAAACGTGGCAAGCGTGGCGGCAACGGCCCGGCTCAGGGCGACCTGAACCTCGACCTGGATCTGGACGGCGGCCCGAGCTTCAGCAGCCGTGACGACGACCTCGTTGAAGGCACCAAGCCTGCTTCGGCGGCGGTCGACAAGGATCAGCCACAAGCCGAAGAGGTATTGGTCATCAGTGTGATCTGCCGTGACGCTGCCGGCTTCAAAGGCCCGGCACTGTTGCAGAACATCCTGGAAAGCGGCCTGCGTTTTGGCGAGATGGATATTTTCCACCGTCACGAAAGCATGGCTGGCAACGGTGAAGTGCTGTTCTCCATGGCCAACGCGGTCAAGCCGGGCATCTTTGATCTGGACGACATCGACCATTTCAGCACCCCGGCGGTGAGCTTCTTCCTCGGCTTGCCGGGTCCGCGTCATCCGAAGCAGGCCTTCGACGTGATGGTGGCGGCAGCACGCAAGTTGTCCCAGGAACTGAACGGCGAACTGAAAGATGACCAGCGCAGTGTTTTGACCGCGCAGACCATCGAGCACTACCGTCAGCGCATCGTCGAATTCGAACGTCGCGCCCTGACCCAGAAGCGCTAAGGCCAAGATCAAAAGATCGCAGCCTCGTTTCACTCGACAGCTCCTACAGGATTGCGATGTCTGTAGGAGCTGCCGAAGGCTGCGATCTTTTGCTTCTGCTGCCAGAGATAGATGAATTAGAGCAGCCTCGGCTGCTCTTTTGCTTTATGAGAGAACACCCATGACCGCCGCCAAAAACCGCATTCTCGAGCTGCGCGCTGAACTCGATCAACACAACTACCGTTATCACGTTCTCGACGAGCCGAGCATTCCGGACGCTGAGTACGACCGGTTGTTCCACGAACTCAAGGCGCTGGAAGCGGCCAACCCGGAGCTGATCACCAGTGATTCGCCGACTCAGCGCGTCGGCAGCGTGGCACTGACCGCATTCACTCAGGTGCGTCACGAAGTGCCGATGCTCAGCCTCGGCAACGCCTTCGAAGAAACCGACATGCGCGAGTTCGATCGCCGCGTCACTGAAGGCCTGGATCTACCGGTCGGCGATCTGTTCGGCGGCAGTGCGGCGGTGGAATACAGCTGCGAGCCGAAACTCGATGGCCTGGCGGTCAGCCTGCTCTATCAGGACGGTGTGCTGGTGCGCGGCGCCACGCGCGGCGACGGCACCACTGGCGAAGACATCAGCGTCAACGTGCGCACCGTGCGCAACATTCCGCTGAAGCTGCACGGCGAAGGCTGGCCGGCGACCCTGGAAGTGCGCGGTGAAGTGTTCATGTCCAAGGCCGGTTTCGAGCGCCTCAACGCCTCGCAACTGGAAATCGGCGGCAAGACCTTCGCCAATCCACGCAACGCTGCGGCCGGCAGCCTGCGTCAGCTCGATTCGAAGATCACTGCTAACCGTCCGCTGGAGTTCTGCTGCTACGGCATCGGTCAGGTTTCCCACGATATTTCCGACACCCACATCGGCAACCTCAAGCAGTTGCAGAAGTGGGGCATGCCGATCAGTCACGAATTGAAACTGGCCAAAGGCATCGATGAATGCCTGGATTACTACCGCGACATCGGCGCGCGCCGTAACTCGCTGACGTATGAAATCGACGGCGTGGTGTTCAAGGTCAACAGCATTGCCGATCAGCGCGAACTGGGCTTCCGCGCCCGCGAACCGCGTTGGGCGATCGCGCACAAATTCCCGGCGATGGAAGAGCTCACCGAGCTGCTCGACGTGGAATTCCAGGTTGGCCGCACGGGCGCCGTGACGCCAGTGGCGCGTCTGAAACCGGTCAAGGTTGCCGGTGTGACCGTGGCCAACGCCACGCTGCACAACATGGATGAAGTCGCACGTCTGGGCTTGATGATCGGCGACACCGTGATCATCCGCCGTGCCGGTGATGTGATCCCGCAGGTGGTGCAAGTGGTCACCGAGCGTCGTCCGGAAAACGCGCGTGCGGTGCAGATACCTGAAAGTTGCCCGGTCTGCGGTTCGCACGTCGAGCGCACGCAACTGATCAAGCGCAGCAAAGGCAAGGAAACCGTCAGCGAAGGCGCGGTGTATCGCTGCGTCGGCCGTCTGGCCTGTGGCGCGCAACTGAAGCAGGCGATCATTCACTTCGTCTCGCGCCGCGCGATGGATATCGAAGGCCTGGGCGACAAGAGCGTCGAGCAACTGGTCGATGAAGGCCTGGTCAGTTCGCCGGCGGATCTGTATGCGCTGAAGTTTGACGACATCGTCGATCTGGAAGGCTTTGCCGAGGTCTCCAGCAACAAGTTGTTGGCGGCGATCGAAGACAGCAAGAAACCGGGGCTGGCGCGCTTCATCTATGCGCTGGGCATTCCCGATGTCGGCGAAGAGACCGCCAAGGTGCTGGCGCGCTCGCTGGGATCGCTGGAGCGCGTGCAGCAGGCATTGCCGCAAGTGCTGACCTACCTGCCGGATGTAGGTCTGGAAGTGGCGCACGAGATTCACAGCTTCTTTGAAGATGCGCATAACCAGCAGGTCATC
Source organism: Pseudomonas fluorescens (assembly GCF_902497745.1). Lineage (GTDB taxonomy): Bacteria > Pseudomonadota > Gammaproteobacteria > Pseudomonadales > Pseudomonadaceae > Aquipseudomonas > Aquipseudomonas fluorescens_BM. The sequence continues at coordinate 51,233 of NZ_CABVHJ010000009.1, forward strand.
ACCGAGTTGCTCGGCCATGGTTTGCAGATTCAGGATCAGGGCGAGTTGGGCGCCGAGTTCGCCGCCAGCACCACGCTGGGTGGTTTCCTCGACAAGCTGCACATTCCTTCGGTCGGCCCCGGTGGCGCGCAGAAACTGGCGGACAAGTTCGGCTCGCTGGAAGCGGTGATGAATGCTGACTGGCTGGACATGCGTCAGGCCTTGCCGGAGAAACAGGCGAATTCGGTTCGCGAGTTTTTTGCCGTTCCGGAGCATCGTCAGTTAGCCGAAGAGTCCGAGAAGCAACTGCGTGATTTCGGAATGCACTGGCAGAGCGAGAAGAAAGTCGTCGAAGGTTTGCCGCTGTCCGGCGAGACCTGGGTGCTGACTGGCAAAGTTGAATTGATGAGCCGTGATGTCGCCAAGGAACACCTGGAAAGCCTTGGCGCCAAGGTTGCCGGTTCCGTGTCGGCGAAGACTCATTGCGTGGTCGCAGGTCCCGGTGCCGGCTCCAAATTGACCAAGGCCAATGAGTTGGGCGTGAAGGTGATGGACGAAGAAGCCTTCATCGCCTTCCTCAAAACTCACGGCGTCGCCGTTTAAGATCAAAAGATCGCAGCCTGCGGCAGCTCCTACAGAGCTAGTGTTCCACCACGATAACGCGGGTGTCCACTGATCTCCTGTAGGAGCTGCCGAAGGCTGCGATCTTTTGATTTTCCCACGCAGAGCGTTGGAACGATCAACCCGCAAGAATGATCTAGTCTTGGCAAGCCCCAGGGAGAGATCGCCATGCACCGCTTTTTCGAGCAGCTCAGTTCCCGCATCATCGCGCCGTTCATGGGCGAATCTTCGCGCAACAGCAAAGTCTGGCCGTGCCGCTGCGGCCAGTCGCTGTTCTTTCGCAACAGCCAGTGCCTGGCGTGTAATGCCCTGCTTGGTTATCAACCCGAAGAAAGTCGCCTGACCTCGCTGCAACCGGGGCCATACGCGGGCACCTGGATGCTCGACGCCGATCCCGACTCGGGATTGTTCCGCCGCTGCGCCAACCTCGACACAGCCGCCGCGTGCAACTGGCTGCTGCCGGCCAACGATCACGACAGCCTGTGCATCGCTTGCAGCCTCAACCGCACAATCCCTGACTTGTCCGACCCGGACAACCCCGAACGCTGGCGCAAAGTCGAAATCGCCAAGCGTCGTCTCGTCGCGCAACTGATCACCCTCGGCCTGCAAGTCGTCCCGAAAACCGTCGATGAAGACACTGGGCTGGCCTTCGATTTCATCGGTGTCGACCTCGAAGGCAACGCACCGATGACCGGCCACGCCAACGGCCTGATCACCCTCGACATCAAGGAAGCCGACGATGCTCACCGTGAACAGGTGAGGGCGGCGATGCACGAACCCTATCGTACGCTTCTTGGGCATTTCCGTCATGAGGTCGGCCATTATTACTGGGATCGCCTGATCGCCGACGGCCCATGGCTCGGCTCATTCCGCAACCTGTTCGGCGACGAACGCGCCAGTTACGCCGAGGCGCTTGATCGCCACTATCAGCAAGGCGCGCCACTCGACTGGCCGCAGCACTACGTCAGCGCCTACGCAACCATGCACCCGTGGGAAGACTGGGCGGAAACCTGGGCGCATTACCTGCACATGATGGACGCTGTGGACACCGCGCTGGGTTTCGGCATGAGCGCGCGGGAAATGGATTTCGACTACCAGCCGTTTCCGACCAGCACGCTGTACGACCCGGAGCATCCTGGCGGCGAGGCGTTTCTGTCGTTCGTCAACGCGTGGATTGAACTGGCCGGCATGCTCAACGAATTGTCGCGCAGCATGGGCCAGCCGGATTTCTACCCGTTCGTACTGCCAGCCGCTGCGATTGCCAAGCTGCACTTCATTCATCTGGTGATCCAGCAGGCAGGCGGCAGGGCGGATGAAGTTCTGGCCCTGTAGGAGCTGCCGAAGGCTGCGATCTTTATGTCCTTGAGCCCGTTCATATTTTTAATCTGCAACCAACGGTTGTAACTTCGTCTCAGATAGGTACAATGGCGCGGCTCGCCGATAGGCAAGCGTCGTTATGGTGACCCCATCGGTCCCCCCGCAACGATTACCCGTGAACCTGGTCAGAGCCGGAAGGCAGCAGCCACAGCGGGAACATTGTGTGCCGGGGTGTGGCTGGTGGGGTTACCACCTTAACGAACAATCGAACGCTTCAACCAGAACTGCATGGGTTTCACCCACTGCGGTTTTTTTGTGTCTGCGATTTGCCCAGCGCCCTGAGTCAACTGTGGGAGCGAGCCTGCTCGCGAAGGCGTCAGACCTGCCAGAGATAAGTTGACTGTGAGACCGCTTTCGCGAGCAGGCTCGCTCCCACAGGGGTTATGGGGTGGCTTCAGGGGAGCCGGTATAGAGCCGGATAATCTCATCAATCTCCCCCGACATTTTCATCCGCAACAACGTGCGCAAAATCCGCTGCACCGGCACTCTCGGATCGTTCCTCACATAACAACCCACCTTCTGCTCCTGCAACACGGCGACACCTTGCAGTTGCTGCTCAGGCATCAATCGCTGGTTAAACCAGTCCAGCGTCCACTGATTACTCACCGCATAGCGATAGCGCCCGGCCAGCAGTTTCTCCAGCACCTGCTCCTGATTGCGCGCATCTTCGCGTTGCAGGCGATCAGCGTCGAACAACGGTTGCAGAGTCGGGTAGGTGTAGCCAAGGACGGTGCCGATGGATTGGCGGGGCAGGTGCGCAGGGTCAGTGCTGGCCGGTTGATCCTTGCGGCTGATCAATAGATCGCGCTGAAAGAACAGCGGAAGGCTCCAGATGTAATCCCCCGACTGATTCGGCAGCCATGACTGCGCGGCATAGCAGCGCACGTCGATCTCGCCGTGTTCCATGGCGCTCTGCACGCGGGCGCGGGGCAGGACGTGAAACTCGGCCGGTACGCCGACCTGCGTGGCCAGGCTGAGCAACAGGTCGTAGAGAATGCCCTGGGTCGGGCGGCCGCGTTCGTATTGCACCATGGGCATGGCCCAGCTGTCGGGCATGGCGAAGCGCAGCGGGATTTGCGCTGCCGTCACATTCAGGCTGATTCCCAGCAACGCCCCCACGGCCCACCGCATAAACGCTCCGGTAATTCCCGATCCCGAGCCGATAAAAGCCTCTGCTGATGCAGCTTAGCCATATTAGACGAGGACACCGGATGCAATTTTGCCCTTGCTCCGCTAGCATTAGCCGCTTCTGCTTCCTTCGCTGCGACGGTTTTCGATGAGTTATCAGGTTCTTGCACGTAAATGGCGTCCGCGCTCGTTCCGCGAAATGGTCGGCCAGACCCATGTGCTCAAAGCTCTGATCAATGCCTTGGACAGCCAGCGGCTGCACCACGCGTACCTGTTCACCGGTACACGTGGGGTGGGTAAAACCACAATTGCGCGGATCATTGCCAAATGCCTGAACTGTGAGACAGGTATCACTTCCAGCCCGTGCGGCGAGTGCTCGGTGTGCCGTGAAATCGACGAAGGCCGCTTCGTCGACCTGATCGAGATCGACGCCGCGAGCCGTACCAAGGTCGAAGACACCCGCGAGTTGCTCGACAACGTGCAGTACGCCCCAAGCCGTGGGCGCTTCAAGGTCTACCTGATCGACGAAGTGCACATGCTTTCCAGCCATTCCTTCAACGCGCTGCTGAAAACCCTCGAAGAGCCGCCGCCGTACGTCAAGTTCATCCTGGCGACCACTGACCCGCAGAAACTTCCGGCAACGATTTTGTCGCGCTGTCTGCAGTTCTCGCTGAAGAACATGACACCGGAGCGCGTGGTCGAGCATTTGACCCACGTCCTGACCGCCGAAAACGTGCCGTTTGAAGACGATGCACTGTGGTTGCTCGGTCGCGCCGCTGACGGTTCGATGCGAGACGCCATGAGCCTGACCGATCAGGCCATCGCTTTTGGTGAAGGCAAGGTTCTGGCCACCGACGTGCGGGCGATGCTCGGCACGCTGGATCACGGTCAGGTCTATGACGTCCTGCATTCGTTGATCGAAGGTGACGCCAAGGCGTTGCTCGAAGCGGTGCGTCATCTGGCCGAACAAGGGCCGGACTGGAACGGCGTGCTCTCGGAAATTCTCAACGTGCTGCACCGCGTGGCCATCGCTCAGGCGCTGCCGGAAGGCGTCGATAACGGCCATGGCGACCGCGATCGCGTGCTGGCTCTGGCCCAGGCGTTGCCGGCCGAAGATGTGCAGTTCTATTACCAGATGGGCCTGATCGGTCGCCGCGATTTGCCGCTGGCGCCGGATCCGCGCGGTGGTTTCGAAATGGTCTTGCTGCGGATGCTGGCCTTCCGGCCGGCAGATACGGCAGACGCACCGAGGCAACCGCTAAAGCCAGTGGGGATCAGCCAGGCCACAGTTGATTCCGCAAACTCAGTGGCTGCCGCGCCCAAGCCTGCGCCGGTAGTCGCTGCGGCGGTTGCGCCGGCTCCAGCGCCGGCACCCGTGGTAGCGCCAGCACCGGCTCCCGAGCCCGCGCCGGTTGCTCCTGTTGCCGCGCCAGAACCTGCGCCTGCGCCTGTCGTCGCCGAGGCAGTCGTCGATCTGCCGTGGAATGACCCGGTAGCGCCCGAGGCTGAGCCCGAGCCCGAGCCCGAGTCCGATCCCGAGCCTGCGCAGCAACCTGCCGTCGAACCGGTGCTGGAAACCACCGCCGAGCAACCCGAGTTGCCGCCGATGCCGCTGCCGACCCCGGACAGCGTCGTTCCGGAGGCGCCAGAATGGGCTGCCGCACCGATTCCCGAGCCGTCGGTCGCCGACGTCGATGCCGCCACCCCGGGCATGGACCTCGACGACGAGCCGCCGCTGGACGAGGATTACATCGAGCCGGACATGGATTCGGCTTACAGTTACCTCGATGAACTGGCCAGCGAACACGCCGCCGAGCCTGCCCCGGAGCCCGAGCCAGAACCTGCTGCCGCACCGGCCACAGGTCTAGCGTTGCAATGGCTGGAGCTGTTCCCGAAACTGCCGATTTCCGGCATGACCGGCAGCATTGCCGCCAACTGCACATTGATCGCCGTCGATGGCGATCATTGGCTGATGCACCTCGATCCGGCGCACAGCGCACTGTTCAACGCCACGCAGCAGCGGCGTCTGAACGATGCGTTGAACCAGTACCACGGTCGCACGCTGAGCCTGACCATCGAGCTGATCAAGCCCGAGCAGGAAACCCCGGCCCAGGCCGCGTCCCGTCGGCGTGCCAACCGTCAGCGCGAGGCGGAGGAATCGATCCACGGTGATCCGTTCATCCAGCAGATGGTTCAGCAGTTCGGCGCGGTGGTGCGACACGATACTATTGAACCTGTCGAGGCCCTGGTCACTCAGGGCTAATAACTGAAGGCGTTCGGCTCCATTGGGCCGGGCGCTGTTTTGATCCAAGTACTTTGAGGTGATTCCCATGATGAAAGGTGGCATGGCCGGCCTGATGAAGCAGGCGCAGCAGATGCAGGAAAAAATGGCCAAGATGCAGGAAGAGCTGGCCAACGCCGAAGTCACCGGTAAGGCCGGCGGCGATATGGTCACCGTGGTGATGACTGGTCGTCACGACGTCAAAAGCGTGAGCATCGACCCAAGCCTGGTCGAGGGCATGAGCGAAGACGACAAAGAGATGCTGGAAGCGGTCATTGCCTCCGCCGTCAACGACGCTGTGCGCAAGATCGAGAAAAACAGCCAGGACAAAATGGGCAACATGACCGCCGGCATGAACCTGCCAGCCGGTATGAAACTGCCATTCTGATTCGCCAATCGGCGGCAGATGAGCTACACAAAATGCCAGGCCTTGCGCCTGGCATTTTTGTTTCTGACTCTTGGAAGTGCGGTGTCTTTGAGGCCGCCTTCGCGAGCAGGCTCGCTCCCACAGGGAAATGCATTCCAAAGGTGGGAGCGAGCCTGCTCGCGAATGAACTCACCTCGGTACAACTGAATAAACATCGAACGCGCAAAAGCTTCAACGGTCTGCTCCCTATACCCGCTGAATTCACACTTCACAGGAGACGCTGACATGTCCGACCCCCTCACGCTCAATCAACGCTTCGTCCTCGCCTCACGCCCGGTCGGTGCGCCGACCCCGGAAAACTTCCGCCTCGAACGTGAAGCGTTGCCGGATCTTGCGGACGGCGAGGTACTGCTGAAAACCCTCTACCTGTCCCTCGATCCCTACATGCGCGGACGCATGAGCGACGCACCGTCCTACGCCGCGCCGGTACAAATCGGCGAAGTGATGACCGGCGGCGCTGTCAGCCGTGTCGAAGACTCCCGTCATCCAAAATTCCATAAAGGCGACCTGGTCGTTGGCGCCACCGGTTGGCAGAGCCACAGCATCAGCGACGGCCGCAACATCATCCCGATCCCGTCCGGGCTGCCAAGTCCATCGATGGCGCTGGGCGTACTCGGCATGCCGGGGATGACCGCGTATATGGGCCTGATGGACATCGGTCAGCCGAAAGAGGGCGAGACACTGGTTGTTGCCGCCGCTTCCGGTGCGGTGGGCTCGGTGGTCGGCCAAGTGGCGAAGATCAAAGGCCTGCGCGCGGTCGGCGTGGCCGGCGGTGCCGAGAAGTGCAAATACGTGGTCGAGGAACTGGGCTTTGACGCCTGCATCGATCACAAGGCGGCGGATTTTGCTGAACAGTTGGCCAAGGCCTGTCCTGATGGCATCGACATCTATTACGAGAACGTCGGTGGTCATGTGTTCGATGCGGTGGTGCCGCTGCTCAATCCCAAGGCGCGCATTCCGTTGTGCGGTCTGATCGCCGGTTACAACGCCTCCGAGGCGCCGCAAGGCCCGGATCGTCTGCCGATGCTGCAACGTACTCTGCTGACCAAGCGCGTGCGGATCCAGGGTTTCATCGTGTTCGACGATTACGGCGATCGTCAGCCGGAGTTCATCAGCCACATGGTGCCGTGGGTGCGCGACGGCAAGGTCAAATTCCGCGAAGACGTGGTGGAAGGTCTGGAGCAGGCGCCCGAGGCGTTTATCGGTCTGCTCGAGGGGCGCAACTTCGGCAAACTGGTGGTGAAGGTCGCCCAGGACTGAGTATTTGACGCTGGCCAGAGGCGCGGGTATAAACCGCGTCTCGTTGTTTTGTCGGACTTTTTACCCATGAGCTTCAGCCCTTTGATTCGCCAACTGATCGACGCCTTGCGCACTTTGCCGGGCGTGGGTCAGAAAACCGCCCAGCGCATGGCGTTGCAGATGCTTGAGCGGGACCGCAGCGGCGGTTTGCGCTTGGCCCAGGCCCTGAGCCAGGCCATGGAAGGGGTCGGTCACTGCCGCCAGTGCCGCACGCTGACCGAAGACGATCTGTGCCCGCAATGCGCCGATACCCGCCGCGACGACACGCTGTTATGTGTAGTGGAAGGGCCGATGGACGTGTATGCGGTCGAGCAGACCGGTTTCCGTGGGCGCTACTTTGTGCTCAAGGGGCATTTGTCGCCTCTCGATGGCCTGGGGCCTGAGGCGATCGGTATTCCGCAGTTGATGACGCGGATCGAAGAAGCGGGGACGTTTACCGAGGTCATTCTGGCCACCAACCCGACCGTGGAAGGTGAGGCGACGGCGCATTACATCGCGCAGTTGCTGAACAACAAAGGCCTGATCGCCTCGCGGATTGCCCACGGCGTGCCGTTGGGTGGGGAGCTGGAGCTGGTGGATGGCGGCACGCTGGCGCATTCGTTTGCCGGGCGTAAACCGATCGCGCTCTGAATTTGCGGTGTCTGAAATGACGCCTTCGCGAGCAAGCTCGCTCCCACATTGGTTTTGTGTCTTTTACAAATCCCCTGTGGGAGCGAGCTTGCTCGCGAATGGTGCACCTCGGTCTATCTGATTCACACAATTGAGTTGAAAACCAAGCAAGCGCTCGGTTAACTTCGGCGAACCCTTCCGTGGAGCTTGCCGATGTCTGCCTTTCAGGAATACTTCGACCCCAGCCACCAATTGATCCGCGACAGCGTCAGACGTTTCGTCGAACGCGAGATCCTGCCGGACATTGATCAATGGGAAGAAGCCGAAAGCTTTCCCCGCGAGCTATACCTGAAGGCTGGCGCGGCAGGCATCCTTGGCATCGGTTACCCGGAAGCGCTGGGAGGTAGCCATGAAGGCGATCTGTTCGCCAAGGTCGCCGCCAGTGAGGAACTGATGCGCTGTGGCTCTGGCGGTCTGGTAGCGGGGCTGGGATCGCTGGATATCGGCCTGCCACCGATCGTCAAATGGGCGCGTCCCGAAGTCCGCGACCGCGTTGTGCCGTCAGTGCTCAGCGGGGAAAGGATCAGCGCCCTGGCGGTCACCGAACCCGGCGGCGGCTCCGACGTCGCCAATCTGCAAACCCGCGCCGTGCGCGACGGCGATTTCTATCGTGTCAGCGGCAGCAAAACCTTTATCACCAGTGGCGTGCGCGCCGACTTCTATACCGTTGCGGTGCGCACCGGTGCGCCGGGTTTCGGCGGTATCAGCCTGTTGTTGATCGAAAAGGGCACGCCGGGCTTCACCGTCGGCCGGCAGTTGAAGAAAATGGGTTGGTGGGCGTCGGACACTGCTGAATTGTTCTTCGACGATTGCCGCGTGCCTGTAGGAAACCTGATCGGCGCCGAGAACACGGGCTTCGCCTGCATCATGGGCAACTTTCAGAGTGAACGGCTGGCGTTGGCGCTGATGGCCAACATGACTTCACAGTTAGCGTTGGAAGAGAGCCTGAAGTGGGCGAGTGAGCGTGAGGCGTTTGGCAAGCCGATCGGCAAGTTTCAGGTGATCAAACATCGCCTCGCGGAGATGGCCACGGCGCTGGAGGTCTCGCGGGAATTCACTTACCGGCAAGCGGCGAAAATGGCGGCGGGGCAGAGTGTGATCAAAGAGATTTCCATGGCGAAGAACTTTGCCACGGACACCTCGGACCGGATCACCACCGAAGCGGTGCAGATTCTTGGCGGGCTTGGTTACATGCGCGAGAGTCCGGTGGAACGGCTGTATCGGGATAACCGCATCTTGTCGATTGGCGGCGGGACGCGAGAGGTGATGAACGAGATCATCAGTAAGCAGATGGGGCTCTAGGTTTTGCAGTCAGGCTGCCGGCCCCTTCGCGAGCAAGCTCGCTCCCACAGTTGGAATGCGTTCTCCTGTGGGAGCGAGCTTGCTCGCGAAAGCGGTTTAGCAGGCGCTACTTATTTATCAGTCAACGCAAACTGCGTCAGGCAGAAGGTAGGAATCCCCATGTCTTCCAAACGCTGCGACCCGTTCAACTCAGGCAAATCAATAATCGCCGCCGCCTCATGCACCCGCGCGCCCATGCGGCGAATCAGGTTGGCCGCTGCGATCAGCGTGCCGCCAGTGGCAATCAAGTCATCGAACATCACCACCGAGTCGCCTTCACACAGGCTGTCGGCGTGCACTTCCAGAAACGCTTCGCCGTACTCGGTCGCGTAACCTTCGGCCAGTACGTCCGCCGGTAGTTTGCCTTGTTTGCGAAACAGCACCAGCGGCTTGTTCAACTGATAGGCCAGTACCGAGCCGATCAGAAAACCGCGCGCATCCATCGCACCGATGTGGGTGAAATCGGCTTCCACATAGCGGTGGGCGAAGCTGTCCATCACCAGACGCAGGGCCTTTGGCGATTGAAACAGCGGGGTGATGTCGCGAAAGATCACGCCCGGTTTCGGGAAGTCGATCACTGGGCGGATAAGCGATTTGATGTCGAAGGAGTCGAAGACCATCGTCGAGGTGTCCTGGCAGGGCTGCAAACGGCGCAGTATACCCGCGGCTGAAACGGTTCGCTCAACCGCGGATCGACATTAACCTTCGAGTGAGCCACCGGCCAGCGCGCAGAGCTGGATCGGGTCGAGGATATGAATCTCTTTGCCCTCGGCGGCGATCAGTTCGTTCTGCTGGAAGCGGGTGAAGACCCGGGACACGGTTTCCACCGCCAGACCGAGGTAGTTGCCGATTTCATTGCGCGACATGCTCAGGCGGAACTGATTGGCCGAGAAGCCGCGAGCGCGGAAGCGTGCGGACAGGTTGACCAGGAAGGTAGCGATGCGCTCGTCGGCGGTTTTCTTCGACAGCAACAACATCATTTGTTGGTCATCACGGATTTCCCGGCTCATGACGCGCATCAACTGGCGGCGCAGCTGCGGCAGTTGCAGGGCCAGTTCATCGAGGCGTTCAAAGGGGATTTCGCAGACCGAGGTGGTTTCCAGCGCCTGGGCCGACACCGGATGTTTCTCGGTATCCATGCCGGACAGACCGACCAGTTCGCTCGGCAGGTGGAAACCGGTGAGCTGTTCTTCGCCGCTGTCGCTCAGGCTGAAGGTCTTCAGGGCGCCGGAGCGTACTGCATAAACGGAATCGAACGTGTCGCCCTGGCGGAACAGGAACTCGCCTTTTTTCAACGGGCGGCCGCGTTTAACGATTTCGTCCAGCGCATCCATGTCTTCCAGATTCAGAGAAAGTGGCAGGCAGAGAGGGGCCAGGCTGCAATCCTTGCAATGGGCCTGGTTGTGAGCGCGCAGTTTAACTGGCTCGGACATTTCTTTAATCCTTGTGGGAAAACACACATAAGCCGTAAGGGTAACCCACGGGAGGACATTCAGGCCAGTCTGGGGCGACTTTGCCCTACAGGCGTAAAGCCGCAGCGCCAGCAGCCGATAAACAGGTATCAGAACGCATACAAGGAACGCTTCGATGGCCGCCATTGGCACGCTGAACCCCGGTAGCAGCGACGTTGCCGCATTGCCGGAAACGTTTAAAGCTTCGTCGGGCAATGCACGCGAACCAGACTCGACCGAAGAGGCAACCCCGACCTTGGTCGAGGGCGTCAAAGTGTCGCTGTCCGGTGCATCGATTGAAAAGTCCGCCAGTGTCGGTGGCGAAAACAGCGACATCGAAGACAGCGGATTGCCGGAAAACATCCAGCAATTGCTGAAGATGATCCGCAAGTTGCAAAAACAGATTGCCGAGAAAAAGGCGCTTATCGAAGCGGTCATGGCCGATAAGCGCCTTTCCAACGAAGAAAAGATCAACAAGGTTGCCGCTCTGCGCGGTGCTATCGCCGCGTTGAATACAGGTTTGATCACGGCCAATCTGGCTTTGTCCAAAGTGGTCGGGCAGTCGGGTCTGACCGCGGATAAGAACTTTGAAGTCGGTTCGCTGCTGATGAAAAACTAGATCACCCGCGAAAAACGCTGGCGGTTCTGCTGTTCCAGATACGCATCGAACACCATGCACACCGAGCGCACCAGCAGACGCCCCGCCGGCAACACGGCGATCCGCTCGCGATCCAGCTCAATCAGGCCATCGCTGGCCATGCCTTGTAGCTGCGGCCACAGCGCGCCGAAGTAACCCTGAAAATCGATGTTGAACTGCTGCTCGATCTCGGCGAATTCCAGACTGAAGTTGCAGATCAGTTGCTGGATCACCGCGCGGCGCAAGCGATCATCGGCGTTGCACACCAAGCCACGGCTGGTCGCCAGTTGCGCGGCGGCAAGGGTGTTCTGGTATTCGTTGAGATCGCTGCTGTTCTGGCAATACAGGTCGCCGATCTGGCTGATGGCCGACACCCCCAGACCAATCAGATCGCAGTGACCGTGCGTGGTGTAACCCTGGAAGTTGCGTTGCAGGGTCTGCTCTTCCTGAGCAATCGCCAGCTCATCGTCGGGCAGGGCGAAGTGATCCATGCCGATGTAACGATAGCCCGCGGCGGTCAGTTGTTCGATGGTGCGTTCGAGCATTTCCAGTTTCTGCGCAGGCGCCGGCAACTCATTGCCATTGATCCGCCGCTGCGGCATGAAGCGCTCCGGCAGGTGCGCATAGTTGAACACCGAGAGCCGGTCCGGTTGCAGGCTGATGACTTCCTCGACCGTACGAGCGAAGTTTTCCGGGGTCTGCTTGGGTAAGCCGTAGATCAAATCGATATTGATCGAGCGGAACTGCAGGGTGCGCGCGGCATCGATGACCGCGCGGGTTTCTTCCAGGCTTTGCAGGCGATTGACCGCGCGCTGTACCGCCGGATCGAGGTCTTGCAGGCCAATGCTGACACGGTTGAAGCCCAGTTCACGCAGCAGGCCCATGGTCGACCAGTCGGCTTCGCGCGGGTCGATCTCGATGCCGTAATCGCCGGAGTCATCCTCCAGCAGATTGAAATGCTTGCGCAGGTGCGCCATCAACTGACGCAGTTCGTCGTGGCTGAGAAAGGTCGGCGTGCCGCCGCCAAAGTGCAGTTGCTCGACTTTTTGCGCGGGGTCGAGGTGGCAGGCAATCAACTGGATCTCCTGCTCCAGCCGTTGTAGATATGGCGCCGCGCGACCTCGGTCCTTGGTGATGACCTTGTTGCAGGCGCAGTAGTAGCAAATGTTCGCGCAAAACGGCACATGCACGTACAGCGACAACGGGCGCAGGGCTTTGCGGCTGTCGCGCAGGGCATGGAACAGGTCGAAGGTGCCGACCTGACCGTGAAATTGCACGGCCGTCGGATAGGAGGTGTAGCGCGGCCCCGCCAGGTCATAGCGGCGGATCAGATCAGAGTCCCAACGAATGGCGTCGAGCATGCGGGCGTTCCCCCGGATAGGCTGGCAGTGTGGGCGAGTCTATCGGGGGGCGGCGAAGGGCCTCTTGATTTGCATCAACGGGGAGGAGGTGTGTTGATCATGCAGGCCTCTTCGCGAGCAAGCTCGCTCCCACAAGGGATTTGTGTACCACCACCGATCCAGTGTGGGAGCAAGCTTGCTCGCGAAGGCCGCGCCGCCGATTTAATGGCCCATCAACCAATGCTGATGCGGACCAGGCAGGGTCCAGATGCCGAACAGAATCACCAGCAAACCACCGGCCATGCGCACGCTGCGTTTGCGCAAAATGGCGGTGACGCGTTCTGCCGCAAGCCCCGTGGCGAGCAATACCGGCCAGGTACCGAGGCCAAACGCAAGCATCAACAACGCGCTGTCCAGTGCATTGCCCTGACTCGCCGACCACAACAACGTGCTGTAAACCAGCCCACAGGGTAGCCAGCCCCACAATGCGCCAAGCAATAGCGCACGAGGCAGACTCGACACCGGCAACAAGCGATTGGCGACCGGCTGAATGTAGCGCCACAAACCGCGTCCGAGACTTTCAATGTGCGTCAGCCCGCTCCACCAGCCGGCCAGATACAAACCCATGGCAATCAGCAACAACCCGGCCAACACACGCATGAACAGCGCCGCCGGACTGTTCGCCACCGCCCACCCCGCGAGCCCGATCAGCAAGCCCGCCGTGGCATAACTGAGAATCCGCCCAAGGTTATACGCCAGCAGCAAACGAAAGCGCCGACTGCGCTGTTCCTTGGGGATCGCCAGGGTCAGCGCGCCCATCAAGCCGCCGCACATGCCCAGGCAGTGGCCGCCGCCGAGCAGGCCGAGGATCAATGCAGACACCAACAGGGGCGCCAGTTCAAGCATGGGGTGGGGCCTTGTCGTCCGGTTTGTTGGGGTTGGCTTCATCCACGGCGGCGGTGTGGTTCGGATCCTGATCATCGAACAGGATGCTGTGAGCCGGGCCGTCAAGGTCGTCGTACTGACCGCTGTCCACCGCCCAGAAGAAGATGTAAACGGCGATGGCCACGATCAGCAGGGCGGCCGGGATCATCACGTAGAGAGCTGGCATCTGTACTCCAGGCCCGCGCGGCTCAGGCCGGCAGCGGGCGGGTTTGCGAGCGGGTGCTGGCGGGCGGCGAACTCGGCAGGCGAGTCAGGCGCAGCGCGTTGAGCACCACGGTCAACGAACTGATCGACATACCGACGGCGGCCCACACCGGAGTTATCCAGCCGAGGGCGGCGAACGGCAACATGAGGCCATTGTACAGCGCCGCCCACAGCAGATTCTCGATGATTACCCGGCGGGTGCGCCGTGCGAGTGTGAAGGCTTGGACCAAGGCGTCGAGGCGGTTGGACAGCAGCACGGCATCGGCGCTGGTTTTTGCCAGATCGGTGGCCGAACCCATGGCCACGCTGATGTCCGCCGCTGCGAGTACTGGCACGTCATTGACGCCGTCGCCAAGCATCAACACCTTGCGACCTTCCTTGTGCAGTTGCTGCAACACTTGCAGTTTGTCGTCCGGGCGCAAGCCGCCACGGGCCTCGTCGATGCCCAATTCGGCGGCAACGCTGGCGACCATCGGTGAGCTGTCGCCGGACAACAGCAATGTGCGCCAGCCGCGTGCCTTGCAGGCAGCGAGCAGGGCGGGGGCGTCGTCACGCAAGCGGTCGTCGAGGACGAACCATGCCAGCGGGCCGTTTTCGTCCGCGAGCAGCAGCCATTGGCCGGCCTCGTTCGGCATTGTCGGCACGGGCGCACCGCTGAGAGCACAGACAAACGCTGCCTGGCCAATGCGCAAACGCTGTCCATCGACCAAGCCTTCAAGGCCAAGCCCCGGGCTGCTGTGGACTTCTTCGGCGGCAAGCGGCGCGCGGCCGAACGCGCGGGCGATCGGGTGTTCCGAACGGTTTTCCAGCGCGGCGGCAAGGCTCAGGCATTGATCACTGTCGAGCGCCGCGAGTGGACGAATCGAGCGCAGCACCAGTCGACCTTCGGTAAGGGTGCCGGTTTTGTCGAAGATCACTGTGTCGATCTGATTCAAGCCTTCCAGCACATGGCCGCGAGTCAGCAGCAAACCCAGTTTGTGCAAGGTGCCGGTGGCGGCCGTGAGCGCGGTCGGCGTCGCCAGCGACAGGGCGCACGGGCAGGTGGCGACGAGCATGGCGAGGACAATCCAGAACGCGCGCGACGAATCCAGTTGCCACCACAACAGACCGATGGCCGCTGCGGCGATCAGCGACAGCAGCAGGAACCATTGCGCGGCGCGGTCGGCGATTTCCGCCAGTCGCGGTTTTTCCGCCTGGGCGCGGTCGAGCAGGCGGACGATGGCCGACAGACGCGTGTCCTGGCCCAGCGCCTGAACTTCCACGGTCAACGCGCCTTCGACGTTGAGCGTACCGGCGGTGACCGTATCGCCTCGCGTGCGCGGTTGCGGCAGGTACTCGCCGGTGAGCAGCGATTCGTCGATGCTTGACTGGCCGTCAATGATTTTGCCGTCCGCTGGCAGGATGGAACCGGCTTGCACCAGAATCTGCTCGCCGAGACGCAGCTCGCTGAGCAGGATGCGTTCGCTCTGGCCGTTGTTGTCCAGCCGCAGACACGAGGCCGGCAATAGATTCACAAGTTGTGCCGTGGCGGCAGCGGTGCGCTCGCGGGCACGGCGTTCCAGATAACGCCCGGCAAGCAGGAACAGCGCAAACATGCCGACCGCATCGAAATACAACTCACCGACCCCGGTGATCGACGTCCAGATCCCGGCAATGTAGGCACTGCCGATCGCCAGCGACACCGAAACATCCATGGTCAGGTGGCGCGTGCGCAGATCGCGCATCGCGCCTTTGAAGAAGGGCGCGCAGCTGTAGAACACAATCGGCGTCGTCAGGAATAGCGCCACCCAGCGCAGGATCGTGTGCAGTTCGGGGCTGAGGTCGATATTGAATTCCGGCCAGGTGGCCATGGTCGCCATCATTGCCTGAAACCACAGCAGACCGGCGACGCCGAGCTGGCGCAGGGCCAGGCGGTTTTCGCTGGCCAGTTGTTCGCTGGCGCGGTCGGCCTGATAGGGGTGGGCGGCGTAGCCGATGTGGCGCAGTTCGGCGAGGATCTGGCTCAGTGGCAGTTGCGCGTCGGCCCAACTCACGTGCAAGCGATGGTTGGACAGGTTCAGCCGCGCCTCGGCCACGGCGGGCAAAGTGCGCAAATGTTTCTCGATCAGCCAGCCGCAGGCGGCGCAACTGATGCCTTCCATCAACAGCGTGGTTTCGGCCAGTTCGCCTTGGTGGCGTACGAAGGGTTGCTGGACATCGGCGCGGTCATACAGCGCCAGTTCGTCGGTCAGTTGCACCGGCAGCGCTTCGGGGTTGGCTGAGGCTTCGCTGCGATGTTGGTAATAGCTTTCCAGACCGCCGGCGACGATGGCTTCGGCCACGGCCTGACAGCCCGGGCAGCAGAATTCGCGGGACTCCCCGAGTACGACAGCGGTGAAGCGGCTGCCGGACGGGACGGGCAGGGCGCAGTGGTAGCAGGGTAGTGGGCTGGTCATGGCATCGTTGAGGGGGTAAGCCCTTGCATTGGGGTTGTCCGCTTGCCCTCACCCCAGCCCTCTCCCGGAGGGAGAGGGAGCCGATCGGTGTGAGCCTGGATTCTCACTGTCATACACAAAACGTGCAAACGCTCGAGATCAGTTCCCTCTCCTGGGGGAGAGGGCTAGGGTGAGGGGGCTTTTGAAGTTGTTTACTTCTTCAAGTCTTCGGCACCTTGCAGCGGTTCATCACCCAGCAGCAGATCCTTGTCATGGCTGACCAGTTCTTCTTCGAACATGCGCCACACATGGTCATCCTGACTGCCGAGCAATTCAACAAACCGGCGACCTTCAACCTTGTCGCCCAACTGGCCGATGTAACGGCCGGTTTCGCTTTCGCTGCGGGTCAACACGATCTTGCGATCCTTCTCCGGCTGCGTCGGCGAGATCAAATTCAATTCCAGCGTCTTCGGCTGACTGTCACCGCTCAAGCGCAGATCGACCTCGCCAGTGACGCCATCAAGATGCACAGCAGCGCGCATCTTCAGATTTTGCGCCAACAATTCACGGTCCAGCGAACGGTTGATGCCTTTACCCGCCTCGTAGTAGTTGTCGTTGACCAGGTTGTCCGGATTGTTCACCGCGATGGTCACCATCGACAGGGTCAGAGTCACCGAACAGGCCAGAATCCCGATGATGATCCATGGCCAGAGGTGCTTGTACCAGGGACTTGCGGCGTTTGCTGCGGGCATGTTCAGTTCTCTCAACGGATTTGTGGGCCGATGAATCGGCTCTTGGCTTCAACGTGGATGCTGTCGTCATCGGCATCCTTGAGGATGAATTTCACCTCGTTGGTGCTCGACGGCAGTTGTTCCGGCGCGCTCGACAACTCGACCGGCATGCTGACGATGTCGCCGGCCGCGACCTTGATCTCGCGCTTGCCCTGCAGGCGCAGGTCCGGCAAACCGCTGGCTTCCAGCACGTAGGTGTGGTCGCGCTGATCCTTGTTCATGATTTTCAGGCTGTAAACGTTTTCGATCCGGCCTTCGGCGTTTTCGCGGTACAGCACACGGTCCTTGCTGACATCGAAACCGACCAGCGAGCGCATGAAGAACGCGGTCACCAGCAGGCTGATCATCGCTAGCAGCACCACGGCGTAACCGATCAGGCGTGGCCGCAGTTTATGGGTTTTCTGCCCGGACAGGTTGTGTTCGGTGGTGTAGCTGATCAGCCCGCGCGGGTAGTCCATTTTGTCCATGATGCTGTCGCAGGCGTCGATGCACGCGGCGCAGCCGATGCACTCGATCTGCAGGCCGTCGCGGATGTCGATGCCGGTCGGGCAGACCTGCACGCACATCGTGCAATCGATGCAATCGCCCAGGCCCTGGGCTTTGTAGTCAATACCTTTCTTGCGCGGGCCACGGCTTTCGCCGCGACGCGGGTCGTAAGAGACGATCAGCGTGTCCTTGTCGAACATCACGCTCTGGAAGCGCGCATACGGACACATGTAGATGCACACCTGCTCGCGCAGCCAACCGGCGTTGCCGTAGGTGGCGAGGGTGAAGAAGCCCACCCAGAAGTACGACCAGCCATCGGCCTGGCCGGTGAAAAATTCGAAGACCAGTTCGCGGATCGGCGAGAAGTAGCCGACGAAGGTCATGCCGGTGACAAAACCGATCAACAGCCACATCGAGTGTTTGGCGGCTTTGCGCAGCAACTTGTTGGCGCTCATCGGCGCCTTGTCGAGCTTGATGCGCTGGTTACGGTCGCCTTCGGTGACCTTCTCGCACCACATGAAAATCCACGTCCAGACACTTTGCGGGCAGGTGTAGCCGCACCAGACGCGGCCGGCGTACACCGTGATGAAGAACAGGCCGAACGCGGCAATGATCAACAAGCCCGAGAGCAGAATGAAATCCTGTGGCCAGAAGGTCGCGCCGAAGATGAAGAACTTGCGCTCAGGCAGGTTCCACCACACGGCCTGATGGCCGCCCCAGTTCAGCCACACCGTGCCGAAATACAACAGGAACAAGGCCGCACCGCCCATCATCCGCAGATTGCGGAACAGGCCGGTGAAAGCACGGGTGTAGATTTTTTCTCGAGAGGCGTAAAGATCAACGCTGTTATTCGCGTTTTTGCTCGGTGGTGTGACGTCGTGTACCGGAATCTGGTTGCTCATCATTGCATCCCACGGCAGTGGAAAAATGCCTTGGTCGATACGTGCCAACCAAGGTCAGAAAGGGGCGTTGCAGTGGCGCAATGATACGCCGGTCGCTCTGGCTCAAGGGTGCGACCTTTGGTCGCGTTGGGTAAAAAACCTGAATGGTGTAGCGAATGCAGTAAAGCCTGATGCAGGTCAATTGACTTGTTGAGTATGGACGGTTTTGGCGTAGCGGCTAATCCATTGTTGTTCGGAGGATCGGTTCGATGCGATTGCCACTGCAAGCCTTGAAAAACCGGACTGAGTTGAGGGCGGCGAGCACGGACGATGTCATCTTCAGGTTTTCAAATGCAGAGTTGCCGAATGAATATTTCAAGGCGAAACTTCAAGCATTGCTTTTTGTATCAGACGTTGTTGTAAGTTTTTTTATTTCTGAAATATATCTACTTGATTGTTCTGGCTCGATGTTTTGATGTTTTCTGTTTTTTCTAATAAGTTCTGTTTTTGCAAAAAATTGTTCGCGTGTGATTGATTAAATTAAATGGAATTCAAGTATGGCTTTCAATAAGTTTACAAGCGTTGTGCTGGGGGTTTGTTTATGGGCTTCGGTTGCCTCCGCTCAGGCGATAACGGGAACGCCGAAACACATGGTTTTTGCCTCGGATACTCAATATCCCTGGACCGACAAGACCGATAGCCGGCATCCTGAATCCGACGCCGAATTCGATGTTCGTTCGAAATGGCTGGTTGATACTCAGCTTTCGAGCATTGCCGATTTCAGGCGGCAACATGGCTCGCAAGCCGAGGTGCCGTTGATGATTAATGGCGATATAACTGCCTTTGGTCATGGCTGGCAACGATCCTTTATGAAGGAGATGCTGAGCAAGCATTTCAAGGGTGAGTACTTGTACGGCTTGGGTAATCACGATTATGAAAATAATGTCGATGACTGTTTTACCAATAGCTGTGCGGCTGGAAGTATCGTCGACTTTAAAGAGCATCATGAAGGCAAGGTGGACAGCTTTGATCTGAACATCACTGACGGGTTTCTTGGTAAGACTTATTCTGGCAGCCTCGCTTATTCAAAAAAAATCGGCGAAGTTCACATGGTTCAACTTAATAACGAGCCGACGTATACCACCCGGATTTCTCACCCGTTGAACCCGACGACATTTGAAATCAACGATGCGCTGGATTGGCTTGAGAAGGACCTCAGACTGGCCCGGGTCGGTGGTTACGCCATCATCATCAATATGCATAAACCGTTCAGCGACAAAGTTAACCCAGCGCAGAATCAGCGTTTCCTTGACATGATCAGCAAATATCAAGTGACCGCCGTTTTTGCCGGCCATTTACATGAGGAAGGAGGTAATGCCTACTGGAAGGGGAAGGTGCCGATGTACCTGAGTGGCAGTACGTCTCAGCAAACTTATCTGATCGCCAGTTTTACCGAGGACCGCAAACAGTTGGAGGTCTATCTGGTGAAGGACAATCAGTGGCGCAATCGGACGCTGATCGAAACCACGCCGGTGCATTCGATCTTCGCCCGACGCCCATGAAAAAGCCCCGTCAGTGATCTGGCGGGGCTTTTTATGATCAATTGTTGGCAGCGATCCATGGGTTGATCAGATGAACGCCGCTGAGTTGAAAGTCAGCTACGTTTCGGGTGACCAGCGTCAGCCCATGTACCAGTGCAGTAGCGGCGATCAAAGCGTCGCATTCATTGCTGCGATCAGGGACGTGCAACTGAGCGCATCGGCTGGCGACGACGGTATCAACCGAGAGGATTCTTCCGGAGAATGCTGGTTTGACGTGACGCTCGAGCCAGTGACGCAGCATCCCGCCTTGTGGCGGATCACGGCGTTCGATGCGCAGAATGCCGGTTTCCAGCTCCAGCACCGTGATAGCCGATAAATAGAGACTGGCCGGGACGACGCTGTTTGCCCAAGTCACCACCTGCTTGTCCGCCTGAGGTTTTCGCAGTTCGGAGACCACATTGGTATCAAGTAGAAACATTAGGACAGATCCACGCTACGAGGGGTGATGACGGCGCGCTCGGGTTCGAATTCGATGTCCGGCGCATTCGGCATGACCAGCAGATCAACGATGCTGGTCTGGCTACCGGTCAGTTTCTGGTACTCCTCGATACTCAGCAGTACATGAGCAGGCTTGCCACGATCGGTAATGATGACAGGACCCTGATGCGCGGCTTTTTTTGCAGCACTGGTGTCCTGGTTGAATTCGCGGCTGGAAATGGTCGTGATGGCCATCATGTTTGGCCTCCAGATATTCGGGTGTAGAAACGTTACTACCTTGGAGTTTGCACGGCAATCGAAAAGGTGGATTGCGGACGATCGGTTTATTACTGTCATAACGGCACCGGCGAAAGCGCCCCTGCCAAACGGCAGGGGCGCAGGGTATTGGGCAAATGTTCGCTGTGTTTTGCTGCCCCGTGTCAGGGTAATCGCCCGCCGCCGAGACCGTCCAGACCGCCCCCGTTACCTGGATGGCTCACGGTGTCTGGCGATGTTGAGCGTGCGGGCGCAACAGGCGTTTTAACCGGCGTTGCGTGATCAGGGCGGGGCTGCAAACGTTCTGGCAGTGTGTTTTCGTCATTTTTTGACATGTAGGCTTCATCCTTGAAGGTTGCCCCGATGCTGCTCATCGGGGTGGGAAAAACCTACAGGGGACTACGGTTCAGGTCTATTGAGCAAACGTTTCAAGTCGTGAATGCCAGCATGAAAAAAGGCCCCGCCAATCAACATTGGCGGGGCCTTTTTTTGCTTCAGACGTTGGCTTTACTCGGCGTTCGCTTCCGGTGCTTTTTCACCGTGGGACAGGCTGTAAACATACGCCGCCAGCAGGTGCACCTTATCGTTGCCTTGCAGTTGTTCCTGCGCAGGCATCTGGCCCTGACGGCCGTAACGAATGGTCTGCTGCAGTTGCGCGAAGCTTGAACCGTAGATGAACGCACCCGGGTGGGTCAGGTCAGGCGCGCCCATGGCGGGAGTGCCTTTGCCGGCCGGACCGTGGCAGGCCACGCAGTTGGCGGCGAACAGTTTGCCGCCGTTGGCCGGATCAGCCTTGGTGCCTTCCGGCAGTTTGCGGCCATCCAGATTGGTCACGACAAACGCTGCCACGTCGGCAACGCCTTGCTCACCAATGACTTCAGCCCAGGCCGGCATCACCGCGTGACGACCGCCCATGATGGTGGTCTTGATGGTTTCCGGCTCGCCGCCCCAGCGCCAGTCGGCGTCGGTCAGGTTAGGGAAACCGTAAGCGCCCTTGGCGTCGGAACCGTGGCACACCGAGCAGTTGGAGGCGAACAGACGGCCACCCATTTTCAGTGCTTGCGGATCCTTGGCCACTTCTTCGATTGGCATCGCGGCGAACTTGGCGAAGATCGGACCGAACCTGGCGTCCGAACGGGCCATTTCCTTTTCCCACTCGTGCACGCCGGTCCAGCCGGTCTGGCCGTTGGCGAATGCGGTCTGCTTGTCGTTATCGAGGTAGTTGTAGCCCGGCAGCAGGCCTTTCCAGTTGCCCAGGCCCGGGTACAGCACCAGGTAACCCAGGGCAAAAATGATGGTGCCGACGAACAGCATGAACCACCATTTTGGCAGTGGGTTGTCGTACTCCTCGATCCCGTCGAAGGAGTGCCCGACCGTCTCGTCCGTCTGTTCGCTGCGCTGGCCCTTGCGGGTCGACAGCAACAGCCAGGTCAGGGCGAAGATCGTACCGAGACTGAGGACTGTGACGTACAGACTCCAGAATGTAGTCATTCTTTGTTACTCCTAGAAGCTTGCTCGACGTGCTTGATGGCTTCGGGATCATCCGCAAAAGGCAACAAGGTCGCGTCTTCAAACTCCGACTTGCGCTTGGGGCTGAACACCCACAGCGCCAGACCGATGAAGGCCACCATCACGACAACGGTGCCCAGGCCACGAATCATCCCGATATCCATCTAATTCACCGTTTGCTTTTGATGATGGTGCCCAGGCCTTGCAGATAGGCCACCAGCGCGTCCATTTCGGTTTTGCCCTTCACGGCATCCTGTGCACCGGCGATGTCTTCGTCGGTGTAAGGGACGCCGAGGGTGCGCAAAACCTCCATTTTCTTGGCGGTTTCCTTGCCGTCGAGCTTGTTTTCCACGAGGAACGGGTAAGCCGGCATTTTCGACTCAGGCACCACGTTGCGCGGGTTGTACAAGTGCGCACGTTGCCAGTCATCGGAGTAACGACCGCCGACACGGGCCAGATCCGGCCCGGTACGCTTGGAACCCCACAGGAACGGGTGATCCCAGACGCTTTCACCGGCGACGGAGTAGTGGCCATAGCGTTCGGTTTCGGCGCGGAACGGACGGATCATCTGCGAGTGGCAGCCGACACAGCCGTTGGCGATGTAGACGTCGCGGCCTTCCAGTTCCAGCGCCGAACGCGGCTTCATGCCTTCGACCGGCTTGTTGGTGACGTCCTGGAAAAACAGCGGAACGATTTGGGTCAGGCCGCCAACGCTGACGGCGATAACCATGAAGAAGGCCAGCAGGCCAATATTCTTCTCGACAGCTTCATGCTTCATCAGTGAGCTCCAACGACAGCGATCTGGGCAGCGGCTTCGGCTTCAACCGGGTTCGAGGCGCGCACCGTGCGCCAGACGTTGTAAGCCATCAGGAACATGCCGCTGGCGAAGAATGCACCGCCCAGCGCACGGACGATGTAGCCCGGGTGGCTGGCTTGCAGCGCTTCAACGAACGAGTAGGTGAGGGTGCCGTCGTCGTTGATGGCTCGCCACATCAGGCCCTGAGTGATGCCGTTGACCCACATCGACGCGATGTACAGCACGGTGCCGATGGTCGCGAGCCAGAAGTGTGCGTTGATCAGGCCGACACTGTGCATCTGCGCACGGCCAAACAGGCGCGGGATCATGTGATAGATCGCGCCGATCGAGATCATCGCCACCCAACCGAGAGCCCCGGCGTGTACGTGGCCGATGGTCCAGTCGGTGTAGTGCGAGAGCGAGTTGACGGTCTTGATCGCCATCATCGGACCTTCGAAGGTCGACATGCCGTAGAACGCCAGGGAGACCACGAGGAAGCGCAGGATCGGATCGGTGCGCAGCTTATGCCAGGCGCCGGACAGGGTCATCATGCCGTTGATCATGCCGCCCCAGCTTGGCGCCAGGAGAATGATCGACATTGCCATGCCCAGCGATTGTGCCCAGTCCGGCAGTGCGGTGTAGTGCAAGTGGTGCGGGCCGGCCCAGATGTATAGGGTGATCAGGGCCCAGAAGTGCACGATCGACAAGCGATAGGAGTAAATCGGACGCTCGGCCTGTTTCGGCACAAAGTAGTACATCATCCCGAGGAAACCGGTGGTCAGGAAGAAGCCGACCGCGTTGTGGCCGTACCACCACTGAATCATCGCATCGGTCGCGCCCGAATAGGCGGAGTACGACTTGAACAGGTTCACCGGCAGCGACATGTGGTTGACGATGTGCAGCATCGCCGTGACGACGATGAACGCGCCGTAGAACCAGTTACCCACGTAGATATGCTTGGTTTTGCGCTTGGTGATGGTGCCGAAGAACACCAGACCGTAGGTGACCCAGACAATGGCCAGCAAAATGGCGATCGGCCATTCCAGTTCCGCGTATTCCTTGGTGGTGGTGTAACCCAGCGGCAAGGTGATGATTGCGCCGACGATCACCGCTTGCCAGCCCCAGAAGGTGAAGGCGGCGAGGCTGTCGGAGATCAGTCGCGTCTGGCAGGTTCGCTGCACGACATAATAGGAAGTGGCAAATAGTGCACAACCACCGAAGGCGAAAATCACCAGGTTTGTGTGCAACGGGCGCAGGCGTCCAAAGCTCGTCCACGGCAGACCGAAGTTCAATTCCGGCCAGACCAGTTGCGAGGCGATGAAGACACCGAGCCCCATGCCAAGGATCCCCCAGACCACCGTCATGATGGCGAACTGGCGGACTACCTTATAGTTATAAGCAGTCGGACTGATTGCTGTGCTCATTCTAAGGTTCCACGGTTTGGGTGTTTTATTAGGATTAAAATCGGCCGCAAGTATGCAGAGAGCAGGGGGTCATTGCAACGCGCCATGACCTGGGTCAATGCTTTCCAACGCTGATTCTGCGGCCTTTCCATGCGCCGCGTAAGGACAAAATCGGCCTCGGACAAAATGTCGCAGCGGACGAAAAAAGCGAGGGGTTCAGGTCGCTTGTAACGGGGTGTGTTCAAACGCTCGGTTCGGGTGACGGACGGTAAATCGCACGACAGCCGGTATCTACCGGCGTTTGCGGCCACATCAGTCAGCCGGTTCGCAGAACACAGCAGTCAGCGTTGACCTGGAACCGGCACAAGCCAGTCCGCATCGAGCAAGCGTAGACCCGAATCAGAGGAACCGAAAGGAGAGGGTGTGAAGGGGTGCGACAATGCGTCGCAAAGGGGCTGGATGCTGCCGCACCGAGAATGGTGCGGCAGGGGTGTACGCAATGATTACTTCTTGCTGTCTTCAGTAATCAGTTTTTCTGTATTCAATCCGTGCGATAGGCTGTACACATAAGCGGCCAGCAATTGCACTTTATCGTTACCCAGCAGCTCGTTTTGCGCCGGCATATGACCCTGGCGACCATGGCGAATGGTCTGTTCCAGTTGCGTCAGGCTGGTGCCGTAGATAAACCCGGCCGGGTGCGTCAGATTCGGCGCGCCCATGGCTTCAGTGCCTTGGCCGGTTGCCCCATGACAGGCAACGCAAGTGGTGCTGAACGCTTGCTGTCCCGCTTGCAGGTCAGCCTTGTTGTCGGCAGGTAGTGGCAGACCGGCCAGCTCGTGACGCACATAAGCGGCCACGTTTTTCACTCCGGCCTCGCCGAGCACTTCGCCCCAGGCCGGCATCGCCGCCATCCGGCCACCCATGATGGTGGTCTTGATAGTGTCGGCGTCGCCGCCCCAGCGCCAGTCGCTGTCGGCAAGGTTAGGGAAGCCGAACGCACCTTTGGCGTCGGAGCCGTGGCACACCGAGCAGTTGGAGGCGAACAGACGGCCACCCATTTTCAGCGCCTGAGGGTCCTTCGCCACTTCTTCCACCGGCATGGCGGCGAACTTGGCGAAGATCGGGCCGAATTTGGCATCGGCTTTGTTCATCTCCTTTTCCCACTCGTGCACGCCGGTCCAGCCATCCTCGTAACCCGGCAGGATGCCTTTCCAGTTGCCCAGGCCAGGATAGAGGATCAGATAGCCCACGGAAAACACCAGCGTGCCGGCGAACAGCATGAACCACCACTGCGGCAGCGGGTTGTCGTACTCCTCGATGCCGTCGAAGCTGTGGCCCATGGTCTGGTCGACGCTGCCCTTGGTTTCGCCCCGGCGGGTGCCGATCAGCAGCCACGTCAGGCCGATCAGGCTGCCGATGGTCAGTACGCAGATCCACGTACTCCAGAAGGTGGTCATGGCCGGGTACTCCTTGTCTCATTTGCTTGGGTTATTTCGGCTTGCGGCTCGTCGGCGAACGGCAGCAGACGTGCTTCGGCGAATTCCGGAGTGCGCTTGCGGTTGAACACCCACAAGGTCAAACCGACGAAGGCGACGAACACCACGACCGTGCCGAGGCCACGAATCAGGCCTGCACTCATTTCAATGATCATCGTGCTCACCTCTTGCTCTTGATCGCAGTGCCGAGCACTTGCAGGTAGGAGACTAGGGCGTCCATTTCGGTCTTGCCCTTGAGGCTGGCCACCGCGCCGCTGATGTCGTCGTCGGTGTACGGCACGCCGAGGGTGCGCATGGTCTTGAGCTTGGTTTCGGTGTGGCTGCTGTCGACCGCCTGCGTGACCAACCACGGGTAGGCCGGCATTTTCGATTCCGGTACGACGTTGCGCGGGTTGTACAAGTGCGCGCGGTGCCAGTCATCCGAGTAGCGCGCGCCGACCCGGGCCAGATCCGGCCCGGTACGTTTCGAACCCCACAGGAACGGGTGATCCCACACGCTTTCACCGGCGACCGAGTAATGCCCGTAGCGCTCGGTTTCGGCGCGGAACGGCCGGATCATCTGCGAGTGGCAACCGACGCAGCCTTCGCGGATATAAATGTCGCGGCCTTCCAGTTGCAGCGCGGTGTAGGGCTTCATGCCTTCCACCGGTTTATTGGTGACGTCCTGGAAGAACAGCGGGACGATCTGGGTCAGGCCTCCGATGCTCACGGCAAAGACCATGAGCAACATCAGCAGGCCGACGTTCTTTTCAATTGTTTCGTGTTTCATGGCGGACTCCTCAGGCCATCTGCGCGGCAGCGACGACGTCAGCAGGCTGCGAGGCCCGCACGGTGCGCCAGGTGTTGTAAGCCATCAGGAACATGCCGCTGAGGAAGATCGCCCCACCAATCAGCCGCACGACGAAGCCTGGGTGGCTGGCCACCAGGGTTTCGACGAAGGAGTAGGTCAGCGTGCCGTCCTCGTTCACCGCGCGCCACATCAGGCCTTGGGCGATGCCGTTGACCCACATCGAAGCGATGTAGAGCACGGTGCCGATGGTCGCGAGCCAGAAGTGCGCGTTGATCAAACCGACGCTGTGCATCTGCGCCTTGCCGAAGATTTTCGGGATCAT
This sequence comes from Pseudomonas fluorescens, assembly GCF_902497745.1. Classification (GTDB taxonomy): domain Bacteria; phylum Pseudomonadota; class Gammaproteobacteria; order Pseudomonadales; family Pseudomonadaceae; genus Aquipseudomonas; species Aquipseudomonas fluorescens_BM. Next base: position 78,114 of record NZ_CABVHJ010000009.1, read on the forward strand.
GTGGTACAGCGCGCCGATCGAGATCATCGCTACCCAACCGAGGGCGCCGGCGTGTACGTGGCCGATGGTCCAGTCGGTGTAGTGGGAGAGGGCGTTGACGGTTTTGATCGCCATCATCGGACCTTCGAAGGTCGACATGCCGTAGAACGCCAGCGAGACCACAAGGAAGCGCAGGATCGGGTCGCTGCGCAACTTATGCCAGGCGCCCGAGAGGGTCATCATGCCGTTGATCATGCCGCCCCAGCTCGGCGCCAGCAGAATCAGCGACATCACCATGCCCAGCGACTGTGCCCAGTCCGGCAGCGCGGTGTAGTGCAAGTGGTGCGGGCCGGCCCAGATGTACAGGGTGATCAAAGCCCAGAAGTGCACGATCGACAGGCGATACGAGTACACCGGGCGCTCGGCCTGTTTCGGCACGAAGTAGTACATCATCCCGAGGAAACCGGCGGTGAGGAAAAAGCCTACGGCGTTGTGGCCGTACCACCACTGCACCATCGCGTCGGTTGCACCGGCGTACACCGAGTACGACTTGGTGAAACTCACCGGCAACTCAAGGTTGTTGACGATGTGCAGAATCGCCACGGTGATGATGAACGCGCCGAAGAACCAGTTGCCCACATAAATGTGTTTGGTTTTGCGCTGCATGATCGTGCCGAAGAACACGATGGCGTAGGCGACCCAGACGATGGTGATCAGGATATCGATTGGCCATTCCAGCTCGGCGTATTCCTTGGAACTGGTGTAACCCAGTGGCAGGCTGATCGCCGCCAACAGGATCACCAGTTGCCAGCCCCAAAAACAGAACGCGGCGATTTTTGGTGCAAACAACTGGGTCTGGCAGGTGCGTTGCACCGAGTAGAACGAACTGGCGAACAGCGCACAGCCACCGAACGCGAAGATCACCGCGTTGGTGTGCAGCGGGCGCAGACGGCCGAAACTGGTCCAGGGCAAATTGAAGTTGAGTTCGGGCCAGACCAATTGGGCCGCGAGAAAAACCCCGAGCCCCATGCCGACGATGCCCCACACCACCGTCATAATGGCGAATTGGCGGACCACCTTGTAGTTGTAGGCGGTACTGATAGAAGTGTTCATGGTTCCCCATCCACGGTTCAGCCGAAGTGAGCGCGCGCAAGACACGCGGCGAATCCTTCGTCTGGAGTTATAGGCAGACTAAAAGCGAGGCAAGCATGGACAAACAGCACAAGGCCAGTATTGACGGGGATCAATGGGCGCAGTGCGTGCGTGATCGTGGGTGGTTTTGGGATGCCGCCTCGGGTGAGGTTTCGGCGACGTTGATCCTGGCCCATGGTGCCGGGGCGCCGATGGACAGTGACTGGATGAACGATATGGCTGCGCGCCTTGCCGGGCTTGGGGTGAATGTGTTGCGGTTTGAGTTTCCTTATATGGCGCAGCGGCGGGTGGATGGGGTGAAGCGGCCGCCGAATCCTGCTGCGAAATTGCAGGAATGTTGGCGTGAGGTTTATGCCGAGGTGCGGCGTCATGTCACTGGGGTTTTGGCCATTGGGGGCAAGTCCATGGGCGGGCGGATGGCTAGTCTTTTGGCTGACGAATTGGGTGCCGATGCGTTGGTGTGTTTGGGCTATCCGTTTTATGCAGTGGGTAAACCGGAGAAACCTCGGGTTGAGCATTTGGCTGGTTTGAAGACGCGGACGTTGATTGTGCAAGGCGAGCGGGATGCGCTGGGTAATCGTGAGGCTGTCGAGGCTTACACCTTGTCACCGAGTATTGAGGTGGCGTGGTTAGCTGCCGGCGATCATGATCTCAAGCCATTAAAGGTTTCCGGGTTTACCCATGAACAGCATTTGGCCAGCGCTGCGCAGAAAGTAGCCGAGTTTCTCAGCAGCTGACCGGGCTGGTCTGAGATTTTGAACTGCATGAAGATCTGCTCCCTTCCCCCTCGCCCCCATGGGGGAGAGGGTTGGGGTTGAGGGGGATGGATTTCAGCTACGACATATTTTTTTGGGTACATATCCGTCGCTGCGGTAACGGCCACTCAGGGTTCCGCCCTTACGGCGGGTCACTTTTTCCAGGCGCCGAAAAAGTAACCAAAAAGGCTTGCTCCTACGTGCGGCCCGCTCGCTGGGGCTCGGGGTTCCTTCGCTGCGGAATCGATCCGGGCGCAGCGCCTACGGTTTGCTTCGCTGCACCTACTCCCGCTGTGTTCGACTGCGTCGAACGGTCGCTGCGCTCCCACCCCCGGATCAATCCCTCCACTCAGCCTTCCGACGTCGCCCTCGAATCAAGATCAAAAGCAGGCGAGCTGACACTCGGCCTATTGAGTGGTGAAAAGCACGGTGTTTCAGCTTTTGATTTGTGTTGGATTTGCCCCTCATCGGAACGCCGCCCGCCCAGCCCTCTCCCGAGGGAGAGGGAGCCGATTTGTGGGCTTTTCAGAATTTGCGTTCAACGCGGTATCGCACGTCGGCGTACCTCATCCAAACACCTCGATCAGTCCCCTCTCCCTCTGGGAGAGGGCTAGGGTGAGGGGCTTTTGATCTGTTTCAGAATCTAAGTTCGACTTGGTATTGCACGTCGGCGTAGCTCTCCCAAACACCTCGGTTCAGTCCCCTCTCCCTCTGGGAGAGGGTTAGGGTGAGGGGCTATTTCGCTGACACGATAAAAAACTGGAAGCGCTCACTGCCCAGCATTTCCTGCGCGTAAACATGATTCCGTGAGCGCGTTTAAAGTACACGAACCGTTACGCCATAACGGCTACAACACCTTGCGCCGTTACCTACGCGTACGCCAGAATCCGCCGGCTTACACGACCATGGCTCGGGCTATATCGTTTCCCTGCCACTGCCCATCAGTGGTCGGGTTTAGTAGCCCGTATGGTTTTAGTAAGTGCATAGGTCCCATTAAGTCAGGCGTATTTGCCTGCACTCAATGGTGGCTGTGCTCAGGGCGCTTTCGAGCGCGCCGGTCTTGCTAATTCCTCCGGTCTACTAACCTGCGCACAGCCGCCACCCTTCTTTTAGTAGAGAACGGTCGCGGCCCTTGTTCAGGAATTAGATATTTATGTTCAAAGCCACACCAAACCCTCCGGGCACAGACCCAATCCCTCACGACCCAACGCTTGAGTCTCAAAAGACAAAAGAAGCAATCGACCGCGCCCTCGACTACTACCTCCGACCCGAAGCCCTGGGGGCTCCACCAAGCTCGCCAAAATTTCGCCCCGTCTATCTCGTCGACCCCACGCTGGACGACGAAACCCTGCTGGTCGAGGCGAGCGAGTCGCTTTCATACGCCCACGCTATGGCCGGTAACATCGCCAACTCAATCGGCGGCCCGGAACGCAAACCGCTGCTGGCGCTGCAACAGGTGATCATGCTCAACGAGCTGTTGGTCAATCGACTGCTGGATAAGCTGAAGTTGCCTCCTCAATAAAGTCGTTGGCCGTTTCGGCCGCATCGCGAGCAGGCTCACTCCTACAGGGGATTGTCGTCGGGCACATAATCGGTGACCACCGCAGATCCAATGTAGGAGTGAGCCTGCTCGCGATGACGGCCTGACGACTGACCAACCTCTTACTGATGCACCCGGTCCAAATGTGGGAGCGAGCTTGCTCGCGAAAGCGGCATCACAGACAACATTTAAATCACAGGCCGACTTCCCGCTTTTTCTGCCTGCAAACGCAATCCTGAGCGCTCGTTTAAATTACACAACCCGTTACGCCGCAGGGCCTACAACACCTTGCGCCGTTACCTACGCGTACGCCAGAATCCACCGGCTTACGCGGCTATGAGGTGGGTTGTATCGTTCCCTGTCACTGCAAATCAGTGATCGGGTTTGGTAGCCCGTCTGTAATGGCTGTGTGGCAACACCTTATGGAGCTTCTTTCTTGAGGCTCGGCTTTATGGTGGTCATGCGTGGGGCTCACTCGTGAGCGCCGGGTTCCTATTGCAGCCGGTCTACCAACCCGCGTATGGCCACCACCCACTCGTTTGGTAGCGAGGGTGATGGCTCCTTAAACTGCGATAGGAGTTTCATCCATGTTCAAAATCACGCCAAATCCACCGCCCACCGATCCAATCCCTCACGACCCCGCGCTTGACCCGCAAAAGGTCAAAGAGGCAACCAACCGCGCCCTCGACTACTACCTCCGACCCGAAGCCCTGGGGGCTCCACCAAGCTCGCCAAAATTTCGCCCCGTCTATCTCGTCGACCCCACGCTGGATGACGAAACCCTGCTGGTCGAGGCGAGCGAGTCGCTTTCATACGCCCATGCCATGGCCGGCAATATCGCCAACTCAATCGGCGGCCCGGAGCGCAAACCGCTGCTGGCGCTGCAACAGGTGATCATGCTCAACGAACTGTTGGTCAATCGACTGCTGGATAAGCTGAAGTTGCCTCCTCAATAAAGTCGTTGGCCGTTTCGGCCGCATCGCGAGCAGGCTCACTCCTACAGGGGATTGTCGTCGGGCACATAATCGGTGACCACCGCAGATCCAATGTAGGAGTGAGACTCTTCGCGAAAACGTTACACGGCTATAAGGTGTGCTATATCGATTGCCTGTCACTGAAGCATTTTTTTATGGCAGAGCGGGTCGAAGCGTTGTTCGAAGAAGATTACAAATCATCTCTTAACAAGTTGAAAGTTCCTTTCGGCTGTGTGCGGTACCCATGACTTTTAAACTTTGCTTCAAATGTACCTTTAGCAATCCCCTTGGTGGGATGGATGTCGATATTGACTGTGGCCTCATCAGCATCAACGTAGGTGAATCCATAAAATCCAGACGGCCCAGGCGATGAGTGGCCGTGCTGGAATCTCAGTCCATCGTTCAACGTATAGGTTTTATTGAACGGGGCGTCATTGGTATAGGGGATCGAGAAAAGGTAAAGAAAGATATTTTCGTCCTCCAGCGTTCCTGTCGATCCTGAGATTGACCAGTTCTTTTCGCCTGTCGGAATAAAATGGTGTAGATCAAAAAACGTTTTTACGGCCGTCGTTTCGGGATTGGTGCCGAATTGCCAAGTGAGGACATTTCCCTGCTTCTGAGTAAGATCTGTTTTCGGTATGTAAATAAGTTGTGCAGTCATCTTCAACTCCTTGGTCTTATCGTGTGAACAATTGCGAGTGTTTGTTCGACGATTTATAAATAAACCCATGAAAGTTGACTGTCTACTGTCAGGTCTGACAGTAGACAGTTGCAATATTTTGTGGGTTGATTTTGGAATGTCCAACACAGGATTTATTAAAGAAGTGCACCTTGGGTATTAGATTCCTCGGGTCGGCGGTTGTGGCGAAATGAGTGACTGAGCTCTTCATGCGCAGCTCAACTCAAACCGAACCCCGGGTTGGGTAATTTCACTGACACAACAAAAAACCCGGAAGCTCTCGCTGTCCGGGTTTTTGTCATCACCACATCAATCAGCGGTTAAACCGCTCCACCAACGAGTACTGCGTATTCGCCGTTTTCGTCAGCTCTTCACTCAACAACGCCGAGTTATGCGCTTGCTCCGACGTTTGATCCGCCAACTCCGAAATATTGCTGATGTTGCGGCTGATCTCTTCAGCCACCGCACTTTGCTCTTCCGTCGCCGCAGCGATCTGCGTGGTCATGTCGGTGATGTTGGCTACCGCTTGACTGATGCCGACCAATGCCTGATCCGCTTCCAGCACTCGCGCCACACCTTCCTCGGCCTGACGATGCCCGGCTTCCATGGTCTGCACGGCACTCGAAGCTGTCTGCTGCAACTTGGCGATCAGGGCGTGAATCTGCCCGGTCGATTCACTGGTGCGCTGTGCCAGTTGACGAACTTCATCAGCCACCACGGCAAATCCACGGCCCATCTCGCCGGCACGGGCCGCTTCGATGGCGGCGTTGAGTGCCAGCAGGTTGGTCTGGTCGGCGATACCTTTGATCACGTCGACCACGCCGCCGATTTCATCGCTGTCCTTGGCCAGTTGGGTGACGGTCAAACCGGTTTCCCCAACCACCACGGACAAACGCTGAATGGCTTCGCGGGTTTCCCCGGCGATGTCACGACCGCGACCGGTCAGACGATTGGCTTCCTGAGTGGCGTCAGCAGTGCGCTGTACGTGGCTCGCCACTTCCTGAGTGGTCGCGGCCATCTGGTTGACGGCGGTGGCGACCTGTTCGGTTTCCACGCGCTGACGTTCCAGACCGGTGGAGCTTTTGTGCGCCAGGGCGTCGGACTGTTTGGCCTGATCTGTCAGGTGTTCGGCGGTGTCCTGCAGGCGGGTCAGGCAGGTTTTCAGGCGTGCTTCCTGGCTGAGGATCGACATTTCCAGACGCGCCTGGGCGCCACGGCTGTCGGTGTACATCTGCGCGATCAGCGGGTCGGAGGTGGTCTGCTCGGCCAGGCGCAGCAGGCGTTTGAGCCCGCGTTGCTGCCATTGCAGGCCCATCAGGCCCAGCGGTACCGACAGACCGGCGGCGAGGGCGAAGCCCCACTGCGAGTTCAGGGTCACGCCGATCACGAAGCTCAGTTGGCTGACCAGAATGAACGGCAGCCAGTCTTGCAGCACCGGCAGCCATTTATCGCTGGAAGGGATCGCCGACTTGCCTTGGTTGATGCGTTGGTAGAGCGCTTCGGCACGGCGGATCTGTTCAGCGGTGGGTTTGATCCGCACCGACTCGTAACCGACCACCTGATTGCCGTCGAACACCGGTGTGACATAGGCGTTAACCCAGTAATGGTCACCGGTCTTGCAGCGATTCTTGACAATGCCCATCCATGGCAAGCCTTGTTTCAGTGTGCCCCACATATGCGAAAACACCGCCGCCGGTACGTCGGGGTGACGGACCAGGTTGTGCGGCGCACGGATCAGCTCTTCACGCGAAAACCCGCTGATTTCGACGAAAGCGTCGTTGCAGTAGGTGATCACGCCCTTGGCGTCGGTTGTGGAGATCAACCGCTGCTGAGCCGGGAAAGTCCGTTCGCGTTGTGTAATGGGCTGGTTGTTACGCATGGTTTTTCAATCCGCAAGGCTTTGAAAGGTTGTCGGCGGTGACAGCTTTTTATTGAAATTTTTTTTCAATAATCAGCACGCCGTCGCAAAACGGCGCTTGCTTCAGCCGGCGAGCATCGGATAGGTGAACAAACCGAAATGCAGCAGGTTCAGGCCGAAATGTGTGGCGATCGCCGCACCGAGCCCGCCAAAACGATAGGCCAGACCATAGCCGACCCCGGCCAGGCCTGCCAGCAACACCCAAGTCCAGCCCGCACCGGCGTGCACCAGACCAAACAGCAACGAGGCCAGCAGCAGGGCGAGGTTTTCACCGTACGGCAGGTGTTTGAAGCGTTGACTGAGGCCACCCTGTATATAGCCGCGAAACAAAGCTTCTTCGACCAAGGTCACCAGCAGCAGGTTGTTCAGCACCCACAGCCATGCCTGATCCGGCCACTTCGGCGCCCAGGCAATCACACCCAGCAACAGCGCGCCGCCGAGGGCCATAATCGCGCTCAGCGTCAGGGCGAGGGCGGTGGCGTACACGCTGAGGCGCAACGAACGTCGCCCGACAATCCATGGGCAAACCAGCAACAGCCAGAAGCCAACCAGCGGTTTATCAAGATTCAGGTACATCGCGAACGGCACGGCGTTGTCGGTAAAGCGCTGCGGATCGATGGCGCGCCCGTTGGCGAAACCCGGTAGCCAGTGCAGAGCCAGCGCCAAAGCCAGCACGATAAACAGGCCATGACCGAGAAAACGTGCGACCGGCACCTGTTGCTGGCGAACGGCAAAACCGGCGAACACCAGCAGCCCGATGGAAGTCAACGCCAGCCAGCCGAGGTGACCGTAGCTCAGCGCCCATCCATAACCGAGGCTGAGAAGCGCCAGATAGAGCCATGGCAATGCCTTCATCGAAAGTCCCTGTGCAGAATTTGTGGAAGGGCTTTCTACACGGGTGGGGGCGTGGGGACAAGTGAAGGTGTGGCGGCAAACCGGGACAACTCCAATACCGTTGGCCAAACATAAATCCCAATGTGGGAGCGAGCTTGCTCGCGAAAGCGGTGTGACAGGCAATAGTTGTTTCGACTGATACACCGCATTCGCGAGCAAGCTCGCTCCCACAGGGGATTAGTATTCCAGAAAGGGTTTTGCGTTTGGCGTGGGATCAACCCAAGTTCAGTTTGGCGGCAGCACGCTCGGTGATTTCCGTGCGCAGCTTCAGCGATGGCGCTGCACGTAAACGTGCTTCATCGACAATCGCACCCGGCGCAGTTTCCGGGCTGCCCGAGTTGAACGGCGGCGCCGGGGCATATTCCAATTGCAACTGGATCAGTTGTGCCGCGTCAGCACTCACCAACTCTTCAGCCAGTACCAAGGCAAAATCAATCCCCGCCGTTATCCCGCCACCGGTAAACAGATTGCCGTCACGCACCACCCGATCCTTCACCGCAATCGCCCCCAAGGTCGACAGCAAATCGTGATACGCCCAATGCGTGGTCGCGCGCTTGCCTTGCAGCAGGCCCGCCGCACCGAGCACCAGCGAGCCGGTGCATACCGATGTCACGTACTTCGCCTGCGCAGCCTGACGCTTGATGAAGTTCAGCGTCACCTCGTCTTCCATCAACGCGCCAACGCCACCACCGCCGGGCACACAGATCACATCCAGATCCGGGCAATCCTCGAACGTGGTGCTCGGTTTCAGCAGCAGACCGGTGCTGGCGGTCACCGGCATCAGATGCTTCCAGATCAGATGCACCTGCACGCCCGGCAGCGAGGCGAGCACGTCATAGGGCCCGGTCAAATCAAGTTGCTGAACTTGCGGAAACAACAGAAAACCGATCTGCAGCGTCATCGTGCTTACTCCATGAAAAGGGGTGGACGGCTTCACTGTAGGCGCGTAGGTTCTGGCGCATACGCCAATAACCCCACGAATTACGCCAAATGCCCAAAGCCATCCACGTACTTGCGTTCGCCAACATGCAGATTCTCGACGTCACCGGGCCGTTGCAAGTATTCGCTTCTGCCAACGACATCGCCCGTCAGCGCGGCATGGCGATCCCTTATGCGCCGAGCGTGATCGCCAGCGGTGGCGGGGCGGTGATGTCGTCGGCCGGGTTGGCAGTGTTGGCCGAGCCCTTGCCGAAAGCGGCCAGCGACACATTGATCATCGCCGGCGGCTGGGGCATTTATCCGGCGGCCGAAGATGTGCTGTTGGTGGATTGGGTGCGCGAGCATGCCGGCAAATGTCGGCGCGTGGCCTCGGTCTGCACCGGCGCATTTCTCCTCGCCGCCAGTGGCTGGCTCGATGGTCGCCGTGTGGTTACGCACTGGACCCGCTGCGAGCAACTGGCGCAGCAGCACCCGAATTTGCACGTCGAGGCCAATCCGATCTTCATCAATGACGGCCCGGTGTGGACCTCGGCAGGCGTCACCGCCGGCATCGACCTGGCATTGGCAATGGTCGAAGAAGATCTGGGCAGCGACATCGCACTGGACGTCGCCCGCCATCTGGTGGTGTTCCTCAAGCGCCCGGGTGGGCAATCGCAGTTCAGCGTGACTTTGTCGTTGCAGAATCAGGGCAATCGGTTTGATGAGTTGCACGCGTGGATCGCCGAAAACCTCACCTGCGACCTCGGCATCCCGACCCTCGCCGAACAAGCCGGGATGAGCGAACGCAGCTTCGTCCGCCACTACCGCGCCGACACCGGCCAGACCCCGGCGCGAGCGATTGAACTGATCCGCGTCGAGACGGCCCGCCGATTGCTCAGCGACACTGGTTTACCGGTCAAACGCATCGCCGCCAATTGCGGGTTTGGCAGCGAAGAAACCTTGCGCCGCAGTTTTCTGCGGGCGATTGGCGTGACACCGCAGGCCTATCGCGAGCGCTTTTCGGTCAGCGCTACAACAGATCCAGCAATGCCTTGAGGGTTTCCTGCGGCGCTTCTTCAGGAATGTTGTGGCCGACCCCGGCCAGCACGCGCCGCTCATAGAAACCGGTGAAGTGCTCTGCGTCTTCATCGTCTTCCGGTGCCGGGCCAACGCCGTCGTCAGCGCCGCACAGGGAAATGGTCGGCACGCTGATCGAGGGTTGCCGAGTCAGTGCCTTCTCCATCGATTCAAGCCCCGGATCGCCCGCGACATACATGAACCGATGTCGATAGGAGTGGGTCACCACGTCGACGAAATCAGGGTTGTCGAAGGCCGGCGCAGTCAGGGGATACCGCTCGGCATTGCGCGACCAGGTCGGTGACCACAGCTTCCAGAGCCACTCACAGAACTCCCGACGATTTTGCCTCAGGCCTGCAACGCCACGCGGCGTATGGAAGTAATACTGATACCAGAGCCGATGCTCAGTCTCTGGATCGAGCGGTCGCGTCGAGTTTGGGATGTCCTGCAGGTTGTAGCCATCGCCGGTCACCAGACCACGCACCCGCTCGGGAAACAACGCCGCAACGATGCACGCCGCGCGACCGCCCCAATCGTAACCGCAGAGGGTGGCCTGTTCGATGGACAGTGCATCCATCAAGTCCAGCAGATCCTGGGCCAACGCCGCTTGCTGGCCAGATCGCAATGTTTGTGGGTGGTTGAACCGGGTCGGCCCGTAGCCGCGCAAGTACGGCACGATGACGTGGTAACCCGCTGCGGCGAGCGCCGGGGCGATCTCGTCATACGCGCGAGGGGAGTAAGGAAAGCCGTGGAGCAAAATCACCGAACCGCCGCTGGCCGGGCCGTGCTGTTCGTAGGCAATGGTCAGACTGGCAGTTTTGCAGGACAGAATCGCTTTACCGCTCATACCGGGTTCCCTTTATTCGAACAGCACCTTCTGCCAGTGATCTTCACTGATGGCAATCGGCACGCCGCTTACGCCTCAGCTTCCGCCACCTGATTGAAATACTTGCTCCGATCCGGGGTAAACGTCACTACCATTTTCGTGTGTGAACAGGTCAGCGAACGCTCTTCACTCAGATCGATATTCAGATCCTCACCGCGCAGGCCTTGCCACTGCGCCAGATATTTCAGCGAGCCATATTTTTCGTTTTTCTTCAGGCTGCGGCTCACGCCACCTTTCCAGCCGAGCACGGGCAGTTCGCCGGCGAGACATTTTTGCGCGAGGTCGGGGAAGCGGTTCGCGCGCTGGCGGCCGATTTCCCAGCACTTGATCAGGCCTTTGTCCGCGGCTTCCCAGAGTTGGGTGCGGGTCAGGCCGCTGCGAAGGGGCGTTTCGATGGTGCGCTGGACGTGCTGGGACATTCTGGTTCCTTGAATTCGGGTTTTATTGGACAGCTCCGCTGTGCCCGTTGCGGTGGATGGTAGGGGGGGATGTAACAGCTGGCAACAGGGTATTTCCGGGTGTGACTGCGAGTTGCAGGGCAGGCACGGTTCAGGGGATGTTGACCATTTGTAGTCTTATGGCCGTTGAAAGCTGTGCTGAGGGAGTTTGCTCCCGCTTGGCTGCACAGCAGGCGCAAAGTCAGGCAATCCGGTGCTTCAATGGGATTGGAGAGTCAGGTTTCAGGGCTGCTTCGCGACCCGGCGGGAGCAAGCTCCCTCGCCATAGGGGGTAGAAGTGAGCCTGCTTTTGCGTAGGTGTCAGTCCTACAATTGGCTGTTGATGCGGACTATTTCCTACAGCCTTTGGTGACAATTACGGCTGCCACTCACTCTTTTCCCCGCTCAAGCGCCGATCCAGAAAACTCGCCGCACTGATCAGCGCCAGATGTGTCAGCGCTTGCGGCGTATTGCCCAGATGCCGCCCATGGCTGTCGAACTCCTCGGCGTACAGGCCCAGCGGATTGGCGTACCTCAGCAATTGTTCAAACTCCAGATGCGCTTTTTCCACCTGCCCGGCGCGGGCCAGGCATTCGACGTACCAGAACGAACACGCCGCAAACGCGCCTTCGGTGCCGGCCAGGCCATCGATATTGCTGTCGTCATTGCGATAGCGATAAACCATCCCATCACGGACCAAGGTCTTTTCGATGGCTTCGAGGGTCGAGAGCCAACGCGGATCCTTGGCACTGACGAAACGCACCAGCGGCATCAACAACATCGAGCCATCCAGCGCCGTGCCGCCCTTGTACTGGACGAAATGCCCGCGCTCCTCATTCCAGAAGTTGTTCCAGATGTCGGCGTAAATCGCTTGCCGAGTCTGGTCCCATTGCGCGAACGGTGCGGGCAGCGAACGTTTCGAGGCCAGTCGGATCGCCCGGTCCAGTGCCACCCAGCACATCAGCCGTGAGTGCAGAAAATGGTGCTGCTCACCGCGCATTTCCCAAATGCCGACATCGGTGGTCTGCCAGGTCTCACAGACTTGGTCGACCACTTCGCGCACGTGTTGCCAGCCTTCGTGAGAAATCGCATCGCCATACTTGTTGACCAGATACACCGCGTCCATCAGTTCGCCAAAGATGTCGAGCTGGATCTGGTCATACGCGCCATTGCCGATGCGCACCGGTTTTGCGCCGCCGTGGCCGGACAAATGAGCCAGTTCGGTTTCCGGCAATTCTTGCTGTCCATCGATGGCGTACAAAATATTCAACTTCATCGGCTTGCCGCAGCAATCGCTGACCCTGCCGCGCAGCCAGCCCATATAGGCATTGGCTTCGCCGACGAAACCCAGACGCATGAACGCGTACACGGTGAACGAGGCGTCGCGAATCCACGTGTAGCGGTAGTCCCAATTGCGCTCGCCGCCCGGCGTTTCCGGCAGACCGAAAGTGGCGGCGGCGAGAATGGCGCCGTGTTTGCGCGAGGTCAGCAGTTTGAGCGCGAGGGCCGAGCGGTTGACCATTTCGCGCCAGCGTCCGCGGTAAATCGACTGACCGATCCAGTCGCGCCAGAACTTCAGCGTGCGTTCCATGCACAAGTGTCCGGCGCCTTCGGCGAATCGCGGATCATCGGTCGCACCGAGCATGAACGCCGCCGTTTCATCTTGCTTGAGTGTGAATTGCGCCACCGCCGCTTGCGCGTCGATCTGCATCGGCTGGTCCGAAGCCAGGCGCAGTGTCGGTTGGCCAGAAGCGCTGAACGTCACGTCTTGTTGATCCATCTGTGCTCGGGTGTCGGCTCGGGCGTAATCGTGGCGCACGGCGCAGCGCATCGTGAAAGTCGCCGAGCCGCTCACTACGCGAACCCGACGCATCAGCAGCGGCAGGGCATCATCACTGTCTCCGATGGGCAGCAGATCGGTGACTTCCACCACCGCCCGCTCGCTCAGCCAGCGGGTTTGCAGGACATTGGTGTCAGGCAGGTAAATCTGCTCGCGGCGCGCGTCGGGCAAGTCCGGGGCCAGTTGGAAAATCCCCGCGTCGGGAGTATCCAGCAGCGAACAGAAAATTGACGGGCTGTCGAACTCCGGCCAGCAGAAAAAATCCACGCTGCCTCGGTCGTTGATCAGCGCCGCACTGCGCATGTCGCCGATGATGCCGTGGGCGTCGATCGGGCTTTGTCGTTCCAGGTGATGCTCAGCCATTGCCGCGAAACTCCGGATAGAGGCTCATGCCGCCGTCGATAAACAGGGTGGTGCCGACGATGTAATCGGAGGCGTCCGATGCGAGAAAGACCACCGCGTTGGCGACGTCCTCAGCATCGCCGATGCGCCCGTAGGGAATCAGTTCGAGGAGCTTTTCAGCGGCCGCGCCTTCGGTGGCGTCTTGATTGATCGCCGTGCGAATCGCCCCCGGCGCGATACCGTTGATGCGGATGCGTTGGTGGCTGACTTCCTGCGCGAGCGTCTGCATCAACTGATCGACGCCACCCTTGGATGCGGCGTAATTGACGTGCCCTGCCCAGGGGATGCGCTGGTGCACCGAACTCATGTGGATGATCTTGCCGGCCGCGCGGGACACGTCCTCGCGAATGCCCTGGCGATTGAAGATCCGCAGGGCGGCGCGGGCGCAGAGAAACTGGCCGGTGAGGTTGACGCCGATCACCGCGTTCCAGTCGTCCACGGTCATGTCCACGGCGGCCGCGTCTTTTTGCATACCCGAGTTGGCCACAAGAATATCCAGCGAGCCGAAGGCGTCGAGGGTTTCGGCGAACAGTCGTTCAACTTCGTCTTCCTTTGACACGTCGGCGCCGATGGCCAGCGCCTGACCGCCCTCGGCAATGATCTGCCGGGCCAGTGCTTCGGCCGGTTCGGCCTGGCGGTTGTAGTTGATGACCACCGCCGCGCCGGCTGCGGCCAGGGCTTTGGCGGCCGCGTGACCGATGCCGGAGCTGGCGCCGGTGATCAGGGCTACTTGTCCGGTGAGGGAGATGTGCATGCAATGGCGCGCCTTGAGTGGGGGCTTATTTAGCTGACCGGCGGCTGACGCTGAGAGTTCATTCGGGGGATGCGGTGATTGCGTTGGCCCCTTCGCGAGCAAGCTCGCTCCCACACTGGATCTGCGGCGTACACAAATCCTGTGGGAGCGAGCCTGCTCGCGAAAGGGCCTTCACATTCCACCAACAATTCCCCGCTTCCACGCCATCCGACCCTATGGCAACTTGGCGGCCCTTGATGAGGCTGCACCCATGGCAAACCCCTACCGCGAATTGTTCAACGCTCCCGGCGCACGAAATTTTGTGCTGGCCGGGATGATCGCGCGCATGCCGATCTCCATGACCGGTATCGGTGTGATCACCATGCTCTCGCAGTTGAAGGGCGGCTATGCCTTGGCCGGTGCGGTGGCGGCGACGTTCGCACTGGCAACGGCGTTTTGCGCGCCACAGGTGTCGCGGCTGGTTGACCGTTATGGCCAGCGAAGAATCCTCCCGGTATCGGCGTTGATCGGCGGCGGGGCGCTGTTGATGCTGCTGCTCTGCACGCGTTTGCAGGCGCCGACCTGGACGTTGTTTGTTTTCGCCGCGCTGGCCGGTTGCATGCCGAGCATGTCGGCGATGGTGCGGGCGCGCTGGACGGAAATCTATCGCGGCCAGCCGCAACTACAGACTGCTTATGCGCTGGAGTCGGTGCTGGATGAAGTCTGCTTTATCGTCGGTCCGCCGCTGTCGGTGGGGTTGTGTGTGGCGGTATTCCCCGAGGCCGGGCCGCTGGCGGCTTTGTTGGCGCTGGCGATTGGTGTGACGGCGTTCGTCGCCCAGCGCAGCACCGAACCCGCGGTGCATCCGCATGAGTCGCATCATCAGGGTTCGATCATTCGTTCGACCGATATTCAGTTACTGCTGGCGCTGATGATTGCCATGGGCATCATCGTCGGGGTGATCGATGTGGTCAGCGTTGCTTTTGCCCAGCAGCAGGGACAACCTGCCGCCGCCAGTATCGTCTTGTCGGTGTATGCCATCGGTTCGTGCCTGGCCGGGATCGCTTTCGGGGCGATGCGTTCGAAATTGCCATTGCCACGGTTGTTCTTGTACGGCGGGGTCGCGACGGCGGTGACGACGCTACCGCTGTTGCTGGCGAATAATATTCTGGGCTTGTCGCTGGCGGTGTTTATCGCCGGGTTGTTCTTCGCGCCGACGCTGATTGTGGCGATGGCGTTGATTGAACGCATTGTGCCACCGGCCAAACTCACCGAAGGCCTGACCTGGCTGGTGACCGGTTTGAGTATCGGTGTGGCCGTTGGGGCCGCCGGCTCCGGTTGGCTGGTGGACGCCTTCGGCGCTCGCAGCGGCTTCTGGCTGGCGATCGCGGCGGGGGCGGTGGTGCTGGGTTCGGCGGTACAGAGTTACCGCCACCTGAAATGAGATTGTTATTGTGGGAGCGAGCCTGCTCGCGAAAGCGGTGTGTCAGGCAACATTCAGATTGAATGTGAAATGGCTTTCGCGAGCAGGCTCGCTCCCACAGGATTTGCAGTGTTACCAACCCCGTCCCGAATTCACCCAGAAGTTCACCGACAATGAGGTCGATACCGACTCCACCTGATGGAACCAGCCCTCCGGCAAAAACAGCAAATCCCCAGCCTCCAGCGTCACGCGCAGGAATGTCACTGCACGCGCCGCCGGGAAACGCTCGTAGTCCGGCGCATCCGGGTTGAAATCGCAACCGTCCAGCCCACCGTCCGGCGCCGTCGACCAAGTGCCTAGTGCTTCCCGGTGATGCGGGGCGGCGAGGGTGAATTTTTTCTGCCCCCAGACCTGGGCGAACAAATTATCAGTGTCATCGCGGTGCAATGGCGTCAACGTACCCTTCGGCCCGATCCAGATTCGCGGCGGTATGAACAGTGAGCCATCGAAGTAGGCTGGGTACTGGATCTGTTGCATCAGCGCGGCCGGCAGGATGTTGTTGCCCATGTAGGCCGGCGGTTCACCGTCCGCACCTTTGACCGCCGGGCTGTCGAGCGAGGCGATGAAGTCGGCCATCGATGTCGAGCGGAAATCCCGTTCGGTGGAAAAGCTTTTCTTCACGTAATCACCGTGGCGGGTGATGCCTTGCAGCTCGGCGAAATGCACCAGTGATGCTTCGCGGCTGAGCTTGAACAATGGCCAGTCGTGCAGCGCATCACTGATGACCACTGGAATACCGTTCGGCAAATAATGCTGTTCGAACTCGGCCACTGACAACTCGCTGCGAGGGCGACGCTCGACAGTGAGCTGGGTCGGCAGAGCACGGGTCAGTTGTTCGCTGAAACGGGGCGGCGTCGGGTAGCGCTTGTTCATGTCGACCTTTTCCACCACCGCGCCTCCGTGGCGGGCATGGTCGATGATTTGCGGCAGCAGTGTCGCCAGGCCCATGTTGCCGCCGATCTTCAAGCGACCGCTGGCAAACAGCTCTTCGACGTTGGCCGTGCCATGCATGATCCCGACAAAGTCCTGTTGCGCAACTTCGATGGTCACGTCCGGGCTGGCGTGGTGGCCGGCCTCGGTGCGGCTGCTGGTCTTGACCTCGGACCAGTAAGCCTGCTGCGGGCCGAAAACGAATTGGAAAACCCCTTCGATACCGACGGCGCCGGCATTGGCGAACAGTTTGCCCAGGATGCTCTGCAGGTCCACGGCGAATCCTCATTATTGATTTTGGTCTGAACAGTTAACGAGCGCCCGGGTCGGGGATTTAGCCAGCGCCGACTAATTTGCCCGGGCAGTCATCCGTTTCTCTCTACAGATGAATTTTTTTGAGGAAAGTGTGGTGACCCAGCTGACTCTGCTGTGCCTGCCGTATTCCGGTGCCAGTGCGATGGTCTATAGCCGCTGGCGGCCGAAGTTGCCGCAATGGCTGCAACTCAAACCGGTCGAGTTGCCGGGACGCGGCGCGCGCTTTGATGAGCCGCTGCAGACCGACATGCGCGCTCTGGCGATGCAGTTGGCCAAGGAACTGCGCCCGACCCTCAAAACCCCGTATGCGCTGTTCGGTCATAGCCTCGGCGCATTATTGGCGTGCGAAATGGCCCACGCCCTGCGTGCGCTGGGTTGCCCGGAGCCGGTGGCACTGTTTGCCTCTGGCACCGCAGCGCCGACGATGCGCCTCGATTACGATCGCGGCTTTGCCGATCCCAAGACTGATGCCGAGTTGATCGATCAGTTGCGCACACTCAATGGCACTAGCGAGGAAGTGCTGGCCAATGCCGAATTGATGAGCCTGACCCTGCCGATCCTGCGCGCCGATTTTCTGTTGTGCGGCAAGTTCGAGCCGCTGCAGCGACCACTGCTCAATTGCCCGGTGCATGTGCTTGGCGGCAAGGCCGACCGCGCCACCACCGAACAGTTGATCGGCTGGAGCAAGGAAACCCGTGGCAGCTTTTCGGTGGACATGCTGGCCGGCGGGCACTTTTTCATCCATGAGCATGAGGCGAAAGTGCTCAAGGTGATCAAGGATCAGCTCGAAGTTCATCACCGCCGCCACGCCATGGTCGCCACCGCCTGAGCACCGCATAGCCTGTGGGAGCGAGCCTGCTCGCTCCCGCCTTTGATTTGTGGTGCCCGAAAAATCCCCGCTCTGCCTCCCGCCTGACAGTTGTTCTCAATCGCTAATTTTTCCGTGGTGCATTCGTTTTATAGGGATGACGTGCCTTTGTGCTTCCTGCCTACTGATCCGGATGCTAAGAAATGAATGCTGAAGACTCCCTGAAACTTGCTCGCCGGTTTATCGGGCTGCCCCTGGAAAAGCGCCAGATGTTCCTCGCGGCCTTGCAGAAGGAAGGGGTGGATTTTTCCCGGTTTCCGATTCCCGTTGGCGTCGAGGCCGAGGATCGTCAGGCGCTGTCCTATGCCCAGCAACGCATGTGGTTTCTCTGGCATCTGGATCCGCAAAGCGGTGCTTACAACTTGCCGGCGGCGGTGCGTCTGACCGGGCGCCTGAATCAGCCGGCGCTGGAGCAGGCGTTCGCCAGCCTGATCGAACGCCACGAAACCCTGCGCACGGTGTTCCAGCAACAACCCGATGACAGCTTGCTGCAAGTGCCGCTGCAACAACCGCTGGATATTCAGCGCATCGACCTCAGTGCTTTGCCGGCGGCCGAGCGCGAAGCACGTGTCGCGGCTGCGGCCGAAGAGCAATCGCTGCTGCCGTTCGATCTGGCCCACGGCCCGCTGTTGCGCGTGCGCCTGCTGCAACTGGCCGAACAGGAACACGTGCTGCTGTTGACCCTGCATCACATCGTTTCCGATGGCTGGTCGATGAACGTGTTGATCGACGAGTTCTGCCGTTTCTACGACGCCCATGATCAGGGGCGGGTCGCTGAACTGCTGGCGATGACTGTGCAGTACAGCGATTACGCGCTGTGGCAACGGCGTTGGCTGGAGGCTGGCGAGCAACAGCGTCAACTCGATTACTGGCTGGCGCAAATGGGCGATGAGCACCCGGTGCTGGAGTTGCCGGTCGATCGTCCGCGCCCGGTCATACCGAGCAATCGCGGGCGTCGCCACGAGCACGTGGTGGACGCGGCGCTGGTCGAGCAACTGCGCGGTGTGGCGCGCCAGCACGGCGTCACGCTGTTCATGCTGCTGCTGGGCACCTTCAATATTCTGCTGCACCGGTACACCGGTCAGAACGATCTGCGCGTCGGCGTGCCGATTGCCAACCGTAACCGCCGTGAGATCGAAGGCCTGATCGGTTTCTTCGTCAACACCCAGGTGCTGCGTGTACAGCTCGACGGTCAGACCGCATTCGCTGATCTGCTCAGTGCGCTCAAGGAAACCGCGCTTGGTGCTCAGGCGCATCAGGATCTGCCGTTCGAACGGCTGGTCGAGGCGCTGAAACTGGAGCGCAGCCTGAGTTACAACCCGCTGTTCCAGGTGATGTACAACCATCAGCCGGAAGTGGCCGACGTCACCACCCTCAAGGTTGGCAGTGGTCTGGAACTGGGCGTGATCGAATGGGAAAGTCGCAGCACCCAGTTCGACCTGAGCCTGGACACCTATGAAAAGGGCGGCCAGTTGCACGCCGCGTTCACCTATGCCAGCGACCTGTTCGACGGCGCAACCATCGAACGCATGGCGCAGCACTGGACGCATCTGCTGCACAGCATCGTCAACAATCCACAGCAACGGGTCGGCGAGATCGCTTTGCTGCAGGCGCAGGAGCTTGAGCAGCTGACGCAGGACTGGGGGCGTCACGACGCGACCTGGCCGAGCGAACGCCCGGTGCATGAGCTGTTTGAAGTGCAGACGGCGCAATCGCCGGATGCCATCGCGCTGATTTTCGACGGTCAGTCACTGACCTACGCTCAGCTCAATGCACGCGCCAATCGTCTGGCCCGCACATTGCTGGCGCAGGGCGTGGGCCCGGAAGTGCTGGTCGGCGTCGCGGTTGATCGGGGGCTGGAACTGATCGTTGCCCTACTTGCAGTGCTCAAGGCTGGCGGTGCCTATGTGCCGCTGGATCCGCAATACCCGCGTGACCGTTTGCTGTGCATGATCGAGGACAGTGGCAGTCGCTTGCTGCTGACCCAGAGCCATTTGCTTGAACGTCTGCCGGTGCCGCAAAACGTGCGCAGCCTGTGCCTGGATCAGGCCGAGGTTTGGCAGCACACGGACGAAAGCAATCCGCAGCGCGTGGTGTGGGCGGATAACCTTGCCTATGTGATGTTCACCTCCGGTTCCACCGGCCGCCCCAAAGGTGTCGGCATCAGCCACGGCGCGCTGAGCAAACACGCCTTTGCCTCGCAGCATTACTACGACTTGAGCGCCGCCGATTGCGCGCTGCAATTTGCCACGTTCAACTTCGATGCCTTTGGCGAGCAACTGTTCGGCCCACTGACCTGCGGCGCCTCGGTGCTGTTGCGCGGCAACGAGGTGTGGGACAGCGAAACCCTGTACCGCAACATCGTCGAATACGGCATCACGGTGATGGACTTGACCACCGCCTACTGGAACATGATCGCCAAGGAATTCGCCGCCGCCGGCCAACGTGATTACGCCGCGCTGCGTCAGGTGCACAGCGGTGGTGAAGCGATGCCGCCAGAAGGCGTGCAGGCCTGGCGACTGGCCGGGCTTGAGCACGTCAAACTGCTCAACACTTATGGCCCCACCGAAGCCACGGTCACGGCCACTACGCTCGATTGCAGCGATTACGTGTTCGGTCGTCAGCCGTTACCGCTGACCCTGCCCATCGGTCAGCCGTTGCCGGGACGTCATGCTTATCTGCTCGATGCCGATGGCCAACCGACGCCGATTGGCGTGGTCGGTGAGTTGCTGATCGGCGGCGAGCTGCTGGCGCGCGGATACTTCCAGCGTGCGGATTTGACCGCTGAACGTTTTATCCCTGATCCGTTTTCCACGGCGGGTGCGCGTCTTTACCGCACCGGCGACCTTGCGCGGTTCAATGCCCAAGGCCAGATCGAATACGTCGGTCGCGTGGATCATCAAGTAAAAATCCGTGGCTTCCGTATCGAGTTGGGCGAAGTCGAAGCGCGCCTGCTCGAACTCGAAGCAGTCAAAGAGGCCGTGGTGCTGGCGGTGCAGGGCGGCAGCAGTCTGCAATTGGTGGCCTATGTGGTGCCGACAGATGCCTCAGTGGTGGCAGCGTCGACCGAAGCCCAGGGCGCGGCACGCGAAACAATCAAGGCGCAGCTCAAGGACAGCCTGCCGGATTACATGGTGCCGACGCAGCTGCTGTTCCTTGACGCATTGCCACTGAGCCCCAACGGCAAGCTTGATCGCAAGGCCTTGCCGGCGCCGGACGCCAGTCAGATGCAGCAGGCGTTTGTGGCACCGCGCAGTGCGCTGGAACAGAAAATCGCTGGCATCTGGCAGGACGTACTCAAACTCGAACAGGTTGGTCTGAACGACAACTTCTTCGAGTTGGGCGGTGACTCGATCATCTCGATTCAAGTGGTCAGCCGTTCGCGTCAGGCCGGGATTCATTTCACCCCGCGCGATTTGTTCCAGCACCAGACCGTGCAAGGTCTGGCCAGCGTCGCCCAGCAAGGCAACGTCGGTGTGAGCATCGATCAGGGCCCGGTCAGCGGTGCGTTGCCGTTGCTGCCAATCCAGCAGGTTTTCTTCGCCGACGACATTCCCCAGCGTCATCACTGGAACCAGGCCGTGCTGCTGCGCAGTCATCAACCCCTGCAAGCCGATGCACTGTTGCAGGCGCTGAATGCCTTGTTGGCGCAGCATGATGTGTTGCGTTCGCGCTTCGTCGACAGCACTGACGGTTGGCGCGCAGACGTGGCGCCAGTGGCAGTCGAGCCTGAGTTGTTGTGGACGGCTGAGCCGTTGCCGACGGATGAACTGCAAGCGCTGTACGCCAAGGCCCAGCAGAGCCTGAGCCTGCAAAACGGTCCGCTGCTGCGCGCCGTCCTCGCCACCGTGGCCGATGGCAGTCAGCGTCTGCTGCTGGCAGTGCATCACCTGGCGGTGGACGGCGTGTCGTGGCGGATTCTGCTCGAAGACCTGCAACAGGCTTACCAGCAAGCGCTGCGAGGCGCGAGCATCCAATTGCCGGCCAAGACCAGTTCGTACAAGGCCTGGGGCGAGCGTCTGCAAGCCTATGCCGCCACCGACGCGGTGCAGGCCGAGTTGGGTTTCTGGCAGCAGCAACTAGAGGGCGCGGCGCTGGATCTGCCGTGCGATAACCCGCAGGGCAGTTTGCAAAGTCGCCACGCTCAGGTGCTGCACAGCCGTCTCGATAAAACGTTCACCCGGCAACTGCTGCAACAGGCACCGGCGGCGTACCGCACCCAGGTCAACGACCTGCTGCTGACCGCGCTGGCGCGGGTCATCTGCCGCTGGAGCGGGCACGCCGATACGTTGATTCAACTGGAAGGTCACGGGCGTGAAGACCTGTTCGACGACGTCGATCTGACCCGCACCGTCGGCTGGTTCACCAGCCTGTTCCCGGTGCGCCTGACCCCGGCCGATTCGCTGCCGGGGGCAATCAAGCAGATCAAGGAACAACTGCGCGCGATCCCCAACAAGGGCATCGGTTTTGGCGTGCTGCGTTACCTTGGCGACGAGTCAGTGCAGGCGAAACTCAAGGCGTTGCCAGTGCCGCGCATCACCTTCAACTACCTCGGCCAGTTCGACGGCAGTTTCGATGCCGAGGAGGGCGCGCTGTTCAGCCCGGCCGGTGAACGTGGCGGGCTGGAGCAAAGTCTCGAGGCGCCGCTGGACAACTGGCTGGGCGTCGAAGGTCAGGTCTACGACGGTGAGCTCGACCTGCGCTGGACCTTCAGCCGCGAGCAGTTCAACGAGGCGACCATCGCCCGTCTGGCCGACGAATATGCGGCTGAACTGCAAGCGCTGATCAGCCATTGCTGCGAGCCGCAATCGATGGGTGTTACGCCATCGGACTTCCCGCTGGCGCATATTGCCCAGGCACAACTGGATGCAATCCCGGTGGCCGCTGCCGGTATCGAAGACATCTATCCGCTGTCGCCAATGCAGCAAGGCATGTTGTTCCACACCTTGTACGAGCAGGGCACCGGCACCTACATCAACCAGCTCTGTGTGGATGTCGACGGGCTCGATCCCGAGCGTTTCCGCGCCGCGTGGCAGGCGACCATGGGCGCCCACGACATCCTGCGCAGTGGCTTTATCTGGCAGGGCGAACTGCAGGAACAACTGCAAATCATCCATCGCCGTCTCGAATTGCCGTACACGCTGCTCGACTGGCGCGCGCGTACCGACATCGCTCAGGCGCTCAAAGATTTCACCGCCGCCGATCTCGCTCAGGGTTTCGATCTGACCGAGGCCGGACTGCTGCGGGTGACGCTGATTCAAGTCGCCGATCAGCGCCATCACCTGATCTTCACCAACCACCACATCCTCATGGACGGCTGGAGCAGCGCGCAGATGCTCGGCGAGGTGCTGCAGCGTTATGCCGGGCAACAACCGCCACGTCCGCTGAGCCGCTACGCCGATTACATTCAGTGGCTGCAACGTCAGGACGGTGCCGTCAGCGAAGCGTTCTGGCTGGCGCAACTGGCCGACTTCCACGAACCGACCGTGCTGGCGCAAGCTGCGGCGGGTGGCGGGGAAGTGCGTGCCGAGCGCGGGCATTCCCTCAAGCATTACCAGCTCGATGCGGCGCGCACGCAACGCCTGAATGAGTTCGCCCGGAAGCAGAAAGTCACCGCCAATACCTTGGTGCAAGCCGCGTGGTTGCTGCTGTTGCAGCGTTACACCGGCAGTGCCTGCGTGGCCTTCGGCACCACCGTCGCCGGGCGTCCGGCGGAATTGGTTGGTATCGAGCAGCAAGTCGGCCTGTTCATCAACACGCTGCCGGTGATTGCCGGTTCGCGTCCGGATCAAACCGTTGCCGCCTGGCTGGCGGCGGTGCAGGCGCAGAACCTCAGCCTGCGCGAATTCGAACACACGCCGCTGGCGAATATTCAGCGTTGGGCCGGGCAGGGCGGCGAGTCGCTGTTCGACACGCTGCTGGTGTTCGAGAATTTCCCGATTTCCGAAGCGCTGCAACACGGCACCGCGCAAGGCGTGGTGTTCGGCGAAGTGGCCAATCAGGATCAGACTCACTATCCGCTGACCCTGGGCGTGACGCTGGGCGAAACCCTCGCGTTGCACATGAGTTTTGATCAGGCGCATTTCAGCGTTGCGACCATTGAGCGCCTGAGCGCGCAACTGCTGCACCTGCTGGAGCAATTCGCCGAATCCGCCGAGCGTCGTCTCGGTGAGATTGCCTTGGCAACGGCTGAGGAGCACACCCGGCAGATCCTCGAAAATCAACCGCAGGCCTACCCGGTCGATCTCGCTGTACATCAGCGTTATGCGCGCCTGGCGGCGCAACAGCCGGATCGCACCGCGGTGATTTTCGACGGCAAGCATTTCAGCTACGGCGAAATCGACACCCGTGCCAACCGCCTCGCCCATGAACTGGTGGCGCGTGGCGTTGGCGCCGAAGTGCGTGTCGGTGTTGCGCTGCCGCGCAGCGAAGGCCTGATTGTCGCGCTGCTGGCGGTGCTCAAGGCGGGCGGCGCGTATGTGCCGCTGGACACCAGTTACCCGCGTGAGCGTCTGGCGTATCTGATGCAGGATTCCGGCTTGGCGTTGTTGCTGAGCGATTCGCGGGTGACGGCGCAATTGCCGATCGCGGACACATTGACCGTGCTGGAACTCGATCACCTCGACCTCAGCGCGCATCCGGCGCAGGCGCCGATCGTTGCACTGGATCCGCATAACCTGGCGTACGTGATCTACACCTCCGGTTCCACTGGCAACCCGAAAGGCGTCAGCGTCACTCACGGCCCGCTGGCCATGCACTGCCTGGCCATCGGCGAGCGCTACGAAATGCGCGACAGCGATTGCGAGTTCCACTTCATGTCGTTCGCTTTCGACGGCGCCCACGAGCGCTGGCTGACCAGCCTGACCCACGGCGGCTCGCTGCTGATTCGCGACGACAGCCTGTGGACACCGGAGCAGACCTACAACGCAATGATCGAACACGGCGTGACCGTGGTCGCGTTCCCGCCGGTGTACCTGCAACAACTGGCCGAGCACGCCGAACGTGTCGGCAATCCACCGAAAGTGCGCATCTACTGCTTCGGCGGTGATGCGGTGCCGAATGCCAGTTTCGAACGGGTCAAGCGTGCGCTGAATCCCGAGTACATCATCAATGGTTACGGCCCGACCGAAACCGTGGTCACGCCGCTGATCTGGAAGGCCGGTCGCGATGAGCCATGTGGCGCCGCGTACGCGCCGATCGGCAGCCGCATCGGTGATCGCAGCGCTTACGTGCTGGACGCCGATCTGAACCTGTTGCCGCAAGGCATGGCCGGCGAGTTGTATCTGGGCGGCAGCGGCGTGGCGCGGGGTTATCTGAACCGTCCGGCAATGACCGCCGAACGTTTTGTCGCTGACCCGTTCAGCCGCAGCGGCGGTGTGCTGTATCGCACTGGCGACCTGGTGCGCCAGCGCGCCGATGGCACGTTCGACTACCTGGAACGGATCGACAATCAGGTAAAAATCCGTGGCTTCCGCATTGAACTGGGCGAGATCGAAGCCAGTCTGCAAGCCCTCGACGACGTGCGCGAAGCGGTGGTCGTGGCGCAGGAAAGCGCTGGCAGCAAACGCTTGGTCGCGTACGTGGTCAGCGATTCGCCGCGTGAGGATTTCGCCGAGCAATTGCGTGAGCAACTCAAAGCCACGTTGCCAGCGCACATGGTCCCGGCGTACGTGTTGCGTCTGGAGCGCATGCCACTGACACCGAACGGCAAGCTCGATCGCAAGAACCTGCCGAAACCGGATGTCAGCCAATTGCAGCAAGTCTATGTCGCGCCGCAAAGTGCGCTGGAGCAGCAACTGGCAACGATCTGGCAGGACGTGCTCAAGCTCGAACGAGTCGGCCTCAGCGACAACTTCTTCGAACTGGGCGGCGATTCGATCATCTCGATTCAAGTGGTCAGCCGTGCCCGTCAGGGCGGTTTGCGCTTCACCCCGAAAGATCTGTTCCAGCACCAGACCATTCAGGCGCTGGCCGCCGTGGTGCAAACCGGCGAGCCGCTGCAACTGATCGATCAGCAACCGGTGACCGGCGCAACCGCGCTGCTGCCGATTCATCAGTGGTTCTTCACCCAGCCGATTCCCGATCGTCACCACTGGAACCAGTCGGTGATGCTCAAACCGGCGCAGGCGCTGGATGCGCAGGTGCTGGAACAAGCGCTGGACGCGCTGGTGGTGCACCACGACAGCCTGCGGCTGAATTTTGCCGAGCAGACGCGGGGCTGGTCGGCGCAGTACCGCGATGTCGCGACGCAAGCAGGGGAAACCATTCTGTGGCAAGTCGAGGTCGCTGATCTGGCGGCGCTTGAGGTGTTGGGCAATCAGGCCCAGCGCAGCCTGCAACTGAGCGGCGGTTCGCTGATTCGCGCGGTGCTGGCGAACCTTGCCGACGGCACTCAACGACTGCTGCTGGTGGTTCACCACTTGGTGGTCGACGGCGTGTCGTGGCGGATTTTGTTCGAAGATCTGCAAAGCGCTTATCGGCAGATTCTGGCGGGTGCTGCCGTGCAATTGCCGGCCAAGACCAGTGCCGTCAAAGCCTGGGCCGAGGCGCTGCAAGGCTACGCCGCCAGCGCGCCGTTGCAGGCCGAACTGGGTTTCTGGCAGCAACAGCTGCAAGGTGCCTCGACTGCATTGCCGTGCGATAACCCGCAAGGTGCTCAGCAACACAATCAGGCGCAATCGATCCGCACGCAACTGGACAAAACCCTGACCCGTCAGCTGTTGCAGGAAGCCCCAGCGGCCTACCGCACGCAAGTCAACGACCTGCTGCTGACCGCACTGGCGCGAGTGATGGTGCGCTGGACCGGCGACGACAGTGTGCTGGTGCAACTCGAAGGCCATGGCCGCGAAGACTTGTTCGACAACGTCGACCTGACCCGCACCGTTGGCTGGTTCACCAGCGTGTTCCCGGCACGCTTGGTGCCGGTCGCTGATCTCGGCGCTTCGCTGAAACAGATCAAGGAACAACTGCGCGCGATCCCCAACAAAGGCATCGGCTTCGGCGCTCTCGCGCACCTTGGCGACGCCGCTGCACAGCAAGCGTTGCAAGCCCTGCCGAAACCGCGCCTGACCTTCAACTACCTCGGCCAGTTCGACGGCAGCTTCGATGCCGGCGACGACGCCTTGTTCGTGCCGACCAGCGAGTCGGGCGGTGAAGAGGTGAACATGGCCGGCCCGTTGGGCAGCCCGTTGGCGCTGGACGGTAAAGTGTTTGGCGGCGAGCTGGATCTGAGCTGGACATTCAGCAGCGAGATGTTCAACCCGGCGACGATCCAGCGTCTGGCCGACGATTACCTGCAAGAGCTCACCGCGCTGATCGCGCATTGCTGCGACAGCGCCAACCGAGGCGTGACCCCTTCGGACTTCCCGTTGGCCACGCTGACTCAGGCGCAACTGGACGTGCTGGTGCAACAACCGCAACGCGTCGATGACATCTACCCGTTGTCGCCGATGCAGCAAGGCATGTTGTTCCACACCTTGCTCGAACAGGGCGGTGGCGACTACATCAACCAGATGCGTCTGGACGTCGATGGCGTCGACCCGCAGCGTTTCCGCGCCGCGTGGCAAGCGGTGGTCGATGCCCATGACATTCTGCGCACCGGGTTCTTCTGGCAGGGCGATCTGCAGCAACCGGTGCAAGTGGTGCAGCGTCATCTCGACGTGCCGTTCCGTATCCTCGACTGGCGCGCGCAGCCGGATCTCGACGCTGCGCTGCAAACCCTCGCCGATGAGGAGCGTGCGCAAGGTCTGGATCTGACCGCTGCTCCACTGATGCGTCTGGTTCTGGTGCGTACCGCTACTGATCGTCATCACCTGATCTATACCAACCATCACATCCTCATGGACGGCTGGAGCAGCGCGCAGTTGCTCGGCGAAGTGCTGCAGCATTACAGCGGTGAAGCGGTGGCCCGGCCGAGTGGGCGTTATCGCGATTACATTGGCTGGTTGCAACGTCAGGATGCGGCGGTGGCACAAGTGTATTGGCAGACTGCGCTGGCTGATCTGCAAGAACCGACACGCCTGGCCCACGCTATCGCCAAGCCGCACGACGGCCTCGCGGTGGTCGGTTACGGCGATCATTTCCAGACGCTCAACGCTGATCTGACCCGACGTCTTGGCGAGTTCGCGCGCGCTTCGAAAGTTACCGTCAACACGCTGGTGCAGGCCGCATGGTTGCTGCTGTTGCAGCGCTACACCGGCAAGGACTGCGTGGCGTTCGGGGCAACGGTTGCCGGGCGTCCGGCGGATCTGCCGGGGGCCGAACAGCAGATCGGTCTGTTCATCAACACCCTGCCAGTGATTGCTGCGCCACAACCGCAACAAAGTCTGGCGGCGTGGCTGCAAGCGGTGCAGGCGCAGAACCTGCAACTGCGCGAATTCGAGCACACGCCATTGGCGGATATCCAGCGCTGGGCCGGGCAGGGCGGTGACGCACTGTTCGACAGCCTGATGGTGTTCGAGAACTACCCGATTGCCGAGGCACTGGCGCAGGGGGCGCCGCAAGGTCTGCGTTTCGGCCCGGTCATCAACCATGAACAGACCAACTACCCGCTGACGCTGCTGGTGCACATGGGCGCTGAGCTTTCGGTGCATTTCAGCTATCAGCGTGACTGCTTTGCAGATGCCAGTGTGGCGCAGCTGGGTGTGCACCTTGAGCACTTGCTGAGCCAGATGAGCGAGGCGGGTGAGCGCTCGCTCAGCGAGTTGCAGCTGATCGAGCAAGTGGCAACCGTTGCCGGCGAATTCGCCACGCCGCTGTGCATCCATCACGGTATCGCTCGCCAGGTGGCGGCGAGCCCGGATGCACTGGCGGTGACCTTCGGCACTGTGCAACTGACTTACGCGCAACTGGACGCGCAGGCCAACCGTCTGGCGCACAAACTGATCGAGTTGGGTGTCGGCCCGGAAGTGCGGGTGGGTGTGGCGATGCCGCGTTCCGAGCAATTGCTGATTGCCTTGCTGGCGGTGCTCAAGGCGGGCGCCGCTTACGTGCCGCTGGATCCGGATTACCCGGCCGATCGCGTCGCTTACATGCTCGAAGACAGTCGCGCGCGGGTACTCCTGACCGAGCAAGCCGTTGCCGAAACCCTGAGCGTGCCGGGCCAAACCCAAGTGTTGCTGATGGATCAGTTGTCGCTGAATGGCTATCCGACGCATGCGCCGCAAACGTTGGTGCAGCCAGACAACCTTGCCTACGTGATCTACACCTCCGGTTCCACCGGCAAACCAAAAGGCGTGGCCATCGCCCATCGCAACGTCATGGCGCTGATCGACTGGTCAGCCCAGGTCTACAGCTGCGACGATATTCAAGGCGTGCTGGCTTCGACCTCGGTGTGTTTCGACCTGTCGGTGTGGGAGCTGTTTGTAACGCTGGCCAACGGTGGTTCGCTGATCATCGCGCGCAACGCACTGGAGCTGCCGCAACTGCCGGCGCGTGATCAGGTTCGCCTGATCAACACCGTGCCGTCGGCCATCGCTGCACTGCAACGCGCCGGGCAGATTCCATCGAGCGTGCGCATCATCAATCTGGCAGGTGAGCCGCTCAAGCAAGGGCTGGTTGACGCTTTGTATGAGCAGTCGACCGTTGAGCACGTTTACGACCTGTATGGCCCGTCGGAAGACACCACCTATTCGACCTGGACTCGCCGCACTGTCGCTGGCCAGGCGCGCATCGGGCGTGCTCTCGACCACAGTGCCAGTCATCTGCTCGACGCCGATCTGCAGGTTGTCCCGCAAGGCGTTTCGGCGGAGCTGTACCTGTCCGGCGCCGGTATCACGCGCGGTTATCTGGGGCGTGCGGCGATGACCGCCGAGCGCTTTGTACCGAACTCGTTCGTCGGCAGTGGCCAGCGTATGTACCGCACTGGTGACCTGATCCGTGAACGCGAAAACGGTGATCTGGAGTACATGGGCCGGATCGACCATCAGGTGAAAATTCGTGGATTCCGCATCGAACTGGGCGAGATCGAGGCGCGATTGCTCGCTCAACCTGCGGTCACCGAAGCGGCGGTGCTGGCCGTCGACAGCGAGGCTGGCGCGCAACTGGTGGCCTACGTGGTCGCCCCGCAACTGGATCTTTACGACGGCGAAGCGCAACGGCAACTGCGCGACGGACTAAAGACTGGCCTCAAGTCTTCGTTACCTGACTACATGATTCCCGCGCACCTGCTGTTCCTTGAGCAGTTGCCACTGACCCCCAACGGCAAACTCGACCGCAAGGCCCTGCCGGCGGTGGATGCCAGCCAGATGCAGGCCGCGTACGTCGCGCCGCAGAGTGAGCTTGAGCAGCAGGTCGCGGCGATCTGGCAGCAAGTGCTCGACGTCGAACGCATCGGTCTCAACGATCATTTCTTCGAACTGGGCGGGCACTCGCTGCTGGCGGTCAACGTGGTGTCGCGCATCGCCCTCGAACTGGGCCTGACGCTGACCCCGCAACTGTTATTCCAGCACCCCGTCCTGAGCGACTTTGTCGCTCGACTCGATACAGGAGGCGGGGCAATCAACGAACAGAAACTGAGCAAGCTGGAAGCCCTGCTTGACGATATGGAGGAAGTCTGATGGACAAGAGTGTTGCTTTGAGGGTTGCCAAGCGCTTTATCACTCTGCCGCTGGACAAACGTAAGCTGTACCTGGAAAAGATGCTCGAAGAGGGCGTCTCACCGGCCAATCTGCCGATTCCAGAGACGCGCAGCGGCTTTGCGGCGATCCCGCTGTCCTACGCCCAGGAGCGCCAGTTGTTCCTGTGGCAGATGGATCCGCACAGCAGCGCTTATCACATCCCCAGCGCCCTGCGTCTGAAGGGCCGTCTCGATGTCGCGGCACTGGAGCGCAGCTTCAATGCTTTGGTCGCGCGGCATGAAAGCTTGCGTACGACATTCGCCGAGCAGGGCGAAACGTTCTGTCAGGTGATTCATCCGCAGATGCCGTTGCGCATCAGTGTCGAGCCGTTGCCGCAAGGTCTGGACGCCGAAGGTATCGTAGCCAGCATCAAGGCGTTCGTTGAAGCGCAAACCTCGCGTCCGTTCAATTTGCAGCAAGGGCCATTGCTGCGCGTGTCGCTGTTGAAAGTGGCGGAAGACGATCACGTGTTGGCGCTGATCCAGCACCACATCATTTCCGATGGCTGGTCGATGCAAGTATTGGTCGGTGAGCTGATCCAGCATTACGCCGCCGACACCAGTGGTCAGTCGCTGACCCTGCCGGAACTGGAGGTGCAATACGCGGACTACGCGATCTGGCAGCGTCATTGGCTGGAGGCCGGTGAGCGTGAGCGTCAGTTGGCCTACTGGGTCAAGACCTTGGGCCGCGAGCAACCGGTGCTGGAGTTGCCAATCGATCAGCCGCGCCCGGCGGTGCAAAGTTTCCGTGGTGCGCGCCTCGATCTGCAATTGCCGCCGGCGCTGGGCGATGCGCTCAAGCAACTGGCGCAGCGTGAAGGCGCGAGCCTGTTCATGGTCTTGCTGGCCTCGTTCCAGGCCTTGCTGCACCGCTACAGCGGTCAGTCGCAGATTCGTGTCGGCGTGCCGACGGCCAACCGTAATCGGGTGGAAACCGAAAGCCTGATCGGCTTTTTCGTCAACACCCAGGTGCTCAGCGCCGAGGTTCACGGGCAACTGCCGTTCAATCAGTTGCTGGCCCAGGTCAAGCAGTCGGCGATGGCGGCTCAGGCGCATCAGGATCTGCCGTTCGAGCAACTGATCGAAGCGCTGCAACCGGAGCGCAGCCTCAGCCACAGCCCGTTGTTCCAGGTGATGTACAACCATCAGGCGGTCAACGATCAAACGCAACGTCAGAGCCAGATGCAGTTGCCGCAACTGAGCGTCGAGGACATTGTCTGGGAAGGCCGTACTGCGCAATTCGACCTGACGCTGGGCACGTACGAGTCCAGCGAAGGCGTGGCGGCAGAGCTGACGTACGCCACCGATCTGTTCAAAGCTGAAACCATCGAGCGTCTGGCGCGGCACTGGCAGAACCTGCTGCAAGGCATCGTTGCCGCGCCAACCCGGCGCATTGGCGAACTGCCCTTGCTGGAAGAACGCGAGCACAGCGTGCTGCTGCAAGACTGGTTCCGCGTCGCTGATCACACCGCGCTCGCCGAATGCGTGCAACAGGCTTTTGCCTTGCAGGCGCAGCAAACTCCGGACGCCACCGCTCTGATCATCGGCGAAGACGTGCTGACTTATGGCGAGCTGGAGGCCCGCGCCAATCGACTCGCGCACAAGCTGATCGAAGAGGGCGTCGGCCCGGATCGACTGGTCGGGATCGCGGTCGAGCGCAGCGTGGAAATGATTGTCGGCCTGCTGGCGATCCTCAAGGCCGGTGGCGCTTATGTGCCGCTGGACCCGGCGTACCCGGAAGATCGTCTGGCCTACATGATCGAGGACAGCGGTCTGCAATTGCTGCTGACCCAGGCGCACCTGCAGACGCAATTGCCGATCCCGGCGGGCGTGCAAACGCTGCTGCTGGATCAGCCGCAAGACTGGCTGGCGGCTTATCCACTGACCGCGCCGAACGTTGCCGTCAATGGCGAGCATCTGGCCTACACGATCTACACCTCCGGCTCCACCGGTAAACCGAAAGGCGTGATGGTGCGCCATGCGGCGTTGAGCAACTTTGTCGCGAGCATGATCAAACAGCCGGGTATCGCGGCGTCCGATCGCATGCTGTCGCTGACCACGTTCTCGTTCGATATTTTCGGTCTGGAAATCTACGGGCCGCTGCTGGCCGGTGCCTGTGTGGTGCTGACCGGCAAGGATGTGCACCAGGACCCGCAAGCGGTACTGGAGCTGATCGAGCGTCACGCCGTGAGCCTTTTGCAAGCCACGCCTTCCACCTGGCGCATGCTGCTCGACAACGAGCATGCGGCGCTTCTCAATGGCCGCACGTTCCTGTGTGGCGGTGAAGCGCTGCCGCAGGAACTGGCCAAACGCATGCTGGCGCTGACGCCGAGCGTGTGGAACCTCTATGGCCCGACCGAAACCACCATCTGGTCGGCGCAGCATGCACTCAGTGCGGACAACAGCCGTCCGTTCCTCGGCACGCCGATCGATAACACGGCGTTGTACATTCTCGGCAGCGACCTTGAACTCAATCCGCTCGGCGCGCCGGGTGAATTGCTGATTGGTGGCGAGGGCCTGGCGCGCGGTTACTTCCAGCGTCCGAGCCTGACCGCCGAACGTTTTGTACCGGATCCGTTCTCGAAAAATGGCGCACGTCTGTACCGCACCGGCGACCTGAACCGCTATCGCGCCGAGGGCGTGATCGAGTACATCGGCCGTATCGACCATCAGGTGAAAATTCGCGGTTTCCGCATCGAGCTTGGCGAGATTGAAGCGCGTTTGCTCGCACTGGACAGCGTGCGCGAAACCGTTGTGGTCGCGCAGGACGGCCCGACCGGCCCGCAACTGGTGGGCTACGTTGTGCCATCCGCCAGCGATGTCCCGCAAGCCGATTTGCGTGCTGCACTCAAGGCCAGCCTCAAGGCCGAGTTGCCGGAGTACATGGTGCCCGCGCACTTGCTGTTCCTTGCGCAATTGCCGCTGACCCCCAACGGCAAAGTCGACCGCAAAGCCTTGCCCGCCCCGGACGCCAGCCAGTTGCAGTCGACCTATGTCGCCCCGCAAACCGCTACCCAGCACACGGTTGCCGAGATCTGGCAAGCGGTGCTCAAACTTGAGCAGGTTGGCCTGAGCGACAACTTCTTCGAACTGGGTGGTCATTCGTTGCTGGTCACGCAAGTGGTCTCGCGGGTGCGTCAGGCTCTCAACGTACAAGTGCCGCTGCGCACCTTGTTCGAACACAGCACGCTGATCGATTTCGTTGCGGCACTGGGCGTCGAGCAGGCGCAGCAGCAACCGCCGATTGTCGCGTTGCCACGCCTGCAACCGCTGGCGCTTTCGTATGCGCAGGAACGCCAATGGTTTCTCTGGCAACTGGAACCGACCAGCACCGCCTATCACGTCCCGGCCGCGCTGCGTCTGCGCGGCGAGCTGGATTTGCCGGCGTTGCAACGCAGCTTCGATGGCTTGATCGCGCGTCATGAATCCCTGCGCACCTGCTTCGTTGAAGAACAGGGCCAGACACTGCAAGTGATTCAGGCCGAGGCGACGCTGGATCTGCAGGTGCAGGATATCGGCAATGTCGATGAGTCTGCATTGCAGGCGCTGGTGGCTGAAGAAACCCTGCACCTGTTCAACCTGCAGCAGGGCCCGTTGCTGCGGGTCAAACTGTTGCGCCTGGCCGCTGATGACCATGCGCTGATCATCACCTTGCACCACATCGTTGCCGATGGCTGGTCGATGAGCATCATGGTCGACGAACTGGTCGCCCTGTATGCCGCGCATAGCCAGGGTCGGGCGGCGGCGTTGCCCGCGCTGCCGGTGCAATATGCCGATTACGCGGTGTGGCAGCGGCAGTGGATGGACGCCGGCGAGCGTGAGCGGCAATTGAATTACTGGACGGCGCAGTTGGGTGACGGCGACCAGCCGCTGCTGGAACTGCCGACGGACCGTCCGCGTCCGGCCGAGCAAAGCTATCGCGGCGCCCGTCAGGACATTGCGTTGAGCGCTGAACTGGCGGCAGGCCTCAAAGAACTGGCGCAGCGTGAAAACGTCACCTTGTTTGCGTTGTTGCTGGCGTCGTTCCAGACCGTTTTGCACCGTTACAGCGGTCAGGCTGACATCCGCGTCGGCGTGCCCGTGGCCAACCGCAACCGCGTCGAGACCGAAGGCCTGATCGGCTTCTTCGTCAACACGCAGGTGCTCAAGGCCGAATTCGACAGCCAACAGACGTTCCGCAGCCTGTTGCAGCAAGTGAAAAACACTGTGCTCGGCGCCCAGGCTCACCAGGATCTGCCGTTCGAGCAATTGGTCGATGCACTGCAACCGGAGCGCAGCCTGAGCCACAGCCCGTTGTTCCAGGTGTTGCACAACCATCAGAGCCAGACTCGCCAGGCGCAGGGCGCGACACGTCTGCCGAATATCGCCATCGAAGGCTTGAGCTGGGTCTCGCACACCGCGCAGTTCGATCTGACGCTGGACACCTTTGAGTCGGCCGATAATGTCTGGGCCGAGCTGACTTACGCCACCGATCTGTTCGACGCCGAAACCATGGCGCGTTTCGCCCGCCACTGGAGCAACCTGTTGCAAGCCGTCGTTGCTGATTGCGGGCAGCGTATTGCCGAACTGCCGTTGCAGGATCTGGCCGAGCGAGAAGCAACGTTGTTGCAGTGGAACCCGGCGGTGGTCGATTTCCACAGCGAACAATGCCTGCATCACTTGATCGAAGGGCAGGCGGCGCGAGCACCGCAAGCGATAGCCGTGACTTACGCCGAGCAATCGCTGAGCTACGGTGAACTCAACAGCCGCGCCAACCAACTGTCGCACAAGCTGATCGACAGCGGTGTCGGCCCGGACGTGCGCGTCGGTCTGGCGGTCGAGCGCAGCCTCGACATGCTGGTTGGCCTGTTGGCGATCCTCAAGGCCGGCGGCGCTTATGTGCCGCTGGACCCGAGCTACCCGGAAGAACGCCTGAGCTACATGATCGGCGACAGCGGCATTGGACTGTTGTTGACCCAAAGCCATTTGCTCGCGCGCCTGCCGATACCTGATTCGGTGCGCAGCCTGATGCTCGATCAGGATCGCGAAGACCTCGAAGGCTACAGCGACAGCAATCCGTCTGTGAGCATGAGCGCCGACAACCTGGCCTATGTGATCTACACCTCGGGTTCGACCGGTCAGCCCAAGGGCACGCTGCTCGCGCACCGCAATGTGCTGCGCCTGTTCGAAGCCACCGCTGCGTGGTTCGATTTCGGCGCACAGGATGTCTGGAGCCTGTTCCATTCGTACGCGTTCGACTTCTCCGTGTGGGAGATTTTTGGTGCGCTGCTATACGGCGGAAAACTGGTGGTGGTGCCTTACGAGGTCAGCCGCTCGCCGGAAGATTTCTTCGCCTTGCTCGGCCGCGAAGGCATCACTGTGCTCAATCAGACGCCGTCGGCGTTCAAGCAATTGATGCAAGTGGCCTGCGCCCCGGAGCACTCGGCGCAGTCCCTGGCATTGCGGCATGTGGTGTTCGGCGGTGAGGCGCTGGAGGTGAAAAGCCTGCGGCCGTGGTTCGAGCGTTTCGGCGATCAAACGCCGCAACTGATCAACATGTACGGCATCACTGAAACCACCGTGCACGTGACCTACCGGCCAATCTCGTTGGCTGATTTGCAGCGTGACGCCAGCAGTCCGATCGGCGAGCCGATCCCGGATCTGTCGTGGTACTTGCTCGACGGCGACCTGAACCCGGTGGCCAAGGGTTGCATCGGTGAGCTGTACGTCGGTCGCGCCGGTCTGGCGCGCGGCTATCTGAATCGTGCCGATCTGACGTCGTTGCGCTTCATTCCCGATCCGTTCGCCACTGATGGCGGTCGCCTGTACCGCACCGGTGACCTGGCGCGCTACCGCGCCGATGGTGTGATCGAGTACATCGGGCGGATCGACCATCAGGTGAAGATTCGCGGCTTCCGTATCGAGTTGGGCGAGATTGAAGCGCAATTGCTCGAACAAGCCGCCGTGCGTCAGGCCGTGGTGCTGGCGCAACCGGGCCTGAGCGGTCAGCAATTGGTTGCGTATCTGGTGCCGAGCGATGCGGGGTTACTCGAGGCGAGCCCTGCTGAACAGGCGCAGTGGCGCGACAGCGTGCGTGCCGAGCTCAAGGAAAACCTGCCGGATCACATGATCCCGGCGCACCTGTTGTTGCTGGCGCAATTGCCATTGACCGCCAACGGTAAACTCAACCGCAGCGCCTTGCCGTCCCCGGATGGCAGTCAGGCGCA
Organism: Pseudomonas fluorescens; assembly: GCF_902497745.1. Classification (GTDB taxonomy): domain Bacteria; phylum Pseudomonadota; class Gammaproteobacteria; order Pseudomonadales; family Pseudomonadaceae; genus Aquipseudomonas; species Aquipseudomonas fluorescens_BM. The sequence continues at coordinate 114,716 of NZ_CABVHJ010000009.1, forward strand.
GCAGGCTTATCAGGCGCCGCAAAGCGAACTGGAACAACGCCTGGCCGCGATCTGGCAAGAGGTGTTGAAGCTGCCGCAAGTGGGGCTCAACGATAACTTCTTCGAACTGGGCGGCGACTCGATCATCTCGATTCAGGTGGTCAGCCGTGCGCGTCAGGCCGGGATTCGCCTGAACCCCAAGGATCTGTTCCAGCACCAGACCGTGCAGCGTCTGGCACTGGTCGCGCAGTGGGGCGACGATGAGTCGCGCATCGATCAACACGCCGTGACCGGGCCGGCGCTGTTGCTGCCGATTCAACAGCAGTTCTTTGCAGACGAAATCCCTGAGCGTCACCACTGGAACCAGTCGGTGCTGCTGACGCCGCGTCAGCCGCTGCATGCGGACAAAGTCGAACAAGTGCTGCGTGCGCTGGTCGCTCATCACGACGCCTTGCGCTTGAGCTTCATTCAGCACAACGGTGTATGGCAAGCCGAGCACCGCGCGGTTGAAGATCAATCGCAAAGCCTGCTGTGGCAGGAAGACGTCGTCGATGCCGCCGGCCTTGAAGCCCTGGGCAACCGCGCCCAGCGCAGCCTCGATCTGCAAAACGGACCGTTGCTGCGTGCGACTGTGGCGAATCTGGCCGATGGCACGCAACGTTTGCAGTTGGTGATTCATCACCTGGTGGTGGATGGTGTGTCGTGGCGGATTCTGCTGGAAGACCTGCAAAACGCTTATCAGCAATTGCTCGATGGTCAGCCACTGAAGCTGCCGTCGAAAACCAGTGCCTTCAAGGACTGGAGCGAGCACCTGCAGCGCTACGCCAACAGCGCGGCATTGCAGCAAGAACTGGCTTACTGGCAGGCCTGCCTGAGTGATGTCAGCACCGATCTGCCGTGCAAGCGTGTCGACGCCGGCCAGCAAAATCGACTGGCACATACCGTGCAGACCCGTCTCGGCACCGAATTGACCCGCCAATTGCTGCAAGAAGCCCCGGCGGCCTATCGCACCCAGGTCAACGACTTGCTGCTGACTGCGTTGGCACGGGTCATTGGCCGTTGGAGCGGGCAGGCGTCGACGCTGATCCAGCTCGAAGGCCATGGTCGTGAAGAGCTGTTCGACGGGGTCGACCTGACCCGTACCGTCGGCTGGTTCACCAGCCTGTTTCCGGTGCGCCTGACACCGGCCGCGACGGCGCAGGATTCGATCAAACAGATCAAGGAACAACTGCGCTCGATCCCCGACAAAGGCATTGGCTTCGGTGCACTGCGTCACCTCGGCGATGCTCAGGCGCAAGCCAGTCTGCGTGCCTTGCCGAGCCCGCGCATCACCTTCAACTACCTCGGCCAGTTCGACGGCAGTTTCGCTAGCGATGACGGTGCGCTGTTTGTGCCTTCGCCGGACAACGCCGGCCTCGATCAGAGCGAAGAGGCGCCGCTGGGCAATTGGCTGACCCTCAACGGTCAGGTGTATGGCGGGGAGTTGCGCGTGGGCTGGACGTTCAGCACCGAGCGTTTCGACAGCGCGGTGATCGAAGCATTGGCCGAGGAGTACGCCGCAGAGTTGGCCGTGTTGATTCGCCATTGCCTGACGCCGGGTGTCGAGGGGCTGACGCCGTCGGACTTCCCGTTGGCCGGCCTGAGTCAGGTACAGCTCGATGGCTTGCCGGTCGTGCCGCGCCAGGTCGAGGACATTTATCCGTTGTCGCCGATGCAGCAGGGCATGCTGTTCCACACCCTGTACGAGCAACAGTCGGGCGATTACATCAATCAGATGTGCGTGGCGGTTGATGGCCTGCAGGTCGAGCGTTTCCGCGACGCCTGGCAAGCCGCGATGGACAGCCATGACGTGCTGCGCAGCGGTTTCGTCTGGGAGGGTGGTCTGCAACGGCCGCTGCAAGTCGTGCACAAAGGCTTGCAGGTGCCGTTCAGCGTGCTTGACTGGCGTGATCGCAGCGATCTCCCTCAGGCGCTGCGTGAACTGGAACGTGCGCAACGTCTGCAAGGTTTCGATCTGCACGCCGCGCCACTGCTGAGGTTGGTGGTGGTGCAGGTCGCGGCTGAGCGCTATCACCTGATTTACACGTCGCACCACATTCTGATGGATGGCTGGAGCAACTCGCAGTTGCTTGGCGAAGTTCTGCAGCGCTATCACGGCCAGGCGCCAGTGATGGGGGCGGGTCGCTACCGCGACTACATCGAGTGGCTGGCGCAACAGGATGCACAGGTCACCGAACACTTCTGGAAGGGCCAACTGGCCGACTTCGAAGCACCGACGTATCTGGCCGATGCCGTGCCGCACGTTGCTGACGCGACAGGCGCCGGTCAGGGTGAGTACCTGCTGACGCTGGACAGCGCTGTGACGGCGGAGCTCAACCGCTTTGCCCGTGCGCAAAAAGTCACGGTCAACACGCTGGTACAAGCCGCGTGGTTGCTGCTGTTGCAACGCTACACCGGGCAGGACACCGTCGCGTTCGGTGCCACGGTTTCCGGGCGACCGGCGCAGTTGAGCGGTGTCGAAGGGCAGATCGGTCTGTTCATCAATACGCTGCCGATCATCGCCAGCCCGCGTGCCGAACAGCCACTGGCGCAATGGTTGCAACAGGTGCAGGCACAGAATCTGTTGCTGCGCGAGCAGGAGCACACACCGCTGTTCGACATCCAGCGTTGGGCGGGGCAGAGCGGTGAGGCGTTGTTCGACAACATTCTGGTGTTCGAGAACTACCCGATTGCCGAGGCCTTGCAGCAAGCCGAATCGGCGGATCTGCGCTTTGGCGAAGTTGATCGTTATGAGCAGACCAACTATGCATTGACGTTGATGGTCAATCTGGATCAGCAACTGAGCGTGCATTTCAGCTATCAGCACGCCAGTTTTGCTGCCGACACCGTGGTCAATCTGGCGACGCAGTTGCAACAGCTCTTGAGCGGCATGAGCGCCAATGCCGAAAGGTGTCTGGGCGACTGGAACATGCTGGGTGCGGCTGACGAGCAACACATGCTGCGTGACTGGAACCCGGCCGTGGCCGACTTCCCGAGCGAAGCGTGCCTGCATCAACTGATCGAAGCGCAAGCCGAGCGCGCCCCGCAAGCGATTGCCGTGACTTGTGCCGGGCAGACCCTGAGCTACGGCGAGCTCAACCGTCGCGCCAACCAAATGGCTCACCAGTTGATTGCCAATGGCGTCGGGCCGGACGTGCGCGTCGGGCTGGCGGTGGAGCGCAACCTGGACATGCTCGTCGGGTTGCTGGCCATTCTCAAGGCCGGCGGCGCGTATGTGCCGCTGGATCCGACCTACCCGGAAGATCGCCTGGCCTACATGATCGCTGACAGCGGCATTGGCCTGCTGCTGACCCAGCGTCATCTGCTTGGCCGCTTGCCGGTGCCGGACTCGGTGCACTGCCTGATGCTCGATCAGGACCCAGCGCGTCTTCAAGGCTATAGCGAGCGTAATCCACAGGTACGCATGAGCCCGGATAACCTCGCGTATGTGATTTACACCTCGGGTTCGACCGGTCAGCCCAAAGGCACGTTGCTGGCTCATCACAACGTATTGCGTCTGTTCAAAGCCACCGATGCGTGGTTCGATTTCGGCGCGCAGGATGTCTGGAGCCTGTTCCATTCCTACGCGTTCGACTTCTCGGTATGGGAAATCTTCGGTGCGTTGCTGTACGGCGGCAAACTGGTGGTGGTGCCTTACGACGTCAGCCGCTCGCCGGAAGATTTCTTCACCTTGCTGAGCCGTGAAGGCGTCACCGTGCTCAACCAGACGCCGTCGGCGTTCAAGCAACTGATGGCGGTGGCGTGCGCGCCGGAACAGGCGGCGCAGACTCTGTCGTTGCGTTACGTGGTGTTCGGTGGCGAGGCGCTGGAGGTCAGAAGCCTGCGCCCATGGTTCGAGCGTTTTGGCGACCAGGCGCCGCAATTGATCAATATGTACGGCATCACCGAAACCACGGTGCATGTGACCTACCGGCCGATCTCGCAGGCTGATTTGCAACGTGACGCCAGCAGCCCGATCGGCGAGCCGATTCCGGATCTGTCGTGGTACTTGCTCGATGGCGATCTGAACCCGGTCGCCAAGGGCTGCACCGGTGAGTTGTATGTCGGTCGCGCCGGGCTGGCGCGGGGCTATCTGAACCGTCCTGACCTGACCACGTTGCGCTTTATTCCCGATCCGTTCGCCGCTGATGGCGGTCGTCTGTACCGCACCGGAGACCTGGCGCGTTATCGCACCGATGGTGTCATCGAATACGTCGGGCGGATCGACCACCAAGTGAAGATTCGCGGCTTCCGTATCGAGCTCGGCGAGATCGAAGCGCAACTGCTCGAGCAAACTGCCGTGCGCCAGGTTGTCGTGCTGGCGCAGCCGGGCCCGAGCGGTCAGCAACTGGTCGCCTGGCTGGTCCCGGACGATGCCGCATTGCTCGACGCCAGCCCGGCCGAACAAGCCCTGTGGCGTGACCGCGTACGGACAGAACTCAAGGAAAACCTGCCCGATCACATGATTCCGGCGCACCTGTTGATGCTGGCGCAACTGCCGTTGACTGCGAATGGAAAACTCAACCGCAAGGCCTTGCCGAGCGTCGATGCCTTTGTCTCTTCGGGAGACTTCGTGGCGCCGGTGGGTGAGCTGGAACAGCAGATCGCGGCGATCTGGCAGAACGTGCTGGAACTCGATCAGGTGGGTCGCGAGGATCATTTCTTCGAGTTGGGCGGGCACTCGCTGCTGGCCACGCAGGCGGTCTCCCGTTTGCGCCAGCTGACCACGGGGACGTTGAGTCTGCGCGATCTGTTCAACTATCCGCGCCTCAAGGATCTGGCGACATGGATGGCCCGGGAGCAGTCGCCGATCATCGACGGTTCGGCCAGCCACGCGTTGCCGTTGAAGGCCTGGGGCAGCAAATCGACAGCGCCGCTGTCGCTGGTGCAACGGCGTTTGTGGGTGGCCGAGCAATTGTCCGGCGGCAGTTCGGCCTACGGCATGCCCCTGGCCCTGCGCTTGCGTGGCGAATTGTCGGTCGAGCGTTTCATCAGCAGTTTTGCCGAAGTGGTGCGCCGTCATGAGGTGTTGCGAACGGCCTACTCGCAGGATGACGAAGGTGATCCGATTGCGCTGATTGCCGAGACGGTCGATGTCGACTTCCCGTTGCTCGATTTGTCCGGTCTGTCGCGCAGTACCCAGGAAGAACAGGTCGCGCAGGCAGCGCTGGATAACGCGCGAACGCCGATCGATCTGGAGCAGGCGCCATTGTGGCGCGGGCGCATCCTGCATCTGTCACCGACCGAGCATGTGCTGCTGTTCTCCATGCATCACATCATTTCTGACGGTTGGTCGATGGGCGTATTGGTCAACGAACTGGTGCAGATCCATGAGTTGAGCAAGGCCGGTGACACCACGCCGTTGCCGGCGCTGGAAGTGCAATATTCCGACTTTGCCCTGTGGCAGCAGGAACTGGAACGCCAAGGGATTCTCGGCCAGCAGGCCGATTACTGGAGAGATGTACTCAGTGGCTACAGCGGGCAGCTCAACCTGCCGCTGGACACCCCGCGCGGGCCAGTGGCGTCGTACGACGGTGATGCCGTGCAGTTCCATCTGCCGAAGGATTTGAGCCAGGCCTTGCGCAAGGTTGCCAGTGATGCGGGCGTGACCCTCTACAGCACGCTGCTGGCGTCTTTCCAGGTGTTGTTGCATCAAATCAGCGGCGGCGACGACGTACTGGTCGGCGCCGACGTTGCCGGGCGAGAGCAGGCGCAGCTGGAGCGGCTGATCGGCTTCTTCGTCAACGTCTTGCCGCTGCGTTCACGCTTCTCGGCAGACACGGCGTTCTCGACATTCCTGGCGCGAACTCAGGACACCCTGCTCGGCGCGCTGGAGCATCAGGACCTGCCGCTGGACATGATCGTCGAATCCTGCGGCGTGCCGCGCCACAAGGGCATGAACCCGTTGGTGCAGGTGTTGTTCGTGATGAACAACCTGCCGGGCCGCAGCCAATCCATGGGCGGTCTGAGCGTCGAGCCGCTGGCGGCGCTGCAGAGCCATTCTAAATTCGACATGGCATTGTTCGTTGACGAAGAAGAAGGGCAATTGCTGGGTAATTGGCAATTCGCCACAACCTTGTTCGGACACGAGCGCATTCAGTACCTGGTGCAGGCCTGGATAGCCCTGTTGGAACAGATCGTCGCTGATCAGGACATTCAATTGGGAGCTATCAGCATGCCAGTCGACAATTTAGCAATGGCCGCCAAACCCGCTGCCCCCGGACCCAAGGCCGACAAACTGGGCAAGTTCCTCAAGCGTGGCGCCGCCCCGGTGGCCAAGGTTCGCCCCGCGCCGATCCGCGAATCGCTAATCGCAGCGCCGCAGCCGTTCCCGCTGTTGATGGAACCGAACGAGCCGCAGCTGGATTTGATCGAGTGGATCAAGCACAACCGGCCGCTGATCGAAGAGAAACTGGCGACCCACGCCGGCATTCTCTTTCGCGGTTTCGAACTCGACGGCATTCAGGGTTTTGAAGCGTTCGCCGAAGCGATCCAGCCAGGCCTCTACGGTCAATACGGCGATCTGCCGAAGAAGGAGGGCGGCAAGAACACTTACCGCTCCACGCCGTACCCGGAACGCAAGATGATCCTGTTCCACAACGAGAGCTCGCACCAGGATCGCTGGCCGCGCAAGCAGATGTTCTATTGCGAGCAAGCGGCGCCGGTCGGCGGTGCGACGCCGGTGGTGGACTGCCGCTTGATGTACGAAAAACTGCCGGCAGACCTGCGTGACAAGTTCGAGTCCAAAGGCTTGCTGTATGTGCGCACCTTCACCGACAACCTCGACGTGTCGTGGCAGCACTTCTTCAAGACCGAAGACCGTGCCGAAGTTGAAGCCCGCTGCCGCGCTGGCGGTATCGAGTGGCGCTGGCTCGACAACAACGAACTGCAAACCCGCACACCGGGACCGGCGATCATTCGTCACCCGATCACCGGCGCCAAGTCGTTCTTCAACCAGGTGCAGTTGCACCACATCTACTGGCTGGAGCCGGATGTGCGTGAAGACCTGTTGTCGATGTTCGGCGCCGAGCGCATGCCGCGTCACGTTTACTACGGCGACGGTACGCCGATTGAAGACGAAGTGATGCAACGCATCGGTGAGCTGTATGAAGAGTGCGCCGTGCGATTCGACTGGCAGAAAGGCGACGCCATTCTGCTCGACAACATGCTGGTGGCGCATGCCCGTGATCCGTTTGAGGGCCCGCGCAAGATTGTCGTCGCCATGGGTGACATGTACGACCACAGCAGCCTGGAGCACTTGGCAAGCAACGCCCGGGCGGCATTGAACACCGAGGAAAGCGGCGCATGAGCGAAGTCATGAAGGACGAGCAGGATCCGGGTTTCGCCCTGACGCCTGAGCAACAGGCGCTGCTTGAGCGCCTGTCGAACACCGTCACCTGTGGCGAGGCCTTGCGCTGGCTCAGCGTTGTCATTGACGGTGATCTTGATCCGCAACGTTTGCAGGCCGCGTTCGATATCGTGCTGACACAACAGCCGATGCTGTTGGCGCGGCTGGACAAGGTCAGCGGTTTCCACGGTTTGCGTCAGGCTGCGGCCGACAGCGGACGCTTCCCGCTGACGATCCATGCCGGCGAGCAGCGCGCCGAGGACGTTCAGGCGCAAATCAGCGAATCGCTGGAGCGCGCCTTTGTCATCGGCGAATCGGCCAGTGTCCAGGCCGTGCTGTATCGCCTGGCGCCCCAGCAATGGCAGCTGGAGCTGGGCATTGCTCGCTACAGTGCTGACACGCCATCGTTGAACCTTGTGCTGGAGCAAGTGCAGCAAGCGTACGCCGGGGTTCAGCCAGCCGAAGACGAAGAGTCGGGGGAGTTCGCCCAGTATCTGGAATGGCGCAGTGAAGTGGTGCTCGATGAAGACGCTGCCGCCGCGCGTAGCTACTGGCAGCAGCACCTGCACGGCGTGCAGACGGACATCGCTTCGCCATGGCTGGCCGCTCGCAGCGCCGGCCTCGAAGCGAGTGCCGCCGATACCTGCGTATCGCTGAATCTGCAGTCGGCGCAGCGTGATGCTCTGCATGCCTTGGCCGAGCAGCTCGGTCAGCCGGTCGCCACGTTGCTGCAAGGCGCGTGGTGGGTGTTGCTGGGGCGTTTGAGCGGGCTCGATCAGGCACTGGTCGGTCTGCGGCATGACAGCCGTGCCGACTATGAATATTTCGCCAACGCCTTGGGCGTGTTCGAGAAAACCTTGCCGCTGTCGCTTGAACTGCCTGGCAGTGCACGCTTCAGTGACTGGCTGGGGCAGTTGGCCGCGCGCCTCGAAGAGCATCGCACCTGGCAGGAATACTGGACGCCGGAACTGGCGCCCGACGCAGCACGTCCGGCCTACGGATTCAGCCTTGGCCAGATCGGCGTTGCCGCGAGCAGCGGCGGCCTGCGCTGGAACGCGGCTGACACCGTGCGGGTGCAACCGGATGCTTTCGAGTTGTTGTTGCAAATGCAACTGGACGAAAACCAGCGTCTTGCCGGTGTTGGTCTGCAATACGCCGCTTCGCGCTATTCGCCAGCGGCAGCCAACGCCGTACTGGAACAGTTCGGCGTGCTGTTGAGCGCGATTGTCGATGCGCCGCACACCGCACTGGCGCAACTCAACCTGCTCAGCCGCGCCGCCGAACAGCACTTGCTGGCGATCAATCCGGCGATACAGATGCTGGCCGACCAGCGTTATCTGCCACAGCGCATCGCTGATCTGGCGCTGCGTACGCCGGATGCCATCGCCTTGACCGATGCTGGGCAGCCATTGAGCTACGGCCAGTTGCAAGCCCGCGTCGAAAGTGCCGCCCAGGGCCTGAACAATCAAGGTGTCAGCGCAGGCTCGATCATTGCGCTGGCGTTGCCACGCTCGGCGGATCTGGTGATCGCAATGTTGGCGAGCTGGCGCCTCGGGTGCGCGTATCTGCCGCTGGATGTGCAATGGCCGCAGGCGCGTCAGGCGTTGATGCTGGAACAGGCCGGCGCCGCGCTGTTGTTGACCGATGCAACACACCTGACGGCCTGGCAGGACCAGCCGCACAAAGCCCTGACGCTGGCACAACTCGACGCGCCGGACGCGCCGTTGCCGGTGCTTGCGACGCAAGGTACCGACATCGCTTATGTGCTGTTTACCTCCGGTTCTACCGGTGTGCCGAAAGGTGTGGTGATCGAGCATCGGCAGTTGCTCAATTACGTCGCTCAGGCCAGTCAGGCGCTGGGTCTGCAACAATGCAAAAACATCGGCTTCAGCTCCACTGTCGCGGCGGATCTGGGCAACACGGCGTTGTTCGGTGCGCTGTTCAATGGGGCAACCCTGCACGTTGCCAGCGATGCGCAGATGCAGGACGGTGCCTTGTTCGCCGAGTACCTGCAGCAGCATCAGATCGACTGTCTGAAAATCGTCCCGTCGCACCTTGCGGCGTTGCTCGACCATCAGCAGGCAACCTTGCCGCACACGCTGGTACTGGGCGGCGAGCCGGTTGCGCCGACGCTGATCGAACGCATTGCACGGCTGCGCAGTGATTGCCGGGTGTTCAACCACTATGGCCCGACCGAAGCCACCGTCGGCGTGATGATTCATCCACTGACACTGGACGGCACGGCCAGCGATTGCTCGGCGCTGAGCCATGTGCTGGGCAACAATCAGGTGTATGTGCTGGACGCTGATTTGCGTCTGGCCCCCGTCGGTGTGCTGGGCGAGTTGTACCTGGGCGGTGCGCAATTGTGCCGTGGTTATCTGAATGCCGAGGCTGATGCGCAGACGTTCGTGCAGAGTCCATTCGATCCTGCGCAGCGTCTGTATCGCAGTGGAGATCTGGCGCGTTACCGCGCTGACGGGGCGATCCAGTTGCATGGTCGGCGCGATCAGCAGGTCAAGGTGCGCGGATTCCGTATCGAACTTGCGGAAATCGAAGCCGAACTGCTGCGCCTGCCAGCGGTTGCTGAAGCGCTGGTGCTGCCTGCCGCGTCGGCTGAACAGGGCCTGCTGGCGTTTATCGTGGCGCAACCGGGGGCAAGCGCGGGGCAGCTCGACACCGCACGTGCCGAACTGAGTGCACGTCTGCCCGCCGTGATGGTGCCGCAGCACCTGCAACTGATCGAGCGTTTTCCACGGCTGGCCAACGGCAAGATTGATCGCAAGGCGCTGCAACAATTGGCCGCTACGGCAGCGGATGACGAAGGCGTTGCGCCGCGTGATGCACTTGAGCAATTGCTCGCCGTGCGCATGGCGCAGCTGCTGGGGCTTGAACGCTTGAGCATTGAACGCGACTTTTTCGCGGCCGGAGGTCATTCGTTGTTGGTGATCAAACTGGTGGCCGGTATTCGCAAGTTGCTGCAATGCGAAATCCATCCGGGACTGGTTTTCGATCATCCGACCGTGGCGTCGTTGGCGCTGGCGTTGCGGGCGGTGGAAAGCAGCCCGGGGCAGTTGGAAAAAATGGCTCAGGTACGCCTGCGCATGGAGGCGATGAGACCCGAGGAAAAGGCGCGTCTGGCTGAGCAGGCGCGACAGTTGCAGGCCGCCAAGGCTGCGCAAACCAGCTGACACAGAAAGAAACAAAAGGCCGTCGCCCAACAGCGTCGGCCTTTTTTTTAACTTTTTGCGTTAATGATAAATAAACTCATTCCGGTTTTTTGGAGGTGCTGCGTCTTACTAGGGTATGTGGGCAAATCGTGTCAGGCAGGGCCGCCAATGCACCGGTTTGTTCAGCAGAAAATATTTCGCCGATGTCCAGCCAGATGATCGAGCCCGGGGAGGGGCAGATCGCCACGCATTGCCAGGTCGCTCGCAGGGCCAGCGACAGTGTGCGGTTCACGTGTGCAGACAGCGGCGGGCCCGTCGGCCCAATGGACTTTCACTTCTACCAATAATAGAGAGCACGATGTCAGCAATTCATGAGTTGAAACCTTTGTTCAAGGCACTCGTCATGTCCCGCGGCCTGCGTTCACGCCGCGTGTTGACCGGTCTGGGGCTGGTCTGTGTATTGCCTCTCAGCGCTCAGGTGATGGCTGAAGACGTCAGCATCAATATTCCGGCGCAATCGTTGCCACAGGCGCTGCAGGCGTTTGGTCAGCAGACCAACCAGCAAGTGATCTACAACGCTGACGACATGGCCGGGCTCAAGAGCCACGCGGTCAGCGGCAAGATGAGCCCGCAGGCGGCCATCGCCGAATTGCTCAGGGGCACCGACGTGCGCTACAACGTCGAGGGCAACACGCTGATGCTGGTGCGTGGCAGCAACACCCAAGGCCTGGAGCTGGGCGCGACCAACATCAGCGCACAACAGATCGGCGCGACGACCGAAGGCAGCAACTCGTACACCTCCAATGCCGTCACGATCGGCAAGGGCACCCACACCCTCAAGGAGATTCCGCAGTCGGTCACGGTGATGACCCGCAAGCAGATGGACGACCAGGATCTGGTCGACCTCAAAGATGCACTGAACCAGACCACCGGTATCGTCGGCCTGCAAGGCGTCGGCAAGGGCCTGATCATCTCCTCGCGCGGTTTCCAGATCGACGATTGGCAATATGACGGCGTACCGATTCCACGCAACACCTATTCGCTGGGCAACTGGGCGACCCAGGACCTGATCTTCTTCGACCGTCTGGAAATCCTGCGCGGTGCCTCGGGCCTGCTGCAGGGCACCGGCAGCCCGGGCGGCGCCATCAACCTGGTACGCAAGCGCGGTCAGGCGGCACCGACCGTGACCATCACCGGCAAGGCCGGTTCGTGGGACCACTATGGTCTGCAACTGGACGCGGGTGGCCCGCTGAACCAGGCCGGCAATATCCGTGGTCGCCTCGTCGTCGACGAAGACCAGAGCAACTCCTTCATCGATAGCGAGTGGAGCAAAACCCATTCGCTGTACGGCTCGATGGACTTCGATCTGAGTGAAGACACCACGCTGGGTCTGGCGGTCAGCCGCACTGAAGCCGAGTCGCGCCCGATGATTCGTGGCTTGCCACGTTACGCCGACGGCTCGATGCCGAACATCGGACGTTCGACCTACGGTGGTGCCAAATGGAACCACTCGCAAATCGACGTCACCACCCTCTATGCGGACCTCGAACATCGCTTCAACGAGGACTGGGCGTTCAAGGTCGGTGCGGTGCAAATGACCGAAACCAACACCTCGAAAAGCCAGCGCCTGCAAAGCTCCGGCGCCGGTCTCAAGGCTGATGGCAGCGGTCTGCAATATGCCGACTTCGTGACCGATTTCGACTCCACCAAAGTCGGTCTGGACATGAACCTGACCGGCAAGTTCGAAGCGTTGTCGATGCAGCAGGAAGTCATGCTGGGTGGCAACTACTCCCAGCTGGAGACGGATGATCAGCTCGGTCGTACGTTCAACAACAGCGCGACCGACACGATCTTCAACGTCAACAACAACCGTCCGGACATCAGCTACGACAGCCTGCTCAACACACCGGGTGGCCGTGGCATCAACAGCAAGTACGATATCCGTCAGAAAGGTCTGTATGGCACCTGGCGGGTCAAACCGGTCGATGACCTGACGCTGGTGCTGGGCTCGCGCGTCAGCTGGTATGACTACAGCTACAAATCCAAGACTCAGACGGCTCTGAACAGCACGATCGTTACGGATGAACCAAGCACCTTGACCGAAACCGGTGAAGTTACCCCTTACGCCGGTATCGTCTACGACCTGAGCCGCGAATGGGCGGTGTACGCCAGCTACACCGACGTGTTCCAGCCGCAGACCGTGCGCGATGCCGGTGGTTCGATGCTCAAGCCGATCATCGGCAGCAACTACGAAATCGGCCTCAAGGGTGAGCTGATGGACGGTCGGGTCAACACCTCCCTGGCCCTGTTCCGTTACGACCAGGAAAACCGTGCCGTCGACGATATTTCCGGGGGCATGGAATGTGATGGCTGGTACTGCTCGACTGCTGCGGGCAAAGTGCGCAGCCAAGGGCTGGATGCCGAAATCAGTGGTGCTGTAACAGACAACCTGCAGCTGTTCGCCGGTTACACCTACAACACCACCAAGTACCTCGATGACCCGGACATGGAAGGCCGTACCTTCAGCACCTGGACGCCGAAACACATGTTGCGCGTGTGGGGCAACTACCAGTTCACCGGTGACTTGAACCGTTTGAGCACGGGTCTGGGCTTTACCACGCAAAACCACACCCTGGGTTACGAAGGCACTTACGAGGTGGCGGGTTACACCGTGTGGAACGCACGTGTCGCCTACCAGCTGACGCCTGAGATCGGTCTGGCAGTCAATGCCAACAACCTGTTCGACAAGAGCTACATTACCTCTGCCTACAACCAGCTCAGCGGTAACAACAACTTCGGTGACCCACGCAACGTGATGTTCTCCGTGAAGTACACCCCGCAGTTCTGATGCACTGACGCACTGCCGAACCGGCCCACGCTTCTTGAAGAAGAGCGTGGGCCGTTTTTTTGCGCGGATTTTCTCGTCGACACCACGACACAACAAAACGGCGGACATAAAAAAACGCAGAAGCCATGGCTTCTGCGTTTTTCGTTGGCTGCGGGTGAGGGGTCAGGCGTGCGCCGCCTCACACTCAAGGAGTACGGTTTCGAAGGAGTCCAGCAGGGATTCGCCGTAGATCATGCTGCGGTGCGGCAATAGCGAGTGAACCGAGCCTTGCAACTGACCGCCAACAGTGTGTTGGCGCAGGACCTGTTCGGAGTGCAGCACTTGCTCCAGGGTCTTGTGCGACAGCGACCACCAGCAACTGGCCTTGACGGCGAGCAGCGGCAGCGAAAAGGCGTCAAAGCTCTTCACCAGTCGTTCATGAATGTCGAACGCCTGGGCATTCATGATTTCCTGCTTGATGGCCTCCAGGGTCTTGATCATCTCCTGTTCGTCAGTGGCAGCCTGCTGGCTGGCCCACTGATAAAAGGCCTTGAGATCAGTCGCTGGATTCGCGGCGATGAAGCGTGCCGCCGGCTCCTCGAGATGAGCGAACATCAGGCTGAACATTTCCACGGCCACCGATAGTTCGTTGTCCGCGCTGAAGTAATCGGGGTTGTCTTCTTCCCGTGGTTTGCGTGGCAGATCAGCAGGAAAGATATTTTCCGGCAGGGTGGTGTCGACCAGCCCCAGGAATGTCACCTGCTTGCCTTGGTGCTCCAGCGCGGCGGCGACGTCCATGGCAATCGCGCCGCCCAGCGACCAACCCATCAGGCGATAAGGACCTTCGGGGTGTCTGGCGACAATCTGCTCGGTGTATTCGGCAATCATCTCGGCCCAGGTCTGGGTGCTGGCATCCTTGTCGGCGAAACCTTTATGCATGATGCCGAAGGTGCGTGTGTGGCGGCTCAAACGCTTGGCCAGCGGCTGATAACAGAAGACGATGCCGCCGCTCGGGTGCAGGCAGAACAGAGGCGGCGCGGAAGAGGTCGCGGCCGTGAGTTCGACCACGCATTGCACTTGCTGTTGATGCTCCATGGCGATGAACCGCGCCAATACTTCCACCGTCGGGTGCGCGAGCATTTGCTGCAAGGCCAGTTTGATCCCCAGACGCGTATTCAATGCGCCAATGAACTGAATGGCCAGAATCGAATGCCCGCCCAGCTCAAAAAAGTTATCGTCGAGGCTCACGCGTTCGACGTGCAGCACTTCTTGCCAGAGCTCGGCCAGTGCTGTTTCCAGCGGTGTCTGCGGTGCGCGAAACACGGCGTGTGGCTGATTGAAATCGGGCAATGGCAACGCCTTGCGGTCCAGTTTGCCATTCGGACTCAGCGGCATGGCCGTCAGCACCATCAGATGGCCAGGCACCATGTAGTTAGGCAAGCGGCTGCCGAGTTCGGCCTTTAGGGTCTGGCGCAATGCCTGCTGTTGCTGTTCGTCCGAAACCACGCCGGCGTGGGGCACCACGTAAGCGATCAACTGTGTGCCGGTCACCGTTTCTCGGGCGACGACCACGGCTTCACGCACGGCAGGCAACTGCAGCAGGCACGACTCGATTTCTCCGAGCTCAATGCGGAAGCCGCGAATTTTTACCTGATGGTCGAGGCGGCCGACGTATTCGATCACGCCGTCAGCGTTGTAGCGCGCCAGATCGCCAGTGCGATAGAGGCGTCCGCCACTGGCACTGAACGGATCCGGAATGAAGCGTTCGGCGCTCAGCTGCGGCTGATTGAAGTAACCACGCGCGAGCAGGTCGCCGGCAATCATCAGTTCACCCACGGTACCGACGGGGGCTAACTGACCGCCGCTGTCGAGCAGATAAACTGCGCGCCCGGCCAGCGGCCGGCCAATCGGCATGGTTTTCGGCAACGCCACGCGTCCAGCGGCGTAGTCGCTGCAATCGAGCATGGTCGAGTCGACCGTGGCCTCTGTCGGCCCGTAAACATTGAGCAGGCGCACATGCCCAAGCCCGGCTGCGCCCCACGCGGCAACGGCCTCTGGCGGCATCGCTTCACCGCC
The DNA here is from genome assembly GCF_902497745.1 of Pseudomonas fluorescens. Lineage (GTDB taxonomy): Bacteria > Pseudomonadota > Gammaproteobacteria > Pseudomonadales > Pseudomonadaceae > Aquipseudomonas > Aquipseudomonas fluorescens_BM. Next base: position 130,152 of record NZ_CABVHJ010000009.1, read on the forward strand.
GACGACGACCTGGCGCAGTGTCGCGTAATCCCGTGGGCCCGCTGCGGCAAAGTCCTTGGCCAGCATGTTCCAGTACGTGGTGGTCAGTTCGCTGACGCTGAATTTCTTGTCCAGCAGTTGTTCGTACCACGTTTGACTGTCCCAGATTTCCTGCCCGCGCAGCACTACCGAGGCACCACAGATCAAGGCCGGGTAGAGCTGGTCGACGAACGCGTCGAAATTGAAGGTGCCATATTGCAACACGCGATCGGCAGGCGTCAGCCCGAGGAATTCCAGGCCGACTTGTGCATGCCGGGCCAGCGCCGCGTGGGTGATACCGACACCTTTCGGGCGACCGGTGGAACCTGAGGTGAACATTACATACGCCAGATTGCTGCCGAAGGTACGGCATGACGGATTGTTGGTGTGACGGTCATCGTGAGAGTCGATGTCATCGACGCAAACCACGTTCACCGACGACACTGATGGCAGGCGTTCAAGCAGCGAGCGCTGCGTCAGCAGGACGCTCAGGCCGCTGCCTTCGATCATCCAGGTCAGGCGCTCCTGCGGGTAGTCAGGGTCGAGTGGCACATAGACGCCGCCCGCCTTGAGCACTGCCAGCAAGCTGATGATCATGTGCGCCGAACGTTCAACCGCGATGCCCACCCGTACTTCGGGGCCAACGTTGCATTCGATCAAGGTGGCTGCCAACTGATTGGCCGCGCGGTTCAGCTGCGCATAGCTCAATTGCAGATCTTCAACGATCAGCGCAGGCGCGTTCGGTGTGGCCTGTGCCTGGCGCTCGAACAACTGGTGCACGCCTTCGGCGGGCAAGGCCGAGGCGGGCGGGTTCCATTGCACGCGTTGGACGCGGTTGTCTTCGGGGCTCAGAAGCGCCAGCTCACTGAGCGCGACACTGGAATCTTCAACGATGGCGTGCAACAGATTTTGCCAATGACCGGCGAGGCGCTCGATCGTGGCAGGGGTGTACAAATCGCGACTGTACTCGAGACTGGCGTCGATGCCGTCAAGGGCGTAACCGACGTCCAGCGACAAGTCGAATTTGGCCTGGGTCGTGCCCGTCTGCACAAAGTCGACTGTCAGGTCACCCAGCTTCAGCGGTTCCTCGCCAGGTGCTTCGGTACGCCAGTTGAACAACACTTGGAACAGCGGATTGCTCTGCCGGTTGGTCTGCAACTGCAAGTCATCGAAGCTCAGCTCCAATGGGTAGTCGGCATGATCCAGTGCGGCCAGGGTTTCACCGCGCAGGCGCTGCAGGAAGTCCTTGCACGACAGCAACGGATCTATCCTGACGCGATAAACCTGGGCGCTGACAAAAAAGCCCACCAGCTCCTGGGTTTCGCTGCGATTGCGGCTGGCATTCGGCACGCCGACCGTAAAGTCGTACTGGTTGCTGTAGCGGCTCAATAGCAGTTGCCAGGCACCGAGCGCCACCACAAACGGTGTCAGCCCGCCGTGTTGGCAGAAGCGGTTGAGTTTCTGGGTCAACTCGACAGGCAGACTGAAGGCGTATTTGCCGGCCGGGTGGCGATGATGTTCCTGACGAGGGAAATCAGTCGCCAGGTCCAGCGGCGGCAGGACCTGGCCGAGGTAGTTGCGCCAATAGCCGGCGCTGGCGGCGCACGCCGGGCTGTTAAGGTATTCGTCGCGTTGCCAGTGGGCGTAGTCGGCGTATTGAATGGCCGGTCGGCGCAAGGGCGATGGATCTCCCGCCCCGACCTGCGCATACGCTTGCATCAGATCGTGCAGCAGAATCGCGTTGGACCAGGCATCCGACGCAATGTGGTGCATGTTCAGCAACAACAGGTTTTCGTCTTCGCCAGTCTGTAGCAGCGTCGCGCGCATCAGCGGCGCCAGTGTCAGGTCAAAGGGCATGCCGGCGTCGCTGGCGATGCGCTCGGCAATCTGCGCTTCACGCGCCTGGGCGCTCAGATAGTGCAGATCTTCGACGGCGAGTGTCAGTGTCGCGTGCTCGTCGACCACCTGCATCGCCACACCGTCGATTTCAACAATCCTGCTGCGTAACACATCATGGCGTTCGATGACTTTGTTCAGCGCCGCTTCCAGATGCGGGGGTTGCAGAGCGCCGGTGAGGCGCATCGCGCGTGGCAAATTGTACGCGGCACTTTGCGGGTTCAGTTGTTGCACGAACCACAACCGCTGCTGGGCAAATGACAGTGGCGCTGGAGCCGGTAGGTGGCGGGCAGTGATGCCCTGGTGTTGCATGCCGGCGTCTGCCATCAACAGCGCCAGCACCTCATCATCGAGTAAGTCGTTCATCGGTTTCTCGTGGTTGGCAGCACCGTGGCCGCTGACGCTGTTGCCGCCAGCCGGAACCACGGTGATAAACATTCAGGTGAAGGTCGACAGCACCCAGGTGCTGTCGGCAGGCAAGACACAGTTGCTCAGGCGGTTTCGAGGGGCTTTTTGTGGGTGACGACCCGGCCACCTTCCATGCGCACCAATTGATCGGCGACGTCGAAGTAACGGTCGTCGTGGGAGATCACAATGATGGTCTTGCCCATCTGTTTCAGTTCCGGCAGCAACTCGGTGTAGAAAATCCGCCGGAAAGCCGGATCCTGGTCGGCGGCCCACTCGTCGAACACCAGCACCGGACGCTCCTCCAGCCAGGCGTTGATCAGCGCCAGACGCTTGCGTTGACCGGTGGACAGGTCCGTGGTGCTGAACACGCCGTCCTGGATGCTCACCTTGTGGGCGATTTCCAGGCGCTCCAGATAACGGCCGGCGTCGGCCGGCACCTGTTGATCGCCCTGGACCAGTTCATCGAACAGGTAGTAGTCGGCAAAAATGGTCGTGAACAGTTGGCGGTAGTCATCGCGGGCGCGCGCATCAACCACCTCGCCATTGAGCAGCACCTCACCGCGTTGCGGAGCGTAAAGGCCCAGCAGCAGTTTGATCAGGGTGGTTTTGCCGCCGCCGTTCTCGCCGACGATAAACACGATGTCACCCTGAGCGATGTTCAGGTTGACCGGTCCCAGCTCGAACGCGGCACTGCCTTTGACCGCTGGGAAAGCGTAATGCACGTTCTGCATTTGCAGGTGCTGAACCGGTGTTTTGCGCACCGGCGCGGACTCGCTCAGCAGCAGGTGCGGTTCCGGCGACGAAAACTGTTCGGCCAGATCATTGATGCGTTTGAAGGCGATATTCGCGCGGCTGATTACCGGCAGGGTGGTGATCAGGTATTCCAGCGGGCCCTTCATGTACAGCAGCACCAGCACAAACCCGCTGAGCACGGCTTTGTCGGTGTCCAGCCACAGCGACTGCAAGGCCAGCACCAGGCCGATGACCACGAAAAACAGCATCGAGCCAAACGTCTTCGCCATCACGAAAATGTTTACCGAGCGGATATGGGTCTGGCAGATGAAGTCGGCGGTGCCTTCGATACGCTGGCTGAACATGCGCTGGCGGCGTGGCCGGTGAATGCGCAATTCCTTGGCGCCGGCGGCAATCGCACTGTAATGCTTTTGCAGTTCATCCTCGGCTTCGCGCGCCGTTTCGAACCCTTTGATGCCTTTGTTGCGCGCGACGTATTGCACGGCAATGCCGATCACCAGGGCCACCAGCAGCAGAATGAACATCGGTGCGGAAAGGAACGCCAGGTAACCCAGGCAACCGAGGGTCACGGTAAACGCGATGGCCAGCGGCGCGAAGGAAAAGGCGAAGTCGCTGACCGTGTCGACATCGTGGGTCAACACCGGAATCAAGCGGTGGCTGCGGAACCGCTCAATCTGTTCAATGGGCGCCAGCAGGACCTTTTCCCCCAGCGACTTGCGCAGCCCGGCAATGATGTGCTGACCGACATGGTTGGTGCCGATGTCCGACAGAATCGAGGTCAACAGGGCAAAGGCGCAGAGGCCGGCAAACGTCGCCAGCACCGTCGCGGACGGGCTGCCTGTGCCATTGAGGGCTTTGTTGATGGTCGCCAGCAGGGCGGTGACGCTGACGCCACCGAGCATGCCGAGCAGGATCGACAGCGCCACGACGACCCGGTAAGGCTTGAGCAGGCCGAGGACTTCACTGATGGCTCCGCGCGATTTTGTGGTCATGGAGGTTTCCGCTTCTGGTGCCGGTAAGGGCATTGGTTCAAAGGTTTGGCTGGTTAAAAGACGAAACCCGCGGGCAGCGATTTAGCCGCCCGCGGGTTTATCGAGGACTGAGGCGACGAGCGAGCGGCTCGGCGTTACAGATCGCGCGCGACGCGAAAGCCGATCCAGTCGCCGCGGTCGTCGATGTAAGTCGCGTTGCGGTTGCCCGAGCGCGAGAACACCGGCGCTTCGCCCCAGTCATTACCGCGGATGCGGCGAATCTTGCAGTCGCCGGTCAGCCACGCGCTGCCGTCGCTCGGCGCGTCAACGTAGTTTTCGTGGTAGCAATCGGCCGTCCACTCGTAGATGTTGCCGTGCATGTCGTAGACGCCAAAGGCGTTGGCCGGGAACGTGCCCGCCGGCGCCGTGAAGTTGTAGCCATCGGCAGCGCCGTAGGTGTTGGCGTGTTTGGCGATGCTGTATTCCTTGCCTTCATCGAACGGGAAAGGGAACGGCCCGGTGCTGCCGGCGCGGGCGGCGTATTCACGCAGCGATTCGCTGACCAGTCGGTACGCCTTGCCGGTTTTCTTCGACAGCCACGCCACATAGGCTTCGGCTTCAGTGAAGTTCATGCACACCGCCGGATGCTTGTCGGTGTACTGCTTTTTCGGATCGCTGCCCTGGTAGTCGGGGATGCCGGCCTTGCACGCGCGTCCCGGGCGCTTGTCGCCATCGGGCATCGCGTAGCCACTGTCTGCCAGGTAAGCGTCCCACTGGCCGCGAAGGACCTGGAAACGGCTGATGGCCAACGGTTTGGCAAAAGTCACCGGATGCATCGGGCCTTCGTCCGGTTCACGGCCGACTTCATCCTCCGGCGTGCCCATGGTGAAAGTGCCGGTGGGCAGCACGACCATTTCCGGGCAGTCCTTGCAGTCCTTGAAGACTTTGCCGGGTTTGAGTGGCTCGACCGCTTGTGCATGCCCTGGCAGCACGCTGGACAGCAAAGCCACCAGGCCCAGAGCGGGCAGCGTCTTCAAGGAAAATTTACGCAGTTCACGACTGTTCATCAGGGTTCTCGATAACAGGTTGAAAGGAAACGTGGGAGCAGGGCGCTTAAAGCTGTCTGGCCAATAACGCCATCAAGCGATCGATTTGCGCTTCGTCGTTAAGCAAGCCCGGCGCAGTGCGCACCACCGGGCCGACATCGCGCTCCACGGCATCGGCGACCACCCGGTTCTGCATCAGGTAAGCGGCGACTTTGTCGCTGTCTCGGCCCTTGACGCGGAAGAAGGTGAAACCGGCTGACAGTTGCGGACTCAGCGGCGTGACGAGTTCGATTTGCGGGTGTTCCAGCAGACGCTTTTTCAGATAACTGTTAAGCGCATGGATACGTGCTTCGACGTCGGCCTTGCCCAGTTGCAGGTGCAGCTTGAAGGCTTCGTCGAGCGCCCAGCGATACTCGAAGGAGTGGTAGCCACCGGGTGTCATGGTGGTGGAAAACGTCGTAGCTTCGGAGAACGTCGGAGTGATGGGCGTGACGTATCTGACCTCTTCGAACCGGCTGCAAACGATGCCGGTGCCACGTGGGCCGAACATCCACTTGTGGGTGCCGGCAATGAAAAAATCGCAGTTCATCTGCGCGAAACTCAGGTCGTCGACGCCGAAACCGTGCACGCCGTCGACCACGTAGATGATCCGCTCGGCATCGCTGCGGCCACGGTTGTGCTTGTCGACGAGAGCGCCGATGTCACCGATCGGCAGCTTCACGCCGCTGCCCGAATGCACCCAGCACATGCCCAGCACGCGGGTTTCAGGGCGGATGGCACTGTCGATGGCGGCGAGGATTTCAGCTTTGCTCGCGGTTTGCGGATCCTTGAACAGGCGGATCTTGCGCACCTGTGTGCCCTCGCGCTCCTTGCGCAAGTCGAGGATGGTGTGGGTGGCATAGTGTTCGTGGACGGTGGTGAGGATTTCCTGATCGGGACGTACATGCACGCCGCCGTAAATCATGGTCAGGCCTTCGGTGGTGCTACCGGTCAGGGCAATCTGTTTGGCGTTGACTTGCAGATATTGACCGGCCCAGACCCGCACGTTTTCCTCGCGCTGCTCGATCACGCCGAGGTCCCAATCCATGGCCAGGCCAGGATTTTTGTCGAGCGCGGCGCGATGCCGTTCAATGGCCTCTCGCACCGGTTTCGGGTGCGAGGTGATCAGGAAGTTGGAGAAGTGCAGGTAGTCCGGATCTTGATCGAACAATTGCTGCAACTGCGCCCATTTGTTGCGCGGTGCAGGTGCGGGTGCGGCAACCGCGGCGCTGGCAACAGTCGGTAGGCTGGCGCCCAGTGGCAACGCGGCGGCGAGCACCCCGGCCTGTTTCAGAAACTCACGGCGGTTGCTCATGGCTTGGCAGTTCCCTGTGCGCTGGCCAATGCCGGTTTCGCGGCTTTCTCGACTTCGCCCCAGACGCGCAGGAAATTGCCGCCCCAGAGCTTGGCGATATCGGCTTCGGAGTAGCCGCGCGACAGCAGCTCGGCGGTGACATTGCGGATCTCGCCGACGTTCTCGAAACCTTTGACGCCGCCACCTTCATTGAAGTCGGAGCTGATGCCGACATGGTCGATGCCGATCTTGCGCACGGCGTATTCGATGGCGTCGCCCAGATCCTTCAGGCTGGCTTTCGGCTCCTCTTCAAGGATCGCGTAGAGGCGGCTGGCGTACTGGCCGAATTTGCGTTCGGACCAGGCTGAAATGATCGGATCGCCAGGCATCAATGCCATCGCCAGGTTCGGCAGTGGCGGCAGGTCGAACTCCTTGCGCAGTTCGTTGAGTTTGTCCTGGGTTTGCTGAGTGAGCGGGCGCAGGTACTGCGAGAACGCGACGATCTGCACGACGCCGCCGCTGTTCTTGATCAGTTGCATTTCCTTGTCGCTGAGGTTGCGCGGAATATCGACCATCGCTCGCGGCGCCGAGTGCGAGGCGACCAGTGGCGTACGACTCAGTTGAGCGACTTGCTCCAGCGCTTTGGTGGACATTTGCGAGACATCGATGATCACGCCCAGATCGTTGAGGCGTTTGACCGCTTGCTTGCCCAGGTCCGAGAGGCCGTCGAGGGCGTCCGGCGAATCATTCAGAAACGGCAGCGGCCGCGAAGAATCAGCCCAGTCGTTATTGCCGATGTAACTGAAGGCGAACATGCGCATGCCGCGCGCCGTCCACAGGTCCAGCAGGCTCAGGTCATGACCCAGTGGATAGGCGTTGAGCATGCTGATGAAAATCGCGAACTTGCCTTCGCCATGCAGGCGCCGCATATCGTCCGGTGTGTAGGCGATCGCGACTTGATTGGGGAAGTCGCGAACCATGCCGGAGATAATCCGGTAGCGGATTTCCTGCTGGTTGCGGGCTTCGTCGATGAAGCCGGCAGTCGGTTTGTGCGGGGCATCGGGGCCGTTCCACATTTCCGGCCAGCCGAAAATGGTCAGTGCGGCACCGGACAAGCGCCCACGGCCAGCCTTGGCCAGGTCGAACTGGCCTGTACCGTCTTTATCGGCTTCGTTGCCCTGGGTGCCGAAGTCCTGCAGCAGGCTGACATGGCTGTCGAAGGAGAGCATGCGTTCGTGCAGTTCATCCGCCTGTTTCACGATCTTCGCCGGATAGCCGAGCTCATCCTTGAACCAGTGCTGCCAAGCGGCAAAGCCTGCACCGGCACTGATCGCCAGGGCTAAGGGCAGGCCGATGAATAGAGCCTTTTTCGAACGTGGTTTTGTCATTGCCATCTCAGTCGGGTTCGCCATCGAGGTGCAGGCGCAAAGCCTTTGCTATCTGGGAGGAACGAGCGATCGACGGGGAAATTTAGGACGAGCGCCCCGTGGCGAAAATGACGGCTTAAATTTGCCCGGGCAGCAAACGTTCTAGCTTGGATAAAGCCTGCTTCATGGCTGACACAGGTAGGGCAATGAAGATTTCTCGACGATGGTTCATGGCGGGCCTGGCGCTGACCGGCGCTGCCGTGCCGGCGGCTTATTTTGGGCATCGTGAATGGACGAAGCCGGATCCGACGATCACTCCGGGTGAAGCGTCTTTCGACGTCGCCGACCTCGCCGGACAACGCTTGGCCAGTGCCTTGCGGGGCGTCTGGGATATTCGTTTCGAAGGCCGTGACGCAGGCCTTGAAGGCCTGCCGACGGAGGGCCTGCAAGTGTTCCTCGACATCGGCCAGAAAGGTCGTGGCGTCTGTGGTTTCCTTGATACGCCGGAGCGTTTGCGCTCTGGCGAAACACCTCGTTACCGAATTCTTGGCGATCTGGCCGGTGCCAATGCGGCGAAACTGAGCTGGCGCCTGGTCGGTGCGCAAGGCCAGATCAACTATGAGCTGGAAATGATCCTCGATGAGGTCTGGGCCGATTTCGGCAACGCCGGCAAAGGCACCCTCAGCGGAAAAGCGATGCGTCTGGATCGCCCCCTGGCCTTGCCAGCGCAGGACAACGGATTTGTCGCGGTCAAGCGACTGTTTCCCGAGGCGCGTGAACGGACACCGTTGAATCCGACGCTGCTCGCCTGGTTGATTTCCCCCGAGCACCGACTGTTCCACCAGTTGTGGCATGCCACGCGGGACAAGTGGCACACCTTGCCTGAAGACAAGCGCGAAGCCCTGCGCGGCATCGGCTGGCAGCCCGGACCGCGTGACAAGGAGCGCGATGCCCGTGGGCCGCGCAAGGACCGCAACGGTTCTGGTGTGGATTTCTTCTTCATGCATCGGCACATGCTCGGCACGGCGCGTTCAATGCAGGACCTGCCATCGTGGGAATACTTTCCGCTGCCACAACCGGAACTGATCCGTGATCGCCCGGGCTTCGCCCGTTACTTCGACAACCATGACGGCACGGCGCTGCCGCCCGCATGGCTGGCTGACGGTGATGACGAGTACAGCAAGTGGGTCAGCGACCTCAAAACGGCCGAGACCTACGAAAGCAACTTCCAGGTCTGGGAGTCGCAATACCGTGATCCGGTGTACCTGGCCAGACTCACGCTCGGTCAGTTCGGTTCCGAGGTTGAATTGGGGCTGCACGACTGGCTGCACATGCGCTGGGCGTCAGTGCCGCGTGATCCGTCCAACGGCCAGCCAGTGCCGTTTGCCCGCGATCAGGCCGATTTCGCGCCGCGCTGGTATGGCGCGGAAAACGACTTTCTGGGCGACCCCTTTTCGTCTCATGTGAACCCGGCGTTCTGGCATTTCCATGGCTGGATCGACGATCGTATTGAAGACTGGTTCCGCGCGCACGAGCGCTTCCATCCGGGTGAAGTCACTCGCAAAGTGGTCAATGGTGTGCAGTGGTTTGCACCGGGACGCTGGAACGAGGTCGATGATCCCTGGCTAGGGCCAGTCACCCATGGTTGCAGCACCACACCGGGATTGCAGACGGGCAAGACTGTGGAGATGGACCCGGAGACCATGAAGCTGGCGCTGCGCATCACCTTCCTCAATGACGAGAAGAAGCTCGCCGGACTGTTCCGTCGCGTACCGCCACGGCCGTGGTATGCGCGCAATCTGAAGGCCAAACAGACTCAGGTCTGATTTCCGCGTCAGCTTCTTCGCGAGCAGGCTCGCTCCCACAGGTTGGCCGCATCCCACCAGTTGAAATGCGATCTCTTATGGGAGCGAGCCTGCTCGCGAAAGCGCTTGGCCGGGCTGCGCGATTACAGTGCCTGCCACCCGCCGCCCAATGCCTTGTACAAGGCAATACTCGCCTGCATTCGCGACAGCCGCAGTTGCACGTTCTGATCCTGCGCCGCATACAGCGTGCGCTGGGTTTCCAGTACGGTCAGCAAATCCTCGGCGCCGGCCTGATAACGGCTCTGGGCGATGTTGAAGGCGGTTTGCGCCTGGTTCAGTTCTTCACTCTGCCACTGCCGTTGTTGATCAAGTCCACGGATGCTGTTGAGGGCTTTTTCGACGTCAGCGAAACCGTTGATGATGGCGCCGCGATAAGTTTCCAGCAGCTCCTCCTGACGAGCCGTCGCTTTGTCGCGTTCGGCCCCCAAACGACCATTGTTGAAGATCGGTGCGATCAGCCCGGCGGTGAGGTTGTAGAACGGACTGCGCCACACATCGTCAGCCTGGTTGGCGCCGGAGCCGATGCTCGCGCCCAGCGTGATTTTCGGCAGCATCGCCGCTCGTGCCACTGTGACATTCGCCTGAGCTGCCGCCAATTGCGCCTCGGCGCGGGCAATATCCGGGCGCCGCGTCAGCAGTTCGCTGGGCACGCCGGCGGATATCGGCGGCCACTGCAACTGGTCGAAGGACTCGCGGCTGGCCGGCAGGTCTTGCACCGGGCGGCCGAGCAGTGCGGCCAGAGCGATCTGCGCGTCTCGGGCCTGTTGCTGGACGGTCGGCAGTTGGCGTTGCTGCGCGGCCACCAGGCTTTTTTGTTGCGCCAGCTCCAGCGCGGTGGCGGAGCCGGCGTTGTAGCGCGTCTGCACCAATTGCAGGACGTTTTGCGCGTTGGCCAGATTAAGCTCGGCAATGCGACTCTGTTCCTGCAGTGACAACACCTGCGTGTAGCTGTTGGCGACGCCACTGAGCAACGTCAGCTCGACAGTGGCGCGATCGAACTCGCTGGCTTGCAGGCTGAATTGTGCGCTGTCGCGCGATGCGCGCTTGCCGCCCCAGAAATCGATTTCGTAACTGGCGCTGAGGCCGACGTCGAAGTAGTCCACCGCCCTGTTACTGCTGTCGGCATCCAGTTGCCGATAGCCCTCGCCACGCAACAGCTTCTGCCGATTGGCATTGCCGGTGCCTTGTATTTCCGGCAACTGCGAACCGCCGGCAATCACGGTGTCGGCACGCGCCTGACGGACGCGAGCGATGGCCGCGGCCAGGTCATAACTGCCGACCTGGGCCTGTTCGATCAGTTGATTGAGTTGCGGGCTGGCAAAGCGCGTCCACCAGCGCAGGGCGTCGCGTTCGGCGCCGGTGCTCTGCGGCGATTGCCAGGCGGCCGGCGGCACGATGCCGCTGTCCGGAGGTTGTGGGGTACTGCCGCAAGCGCTGAGTATCAGGCAGACGGTCAACAGACTGAGGCGCGGTTTCATAGAGCGATCATTCACTGGTAAGGGCCGTGACCGGGTCGAGTCGGGCAGCTTTGCGGGCCGGCATGAAGCCGAAGACAACACCGGTGACCAGGGCGCAACCAAAAGCGCCGAGTACCGCCATCAATGAGAACGCCACCGCGACTTCACTGAGAATCAGCACACCGCCAATGATCAGCGCCAGAGCGATGCCGGCGATGCCGCCGACCACCGAGAGCATCACCGCTTCGGTGAGAAACTGGCGCAGGATGTCGCGCTGGCGGGCGCCGGTGGCCATGCGAATGCCGATCTCGCGCGTGCGTTCGCGAACGGTCATGAGCATGATATTCATCACGCCGATGCCGCCGACCAGCAGCGAGATCGCCGCAATCGAGCCGAGCATCAGCGACAGGGTGTTTTGCGTGCGCGCTTCGGCCTGGATCATCGCGGCGTTGTTGGTCAGTTCGAAATCCTTCTTGCCGTTATGCAGGTTCAGCATCAGTTGTTCGATGGCGTGTTCGGTGTCCTTGACCTTGCGCGCGTCGGCGGCAGCGATGGCCACGTACTCGGGATTACGCGTGCCGAACAGCCTTACGCTGGCGGCGGAGTAGGGCACGGCGATGCGGTTGTCACTGTCGGAATCGCCGGAACTGGCGCCTTTTTCCGCCAGTACCCCGACCACCTGAAACGGCACGTTCTCGATCAGGATGTACTGGCCAATCGGGTTGGCAATGTCTTTGAGGAGTTTGGTCCGCACCTTGTGGCCAATCACCGCAACGGCTGCCGCGTTCTGTTCGTCGGCCTCAGTGAAGTAGCTGCCCTGAACCACCGGCCAGTTGAAGATTGCCGGGAAGTTGGTGTCATTGCCGCCGACGTAACTCAGGTGGTCGGCATTGCCGAAGCGCACACCGGCCTCGGCGCCATTCACCGGCATGATCCGCTGCACTTGCGGCAGGCTCGCCAGGGCATGCACATCGTCGAGGGTGATGATGCCCGGTGGCGTTCGCGGGTTGGGCGCCGAGCCGCTGAGATAAATGATGTTGGAGCCGAACGCGCCCATTTGTGCCATGACCTGGCGCTTGCTGCCTTCGCCGACGGCGAGCATCACCACCACCGAGGCTACGCCGATGATGATGCCGAGCAGGGTCAGCGCAGTGCGGAAGCGGTTGATCCACATCACTCGCCATGCGGCGTGCAGGGCGTCCACCAGTTCGCCTTTCCAGGCCCCGGTAGCTTCGGCGCCTTCGCTCAAGCGCTTGCGCAGATCCACCGCTTGCAGGGCGCCGGGATTGGCACTGGTCTGGGCGTCGGGTTTGTTTGTGGCGCTATCGCTGATGATCAAGCCATCGCTGATTTCGATAATGCGCTTGGCACGCGCCGCCACTTCGCGATCGTGGGTGATGAGAATGACAACGTGGCCCTGGCTCGCCAGTTCATCGAGCAGCGCCATGACTTCCTTGCCGCTGTGGCTGTCGAGGGCGCCGGTCGGTTCGTCGGCGAGGATGATGTGGCCGCCATTCATCAGTGCGCGGGCAATCGACACGCGTTGTTGCTGGCCTCCGGACAGTTGATGGGGGCGGTTGCCGGTACGCGCGGCCAGACCGAGGCGGTCGAGCAGGGCGGCGGCGCGGGCATGCCGTTCGGCGGCGGGGGTGCCGGCGTAGATGGCCGGCATCTCGACGTTTTCCTGGGCCGAGCCGGACGGAATCAGGTGATAGCCCTGAAAGACGAAACCGAAGGCTTCGCGCCGCAGCCAGGCGAGTTCATCGCTGTCGAGGCCGGCGACGTTCTCCCCGGCAAAACGGTATTCGCCGTTTGTCGGTCGGTCGAGGCAGCCAAGAATGTTCATCAACGTTGATTTGCCGGAGCCGGACGCTCCCACAATCGCCACGAATTCGCCGGCATGAATCGACAGATCGATGCCGCGCAACACGTGAACTTCGGGAGCGTCACCGCCGCCGTAGGATTTGCGGATGTCCTGCAGTTCGATCAGAGGCGTTTGCATTCAACCTCCGCTGCCGTCGGCCGGGCCGATCAGCAAGTGATCGCCTTCGTTCAAACCCTCGACAATCTGCACTCTAAGACGGTCGCTGATGCCGGTGCGTACTTCGCGGGACTGAATCTCGCCATTGGCGGTGATGACCTGCGCGGTCTGCCGATTGGCCACGGCGCTGCCTTGCAGGGCGGCGACCGGTACGGTGAGCACGTTTTTTGCCTGGTCGGCGACGAAGAACACTTGCGTGGTCATCTCTGCCATCAAGGCGTTGTCGACGTTATCGACGTCCAGCAACACGGTGTACAGCACCACGCGCGCGCTGCCGCTTTTACTTGAGCTGGCCGGGCTGCCACCGCCTTGACTGGTCTGGTCCAGCGGCTTGGGTGGCACCGGCAGAATTTGCCGAACGGTGCTGCTCCAGCGCCGATTACCCCCGCTGAGCGTGGTGAAGTAAGCGGTCATTCCCGGTTTGACATGGCCGATATCGGCCTCGGAGACCTCGGCCCAGACCGTCATCGGCGACAGTCTGGCGATGCGCAGAATCAGTGGCGTCTGTTGCTGGGCATTGAGTGTCTGGCCTTCGCGGGCATCGAGTGCGACCACGGTGCCGGCCATCGGCGCATAGATGCGCGTGTAACCGAGTTCGGCCTGATCACTGCGCAGGCTGGCCTCGGCCTGGCGGATCTGGGCGCGGAACATGTCGATACGCGCCTGGGTGGCCTTGAGTTCGGCGCGGGCTGTCTGCACGTCTTCTTCACGGGTGGCGCCGCCGGCCGCGAGGTTCTGCTGGCGCTGGTACTTCTGCCGCGCCAGTTCGTGCTGGGCCTGTTGTTCTTGCAGCTGCGCCTTGAGGTTTTCGATGGAGAACTGGCTGGCGTCGAGCTTGGCCTTTTGTGTGGACGGATCGATTTCCACGAGCAATTGGCCTTGCTTGACCACGTCGCCGACTTCCACATGGATTTTGCGGATTTGCCCGGAAGCCTGGGCGCCGACGTCCACATAGCGCCTGGGCTGTAACGTGCCCAGCGCGGTGACGCTGCTTTCAATGTCGCCGCGACTGACTGGTACGGTGGCGAACTTGTCCCGGCCGGGGGGCAATATCTGCCATGCGGCTACGGCGACAACGGGAATCAGACAAAGGGCTGCGAGCAGGGCGCGTCGGGCGGGGCGGGGACGTTTCATGCAGGGTTCCGGCCAGTGAAAATCGACCCGTCATCCAGCCGGCACCGCACGCGGGCCACGACCGAACGCTGACGCAGGAGGCGACAGATACGGGGAACTGTCCTTTAAACGAGAGACGCGATGGGTAATTTAAGCGCTGCAAAACGCGGTAACAGGTATAGCGGGCAACAATTTGTCGGGCAAATCGAAACAGCGCTTTAAATCTATATGAGAATTACTATAAATTACGCATCTGAAATTGCCACCATCCTGCCATTGTCGTTTTGACCATCGCGGGTCTGGCTCAAGGATCGAAACCGCACCGCAGCGGTCGGGAGTCATGTTGGAGAACTACTATCGCGAGCTGGTGTGTTTCCTTAACGCCAGGCTAGGCAACCGTCAGGTGGCCGAAGATGTGGTGCATGACGCTTATGTGCGGGTGCTGGAGCGTTCCAGCGATACGCCGATCGAACAACCGCGGGCTTTTCTTTATCGCACGGCATTGAACCTGGTCATCGATGATCATCGGCGCAACGCCTTGCGTCAGGCCGAGCCGCTCGACGTGCTGGACAGCGAAGAGCGCTATTTCACCCCGTCGCCCCATGGCACCCTTGATCACGGTCAACGTCTGGCGATGCTGCAGCGCGCACTGGCAGAATTGTCGCCGCTGTGTCGCGAAAGTTTTTTGCTGCGCAAGATCGAAGGTCTGTCCCATAACGAAATCGCCGAGAGCCTGGGGATTTCCAAAGCGCTGGTGGAGAAACACATCGTCAATGCCATGAAACATTGCCGGGTGCGGATCAAACAATGGGACGCCCATTGATCCTTCCTCAGTAAATTTTTTTTCACCGTCCTCGTTCCTACTCAACAGACGATCTGCTGTCCTGCTTCGGGCCGGTCAGGTCACCCAGGCTTTATCCCCACGGTTGAGGGGTTCATCCAGAGGACACTGGAAATGACACAGGCAATTGCATCGCCCATCGTTCACGACCTGATCGGCGTCGGTTTCGGCCCTTCGAACCTGGCGCTGGCCATCGCTCTGCAAGAGCGCGGCCCGATCCAGGGCGAGCTGGATGTGCTGTTCCTCGACAAGCAGGCCAACTACAGCTGGCACGGCAACACCCTGTCGACGCAAAGCGAGTTGCAGATTTCCTTCCTCAAGGATCTGGTGACCCTGCGCAATCCGACCAGCCCGTACTCGTTCGTCAACTATCTGAAGGATCACGGCCGTCTGGTCGACTTCATCAACCTCGGCACCTTCTATCCGTGCCGCATGGAGTACAACGATTACCTGCGCTGGGTCGCCGGCAAGTTCACCGCGCAGAGCCGTTACGGTGAGGAAGTGCTGACCATCGAACCGGTGCTGCACAATCATCAGGTTGAAGCGCTGCGCGTCATTTCCCGTGGCAGCGACGGCCTGCAACATGTGCGCACCACCCGTTCGGTGGTGGTCAGCGCCGGCGGCACGCCGCGTATTCCTGAGGCGTTCAAAGCGCTGAAGGGTGACACTCGCGTGTTCCACCATTCACAATACTTGTCGCAAATGGCCAAACAGCCGTGCGTGAACAACCAGCCGATGAGCATTGCGATCATCGGTGGCGGGCAGAGTGCGGCGGAAGCCTTCATCGACCTGAATGATTCGTTCCCGTCGGTGCAGGTCGACATGATCCTGCGCGGCTCGGCACTGAAACCTGCGGATGACAGCCCGTTCGTCAATGAAGTGTTCTCGCCGGAGTTCACCGATCTGGTGTTCCAGCAAAACAGCGCCGAGCGTGAGCGTTTGGTCAACGAGTACCACAACACCAACTATTCGGTGGTCGACATCGATTTGATCGAGCGCATCTACGGCATCTTCTATCGCCAGAAGGTTTCCGGGATCGCCCGTCACGCATTCCGCACCCTGACCACCGTGGAAAAAGCCACCGCCACCGAAAACGGTATCGAACTGGCCGTGCGCAACAGCGCCACTGGCGAAGTCACCGTGCGCAATTACGACGCTGTTGTTTTGGCCACCGGTTACGAACGGCAGATGCACCGCAAACTGCTGGCGCCGCTGGAAGAATATCTGGGTGACTTCGAGGTTGATCGCAACTACAAACTGATCACCGACGAGCGCTGCAAGGCCGGCATCTACATGCAGGGCTTCTGCCAGGCCAGCCATGGTCTGAGCGATACGCTGCTGTCGGTGTTGCCGATTCGTGCGGACGAGATTGCTGCCTCTTTGTATGAGCATGGCAAGAACCGTGGGCATCGCTCGATGGCGGATCTGTTGTTGGCGACTGCCAGCTGATTTTTTAGCGCCTCACATACCGCTTTCGCGAGCAAGCTCGCTCCCACAGGGGATTTTCAGTGAACACAGATTTTGTGTCAGATGAAGAACCAATGTGGGAGCGAGCCTGCTCGCGAAGGGGCCATCAAAATCACCGCAAAATCCGAATCCTGAACCCTTCCTGAACATCCCCCCACATTCCCCGAAACACCTCCTTTTGCGGGTTTACTCTCCAGACATCGGGGCGTAAGCTTCGCGCGTTTTCATCAATAGCGGAGACCCACAGTGGGTACTTGTTCGAGTGACAGTTGTCGGCCGGTCTCGGTAACCGGCAGATTCTCGGCAAGATAACGCGCAGACTTTCTCTGTCGTTGTCTCGCCGTAAAAGCGAGCAGCGGCATCCCGTGCATGACCCGTCCGTGGTCATGTCCCGACGTCCTTCTCATCGACGCTGAACAGAGCGTGGTTTCGACTTCACTGTCGAGATCGCAGCCCTATCGACACGCCTGTCTTTTCTGACCGGCGCGCCAGGCCTTGCCGTGCCGGTTTTTCCGGCGGACGAGGCGCGGCCGTACCTGCTTGACGGTTTCCCGGCTGACCATAGGGGCAACAGCCATGAAACTTACGCTCAAGGAATTCTTCGCAGGTTTTCTGCGCACCCGCCACATCGCCCGGCACTTCCGTCGCCTGGCGCTGCTGGAATCGATCAACGACACCACGGTCAGCCGTGAAGTCCCGCCGACGCTGGCCAACACTTTGGTCGATGCCGCGCAGTGCGACAGCGGTGTGTTGCTGTCGTCACTCGGTACGCATTCAGACGGCCTCACCGATTTCGAAGTCGATGCGCTGCGTGCGCAATACGGCCTCAACGAAGTCGAACACGAACAGCCGCTGCCATGGTGGATTCATCTGTGGCACTGCTACAAAAACCCGTTCAACCTGCTGCTGACCCTGTTGGCGGTGATCTCGTGGCTGACCGAAGACCTAAAGGCCGCCGTGGTGATTTTCTCCATGGTGGTGCTGTCGACGCTGCTGCGCTTCTGGCAGGAAAGCAAATCCAACCAGGCCGCCGATGCGCTGAAGGCAATGGTCAGCAACACCGCGACGGTGATGCGCCGTGACGCGCCGCGCAGCGAATTGCCGATCAAGCAATTGGTGCCGGGCGATCTGATTGTGCTCTCGGCCGGTGACATGATTCCCGCCGATTGCCGGGTGCTCAGCGCCAAGGACCTGTTCGTCAGTCAGGCGGCGATGACTGGTGAATCGATGCCGGTGGAGAAGTTTCCACATCAGCAGGATCGCGATACGCGCAATCCGCTGGAGCTGGACAATATCCTGTTCATGGGCACCAACGTGGTGTCGGGCACGGCGGTGGCGGTGATTCTCACCACCGGCAATAGCACCTATTTCGGTGCGTTGGCCCAGCGTGTCGGCGCCACTGATCGCGCAGTTACTTCGTTCCAGCAAGGCGTCAACAAAGTCAGCTGGCTGTTGATCCGCTTCATGTTCGTCATGGCGCCGCTGGTGCTGTTCATCAACGGTTTTACCAAGGGTGACTGGACCGAAGCATTGCTGTTCGCGCTGTCGATTGCCGTTGGCCTGACCCCGGAAATGCTGCCGATGATCGTCACCTCGACGCTGGCCAAAGGCGCGGTGTTCCTGTCGCGCAAAAAGGTCATCGTCAAACGTCTTGATGCGATCCAGAACTTCGGCGCCATGGACGTGCTTTGCACCGACAAGACCGGCACCCTGACTCAGGACAAGATTTTCCTCGCGCGCAATGTCGATGTCTGGGGCGCAGATTCCGATGACGTGCTGGAAATGGCTTACCTCAACAGCTACTACCAGACCGGCCTGAAAAACCTGCTCGATGTCGCTGTACTGGAACACGTGGAAGTCCACCGCGAACTGAAAGTCGGCACAGCGTTTCGCAAGGTCGATGAGATCCCGTTCGACTTCAACCGTCGGCGCATGTCGGTGGTGGTCGAAGGCCGTGGCCAGCCACATCAACTGATCTGCAAAGGCGCCGTGGAAGAAGTACTGGCGGTGTGCAGCCGCGTGCGTCACGGCGAGGTCGATGAAGCCTTGAGCGATGAATTGCTGACCCGGATTCGTCAGGTCACCGCAGCATTCAACGCTGAAGGCTTGCGCGTGGTGGCGGTGGCCGCCCGCTCGATGCCGGAAGGTCGCGAAGTTTATAGCCTGGCCGATGAACAGGAACTGACGCTGATCGGTTATGTGGCGTTCCTCGATCCACCGAAGGAAAGCACCGCGCCAGCGCTCAAGGCCCTGGCCGAACACGGTGTGGCAGTGAAGGTGCTGACCGGTGACAACGAACTGGTCACCGCGAAAATCTGCCGCGAAGTCGGCCTGGCGCAACAGGGGCTGTTGCTGGGTAATGACGTCGAGCGCATGAGCGATGCCGAACTGGCAGTGGCCGTGGAAACCACCAACGTCTTCGCCAAACTGACGCCGTCGCACAAGGAGCGCATCGTGCGCATCCTCAAAGGCAACGGCCATGTGGTCGGGTTCATGGGCGACGGGATCAACGATGCGCCAGCCCTGCGTACTGCCGACATTGGTATTTCCGTGGACAGCGCGGTGGACATCGCCAAGGAAGCGGCCGACATCATCCTCCTGGAAAAGAGCCTGATGGTGCTGGAGGAGGGCGTGCTCGAAGGGCGGCGCACCTTCGCCAACATGCTCAAGTACATCAAGATGACCGCCAGTTCCAACTTCGGCAACGTGTTCTCGGTGCTGGTCGCCAGTGCGTTTATTCCGTTCCTGCCGATGCTGCCGATGCACCTGCTGGTGCAAAACCTGCTCTACGACATTTCGCAGATTGCCATTCCGTTCGATAACGTCGACGAGGACATGCTGAAAAAACCACAACGCTGGCAGCCGGGCGACGTCGGGCGCTTCATGCTGTTCTTCGGCCCGATCAGTTCGATCTTTGACATCACCACGTTCGCCTTGATGTGGTACGTCTTCGATGCCAACACCCCGGATCACCAGACCCTGTTTCAGTCCGGCTGGTTCGTGGTCGGCTTGCTGACCCAGACGCTGATCGTGCACATGATCCGCACGCCGAAGATTCCGTTCCTGCAAAGCC
Organism: Pseudomonas fluorescens; assembly: GCF_902497745.1. Classification (GTDB taxonomy): domain Bacteria; phylum Pseudomonadota; class Gammaproteobacteria; order Pseudomonadales; family Pseudomonadaceae; genus Aquipseudomonas; species Aquipseudomonas fluorescens_BM. The sequence continues at coordinate 149,801 of NZ_CABVHJ010000009.1, forward strand.
GTGCAGCCATGCCGCTGCTGGTGATGACCGGGATCATCATGGCGGTCGGCATCTTCCTGCCGATGGGACCGCTGGCGCACTACTTCAAATTGCAGGCGCTACCGTCGCTGTACTTCGTGTTCCTGCCGGTGATCCTGCTGGCGTACATGGCGCTGACCCAGGCGGTGAAAGGTTTCTACATCCGCCGGTTCGGCTGGCAATAACAGCAGGATTGCTCTCCCCTGTAGGAGCTGCCGCAGGCTGCGATCTTTTGATCTTGTCTTTTAAAAACAAAATCAAAAGATCGCAGCCTGCGGCAGCTCCTACAGGGGGATTTGTGTGTATTCAGGGAAATTACTATGCAAGCCATCAACAACCTCAACCTCGATTCGCTGCTCGACACTCTGGTCAGTCTCAGCGCTGCGTTCATTCTCGGTGGTCTGATCGGCTTCGAGCGCCAGTACCGGCAACGCACCGCCGGCCTGCGCACCAATGTGCTGGTCGCGGTCGGTGCAGCGATTTTCGTCGACATGGCCAACCGTCTCGCCGGTGCCGAAGGCGCGGTGCGCGTGGTTGCCTACGTGGTCTCCGGGATCGGCTTTCTCGGCGCCGGGGTGATCATGCGTGAAGAGGGCAACGTGCGCGGCCTCAACACCGCCGCGACCCTGTGGACTTCGGCGGCGGTCGGTGCCTGTGCCGGCGCCGATCTGCTTGCCGAAGCGGTGCTCGGCACACTGTTCATTCTGGCCGCCAACACTTTGCTGCGGCCGATCGTCAACAACATCAACCGCCAGCCACTGGACGTGGTTTCGGCAGAAGTCACCAACATCGTCTACGTCATCGCCCGACGCTCGCAGCAGACCGCCGTGTTCGCCTTGCTTGAAGCCGAGCTTGAGCGCAGCAACTACCCGGCCAGCGATGTCGATGTGCATGCGTTTGGTGCCGATGAAATAGAAATCGAAGCGACACTGGCCACAACCTCGGTCGATGGTGATGAACTCGACGCTTTGGTCGCGCGGATTTCCACATCGGCGCTGGTGGTGCAGGCGTTCTGGAGTCCGAGTACCACTGAATAAACCGCTCTCATCCGTTCAGTAGCAACGCCACATCCGGTGATGACGGGTGTGGCTTTTTTTTTGCTCTCGGCAGCTCTCCATCCATTTTTAAGATTTGTCCTACAGGCGTCACGGCTCCTTTTGATTAGCCTTGTCATTCACGTGATGAGCGTGATTTTCCTGGGCTGTGAAAGACAATGTCCTACAAACGCTGGCGAATCCTTATTGCCGACGAGCAACGGGCGCTGCATGTGCGAATCGGCAAATGCCTCAACGAGCTCGGCTGTCGCGGGTACGTGTCGGTGTATTCGTTGCGTGAGCTGCTGGGTGCGACACATTACTCGTCCGATCCGTTTGAGCACTATGACCTGCTGATCATCAACGCTGAGCTGATGGCGGTCGGTGGAGTCGATCCTTGGCGTTTTTTTCAATGCAACCTGCAGATTCGTCATGCCGTTATTTACGACAAATGTCGAGGCGAGGCATGCGCACAGGCGATATGCAGTACTGATCGACGCTATTTGACCCTGATCCGTACAGCGGATCGGCAGACACTCGGCCCTTTGATCGCTGACCTGGCGACAGCACAGTGATGGGCATGACTCGGATGAGTAACCTTTTTTTTCGGATTATTCCTACAGAACCCGCCACGCAGCTTGCGTAGTCTTGCCGCAACCAGAAACCGTGACCCCGGGAGATCGATCATGATCAATAAAGCCCTGCGCATCCTGATCGCAGACCCTCAGCATTTTCACCGGATGAAAATCGAGCGACTGTTCAACGGCCTCAATTATTACCGCATTGCTCCGGTGCAGAACCTCACCGAGCTGCTGACCCTGGTGGACTACGGTTGCGAGCCCTTCGATGTGGTGGTGATCAACGCCGAACTCGCTGCAGGCTCGCTGGATCTGCTGGGTTTTTTCCTGGATAACCCGCAGGTTCGCCAGGCGTTGATCTACAACGAGCAAACGGCGCCGTTGCAGCTGGCTTCCGGCTTCGCTCAGGAAAATGTCCAGATCAGCCATTTGTCACTGCCATCAAAACAGTCGATCGACCAGTTGATGGCGCTGGTCGACGCACCCGCACGGGCACAGACGTTATCAGCCCCCAGGGTAAATCCGTTGGTGCAGAGCGCTGCGCATGCATAGAAAATCATTTTCTGCAACTGTCAGATCTGACAGGTGATTTACGCGCCGTTACGTGTAACAGTCCCTGCGCAGCCACTGAGTCCGGAGCAGCCCCAATCGGTGGCCTGTTCGTCAGACTTTGCATCGGGAGTGGCCATGAAGTCAGCGCTTGTCGTCGATGATCATCCGGTGGTGCGCGCCGCCATCCGAATCGTGTTGCAAGGCGAAGGATTCAAGCGGATATACGAGGCGTCCCAAGGCAACGAGGTGGTGTCGCTTATTCGTGAGCACGCGCCGCAACTGGTGATACTCGATCTGAATTTGCCAGTACTCGATGGACTCGACGTTCTGGAGCGGATAAGGGTCAATTATCCACGATGCCGAGTGCTGGTTTTCAGTACACACGAACCCATGTTCTATCAGGAGCGCTGTGTGCGTGCCGGGGCCATGGCCTACGTGACCAAAACCAATCAACTGGAGCAGTTGCGCAATGCCATTCAGGCGGTCGTTTCGGGACATACCTATTTTTCCGCGCTTCCGGACTACCTCAGCACGCTGAATGCCGTGCAAACCACCGAAAAACAGATGATCGATCAGCTCTCTGATCGTGAGTTGACTATTTTCGTGCAACTGGGGCAGGGCAAGTCCAACAAGGCGATTGCCGGGGACATGCACCTGAGCCACAAAACCGTCAGCACCTATAAAACCCGACTGATGAAAAAACTCGGGGTGTACTCATTGGTGCTCTTGCGCGAATTCGCCAAGCGCAATCATGTGATCTGAGCAAGCGCACATGCGGCAGGGATGCTGGATTGTCTGCCTGTGGTTGAGTCTGATCGCCAGCAGTTGGGCGGGTGACACGCCGCAGGTGCTGCAGGTATTGACCCGTACCGGCCTGGCAAACGTCCAGCTGCGGCTGGACGAGCAGGACCGCCAGTGGCTACGGCAGCACCCGGTGCTGCGCATGGGTATTTCCGGTCCGGATTACCCACCGTTCGAGATCACCCGCAATCACCAGGAACTCGAAGGGCTCACCGCCGATTACGCTGATCTGCTGGCGCAGTTGCTCGGCATACGCATTGAAGTCCGGCGTTTTGCCAACCGCGATGCGGTGATGGCGGCACTCAAGCGTGGTGACCTCGATCTGCTGGGAACCTCGAACAATTTTGAAGCCGCCGACCCGGATTTCATCCTGTCCCGCGCTTACGCCGAAGATCAGCCGATGCTGGTGACTCGCCTCGATGAAAAGCTGCCGGCCGATCTTGCCGGCAAGCGCGTGGCCATGGTCGAGGACTATTTGCCGCTGGCGGATGTGCAGGGGTTTTATCCCTATGCCAGTGTGCAGCGTTACCCTTCGGCGATGGATGCGCTCGGTGCGGTGGCCTTCGGCGCGGATGATGTGTATCTGGGCGACTTCATCAGTGCCAACTATCTGATCAACACCAATTATCGCAACGACCTGCAATTGGCCGGCCCGTCGGGGCTGGACGCCAATTCGTTCGCTTTTGCCTTGTTGCGCAGCGATGTACGCCTCAAGCGCATCGTCGACAAGGTGTTGACCGCCATTCCCATGGAGCATCGCCAACGCATCGAGCAGCGCTGGAGCGTTGGCCTTGCCGAGATGGCTGACCAATCGCGGGTGCAACTCAGTGCCAGTGAACAGGCCTGGCTGGACCAGCATCCACGGGTGCGGGTCGGTGCCATCGACGATTTTGCGCCGCTGACTTTTTTTGATGCCGACGGCCGCTTCAGCGGGTTGTCCGCGCAGTTGCTGAGTTTGATCAGCCAGCGCAGCGGATTGAATTTTGAAATCGTGCGTGGTGCGTCGCTCGATCGTCAGATCGAACAACTCAAGGCCGGTGAGCTGGATGTGTTGCCAGTGGTGACACCGAGCAGCGAGCGCGAAACCGAACTGCAATTTACCCGCGCCTATCTGAACAATCCTTTTGTGCTGGTCAGTGCAATCACCGTGCAGGGGCCGCTCAACCTTGATGACCTGGCCGGTAAACGGCTGGCGATTTATCGCGGCCACCCGTTGCGCGGATTTCTCTTGGAACGCGTGCCGGGCATCCGTCTGATCGAAGTCAAAAGCCCTGCCGAAGGCATGGCGCTGATTGCCAAGGGGCAAGTCGACGCCACGGTGAGCTCGTTGCTGGTGGCGCGCTTTCTGATCGCCCGTCACTACCGCGAACGTCTGCGTATTACTGGCACGGTCGGCGATCAACCGGCGCGCATTGCGCTGGCGACCGCACCGCAAATGCCCGCACTGCATTCGATCCTGAACAAGGCGTTGTTGAGCATCGCCCCACAACAGATGGACGAACTGGTTGAGCGCTGGAGCCACGATGTGGTGGTGGATGACAGTTACTGGTTACAACATCGCCGCGAGATTCTCCTCGGCTTTGCCGGTGCGGCGGTCTTGCTGGCACTCGCGCTGGCCTGGATCGTTTTTCAGCGCCAGCAGATCCGCCGACGCCAGCAATGGTTGCAGCAATTGCAGGAAGCCAAGGACGTAGCAGACGATGCGAATCGGGCGAAAACCACGTTTCTGGCAACCATGAGCCATGAAATCCGCACACCGATGAATGCCTTGATCGGCATGCTCGAACTGGCCCTCAAGCGCGCAGAAGAAGGCGTGACCGATCGCTTGGCGATTCAGGTAGCGTCCAATGCCGGGCAACAATTGCTGGCGCTGATCGGCGACATTCTCGACATCGCACGGATCGAGACCGGGCACCTGTCACTCGCGCCCGAACGCGCCAACCTGCGCGAGCTGGTGGCGTCAGTGTGCAGGGTGTTTGAAGGGCTGGCGCGGCAGAAGCGCTTGTTGTGGCACATCGAACTGGATCCCCGCAGCAACGTTGATGTGCTGATTGATCCGACGCGGTTCAAACAAGTGCTATCGAATCTGCTGAGCAATGCGATCAAGTTCACTGAAGAAGGCGAGGTCAGTCTGCGGCTGGTGGTGAGCGCAGCGGTGACAGAAACACTGGCCGTGAAAGTGCGGATCGAGGACAGCGGGGTGGGCATCAGCCACGACGATCGGCGGCGTTTGTTCAGCCCGTTCGTGCAGGCGAGCAATCACTCGCAGTCGGCACGCAGCGGTTCCGGACTGGGCCTGGTCATCAGTCGCAGCCTCTGCGAAATGATGGGCGGCACGCTGCGGCTCGACAGTGCGCCGGGCGAGGGTACGCAAGTCGAAGTCAGTCTCGAACTGCCGCTGTTGGCCGCTCTCGCTCAGACCCCGACACCCCCGCAAGCCGACATTGCTGCTGCGTGTTCACTGAGTGTGCTGGTGGTTGACGATCATCCGGTGAACCGTCTGCTGCTGTGCTGGCAGTTGAGTGAACTCGGCCATCGCACGGTCGACACCGAAAACGGTGATGAAGGTCTTGAGCGCTGGCGTACGCAAGCGTTCGATGTGGTGATCACCGATTGCAACATGCCGAGGCGTAACGGTTATCAACTGGCGCAGGCCATTCGTGATGAAGAAGCGATTGCCGGGCGCAAGCCTTGCCTGATTCTTGGCTTTACCGCCAACGCGCAGGCCGAGGAACGGACGCGGTGCCTGAAGGCCGGCATGGACGAGTGCCTGTTCAAACCGATCCGCTTGCACGATCTGGCGCAGGCATTGACGGCGGCCAGTCACTGCGACATCGCGGCGGCCTCCAGCGCGGTGCCAGTATTGGCGGAGATCGATCTGAGCGCCCTGGAGCAAATGGCCGGAAATGATCGTGGCGTGATCGAACATTTACGCAAGGAGGTGCTGAACAGCTTGCACCTTGATCTGCAACGTCTGGATCTGTTGCAGCAAGAGCAGGATCGCGCGGGGCTTCGCGATCTGGCTCATCACATCAAGGGTGGCGCGCAGATGGTCGGGGCCGCGCGGGTGGTGGCGGCGTGTATCGAGCTTGAGCAGGCGTGCCGCGAAGTGCACGCGGCGCCTTTGGATACGTCGAGCGATGCGCTGCGCGAGGCCATGGCCGGCCTCGCGCAGCGCCTGCAAAGCTGACGGCGGCAGGTCAGTCCCAGTCAGGCGCGATGCCTTTCGGGCTGGTCAGGCGATGGTCGCGATCAAGCGTGGCAATCAGCGCCATGTCGGCATTGCTCAAGGTCAGCGCCGTTGCGGCAAGGTTGCTTTGCAGGTTGGCGCGTTTGGTCGACGACGGGATCACCGCGTAGCCCGACTGCATCGCCCAGGCGAGGGTGACTTGCGCCGGGGTGGCTTGCAGGCGTTCGGCAATCTGCTGGATCAGCGGGTCGTTCAGCACTTCACCGTAGGCGAGGGTCATGTACGAAGTGATGTGGATGCCTTGGCTGCGGGCGAACTCGACTACCTTGCGGTTCTGCAGATACGGGTGCAGTTCGATCTGGTTGGTCGCGATGTTTTCTGCACCGACCGCAGCAATCGCCTGCTTCATCAAATCGATGGTGAAGTTGGAAACACCGATCTGCCGGGTCAGGCCCAGGCGTTTGGCTTCCAGCAGGGCGCCCATGAATTCTTCCACCGGGACCTGGTTTTCCGGCGACGGCCAGTGAATCAAGGTCAGGTCGAGGTAGTCGGTCTGCAGTTTCTGCAGGCTGTCCTTGAGGCTGTCGATCAAGCGATCCTTGGCGAAGTTGGCGACCCAGATCTTGCTAGTGAGGAACAGCTCTTCACGCGGGATGCCGCTGGCCGCGATGGCGTGGCCGACATCGGTTTCGTTTTCGTAGATTTGCGCGGTGTCGATGACCCGGTAGCCGAGTTCGACGGCGGTGCTCACCGAGTCGATGACCACTTGGCCTTGCAGACGAAACGTACCAAGACCGAAAGCGGGAACAGACATGAAAGACTCCAGGGGTTGCAGTGGGAATGGGCAGGAGTATCCGCGTCGGTATCGTTGAGAAAAACCGCTGGTGGGGCAAAGCACTGTTGACCGGAAGTCATGAATCATTTTCAGGACTTATGTTGTCCGGGCTGGCCCCTTCGCGAGCAGGCTCGCTCCCACATTGGAATGCATGCTCATGTGGGAGCGAGCCTGCTCGCGAAGGGCGCACCGCCGATTCAGGCAATGTCGCTTTGGGCAAACTCCTCCCCAAGAAAATCAATCAACGTACGTACCGACGGCAACAACCCGCGTCGCGACGGAAAGATCGCATGCACCACCCCGCATTTCGGTGCCCACCCCGGAATCAGCTCCACGACGCGCCCGGCGGCAATGTCCTCTCGCACGACTACGCTCGGCAAATGCGCCACGCCAACCCCGGCAATTACCGCCTGACGCAACGCGATCAAATCATCGGTGACCATTCGTGGCGTATGGCGGATCAGCGCCGTATTGCCATTCGGCCCCAGCAACTCCCACTGATACTCCCGCTGCGCCGCGCCCCAATGCAGGCTCGGCAAACCATTGAGGTCAGCGGGCGAGGGCGGTGACGACAGGCGTTCGACAAACTCTGGGCTACCGACCACCGATTGCGTGCTGTTGCCCAACACCTTCATGACCATGTCGGTGTTTTCCAGCGGCGGAAAACGCACGCGCAGCGCGATGTCGAATCCTTCATGAATCAAGTCGACCCGACGATTGGTGCTCTCGATGAACAACTCCACCAGCGGGTACTTGAGCATGTAACGCGTGAGCATCGGCCCGACCCACGAGTTAAGCAGCGCCGTCGGGCAACTCAGGCGTACCAGGCCTTGCGGCTCGGAGCGGTTGCGCTCGATCAGTTCGGCGGCGCTCTCGGCTTCGATGCGCATGGCCAGGCAACGCTGGTAATAGGCCTGGCCGATTTCGGTCAATGAACAATGACGGCTGGTGCGGTGCAGCAGGCGCACGCCGAGGCGTTCTTCCAACTCGGCGATGCGCCGGCTGAGTTTTGATTTGGGCATGTCCAGCGCGCGCCCGGCGGCCGCGAATCCGTGGTGCTCGACCACTTGGGTGAAGTAGTAGAGGGTGTTGAGGTCTTCCACCATCGTTCTCCAGATAGAACGCTAAGGCTGATTTTTGCAGTCTAGTGCATTAATGGTCATGGATTTAAGCTTAATCCATCGCATCACTCACCCCCATTGGAGACAACCATGAAAAACATCATCGGTATCTACACCAGCCCGCGCGGCCATTGGGTCGGCGATGGTTTCCCGGTTCGCACGCTGTTTTCCTACGACAACCTGGGCAAACACATCAGCCCGTTCCTGCTGCTCGATCACGCCGGCCCGGCCGATTTCACCCCGACCACCGAACGGCGTGGCGTTGGTCAGCATCCGCACCGTGGTTTTGAAACCGTGACTATCGTGTATGAAGGCGAAGTGCAGCACCGCGACTCGACCGGCAGCGGCGGCGTGATCGGCCCGGGCGATGTGCAATGGATGACGGCCGCGTCCGGGATTCTCCACGAGGAGTTTCACTCGGAAAACTTCGCCAAAACCGGCGGCAAACTGGAAATGGTGCAGCTGTGGGTCAACCTGCCGGCCAAAGACAAAATGGCCGCGCCGGGCTACCAGACCATTCTCGACAGTGACATCCCGAGCATTGCGCTCAAGGACAACGCCGGCCGCCTGCGCCTGATCGCCGGTGAGTTCGATGGCCACACCGGCCCGTCGCGCACCTTCACGCCGATCGACGTGTGGGATCTGCGCCTGAACGCCGGCAAGTTGCTGACGCTCGATCTGCATGAAGGCCGCAACACCGCGCTGGTGGTGTTGAAAGGCTCGGTGCAGGTCAACGGTGTGGAAGCGGTGCGCGAAGGGCAGTTGGCGCTGTTCGAGCGTGACGGACATCAGATGACGCTCGAAGCCAGCCAGGACGCGGTGGTGTTGCTGCTCAGTGGCGAACCGATCGACGAACCGATCGTCGGCCATGGCCCGTTCGTGATGAATACCGAGCAGGAAATCCACCAGGCGTTCGCCGACTTCCAGTCCGGCCGCTTCGGCCAGATGCACGCTTAACGCACCACCACTCCGCTCTACACAGGACGCGTAGGCCGGTTCGCAGGCCAGGGATGGCTGTCGCCTATAGAAAAGAGGAAACGCCCATGAACACTGTCAATGCAGCGAATTTCGACGGCCAGAAACCGACCATCGATGCCAGCGATGCGGCCATGTTGTTGATCGACCACCAGAGCGGTCTGTTCCAGATCGTCAAGGACATGGATGTGCCGCAACTGCGCGCCAACGCCATCGCGCTGGCCAAGGCCGCGACCCTGCTGAAAATGCCGGTCATCACCACGGCCTCCGTGCCGCAAGGGCCGAACGGGCCGTTGATTCCGGAGATTCACGAAGCCGCACCGCACGCGCAATACGTGGCGCGCAAAGGCGAGATCAATGCCTGGGACAACCCGGAGTTTCATGCAGCGGTCAAAGCCACCGGCAAGAAAACCCTGGTGATTGCCGGCACCCTGACCAGCGTCTGCCTGGCGTTCCCGTCGATCGCCGCCGTGCACGAAGGCTACAGGGTGTTTGCCGTGGTCGATGCGTCCGGTAATCACTCGAAACTGGCCACTGATCTGACAGTGGCCCGTTTGGCCCAGGCCGGGGTGGTGCCGATCGACATCATGGCTACGCTTTCCGAGCTGCAAGGCTCGTGGAACCGTCCCGATGCCGAGCAGTGGGCGGCCGTCTACGCCCAGGCCATGCCGCACTATCAATTGCTGATCGAGAGCTACCTCAAGGCTCAGCAAGTCGCGAACGAACACGAAGTGCTGGATTCCCAGCGCTGATCGAGTCTCCTGAGGCCGACCCCGTCGGCCTCTACCACCCGCGAGGATTACTGCTATGACCACTCAATACAAACGTCTGGACAAGAACAACGCTGCGGTGTTGCTGGTCGACCATCAGGCCCTCGGGCACGTTCAACGAACTGACCCGCGAATCGGCGTGGAATCGCATGTCCAGCGCCGGTGCGCAATTGATGACCTGGTTCGGTCTGGCCTGTGAGCTGCACCGCGACTGGCGCAACGACATCGAAGGGCTGGGCACGCTGTTCTCCAACCACATTCCGGACTACCGCAACCTGTTCACCAGCTACAACAGCCTGACTAACGATAAATAACCCGCCACCCCGTAAACCTGTGTAGGAGCTGCCGCAGGCTGCGATCTTTGTTGTTTTTTCAAGATCAAAAGATCGCAGCCTGCGGCAGCTCCTACATGGGTTTTGTGGTGTTTTTGCGGGCGTGTTCATCCTCTGAAATCAATTGCTCCTACACTTGCTCAATCTGTGCGATCTTCTCGCGATTGGCCCCCGTCGGAGTTGTTTGATGCTGTCTCTGCTCACCGAACACCCGTTGTTCTGCGCGTTGATCCTGATCCTCCTCGATCTGGGCCTGTGGCGTTTGATCAGTTCCCATGGCAGCGAGTGGAAACTGCTGGTGCGGGTGCTGATTTTCACGCTGTTCAGCGTCCTGCTGTTCAACGAAGGCCTCAACCCGATGGAGCCTGCACCGTGGGCCGACAACGTGCCGCTGCACCTGGCGGCGACCGGGTTGCAGATTGGCTGGTGGCTGTTCGGTGCGCGCACCCTGACGGTGTTGATCGGCGCGGTAATGATGCAGCGAGTCGGCCACACCGGCCGGCTGTTGCAGGACTTGCTCGGCGCGGTGATTTTCCTCATCGCGATCATTGCCGCGCTGGCCTATGTACTGGATCTGCCGGTCAAAGGTGTGCTGGCGACATCCGGTGCGCTGGCGATCATCGTCGGTCTGGCCTTGCAGAGCACGCTCAGCGACGTGTTCTCCGGGATCGTCCTCAACACCACCAAGCCGTATCAACTGGATGACTGGATTTCCATCGACGGCACGGAAGGGCGGGTCACCGACATCGACTGGCGCGCCACGCGCCTGCAAACCAGTCAGGGCAGCATGGCGGTGATTCCCAACTCGCTGGCGGCCAAAGCCAAGATCATCAACTTCAGTCGACCGAGCAACATGTTCGGCGTCGCGGTCAGCGTGCAGGTCAGCCCGCATGCCCGGCCCAGTTCGGTGATCGATGCGCTGGAGCGGGCGATGCAGGGCTGTCGCCAGTTGCTCGACACACCTGCACCGAGCGTCGCACTGAAAAGCTCCGGCAGCAGTGGTGCGGAATACGAGATCAGTGGCTTCGTTGCGTCGATGGGGGAGAAACGCGTGGTGCGCAATCAACTGTTCGATCTGGCGTATCGGCACTTGCAGGCATCCGGGGTCAACCTGCTGTCGAGTGATGAAAGCACTGCGCCGACCAATTTGTCGCGGCCACGAGCGTTGCTCGACAGTTCGCCGATCTTCTCGACCCTGCGCCAGGAAGAAAAAGACACCTTCAGCCAGAACATGAGCCTGCAAACCTTCCGCGCTGGCGAAATCATTCTGGCGGGCGGCGAGGTCAGCGATCACCTGTTCATTATCGAGTCCGGCGTGGTTTCGGTGACCCTTAAGCGCCACGGCACACCGTTCGAATCCGGGCGCATGGGGCCGGGCGAAGTGATTGGCGAGGCTGGGATCTTGGCCGATACAGCATTGCCGGCAGACTTTTCGGCGAAGACCTTTTGCGCGTTGTATCGCATCGAGAAGTCGTACCTCAAGCCGTGTCTCGATGCCCGTCATGACATTCACGACGCGATGCAGACACTGCTCGATTACCGCCTGCACAAGGCGCAATCGCTGACCGAGGAAGCGCCGGCGGTGGTACCGAAAAGAGGCTTTCTGCAGTGGCTGCGCAATCGCGCCTGAAGGCTCAGGCGCCGAGTTTCTGCTCCAGGTGCAAGCGCACCTGCGGCCACTCGTCGTCGATGATGCTGAACCGCACCGAGTTGCGCTTGCGTCCGTCCGGCATGATCCGCTCATGGCGGACGATGCCTTCCTGTTGTGCGCCAAGACGCAGGATGGCGTTGCGTGACTTCTGATTGTTCTCGTCGGTGGTGAACTGCACGCGCACGCAACCGAGCACTTCGAAAGCGTGGCGCAGCATCAGATACTTGGCTTCGGTGTTGACGAAGGACTTCTGCCAGCTCGCCGCGATCCAGCTGCTGCCAATTTCCAGCTTGCGATTGAGCGGGTCGATCTTCCAGAAGCGCGTTGAGCCGATGACTTCACCGCTATCTTTCAGCACGATCACAAAAGGCATCACCGTGCCGGCGTCACGTCCATCGAGCGCTTTTTTCAGGTAGCTGTCGACGGTGCTGGCCGACGGCACCACGGTGACGGTGAGATTCCACAATTCGCCATCGGCGGCAGCGTGGAGCAGGGCAGCGGCATCTGAATACTGAAGCGGGCGCAAAAGGATGCGCTGACCTTGCAGCGTGGTGGGCATGGGATTCAGGTCTCGGCGGTGCGGGCGAAAGGCGAGCTCCTATTACGCCGCACGAGACCGACCTGATGCAACCGGCGCGATGATTACGGGGTCACAATTTTTACAACCCTTGGGCAGGAGCCTCAGCCGATGAAAAACCTGCGGATCGCCACCTACAACGTCAACGGTTTACGCGCACGTTTGCCGAACCTGCTGGATTGGCTCAAACGCGAGCAACCGGACATCGCCTGCCTGCAAGAACTCAAATCCGTCGACACGGCATTCCCCGTCGCTGAACTGGAAGCCGCCGGTTACGGCGCAATCTGGCAGGGCCAGGCCTCGTGGAACGGCGTGGCGATTCTCGCCCGCGATGCGCAGCCGCTGGAGAGCCGACGCGGTCTGCCGGGTGATCCGGATGACAAGCACAGTCGTTATCTGGAGGCAGCGGTGCACGGCGTGCTGGTCGGCTGCCTGTACCTGCCCAATGGCAACCCGCAACCGGGACCGAAATTCGATTACAAACTGGCCTGGTTTGAACGATTGATCAGCTATGCGAAAGACCTGCAAAGCAGCGATCACCCGGTGGTGCTGGCCGGTGACTACAACGTCGTACCCACCGACATGGACATTTACAACACTCGTTCCTGGCTCAAGGATGCGCTGCTGCAACCTGAGAGTCGCGAGTGTTATCAGCGCTTGCTCGATCAGGGCTGGACCGATTCGCTGCGCCATCTGTATCCCGAGGATCGGCTCTATACGTTTTGGGATTATTTCCGCCAGCACTGGCAAACCAACTCCGGTCTGCGTATCGATCATCTATTGCTCAACCCGGCACTGAGTCCGTATCTGCACGAGGCCGGTGTAGACGCCTGGGTCCGCAACGAACCCCACGCCAGTGACCATGCGCCGACGTGGATTCGTATCGGCTCCCGCAAGAAACGCTAGCGGGCGATTGGCGAAATCAATTGTCGAAACCATTGCCGGATCCCGTATACATGGCGACCATCAACGCAGTGAACTGCGGCCCCATGCAAAAGGACTGAGCAATGAGTGAGCCACGCCTGACGAATCTGAAGCTGTACCTGCAACGTCTGGGTTTCGATGCGCCGCCGGCACCCACGCTGGAAGCCTTGCGCGTGTTGCAACTGCGCCACACCGGCGTGTTTGCTTTCGAAAATCTGGCGACGATTACCGGGGCTCCGGTGTTGATCGATCTGCCGTCCATCGAGGAGAAGGTCCTGCTCGGTGGGCGTGGTGGTTACTGCTATGAGCTGAACAACCTGTTTTTTGCCTTATTGCTGGAGTTGGGTTTCGACGCACGCGCCATCAGCGGACGGGTGGTGATGAATCAGCCAGAAGGCAGCTGGACGGCGCGCACGCATCGCTTGAGCCTGGTGATCATCGATGATGTGCGCTACATCACCGACGTTGGTTTTGGCGGCATGGTGCCCACCGCGCCGCTGCTCCTCGACACCGAGGCCGAGCAGGCCACCCCGCACGAACCCTTTCGCATCGAACGGCAGGCCGACGGCTACATGCTGCGTGCCCAGGTGGCGGGTGAATGGCGGCCGATGTACCTGTTCGACCTGCAGCGCCAGGAAGACATCGATTACACCATTGGCAACTGGTATGTCTCGACGCATCCGGAATCACCGTTTGCCAATCGTCTGATGGTTGCGCGTACCGGTGAGGGCTGGCGCAAGACGCTGAATAACGGCAGTTTCGCTGTTCATCGCATGGGCGTCAGCAGTGAGCGACGCGAGGTGACGCAGGTCGATGAGCTGATTGGATTGCTGGCGCGCGAGTTTGCTCTGCACCTGCCGGATCTGCCCCACATACGGCAGGCTCTGGCGCGGATGATCGCACCGGTTTCCGTTTAGGGCTTGGCGTCGGGCTCCAGCACTCGGCGGATTTCCCCGACCGCTGCCGACAGTTTTTTCTCTAGACTCTTGAGGTCTGCGGCGGTAATGCCTTTCTTGAATTGCCCGCTCGATTCGGCTTGTTCCGGTTTGGCGACGGCATCGAGCAGGGCATGGCGCAGGGTGTTATTGATCACCGTCTGATAACCGAACCCTTCGTTTTCCGCGACCGTACGCGCTGCCTCGATGACGGCGTCGTCGAGCATGATGGTGATGCGGGTTTTACCTTTGTTTGACGCCACTGCGCCGCGTTTGCCCTGAGAAAAGTCATATTCATCTTTCATCGGTCAAGCCTCCAGAAAATAAGCGCAACGTTCGCCCGGTGTGGCGGCACGTGCAGAAATGATTCGAACGACATTCGCTTCCCGGTAACTGTACGCAACGACCAGCAAACGCCCTTTGCCGTTGAGGCCAATAGTGATCCAGCGTTGTTCGTCATGGTCGTTGTCTTCGATCGTCAGTGCTCGTTCGTCGTCAAAGACCGGCCCGGTTTCGGCCAGGCTGACGCCTTTGTGCTTGAGTTTGTTGGCTGCGTTCTTGCTTTTGTCGTACTTAATAGTGAATGACTTCATTATGCATATTTTATATGTATAAAAAAGAGTGCGACTGCACCGTCGGTCGCCGTGAACACTTCAGCGTAGTGGCGGCAGGCGAGGGCACTGGAGAGGAAGTGTTGCCGGATTCGTGGGGGATGGGAGCAGCGCGCTAGAAGCTTGGGTGGCTACCTATCCATTATGTGACTGGTAAGTTGTATACAACTCTATGGACATTTGTCACGAGTATTGAATACAGTGTGCGCATAACAAAAACCAGGGAACCCCCCACCATGAAAACGCCCCATGTTTCACACCAACGGCCCGAGGACGAGAATCTCGGGGTCGGCGCGAATATGGCTTACGGCCTGCAACATGTTCTGACCATGTACGGCGGTATCGTTGCGGTGCCACTGATCATCGGCCAGGCGGCCGGCCTGTCGCCGGCGGACATCGGTTTGTTGATTGCTGCTTCATTGTTTGCGGGGGGGCTGGCGACGCTGCTGCAAACCCTGGGTCTACCGTTTTTTGGTTGTCAGTTACCGCTGGTACAGGGTGTGTCATTCTCCGGCGTGGCGACCATGGTCGCGATCGTCAGCAGTGGCGGAGAGGGCGGCTTCCAGTCGGTGCTCGGCGCGGTGATTGCCGCCTCCTTGATCGGGTTGCTGATCACACCGGTATTCTCCCGTATCACCAAGTTCTTTCCGCCGCTGGTCACCGGCATCGTGATCACCACCATCGGCCTGACGCTGATGCCAGTGGCCGCACGCTGGGCGATGGGCGGTAACAGCCACGCGCTGGACTTCGGCAGCATGCAGAACATCGGTCTGGCGGCGGTCACGCTGGTATTGGTGCTGTTGCTGAGCAAGGTCGGCAGCTCGACCATCTCGCGTCTGTCAATCCTGTTGGCCATGGTGATCGGCACGGTGCTGGCGGTGTTCCTTGGCATGGCGGATTTTTCCAGCGTCACCACGGGGCCGATGTTTGGCTTCCCGACGCCGTTCCATTTCGGCATGCCGACCTTCCACTTCGCCGCGATCCTGTCGATGTGCATCGTGGTCATGGTGACCCTGGTGGAAACCTCGGCGGACATTCTGGCGGTCGGTGAAATCATCGGCACCAAGGTCGATTCCAAGCGTCTGGGCAATGGCCTGCGCGCGGACATGCTGTCGAGCATGTTTGCGCCGATTTTCGGTTCGTTCACCCAGAGCGCCTTCGCCCAGAACGTCGGGCTGGTGGCGGTGACCGGGATCAAGAGCCGTTACGTGGTCGCTACTGGCGGCATCTTTCTGGTGATCCTTGGCCTGCTGCCGTTCATGGGCCGGGTCATCGCAGCCGTGCCGACGTCGGTACTCGGCGGCGCCGGTATCGTACTGTTCGGTACCGTGGCGGCAAGCGGCATCCGTACGCTGTCGAAAGTTGATTACCGCAACAACGTCAACCTGATCATCGTTGCTACTTCGATCGGCTTCGGCATGATCCCGATTGCTGCACCGAACTTCTACGATCACTTCCCAAGCTGGTTTGCGACCATTTTCCACTCGGGCATCAGTTCGTCGGCGATCATGGCGATCCTGCTCAACCTGGCGTTCAACCACTTCACGGCGGGCAACTCGGATCAGCAATCGGTGTTTGCGGCGGCGGAGGAGCGGACTCTGCGTTATCGCGATCTCGATGCGCTGCGCGAAGGCGACTACTTCAGCGATGGCAAACTGCATGACTGCGATGGCAAGGAAGTGCCGGTGATCGAGCCGGATGATCACGACCACGGACATGGCGCGCCGAAAGCGCAGGTGAAAAGCAGCGAGCATGTCTGATCGCTGTCTCTAACAAAAAGGGCCGATCTGTTAAACACAGATCGACCCTTTTTCATTTCAAGATCAAAAGATCGCAGCCTTCGGCAGCTCCTACACAGATCTCATACTCCGCCGATTCTGCGGATGAACGCTGAATCTGTAGGAGCTGCCGAAGGCTGCGATCTTCTGATCTTTTCCATCGCCCACAAAAAAGCCCCTGAATCTTTCGATTCAGGGGCTTTGCTATTTGGCTCCACAACCTGGACTCGAACCAGGGACCCAATGATTAACAGTCATTTGCTCTACCAACTGAGCTATTGCGGAATTGGTGCGTATGTTACTGATTCAAAAAGAGAAGTCAAGCGCCGGTTGCAAAATCAGGTGAATCTTCTGGATGGAGGGTGGTTTGTCAGCGATTGGCGGTTACCAGAACCGTAGCAGAGGTCTACCATGGCCGCCCGGAAGTGGTCACACGCGCTGCCGGCCATTCGCCGAAAAAGGTACGCGTCATGAACCATTTGTCCCGCAACAGCGAGGTGTTCGCATGAGCATCGCGCAAATCAGCCTGCCCAAAGGCGTCGGCCCCCATGCCGAAAAACTCTTTGATGCAATCACCCAGGCCAGTACCGCCGAGGAATTGAACCGCGCGGGCGGCAAGGCTGAAGGTTTTGTCCTGGGCCTTGAAAGCACCAAGGCGATCAAAAGCCAGATCGCCGAATCGCTGTACGTCGCGTATGACGATGCCGCCAGTCAGCGCGCCACCGAGTTGACTTAACTGCCGAAAGTAATGGTGCCGAGCATCAGTTTGGCGTAAGCCGCCGTGGCTGCCAGTTGCACCAGCCATAGCACCAGACCGCCAAGAAACACCCCGGCCGCCACTTGCAGCACCAGGCTTTTTTCGCGTTTGGCCGAGGCGCGGGGGATGAAATCATCCAGATCGTCACGGTCGGCGCGCAGGTTGTCGTTTTTCATATCTGATCTCACAAAATTCTGGAATGTACTCATCACCTGTGGGAGCGAGCTTGCTCGCGAAGGCGTCATGTCAGTCGACAACGATGTTGAATGACAGATCGCTTTCGCGAGCAAGCTCGCTCCCACATTTGGACATGTGTGCAGTTTAGAGGGGATAGGGATTGTTTCGTGACAATAAAAAACGGGAAGCCCCAAGGCTTCCCGTTTTTCATCACGCAGCGTTATCAGATGACCTGAACAATCGCATCCGTCACAGCCTTGATGTTGCTCTGGTTCAGCGCTGCCACACAGATACGGCCGGTATCCAGTGCGTAAATGCCGAACTCGTTACGCAGGCGATGCACTTGCTCAGTGGTCAGGCCAGAGTAGGAGAACATACCGCGCTGACGACCAACGAAGCTGAAGTCGCGGCCCGGGGCTTTTTCCGCCAGCAGGGCAACCATCTGCTCGCGCATGCCGCGAATGCGCAGGCGCATTTCGGCCAGCTCTGCTTCCCACTGCGCGCGCAGTTCCGGGCTGTTCAACACCGCGGCAACGATGCTCGCGCCGTGGGTCGGCGGGTTGGAATAGTTGGTGCGGATCACGCGTTTGACTTGCGACAGCACGCGCGCGCTTTCTTCTTTCGATTCGCTGATGATCGACAGCGCGCCAACGCGCTCACCGTACAGCGAGAACGACTTGGAGAACGAGCTCGAGACGAAGAAAGTCAGACCGGATTCAGCGAACAGGCGCACGGCAGCGGCGTCTTCGTCGATACCGTCGCCAAAACCCTGGTACGCCATGTCGAGGAACGGCACGTGACCTTTGGCTTTAACCACTTCCAGCACGTTGTTCCAGTCCGCCGGGGTCAGGTCGACGCCGGTCGGGTTGTGGCAGCACGCGTGGAGGATAACGATCGAGCCGTTCGGCAGGGCGTTGAGGTCTTCGAGCATGCCGGCACGGTTTACGTCGTGGGTGGCAGCATCGTAGTAACGGTAGTTCTGCACCGGGAAGCCGGCGGTTTCGAACAGGGCGCGGTGGTTTTCCCAGCTCGGGTCGCTGATCGCGACGACGGCGTTCGGCAGCAGTTGCTTGAGGAAGTCGGCACCGATTTTCAGTGCGCCGGTCCCGCCGACGGCCTGAGTGGTGATGACGCGACCGGCGCTGATCAGCGGCGAGTCGTTGCCGAACAGCAGCTTTTGCACGGCCTGGTCGTAGGCAGCGATGCCATCGATCGGCAAGTAACCGCGCGAAGCGTGTTGAGCGACGCGAATCGTCTCGGCTTCGATCACGGCGCGCAGAAGTGGAATTCGCCCCTCTTCGTTGCAGTAAACACCCACGCCCAGGTTGACCTTGGTGGTCCGGGTATCGGCGTTGAATGCTTCGTTGAGGCCCAGGATTGGATCGCGGGGTGCCATTTCGACAGCGGAGAACAGGCTCATTATTGCGGCGGCTCTGAATGGAGAATGGAGGGACGTGTCGCGCTCCAGCCGGATGCACTAGAGCGGTGCACAAACGGGGAGCTAGTATAGAGGCCATTACTGAACAATGGCGACAGGCGATTCGGCTTTTACGGTAAGTTTTTCCGATTATTTCTTGACCGTTAGTCGACTGCCCGTGTCAGAGTCTTTAGCGGATGTAGGACGTTTGCCTTGAAAGGTGAGGCAATCGCCACCACATTGAGCACAATCCAGGTTTTTTCTTGCGCGACATCGGTCGTTTGCGGTCGTCCCCGTGGTGCTCCGCTTTGTTCGGAATGCCGCGATCCCAGAGGTGTATATGTCCGAATTCCAGCTCGTCACCCGCTTTGAGCCCGCCGGCGACCAGCCAGAAGCCATTCGCCAACTGGTGGAGGGCATCGAAGCCGGGCTGGCGCACCAGACGCTGCTCGGTGTGACCGGCTCGGGCAAGACCTTCAGCATCGCCAATGTCATCTCGCAGATACAGCGCCCGACGCTGGTGCTGGCGCCGAACAAAACCCTCGCTGCGCAGTTGTATGGCGAGTTCAAGGCCTTCTTCCCGAACAACGCCGTCGAATACTTCGTTTCCTACTACGACTACTATCAGCCGGAAGCCTATGTGCCGTCGTCCGACACCTTCATCGAGAAGGATGCATCGATCAACGACCACATCGAGCAGATGCGTCTGTCCGCGACCAAGGCGTTGCTGGAGCGCAAGGACGCGATCATCGTCACCACGGTGTCGTGCATTTACGGTCTCGGCAGCCCGGAAACCTATCTGAAGATGGTCCTGCACGTTGATCGCGGCGACAAACTCGATCAGCGTGCGCTGCTGCGGCGTCTGGCCGATCTGCAATACACCCGCAACGACATGGATTTCGCCCGCGCAACCTTCCGCGTGCGCGGTGATGTGATCGATATCTACCCGGCGGAATCCGATCTCGAAGCGATCCGCATCGAGCTGTTCGATGACGAGGTCGAAAGCATTTCCGCGTTCGATCCGCTGACCGGCGAAGTCATCCGCAAGATGCCGCGCTTCACCTTTTACCCGAAGAGCCACTATGTGACGCCTCGGGAAACCCTGCTCGACGCCATCGAACACATCAAAGTCGAATTGCAGGAACGTCTTGAATACCTGCGCAGCAACAACAAACTGGTGGAAGCCCAGCGCCTTGAACAGCGCACCCGTTTCGACCTGGAAATGATCCTCGAACTGGGTTACTGCAACGGCATCGAAAATTACTCGCGCTATCTGTCCGGACGTCCGGCCGGTGCCGCGCCGCCAACCCTTTACGATTACCTGCCGGCCGATGCCTTGCTGGTGATCGACGAATCCCACGTCAGCGTGCCGCAGGTCGGCGCAATGTATAAGGGCGACCGCTCGCGTAAGGAAACCCTCGTCGAATACGGCTTCCGTCTGCCATCCGCGCTGGACAACCGGCCAATGCGTTTTGACGAGTGGGAAGGGGTCAGCCCGCAGACTATTTTCGTTTCGGCGACGCCAGGCAACTACGAAGCCGAGCACGCCGGGCGGGTGGTCGAGCAAGTGGTGCGACCGACCGGTCTGGTCGACCCGCAGGTAGAAGTGCGTCCGGCGCTGACTCAGGTCGACGATCTGCTCTCGGAAATCAGCAAACGCGTGGCGGTCGAGGAGCGGGTGCTGGTCACCACCCTGACCAAGCGCATGGCCGAAGACCTCACCGATTACCTCGCCGACCACGGCGTGCGCGTGCGTTATTTGCACTCGGACATCGACACCGTCGAGCGCGTCGAGATCATCCGCGACCTGCGTCTCGGCACGTTCGATGTACTGGTGGGGATCAACCTTCTGCGAGAAGGTCTGGACATGCCGGAAGTGTCGCTGGTGGCGATTCTTGATGCGGACAAGGAAGGCTTCCTGCGCTCCGAGCGTTCGCTGATTCAGACCATTGGCCGCGCGGCGCGTAACCTCAATGGCCGAGCGATTCTCTACGCCGATCGCATGACCGGTTCGATGGAGCGAGCGATTGGCGAGACCGAGCGGCGTCGCGACAAGCAGATCGCCTTCAACCTGGAAAACGGCATCACCCCGCGCGGTGTGATCAAGGATGTCGCCGACATCATGGAAGGCGCCACCGTGCCGGGTTCGCGCAGCAAGAAGCGCAAAGGCATGGCCAAGGCTGCCGAAGAGAACGCCAAGTACGAAGCCGAATTGCGCTCACCGAGCGAAATCACCAAGCGTATTCGTGCGTTGGAAGAGAAGATGTATCAGCTGGCGCGGGATCTGGAGTTTGAAGCGGCGGCGCAGATGCGTGATGAGATTGCCAAACTGCGTGAACGGCTTTTGGCTGTTTGATCTCTAGCGCCGGACAGGGCCTCTTCGCGAGCAGGCTCGCTCCCACATTGGAATTGTGTCGTTCACAAAACCTCTGTGGGAGCGAGCCTGCTCGCGAATGGCGGCAACGCGGTCTTAATGAGACTCCCCAGCCTTAAGCCCCTCTGGCAATTTCTTGGTCAACAATATCGCCAACATACTGATCCCCAACGCAATCCCGACAAAGTGAAACGCATCGTTGTAAGCCATGATCGCCGCCTGCTGATGGACGATCTCACTCAACTTGCCCAGCGCCGCCGTATCGTTGCCAAACCGATCAGTCATCGACGCCAGCCGCTCGGCCACTTGCGGATTGGTCGGCACCACCGCCTCGCGCAAATAGTCGAAGTAAGTCTTGGTGCGTGCATCCAGCAGCGTCGCCAGCAAAGCAATGCCAATCGCACCGCCGAGGTTGCGCAAGATGTTGAACAGGCTCGACGCCGACCCCGCATCCTGCGGCAGGATGTACGCCGTGGCGATCAGCGAAATGGTCACCATGATCAACGGCTGCCCCAGCGCGCGAATAATCTGGATCTGATTGAACTGCGGCCCGGCGAAATCCGGGTTGAGCACCCCGGACGAAAAACTCGCCAGCCCGAACAGCCCGAAGCCGATCGTGCACAGCCATTTCGGCGAAACGAACTTCATCAGCTTCGGCACCAGCGGAATCAGGAACAGCTGCGGCACGCCCATCCACATGATCACTTCGCCGATCTGCAGGGCGTTGTAGTTCTGGATCTGCGCCAGATACAGCGGCAACAGATAAATCGAGCCGTACAACCCGACCCCCATGCCCAAGCTGGAAATACTCGATAAGCCGAAGTTGCGATTACGCAGGATTCCCAAGTTGATCAGCGGATTCGGTTTGGAGATCTGCACGATCACAAAAGTGATCAGACTCACCAGCGCAATGCTGCCCAATGTCACGATCAGGCTCGATTCCAGCCAGTCCTTGCGATGGCCTTCTTCCAGAAATACCTGCAAGCAACCAAGGCCGATGCCCAGTGTGAGGATGCCGGTGTAGTCGGTGCTTTTCAGCAATTCCCAGTGCGCTTCTTTCTTTTCCAGCCCGTACATCAACCCGGCGATCATGATCAGGCCCGGTGGGATGTTGATATAGAAGATGTACTCCCAACCCCAGTTTTCCGTGAGCCAGCCGCCCAGCGTCGGTCCGATGGACGGCGCGAAGGTCGCGGTCATGGCGAACATGGCCATGCCTTTGGCGCGGTGGTGTTCGGGGAGTTTGATCAGGGTCAGGGTGAACGCCAGCGGGATCAGCGCGCCGCCGGTGAAACCCTGCATGGCGCGGAAGACGATCATGCTCTCCAGGCTCCAGGCCATCGAGCACAGCAGCGAGGAAACCAGAAAGCCCAGCGACACCCACACCGCCAGACGTCGCGCCGAGAGCAACTGCACCAGCCACGCGGTCAGCGGGATCATGATGATTTCCGCGACCAGATAAGAAGTGGAAATCCACGAGCCTTCTTCCAGCGTCGCCGACAACGCACCCTGAATATCTTTCAGCGACGAGTTGGTGATCTGGATGTCGAGCACCGCCATAAAGGCGCCGAGCATCACGCTCATCACCGCAATCCAATCGCGCCGGGTCGGCTCGCCGACCGGGCGGATCAGCGCATCACCGGCCATTGTCCGGGGCGTCTTTGATGTTCACGGTAGCGGTCACCGACATGCCCGGACGGATCTTGCCGTGCAGCGGGTTGTCGGCCTTGAAGGTCAGTTTCACCGGAATCCGCTGCACGACTTTGGTGAAGTTGCCGGTGGCGTTGTCCGGCGGCAGCAGGCTGAATTGCGCGCCGGACGCGGCGAACAGGCTGTCGACCCGCGCTTCGATCGGCGTGTCGCCATAGGCATCGAAGGTCAGCTCGGCTTTCTGGCCGGGTTGCATATGGCCGATCTGGGTTTCCTTGAAGTTGGCCTGCACCCAGATGTCTTCGTCCGGGACGATCGACAGCAGATAAGCGCCGGCCTGCACCACTTGACCATTGCGCGCGGCACGCTGGCCGACCAGACCGCTGATTGGCGCGTGGATTTCGCTGCGGGTCAGATTGAGTTCGGCTTGCGCGAGATCGGCGCGGGCGTTGGCGATCTGTGCGTCGAGGCGTTTGATTTCCGCGTTCAGGGCGTTGACCTGTTGGCGCTGGCCCTGCGCATCGGCTTGCGCCTTGGCCACTTGTGATCGAGCAATGTGGGCGTCGGCGGAGAGGGTGGTCACGCGTTCTTCGGAAACATAACCGGGTTTGCGCAGGGTTTCTGCCCGCGACAAATCCATCTGCGAGCGGCCAAGCGTCGCTTGGGTGGTCGCCACTTGTGCATCGCTAGCGGCGATCAGGCTGGATTGCTGGGTCAGTTTGCTCTGCGCTTGCAGGCGTTCGGCTTCGCGGGTAGCGAGGGCGGCATTGGCGCGGTCGATGGCCAGGCGGAAATCATTGGGTTCGAGGCGCACCAGCAACTGGCCTTTTTCGACGTGCTGATTGTCCTGCACCAGCACTTCATCGATGCGTGCGCTCAACTGGCTCGACACACGGGTGATTTCGCCCTGGACATAAGCGTTGTCGGTGCTTTCATAAAAGCGTCCCTTGAAAAACCAATGAGCGAAGAAGCCCCCGGCGATCAGCAGGACGAGCAGCAGGAAAATCAACAGGCGACGCTTGAGTTGGGCAGGCATGGGCAAACTGTAGTCGAGGAATTGTAAGGAAAGTTATCAGCAGGCGAATCTGGCATACAGCCGATAAACGGTAAATGTCATCCGCTGATATTTACCCATTCACTGCGGCTTACGGGCGTTCCAGAGGCAAACTTGGCTTAAATGCCCTGCCTGCTGGAGCGGGGCGGGTGTCGCCTGTTACCATTCGCCGCTTGATTGTTTTGCTTTTCATTCTTTTCGAGACATGCCATGACCACCGTCCGCACTCGCATCGCGCCATCGCCTACCGGGGATCCCCACGTAGGTACCGCTTACATCGCATTGTTCAACTACTGCTTTGCCAAGCAGCATGGCGGTGAGTTCATCCTGCGGATCGAAGACACCGACCAGTTGCGTTCGACCCGTGAGTCCGAACAGCAGATCTTCGACGCCCTGCGCTGGCTGGGTATCGACTGGAGCGAAGGCCCGGACGTCGGCGGCCCGCACGGCCCGTACCGTCAGAGCGAGCGCGGTGACATCTACCAGAAGTACTGCCAGCAACTGGTCGACATGGGCCATGCGTTCCCATGCTTCTGCACCGCTGAAGAGCTGGATCAGATGCGCGCCGAGCAAATGGCTCGCGGCGAAACTCCACGTTACGACGGCCGCGCGCTGCTGCTGTCGAAAGAAGAAGTCGCCGCCCGTCTGGCTGCCGGCGAACCGCACGTAATCCGCATGAAAGTGCCGAGCGAAGGCGTTTGCGTGGTACCGGACATGCTCCGTGGTGATGTCGAGATCCCGTGGGATCGCATGGACATGCAAGTGCTGATGAAGACCGACGGCCTGCCGACGTACTTCCTCGCCAATGTTGTCGACGACCATTTGATGGGCATCACCCACGTCCTGCGCGGCGAAGAGTGGCTGCCGTCGGCGCCAAAACTGATTCTGCTGTACGAATACTTCGGCTGGGAGCAACCGGAGCTGTGCTACATGCCGCTGCTGCGTAACCCGGACAAGAGCAAGCTGTCCAAGCGCAAAAACCCGACTTCGGTGACGTTCTACGAGCGCATGGGCTTCATGCCTGAGGCGATGCTCAACTACCTCGGCCGCATGGGTTGGTCGATGCCGGACGAGCGCGAGAAGTTCTCGCTGCAGGAAATGGTCGACAATTTCGACCTCAAGCGTGTGTCCCTCGGCGGGCCGATCTTCGACATCGAGAAGCTGTCGTGGCTCAACGGCCAGTGGCTGCGTGATCTGCCGGTGGAAGAGTTCGCCGCACGCGTGCAGAAGTGGGCGTTCAATTCCGATTACATGATGAAGATCGCGCCGCACGTTCAGGGTCGCGTCGAAACCTTCAGCCAGGTTGCACCGCTGGGCGGGTTCTTCTTCGCTGGTGGCGTCAATCCGGATGCCAAACTGTTCGAATCGAAGAAGCTCTCCGGCGATCAGGTTCGTCAGTTGATGCAGTTGATCCTGTGGAAGCTGGAAAGCCTGCGTCAGTGGGAGAAGGACAACATCACTGCGACGATTCAGGCTGTGGTCGAATCGCTGGAGTTGAAACTGCGTGATGCGATGCCGCTGATGTTCGCTGCGATCACTGGTCAGGCGAGTTCGGTGTCGGTGCTCGATGCCATGGAAATCCTCGGCCCGGACCTGACCCGTTATCGTCTGCGCCAGGCGATTGATCTGCTGGGCGGCGTGTCGAAGAAAGAAAACAAAGAGTGGGAAAAGCTGCTGGGCGCTATCGCCTGATTGCTTTTGCTTCGCTTTAGGAGCTGCCGAAGGCTGCGATCTTTTGATCCTGCCTTCGGCGCTTCTCCCGAATTTACGGGGGGAGGGCGGTAAGTGATTGTTATGCCGACGAAAAACTTTGAAAAATTTCAAAAATAAGTTTGACAGGCTTTCGATACGCCCTTAAGATTCGCCCCGTCCTCAGCGATGACATCAACGATGAGGGGCTATAGCTCAGCTGGGAGAGCGCTTGCATGGCATGCAAGAGGTCAACGGTTCGATCCCGTTTAGCTCCACCAATTTACACTTCAAGGTCTGGCCACACCGGCCTTGAAGCGATCAACACTCAGCGTTGATCAGTTGTATAGAAGGGTTTGCGTCCCCTTCGTCTAGTGGCCTAGGACACCGCCCTTTCACGGCGGTAACAGGGGTTCGAGTCCCCTAGGGGACGCCAGTTTTACAGAAGCGATGTTGCAAAATGTCGCTCCGCCGCGAGGCGAAAAATCCGGGGCTTTAGCTCAGCTGGGAGAGCGCCTGCATGGCATGCAGGAGGTCAGCGGTTCGATCCCGCTAAGCTCCACCAATTTTACAAGTTCAAGGTCTGGCCACACCGGCCTTGAATCGATCAGTTCTCAGCGCTGATCAGTTGTATAGAAGGTTTGTGTCCCCTTCGTCTAGTGGCCTAGGACACCGCCCTTTCACGGCGGTAACAGGGGTTCGAGTCCCCTAGGGGACGCCACGATTACCCGCTCTGCGGGATTTTATAAGGGTCATTCAATTATTGAATGGCCCTTTTGTTTGTCTGGCGTTTGGCCAATTCTCCTTTTTCCTTACACTGTGCTTCAGACCAGCGGTCATATCCTTGACTTGCAGAATATTATTATAAGAATAATATTCTAGTCGTAATATTCGGAGGCAACGATGAACGATAAAAAAGCTCAAACCCGCGAACGCATCCTTAAGGCTGCCAGCGCCGCACTGATCCAGCGTGGCCCGGCCGACCCGAGCGTGGGCGAAGTGATGGGCGCAGCCGGCCTGACCGTCGGTGGCTTCTATGCGCACTTCGAAAGCAAGGACGCGATGATGCTCGAAGCGTTCAAGCAATTACTCGGTCGCCGCCGCGACCTGATTGCTGACATGGATGCCGAACTGACCGGCGAAGAGCGCCGCGCCCTGGTCGCTGCGTTCTACCTGTCGCGCAAGCATCGTGATTCCAGTGACGCGGCATGCCCGATTCCGGCTTCGATTGGCGAGTTGGGCCGTTTGCCGGAATCGTTCCGCATCGCGCTGAACGAACACCTGGAGTTGATGATTGCGCAGTTGGCGTCCAGCCCCGAGGACACCGACAAAGCTTTAGCCGACGTGGCCTTGATGGTGGGTGGTCTGGCACTCGCAAGAGCGCTCGGCCCAGGAGATTTATCCGATCGATTGCTGCGCGCTGCCAAGTCGGCGGTGCGTTGACCTGAAGGCAACACGCCTGAGGAGAGAGCGATGAACACGTTGAAGTGGATTCGTGGCGTTAATGGCACCTTGGGCTGGATTGCACCGAAACGGGTTGCGAGCAAAATGCGTCTGGCGTTCATGACGCCACGTTCGCTGCCTCTTCGTGATTGGGAGCTGCCGCTGCTGGCCAGTTCCGAACGCATTACCTTGCGCTTCGGTCTCTCGGCGCTGCGCTGGGGCCAAGGTCCAACTGTGCTGCTGATGCACGGTTGGGAAGGGCGGCCAACCCAGTTCGCCGCGCTGATCACCGCGCTGGTAGACGCCGGTTATACCGTCGTCGCGCTCGATGGTCCGGCCCACGGGCGTTCGCCGGGGCGTGAAGCCAACGTGGTGTTGTTCGCCCGGGCGATGCTCGAAGCCGCTGCCGAGCTGCCGCCATTGCAAGCGGTCATCGGCCACTCCATGGGCGGCGCCAGCGCCATGCTCGCCGTGCAATTGGGCCTGCGCACCGAAACCCTCGTCAGCATCGCCGCGCCTGCGCGCATTCTTGGCGTACTGCGCGGGTTTGCCCGCTACGTTGGTATGCCGCCCCGGGCCCGTTCCGCCTTCATCCGCCAAGTCGAACAAGATGTCGGCATGCGCGCCGCGACTCTCGACGTTGCCCACTATCAACTGGATATGCCCGGCCTGATCGTGCATGCCGAGGATGACAACTTCGTCTCGGTCAAGGAATCGCAACTGATCCACGAATCCTGGTTCGACAGCCGCCTGTTGCGCCTTGAAGGTGGCGGTCACCAGCGCGTGCTGGCCGACCCTCGGGTGGTTGATGGCGTGTTATCACTGCTGGCCGGCCGCAGCCTACAGGCGCGCCAA
Organism: Pseudomonas fluorescens; assembly: GCF_902497745.1. Classification (GTDB taxonomy): domain Bacteria; phylum Pseudomonadota; class Gammaproteobacteria; order Pseudomonadales; family Pseudomonadaceae; genus Aquipseudomonas; species Aquipseudomonas fluorescens_BM. Next base: position 177,899 of record NZ_CABVHJ010000009.1, read on the forward strand.
TCGGCCTGAGCTCCGTTACACTGCCCGGGTTGAATCATTGACCGGGAGTGGGGCATGGGCTGGGATCGGGCAACGCCGTTTACCATTGATCTGCAAGTAGGCGCCGAGGATATCGACGGGTTGGGCCACGCGAACAACGCGGTGTACGTGACCTGGCTTGAACGCTGCGCCTGGCGCCACTCGCAGCGTCTGGGGCTGGATCTGGTCGAATATCGGCGGCTGGATCGGGCGATGGCGGTAGTGCGCCACGAAATCGATTATCTCGCTGCGGCCTATGAAGGCGACGAACTGCAATTGGCGACCTGGATTGTCGATTGGGATCAGCGCCTGAAAATGACCCGGCATTTCCAGCTCAAGCGCCCGAGCGACAACACCACGCTGTTGCGTGCGCAAACCACGTTTGTCTGCATTGAGCTGTCCACGGGTAAACCGAAGCGTATGCCGGCGGAATTTATCGAAGGCTATGGCCCGGCTATCCAGATCCCGGATACCGCCCAAATCTAAATGTGGGAGCGAGCCTGCTCGCGAATGCAGTATGTCAGTTGATATATGCATGGCTGACCCCCCGCCTTCGCGAGCAGGCTCGCTCCCACAAGGTTTCTGCGATTTCTTGCGATATCCAGTAAACTGCCGCACGTTTTTCTTCAAGTAGTGTTTTCCCATGCAAATTGCTCTGGCGCCCATGGAGGGGTTGGTCGACGACATCCTCCGCGACGTGCTGACCCGCGTTGGCGGCATCGACTGGTGCGTGACCGAATTCATTCGGGTCAACGATCAGTTGCTCACACCGGCCTACTTCCACAAGTTCGGCCCTGAGCTGCTCAACGGTGCCCGCACCGCGTCAGGTGTGCCGTTGCGCGTGCAATTGCTAGGTTCCGACCCGGTGTGTCTCGCGGAAAACGCTGCACTGGCCTGCGAACTCGGCTCCGAAGTGATCGACCTCAACTTCGGCTGCCCGGCCAAGACCGTCAATAAATCCCGTGGCGGTGCCGTCCTGCTCAAAGAACCGGAACTGCTTAACCAGATCGTCGAGCACGTGCGTCGCGCCGTGCCCGCGCATATTCCCGTGACCGCAAAGATGCGTCTGGGCTTCGACAGCCCCGACGGTTCACTGGTCTGCGCCACGGCGTTGGCCGAAGGCGGCGCCGAGCACATCGTGGTTCACGCCCGTACGAAAATGGACGGCTACAAACCGCCCGCACACTGGGAGTGGATTCCACGCGTGCAGGACGTGGTCAAAGTCCCGGTGTTCGCCAACGGTGATATCTGGAGCGTCGAAGACTGGCGGCGTTGCCGCGAGATCAGTGGCGTGGAAGACATCATGCTCGGTCGCGGTCTGGTGTCGCGCCCGGATCTGGCCAAGCAGATCGCCGCCGCTCGCGCTGGCGAAGAAGTCGTCGAGATGACCTGGGCCGAGCTGATGCCGCTGATCCAGGACTTCTGGCTGCAAGCCAAAGCGCAGATGACCGCACGCCAATCGCCGGGCCGTTTGAAGCAATGGCTGGCGATGCTGACGCGCAATTATCCCGAGGCAACCGAGCTGTTTACCGTCCTGCGCCGTGAGACGGAGCCGGATCACGTCTCGCGTTTGCTCGGTCTGCCGGTCGCCGAAGCGGCCTGAAAAAAATCTGCAAATAGTCTCTTGAAATCATTTCAGCGGTCCCTATCTAAGGGTTACGCGATGCCGAATTCGGGTCGCGGAGACAAAAAAACTTGCTGATTTGTTTTCAGGAGATTTGAACCATGAGTACTGCATTTTCCCTCGCGCCACTGTTCCGTTCCTCGGTAGGTTTCGATCGTTTCAACGACCTGTTCGAAACCGCCCTGCGCAACGAGCCAGGTAGCACCTATCCACCTTACAACGTGGAAAAACACGGTGACGACCAATACCGCATCGTCGTCGCGGCAGCCGGTTTCCAGGAAGAAGACCTGGAGCTGCAAGTCGAGAAAGGCGTGCTGACCATCAGTGGCGGCAAGCGTGATGCCAACGAAGGCGTGACCTTCCTGCATCAGGGCATCGCCCAACGTGCTTTCAAGTTGTCCTTCCGTCTGGCCGATCACATCGAAATCAAGGCTGCGGATCTGAAAAACGGTCTGCTGAGCATCGACCTGTTGCGCGTGATCCCGGAAGAAGCGAAAGCCAAACGCATCCCGATCAACGGGACGCAGAAGCCGGCGTTGCAGCACTGAGTCATGTGCCGCAACACAATCGCCTGAACCGGCGATGAGCCGCTGAATGAAGGCCCCGATACGTCGGGGCCTTTTTTGTGCGCGCAAGAAAAGCGCTGTGCGACTTTGCCGCTGGCGGTGGTTTCTCTACAATCCGCCGCAGTTTTGCCGACCCCCCATTCCTCACCGGTCGGCCTGGAGCCCTTTTTCATGGACGAGATTCAACAGCGCTGGCTGTGCGCCCTGTCTGCGCCTATGGCGGCGATCAATACCGGCGCCAGCTACGATGACCCCGCGTTCTGCGACGATCGCTACATCGACCTGAAAGACAGTTGGGGTATCGACGACCGTGGGCAACTGTTCGACATGCTCGAACGGATGACCGACGACGGCCATGCCAAGCACCTCAGCGCGGCCTACTTGGCGTGGCAGCGCTGTCTGCCAAGTGAATGGCAGGCTCTGCTCGACGACCTGAGTCCCCGCGAACGCATCCTGCATGAGTTTGCCAGTCGCACGTTCGGCAGTTGCGGGCCGGGCGGGATTTTGTCCTGGGACTATGGCCGCATGGGTTTTCTCTTGCGCTGTGCGGTGCGCAATCAGTGGGTCGCCCTGGACGAAAGCAACTGGCTGCACAGTCGTTTAGCCCTCAGAGCGCAATTTCACTACGGTAGCTGGATGGCTTACTTCGACGGTTTTGTCGTGGGCCGGACCTTTTGGTCGTGCCTGAGCGCCAGCGACGATGAGCTGGCGCGCGAACTCGATCGACAAGGCGCCAGCGCCCTTAACGTGCGGATTGCCCGTGGCCTTGCGGCGAACATCCCTCAGTTTCTGGCTGATTTGCCGTGGCACATGGAAATTGACCTGCCGCCACGTCCGGCATCGCTCAAGGAGTTCGACTGGTCATGAGTTGCTGGATTCACTTGGGCATCGAGCCTACCACCGACGAAAACCTGATTCGCAACGCCTACCGCGCACGTCTGCCAGCGCACCACCCGGAGACCGACCCGCAAGGCTTCCAGGCGCTGCGCATGGCCTACGAAAACGCCCTGCGTCTGGCGCGTGAGGAAGAGGAAGAAGGGCCTGATGACGAGTACCAGTCCCAAGCCTCTGAGCAGCCTGTGGTTGAGGTCCCTCCGGTATTCGGGGAGTTCTGCGAGCTGCTGGATGATCCCGCGCGTCGGTTCAATTTTGCCGCGTGGCAGGTCTTTGTCCGAGGGCTGGATGAGCTGTCGCTGGACGTGCTCGATGAAGTCAGCTGGGGCCTGTACCACCGGATGGCCGACGCCGGTCCGTTGTCGTACCGTTGCGCGAATCTGTTGGCCAAACGTATGGCCTGGGATCAACAGTTGCTGGATCTGGGTTTCGACGAAGCACATCGGGTGGAATCCTTTCTCCAGCGAATCGAAACGCCGGACCCGTTCGATACGGATCTGATGAGCACATGGTCAGAGGCTGCGCAGACCGAATCACTGTGGTACGCCCGCAGCCTCGACTTCATCTTCAACCAGCGTCCACTGCCTGAGTTCGCCGACTTCGCCAGTCAGCACACCTGCCTGCCGTTGCCGGATGATGCCGCGTTTCTCAAGCGTCTGTTGGTGCAGTTCACTCAGGCAGGTATTGGCGGGCCGACGTTTTTGCAGTGCTGTATCGAACAGCAGCTTGCCGCACCGGATGATGTCGACTGGCTTTACCTGTTGGCGTGCCAGAACAGTCTGCTGGGGCGGGACGATCAGGCATTGCCGTGCTGGATCCGGCTGTGGAACGAGCATCGCCATCCGATGGCGGAAAGTCGTCTGCTGGAGCTGTGTGCCAAGCGCCAGCCGACTTTCCTGCCCCTGCTGATTCAGGCATTCGATCGCTTGCAGGGCATCTCTGACTGGTCAGAGGATCTTGCCGATGACTGCCAGGTGTTTGGCAGCCCGTCACAACACCCCGAGACGCTGAACCGTTGGCTGGGTGTCGGCAGGCTGAAGCTTGAGGGTCTTGCGCAAAGCTTTGTCGATTGGCGCATGAGCGGTGATGAGTTGCCATTGCTCGCGCAATTGCTGGGCGAAAATGCCGACAGCCGATTGCTGCACCTGTACCGGCATGCCTGGGCGCTGCATCGGGGTGATTCGGCTTTGCTGCAGCAGATTGTGGATGCACCGCTGCCGATCGATGCCCTCGAAAGCCTGGTGATGAGCGGATTCAAATATCAGGCTGAGCAACACCTGCGCTGGTTGCGCAGGGCACCGATTGCACTGGCCATGGGCGCTTTCAGTGACGCGGATTCAAGTGCGCGGCCCTTGCCGCAGGTACTGACGCAAGGCGAGCCGCACAAGGTCTGTCGTCTGTGGTTGCGTCGCTTGCGGCCTTACAGCGACGCTGCGCTGGAAAGACTGGCAGACGCGTTCAAGCTGGCCGCGGTCAAAGATGATTGCGACTTGTCCGAACTCGATTTGATTCTGCAGCTGAGCCGTCGCGGGATTCAGTTGCCACCGGTCGGGCTGGGTGAGGCCACTTGGGAATGGCACGCTCAGACCCTGTTTTTGTTGGCATTGCTGGACCAGCCCGAACGCTGGCTGCAAATGATTGATGTGCAGTGTGTGGAGCGCCTGTCTTTCAATCCGGCCCATCCCTTGAGTCGCCTGCAACCCTTGTTGCGGCGCTTGCAGCGTGAGCAAGGCCATTGCGCCGGTTTGCTCGGATGGCTGCAGGGCAGTGATCCGGTACACGGCTTGTTGGTGCAGCAATTGTTCAGCGTACAGCAGGCACTCGACAGCACGCGGTTACCGGCCAATACCCTGCTTTACACCTGCCTTGAAAGCGATCGTGCTGCCTGTGGCGACGATTTGCTGGGTTTGATGATGTTCTGGGGCGTGCTCTATCACGACCCGAGCCTGAGTGCCGAGCAGCATCGCGCATTGTTGCAATCGATCGCTGCGATCAGTTGTGAAGATGATTGGTTCGAAGGCTTCCGCGACGGTTTGATCAAAGGCGAACCGGTGTGGCCGCCGCGCAAAGTGCTGACCGATTTTGGTGTCGACAAACTGCTGGCGTATGAAGCGCTGGATGCGCTCAAGGGCTTGATTCGCTATGGCGCTGCCGGGGTGCCGAAAACGCGCGTCCTGCGCCAACTGCAACAGGGCAAGGACGATGTGCAGAACAGTGTCGGGTTGCGCCTGGCCCTTTGCGCGATATTGTCCTGGTCGGAACGATTACTGCTGGCGAAAAGCGATGTGCAGCCGGTACCGGCGAGAGCGATCTGGCGTTTGGGATCGCGGTTGGGGCGCAAGGCTTTTATCGCTCAGGTCTTGGGGTGTGTGGTGATTGCACCGGTTGCAGGGCTGATCAGTGGCACTACGGGTGCAGGCATTCTTATCCTGCTATTGGCCGTGCTGCTGGTGTTCGGCGCTATTCTGCGCCGTTTGCATGACATAGGCCGAGGCATTCCGACGTTGCTGATCTTCATGGCGCTGACGCCGTTTTTGCCATTCCTGCCGTTGGTGTTATTCGGGCTTGCCGGTGACAAGTTGCCCAACCGCTATGGTGTGCCGTCGGACAGCGACGATTCCGAAATGCTGTCCGGCGGCTTGCAGGCTGCCTTGCGGCGGCTCAACGGTTAGAGGCGCAGTTGATCCAGCGCCTTGTTCAGCTCTGAGCGATGGCTGGCAATTTCCGAGGGTTGCTGGCCGCTGAGCACGGTGGTGAAGTTGTGCAGCCATTCGGCAATGTGCTCGCGTTGCGTGCCGAGGCTTTGCATCCATGCTCGCTCCAGACGGGCGAGCAACGTGCGGTTGGGCAGCGCATCGCGTGGATGGACTTTCAGGGTCGACAGCCGGTTGTGGCTGTCTCGGCGTGCTTGCTCGTCCAGACCCGTGGGGCTGCGGTCGATGCTGTGACTGTGACGCTCGCCGGTTTCGAGCAGGGTGACATCAACTTCGAGCAGACCGTTGATGTCATAACTGAAGCGCACGTCCAGTTCCTGGATGTGTTGAGTAGGCGTCAACGTGACATCGAAAGCATCAATCAGAATGTTGTCGCAAACCCACGGCCGCTCACCCTGATAGACGGCGATGCGCAGCAGCGATTGCTTAGGCTGGGTGGTGTAATAGCGCTCCACCCTTGACGTCGGAATGATGGTGTTACGTTCGATGATGGGCGAGAAGGCACCTTTGATGTCTTCGCCACGCATGGTCGCAATCCCCAGCGTATACGGGCAGACATCCGTCAGAATCAACTCTTCAACCGCCCCGTCACGCGCCTTGCACGCCGCTTGCGTCGCCGCCCCCAGCGCAACAATCGTGTCCGGATCAAGGTGCCGGTAAGGCAGGCGCCCGAACAGCGTGGCGACCATTTGCTGCACCGCCGGCATGCGCGTGGCGCCGCCGACCAGCACCAGGCTGTCGAGGTCGCGAGGTTTGAGGCGAGCATCGCGCAAGGCCTGTTCGATCGGCGCGCGCAAACGCGCCAGCAGCGGCTCCCAGATTTTTACCGCAGCCGCTTCGTCCAGTGACCATTCGAAGGTTTTGTCGGCGTGGCGCCAGCTCAGGTGTTGAGTGCCTTCACCGAGTTTGCATTTGAGCTGCTCAAGCGCATCACCGAGGCTGGCCATGCTTTGCGCGTCGACCATGGCCGGGGTCAGTTGCCAGTGTTTCAGGCAGGCCTGCAACAGGGCGGCAGTGAAGTCTTCGCCGCCGAGAAAGTTGTCGCCGGTGGAGGCGTGCACTTCGATCAGCGGCAAAGCGTATTCCAGCACCGTGACGTCGAACGTACCGCCGCCAAGATCGAAGATCAGCGTGCGTTCGAACTTCTGCTCATGCAGCCCGTAAGCCATGGCGGCGGCGGTCGGTTCGTTGATCAGACGCGTCACCGAGAGCCCGGCCAGTTCAGCGGCAAACAGCGTGCGTTTGCGTTGTTCGTCGCTGAAATACGCCGGAACGGAAATCACCGCTTCCGACACCGGGTGGCCGAGAAAGGCTTCGGCGTCCTGCTTGAGTGAGCCGAGCACCAGCGCCGACAATTCTTCCGAGCTGAACTGACGTGTGCCGAGCTGGATTTGTTTATCGCTGCCCATGAAACGCTTGAATGCTGCCGCGGTTCGTTCCGGGTGCGTGGTCAGGCGGGCGCGGGCGGCTTTGCCGACCAGAATCGTGTCGTCTTCATCGAGGCTGACCACCGAGGGCGTCAGCACATCGCCCAGAGCGTTGGGAATCAGGCGGGCCTGACCGTCCTGCCAGACGGCGATCAGACTGTTGGTGGTGCCAAGGTCGATGCCCAGCAAAGCCGGGCGGGAGAGGGATGCATCCTGCATGACAGATCTCGAAACGGCGCAAAAAACGCGACCCTACAGGTTGCCGCAAATCGTGGCAATTGCGCGTCTGTTGCAACGTGCACCGGTTATGGCAGGAGCTTTTTCAGATCCTCCAGCGCAACCGGTCGACTGTGCAGATAACCCTGATACAAATGGCAGCCCAAACCCTGCAGGAACGCCAGTTGTTCAGGGGTCTCCACACCTTCGGCAATCACCTCCAGCTCCAGACTGCGCGCCATGGCGACAATCGCGCGAATGATCTCGGCATCGTTCGGATCGGTCGTCGCATCGCGGATAAACGATTGATCGATTTTTAGCGTGTCCACTGGCAGACGCTTGAGGTAAGTCAGCGACGAATAACCGGTGCCGAAGTCATCCATGGCGAAGCTCACGCCAAGCTTTTTCAGGCGACGCATTTTGCTGATGGTGTCTTCCAAATTCTGGATAACGATGCCTTCGGTGATTTCCAGTTTCAGCAGCGAGCAGGGCAGACCGTGGCTGGTCATGCTGTGTTCGATGCGCTCGACGAAGTCGTTCTGGCGGAACTGCCGTGGACTGATGTTCACGCACAGGCTGAAATTCAGCGGGTCGACCCGTTTCAGCGCAATCAGTTGTTTGAACGCATTGCAGGCTTCGTCGAGGATCCAGGTGCCGACTTCGAGAATCAGGCCGCTGTCTTCCAGCACCTTGATGAACTCGGTGGGTGATTGCGCACCCAGCTCCGGGTGATTCCAGCGCACCAGCGCTTCGGCGCCGATGATGCGGTTGTCGCGGGCATCGACCTGCGGCTGAAAGTGCACATTGAATTCCCCGCGCGACAGCGCCAGACGCAGGTCGGTCTCCATGCGCAGCCGTTCGCTGGCGGCTTTCTGCATGGTGTTGTGATACATCTGCGTGGTGTTGCGCCCGGAGTCCTTGGCCCGGTACAGAGCAATGTCGGCGCGTTTGAGCAGGTCGGTCGGCGTCGAGCCGTGATCGGGGATCAGCGCCACGCCGATGCTTGGGGTCACTTGCAGACGCTGGCCGTCGAGGAACATCGGCTCCGAGAGCAATTCGCGCAGGGTGTCGGCCAGATTGCGCACTTGTGTGCTGACTTCATTGCGCGAGCCTTCGAGACCGCTGAGCAGCACGACAAATTCGTCGCCGCCGAGGCGTGCGACCGTGTCTTCCATGCGCACACTGGCTTCGAGCCGCGCAGTGATGATCTTCAGCACCGTGTCGCCGACCGGGTGGCCGAGCGAATCGTTGATGTGCTTGAAGTGATCGAGGTCGAGAAACAGCAAGGCACCGCGCAGGTTGTGGCGCTTGAGCAGGGCGATCTGCTGGCTCAGACGATCCATCAGCAAGGCGCGGTTGGGCAGGTTGGTCAGCGGGTCGTGATAAGCCAGATGACGGATTTGCGCTTCAGCGTTTTTCAGCAGGCTGACGTCCCGCGCGGTCAGCAGCAGGCACGCGGTTTCATTTAGCGTGATCGGCTCGACCGAAACCTCCACCGTCAGCATCTCCCCGCGTTTGTTACGCCCGAGCATTTCCTGATGGTGCACGCGGCCCTTGATCTGCAACTCGGCGAGTAACGCCGAGCGCTGCTTTTCTTCGGCCCAGATACCCACCTGATACACCGTTTTGCCCACCACTTCTTCGGCGCGATAGCCGGTGAGCCGGCAGAAACCGTCGTTGACCTCCAGATAACGCCCGGTGTCGCGTTCGGTGATGGTGATTGCGTCCGGGCTGGAGTGGAACGCCTTGGCGAATTTCTCTTCACTGGCTTTCAGCGCTGCTTCCGAGCGCTGCTGCTGGGTAATGTCGCGCAGGGTGGTGACGATGCAGGGCTGATCGCCGACGCTGATCTGCCGGCTGGAAATCACACAGGTCAGCGACTGGCCGTCCTTGTGTTGCACGATGATCGCGACGTTGCTCAAACCCTGTTCGCGGATCACCCGCTCGATGCGTTGCAGGCTTTTCGCCGAGGCGTCCCACAGGCCGATTTCTTCGGCGGTGTGGCCAATCACGTCGGTGGCGCTCCAGCCGAAGGTCTGGGTAAAGCTGTTATTGATTTCGATGAACTCGCCACTGTCCTGGCGGGTGACGCAGATCGGGTCCGGGCTGACCTGGAACAGCGTGGCGAATTTCTCTTCCGAGGCCACCAGCCGCTGTTCGCGCTCGACCTGATCGGTGATGTCGAGCAACGTGCCGGCCATGCGCAGTGGCGCGCCGTTGTCGTCGCGGTAGAGGCGGGCGCGGCTTTCCAGATAACGCGAGCTGCCGTCCGGCAGTTGCACGCGATAGGTCAGCTGATAGTTGCCCGCCGGGCCTTCGCGCAGGCTGCGGTAGGCGTCGCGCATGCTGTCGCGCTCTTCGCCGGGCACGCCTTCGAAAAACTCTTCAAACGACTCATGGAACGGTTTCGGCTCCAGGCCGTGCAATTGCGCGGCGCGGGCCGAGCCGTAGAGCATGCCGCTGGGAATGTGCCAGTCCCAGGTGCCGAGTTGCGCGGAGTCCAGCGCCAGGTCGAGGCGTTCCTGGCTGTCCTTCAAGGCGTGTTCGGCGGCCTTGCGTTCGGTGGTGTCGAGAAACGTGCTGAGTAGGTATGGCTGGCCTTCGAGTTCGACCTTCTGCGCACTGAGAATGCCGTCGTGAATCTGCCCGTTGCTGGCACGAAACTGCACTTCCATGCTGATCAGCTCGCCTTTGGCTTTGGTCTTCTTGACCAGTTCGGCGCGTTGCTCGGGATGTACCCACAAACCCAGTTCCAGCGTGGTGCGGCCGATGGCGCTCTGCACCGGCCAGCCGAACAGGCTTTCGAAATACTGGTTGGCTTCGCTGATCAGGCCGTCTTCCTGGCGGGTCAGCAGGACCATATTCGGGCACAGGTGAAAAAGTGTCGCGAAACGTTTCTCCGAGCTGCTCAGCGCCTGTTCACGTTGACGCTGGTGGGTGATTTCACGAATCACCCCGATCATTCGGGGGCGGCCGTTTTTATCCGGCAGCAGGCTGCCGCTGATTTCCAGCCAGTGCAGGCTGCCGTCAGGCCAGCGGATGCGGTGGTGCATCGCTTGTTCCAGCGGTGCGCCGGCAATTACCGCGTGGAAGGCGCGAACGGTTTTCGCCCGGTCTTCCGGCGGCAATAGGTCGAGGTATTCCAAGTCTGCCGGCAGCGGCTGGCGTGGATCGAAACCGAACAAGGCCTGGGTACCACGCGACCAACTGATCTGCCCGCGCTCGATGTCCCAATACCAGGCGCCGAGCCGCGCGCCGTTGAGCGCCGCCAGCAATTGCGGCGCGCTTTCCCAGCTCTGCTCGGAATGACGCGGGTCAATCGCCTGAATACGCGGCATCGGCGGAATTCGGTCAACAGATTTCGGCATTGTGGACAGGCCTTGAGCTGATGGTGGCGTTGGCACAGGGGCGGCGGCTCTATAGGAGTAGCACAAGTTGGCCTCAAGTCCCTGGCAGATCGATTTGTGCGTCCAGCAGTGCCATAAAGGCTTTTGCCGCATTCGATAGCGTCCGTTCGGTGTGCAGGATATAGCCTAGCTGGCGAGTGAGCTGTATGCCCGGCAAAGCGATGCTCGCCACCTGCTCATCAAGCATGGTGCGCGGCAAAACGCTCCAGGCCAGACCAATCGAGACCATCATCTTGATGGTTTCCAGGTAGTTGGTGCTCATGGCGATGTTCGGCGTCAGGCCCTGAGCCTCGAATAACCGTTGGACAATATGGTGGGTAAAGGTGTTGCCTCCGGGGAAAACCGCCGGATGACCGGCGATGTCCGCCAGATTGACCGGGCCATTGCTGATCAGCGAATGCTCCGGGGCGACCACGAAATCCAGCGGGTCGTCCCACACCGGCTTGGCTTTGACCAGTGCGTGGGGCTCCGGCGCGAGGGTGATGACCGCCAGTTCGGCGCGGCCATGGAGAATTTCTTCGTAGGCCACTTCCGAATCGAGGAACTGAATATCCAGCGCCACCTGTGGGTAACGGCGGGTGAATTCCCTTAATAGCGGCGGCAAACGGTGCAGGCCAATGTGGTGACTGGTGGCGAGGGTCAGACGACCGCTGACTTCGCCGGTCAGGTTGGTCAGCGCGCGGCGGGTGTCATCCAGCACGTTGAGAATCTGATAAGCCCGCGGCAGCAGGGCGCGGCCGGCCTCGGTCAGGCCGACTTCACGGCCCAGTCGATCAAACAGACGCACCTTCAATTGCTGTTCTAGACCGGCGATGCGTTTGCTGATTGCCGGTTGTGTCAGGTGCAAGCGTTCACCGGCGCCGGAGAAGCTGCCGGTCTCGGCTATCGCGATAAACGCGTTAAGGTTGGCCAGATCCATGTTCGTATTCCATTTGGTTATCCAAAGCATAAAAAATATGAATTTGAGTTATTTAATCTAACCCCATAGGATCGGCCTCACAAGCCAAAGGGTTATTGATAAGCCCAGGGCATAGAAACAAGCTGATGAGGAACCGTCTGATGGCCGGCAAAACGCTCTACGACAAGCTCTGGGATTCGCATTTGGTCAAGCAGCGCGACGATGGCTCGGCGCTGATCTATATCGATCGTCACATCATTCACGAAGTGACCTCGCCGCAAGCCTTCGAAGGCCTGCGTCTGGCCGGGCGCAAGCCTTGGCGCATCGATGCCAATATCGCAACCCCGGACCACAACGTACCGACGACTCCAGAGCGCAAGGGCGGCATCGAAGCCATTGCCGATCAGGTCTCGCGTTTGCAGGTTCAGACCCTCGATGACAACTGTGATGAATACGGCATCGTCGAGTTCAAGATGAACGACGTCCGCCAGGGCATCGTCCACGTGATCAGCCCGGAGCAGGGCGCGACCTTGCCAGGCATGACCGTGGTCTGCGGCGACTCGCACACCTCGACCCACGGCGCGTTCGGCGCGTTGGCTCACGGTATCGGCACTTCCGAGGTCGAGCACGTGCTCGCCACCCAGTGCCTGGTCGCCAAGAAAATGAAGAACATGCTGGTGCGCGTTGAAGGGCAATTGCCGTTCGGCGTGACCGCCAAGGACATCGTCCTCGCGGTGATCGGCAAGATCGGCACCGCCGGCGGTAACGGCCACGCCATCGAATTCGCTGGCAGCGCGATCCGCGATTTGTCCGTTGAAGGCCGCATGACCATCTGCAACATGTCCATCGAAGCTGGCGCTCGCGTTGGCTTGGTGGCGGCGGATCAGAAGACTGTCGATTACGTGAAGGGTCGTCCATTCGCACCGAAAGGCGCGGAATGGGACATGGCTGTGGAAGCCTGGAAAGACCTGGTTTCCGACGCCGACGCCAAGTTCGACACTGTGGTTGAACTCGACGCTGCGCAGATCAAGCCGCAAGTGAGCTGGGGCACTTCCCCGGAAATGGTCTTGGCCGTTGATCAGAACGTGCCGGATCCAGCCAAAGAGATGGATCTGGTCAAGCGCGACTCGATCGTCCGCGCCTTGAAATACATGGGTTTGACCGCCAATCAGGCGATCACCGACATTCAGCTGGATCGCGTGTTTATCGGTTCCTGCACCAACTCGCGCATCGAAGACTTGCGTGCTGCGGCGGTGATCGCCAAGGGCCGTAAAGTCGCTTCGACCATCAAGCAAGCGATCGTGGTGCCGGGCTCGGGTCTGGTGAAGGCTCAGGCTGAGGCCGAAGGTCTCGACAAGATTTTCCTCGAAGCCGGTTTCGAATGGCGTGAGCCGGGTTGCTCGATGTGCCTGGCGATGAACCCGGACCGTTTGGAGTCCGGCGAGCATTGCGCCTCGACCTCCAACCGTAACTTCGAAGGCCGTCAGGGCGCCGGTGGCCGTACCCACCTCGTCAGCCCGGCCATGGCGGCGGCGGCAGCGGTGAACGGTCGGTTCATCGACGTTCGTGAATTGATTTAAAGGAGCGCAGCATGAAAGCTTTTACCCAGCACACTGGTCTTGTCGCGCCTCTGGATCGTGCCAACGTCGACACTGACCAAATCATTCCGAAACAGTTTTTGAAGTCGATCAAGCGCACCGGTTTCGGCCCGAACCTGTTCGACGAGTGGCGCTACCTCGATGTCGGCCAGCCGTATCAGGACAACTCCAAACGTCCGCTGAACAAGGACTTCGTCCTCAACGCCGAGCGTTATCAAGGCGCCAGCGTGTTGCTGGCCCGTGAGAACTTCGGTTGCGGTTCCAGCCGTGAACACGCGCCGTGGGCCCTGGAAGAATACGGTTTCCGCAGCATCATCGCGCCGAGCTACGCCGACATCTTCTTCAACAACAGCTTCAAGAACGGCTTGTTGCCGATCATCTTGAGCGACGCTGAGGTTGATGAGTTGTTCAAGCAAGTTGAGGCCGAGCCGGGCTATCAATTGCAGGTCGATCTGCAGGCGCAGACCGTGACTCGCCCGGATGGCAAGGTGTACAGCTTTGAGATTGATGCGTTTCGCAAGCATTGCCTGTTGAACGGTCTGGACGATATTGGTTTGACCTTGCAGGACGGTGATGCGATTGCGACGTTCGAGGCCAAGCATCGGGTTAGCCAGCCGTGGTTGTTTCGCGACGCATAAGCAAGTTTTAAATTGATGCAGTTCAGGCTGGCCTCTTCGCGAGCAAGCTCGCTCCCACAGGGGAATGCATTTCAAGTGTGGGAGCGAGCTTGCTCGCGAAGGCGGTAGTCCAGGCAATACAAGGCTAAAACCCAGAAGGATGTGACCATGACCAGCACCGCCCAGCACACCCAGGTCGTACAAAAGCAATTCGGTGAACAGGCCGCCGCCTACCTGAGCAGCGCCGTTCACGCGCAGGGTACCGAATTCGCACTGCTACAGGCTGAGCTGAAAGGGCAGGGCAACGCTCGGGTACTGGATCTGGGTTGCGGCGCCGGTCACGTCAGTTTCCACGTGGCACCGCTGGTCAGGGAAGTGGTCGCCTACGACCTGTCACAGCAAATGCTCGACGTGGTCGCCGCCGCGGCCGTTGATCGCGGTTTCACCAACATTGCCACGGTCAACGGCGCCGCCGAGCGTCTGCCGTTTGCCGATGGCGAGTTCGACTTCGTGTTCAGCCGTTATTCGGCGCATCACTGGAGCGATATCGGCGTGGCCCTGCGCGAAGTGCGTCGGGTGCTGAAGCCTGGCGGTGTGGCGGCGTTCGTGGATGTGTTGTCACCGGGCAGTCCGTTGTTCGACACTTACCTGCAAAGCGTCGAAGTGCTGCGCGACACCAGCCACGTGCGCGATTATTCAGGCGCTGAGTGGCTGCGGCAGGTCAGCGAGGCCGGTTTGCATGTGCGCAGTACCACGCGTCAGCGTCTGCGTCTGGAGTACACAAGCTGGGTTGAACGTATGCGCACGCCTGACGTGATGCGCGCGGCGATCCGCCAGTTGCAGCAGTCGATGGGTAATGAAGTGCGCGAATATTTTGAGATTGATGCCGATGGCTCGTTCAGTACCGATGTAATTGTATTGATGGCCGAGCGATAAGAATTTTTCCGGGCGTGCCGGTAAAGGCGCACCGACTGAAGACACGAGGAAAGCATGAGCAAGCAGATTCTGATTCTCCCAGGTGATGGCATTGGTCCGGAAATCATGGCCGAAGCGGTCAAGGTGCTGGAACTGGCCAACGACAAGTACAGCCTGGGCTTCGAGCTGAGCCATGACGTGATCGGTGGCGCCGCCATCGACAAGCACGGCGTGCCGCTGGCCGACGAAACCCTCGACCGCGCTCGTGCTGCCGACGCTGTGCTTCTGGGCGCCGTTGGCGGCCCGAAATGGGACACCATCGAGCGTGACATCCGCCCTGAGCGCGGCTTGCTGAAAATTCGTGCGCAACTGGGCCTGTTCGGCAACCTGCGCCCGGCGATCCTTTATCCGCAACTGGCTGACGCTTCGAGTCTGAAGCCGGAAATCGTCGCTGGCCTGGACATCCTCATCGTTCGTGAGCTGACCGGTGGTATCTACTTCGGCGCGCCACGTGGCACCCGCACTTTGGAAAACGGCGAGCGTCAGTCCTACGACACGCTGCCGTACAGTGAGAGCGAAATCCGTCGCATCGCCCGTGTCGGTTTCGACATGGCCATGGTTCGCGGCAAGAAACTCTGCTCGGTGGATAAGGCCAACGTGCTGGCCTCCAGCCAACTGTGGCGTGAAGTGGTCGAGCAAGTGGCCAAGGATTACCCGGAAGTCGAACTGAGCCACATGTACGTCGACAACGCCGCCATGCAACTGGTGCGCGCACCGAAGCAGTTCGACGTGATCGTCACCGACAATATGTTCGGCGACATCCTGTCCGACGAAGCGTCGATGCTCACCGGTTCCATCGGCATGCTGCCTTCGGCCTCGCTGGATTCCAACAACAAGGGCATGTACGAGCCTTGCCACGGTTCCGCTCCGGACATCGCCGGAAAAGGCATTGCCAACCCGTTGGCGACCATTCTGTCGGTGTCGATGATGCTGCGTTACAGCTTCAATCTGCATGACGCGGCCGATGCCATCGAGAAAGCCGTCAGCGTGGTGCTCGATCAAGGCCTGCGCACCGGTGACATCTATTCGGCCGGTTGCAGCAAAGTCGGTACGCAGGAAATGGGCGACGCAGTAGTCGCCGCGCTGCGGAATCTGTAATCTCTCGGGCCCGCTGCGAAATTCAATACAAAGCAGCGGCCCACTTTTCAAGAAGGTGTAGTTGCGATGAAACGTGTAGGTCTGATCGGTTGGCGCGGGATGGTCGGTTCCGTGCTCATGCAGCGGATGCTGGAAGAGCAGGATTTCGATCTAATCGAGCCGGTGTTTTTCACCACTTCCAACGTCGGTGGCCAAGGCCCGTCCGTGGGCAAGGACATTGCTCCGCTCAAGGATGCTTACAGCATTGACGAGCTGAAGACCCTCGACGTGATTCTGACCTGCCAGGGTGGCGACTACACCAGCGAAGTGTTCCCCAAGCTGCGCGAAGCCGGCTGGCAGGGCTACTGGATCGACGCGGCCTCGAGCCTGCGCATGAACGATGACGCGGTGATCATTCTTGATCCGGTCAACCGCAAGGTCATCGACCAGCAACTCGACGCGGGCACCAAGAACTACATCGGCGGCAACTGCACCGTCAGCCTGATGCTGATGGGCCTGGGCGGTCTGTTCGAAGCCGGTCTGGTTGAGTGGATGAGCGCCATGACCTATCAGGCGGCCTCCGGTGCCGGCGCGCAGAACATGCGTGAACTGATCAAGCAAATGGGCGCAACCCACGCCGCTGTCGCCGATCAACTGGCCGACCCGGCAAGCGCGATCCTCGACATCGACCGTCGCGTGGCCGACGCCATGCGCAGCGAAGCCTACCCGACGGAAAACTTCGGCGTACCTTTGGCCGGCAGCCTGATCCCGTGGATCGACAAGGAACTGCCGAACGGCCAGAGCCGCGAAGAGTGGAAAGCTCAGGCCGAGACCAACAAGATCCTCGGTCGCTTCAAGAGCCCGATCCCGGTCGACGGCATTTGCGTGCGCATCGGCGCCATGCGTTGCCACAGCCAGGCGCTGACCATCAAGCTGAACAAAGACGTGCCGATCGCCGACATCGAAGGGCTGATCAGCCAGCACAATCCTTGGGTCAAACTGGTGCCGAACCAGCGCGAAATCAGCATGCAGGAGCTGAGCCCGACCAAGGTCACCGGCACTTTGAATGTTCCAGTGGGTCGTCTGCGCAAGCTGAACATGGGTTCGCAATTCGTCGGTGCCTTCACCGTCGGCGACCAACTGCTGTGGGGCGCGGCCGAACCGCTGCGTCGCATGCTGCGGATTTTGCTTGAGCGTTGATTGCTTGAAGTAATGAAAGAACCCGTGCCTTGTGAGAGGTGCGGGTTTTTTTATGCTTTGGATTTCTCGGTTGCCTGGTCTGGCCCCTTCGCGAGCAGGCTCGCTCCCACAGGGGGAATGCTTTTCAAATGTGGGAGCGAGCTTGCTCGCGAAGGGGCCGGGGCAGTCGCCGCAAATCCGGCAGAAATTGCCTGTGCGCCAGTCACCCGGTAAAGTGCCGCTCCCCCCGTTTCGCCAGAGGCTCGCACCATGACCCAGACCCTAGATATTGCCGTGATCGGCGCCACCGGTACTGTCGGCGAAACCCTCGTACAGATTCTCGAAGAACGCGACTTCCCGGTCGGCAACCTGCACCTGCTGGCGAGCAGTGAATCCGCCGGCAGCTCGGTGCTGTTCCGCAACAAGAACGTGCGCGTTCGCGAAGTCGACGAGTTCGATTTCAGCAAGGTCAAACTGGTGTTCTTCGCCGCCGGCCCGGCGATTACCCTGAGTTACGCCGCCCGTGTCCACGCTGCCGGTTGCTCGCTGATCGACCTGTCCGGCGCCTTGCCGGCCGATCAGGCTCCGCAAATCGTTCCGGAGGCCAACGCTGCCAAGCTCGGCGGTTTGAAGGCCCCGTTCCAGGTCAGCAGTCCAAGCCCGTCGGCCACTTCGCTGGCCGTGGTGCTGGCGCCGCTGCTCGATCTGATCGACCTGCAATCGGTGCATGTCACCGCCAATCTGGCCGTTTCCGCCCAAGGCCGGGAAGCAGTGACCGAGCTGGCGCGGCAAACCGCCGAATTGCTGAACATGCGCCCATTGGAGCCGACTTTCTTCGATCGGCAGATGGCCTTCAATCTGCTGGCCCAGGTCGGCACGCCTGACGCGCAGGGCCACACGCTGCTGGAAAAACGTCTGGTGCGCGAGTTGCGTCAGGTGCTGGCCAAGCCTTTATTAAAGATTTCCGCAACTTGCGTTCAAGCCCCGGTGTTTTTTGGCGATAGCTTTAGCGTGACCTTGCAGTCAACGTCGGCTGTCGACCTGGCAAAAGTCAACGCTGCACTCGAAGATGCGCCGGGTATCGAGCTGGTCGAGGCCGGCGATTATCCGACAGCGGTGGGTGACGCGGTGGGGCAGGACGTTGTCTATGTCGGTCGCGTGCGCAGCGGTGTCGATGACCCGGCGGAACTAAATCTGTGGCTGACGTCAGATAACGTACGCAAAGGCGCGGCCCTTAACGCTGTGCAGGTGGCTGAATTGTTGATAAAAGACCTGCTGTAAAAGATACTTGGCAACAATTTGTCGACTGATTCTAGGTGAGCGCTATGCTTGCCCAGATCGCTTGATAACGTGTCACCCTCCGGGACATTCCGGGGCATCAAAGAAATGATCGCGCGCGACATCTGTCGTCGTCGCGCGCAATGCCTTACGGCAGCGGTATTCAACATCTTCTCGCTGGCCGAGGAACGTTCAAACAAAGGATGAGGCTATGGTTCAAGTTCGCAAACTGGTGTTAGCAATAGCGGCCGCCTCGGCGCTGTCCTCCGGTATGGCGCATGCCCTCGGGCTCGGGGAGCTGACCCTGAAGTCGACCCTGAACCAGCCGCTGGTGGCTGAAATCGAGCTGCTCGACGTCAAGGATCTCACCGCTGCCGAAGTGGTGCCGAGCCTGGCTTCACCTGAAGACTTTGCCAAGGCCGGCGTCGATCGCCAGGCTTTCCTCAATGATCTGACCTTCACCCCGGTGCTCAACGCCAGTGGCAAAAGCGTGCTGCGCGTAACGTCGAGCAAGCCGCTGTCGGAGCCGATGGTGAAATTCCTCGTGCAGGTGATGTGGCCAAACGGCCGTCTGCTGCGCGATTACAGCGTGCTGCTCGATCCGTCGAAGTTCTCGCCAGAGACCGCTGACGCCGCCGCACAACCGGCGCCGTCGCAGACCATCACCGCGCCGACCACTGGCGCCACGCACCCGACGCAATACACCACCACGCCGCGCGATACCCTCTGGGAAATCGCCGCGAAGGCGCGCAACGGTGGTTCGGTGCAGCAGACCATGCTGGCGATTCAAGCGCTGAACCCGGATGCGTTCATCGGCGGCAACATCAACCGTCTGAAAACTGGCCAGGTACTGCGCCTGCCGGATGCGGTGCAGAGCACGGCGTTGCCACAGTCCAAGGCCATTGCCGAAGTCGCGGCGCAGAACGAGGCCTGGCGCTCGGGCCGTCGTTATGTGGCCAAGCCAGGCACCGGTCAGCAGCAACTCGATGCGACCAACCGTGGTCGCGGCAATGCTGGCGCGGCACAGGATGCTCAAGACAATCTGAGTCTGGTCTCCGCCGAAAGCGCCAAGGCGCGCGGCAAAGGCCCGGCGGGTGACGCCAAGGCGCTGAGCAACAAGCTTGCGGTCACCCAGGAAAGCCTCGACACGACCCGTCGTGACAATGAGGAGCTGAAAAGCCGCATGTCCGATCTGCAAAGCCAGATGGACAAGCTGCAAAAACTGATCGAGCTGAAGAACAATCAGCTGGCGAAACTGCAGGCCGAAGGGGCGGGCGCTGCACCAGCCGCCAACGCTGCCGCACCGGCGGTGCCTGCAATCACGGCTGAACTGGCCGCCACGCCGCCAGCCACTCCAGCAGAAGCGGCGCCGACGCCAGAGTCGGCGATTGCGCCACCGGCTGAAACACCGGTTGAACCCGTTGTAGCGCCGAAGCCACCTGTCGATGAAGAGAAAACCTTCAATGAACTGCTGACCAATCCGGTTCTGCTGGGTCTGATCGGTGGCGGTGCAGTTGTCCTGCTGCTCCTGCTGTTGCTGCTGGCACGTCGCCGCAAAGCTCAGCAGGAAGCCGAGAAACACCTGCGCATGGCGCGTGCCCTGTCGGAAGAGCAAACATTCTCCGCCGAGCAGGATCTGCCGGAAAGCAGCTTCGAAGGTCTCGAAACCCCGGCGGCGAGCGTCAAGCTCAACACTCCGGCGGCTGCACCTGCTCCGGCACCCGTAGTGGCCCCGGTCGTCGCCCCGATCGTAATGGCTGAGCCGATTGCCGCGCCGCTGGTGGCGCCGGCCGCCGAGCGCTCTGATGATGTGCTCGACAAGGCACAATCGCACATCAACGCCGGTCGCCTGAATCAGGCTGCCGCGTTGCTGGAAGAGGGCGTCAGCCTGGAGCCGCAGCGCAGTGATCTGCGTCTGAAGCTGATGGAAGTCTACGGTCAGCAGGGTGATCGCGATGCGTTCGTCGGTCAGGAGCGTCAACTGGTGGCCAATGGCGACAACTTCGCCAAGGTCGAAGAGCTGAAAAGCCGCTTCCCGGCCATGGCCGTGGTCGCGGCTTCGGGTCTGGCCGCTGCTGCGGTGGCTGCCGAGCTGGACGCGCAATACGTCAAGGATCTGCTGCTGGATGAGCCTGAAGCACCTGCGCCGTCGCCAGTGGAAGACGACCTCGACAGCGCGTTTGATCTGAGTCTGGACGATCTCGATAACATCACCCCGGTAGAGCCTGCGCCCGTGGTTGAGCCAGAAGCGCCGGTCGAGCTCGACGAATTCCCGTCCGACGATGACCTGAGCTTCGAGTCGGTGCTGCAGCAGCAGACCGATATCAAAGAAAACCTGGATGATCTGTCGGACTTCGACCTTGATCTGGATCTCGGTGCCGAGCCGGCGGCTCCGGCAGTTGATCTGGCTGACGATGACTTCCTGCTGGACCTGGACGAAGGCGTGAAGGATCTGCCGCCAGTCGAGGCGCCGGTGGTGGCTGACGTGCCGCAGGATGATCTGGAACTGCCGGCCGATTTCGATCTGTCGCTGGCCGACGAAATGGACAGCAACCCAGCGGCCGAACCTGATGCGTTCGCGGCCGAACTGGACGACGTCAACGCCGAGCTGGATCGCCTGTCGCAAAGCATTGCCGAGCCGACCTTCACCGAAGCCGATGCCATGAAGGGTGATGATCTTGGCGAAGACGATTTCGACTTCCTCGCCGGCACCGATGAAGCGGCGACCAAGCTTGATCTGGCTCAGGCCTACATCGACATGGGCGACAGCGACGGTGCACGCGACATCCTCAATGAAGTGTTGACTGAGGGTGACGAGAAGCAGCGTGGTGAGGCCAAGGACATGCTTTCGAGCTTGTAGTAAGTCCAGCGGTGAACGAAAGCGGCAGCCCATTGAGGCTGCCGTTTTTGTTTGTCTTTTTTGAATCAAAAGATCGCAGCCTTCGCCAGCTCCTACATGAGATGGCGTTCCCCTGTAGGAGCTGCCGAAGGCTGCGATCTTTTGATCTTGAAACTGGTATCCCCGGTCCACAGCCTTATAATGCCCGCCTTTGCACAAACAGCAGGCTGTCCCACCTTGGCAAACATAGATAACCCGGTCGCCGAAATGGCCCCCGACGGCTTTTACCGCGTCGCGCTGGGCGTTGAGTACAAAGGCTCGCGCTACAGCGGCTGGCAGCGTCAGTTGACGGGTGTGGCGACGGTTCAGGAAGAACTCGAAAAAGCCCTGTCGAAAGTCGCCAACTCACCGGTTTCACTGCAGTGCGCCGGGCGCACCGACGCGGGCGTGCATGCCTGCGGGCAGGTGGTGCATTTCGATACGACCGTCGATCGTTCGCTGAAAGCCTGGGTCATGGGCGCCAACATCAATCTGCCTCACGACATCAGCGTCAGTTGGGCGCGGGTGATGCCGGCGCATTTTCATGCGCGGTTCAAAGCCATCGCCCGGCGTTATCGCTACGTGATCTACAACGATCAGATCCGCCCGGCGCATCTCAACGAAGAAATCACCTGGAACCACCGCCCGCTGGACGTCGAGCGCATGGCCGAGGCTGCGCAGTACCTGATCGGCACTCACGATTTCAGTGCTTTTCGTGCCGGCCAATGCCAAGCCAAGTCGCCGATCAAGAAGATGCATCACCTGCGCGTGACCCGGCACGGCAAGATGATCGTGCTCGACATCCGCGCCAATGCGTTTTTGCATCACATGGTGCGCAATATCGCTGGCGTATTGATGACCATTGGTGCCGGCGAGCGACCGGTGGAGTGGATGAAGGAAGTCCTGGAGAGTCGTGAGCGTCGTTCTGGCGGCGTCACAGCGCATCCGTACGGCCTGTATCTGGTGCAGGTCGAGTACCACGATGAATTCCCGTTGCCCGAGCGTTTTATCGGGCCACATTTCCTTACGGGTTTCTCCGAACTTGACGGCTGACGCCCTCGAACGCTTTTGTTACCATCCGGGACTTTCCCGGATTTTGCCTCGGAGTTTTTCTCGAAATGTCAGCCGTTCGCAGCAAGATCTGCGGGATTACCCGCATAGAAGACGCGCTGGCCGCCGTTGAGGCCGGGGCGGATGCGATCGGGTTCGTGTTCTACGCCAAGAGTCCGCGTGCAGTATCCGTGCAGCAGGCGCGGGCGATCATCAAGGCGTTACCGCCGTTTGTGACCACCGTGGGTTTGTTCGTCAATGCCAGTCGTTGCGAGCTGGGGGAAATCCTCGATGCCGTGCCGCTGGATCTGTTGCAGTTCCATGGCGATGAAGTCGCTGAAGACTGCGAAGGCTGGCATCGTCCGTACATCAAGGCGTTGCGGGTCAAGGCCGGCGATGACATTGCGGCAGCGGTTGATGCCTACCCGAGCGCCAGCGGCGTGCTGCTCGACACTTATGTCGAAGGTGTGCCCGGCGGAACCGGTGAGGCGTTCGACTGGTCATTGATTCCGCAGGTTTTGAGCAAGCCGTTGATTCTCGCGGGTGGTTTGACGCCGGAGAATGTCGCGGATGCCGTGGCTCGGGTAAAACCCTATGCGGTAGACGTCAGTGGTGGAGTAGAGGCGAGCAAGGGCATCAAGGATCACGCAAAGGTTCGAGCGTTCATCGACGCTGTACGCAAAGCGCCATATTGATGTGACGGCTGGCAGTCTGCCGCCGTCCATCAATGCACTTGCACAAAGCAGGCGCGGCTGAGGGTTAATGGAATGTACGCAGGTCATGTTTCGCGCTGACCGTGGCTGTTCATCAACCATCGCCACACACATGAATTTAGCTGAAGGGCATACGCGGGGCTGCGAACCAGAGCGTTCGGGCCGCCGGTACTGGAGAAAGAAAGCATGAGCAACTGGTTAGTAGACAAACTGATCCCTTCGATCATGCGTTCCGAGGTCAAGAAGAGCTCGGTCCCTGAAGGTCTGTGGCACAAATGCCCGTCCTGCGAGGCGGTGCTGTATCGTCCGGAGCTGGAAAAGACCCTGGACGTTTGCCCCAAATGCAACCACCACATGCGCATCGGCGCACGTGCACGCATCGATATCTTCCTCGATGCTGAAGGTCGCAACGAACTGGGCGCCGATCTTGAGCCGGTTGACCGTCTGAAGTTCCGCGACGGCAAGAAGTACAAGGATCGCCTGACCGCTGCACAGAAGCAGACTGGCGAGAAAGACGCGCTGATCTCGGTCAGCGGTACCTTGCTGGGCATGCCAGTGGTGGTTTCCGCGTTCGAATTCAACTTCATGGGCGGTTCCATGGGCGCCATCGTCGGTGAGCGCTTCGTACGCGCCGCCAACTACGCCCTGGAAAATCGCTGCCCGATGATCTGCTTCGCCGCCTCTGGTGGTGCGCGCATGCAGGAAGCGCTGATCTCGCTGATGCAGATGGCCAAGACTTCGGCTGTGCTGGCGCGTCTGCGTGAAGAAGGCATTCCGTTCATCTCCGTACTGACCGACCCGGTCTACGGCGGTGTTTCCGCGAGTCTGGCGATGCTCGGCGACGTCATCGTCGGTGAGCCGAAAGCCCTGATCGGCTTCGCCGGTCCGCGTGTTATCGAACAAACCGTGCGTGAAAAACTGCCGGAAGGCTTCCAGCGCAGCGAATTCCTCCTGGAGCACGGTGCAATCGACATGATCATCCACCGTCAGGAACTGCGCCCGCGTCTGGGTAACCTGCTGGCACAGATGACTGGCAAGCCGACGCCGAAGTTCGTCGCCGCGCCAATCGAGCCGATCGTAGTTCCACCGGTACCTGCTGGCCTATGACCGAGCGCACCCTTGGCGAATGGCTCGCCTACCTTGAGCAGTTGCATCCGTCGGCCATCGACATGGGCCTGGAGCGTTCGCAACAGGTAGCGTCCCGCATGGGGCTGGGCCAGCCGGCGCCTCGGGTGATTACGGTCACCGGCACCAACGGCAAGGGGTCGACCTGCGCTTTCGTGGCTTCATTGCTGCGCGCGCAGGGCCTGAGCGTTGGTGTCTACAATTCTCCGCACCTGCTGCGTTACAACGAGCGGGTGCAGCTCAATGGCGTCGAAGCCACTGACGCGCAGCTGTGCGAAGCCTTTGCTGCGGTCGAGGCCGGGCGCGGCGACACTTCCCTGACTTACTTCGAAATGGGCACCCTTGCGGCGTTCTGGCTGTTTCAGCAGGCCGGGCTCGATGCGGTGGTGCTGGAAGTCGGGCTGGGCGGGCGTCTGGACACGGTCAACGTGGTCGATGCCGACATCGCGCTGGTCACTAGCATTGGCGTCGATCATGCCGATTATCTGGGCGACACCCGCGAATCCGTGGCTTTCGAGAAAGCCGGAATTTTCCGTCAGGGCAAACCTGCCTTGTGCGGCGATCTGAATCCTCCACAACCGTTGCTCGACAAGGCGCGTGAACTGGCCTGTCCGTTCTTCCTGCGTGGGCGTGACTTCGATCTCGGCATCACTGATCAGCACTGGCAGTGGCGCGGTACCGATGCGCAAGGGCAGGCTGTCGAATTGCGTGACTTGCCGCTGCTCGATCTGCCGATGGAAAACGCCGCGTTGGCGTTGCAGGCGTATCTGTTGCTCGGTTTGCCGTGGAGTGCGCAACAGATTGTGGCGGCGTTGCAGGCGACTCGCGTGGTCGGTCGACTGGATCGCCGCTCGTTCGAGTGGAACGGCAAGCGTCTGAACCTGTTGCTGGATGTAGGGCATAACCCGCATGCCGCCGAGTATCTGGCCCGTCGTCTGGCCTCGCGTCCGCCCGTCGGCAAGCGTCTGGCGGTGTTCGGTCTGTTGGTCGACAAGGATCTGGATGGTGTTGTCAGCGAATTGAATGCTAGTGTCGAGCACTGGGCTGTAGCGCCGCTGGATTCACCGCGCGCGCGCCCTGTGGCTGAGTTGCACGCGGCACTGCAGAACCTTGGCGCCGCCGTCACGTCTTACGACAGTGTCGCGTCCGCACTGGAAGGGCAGTGCGCCGTGGCGACCAGCGACGACGAGATTCTGTTGTTCGGATCATTTTATTGTGTCGCCGAGGCCCTCGAATGGCTGTCCCGGCGCTCCACGGAGGAAGCGGCAAATGGCTTTGCTGGATAAAGCGTACAAGCAGCGCATGGTTGGCGCTTTGGTGCTGGTTGCGCTGGCGGTGATCTTCCTGCCGATGCTGTTTTCCCGTCAGGATGAGCAGCGTCAGGTGACTGTCGAAGCGCCTGCCGCGCCGCAAGCGCCTGCCGTGCCGCAAGTGCAAATGGAAACCGTGGCTGTTCCCGAGCCGCAAGCCTTGCCGCAAGAGCCAGTGCCGACCGATGAAGAAGTCGCCGAAGACACGGCGCCTGCTGCATCCGCTGCGCCGGCACCGGCACCGGCACCGACAGCGCCCATTATGATCACCAAGCCTGTTGCGCCGCCCGCGGTGGCCAAGCCGATTCCGGCACCTGCTCAGCCGATCACTGCGGCCTCAAGCAAGCCTGACACCACGCAAAGCCGCGTCGATGCCAATGGCCTGTCGGTGAGCTGGTCGGTGCAGCTGGCCAGTCTGTCGAGTCGCGCCAGTGCAGAGAGTTTGCAGAAAACCCTGCGCAGCCAAGGCTACAACGCCTATATCCGTTCGGCCGATGGCAAGAATCGGGTATTTGTCGGTCCGCTGATCGAGCGTGCCGAAGCCGATCGTCTGCGGGATCTGTTGGGTCGTCAGCAGAACCTCAAGGGTTTTGTCGTGCGCTTCCAGCCTGAGCGCGGTTAAAAACTATCGCCTCGATTGAAATGCACTGACAATCGCAGCTTACCGAGAGGCATGCGCTCTGCTAAAATGCGCCGCCTTATCCGTCTGTAGGCTGCACTGTGCCATTTACCTGGGTTGACTGGGCGATCGTTGCAATCATCGCCATCTCCGCTTTGATCAGTTTGAGCCGCGGCTTCGTCAAGGAAGCATTATCGCTGGTGACCTGGATCATCGCAGGAGTCGTCGCCTGGATGTTCGGTGGCTCATTGTCCGAGTACCTCGCCGGATACATCGAAACCCCATCGGCTCGCGTGATCGCGGGCTGTGCCATCATGTTTGTCGCCACACTGATCGTGGGCGCAATGATCAATTATCTTATCGGCGAGTTGGTTCGCGTCACCGGGTTGTCCGGGACCGATCGATTCCTCGGCATGGCCTTCGGCGCAGCGCGTGGCGTGTTGCTGGTGGTCGTGGCGGTCGGGCTGTTGAGCCTGGGGCCGGTACAGCAGGACGGGTGGTGGAAAGAATCACAGCTCGTACCAAAATTTCTATTGGTCGCTGATTGGTCCAAAAACCTGATACTCGGGTGGAGCAGTCAGTGGCTTGCCAGCGGAATCAGCGTACCCGCTGATATTCCGTTCAAGGAGCAACTCTTGCCGTCGGCGAAAACGCCTCAGTGAGTGTTGTTCAGTTCAGATCCATTAAGTAGGGGTTGCGTCGCATGTGTGGCATCGTCGGTATCGTCGGTAAGTCGAACGTCAATCAGGCGCTGTATGACGCGCTAACCGTGCTCCAGCACCGCGGCCAGGACGCTGCCGGTATCGTGACCAGCCATGATGGCCGGTTGTTCCTGCGCAAGGACAATGGCCTGGTGCGTGACGTGTTTCAACAGCGTCACATGCAGCGTCTGGTCGGCCACATGGGTATCGGCCACGTCCGTTACCCGACCGCGGGCAGCTCGACTTCGGCCGAAGCCCAGCCGTTTTACGTCAACTCGCCTTACGGCATCACCCTGGCGCACAACGGTAACCTGACCAACGTCGAACAGTTGGCCAAAGAGATTTACGAATCCGATCTGCGTCACGTCAACACCAGTTCCGACTCGGAAGTGCTGCTGAACGTGTTCGCCCACGAGCTGGCTCAGCGCGGCAAGCTGCAGCCGACCGAAGAAGACGTGTTTGCCGCCGTGACCGACGTGCACAACCGTTGCGTCGGCGGTTATGCAGTAGTCGCCATGGTGACCGGTTACGGCATCGTCGGTTTCCGCGACCCGCACGGCATCCGTCCGATCGTGTTCGGCCAGCGTCACACCGACGAAGGCGTCGAGTACATGATCGCCTCGGAAAGCGTTTCGCTGGACGTGCTCGGTTTCACCCTGATTCGCGACTTGGCTCCGGGCGAAGCGGTCTACATCACTGAAGACGGCAAGCTGCACACCCGTCAGTGCGCGACCAACCCGTCCCTGACCCCGTGCATCTTCGAACACGTCTACCTGGCGCGTCCGGATTCGATCATCGACGGCGTGTCGGTCTACAAGGCCCGTCTGCGCATGGGTGAGAAGCTCGCCGAGAAGATCCTGCGCGAGCGTCCAGAGCACGACATTGACGTGGTTATCCCGATTCCGGACACCAGCCGTACCGCAGCACTGGAACTGGCCAACCACCTGGGCGTGAAATTCCGCGAAGGTTTCGTCAAGAACCGTTACATCGGCCGTACCTTCATCATGCCGGGCCAGGCGGCGCGCAAGAAGTCGGTGCGTCAGAAGCTCAACGCCATCGAGCTGGAATTCCGCGGCAAGAACGTGATGCTGGTCGACGACTCGATCGTGCGCGGCACCACGTGCAAGCAGATCATCCAGATGGCCCGTGAAGCCGGTGCGAAAAACGTCTACTTCTGCTCGGCAGCGCCAGCGGTACGCTTCCCGAACGTATACGGCATCGACATGCCGAGCGCGCACGAACTGATCGCGCACAACCGTTCGACTCAGGACGTGGCGGATCTGATCGGCGCTGACTGGCTGATCTATCAGGACCTGCCTGACTTGATCGAAGCAGTCGGCGGCGGCAAGATCAAAATCGAGAACTTCGATTGCGCGGTGTTTGACGGCAAGTACGTCACCGGCGACGTCGACGAGGCTTATCTGGACAAGATCGAACAGGCACGCAACGATGCCTCGAAGGTCAAGACCCAAGCGGTCAGTGCGATCATCGATCTGTACAACAACTGAGTTTCTACCGGCCCTGAGGGGCCGGTTTTGTATCTGACTTTCAATTTTCGAGAACAGGGCAAGGAGTGACAGCATGAGTCAGGAATGGGATGCCGGTCGGCTGGACAGCGACCTTGAAGGCGTAGCGTTCGATACCCTGGCCGTACGTGCCGGTCAGCACCGTACGCCGGAAGGCGAGCACGGTGATCCGATGTTCTTCACCTCCAGCTACGTGTTCCGCACCGCTGCCGACGCCGCCGCGCGGTTTGCCGGGGAAGTGCCGGGCAACGTTTACTCGCGTTACACCAACCCGACCGTGCGCGCGTTCGAAGAGCGCATTGCTGCGTTGGAAAGCGCCGAGCAGGCCGTAGCGACTGCAACTGGCATGGCCGCGATCATGGCGGTGGTAATGAGCCTGTGCAGCGCCGGCGATCACGTTCTGGTTTCGCGCAGTGTGTTCGGTTCGACCATCAGCCTGTTCGAGAAGTACTTCAAACGTTTCGGCGTTGAAGTCGATTACGTTCCGTTGGCTGACCTGTCGGCCTGGGGTGCGGCGATCAAGTCCAACACCAAACTGCTCTTTGTCGAGTCGCCATCCAACCCACTGGCCGAACTGGTTGATATCACCGCACTGGCTGAAATCGCGCACGCCAAAGGCGCGATGCTGGTGGTCGACAACTGCTTCTGCACGCCAGCGTTGCAGCAACCGCTGAAAATGGGTGCAGACATCGTTGTGCACTCGGCGACCAAGTTCATCGACGGACAGGGCCGTTGCATGGGCGGTGTGGTTGCGGGCCGCAGCGAACAGATGAAAGAGATCGTCGGCTTCCTGCGCACCGCCGGGCCGACCTTGAGCCCGTTCAACGCGTGGATCTTCCTCAAAGGCCTGGAAACCCTGAACCTGCGGATGAAGGCGCACTGCGCCAACGCCCAGGAGCTGGCCGAATGGCTGGAGCAGCAGGACGGCATCGAGAAAGTCCATTACGCCGGTCTGAAGAGCCATCCGCAGCACGAACTGGCTCAGCGTCAGCAGAAAGGCTTCGGTGCGGTAGTGAGTTTTGAGGTCAAGGGCGGCAAAGAGGGCGCCTGGCGCTTTATCGATGCCACCCGGCTGATTTCGATCACGGCCAACCTCGGTGACAGCAAAACCACCATCACGCATCCGAGCACCACGTCTCACGGCCGTCTGGCGCCGCAGGAGCGGGAAGCGGCGGGCATTCGTGACAGCCTGATTCGCATTGCGGTCGGTCTGGAAGATGTCGCGGATCTGCAAGCCGATCTGGCACGCGGTCTGGCAGCGTTGTGATCGAGTTGTCCACTCCGACAGCGGGTACCCATGGCCGCGTTGCACTGGTCACGGGTGCCGCGCGCGGTATCGGTCTGGGGATCGCGGCATGGCTGATCAGCGAAGGCTGGCAAGTGGTGCTGACCGATCTGGATCGTGCGCGCGGTTCGAAAGTGGCGAAGGTGCTGGGCGAAAATGCCTGGTTCATCGCCATGGACGTTGCCGATGAAAGTCAGGTCGCGCTTGGGGTTGCTGAAGTGCTGGGGCAGTTTGGTCGTCTCGATGCGCTGGTGTGCAACGCGGCGGTGGCTGATCCGCACAACATCACCCTGGAAAGCCTCGATCTGGCGTACTGGAATCGCGTGCTGGCGGTGAACCTCAGTGGGCCGATGTTGCTGGCCAAGCACTGTGCGCCGTATCTGCGCGCGCACAACGGTTCGATCGTCAATCTGGCCTCGACCCGAGCGCGGCAGTCGGAGGCTGACTCCGAGGCCTATGCGGCGAGCAAGGGCGGCTTGCTGGCGCTGACGCATGCGCTGGCGATCAGCCTGGGGCCGGAGATTCGCGTCAACGCGGTCAGTCCGGGCTGGATCGATGCGCGTGATCCTTCTGCGCGTCGTGCTGAACCTTTGGCGGATGCCGATCATGCTCAGCATCCAGCGGGCAGGGTAGGGACAGTTGAAGATGTCGCGGCGATGGTCGCCTGGTTGCTGTCGAGGAATGCCGGATTTGTCACCGGGCAGGAATTCGTCGTCGATGGCGGTATGACCAAGAAGATGATTTACACGGACTAAGAAGCGAAGCCGCAAACTTGTAGGAGTGAGCCTGCTCGCGATAGCGGTTCAAGGTTGATACTTTCTTCCGGGATTGACTCAATTTCGTCTTTTTCAGAAAAACTTCAATCCTGCTATTGACTTAGGTTCGCTACCTGCGTAAATTTCGCGGCCTCGGAGATGCAAACGGGTGATTAGCTCAGCTGGGAGAGCGTCTGCCTTACAAGCAGAATGTCGGCGGTTCGATCCCGTCATCACCCACCACTCCCGAGAGACTTGCGTAAGCAAGAACGTAGGCTGAAAGTGCCTGCACCGACGCGCAGCGGTAGTTCAGTCGGTTAGAATACCGGCCTGTCACGCCGGGGGTCGCGGGTTCGAGTCCCGTCCGCTGCGCCATATTTTACGAGTCAGGCATTGTCTGGTTCGCGATTGCAAAGCACCGAAGCTTGCAGTCAAAACGAGTTACTTGAGCGCAAGCTCAAAGCGATACGCAGCGGTAGTTCAGTCGGTTAGAATACCGGCCTGTCACGCCGGGGGTCGCGGGTTCGAGTCCCGTCCGCTGCGCCATATCTGCTTCAAGGACCACTGAACGCCTTGAAGCACCGAAAGCAACCTTTGGTTGATTCGGAATCGATAGCAAAGACCCTGGTCGAAAGACCGGGGTTTTTTGTGTCTGAAATTTGCCTCCCCTTCTTTTTCTCTTCCCCATTATCCAGCGCCCAACACGAATCCATGTAGGAGCTGCGGCACGCTGCGATCTTTTGATCTTGATCGTAAAAAACAAGATCAAAAGATCGCAGCCTCGTTTCACTCGACAGCTCCTACATGAGTATGGCGTGGGGCAATTGGCCTCATGCGGTCTCACGTCGCATTGATTTTTTGATTCTTTAGTCAAATTTTTGTAACTGGTTGTTTGCTGCGAGCGCAGAAACCTTTAAAGTTAACCTTTCGGTCAGCTTTGCACTGTCAACACGCCCTTTGTTTAGCCAAGAAGGGCTTCTGCAAGACTCGAGATTCCCCAGTAGATAACCAGAAGGGCGGACACATAACCGCCCAGAGGATGATCCATGTCCAACCGTGAAATATCCCGGCGCTCGTTCCTCCAGGGCGGGCTGGTGGCGGGTGTGAGCGTCACGCTCACGCCGCTCAGCAGTCAGGCGCTGGCTGCCTTGATGGAAAACAGCGTTACCGTGCCGTCCGAGAAGTGGCTCGGTAACAACGGCAAGGCGCGTCAGCGAAACGATGCCCTGTCCAAAGTCTGCGGCAGCAAAGTCTTTGCCCGCGACATCCGCTCCAAGGACATGCCGGGCTGGCCTGAACAGCAAGGCCACGCCATGCTGCTGAAAACCATCAAGGCTGACCGCATCTACGACGGCTATGACCTGTCGTGGCTTGGCGCTGACTTGCAGCCTGACCGTATCGTCACCGCCGCGGATCTGGACAAGGACGGCATTGTCTTCCCGGAAGAGCACGCGCCGGACCCACTGCTGCCGGAAGGCAAGGTGCCGATGTTCATCGGTCACCCGGTGGCGATCCTGATCTGGAACGACTTTGAGCGTTTCCGTCAGGCGAAGAACAAACTCAAATTCAATGACAAAGCGATTCGTTACGGTGCCAAAGTGCCGTTCTACGAAGGCGATCCGTATGGCAGCTTCCGCTACGTACGTGTGGGCGGCGCGACCTCGGCTGATGAAGATGAGTTCGCCAGCCTCAAGGACTCGATTCTGTTTCCGATGCTGAAAAACCGTCGTCCGGTGTGGAATTCCCAACCGAACCTGCACGGCAACCTGACCGAGCGCGGCCTGTTCTACGCTGACCGCATGAAGAACGAGATCGATACGCCGCCGGACAACTGGCTGGTGTTCGACGAGCGCTACAAAACCCCGTCGATCGAACCGGCCGCGATGGAGCCGGACAACGGCAACGGCTGGTACGACCCGAAAACCAAAACCCTGCACTTCGTGGTGGCTACCCAGTGCCCATTGGAAGCGGCGACCGAGACCGCGAAAATGATCGCGCCGTCGCGCTTCGGCCTCGACAATCTGAACATGCACCCGGGTTACACCGTCGGTTACGGTTCCAAAGACCACAACATCTTCGTCTACTACGCAGCCCTCGCCGCGTTGTACGGTGCTGGTGTGCCGGTACGCTTGGCCAACGATCGCTACGAGCAGTTCCAGAGCGGCATCAAGCGCCACCCGTTCGACATTCGCTACCAACTGGCCGTGGACAAGAACGACTACACCTTCAAGATTTTCCGCGCGGAAATGAGCGTCGACGGTGGTGGCCGGATCAACTACAGCCCGTCGGTAGCGGCGGTTGGCGCCACGGCGGCGCAGTCGATCTACTACATGCCGCAGAACGACCTGCAGGTGACCGCCTACCACTCACGTGGCGTTGAGGCAGGTTCGATGCGCGGTTACGGCACCCTGCAAAGCATGGCGGCGACCGAGATGATGGTCGACGAAATCGCCAATCGCCTCGGTGTCGATGCCATCGACTTGCGTCGCAAGAACGCCCTGCGTTCGGGCATGAAAAATACCCAGGGCGCGATCCCGGCCGGTGCCTTGCGCCTGCACGAAATCCTCGACAAGGCCTCGGTACACGAAGTCTGGAAAAACCGCGACGCGATCAAGAAACAGCGCGAAGCCGCCGACCCGGACAACTGGTACGGCGTCGGTTTTGCCATCTGCCAGAAAGACTTCGGCACCGGTTCTGAAGCGCCGATGGCCAGCATCGAATTCACCGCTGACGGTCGCATTACTTTGCGCCACATCGGTATCGAAATCGGCACCGGCATGTCCACCTCGCAAGCCCTGGTCGTCGCCGATTTCCTCGGCAGCCCGGCGCACGAAGTGAAGACCGGCGAAACCGAATGGAAGGAAATGCAGCTGATCACCAGCGGCAACCCTTACATCATGAGCCAGGCCGAGCAGGACAACCTGCTGCGCAACCCACGTTGGGTCGGCAAACTGGCTTCGGCTTCGTCGGCGACCAACTCTGCCTACTATTTCAGCCACGCCACCCGTGAAGCGGCACGCGTGCTGTTCAACAACGGTTTGTGGCCGGCGGCCATGGAGATCTGGCGTCAGGGTCCTTACGGCGGTCAAGCCAACCCTTACGTCGTGCGTCGCGAAGATGCGCACTGGGTCGACGGCAAGCTCACCGCCAACGGCATGCAGCCGTTGACCTTCGAAGAGCTGGCCAAACACGCTCACGAGCGTGGCCTGGTGACCGGCGCCACCGTTCACGCATTCAACCGCTGGAGCTGGGCCGAGGCCGAATACAGCATCGACGGCGTGCGCGAACGTCTGCCGCTCGACGGTCTGGCGGTGAAATACGGTGACGGCGCGCCGAAAGCGAAGAAAGCGTTGATGACCACGTCCGGTTTCCACCTGTTGGATCGCCAGAACATCAATTACCCGGTGGTCCAGTTGAACAACGCTGCGGTGACTTACTACAGCCCGGTTGCCACGTTGGTCGAACTGAAGGTCAACAAAGGTTCGGCAGAAGTCGAAGTGCTCAATCACCATTCGTGGGTCGAGTGCGGTCGTGTGTTGGTCGAAGAACTGGTCAAGGGTCAGCTCGAAGGCGGTATCGCCATGGGCATCGGCCACGCCTTGATGGAAGAGATGCCGCTGTATGAAGGCGGGCCGGGGGAGGGTGACTGGAACTTCAACCGTTACCGTCTGCCGATGGCGCGTCATGTTGCCGTGTGGAAGCAGACTGCGGAGATTCTGCCACCGCTGTCGCCAAGCGATCCGTCGAAAGGCATCGCCGAAGTGGTGATGATCCCGATTGTGGGAGCCATCGGTAACGCCGTGGCGCACGCCATCGGTAAACGTGTTCGCGATCTGCCAATCACTGCTGCGCGCATCAAGGAGGCCCTCAATGGCTAATCGTCCGCTTCAACTGACCCTCAATGGTCAATCCGTCGGCCCGGTGGACATCCCTGATGACCTGCCGATGATCGACTACCTGCACGAATACAAAAACCTCACCGGTTCGCGTCTGGGCTGTGGCCAGGGCATCTGCCACGCCTGCGTGGTGATCGTCGACAATCCGGACGGCACCAGCGAAGAAGTGCGCACCTGCATCACCGGCGCGCATTACTTCGAAGGCAAGAACGTCCGCACCATCGAAGCTCACGCCAAGCGTGACGAAAGCGGCCAGGTCACCGAACTGAATCCGATCCAGCAGCGCTTTGTCGACGAATTCGCGTTCCAGTGCAGCTACTGCGCACCGGGCTTCGTCAACGCCGCGACCGTGCTGGTCGAGAAACTGCAACGCCAGCCGACCGTGCAAAGCAAGCTCGAACAAGTCATCGAGGACAGCCTCGGTCATCACGTCTGCCGTTGCACCGGGTACGTGCGTTATTACAACGCCACTCGCAACGTGCTGACCGATCTCGGCCTGGTCAAGGAGGGTTAAGCATGAAGCTTTTTCTGACCCGCCTGACCCTGGCGGTCGGCCTCGCTGCGCCGCTGGTGTTTGCCCATGCCGATGATCAGGTCAAGCGCGGCGAGTATCTCGCTCGCGCCGCTGACTGCATGGCCTGCCACACAGCAGCGGGCGGCGCACCATTTGCTGGTGGCCTGCCGATTGTGTCGCCGTTCGGCACGATCTACGGCACCAACATTACGCCGAGCAAGGAGCACGGCATCGGTCTGTACAACGATGACGAGTTCTTCGCTGCGCTGACTGAAGGCAAGCGTCGCGATGGCGCGAACCTCTATCCGGCGATGCCGTACACCTCGTATCACCTGATGCCGCGTGCAGATTCGGATGCGATTCATGCGTACCTGAAAACCATCGAGCCGATCGAGCGTGCAGCGCCGGTCACCAGTCTGAGCTTTCCATTCAACGTGCGTCCGGGCCTGATCGGCTGGAACATGATGTATGGCAAAGCCCTGAAGCTGGAGTCGGCCGAAGGCACAAGTGAAGCCTGGAAACGCGGCCAGTACATGGTCGAAGTGCTCGGTCACTGCGGCGAATGCCACACCCCGCGCGGTCTGCCGGGTGCGATGCAGCTGGACAAACGCCTGACTGGCGGCATTCTCAATGGCTATCTGGCGCCGAGCCTGCTCGCTACTGATCTGGCCGCTCGCGGCTGGAACGAGCAGGATCTGAGCACGTTCCTCAAACACGGCATGAGCGCGCAGGGGACGATGTTCAACGAGATGTTCCCGGTGTTTCACAACAGCACTCAGGGTCTGAGCGATACCGATCTGGCGGCGATGGCGACGTTCCTGCTCGGCGACAAACCGCCGGCAGCCAAAGCGCTGGTTGAAGTGCCGGTAGAGAAACTCAGCGCCAGCGCCCAGCGCGGCCAGCAGGAATACCTGAACGTCTGCGCCGGTTGTCATGCGGTCGGTGGCGAAGGCAAGCCGCACATTGCGGTGGCCATGCGCGGCAACACCACGTTGCGTCTGGAAGATCCGCGCAACCTGCTGCGGGTGATCGAGGACGGTATCGGCGAGCAGAAGTTCTCCGGTTTCGAGCACATGCAACCGATGCCGGGTTTCGCCGACAAGCTCAAGCCTGAACAGCTGACCGATCTGCTCAACTACTTGCGTCAAGGTTGGGGTGGTCAGTCGGCTGAACTTGCGGTGAGCGACGTGCAGAAACTGCAAGCCGACGCACCGTCCATCGAGCACAAGGCCCACTGATATGCAGCATCTCGATCTACAAGTGGTGCGCCGCGCGCTGGAGTGGTCGGTGGCGGGGCAGCGCATCTGGCTCTGCACCGTGCTGACCACCTACGGTTCGGCACCGCGTGCGCCGGGGTCGCTGCTGGCGGTGAATGACGGCGGACAGTGGATCGGCTCGCTGTCGGGTGGCTGCGTCGAGGAAGATTTCCTTGAGCGCGTCGCCGAAGGTGTGTTTCTCGATGCAGTCAATGTCGTGCGCTACGGCGAGGGCGACGATCCGCGCTCGCGGGTCAGCCTGCCCTGTGGCGGCATTCTCGATGTGCTGGTTGAGAAATTTGACGCTGACTGCGAGGTGCAGGCGCATCTGCGTGAATTGGAGTCTGCGCTGCTCGGTCAGCGTCGCTTGATTCGCGAGGTTGATCTGGCCAGCGGTGCGCGCAGTCTGTTCGCTGATCGTGAGCAGGGTGCGCGGATCGAGCGCGAGATCGATCAGGTGCGCATTCGTGTTGGCGCAGCGCAGCGTTTGTTGCTCGCCGGCTATTCCAGCGTGGCGCAGGCGTGTGCCGAATTTGCCGTCGGCCTCGGGTTTGAAGTGATTCTCTGTGATCCTCGCGATGAAGTGCTGGAAGGCGTGGTGCTGGGTGGCGTTGAGATTCGTCGGCAATTGCCGTCGGTGTTTATTGCTGACGGTGGTTGTCATCGTGATACGGCGGTCGTCGCGCTGACGCATGATCCTCGTATCGACGATCTGGCAATGATGGAAGCGGTGCGCACAGAGGCGTTCTACATTGGCGTAATGGGGTCGCTGCAAACATCGCAGAAGCGCTTCGAGCGGTTACGTCGGATTGGCGGCTTGGGGGAGGCTGAGCTGGCGCGGATTCATGCGCCGATTGGTCTTAACCTCGGCAGCAAGACGCCGGCGGAAATCGCCCTGGCTGTGCTGGCGGATATCCTGCGCATCCGTAGCGGGATTGCTCGGGATCAGCTCTGAAACCGTTCAGTGTTGAATAAAAAGGGCCGCTGTTCAGCGGCCCTTTTTTACATCCCGAATTTGTCGCGTAAGCCGTAATACCAAGCGCCCAACGCAGCAAACGGCGTGCGTAACAGTTGCCCGCCGGGGAACGGGTAGTGCGGCAAGTCGGCAAACGCATCGAAGCGCTCAGCCTGACCGCGCAACGCTTCGGCGAGGACTTTGCCTGCCAAATGCGTGTAGGTCACGCCATGGCCGCTGCAGCCTTGCGAGTAATAGATGTTGTCGCCCAGGCGCCCAACCTGTGGCAAGCGCGACAGGGTCAGCAGGAAATTTCCGGTCCAGGCGTAGTCAATCTTCACATCCTTGAGCTGGGGGAACGCCTTGAGCATTTTCGGGCGGATGATCGCCTCGATGTTCGCCGGATCACGTGCGCCATACACCACGCCACCGCCGAAGATCAGGCGCTTGTCGCCGGTCAGTCGGTAGTAGTCGAGCAGGTAGTTGCAGTCTTCAACGCAGTAGTCCTGCGGCAGCAGCGCTTTCGCCAGCTCATCACCTAGCGGTTCGGTAGTGATCACCTGAGTGCCGCACGGCATCGATTTGGCCGCCAGTTCCGGCACCAGATTGCCGAGGTAGGCGTTGCCGGCGACGATAATGAACTTGGCTCTGACCTTGCCTTGCGGCGTATGTACCACGGGACTGGCACCGCGTTCGATGCGCACGGCAGGCGACTGCTCATAGATCGTGCCGCCGAGTGACTCGACCGCCGCTGCTTCGCCGAGCGCGAGGTTCAGCGGATGAATATGGCCGCCGCTCATGTCGAGCATGCCGCCGACGTACTGATCGCAGGCAACCACTTCGCGGATGCGGCGTTGATCGAGCAGTTCGAGCTGCGTATGACCAAAACGCTCCCAGAGACGCTTCTGCGATTCCAGATGACCCATCTGCTTGGCCGTCAGCGCGGCGAACACGCCACCGTCCTTCAGGTCGCACTGAATGTTGTACTTGGCCACGCGCTCGCGAATGATCCGACCGCCCTCGAACGCCATCTGCCCGAGCAGTTTCGCTTGCTTGGGACCGACACTGCGCTCGATCACGTCGATGTCACGGCTGTAGCTGTTAACGATCTGCCCGCCATTGCGCCCGGAGGCGCCGAAACCGACCTTGGCCGCTTCCAGCACGGTGACGCGAAAACCGTTTTCCAGCAGAAACAGGGCAGAGGACAATCCGGTATACCCGGCGCCGATCACACAGACGTCCGTCTCCACGTCATCCTGCAAGGCAGGGCGGGGCGGTACGGTATTGGCCGACGCAGCGTAATAAGACTCTGGGTAAGGGGTGTTCGCCATCCTGCAGCCTCTGTTTAATATATTTTACGAGTGCGTCGATCCTACCCGAGTTGAAAAACCTCCGCCAGCCACCGGAAAATCTTCGTCGGAGCCTCGAAATTAAATATTTTGCATATTCATAGGGTTAGGTGAAAAAAAGGTGTTGACACCCCTCCGGAATTCCGTAGAATGCCGCCTCACAGCAGGCACGTAGCTCAGTTGGTTAGAGCACCACCTTGACATGGTGGGGGTCGTTGGTTCGAGTCCAATCGCGCCTACCAAACAAAATCCGCTCTGCTGGGCGGTCTGGAAGGGCTCACCGAAAGGTGGGCCCTTTTTTGTTGTCTGCGATTTGCCAAGCCCTCATCAGGGCGCCAGCTGGACTTCGCGTTTAGTCGATCTCAGGGCATTCGAAATTCCATGCGAGGCGTGTTGATCCACAGCGAGTCGTACTTCACCGTTTTGCGGTCATTGCTGGATGGCGTGCGCAAGTCTTTGGCGTCTCCCCACCCACGATGAAATTTCTGCGTCGTCGGGTCAGGCAGTTGGCCGACCATTCGCCGTTCGTCGCCAGCATCCTTTAAAAAAGTGTGGATATTGAACAAGTTACGATTGTTACTAACCAACCGGTTATCAAAAAAACGTTGTTACTGTTCGTGGAATTAAGTAACATTCGCCCCGCGTTCACCACCACGGTTTATGCATTTTTAAATCCCAAGCTTCCATCAGCTGCTTGGGATTTTTTTTGCCTGCGATTTGGCAGCTGCTGTTTCAAATTCTCCTCGCAATGCCTCATCGCGCC
Organism: Pseudomonas fluorescens; assembly: GCF_902497745.1. Taxonomy (GTDB): domain Bacteria; phylum Pseudomonadota; class Gammaproteobacteria; order Pseudomonadales; family Pseudomonadaceae; genus Aquipseudomonas; species Aquipseudomonas fluorescens_BM. Next base: position 217,082 of record NZ_CABVHJ010000009.1, read on the forward strand.
CGGCGATTGCGCCGCAAGCAAATCCCTGCTTTTTCGACTACTACTGACTGGCCGATTTTCAACTCGTTTTGATGGGGGGGTATCGATGCTGGTTCATTGGTTTCTTGCTGCTATTCATCTATTGGCTTTCGCCTTGGGCTTTTGGGCGGTTCTGACTCGAGGGACGGCATTCAGCCGCCTTGCTGCTGGCGCAGGTGAGGCCGGGCGCGTTTTGCTCGCCGATAATCTATGGGGTATTTCTGCGTTGATTCTATTGGTGACAGGTGGAATGCGGGCGTTTGGTGGCTTTGAAAAGGGCACTGACTATTACCTTCATCAGCCACTGTTTCATCTGAAGATGACGCTGTTTGTGCTGATCCTGATTGTCGAACTCGCCCCGATGATCACGTTGATCAAGTGGCGAATCGCGTCCGCACGCGGCGCAGCTATCGATACCGGACGCGCAAAACTGTACGCGCGAATCAGTCATGTCGAGGCGTTGCTGTTGGTGCTGATGATGATTGCGGCCACGGGCATGGCGCGAGGCGTGACATTTGGTTAGAGGGCGAATTCTCTGCGCGCTATCGGAAACGTCCGACAGCCAGTCTCGGTGATGGCAGGTAGTATCGGGCGGCAAGAGGGTGCGGGGGGCGGTATGAAAGGGTAATCGGGATTTGCGTGTCAGGCGCCGTGCCCAGCAGAGTGGGGAGCGGATGGCAATACGGCGCGTGAATCTCTAGCCAGTCATTCCACAAGGTAAACGGACTGGCTACTGACTGCGTTTGGTTCAGGGGGTTTGTGGCTTGTCCGGGGCGGTCAGGCCAGCCTGAATGCGCTGGTAAATCTCTTCACGGTGCACGGCAACGTTTTTCGGAGCGTTGATACCAATGCGAACCTGTTGGCCGCTTACGCCCAGAATGGTGATAGTGATGTCATCACCGATGTTTATGCTTTCACCGACTTTGCGGGTGAGTATCAGCATGGTCTTCTCCTTGATTGCTTTGTAGGGCACCTGATTCAGACAGTGCAGAGGTCGGTGGTACGTATAGATTAGTGCGAAGTCTCACGGTTTGGGTGCCTCTTTCTGACGCGCAGAAGCGGCATTAATTCCCAGGGCGTAACTATACAGAGGCTGCAACCATCAATCTCGTTGTTTTGTGCCCATTTTGCGGGGCTCGCGAAGTATTTATGAATGATAAGATCGCGGCTTTGAGAATTTCGAGGAAAGCGTTGTGCGCAAATTGGTTTGGGTAGTCGCGGCACTGGTATTGGCAGGGTGTGGCGAAGGCAAGAATGTAGATGCACCAAAACCACAATTGGCCGCAGTGACGGCACCGGCGGCAGCTACACCACAATGGGATCTTGAGGTGCGCGGCGAAACTCCGCAGGCTGTCAGCGACCTGAGCGGCTGGTTGATTGAGCACGCCTTCGTGCCTACGGTGATCAAGGACAACAGTGGCAAAGCGCGAATTCTGATTGGTCCTTTCAACTCGCAAGCCGAAGCTGAAGCCCGAAAAGTACAAGTGGATGCCGCTCTGGTGAAAGCCAAGAAGCAGAATATTGAATCGGTGGTGATCGAGCACCCGCTCACGCCGTAACTGCTGCAGTTCAGCGGAGCGACCTAAAGGACCTCGGATGTGGCTCGTCTTATACGAGTCAGTCACGATTTTCCGAAGGAGCTCCGCATGGCCTCCGCCAATCCTTACAAGCTGTTCGACGTCCTCCTGCATCGCAAAATCTTACTCAGCCCGCACATGATGCGGATCACGCTGGCCAGTCCTGCTGTTAAAGAAATGGCCACCTGGGCGCCGGACCAAAGGGTGAAACTGTTTTTTCCTGCGGCTGATGGTTCGCCTGCTAGGCTTGCCCAGGGCGAGGGCTGGTACGCCCGCTTCAAGGCAATGATTGCCGATCGACGTCCAGCGATGCGCACCTACACCATTCGTCATTTGCGTACCGAACAGGGCGAAGTGGATATTGATTTCGTCCTGCATGGCGAAACCGGACCGGCTTCGCGTTGGGCGCTTCGGGCGCAGCCCGGTGATTCGATGCAGATTCTCGCCCCGGATCGCCGCTTTTCAGCACGGGACGCCGGAGGATTCGAATGGAAGCCGCCGCAGATCCTCAAGCAGGTTCTGCTGGTCGCCGACGGCACGGCGCTACCTGCGGCCATGGGCATTCTTGATGAGTTGGCTGCTATGGCCGAGCCGCCCCTGACGCAGGCGTTCTTCGAGGTCGACAGTCCTGAAGATATGCTGCCGGTTCCCGATTGGGCGGGGCTGACGGTGCAGTGGCTGATCCGGGGCCAGGCCAGTGCTGGTACGTTGATGGTGGCGGCGGTACAGAAAGCGGTTCCACCCATTCATGCCTCATCCATCGGCCAGGCTGTCGAGTTGGCCGAGGTCGATATCGATAAAGAGATTCTTTGGGAAACAGCCGAGACAGCCAGTGAGGGTTTCTATGGCTGGATCGCTGGAGAAAGCGCTGCGGTGATGAGCCTGCGCAGGTACTTGATTAAAGAATGCGGGATCGCGCGGCAGTCGCTCAACCTGATGGGGTACTGGCGCTACAACAAGGCAGGCAGCTAGCCACAAAAAAGGCCTCGGACATGACGTTCGAGGCCTTTTCTTTTAAGTGTCGATCAGCCGCAGGCTTTCATGTTCACCGGACCGACAAACTCATTGCCGCGTCCCATCACGCACGCCACGCTCTGATTGCGCTGACGCTCCCAGTCCTGCACCGGGTAAGTCTTGTCCCACGCTTCATACAATTGTCGATCCTGCTTCGACAGGCGCAAGCCGTATTGCTTGCTCATGTAGAAGTAAGTCCGGGCGATCATGCCGCGAATCGACGGGCGAGGCATGACCTTCTTCGCCTTGAAGTCGACCTGGGTCAGACATGAGCCGTACTGCCCGGACTGCACTGGCAACCAACCGTAGCTGAAGTTGCTGCGATCGCCATTGACCTCGCCAATGCTCGGCACCAGGTTATGCAGATCGGCTTCAGCCTTCTGATAGCTGGGGTCGTAACGGGTGCAGTTCTTGCGTCCACCTTCCTGCCAGCATTGGCGCTGATGGCCGAACTGCCAGGCCGGCACGATGTGCTCCCATTCGATGCGTGATGCACGTTTGGCGTTCTTGCGTGGTACATAACCGCAGGCTTTCAGATCAACCTTGTTGCCGGTGTATTTGCACCCGCAGTAAAACTCTGTGGACTGTGGTGCGTAAAGCTTCCAGGCGACCTTCTTGGCTTCGGTAAATGTGCGGGGTGCGCCAGCCTGCGCGCCCATGGTGATGAACAGCAACAGCAATGCAAAACAGCGGACACTCATTGAATCAATCTTCCTTCGGTACAACCCAAAAAATCTGCACGCCACCGTCGTCGCGATAGGCGAGGGTGACGTTGTCGTTCTCGTCGATTTCCTCGAGCAGACGCTCCCACTCATCCATCGGTTCGTCCGGCAGACGGAAGATCAGTGCGGCTTTGGCTTTTTGGGCGGTGGGAGAGTTGATGATTTTCTGAACGCGCAGACCCATGCGTTCGTAAGCGTCAGGAGCATCAGGGGAGGTGGCCACGAGGTTATCCTTATTAAGCTGTACGTGCATACAGTATTTAACCGTAAGCATTTTCGCAACTGCTTAAAATTCAAGAAAATCCTCTGACAGCGCTTTTCCTGTTTTGGTGTAGGTCGAGGCGAGTTTTTTGTGGGAAAAATGCGAGAGCGTTGTAGGTGACACGCCACCCGCCCTTAGAGCGAGTGGTGTGCAGGGTGCCCGATCAGGAGTGGATCGGGCGAAGGTCAATCAGTATTCCCAGAACATCCGTTGCAACTCTTTGCTGTCATTGGTTTTGGTCAGTGCGACCATCGCCAGGATGCGGGCTTTTTGCGGATTCAGGTCGTGTGCAACAACCCAGTCGTACTTGTCGTCTGGCTGTTCGGCGTTACGCAGAACGAAGCCGCCGGCATTGACGTGGGACGAGCGAATGATTTGCACGCCATCCTTGCGCAGTGCTTGCAGGGCTGGAACTACGCGAGAGGACACCGAGCCGTTACCGGTACCGGCGTGGATGATCGCCTTGGCACCGGACTGTGCGAGAGCCTTGTAGGCAGTGTCGCTGACGTTGCCGTAGGAATAGGCGATTTCTACGTCAGGAAGGCTCTTGATGTTTTTGATGTCGAATTCCGAATCCATGGTGTGACGCTTGGCTGGCAAGCGGAACCAGTAGGATTTGCCTTCAACCACCATGCCCAATGGACCCCAGGCACTTTTGAACGCTTCGGTCTTGATGTTGATCATTTTGCTGACATCGCGACCGGACTGGATTTCATCATTCATGGTCACCAGTACGCCTTTGCCGTGCGCTTCTTTGCTGCTGGCCACGGCCACGGCGTTGTACAGGTTGAGCATGCCGTCTGCAGACATGGCGGTGCCCGGACGCATCGAGCCGACGACGATGATCGGCTTGTCGGTTTTTTCCACGAGGTTGAGGAAGTAAGCGGTTTCTTCCAGGGTATCGGTACCGTGGGTGATCACGATGCCGTCGACGTCTTTGCTGTCAGCCAGTTCGGCCACGCGGCGACCGAGTTGCAGCAGGTTTTCGTTGGTGATGCTTTCCGAGGCAATCTGCATGACTTGTTCGCCACGCACATTTGCCAGCTTGCTCAGTTCTGGAATGCCGGCGATCAATTGTTCCACGCCAACCTTGGCCGCCTGGTAGGTGGCGCTGTTGGCGGCGCTTGCGCCAGCACCGGCAATGGTGCCGCCGGTAGCAAGTACCACGACGTTAGCGAGCTTGGTCTGGGTTTCGACTTCTTTTGCCTGAAGAGCGGTGGGCAGGAGCAGGAGGAGGGCCAAAGCGCCCGGAACCAAAGTGTTGAAAGCAGATTTCATTATTTTTCTCTCTAGTAGTGAGACGGTGCTGATGCAGGTTCATCTAGATTCACCCCAAGCCGATCTGGATGCCCGGAGTGCTGTGAAGTGAGCAGGATCTGTACCAGCGCTACTTTGCGATAGAAAAATGTTTAACCTGATGATTTACATCAAGATTTTCTCAGTTTGAAAATCCTGTTCACCGTCCTCTATCCGGGTTTCCGAACAATGGACACTTTCGCGTTCGGCTCTCCGAAAGGGACTACTGCTTTTGTCGAGTGATTCGGGTTGCCGGTTTCGGCTTTTCTGCTAAAGAAACCCTCGCGCGGGCCGATGGGTGTTCAAGGAAACTGAATTTTAGGGAGTTAACATGTCACTGACGGTCGGTTTTTCAAATCCTGGCGCAGTCACGATCGGCGGCAAAACCGCAGCGACCATTAATGCAATGAGCGAGGCGGAAGCGGATGCTTCCACCGAGGCGCTGGGCACTGAGAAAGATGAAAGCAATCAGGTCAGAACCGGTGGTGCTGCGCAAGAAGACAGCAAGGCTGAAAGCGGCGATAACCTGAGCGTTACCGTCAAGATGCTGCTCAAGCGCATGCAGGAATTGCAGAAGCAGCTTCAGGAGCAGCAACAGCAATTGGCAGCGGCCCAAGCCGAGACCTACCCGACGCCCGAGGCGAAATCGCAGGCGGTCATGTCCATTCAGGGGCAGATCGCGCAAACCAGCGCCGCGATGGCAGAAGTGGCGGGTGCATTGGTCAAGGAAATGTCCAAGAGTGCCACCAGCGGTAATTTGGTCAGCACCACGGCATAAGCAGCGAAGGGGCGAGCCGGACCATTCGCCCTACAACAAATGACGATTTCTGATTGTTGACAAATGTCGGCGGGATTCGCATAGTTCGGTCTACGCAAACGTTTGCGCGGCTTTTTCGGCGCAGTATCGGCCAGAAAAGCCGGTGTAGCTTACGCCAGCGCAAACGTTGCTCACAATAATCATAAGATCGGAGTGAACCCATGAAGCTGCCATTCGCTGGACTTCTTCTTGCTGTCGCTATGCTGGCTGCCACAGCCGCCGCATTACCTGTCTCCTCGGCATTCGCCGAATCCGCCGAAAAACCTAAAGTCGCGCTGGTCATGAAGTCTCTGGCCAACGAATTCTTCCTGACCATGGAAGACGGCGCCAAGGCTTACCAGAAAGAACACTCCGCCGATTTCGACCTGATCTCCAACGGTATCAAGGATGAAACTGATACTGCTGGCCAGACCCGTATCGTCGAGCAAATGATCCTGGCCAAGGTCAATGCGCTGGTGATCGCGCCTTCCGATTCCAAGGCCATGGTGCCGGTGATCAAGAAAGCCGTCGATGCCGGCATCACCGTGATCAACATCGACAACCAGCTCGATCCGGCCATCGTCAAAAGCAAAAACATCAGCGTGCCCTTCGTAGGTCCGGACAACCGCAAAGGTGCGCGTCTGGTCGGTGAATACCTGGCTAAGCAGCTCAAGGCCGGAGACGAAGTCGGCATCATTGAAGGCGTGTCCACCACGACCAACGCCCAGCAACGTACCGCTGGCTTCAAGGATGCGATGGACGCTGCACAGATCAAGATCGTTTCCCTGCAATCCGGTGACTGGGAAATCGACAAGGGCAACAAGGTTGCCGCTTCGATTCTCAGTGAGTACCCGGATGTCAAAGCGCTGCTGGCCGGCAACGACAGCATGGCTGTAGGTGCGGTTTCCGCCGTGCGCGCTGCCGGCAAGGCCGGTCAGGTACAGGTCGTCGGTTACGACAACATCAATGCCATCAAGCCAATGTTGAAGGACGGTCGCGTGCTGGCGACTGCTGATCAGTTCGCTGCCAAGCAAGCTGTCTTCGGCATCGAAACCGCGCTGAAAATCATCAAGGGCGAGAAAGTCGACAGCGGTGCCAACGGCGTGATCGAAACACCGGTCGAACTGGTCACCAAGTAAGTCTTCTGGCGACACAACGGCGCTCATCCGTCCGGGCGAGCGCATGGAGAGTTTTTATGTCAGTTTCCGCCCCGAACGCTGTCCTCTCGGTCAGCGGTATCGGTAAGACCTATGCGCAACCGGTGCTCACCGGCATCGATCTGACGCTGATGCGCGGTGAAGTGCTGGCGCTGACCGGCGAGAATGGTGCCGGCAAAAGTACCCTGTCGAAGATCATTGGCGGACTGGTCACGCCGACCACCGGCCAGATGCAATTCCACGGCAAGGACTATCGTCCGGGCAGTCGTACCCAGGCCGAAGAGCTCGGCGTGCGCATGGTCATGCAAGAACTCAATCTGTTGCCGACACTGTCGGTCGCGGAAAACCTGTTTCTCGACAACCTGCCAAGCAATGGCGGCTGGATCAGCCGCAAGCAATTGCGCAAAGCCGCGATCGAAGCCATGGCGCAGGTCGGTCTCGACGCGATTGATCCGGATACGCTGGTCGGCGAGTTGGGTATCGGGCATCAGCAGATGGTCGAAATCGCCCGTAACCTGATCGGCGATTGCCATGTGCTGATTCTCGATGAGCCGACCGCGATGCTTACGGCGCGGGAAGTCGAAATGCTCTTTGAGCAGATTACCCGTTTGCAGGCACGCGGCGTCTCGATCATCTACATTTCCCATCGCCTCGAAGAGCTGGCCCGAGTCGCACAGCGTATTGCCGTGCTGCGTGACGGCAATCTGGTCTGCGTCGAGCCGATGGCCAATTACAACAGCGAGCAACTGGTTACGCTGATGGTTGGTCGCGAGCTGGGCGAGCACATCGACATGGGTGTGCGTAATATTGGCGCCCCGGCGCTGACGATCACCGGTTTGACTCGCTCTGACAAAGTGCGCGATGTCTCGTTTGAAGTGCGTGCCGGCGAGATCTTCGGGATTTCCGGGCTGATCGGGGCAGGGCGCACGGAGCTGCTGCGACTGATCTTCGGCGCAGACGTTGCCGACAGCGGCAGCATTGCCCTTGGCTCGCCAGCCAAAGTTGTCAGTGTGCGCTCGCCAGTCGATGCCGTGCGCAACGGTATCGCGTTGATCACCGAGGACCGCAAGGGTGAAGGCCTGCTGCTGAGTCAGTCGATCAGCGCCAATATCGCGCTCGGCAACATGCCGGAAATTTCCAGTGGCGGTGTCGTCAACAACGGCGACGAGATCGCTCTGGCGCAGCGTCAGATCGACGCCATGCGCATCCGCAGTTCAAGCCCGACACAGCTGGTTTCAGAGTTGTCCGGCGGCAACCAGCAGAAAGTCGTGATCGGCCGCTGGCTGGAGCGTGACTGTTCGGTGCTGCTGTTCGACGAGCCGACCCGCGGCATCGACGTCGGCGCCAAGTTCGACATTTATGCCCTGCTCGGCGAACTGACGCGCCAGGGCAAAGCGCTGGTGGTGGTGTCCAGTGACCTGCGTGAGCTGATGCTGATCTGCGACCGGATCGGCGTGTTGTCGGCAGGGCGCTTGATCGACACCTTCGAGCGCGACAGCTGGACCCAGGATGATTTGCTTGCCGCCGCGTTCGCCGGCTACCAAAAACGTGATGCGTTGCTCAACGAAGCGGCGCCTAGGGATCTCCCATGAAAACTGCATCTCCTGCCGGCAAACGTAGTGGCAACTTCTATGGTCTGGGCACTTATCTTGGCCTGGCCGGTGCCTTGCTGGCGATGATTGCGCTGTTCTCGGTCTTGAGCAGCCACTTTCTGTCGTATAACACCTTCAGTACGCTGGCCAACCAGATTCCTGATCTGATGGTGCTGGCGGTCGGCATGACGTTCGTGTTGATCATCGGCGGCATCGACCTGTCGGTAGGTTCGGTATTGGCGCTGGCCGCTTCGACGGTCAGCGTCGCCATTCTCGGTTGGGGCTGGGGTGTTTTGCCGTCAGCCTTGCTCGGCATGGCGGTGGCGGCTTTGGCCGGTACGGTCACCGGGTCGATCACCGTGGCCTGGCGGATTCCATCGTTCATCGTTTCTCTCGGTGTGCTGGAAATGGCCCGAGGTCTGGCGTATCAGATGACCGGATCGCGCACTGCATACATCGGAGACTCATTCGCCTGGCTGTCGAATCCGGTCGCGTTCGGTATCTCGCCGTCGTTCATTATTGCGTTGCTGGTGATTATCATCGCCCAGGCTGTGTTGACGCGCACCGTGTTCGGTCGCTACCTGATCGGCATCGGCACCAACGAAGAGGCGGTGCGCCTGGCGGGGATCAATCCGAAACCCTACAAGATTCTGGTATTCAGCCTGATGGGCCTGCTGGCCGGTATCGCCGCGCTGTTTCAGATTTCCCGTCTGGAAGCCGCTGACCCGAACGCCGGTTCCGGTCTGGAGCTGCAAGTGATCGCCGCGGTGGTGATCGGCGGTACCAGCCTGATGGGCGGACGCGGTTCGGTGATCAGCACGTTCTTCGGCGTATTGATCATCTCGGTGCTGGCGGCGGGTCTGGCGCAGATCGGTGCGACCGAACCGACCAAACGAATCATCACTGGCGCCGTCATCGTGATCGCGGTGGTGCTCGATACTTATCGCAGTCAGCGCGCCAGTCGCCGGGGCTAAGACATGGCAACGATCAAGGACGTGGCAGCCCTCGCGGGAATTTCCTACACGACGGTGTCGCATGTGGTGAACAACACCCGCCCGGTCAGTCAGGAAGTGCGGCTGAAAGTCGAGGCGGCGATCAAGAGCCTCGACTATGTACCGAGTGCGGTGGCGCGCTCGCTGAAGGCCAAGACCACTGCAACCATCGGCCTGCTGGTGCCAAACAGTCTCAACCCGTACTTCGCGGAGTTGGCACGGGGCATCGAGGATTATTGCGAGCGTAACGGCTACTGCGTGATCCTCTGCAACTCCGACGATAACCCCGAAAAGCAGCGCAGCTATTTGCGCGTATTGCTGGAGAAGCGCATCGACGGTTTGATCGTCGCCTCTGCTGGCGGTGACAGCGGCCTGGCGCAAGGGCTGGCTGGCGTGAAAACGCCGATGGTGATCGTCGACCGTGGTCTGGACGGTGTCGATGCAGATCTGGTGCGCATCGACCATGAATACGGCGCTTACCTCGCAACCCGGCACTTGCTGGAATTGGGTCACCGCGACATTGCCACCATTGGCGGTCCGGCGAGTACCAGTGTGGCGCAGATGCGTCAGGCCGGATATTGCCGGGCGCTGAAAGAAGCGGGCATTGAAGTGCGACAAACGCGCATGCTGGAAAGTGATTTCACCAGTACCGGCGGCTACAACGCGGCAGCGATTCTGCTGGAGAGCAATCCGCCAAGCGCGATCTTCGCCGGAAACGACATGATCGGTATCGGTGTTTTGCGCGCGGCGGCGGAGCGAAATGTTCGCGTGCCGAGCGAGTTGTCGGTGATTGGCTTTGACGATATCCAGATGAGTCGTTACGTGTATCCGGCGCTCACCACGGTGGGGCAATCGATCCTGCAGTTGGGCGAGATGGCGGCCGAAGTGCTGCTGCGACGGATTGCTACGCCGACTCTCGGCACTGATCAGCGGATCGTGACCCCGAGTATTGTCTTGCGCGAATCGACCGCACCGTTGTCCGGCGTGTTCACCGAATACCGCTGAAACCGAATTGACGAGAAATGATGTATGCCAGCAAATGTAGTGGTAATAGGCAGCCTGAACATGGATCTGGTGACCCGGGCGCCACGGCTGCCGGTAGGCGGTGAAACGCTGATCGGTCATTCGTTTGCCACGGTTTCCGGTGGCAAGGGCGCCAATCAGGCAGTGGCCGCCGCGCGATTGGGCGCACAGGTGGCGATGGTCGGTTGCGTTGGCACTGACGACTATGGCGTGCAATTGCGTGACGCTCTGTTGGCCGAGCAGATCGATTGCCAGGCTGTCAGCACAGTCGATGATTCCAGCGGTGTGGCGTTGATCGTGGTCGATGACAACAGTCAGAACGCCATTGTCATCGTCGCTGGCGCCAACGCTGCAATGACGCCCGCAGTGATCGACCGGTTTGACGCAGTGCTGCAAGCTGCAGACGTGATTATCTGCCAGCTCGAAATCCCTGATGCCACGGTGGGGCATGCGCTCAAGCGAGCGCGTGCGCTGGGCAAAATCGTCATCCTCAATCCGGCACCGGCCAGTCGTCCACTGCCGGCAGACTGGTTTGCCGCGATCGACTACCTGATTCCCAACGAGAGCGAAGCGACCGTGTTGAGCGGATTGCCGGTGGACTCGCTGGAAAGCGCAGAGAGTGCTGCCAGCCAACTGATCGCCATGGGTGCGGGTAAAGTCATCATTACCCTCGGTGCTCAAGGTTCGCTGTTCGCCAACGGCCAGAGCTTTGAGCATTTTCCGGCACCGAAAGTGAAGGCTGTCGACACCACTGCGGCGGGGGACACCTTCGTCGGTGGTTTTGCCGCTGCGCTGGCCAATGGCAAGTCCGAGGCTGAAGCGATTCGCTACGGGCAGATCGCCGCCGCGCTGTCGGTAACTCGTGCCGGCGCGCAGCCGTCCATTCCAACCCAATCCGACGTACAGGCCTTTAAACCCGCATGAAAAAGACTCCTCTGCTTAATGTCGCCTTGTCGCGGCTGATTGCATCTCTGGGCCATGGCGACATGGTGGTGATCGGTGATGCCGGGTTGCCGGTGCCGCCGGGGGTCGAGCTGATTGATCTGGCGCTGACCCATGGCGTCCCGGATTTCGTCAGCACCCTGAAGGTCGTGCTCAGCGAGATGCAGGTGGAAAGCCATGCGTTAGCCAAAGAAATCTTCGACAAGCAACCGACCGCGCTGATAGCGCTGGATGAGTTGAATGAAGAGGGCGCTCTGGGGCGTCGCGATCTGCTCAGTCATGAGCAATTCAAGGTTCTCAGCCGACAGGCTCGCGCGATTGTTCGTACAGGCGAATGCCAGCCGTACTGCAATATCGTCCTCGTCGCCGGGGTTACATTCTGATTTTCGATTCCACATGCACAAGGAATGCGCCATGCAACGCTATGCTCAGAAACTGCATCAACTCATCCGGGGTTTACTGCTTTTGTCCGTAATCACTGCGACCGGCGCTCAGGCGGCGGAAAAAATCGACCTGATCATCGACACAGATCCGGGTGCTGACGACGTGGTCGCCCTGTTGTTCGCGCTGGCCTCGCCGGACGAACTGAATATTCGTGCGCTGACCACCGTGGCCGGCAACGTGCGCCTCGACAAGACTTCGCGTAACGCGCGCCTGGCTCGCGAGTGGGCAGGGCGCGAAGACGTACCGGTTTATGCGGGTGCGCCAAAGCCGCTGATGCGCACGCCGATCTACGCCGAGAACATCCATGGCAAGGAAGGCCTGTCGGGTGTCACCGTGCACGAACCGAAGAAGGGGCTGGCGGAAGGCAATGCGGTCAACTACCTGATCGATACCTTGAAAAAAGCCAAGCCGCACAGCATCACCATCGCCATGCTCGGTCCACAGACCAACCTGGCGCTGGCCCTGATCCAGGAGCCTGAAATTGTTCAGGGGATCAAGGAAGTGGTGATCATGGGCGGTGCGCACTTCAATGGCGGCAACATCACTCCGGTGGCCGAATTCAATCTGTTTGCTGACCCGCAAGCGGCTGAAGTGGTTCTGAAAAGCGGCGTGAAACTGACCTACCTGCCGCTGGACGTGACCCACAAGATTCTTACCAGTGATGCGCGCCTGAAGCAGATCGATGCGCTGAACAACAACGCCAGCAAGATTGTCGGCGACATCCTCAACGAGTACATCAAAGGCGATATGGAGCACTACGGTATTCCGGGTGGCCCGGTGCACGACGCTACCGTTGTGGCCTATCTGCTCAAGCCGGAACTGTTCACCGGTCGCTCGGTGAATGTCGTGGTGGATAGCCGTGAAGGGCCGACTTTCGGCCAGACCATCGTCGATTGGTACGATGGCCTGAAGGCGCCTAAAAACGCTTTCTGGGTGGAAAATGGCGATGCTCAAGGCTTCTTTGACTTGCTGACCGAGCGCCTGAAACGCTTGAAATAAGCGACTCACCCGCAGGTGCCAGCCTGCGGGGTTATCCCTTCTCTGCGTGTTCGTGCTCGACCTGTTCGCTCGGATAGCGCTCGAAAATCTGCTTGATGAATTGCTTGGCCGCTTCTGTGCCCAGCTCTTTGACCAATAAATCGATACCAATCAGCGCCAGTTCTTCGGTGGTTCCCGGACTATAAGAGCTGTGTCCGTCAGCCCATTTGGCATTGATGGCGGCGTCGATGCTGATGGTGGTCATGAGAGCGCTCGAAAGGTCGGAATGTCTGAAGTTCGAGTTAACCATTTTGTCGGGCATTTGGCACTGCGACTTAGGCATGAGCGGAGTGCTATGCGACACTTGGTCTTTTAAGGCTTCCAAGGATCGTGCTGTGCAGATCGATTTGAACACCCCTGACGGACTCACGCTCGACGCAGTGCGCCAGTTGCTCGCCTCGGCCAGTGATGACGAACACACGCAGCTGCGCGTGACCAAGGGCGGTATCGCTTACATTTCCTCTGGCGTTACCGGTGGGCAGGATATCGACGGCTTGCTGTTTCGCCTGGAAACCTGGGCCAAGGGCTCGGGCTACGTGGGCAATGTCGCGGCCAGTGACGAGGTGTGGGTGATGCAGATTTTCAACGCGCTGAAGGATAACTGGCCGAATCCGCCGTATGACTACATCGACGTCTACTGAGCGCCGTTAATATTCAGTCACGATTGATTGATGAAGTGACGCATGCCGCTCAGGCACACTCGGCGTTTTTCCAGTCGTGGGGCAGGGTGATGGCCTTGGCCGTGAAACCAAACGCCGGAATGGCGGTCGCACGATCTCAGCTTAACCATTTTGAAAACAAGGAGGCTTCATGCCTTTGAAGTTCGCGACACTGGGTGCACTTATGGCCGCTGCCATGTTGGCCGGTTGCAGCACGACCTCCAGCGAGTCGGCAAAGGAATCTGCGGCGACCGAGGCCGGTCACAGCCGCTGTGAAGCAACGGCGGCGGAGTTCGCCATTGGCAAGAAAGCTTCGCCAGAGTTGCTGGAGCAGGCGCGCAACAAAGCCGGGGCGCAGAATGCCCGTTTCCTCAAGCCGAATGACATGATCACGCTCGAGTACCGCTCGGATCGCTTGAATCTGAACACCGACAACAATCTGGTGATCACTCGCGTCAACTGCGGCTAATCAGACAGCGCTTTTGTTGCAGGCATAAAAAACCCCGTCACATGGACGGGGTTTTTTTAGTGCGCGCAGAAATTACTCTGGGCGAACCTGTGCAGCTTGCATACCCTTTTGGCCTTTCTCAGCCACGAAGGAGACGGTCTGGCCTTCTTTCAGGCTTTTGAAACCGTCGGATTCGATAGCTTTGAAGTGTACGAACAGGTCGTCACCGCCACCTTGAGGAGTGATGAAGCCGAAGCCTTTTTCATCGTTGAACCATTTAACGGTGCCGGTTTGGCGATTAGACATGGTGTATCTCCAAGAAACATATATTTTCAGTAGTACTGTGCTGCTCAGGCCAACTGGGCACACCCGGGTATCATAGTCGAAATGTTCGCTTTGGTAGCCCCCCGGACGTGCTGTTTGCCAATCAGTCGTGTTTTCTTTACTGCCTGTTTCTGCTGAAAGCCCCGGTTTACAAGGCTTTGAGCGGAACGTAAAGACGATAAAAAAACCTGTAAAACCTGCATAAATCCTCGGAAAAGGCTCAAATTCAGCCCTTTTTAGAGGCGCTGAGCCGACTCAGAAGACTTTTTTGATCACTTTTTCGCCGGGGTATTTGCCTTGCATTGGGCGATTTGGCCCAGCGCTTTCTGCTGCAGTTCAGGGGTGGCCTTGTTGTCCATCAGCGCCTGAATGTCGCTGGCGGGATAAGACTTGATGGCGTCAGCACCACAAGCGCAATGAGACTTGGCTGCCGCAGCACCGATTTGTTGGGTCGCAGCCTGGGTGCACTGCGCCATGTACTTCTCGCGTTCGCCCTTTGGCCAATCGGCGTGGGCGCTCAGCGGCAGCAACATAACGAGGGGGGCGACGACGGCGAACAGGGTATTCAGACGCATGCGAGGATGCTCCTTGTGGGTCAATGTCTTGTTATCTGAGGGCTGAAGAGGCCATCAAGTTCAGCACTCTGGCATAAAAGCAGACGATTTGCCTTCTGATCAAACAGAGGCGTAAGCGACCGCTCATCTGTGCTAGCATGCCGGGCTCAAGCGTTCTCAGGCTCCGGATGACCTTCAGTCCCGACAGCGGTAAACGTGCGAATAATTCGATTTGAATCCCAGTCACTCTGGTTCGGTTTTCCGGTTGGCCGCAAGGCTCCTGCCGCTGTAAGGCAGGCGTTCGTCATTGAATGGCCTGGATCGGATCTTGTACTGGCTCATCCCAACCCACGTGACCTTTGGTAGGGGTCACCACTAGGAGAGGAGGCGCCATGCCAACTATTACTCTTCCCGACGGCAGTCAACGTTCATTCGATCACCCGGTTTCCGTAGCCGAGGTCGCCGCATCCATTGGTGCCGGACTGGCCAAAGCCACACTGGCCGGCAAGGTCAATGGGCAACTGGTCGACGCCAGCGACATCATCAGCAGCGACGCGACCCTGCAAATCATCACGCCTAAGGATGAAGAGGGGCTGGAGATCATTCGCCACTCTTGCGCTCACCTGGTTGGCCATGCGGTCAAACAGCTGTACCCGACTGCGAAGATGGTCATCGGGCCGGTCATCGACGAAGGCTTCTATTACGACATCGCCTTCGAGCGTCCTTTCACTCCGGACGATATGGCTGCTATCGAACAGCGCATGCAGCAGCTGATCGAGAAAGATTACGACGTCATCAAGAAAGTCACTCCGCGCGCCGAAGTGATCGAAGTGTTCAAGGCCCGTGGCGAAGACTACAAGTTGCGCCTGGTCGAGGACATGCCGAACGAGCAGGCCATGGGCCTGTACTATCACGAAGAATACGTCGACATGTGCCGTGGTCCGCACGTGCCGAACACGCGCTTTCTGAAATCCTTCAAACTGACCAAGCTGTCCGGCGCCTACTGGCGCGGCGACGCCAAGAACGAGCAATTGCAGCGCGTTTACGGCACTGCTTGGGCAGACAAGAAGCAGCTGGCGGCTTACATCCAGCGCATCGAAGAAGCTGAAAAGCGCGATCACCGCAAGATCGGCAAGCGTCTGGGCCTGTTCCACACTCAGGAAGAGTCCCCAGGCATGGTGTTCTGGCACCCGAACGGCTGGACTCTG
This sequence comes from Pseudomonas fluorescens, assembly GCF_902497745.1. Lineage (GTDB taxonomy): Bacteria > Pseudomonadota > Gammaproteobacteria > Pseudomonadales > Pseudomonadaceae > Aquipseudomonas > Aquipseudomonas fluorescens_BM. The sequence goes on from NZ_CABVHJ010000009.1 coordinate 233,148, forward strand.
TACCAGGTGCTCGAGCAGTACATGCGCAAGATCCAACGCGACAACGGCTACCTTGAGATCAAAACCCCTCAAGTCGTTGACCGCAGCCTGTGGGAGAAGTCCGGGCACTGGGCCAACTACGCCGACAACATGTTCACCACGCAGTCGGAAAACCGCGACTACGCGATCAAGCCGATGAACTGCCCGTGCCACGTGCAGGTGTTCAACCAAGGTCTGAAGAGCTACCGCGAGTTGCCGATGCGTCTGGCCGAGTTCGGTGCCTGCCACCGTAACGAGCCATCGGGTGCACTGCACGGCATTATGCGCGTACGTGCGTTCACTCAGGACGACGCCCACATCTTCTGCACTGAAGAGCAGATGCAGGCCGAATCCGCTGCGTTCATCAAGCTGACCATGGATGTTTATCGTGACTTCGGCTTCACCGATGTCGAGATGAAACTGTCCACTCGTCCGGAAAAACGCGTCGGTTCCGACGAACTGTGGGATCGCGCTGAAGCTGCATTGGCTGCAGCCCTTGATTCTGCGGGCCTGCCGTACGATCTGCAGCCGGGCGAAGGTGCGTTCTACGGTCCGAAGATCGAGTTCTCGCTGAAAGACTGCCTTGGTCGCGTCTGGCAATGTGGTACTCTGCAGCTCGATTTTAACCTGCCTGTCCGTTTGGGTGCTGAATACGTCTCCGAAGACAACAGCCGCAAACACCCTGTGATGCTGCACCGTGCGATCCTCGGTTCCTTCGAGCGTTTCGTCGGGATTCTGATCGAGCACTACGAAGGTGCGTTCCCTGCGTGGCTCGCGCCAACCCAGGCGGTGATCATGAATATCACTGATAAACAGGCAGATTTTGTTGCAGAAGTTGAAAAAACTCTCAACGAAAGCGGATTTCGTGCCAAGTCCGACTTGAGAAATGAAAAGATCGGCTTTAAAATCCGCGAGCATACTTTGCTCAAGGTTCCCTATCTTTTGGTTATCGGAGATAAGGAAGTCGAGATGCAGACTGTCGCTGTGCGTACTCGTGAAGGTGCTGACCTGGGCTCGATGCCCGTCGCCCAGTTCGCTGAGTTTCTCGCGCAAGCGGTTTCCCGGCGTGGTCGCCCAGATTCGGAGTAATTATTATTAAGCGTGAAATGAGACAAGATAAACGAGCTGCACCGAAAGCCCCGATCAACGAGAATATCTCGGCACGCGAGGTTCGGTTAATTGGCGCTGATGGCGAGCAGATTGGCATCGTCTCGATTGATGAAGCGCTTCGTATTGCTGAAGAAGCAAAGCTTGATCTGGTGGAAATCTCCGCAGACGCAATCCCACCGGTTTGCCGGGTGATGGATTACGGCAAATCGATCTTCGAAAAGAAGAAGCAGGTTGCCGCGGCGAAGAAGAACCAGAAGCAGATTCAGGTAAAAGAAATCAAGTTTCGTCCAGGGACGGAGGAAGGGGATTACCAGGTAAAACTGCGCAACCTGGTACGTTTCCTGAGTGATGGGGACAGGGCCAAGGTATCCTTGCGATTCCGCGGCCGTGAGATGGCCCACCAGGAGCTGGGGATGGAACTCCTCAAGCGGGTTGAAGCTGACCTGCTCGAGTACGGTTCGGTCGAACAGCATCCTAAGATGGAAGGACGCCAGCTGATCATGGTCATCGCCCCGAAAAAGAAGAAGTAATCAACAGGGCACGGCAGGCCTTCTGATTATGTTTATCAACTGAATGCGGAGTATCCGAACATGCCAAAAATGAAAACCAAAAGTGGTGCTGCTAAGCGGTTTCTGAAAACTGCTAACGGTATCAAGCACAAGCACGCTTTCAAGAGCCACATCCTGACTAAAATGTCGACCAAGCGTAAGCGTCAACTGCGCGGTAGCAGCTTGCTGCATCCGTCTGACGTGGCAAAAGTCGAGCGCATGCTGCGCCTTCGTTAATTTTAGTCAAGAATAGAGGAAGTAACTCATGGCTCGTGTAAAGCGTGGCGTCATTGCCCGTAAGCGTCACAAAAAAATTCTGAAACTTGCTAAAGGCTACTACGGCGCACGCTCCCGCGTATTCCGTGTTGCCAAGCAAGCGGTAATCAAGGCAGGCCAATACGCCTACCGTGACCGTCGTCAGAAAAAACGTCAGTTCCGCGCTCTGTGGATCGCTCGTATCAATGCTGGTGCTCGTGTTAACGGTCTGTCCTACAGCCGTTTCATCGCTGGCCTGAAAAAAGCGTCCATCGAGATCGACCGTAAGGTTCTGGCTGATCTGGCAGTGAACGAAAAAGCGGTGTTTGCCGCGATTGTCGAGAAAGCTAAAGCCACCTTGGCTTAAGTACCCCCGACAATCACCCGGCCTCACTTCCGTGGGGCCAGGTGGTAAACGTCTTAAATAGGGGAAGAGCCTTCAAGCTCTTCCCCTATTTTGTATCTGGAGTCTGTACATGGAAAACCTGGATGCGCTGGTCTCTCAAGCACTAGAGGCTGTGCAAAGCGCTGAAGATATCAATGCCCTGGAGCAAATCCGGGTTCAATACCTTGGCAAAAAGGGTGAATTGACTCAGGTGATGAAGACCCTGGGGAATTTGCCGGCAGAAGAGCGCCCGCAAGTCGGTGCTCTGATCAACGTTGCCAAGGAACGTGTCACAGGCGTTCTCAATGCGCGCATGGCTTTGTTTGAAGAAGCCGAACTGGCTGCCAAACTGTCTGCCGAATCCATTGACGTGACGTTGCCGGGCCGTGGCCAGACCTCCGGTGGTCTGCATCCGGTGACCCGTACTCTGGAACGTGTAGAGCAGTTCTTCACCCGCATCGGCTACGGCATTGCCGAAGGCCCCGAGGTCGAAGACGACTATCACAACTTTGAAGCTCTCAACATCCCAGGCCATCACCCTGCCCGGTCGATGCATGACACCTTCTATTTCAACGCCAACATGCTGCTGCGCACCCATACCTCGCCGGTCCAGGTCCGCACCATGGAATCGAAGCAGCCGCCGATCCGCATCGTCTGCCCAGGCCGCGTGTATCGCAGCGACTCCGATATCACCCACTCGCCGATGTTCCACCAGGTCGAAGGTCTGCTGGTTGATCGCGACATCAATTTTGCCGATCTCAAAGGCACCATCGAAGAATTCCTGCGGGTGTTCTTCGAGAAAGAGCTGGCCGTACGTTTCCGTCCTTCGTACTTCCCGTTCACCGAGCCATCCGCTGAAGTCGACATGGAATGCGTGATGTGCAGCGGTAAAGGCTGCCGCGTCTGCAAACAGACTGGCTGGCTGGAAGTAATGGGCTGCGGCATGGTGCACCCGAACGTACTGCGCATGTCCGGCATCGATCCGGAAGAGTTCTCCGGTTTTGCCTTCGGCATGGGTGTCGAGCGTCTGGCCATGCTCCGTTACGGCGTGAACGACTTGCGTCTGTTCTTCGACAACGACTTGCGGTTCCTCGCGCAATTTCGCTAGTCGTAACGAATTCTTAGGAGAGCAGGATGAAATTCAGTGAACAATGGCTGCGTGGCTGGGTTAGCCCGCAGGTAAATCGCGACGAGCTGGTTGCTCGTCTGTCGATGGCTGGCCTTGAGGTCGATAGCGTGACCCCGGCCGCCGGTGTTTTCAGCGGCGTGGTCGTGGGCGAGGTGCTGAGCACCGAGCAACACCCTGATGCCGACAAGTTGCGCGTGTGCCAGGTCAGCAATGGCGTGGAAACCTTCCAGGTCGTGTGCGGTGCGCCAAACGTGCGACCGGGCCTGAAGATTCCATTCGCCATGATTGGCGCTGAGTTGCCAGGCGATTTCAAGATCAAGAAAGCCAAACTGCGCGGCGTTGAGTCCAACGGCATGCTGTGCTCGCAATCTGAGCTGCAGGTCGGTGAAGGCAACGACGGTTTGATGGAGCTGCCGGCCGATGCGCCGGTGGGTGAAGATTTCCGTGTGTATCTGGATCTGGAGGACGCCAGCATCGAGGTCGACCTGACCCCGAATCGTGGCGACTGCCTGTCCCTGGCTGGTCTGGCTCGTGAAGTCGGCGCGCTGTACGACGCGCCGGTCACCCGTCCGGTGGTCATGACCATTCCTGCTGTGCACGACGAAGTGCGTTCGGTAGAAGTGTTGGCACCTGCCGCGTGCCCACGTTATCTGGGGCGCGTCATCCGCAATGTCGATTTGTCCAAGCCGACGCCGCTGTGGATGGTTGAGCGTCTGCGTCGCGCCGACGTGCGCAGCATCGACGCTGCCGTCGACATCACCAACTACGTGATGCTCGAACTGGGTCAGCCACTGCACGCTTTCGATCTCGCCGAAATCAATGGCGGCATTCGTGTGCGCATGGCGGAGGAGGGCGAGAAGCTGGTACTGCTCGACGGTCAGGAAGTCAGCCTGCGTAGCGATACGCTGGTGATCGCCGACCACACCCGCGCGCTGGCGATTGCCGGTGTCATGGGCGGTGAGCACAGTGGTGTGTCCGCGACCACTCGTGACGTATTTCTGGAAAGTGCGTTCTTCGACCAGATCGCAGTGGCGGGCAAGGCCCGTTCCTACGGCCTGCACACCGATGCGTCGCACCGCTACGAGCGTGGCGTCGACTGGCAACTGGCCCGTGAAGCCATGGAGCGCGCCACTGGCCTGCTGCTGGAAATCACTGGCGGTGAAGCCGGCCCGATCATCGAGACTGTCAGCGAGCAGCATCTGCCGTCGATCGCGCCGATCACCCTGCGCGCCCAACGCATCACCCAGATGCTTGGCATGGAGATGGACTCGGCTCAGGTAGAGCGTTTACTCAGCGGTCTGGGTCTTGGCATTGTTGCCGACGGTGAAGGCCAGTGGCGCGTAGAAGTGCCAAGCCATCGCTTCGACATCAGTCTGGAAGTCGATCTGATCGAAGAACTGGCTCGTTTGTACGGTTACAACCGTCTGCCGGTTCGTTACCCGCAAGCGCGCCTGGCGCCGCAAGCCAAGGCTGAAGCGCGTAGCGATCTGCCGGAGCTGCGTCGCCTGCTGGTGGCGCGTGGTTATCAGGAAGCGATCACTTACAGCTTCATCGATCCGCGTCAGTTCGAACTGTTCAACCCGGGCGTCGAGCCGCTGTTGCTGGCCAATCCGATCTCCAATGACATGGCCGCCATGCGTTCGTCGCTATGGCCGGGTCTGGTCAAAGCGCTGCAGCACAACCTCAACCGCCAGCAAGATCGCGTGCGTCTGTTCGAAAGCGGTCTGCGTTTCGTCGGTCAGCTCGAAGGTCTGAAGCAAGAGCCGATGTTGTCCGGTGTTGTCTGCGGTAGCCGTCTGCCGGAAGGCTGGGCGCAAGGTCGCGACACCGTCGATTTCTTCGACGTCAAAGCTGACGTGGAGGCCGTGCTGGGCTTTGCCGGTGCACTGGATTCGTTCACTTTCGCTCCGGGCAAACACCCGGCGCTGCACCCGGGTCAAACCGCGCGCATCGAGCGGGAAGGGCGTGAAGTCGGTTTCATCGGCGCTATTCACCCGGAATTGTCGAAAGCTCTGGGTCTGGATCGTCCAGTCTTCGTTTTCGAGCTGGTTCTGGCGGAAGTGGCACTCGGTAAGATGCCGAAATTCCACGAGTTGTCGCGCTTTCCTGAAGTGCGTCGTGACCTTGCACTGATTGCGCACAAAGACGTCGCGTCCGCGGCTGTACTGGACGTAATTCGTGAAAATGCAGGCGAATGGCTCACAGATCTCAGGCTGTTTGACGTGTATCAGGGTAAAGGTATTGATCCTGATAGAAAAAGCCTTGCAGTTGGCTTGACCTGGCAGCATCCATCGCGCACTCTTAATGACGATGAGGTGAATTCGACGACGCAAAATATCCTCACCTCGCTCGAACAAAGGTTGAACGCCACGTTAAGGAAGTGACGTATGGGGGCTTTGACGAAAGCTGAGATGGCGGAACGTCTGTATGAAGAGCTGGGCCTGAACAAGCGGGAAGCCAAGGAATTGGTCGAACTGTTTTTCGAGGAGATCAGGCACGCTCTTGAAGACAACGAGCAGGTCAAATTGTCGGGTTTCGGCAATTTCGACCTTCGGGACAAACGCCAGCGGCCTGGCCGCAACCCGAAAACGGGGGAAGAAATCCCGATCACGGCTCGCCGTGTGGTCACCTTTCGTCCAGGGCAGAAGTTGAAGGCCCGAGTTGAGGCTTATGCTGGAACCAAGTCATAACGACGAACTACCCGTCATCCCGGGCAAACGCTACTTCACCATCGGTGAAGTCAGCGAGCTGTGTGCCGTAAAGCCACACGTGCTGCGCTACTGGGAGCAGGAGTTTCCTCAGCTCAACCCCGTCAAACGCCGCGGAAACCGCCGGTATTATCAGCGCCAGGACGTGCTGATGATCCGGCAGATCCGCGCGCTTCTTTACGATCAGGGGTTCACCATCGGCGGCGCACGCTTGCGTCTGTCCGGCGATGAAGCCAAAGACGACACGACCCAATACAAGCAGATGATTCGGCAGATGATTGCCGAGTTGGAAGATGTACTGGTGGTTCTCAAGAAATAAAAAGCAGCGTTTGAATACTTCCAGTTTTCAAAAGCTTGCGCTATATTCTTGAGCGTTCTTCGAGGTGAAGAACAGTTGCAAAACCAGTCGGGGCGTAGCGCAGTCCGGTAGCGCACTAGCATGGGGTGCTAGGGGTCGAGTGTTCGAATCACTCCGTCCCGACCATATAATTCAATGACTTAGCCCAGCTTTCGCGAGTTGGGCTTTTTCATGCGTAGGGACTTTTGCGGGGGTTCATCCCGTTTTTCTCCTCAAAATGGTCAGAGCCGGTCCTCGCGAATCGGTTGCCGACACTTTGTTTGCCGCCTCAATCAAATGCTCAAGCTCTGCGGTAGAATAGTGGCTCGTAATGCTGCCGTTCTTGTGCCCAAGTAATGCCTTTCGATCTTCCTCTGTCACGTTCGCTGCACGAAGCCTTCTGCCAAAGGTGTGCTTCAGATCGTGAACCCTGATCGACCGAAACCCAGGGTGTGCTGGCGACTTGTGTTCCTTCTCCCATTTCGCCGCCGCCCTGATCCTTGCGCTCTTCCATGCCGTGTCGTTCATGCGGTGCATCGCGGTTGGTCCGTACTCGTCCGGTTGTCCGTAAGGGAACACGTATTTTGTGTGCAGACCGCGCTGGCCGTCGATAATCGACATCGCAACCCGATTCAGCACCACCAACCTCTCATCCCTGTTTTTAACTCCCGCCTTTTCGTGCCTCCCACCAAATTCTGATGGGATCAGGAACACGCTCGTTCCCAATTCCGGCACCCGTATCTCCCAATCCCACTGAAGTTTGCAGACTTCCTGTTCCCGACTTCCCGAGTTCACTTTGTAGAGCGCCATCCTAAGCAGGTGATCCGGGATCTCAGCGAACAACATCGACTGCTCTTCCCATGACAACGGGTAGGGCTTCCGGCTCGACCTCTTTTCCTCCAGCATCGAGATCATCGGCACGCTATCCAGCCAGGGCCGTTTCTCTGCGTCTCGCCACTTCCTGTGGCACAGGTTCAAGATCCGGACGACTCGCTGCAGAGCGATGTTCACCGTCCTGTTCGATACGCCTGGCTTTACTTTCCCCTTCGCTGTTTTGGTTGGCTTCTGCCGATCTCGCTTGAAGGCGGCCAGAGTGCCGTCATCTATATGCGTGATTGGCAGGTCGCCAATGTACGGGTCGAGCTGTTCGATGTGAGACGCTGACAGGGCAATCGAGGCTTGATCCTTGAACTCAACCAGAAATCTGGTCGCAGCCTCCCGCCAGGTTCGCACCTCGCGCACTCCGTAAACCTTTTCCTGCCTGAGCTTTTCCAGGCGGTGGATCAGGTACTGCTCCGCTTCCTGCCTTTCGCTTGATCCAGTGCTTTCCTGAAGTCGCTGACCTCTGACGACTTTGTCGATGTGCCAAATTCCGTTCCTCTCGTAGAGGCCGGAGATTGTTTTTCGCGCCATTTACTTGCTCCTTGGCGCCCACTGCGGGGCTGATTGTTGTCCTGATTGGCCGCTTTTTCAATTGCCATGGACTCGATGTAGGCGTCAGCCCACTGGTCAAGCTCAATCCGGTCGAACCCGATGCCCTGTTTCCCGATCGGGAATTCGCGTACGTTCGGCCGGACTGTTTTGTTGAATTCATCCCGGCACATGCCGAGATAGCCGTATGCCTCGCCGGCGCGAATGAAGCGCGGGAGGATGGGCGCGACCTGGGCCGCGCTACGATTTGACATGGTGATGCTCCATGCCGCGCGTGGCGGCAGAAGGTGGTTATTCGGTGCGGAAGACTTCGGTGCGGACGGAGCGCCATTCCTGTTTTGTGGTGACCGGCTCTCGGCCAAACCATTGCTCTGCTTCTTTCGCCAGATCCTCGCGCGCCTAGCTCCATCCGCCACCGAGGCGAAGCGCCAGAACGCGCACCTGATCGCCGAGCGATTTGCACCGCCCGATCTTGGTTTCTGCGCAAATAAACATGCGTGCACCTCGCCCGCCGTATACCGGCAGGCTGTTGAGTTGGGGGAGGGGTTACTGCTGGATGAGTTCGGTGGGGACTTTGACCGTGGCGCCGCACCTGGCAAACACCACGGCGCGGTACACCGCGATGGTTCGGGTTTCGCCGGGTTGGCGGTTAAACGGATCGTTGGCGGCGTCGGCAAGCCACGGGTGCCGGTGGCCAACATCGACCCAGACGCCGTACTTCGTGATCAGCTGCTCGGCGTCGGGCAGGGCGAATAGATCCATCTGACCAGTGCCGGGCTGCTGATCACCCTCGATCGCGTTGATTGCCCAGTCCAGCGCCTGGCCGGCCAGCTCTTCGGTGCGGACGCTGACCATGTGGTTCATGGCGGTAACAGCTTCGTCTGCTTTCGTTTGCGAGCAGCAACAACCAGCGCTTTCGATGCGCTGGCCAAACCGCCGACAACATCTTCAGGCAGGAGAGCGTTATTGCAATGAGGGCATAGCGGAGCGTTCTTAGTGCTGCGCCAGGCTTCGTCCATTACCTTTGCGGCGCGGCTGCGGATCTGGAATTTTTCGGCTTCGGCCAGTTCGGCAGTCCGCCGATTGATGCGGCCTGCTGCGGCGCTGAACTTCTCCACCAGGTGGAGAAAGGCATCGAACGATTCGACCTCAGTCTCGCAATCACTGCACCAGATGCGGCGCTCCTTTTCGTCGTAGACCATCTTTCTGTGCGTGCATGAAGATGAAGGTCGTCGAGTGAGGCCACGGGCAACCCGGATGTCCTCGATCTGCACGACCTTTACGCCGAACAGATATTCCTGCGGCTCAATCGGTGCATCACTCATCGCCACGGCCCTCGATAGATGAGGTAGGCCATGTAGAGCGGGGCGAAGATCATGGCGTCACCTTCAGGCCGGCGGCTTCGATGGCGAATCGAACGCCATTAGGCGTCAGCATTGCGCCTACATTGGTTTGCCATGGCTTAGGCAACTCAATAACCAGCGATATGCGGGATTCTTGCCACGCCCACCACGCAGACTGAACCAGCGAATTCAGATAATCATCGCAATGGTCTTTAGCAAATACCGCTGCATCGAAACGCGGGACCGAGCGCTTCAGGCATGCGACTTTGTATGCCGTTTCGAATTGTTCACGCATTTGTTCGCTCATCCGATCACCGCCTTTATGGTCAGTACCAATGGAAGCCAGAAGAATAGGGTGCAGCCGAGTAGGCACTTGGTGATCATGGCGTCACCCGTTTGAACTCGACGACCCAGACCCACGGGTTGGCGTCCCAGTCGCCGCCGGTGGAGTTCCACAACTCCTTCCAAGCCGCTGGGTACCAGTCTCGGTAATTCGGTGAAACGTCATCGCTTGCCAGCTCCGGCGGACACTGCAGGCCTTCCGCCCGGATATCGGAGCGGCTGATGTCCTGCAACCGCTCGACGCGCACGTCAGTGATCTCCAGCAGGATGCGGCTGGCTGCTCGCGGCATATGAATCGAAGGCTTCCATGATTCGGTATCGGTGAACTTCCCGCCGCCGATGCTCTTCGGGAACTCCCCGTCAGCGCGGTAGTAATAAACGCCTTCCGCGCCACCCGGGTTGGTGCGATTGAAAGTTTCACGGACATACAGCCGATCGCCTTGCCGCCCATACGGGCAGCCACCGTACATGGCCAGCTCAGCCGCGCATTCCTCCTCAGTCGCACCGAATGCACCGAAGCCCCAGCGCGGATGATCTTGAACCACGGCCATCCACTGATGTTCGGGGGAATCTGATTTTATATAGGTCGGGATCTGATTCCCTTTGATCGGACGGCGCGTGACCGTCTTTTGGCCCGACAGAATCGCGCGCACCATCGCACCGTTGAAAAGAATGGGACGCTCTTTGTGGAATGGCTCTGGAGCCGGTCGCGGCTTGGCCATTTTCGCCAAGCATCGTTTGCAGCTGACAAATTCGCGTTGGTGGGTGCCGTCCCATGCGACTTCGGATTCTTCATTCAGGCCGCAAGCCGACAGCGACCAGCGCTCGTTGTCCTGCGTGCAGCCGGAGTCGACTATGAGGTGGTTTTTCCTGGGCATGCCGGTTCCTTACCGCTATAGCGGCTGACTTTGAAGGGGGGAGGGGGTAGTTTTGCGGCAGGAGTACAGATGTACTCTTATCGGGTTAGGCCGATTCGATGGCTGGGTGTGTCTCGTTCCAGCGTTCGAAGGCTTCCTGCGTCGTAGCTGCCTCGATCTTCTCGTCGCACTGGTTACACGCCGCCACTCCGCCTGAGGCGCCGACATCGCGGTGGCCTTGCTTGCACGGGTTCATATGCCAGTCGTCATCCTGTTCCTGTTCAACCACCTCAACCACCAGGTGCTTGCCGCAGGAATGGCAGAAGTGCATGCCGTTTTCTTCCGGTCCGTCCTCGTGAAATGACCAGGTCTCACCGCAGCCACTGTTCCAGATACCGCTGTCGTCTTCGCGATTCCATTCGCAAGTCCCTGTACGATCATCGTTCAACTGATCCGCTGCGTTCAGGCGCTGCTGCAGGGCGTCACGCTCGGCCTTCATCACGTTGATCTCTTCTTGAGCATGATCAACGATCACCTGAGCGTCATGCTTGTCGATCCAATCGCCCACATCTGGGGTCTTCACGACGCGGCGCCCGTCGGGCGACAGCAAAAAAGCATAGCTTTGAACCTTGCAGATCTTGTCCCAGAACTCGAAACCTTCTCGCGTTTGTATGTTGCGCATCATGCAATCTCCAATCAGTTGTCGGTACCGGTGTAGGTGCCAGTCAGCACTGTCCGCCGGGTTCGCTTGGCAAATCCCTCTGTTGTCGCGAGGGGAATTCCCGTTGTGGCGCTGATTTCCTTGATGGGCATCCCGCCGTCGTATAGCTGCCTGACTTTCAGCACCGCAGAGTCGGCGTGCTTCAGCTTTCCGTTTGTTCTGCCGCGTGCCGTGGTTCCGTGAGCATCACGATCGCGCATGTTCTGTACATGGAGCGCCCAGCGGAGATTGCTCGAAGCGTTGTTGTGGCGGTCCCCATCACTGTGAGCAACTTCGTGCTCAGGTGATGGGCTTTCGCCGAGGAAGGTGATGGCGATCAGCCGATGAGCGAGAAAGGTTTTGAACGCCATCTTGTTCCACAGCTGGACATTCAAATACCCGGACTTGTGCGCGGACTGCTTCAGCACGCGGCCCGTCTTGGGATTCTTCACTCGCCCCAAGTTGCTCGCTTCATATGGCCAGCCTGGAACGGGTTTCCAGACCTCATTCATGGCAGCGGCCCATGTACATCTCGGTGCCGTCGGCGGACATGATGTGCTGGTACGGGGTGAGCTTGGCGCTGGCGATGAGCCAGTCGGCGATGGCTGGGCGCGCGAGTACCTTGGCGATGATTCGCCAGAAGATTTTCAGCATGGTGGTTGTCTCCATCGGATGGCATTATTTGCTTCAACTTATATGCGGAAGCTGGAGCAGAAAATGGATGTGATGTTTCTTGGGGTGTCTAAAGATTACTGGGAAATAATCAATGGCTTTGCAAACTGGCTTGCGGCTGTTGGCACTATTTCCGCAGTTGTATTTTCTCTTCGATTAGCAGCTAAAAGCAGTAAGCGTACCGCGCAGCTGTCGGTGAAGTTGATGCTGCTTGCTGAAATCGGAGTGGATCATCACCCTGAACACATCATGTTCTCTATGGTTAACACAGGGGATCGCGTATTTCATACCGACTCGATCGGATGGTTGTTTGGTAAGAAAGAAAAGCAGTACTTCCAACAATTATTTGATCGTCAAATGAGCAGTCAGATGCCCCTAATGCAAGCTTCCGGTGTCGCCGGAAAATGGATATTTAACGTCCAAGACGGACACTGGTTTTCCAGAATGGCGCACTTTCTAGGGGATGATTGGAAGAAAAATATAAAAACCTTTAAAGCTATTGCAACTACAACCACGGGAGAAGAGTTCTATGCTTTTCCAAGTCAGGAACTACTGGTAAAGCTGAGACTCGCCTGTGAAACACGAACTGCAACGCCAGTCGTTCATGTTTGACACGCGCCCCTAGCTGATTCCCGGCTGGCGTGATTCGTAGAAGAGGGGTATTTGTGTTCGGCCCGGCATGGAGCCGGATGGAGGCGGTTATGAAAGAAATGGTTCAGCAGAAAGATCTGCAGGCATACCTCAAAGGATTGGCGGCGGCCTCTATGCTGGTAGTTTCGATCTCCACGCCGGTGTTCGAAATTGCGTCAACAGTTCAGTCGTCATTTGAAATGGCTCATCTTGCCGAAACGCGGCGCGAATTTTTTGGCGATGGTCCGTATATGATCGAAAGCAAGGATAGCGATGGATGGAAAGAGCGCTCCTGGCCTGACCCTACTATTGCGCGCTACGCAGCAGTATTTACGATCCAAGTAAAACTCGCCCGTAGAGCTATTTTAATAGGTGGTTACGATTCGCTAATGTCATCGTTGAAAGATTACGAATACTTGGAACAGTCGACGCCGAAAGAAAACGGCGGCATAGGCAGGCTACTGGTGAAGCAGCCATCTGACCCGGTCGAGCTGATGCGCTTGCGAGAAATTCTTCACCAATACGCAATCGGTTTTGTGATTGATGACGGTAGTGGCTTCATCCATCCAGGGAATTACTTTATGGGCAATGGCCTGCATTCCGAAATTTCCGCCCATTTCAAAACCGGAGGCAAGAGATAATTAAGGCTCAACACCCGTCGCGGCGAACTCTTCAAGCTTACGCGACCACTTTTCCTTAATCACCAATTCCGGTCGCGACATACTCACGAAGCGTTCCGACTCACTTGCCGGCGCTGCGGCCAGATTGATGATGAACGTTGACACCGTCTCCTGCCATTCCTCGAAGCCGTGGCGTTCGCCCAGCACCTGAAGCGCATCATCAAGCGCTTTCGAAACAATCAGCGATCGCTTCTCGGCGCCGATCCGGTCCAGCAGCGCCTTTTCCTTCGCTCGCTTGTCCTTCTGCAATTGCGCATTGCTCTTGGCCATGGCCTACCTCTTCAATTCCGCTGGCCGGTAAGTCCAGCCAGGTCTGTCGTTTGCGTTGTTTGGGTCTTCGTTTCATCGAAATGCAGGCTTCAGCTTAGGGAAGTCGATCTCGTTATCCCGGATGATCCGGTCGAGCATGTTGTAACTGATCGCCAGAGCCTTGCAGCACTGGCTCCGGTTCATGCCACCGGCGATGCAGTTATTGATCTCGGAGACCAATCGCGCTTCCATATCTGGCGGCACCTTGTTCGGCGCTGTGCCGATCTTTTGCCGAACCTGGAACTTGATTGCGTGCTTGGACGCGATCGCCTTCAGCGTGGCCAGAGCGATTCCTTCCCGCTCGCAGATTTCGTTCCGGGTTAGCGTCTTGGCCATTTCGCGGATTCGCGCAACCCGCTGGGTTGTTTCGTCTCTCACTTTTGGCCGCTGGAAGGTTGGCGGGTGCTTCCGATCAGATGTGCTGGTGAACTTGATCGGGGCGGGTTTTGGCACATCGATCCTTCCGCCGGCCGCCAAGAACCGAGCGATTTGCTCTGAGAGCTCGTTGGCGTCATGACGCCGTTGTTCGACGTCGTTGAGGTGGTTGCTGATCATGCTGCGATCCCCAGTACCTGGTTCATTCGATCCTCGAGGATCTCGTAGAAGGTTTTCACCCGCTCCGAGAGCTTGCGAATCATTGCTTCGTCGCGGTAGGCGCGCTTGATAAACAGCGGCATGCCCGGCCAGTAGCAGACGAAGTCGATCCACTCGCGTTCCGAGACCCACAAGCCGCCCTGACATTGAGCGATGTGCTCTTTCGGGATCTCACCGCCGAGGATCACCTCGACCTGCAGCTTAGGCAGCTTGGTTTTGATTTCTGTGAGTCCGTCCTCAAGCACCAGGGAGTCCGGCGAGTAACCGATACCGTGGTTGAGGATGATGCCGACCTGCGTGGTTTTCACTTCTTCGCGGTCTTCGTACAGGATGCGCGCCGCGCCTTCTAGTTCGTGGCCGCGTTCGGTGTGGCGATTACCCGTGAATGGGTCGGCTAGCTCGCCAGTGATGCGCTCGCCGATCAGGGTGTTCATGTAGGTGAATGCCCCGGCGCCGAATCCAGCCTCACCCTTTCCGTTGACCAGTAGGCTGTCCAACTCCGAGCAGGTGACAATGCCTAGGCGCAAAGCAAGCCACTCAGGCGTACCTTGCTGAATATCCGTGATGATTTGCATGGTTTACTCCTGCGGCCGGCTGGCGGCTTTGGTGATCCGCGCTGAAACTGCATCGAACTCGGATTTGAAGACGTTGGCTGCACACCCGTATTTGGCCGCGAAGTTGTCCTGTAGCACCTGACTGCACTTCTTCAGCAACGCGTCCAGTTGAGCGGCCTGGCCAGCGGTGATGACCGGCTCCTTCGGCGGTTCGGGATTCTTATTGGCGCCCTGGCCGTCATCGTCTTCGCCCGTGGTGGTGAAGTTGAGCAATGCTCCGGCGGTGTAGCGCTTCCCGTAACTGACAGAGCTGGCCACCGCCTGAACGGCGTTTTTATTGCCGCTGACATCCGCAGGGAGAAAGATCGACGTCACCTCTCGATGGCCGGCGCGGTGGCTGAGTACGCCCTCGACCTCAACCCCGCCCTGAGTGCGTGGAATTCGGAACGACAAGCCAAACCCGTGCTTAGCGAGGACGGGTTTGATTTGTTCGTTGATGTCTTCCCACAGCGCGTAGGTGGATTGAACGTTCTTGAACTTGTCGCGGATCGCTCCGCGTTCGCCGATCACCGGCATTTCCTCCTGCATCTGAGCCAGCGCTTCGTCGTACTGCTGTTTCGCCTGCTGCGCCTGGTAGCGTTCGTGCATCGCCATCAAGCGTTCCATCTTGTCGATGTCAGCATCCGGGGACATCGCCACCTGCTGGATGATCGACATGATTGTTGCCGATTCGGTTTGCACGGCCGGGACGCGCTCGACCTTTTCTGTCACTGCCAGATTGCTCATAGCGACCTCAGTAGCTGATTGAAATGGCGGGGATCTTGCGCTGGGCGATCAGAGTGATTGCCTGCTTGGCGCATTCTTCAGGCATGCCGCCGGCGATAAACGCTTCGAGTGCGGCGCGGTTGATTGCCCTGCGGTGTGCTTCGTCCTGCTCGCGGGCTTCCTGTTGGCGGAGGATTTCGGCAGCCGCTGCATCGGCGCGGCGTCGCTCGTCGGCGCGCGCTTGCTCTGCGGCCTGTTCGGCGCGTTTTGCTGCAGCTTGGCGCTCCTGCTCAGCACGTTGCTCGGCGGCGATGCGATTCGCTTCCGCCTGCTCTGCCACAAGTCGAGCCTGCTCGGCCTGCTGCTCAAGCTGGAGGCGCTGACGCTCGGCCTGTGCCTCTGCTTCGCGGGCAGCTTGCTCGGCGGCACGCTGCGCTGCGGCAGCCTGATCAAGCAGCTCTTGCTCGCGTCGGGAGGCGGCCTCTCGTTCGGCCTGTGCACGCTGCTCAGCTTCGCGGCGGGTGCGCTCTTCAGCTTCCCGGGCGATCTGCGCGTCCCGATCGCGCTGTGCCTGCGCTTCGGCTTCGGCGCGCAACCGGACCAGTTCGGCCTGTTCTGCTTCGTACCGCGCTCGCTCGGTGTGCAGGCTGCGCAGCTTGATCAGCGTCTGATCTTTCACCTGGGCGGCTTCGGCCAAGAACTCTTCCCAGCTATCGCCGATTTCGAGAAATTCAAGGTCGGCGATGATGTTGGCCAGGTGGTCGGACGTTGGCGCCGCTTCGAAGATGGCCAGGTCCTTGATGCGCTGGATCGCGTCGACGTGGGCATCTGTCCGGGCAATCTCGGCCTGCTCCCAGTCAGTCAGAGGCTGGCGAGTGGCGTCACGCAGCGCATCCATCTTGTTGACGAACTCACGCAGCTCGGCCTCGACGACCTTCGGCATTTCCTTCAGGCGCTTGAGGTAGTCGCGGCCGGGCTTTTCCACGGCTGTCTTCGACTTGCTGACCTTGGCTGCAAGAGAGGCGATGCGCTCGCGACCTTTGCGAGTGGTCAGGTCTGGGACCTCGGCGGTGACTTCAGCGGCTACCGCGTCGAAGAACTGGCCAAGGCCGCCAGCAACATAGATGGCCGGTGCGTTTTCTTCGCTAATGTCGTCGATCTTGATGACTTGCTGTTGAGCGGACACGGGGAATCCTTACTGCGACGTGCGCAGCACTTGAAGTTGAAAGTCAGGAGGTGATGCGGTCGGCGAGGGCGCTGAGCAGCATCAGGAAGGTGTAGATCGCGAGGACAGGGAACGAGCCGCGCCAGATCAGAACCCGGCGGGCCATCTGCCGGCTGGTCATCGGAACACGTTGTAGGTGGTGGAGCGCGGCACCTGGCAAGTACCCTGCCCATCGCGAACGACGCCGTAAGCGCCTGCGCCGGCGATGAGGATTACGACGAGAAACCAGTACAAGAAATTCATGGCCGAGCCCTCACGGCAATGCGACCTTGTTTGATGGCGGCCACCAGCGGAGGAGGGAGCGCCGAAACAGGAAGTTCGCGAGGGATGCCTGCACCGATAACTGCGAGGCTGCGTTCAATCTCCTCCAGCTGCTCATCAAGAAGCGTTTTAACCGGTGCAGTGGTCATGCCGAAACTCCTTGCAGAAGCGCTCTGCGCTCGACGAACTTGGCGTCCAGCGCATCCCGATAACGATTGGCGGTGCGGGTGTCGATGATCTCGGCGAACTCCGCCATTTCGATCATGCCCATGACGAAGGTGCGATCCGGTACCGGAGTGCAGGACTTGCGCATCTTCGCGATTTCAAGGCCCAGCCGGGCCAGTGCTACCTGATTGCTCATAGCTCGCTGTCCTCTGCCTGGGCGATCAGCGCGTCATCGACAAGGGGTCGAAGTAGGCCCTCCGCAATTTCGCCGAGCTTGCCTAGAGGGTGGTCGCTTGGGCTGAGGAGTTCGGCGGCGGCGACCTTGTCAGCATGGCCGCGCTCGGCGGCGATCAGCAGGTAGCCCAGCGAAGCCGTGGTGACCTCGCAGCCTGCAAGCCGTCCGTTTGCATACTCATCAACCGCTAGAGCGAACTGAGCCAGCGTGACGCCCTGAGCCGGCCGCATACGGCGCTGGAACGAGACGTCACAGCCGAACCGCACCAACTGCTCAGCAGCGTTGTACAGCCACTCAGCCCGAGCCACTTCCTGCGCGCTCTCGCTCACCATCGGAGGCAACTGCGCGTCGTGCATGGCCTGACAAATCTTCAGTGCTGCGTTCATGGTTGCCTCCAGATCGGCGTTATTCGGTGGGCGGAACCGGTATTTCGTGCCAGTGCGTCGGCGTGATGTCGCAGCGATCACCGTCGATGTAGCGCCACGGCCGATGCTCATTTCCGCACGTCATGGCGAAGAAGGGTCCGTCATTGGTTTTCTTGCCCAGCCGATAAGCCAGCACGCGCTGGCGAACTGGCGGCAGCCTGTCGCTGCATTTGATCCAGCCGTTCAGCTCTGGCAGCGCTTGCTGGGCCTCTGTAGCAATGCTGTGCATCTGCTGCTGAAGAATTCGAACTGCTTGCTGTTTACTCATGGCGACCTCCAGTGTTTGTGGTTAGGCGTTGGCTCTGGCGATGATCGCCTCGGCGTTAGCCAGGGCTGCGTGGTACTTGCCGAGGTTCGCGGCGCCGAGTCTTGCGAGGCCGACCAGATTGCTCAGGCTCTCCAGCAGCTCTGGCGCGGCGGCGATCAAGTTGGCGTCATGCGGAGACAGGCACACAGAAGCGCAGTCAATGGCTGAGGTGTCTTTCTGGAAGATAGGCATCGGCAAACCGGCGCCAGAGCGGATTTCGAAACGCTGAACGGCGAAGTTGCTGCCGGAGAGGTGCTTTGCAACCCAAGGCCCGGGCGTATGTTTGGTTTCCATTACTGGCTCCAGTGTTTGGTTGATCCAACAAAACTCGGATGCACTCATCCGCTCCGCTGGTTGCCGTTGGGCGCGGAGGGGAGTGCATTCGGGATTGGTCGGGGGAGAGTGGGTGCAGATGGCCGGGCGCGAATCCGGCGAGAGCGGACCCTTTCGGGACGACCGCTCGGAGGAGCAACCAGCATTATCTGGCGCCTATTAACCTGCGTTTCTCTAGGGCCGCCGAAGCGTTCAACCCAGCTTTCAACGCCGCATCTGCTTACCGGTCACGTCTCCGGCGCCGAGTTCCACGGCCGTGTTCAGTTCGCCAGCGCTCGATAACAACCGATTCTGGGATTTGATGCAGGTGGGCGGTTATAGGCCGCAGTTTCGTCCGCATCGGACTGCTCTCAGGCTTCCGGTGGAGGTTCTTGAACAATCTCAAGCCTGCCGTGAAAGGTGGAGAGCAGTCCGATGCGCTCTCATAGAGAGGATCGGGCAGTTAACGACAGGCTGTCGTGGCGCTGGTTGTTCTTTGGCTACCGCCATGGATATCCCGGATATGGCTCGCCAGACAGACCATGCTCGGCTTGTCCGGCCAACTTCTCCCAAAGTGCTTTGAGACGCTTTCGACCCTTCTTCGTATCCTGATCAGGTATCACCGTCTTCGCCAAAGCGAGTCCGCATTCTTCGCTGCAACAGCTGAAGCCATGCCCCCACGAAGTGCTCCACATACGTGCGCCGCCCCATTCATCTTTGGCGTCTTTCGCGCCGCAGTGCGGGCAGTCGTGAGTAAGGTAGTACTGCCTGAAACGCATATCGCTGCCCTCGGTTGATTTCCCATCTGGCCCTGTCGCCAAGGCCAGCCAGTGAAATCGTCATGCTGCGAATAGGTCTTGCTGAGTTGGCTCCACTGCGCAGCGCTGTAGCCCTGCTTTCACAGCCGATTCCAGCAGTTCGGCGTCTTGTTCCAGTTCAGGGCAGCCCTCCGCAACAAGGGCAACCGCTCGGCGAATCTCGGCGGCGCGGGTTTGCAGCGCCGGGATCACGATGGATCGCATCGTTGCCGACGGTGCGCCGATCAAGGCTGCATTCCCGGCAGAGCCAGATGTAGTCGAGGATGAACTTCGGCATTTTATTTCTCCGGTTGTTTTCCCAATGCACCCGTCACCAGGTGAATCAGTGAAAAATTCCGTCAGTTAACTCGCTCCATGCGGGCAGCCTTTGCGTATTTCGGTTTGGCGACATGCGCCGCCACACCTTCGATAATGTCGACCGCTTTCTCTTGTCCTTGGGTGGCGCAAAGCGCCAGTCCGGTCATGCTGACCAACTTCATTAGGACGTTGCCTACGTCATCAATCGACTTGCAGCCGCAACGGTTGATGAATGCCTCGACCGCTGTATGGGCGAGTGCTTCGGCCTCTTCTGGTGTGATCATTCGCTGTGCTCCGGTTGTCATCCCAAGCAGCCCTCGCGAGAAGGCTGCTCAGTGATGCTTTCCGCTGTCTCGCTACGCTTATCTGGATCATTCGCCAGTTCGGTATCCCTCGACCCGCCGCAGGTTCTCCCTGCGTTTCCTTCCAGCGCCAAAGTCACTCCCGTGGCGGTAGGTCAGATCAGATCGCCGGTCCCCAGTAGAGGCGTAGCGGCTAAATAGTTAGGTTTTGTTGAGAGCCTTTGCATCGACCCTCCCTGTCCATGCCGGACAGGAGGCCCCGCTGTTATTTCCGCAGCGGGATCGTGTTCTGAATTTTTAAAGAGCGGCGGGTCTGTTGAGGCCCTTCGCAGTGGCTGTGTGTCGCTGCGACGGGTGAAATATAGGTACTCCCATATTTCGTGTCAATGGGTATTCCCATAAAATTTGATTCTCCCGTATTTTTGGTCGAAAAAAATACCGCACTGAGCGGGCTGCAATGGAGTGGAATTCTATTTGGTGGCGTCTACGACCTTTCTCAGTCCCGCCATGTCTTGCTCGGAAACCTTTCCCTCTGTGCCACAGACCTTGAATTCAATAAGCTTGGATGAGGCTAAGCGCTCAATGTTCGCGCGATCTACTCGTTTGCTGAAGCTCTCCAGCGTCGACGATCCCGCCGTAGAGTTTTCGTATTTCATCTCAAGATATGGATCACGTTTACCGTCAACCAACCAGTCCGTGTGGTGGCAATCTAGGTACTGCCACTGATCGGAACGTGTCAAAAGCTGGATGCGATACGAGTAAGGAGTTGTGGTGGTCAACTAATCCCGGACACGACGTTAAGTTTTTCCTCGGCCCGCGCTGGCGCCAACCCATCGTTGAATTGGTGAGGCCGAATCCAGTTGTAGCGATGCATCAAAAAATGGCTGATATCGCGCTGTGCTTCCTGCGCAGTTCGATAGCCCACGGTCGGTATCCATTCTGTTTTCAAGCTGCGAAATACGCGCTCCATCGGTGCGTTATCCCAGCAGTTTCCTCGTCGACTCATGCTCTGGCGCATGCGGTATCGCCACAACCGCTGGCGAAAGAGTCGGCTTGCATATTGCGATCCCTGGTCCGAGTGGAATAGCAGATCCGAAGGCCTGCCACGCTGCTCGTAAGCCATATCCAGCGCTTTGATCACCAGCTCAGCGTCTGGCTTTTCCGACAGCGCCCAGCCCACGATCCGACGCGTACAAAGATCCAGGACGACAGCCAGGTAATGCCACTTTCCTTGCGCCCAAATGTAGGTGATATCGCCGCACCAGACTTGATTGGGCGCTGGCACGTCGAACTCGCGGTTCAATGTGTTCGGGATATCCAGTCTTTCTACTGTTGCTCGTTTGTAGGCATGGGAGCCGGGTTGTTTGCTGACTAAATCAAGCTCGCGCATCAAGCTACGCACTTTGAATCGACCGAGTTGCTCACCGTCTTCACGCATCAGCGACAGGATGCTGCGACTGCCCGCAGAGCTGCGACTTTGCGAGAACAGCTCACTGACGCGACTACGCAATCGAAGCCGTTCAACATCGGGCGTGCGGCGCCGCAGGCGCTGGGCGTAGTAACACGAGCGAGTGACGTCAAACACCTTGCACAGCCAATCAACCGGCTCATGTGCCCTCAACTGGTCAATCAGCGCGAACGCTCGTGATCTTCCGACATCAAGAGCGCGGTAGCCTTTTTTAGTATTGATTTCTCTCGCTCAAGCCGAGCAATCCGGGCTTCCAGCTCCTGAATTTTTTGCTGTTCCGGAGTCAGTGCCTTGCTCTGCGGGGTGACGCCTTTATGTTCTTTCTGAATCTGGTCAACCCAGCGGCGCAATGCCGATTCACCAATGCCGAGTGAACGGCTGGCTTCGATGTAGCTGTAGTTTTGTTTGAGCACAAGGTCGGCAGCCTCGCGCTTGAATTCAGGAGTAAAGGAGCGGCGTTGTTTAGTCATCTGACACCTCGATCTGGCGAGCATTCTCGCCTAAATGGGTGTCCGGTTTCATTAGACCACTACA
>NZ_CABVHJ010000010.1:0-18782 GCF_902497745.1 Pseudomonas fluorescens
TTGAGAAATTCGAATTTTCGGCGAATGTCGTCTTCACAGTATAACCAGATTGCTTGGGGTTATATGGTCAAGTGAAGAAGCGCATACGGTGGATGCCTTGGCAGTCAGAGGCGATGAAAGACGTGGTAGCCTGCGAAAAGCTTCGGGGAGTCGGCAAACAGACTTTGATCCGGAGATGTCTGAATGGGGGAACCCAGCCATCATAAGATGGTTATCTTGTACTGAATACATAGGTGCAAGAGGCGAACCAGGGGAACTGAAACATCTAAGTACCCTGAGGAAAAGAAATCAACCGAGATTCCCTTAGTAGTGGCGAGCGAACGGGGACTAGCCCTTAAGTGGCTTTGAGATTAGCGGAACGCTCTGGAAAGTGCGGCCATAGTGGGTGATAGCCCTGTACGCGAAAATCTCTTGGTCATGAAATCGAGTAGGACGGAGCACGAGAAACTTTGTCTGAATATGGGGGGACCATCCTCCAAGGCTAAATACTACTGACTGACCGATAGTGAACTAGTACCGTGAGGGAAAGGCGAAAAGAACCCCGGAGAGGGGAGTGAAATAGATCCTGAAACCGTATGCGTACAAGCAGTGGGAGCAGACTTTGTTCTGTGACTGCGTACCTTTTGTATAATGGGTCAGCGACTTATTTTCAGTGGCGAGCTTAACCGAATAGGGGAGGCGTAGCGAAAGCGAGTCTTAATAGGGCGTCTAGTCGCTGGGAATAGACCCGAAACCGGGCGATCTATCCATGGGCAGGTTGAAGGTTGGGTAACACTAACTGGAGGACCGAACCGACTACCGTTGAAAAGTTAGCGGATGACCTGTGGATCGGAGTGAAAGGCTAATCAAGCTCGGAGATAGCTGGTTCTCCTCGAAAGCTATTTAGGTAGCGCCTCATGTATCACTGTAGGGGGTAGAGCACTGTTTCGGCTAGGGGGTCATCCCGACTTACCAAACCGATGCAAACTCCGAATACCTACAAGTGCCGAGCATGGGAGACACACGGCGGGTGCTAACGTCCGTCGTGAAAAGGGAAACAACCCAGACCGTCAGCTAAGGTCCCAAAGTTATGGTTAAGTGGGAAACGATGTGGGAAGGCTTAGACAGCTAGGAGGTTGGCTTAGAAGCAGCCACCCTTTAAAGAAAGCGTAATAGCTCACTAGTCGAGTCGGCCTGCGCGGAAGATGTAACGGGGCTCAAACCATACACCGAAGCTACGGGTATCATCTTCGGATGATGCGGTAGAGGAGCGTTCTGTAAGCCTGTGAAGGTGAGTTGAGAAGCTTGCTGGAGGTATCAGAAGTGCGAATGCTGACATGAGTAACGACAATGGGTGTGAAAAACACCCACGCCGAAAGACCAAGGTTTCCTGCGCAACGTTAATCGACGCAGGGTTAGTCGGTCCCTAAGGCGAGGCTGAAAAGCGTAGTCGATGGAAAACAGGTTAATATTCCTGTACTTCTGGTTATTGCGATGGAGGGACGGAGAAGGCTAGGCCAGCTTGGCGTTGGTTGTCCAAGTTTAAGGTGGTAGGCTGAGATCTTAGGTAAATCCGGGATCTTAAGGCCGAGAGCTGATGACGAGTGTTCTTTTAGAACACGAAGTGGTTGATGCCATGCTTCCAAGAAAAGCTTCTAAGCTTCAGGTAACCAGGAACCGTACCCCAAACCGACACAGGTGGTTGGGTAGAGAATACCAAGGCGCTTGAGAGAACTCGGGTGAAGGAACTAGGCAAAATGGCACCGTAACTTCGGGAGAAGGTGCGCCGGTGAGGGTGAAGGACTTGCTCCGTAAGCTCATGCCGGTCGAAGATACCAGGCCGCTGCGACTGTTTATTAAAAACACAGCACTCTGCAAACACGAAAGTGGACGTATAGGGTGTGACGCCTGCCCGGTGCCGGAAGGTTAATTGATGGGGTTAGCTAACGCGAAGCTCTTGATCGAAGCCCCGGTAAACGGCGGCCGTAACTATAACGGTCCTAAGGTAGCGAAATTCCTTGTCGGGTAAGTTCCGACCTGCACGAATGGCGTAACGATGGCGGCGCTGTCTCCACCCGAGACTCAGTGAAATTGAAATCGCTGTGAAGATGCAGTGTATCCGCGGCTAGACGGAAAGACCCCGTGAACCTTTACTATAGCTTTGCACTGGACTTTGAATTTGCTTGTGTAGGATAGGTGGGAGGCTTTGAAGCGTGGACGCCAGTTCGCGTGGAGCCATCCTTGAAATACCACCCTGGCAACTTTGAGGTTCTAACTCAGGTCCGTTATCCGGATCGAGGACAGTGTATGGTGGGTAGTTTGACTGGGGCGGTCTCCTCCTAAAGAGTAACGGAGGAGTACGAAGGTGCGCTCAGACCGGTCGGAAATCGGTCGTAGAGTATAAAGGCAAAAGCGCGCTTGACTGCGAGACAGACACGTCGAGCAGGTACGAAAGTAGGTCTTAGTGATCCGGTGGTTCTGTATGGAAGGGCCATCGCTCAACGGATAAAAGGTACTCCGGGGATAACAGGCTGATACCGCCCAAGAGTTCATATCGACGGCGGTGTTTGGCACCTCGATGTCGGCTCATCACATCCTGGGGCTGAAGCCGGTCCCAAGGGTATGGCTGTTCGCCATTTAAAGTGGTACGCGAGCTGGGTTTAGAACGTCGTGAGACAGTTCGGTCCCTATCTGCCGTGGACGTTTGAGATTTGAGAGGGGCTGCTCCTAGTACGAGAGGACCGGAGTGGACGAACCTCTGGTGTTCCGGTTGTCACGCCAGTGGCATTGCCGGGTAGCTATGTTCGGGAAAGATAACCGCTGAAAGCATCTAAGCGGGAAACTTGCCTCAAGATGAGATCTCACTGGAACCTTGAGTTCCCTGAAGGGCCGTCGAAGACTACGACGTTGATAGGTTGGGTGTGTAAGCGCTGTGAGGCGTTGAGCTAACCAATACTAATTGCCCGTGAGGCTTGACCATATAACACCCAAGCAATTTGCGAACTGAAGAGGCACCAGATTGCGGTGTGTGAAGACGAAACGAACCGAAAGTTCGACTGCACTTAAAAAAGCAGCACAAACACCGAAAGCTGTCACATACCCAATTTGCTGAAGCGAGGCCACAAGGCCACGACTCAGTACCCGAATTTCTTGACGACCATAGAGCGTTGGAACCACCTGATCCCATCCCGAACTCAGCAGTGAAACGATGCATCGCCGATGGTAGTGTGGGGTTTCCCCATGTGAGAGTAGGTCATCGTCAAGATTAAATTCCGAAACCCCAATTGCGAAAGCAGTTGGGGTTTTGTTTTGCCCGCAGGAAAGTTTCAGGACAGGCAGTGCCAACCGTTAAGCTCCCTGACGGATCTTCCTGTCGGGGGCATATCGATGCGGGTATGTCGCAGACTAATCTGCGGCGGCGTCTTCAGTTTTGCCAATCGAAGCAGTGACCTGAGCAAAGCGGCGGCGACCATCAACCTCGTACTCGCGCTCCTGTTCGATCGCGCCCGGTTTACGCATCGTCATATGCGCGTATAAACCCGTTTTCTTGCTGTAGGCACCGAAATGGTTGTTCAATCTCGCAATAAAGCATTCGCTGCCAATGACTACCGGGAAGTCGGCGACAGATTCGATCATGTAGTTTCCCGCGCCATAACCGTAGTACTCCTCGGCGTCCACTACTGACGCAGGAATGGGGCAAATGGGTTTTCTTTCTTGTCCGGTATCCGCTGAATCCTTGCCCACAGTAGCCAGACCTTTTGCTAGCGCGCGTTGAAGTTCAGGTTTCAACGTGTAAGTGGTCTTGCTGTCATCTTTAAGCTGAGTGCGAGGAATACTCAGTCGATAACGGTAGTTGACTGTAAGCGTGGGTACCTCAACGTTGACTTGCAGCGGGCTGAGCAAATACACCGTATCCACGCCGTACGCGCTATCCCTATAGGCGGCGTAGACTTTGCCACGAATGCTGATCCAGCTCACTGACTGATTGGCACCGCGATCATTGGTGGAATACAGCGAACTGCCGACACCGGAATCCTGGCCAAGCGCAGCGGTTCTTCGAATGAAGCGTTCACCATCACGCCGATAGGTTTCGAAGAAGCTGAACAGTCCCGTGCCGCCGGAGTACGTCTGTACGATCAGATCACGCTGCCCATCTTCGTCAAGATCAAGCAGGTTGAATGTGGTTTGCCCAAGTTCGGTATCAGCGTCCAGGTTCGTGGCTTGTAAAGCTTTCCACTCACCCTGAGTAACGCCCTTGGGGACGGTCTTCGGAAAATGGTTTGTTTCGGAGTATTGATCCTCATCCGACTCTGCGTAAAACGTAGTCAGCGTACTTTTGGTTGATAGAGCGGCGAGTGTCCGCTCCAAGGCAAATTCCGGATCACTTTGACTCTCTGCCTGAATGAGTTTTTGCAGATCGTCCAGCACTTGTTTGTCGATGTCATTCGGCTTGTAGACAAGTGCGTCCTTCCACTGCGTTTGCAATACTTGCAGGCGCTCGCGATAACGTTGTTCGAGGCAAAAAACATCTTCCGCGCACTCATCGCGGATGTTCAGCCACAGACGTTGATGGGTTTTGAGTTCAGGTTTCGCTTCTGCAGAAGCCTTCATCAACCTCCGATAAACCACGCCCATCTGCGCATCCAGTTCATACAGAGACTTGTTCGCGCAAACAGTGTTTTCGACGGCATTCGCCGCTTTTGTGCAGTCCATTCCAGCCGCCATTGCCTGCTGTATAAACAGCAACGCACAGACAGACGTGATGCAGCGTCCTTTGATGTACACGATGTAAACCTTGTAGTGGAAAGTTGAACCGGCGCGCAGGTTAATCGCTAGCCGAGGAATCTTGAAGCGCCGGCTTCAGGGAACAGCACCTCTGGCCGATAACCCATTCGGTGACTTAAAAGTCGCGCGAAATCGCTTGATAGCATTTGGCCGCCAGCTATCATCTGCGCGCCTGAAATTGCCCTCACTTCAATTGCCTGGAAATCTTCGATGCTGTCGTATCACCAAAAAAGTTTTCTGATCGTCGATGATTTCTCGGATTTCCGCAGTTCCGTGCGTTCGATGCTGCGTGAGCTTGGGGTCAAGGACGTCGACACCGCCGACACCGGCGAACAGGCGCTGAAGATGTGTGCGCAGAAGTCCTACGATTTCATCCTGCAGGATTTCCATCTCGGCGATGGCAAGAAGAACGGCCAGCAGGTCCTTGAAGACCTGATGTCGGAAAAGCTCATCAGCCATGAAGCGGTGTTCGTCATGGTCACCGCCGAGACCAGCCAGGCGATGGTGCTGAGCGCCTTGGAACACGAGCCGGATGCGTACCTGACCAAACCGTTCAACCGCTCCGGCCTGGCTCAGCGGCTGGAGCGTCTGGAGCAGCGCAAGACGTTGCTCAAACCGATTCTGCAAGCCCTTGACCGTGGTAAACCGGTCGAGGTGCTCAATGCTTGCATTGCCTTGTGCAAGCAGGACATTCGCTATTCGCCGTTGTGCCTGCGTTATCGTGCCGATGCGCTGCGCGACATGAACCAGAACGAAGCGCTGGAGCGTCTTTACGACAGCATCATTGCTGATCGGCCATTGCCATGGGCATTTGCCGGACTGGGCAAGTTGTTGTTCAAGCGTGGGCAAGTTGCCCAGGCCAAAGGCGTTTATGAAAAGGCGCTGAAGGTGTTCCCGATGATGCCGGCGCTGTATGACGGCATGGCCGACGTGCTGGTTTCCGAAGGTGACACCAAAGGCGCGCAGCGGGTGCTGGAAGAGGCTATTCGCTTGTCACCGTTGGCGGTGCGCCGACAGGCGTTGCTGGGCAAACTGGCGATGACCAACGAAGATTTCGACACGGCTTCGCGCGCCTATCGTCAAGCGGTGGCGCAAGGCGCGCAGTCGCGCTTCAAGGACCCGGAAAGCAATCTGGGTCTCGCTCACGCGCTGATCAGCAAGGGCAGTGAGCGCGGTCTCGACACGCGCACACGGCTGGAGATCAACACCACACTCAGTGCGGTGGCCAAAGAGAACCCGACTGACCCCGGCCTGCAGATTCGAGCGCGTCTGATGAAGGCTACCAGCCTGCTGCTCAACGATGCGGAAACCGCCGACAAGCTCACCGAACAAGCGTTGATGCGCCTCGACGGCATGGAGCAATTCATGAGTCCGGAGGCGGCGCTGCTGGTCGCCAAGCAGTTGCAGATGCTCGGTCAGGCCGAGGCGGGCACCTCGATGCTCAAGAGCTGCGCGGAGATCTACGGCGATGATCCGGCGGTGATGAAAGACATCGCCAAGCTCACCGATGACCCGACTATTCTCAGCTCCAGCAATGCCGCTGCCGACCTCAACCGTCAGGGCGTGCGTGTGTACAAAACCGGCAACCTGGTGGAGGCCCGCGAGGTCTTCCGCAAGGCGCTGAAGATGCAACCGAAGAACATCAGTATCGCGCTGAACATGGCCCAGTCGCTGCTCCACGGCACTGACACCAGTGTGCCGTCGGCGGAGCTGGAAGAATGTCGGGCCTGCCTGAAAATGGTCGGCCTGATGCCCGACACCGACGCGCGTTTTGCGCGTTATCAGAAGCTGAAAAGCAAGGCGTTTGGCGAATGAACCACGACGAGCAAGCTCTGGATTTTTCTACGGTGATCGCCTCCACCGTCCACGATATGAAGAACTCGCTGGCCATGTTGATGCAGGCCCACAGCCAATGGCTTGCGCGTTTGCCTGAAGCGCAGCGCCAAGGCACGGAGCAGGGCGTGATCGACTTCGAGTTCGCCCACCTCAACGGCATGCTGGTGCAGTTGCTCGGGCTGTACAAGCTCGGTGTCAACCAGATGCCGCTGCAACCGGCGTATCACGAACTCGATGACTTTATCGAGGCGCAACTGGCGGCGCATCAAGAGGTGTTTGCCAGTCGCGGGATCATCGCCACGTATGAAGTCGATCCGTTGAGTCCGCTGGGGTTCTTCGACCGTGAGTTGATTGCCTCGGTGCTCGGTAACTGCATCAACAACGCCATTCGTTATGCTCGCGAGTCGCTGCTGATCACCGTCAGTGACGAGGCCGGACAACTGGTGCTGAGCATCAACGATGACGGCGACGGATACCCGGCCGAGATGCTTGAGCGTCAGGCCGATTACGTGCAAGGCATCAATCACAGCAGTGGCAGCACCGGACTCGGTTTGTATTTCGCCAACCGCATCGCAGCGCTGCATCAGCGCAACGGTGTTGTAGGTCGCACCGAAATCGGCAATGGCGGACCGCTCGGTGGCGGGGTGTTCAGCCTTTATCTGCCGTGACGCGCCTTTTTGTTTGACGCTGCTTGATATTCCGAACAGCCGAAGCCTATTTTGTACGGGTCGCCGTTCGCGGCTCGCACAATAACAAGGATTGCGTCATGACAACCGATGGCCAGCGTTCACTCGCGCAGCGATTGACGGGCATTGATGAGATTGAATGTGTCACGCCAGATTTGAACGGCGTGCCGCGAGGCAAAGTGATGACCGCCGAGGGTTTCCTCGAAGGGCGGCGTTTGCAGATGGCGCGGGGAGTGCTACTGCAATGCATCATGGGTGGTTATCCGGCGGCGCGCTTTTACGGCAGCGATGACGGCGACCTGGCGCTGGTGGCCGAACCCACGATGATTCATCCGCTGCCCTGGAGTGATGAGCCGCGCGCATTGGCCATCTGTGATGCCGATGAACTGAGCGGCGAAAGCTCGAACCTGTCGACCCGTGGCCAGCTCAAGAAGGTCATTGCCCGTTACGCCGCGCGCGGCCTGGCACCCGTGGTGGCGACCGAGCTGGAATTCTTTGTCTTCGCCCCGAACACTGATCCGACCCAAGCGTTCCGTCCGCCGGTGGGCCTTGATGGTCGTCGCGAGGATGGCCAGTCGGCGTTCAGTGTCAGTTCCAATAACGGTCTGCGGCCGTTCTTCAACGAAGTCTATAAATGCATGGCGGCTCTCGGTTTGCCGCGCGATACCTTCATGCATGAAATGGGGGTCAGCCAGTTCGAGATCAATCTGCTGCACGGTGATCCGCTGTTGCTCGCCGACCAGACGTTCCTCTTCAAGCACCTGCTCAAGGAAGTCGCGCTCAAGCATGGCCTGAGCGTGGTGTGCATGGCCAAGCCACTGGCACACACGCCGGGCAGTTCGATGCACATTCACCAGAGCATCGTCGACAGCAACAGCGGCAAGAATGTCTTCAGTGACGAGCACGGTGAGCCGACCGCGATGTTCCGTCACTTCATCGCTGGTCAGCAGGCAGGCATGGCTGATTTCACCGCACTGTTTGCACCCAATGTGAATTCCTATCAGCGCCTGTGTCATCCGTACGCATCGCCGAACAATGCTTGCTGGTCCCACGACAACCGTGCGGCCGGGCTGCGCATTCCGGCGAGTTCGCCGGTCGCGCGTCGGGTGGAAAATCGTTTGCCGGGCGCCGATGCCAATCCGTATCTGGCGATCGCCGCCAGTCTGGCCGCCGGTTTGCATGGGATCGAGCATGAGCTGGAACCAAGCGAAGCCATTCAGGGCGAGTTTGAGGTGCCGGACAATCTTTCGTTGCCATGTACTTTGCACGCCGCCCTCGAACGTCTGAAACGTAGTCAATTGGCCAGGGAACTGTTCGGACAGGAGTTCATCGAAGGCTACATCGCTTCGAAGACCATGGAGTTGACCAGCTTCTTTGATGAAATCACTCCCTGGGAACGGCGTGTTCTAGCAGCCCAGGCCTGACGAACCGTCGCCATCGGGCTATCGTTTTGGTAGCCCGGTCTTTACTGCAAGGAGCCGCTCGGAACGCCGATGCGCCAAATCTGGAAATCCTTTCGAGCGCTGTATTTCGCCTCGCTGATGATGTTGATCGGCTCGGGCCTTCTATCCACTTATCTGGCCCTGCGTCTGGCCGCTGACAACGTCGACGGATTGTGGGTCGGTGCGTTGATGGCGGCCAACTATTTCGGCCTGGTACTGGGCGGCAAGATCGGCCACCGGCTGATCGCCCGGGTCGGGCATATCCGCGCTTATTCTGCCTGTGCCGGGATCGTCGGGGCGGCGGTGCTTGGCCATGGTCTGGTCGATTGGCTGCCGGCGTGGCTGGTGCTACGGACCATTGTCGGTCTGGGCATGATGTGCCAATACATGGTGATTGAAAGCTGGCTCAACGAGCAGGCCGATGCCAATCAGCGCGGTCTGGTCTTCAGCGGCTACATGATCGCTTCGTATCTGGGCCTGGTGTTGGGTCAACTGATTCTGGTCATGCACCCGGGCCTCGGCCTGGAACTGCTGATGCTGGTCGCCCTGTGCTTTGCATTGTGTCTGGTGCCGGTGACCCTGACCCGACGTATTCACCCGGCACCCTTGCATCCGGCGCCGATGGAGCCACGGTTCTTTATCAAGCGTGTGCCGCAGTCGTTGAGTACAGTGCTCGGCGCCGGTTTGATCATCGGTTCGTTCTATGGTCTGGCGCCGCTGTATGCCTCGCAGCAGGGGCTGTCGACCGAGCAGGTCGGTCTGTTCATGGGTAGCTGCATCTTTGCCGGGCTGTTGGTGCAGTGGCCGTTGGGCTGGTTGTCCGACCGTTATGATCGGGCGCTGCTGATTCGCTGCTTCGCCGGGTTTCTCGCGCTGGCTGCGTTGCCATTGGCGATCCTGCCGCAGGTGCCGCTGGAGGTGTTGTTCGGCGTTGGCTTCTTGTGTTCGCTGGTGCAGTTCTGTCTTTATCCGCTGGCGGTGGCGTTCTCCAATGACCACGTCGAGGGTGATCGCCGGGTTTCGCTGACCGCGATGCTGTTGGTGACTTATGGGGTGGGAGCGAGCATCGGGCCGCTGCTGGCAGGTGTGCTGATGAAGCTGTTTGGCAGTCAGAGTCTGTATGCGTTCTTCAGCTTCTTCGCGCTGGTGCTGGTGTGGCGGATCCGGCCGAAAGCGGTGACCAATCTGCATCAGGTCGACGACGCGCCGCTGCATCACGTGGCCATGCCAGACAGTATGTCCAGCTCGCCACTGGTGGCAGCGCTTGACCCTCGGGTAGACGAGCAGGTGGTGCAGGAGCAGATGGTGCAGGACCCGGTGCAGCCGCCGACGAATCCCGAACCTGCGTCTGAACCCGATATACAACCAGAGCCTGCGGCAGAAACTGAAACGGATAGCGGCAACGACAAGACCGCGCCAGATCTCAGTGGCGGCAGACCTTGAACTGAACAAAAAATACCGCGCATAAAAAAGGGCAGTCCCGCCAGGGACTGCCCTTTTTATTGGCCGTTACGAATCACATGTCGTCTTTATCGAAACGGCGTGCTTCACGTTGCAGCTGATAAACGAAACGCTCAACGTTGCGTGCTGCCTGACCACTGATGTTGTGGAAGCGCAGGCCGGCGAAGGTGATGTTGAGTTTTTCTTCGAAGTGCAGATAACGCAGTTCGACGGAGGTCGGCTGGTTGCCGAACAGCGGCGGGGCGATCAGGCGGTCATAGACCTGGCCCAGTTGCAGACGATCAGTGATATCGCCTTCGAAGCGCAGCTTGCAGCCGGTCGCGGAAATATCCAGCAGTTTGCCGTTGATTGGCGCCTTGAGCTTTTCCCCGCCCAG
Source organism: Pseudomonas fluorescens (assembly GCF_902497745.1). Lineage (GTDB taxonomy): Bacteria > Pseudomonadota > Gammaproteobacteria > Pseudomonadales > Pseudomonadaceae > Aquipseudomonas > Aquipseudomonas fluorescens_BM. Next base: position 10,566 of record NZ_CABVHJ010000010.1, read on the forward strand.
TTCAACGCTGACCAGATCAGTCAGTTTCAGCGCGGCGCGGAAAGCATTGCGGCGCTGGTGGTAAACCACTTCGGTGGGTAGCTCGCCGGTGTAGAAGCGATCGCCTTCGGATTCCTCGATATTCAGCGTGCCGGTACATTCCCAGGCAATGCGCACACCGTCATGAAAACCTTCGACCTTGAACGGCTCACCGGCCAGCAGAAAGCGTTCGCCATCGCGCGGGATCATTTCGTCCAGAGCGATCGAAGCACTGTCGCGGTCGACCTTGATCAGGTAGCTCTGAAAGCGCTGGCTGCGCTCATGGAAGGTGATGATCAGCGGATCGTGGCTTTCTTGCAGCTGGCGCAGGTTGCTGGAGATTTCCAGTGGCGTGGTAAGCACCTTAGGGGGCTGCGGAGCATCATCCGCGCTGAGGGCGTTGGACACGGTTTATCAATCTCCAGACAAAATATGACGACTAGCCAGCATTTTGCCAGCATGTTCCGCGGGTTGATAGAGCTGGCGCATCAACGGCTCATGCCTGGCTGAGCGGACGCGGTACGGCGGGTTTGGCAAATGTACCGCTGGCGTTATAAAGCGCTGGCGCTTCACCACCGGTGAGGATCTTCAGCTGATTGGCCGTGGCGGCCTGCTGGATCTGGATCGACTGGCCATTCTTGACGTTGGCGGCCTGGCATTGAGCGATCAGATCGGTCAATGCGTCACCTTGCGTCAACAACTGCTCGCCAATGCTCGACTGGCCAGCCAGTTGCGCAAGGCCGCTGCGGTCGGTCGGCAAGTTGAGGCTGGCGAGGATTTCGCTGCGTTTGCGGCCATGCTGTTCAAGCAGAATGATCAATGCCTGTTTGTGCGCCAGAATTTCTTCCAGCAGGGGCATGTCGCGACCGTGCAAAGCGAGAGATTCGGTTTGCAGCAACTCCAGCAATTGTTGAGCTGGAGCAAAGTCGTCGTTGATCAGTTGCAATAAATTAGTGTCGTGCATGGCTGGCCTTGGGTGTTAAGCGTCCAAAAGCCTCGCGCCGGCAAAGGCCTAGCGCTGGGCTTCGAAGTTGAGCAGTTTGCTGGCTACACGGTTGCTGTCGACTTTATAGCTGCCATCGGCAATCGCGGCTTTCAACTCGGCCACACGGGCTTTGTCGACAGCAGGTTGATCGCGCAGCTTGTCAGTGACCTTCTGCAACTGTTGAGCCTCATTGCTGAGGTGTACCGATTCCCCGCTTTTTGCGGTACCGGCCGTTTCGGCCTGGGTATTCAGCGGCGCAGAGGTACCGGTTTCGGCGGTTTCCTTGGCGTTGCTGGTACGTGTACTGCCCGTAAGTGACGAGGAGCTGTTCAAACGGCTGAAATCGATGACCATGATAAAAACCTCTGGGAATTTGGACGCTTGCCATGTTTTCGGCCATCCCCTGGAAAACTTTAGGCACATTTACAATGAGCCTTGCATGCGCCGGCGCGTGTCCTGCTGCGGCACAGTTTAGGGAACAGCCGGGGTCAGCGCCAGTTTTCTACATCGCCACTTCCACTTGGCCCGGCGCGGTGACTTGCGCCTTGATGACCCGTTGCGAATTGAGGTTTTTCACGCGGATCTGCTCTTTCAAACCGCCATTGGCCAGTGCTTCACCGGGCATGCGCACGGCCAGCGTACCGCTGCGTGCGGTGATGACCACTTGATCGCCCTTGCGAACCACTTCGGCCTGTTCCAGATGGACCAGGGTAATGACCTGATCGGCTACCGTTGGTCGGGTTAATTTCTGCCCGATCGCTTCGTCTACCGAGGTCAGAAAGCCTTGGTTGATCGTGCTCACGTCGCGCTCTCGCAGAGTGACGTCCTGTGGCTCGATAATCCCTGCGCGTTTCAGTGGCCGTGTGGTCGTCACAATCTCGCGAAACAGGCGGACTTGAGCGGGCACGAACACGGTCCAGGGCGAGGCGCCTTCACAGCGGACCTTCACCGTGACCCGGCCCAATGGACGTGCCGGGCTCTCCAAAGTCGCTGTCAATTCCTTGTCGCACATAGGCATGCGCATACGCGGGTCGAGCTGGTTGACTTCGATTTCGTAGCGACCTTCCGTTTGACTGGTGGCCAGATAGTCTTCTACGGTGAACTCAAGAAAGCCCTGAGTGACGCCGATAAGCATGTCAGGCAAGGTAACCGCATCAGCAATGGCAGGGCTGCCAGCAAAAAAGCAGCAGACGGCTGACATCGCGCAAAGGCTTTTGCGAGCGCGGGAGGTCAGGTGTCGGAAAAATGTCGTTTGAGCGTTCATACGAGTTAAAAAGCAAGCGCCGTGCCGTTTAGCAATGAATGTGCGTCGCAACAACACTTGGCGTTGGTGTAGGAGTCTGGGCATGGCTGGTGTAATGGATTCGGTGAACCAGCGCACGCAACTGGTAGGGCAGAATCGCCTGGAGCTGTTGTTGTTCCGTCTTGACGGTCAGCAGCTCTACGGAATCAACGTGTTCAAGGTACGGGAAGTGTTGCAGTGCCCGTCGCTGACGTTGATGCCCAAGTCCAGTCCTGTCGTGTGCGGGGTGGCAAATATCCGGGGGGCGACCATTCCGATCCTGGATCTGGCAATGGCCACCGGTTCCGGAGCGTTGAAGGACAAGAACAATCCGTTCGTGATCATCACGGAGTACAACACCAAGACCCAGGGTTTCCTGGTCCGCTCGGTGGAGCGCATCGTCAACATGAACTGGGAAGAGATTCATCCACCGCCCAAGGGCACGGGTCGCGATCATTACCTGACCGCTGTGACTCGGGTGGACAATCAGTTAGTCGAAATCATCGACGTCGAGAAGGTGCTGGCGGAAGTTGCGCCGACACCGGAAGCGATTTCGGTGGGCGTGGTCGATGTCGAGACCCAGACCAAGGCACTGTCGTTGCGTGTCTTGACGGTCGATGACTCGTCGGTAGCGCGCAAGCAGGTCACGCGTTGCCTGCAGACGATCGGTGTCGAAGTGGTCGCGCTGAACGATGGCAAACAGGCGCTGGATTACCTGCGCAAGCTGGTCGATGAGGGCAAGAAGCCGGAAGAAGAGTTCCTGATGATGATTTCCGACATCGAGATGCCGGAGATGGACGGGTACACCCTGACGGCGGAAATCCGCGGCGACGCACGCATGCAAAAGCTTCATATCATCCTGCATACTTCGTTGTCCGGGGTATTCAATCAGGCGATGGTCAAGAAAGTCGGTGCTGATGACTTCCTGGCCAAGTTCCGCCCTGATGACCTGGCATCCCGGGTAGTCGACCGGATCAAAGCAGCAGATATCAGCTAAGGGCGCTTTGCCCTTGGCGGTCAACACGATTTAAGAGGCGGCATCATTGTCTACGGGTAATTTGGATTTCGAACAGTTCCGGGTCTTCCTGGAAAAAGCCTGTGGCATTTTGCTCGGTGAAAACAAGCAGTACCTGGTCTCGAGCCGTCTCAACAAACTGATGGAGCAGCAAGGCATCAAGTCCCTGGGTGAGCTGGTTCAGCGCATCCAGACCCAGCCACGCAGCGGTTTGCGCGAGCAGGTGGTCGATGCCATGACGACTAACGAAACCCTGTGGTTTCGTGACACCTATCCGTTTGAAGTCTTGAAGAACAAGGTGCTGCCTGAAGCGATCAAGGCCAGCCCCAACCAGCGTCTGCGGATCTGGTCGGCCGCCTGCTCGTCGGGCCAGGAACCTTACTCGCTGTCGATGTCGATCGACGAGTTCGAGCGCACGAATCTTGGCCAGTTGAAGATGGGCGTGCAGATTGTCGCCACTGACCTGTCCGGTCTTATGCTGACTAACTGCAAGACCGGCGAGTACGACAGTCTGGCGATCGGTCGCGGTTTGTCGCCTGAACGTCTGCAGCGCTACTTCGACCCGAAAGGGCCGGGGCGCTGGGTGATCAAGGCGCCGATCAAGAACCGCGTGGAGTTCCGCTCGTTCAACCTGCTCGACAGCTATGCCGCGCTAGGCAAGTTCGACATCGTGTTCTGCCGCAACGTGTTGATCTACTTCTCTGCCGAAGTGAAGAAAGACATCCTGTTGCGTATACACAGCACGTTGAAGCCGGGCGGTTATCTGTTCCTTGGCGCTTCCGAAGCGCTGAACGGTTTGCCGGACCATTACCAGATGGTTCAGTGCAGCCCGGGGATTATTTACCAGGCGAAATAACCGCATCTGCAACACGAAAAAAACGGGAGGCCTCAAAGGCCTCCCGTTTTTTTATGCCCCAATTATTTCCCACGAACACCACAACCCCCCTGTGGGAGCGAGCCTGCTCGCGAAAGCGGTCTGTCAGTAAAACAGTTGGCGACTGACACGCCGCCTTCGCGAGCAGGCTCGCTCCCACAGGGGATCTGCGTTGACCTGGCAAGGACGGCAAGCGGCAGAAAAGCGGCATCCGGCGGAAACCGGTTGCCGCTTTTCTGGCATTGCCGCTTTGCCGGCGTCGCGCAAAGCCCCGGTTTACGGGCGTTTTATGGTTTGGCACGGCGCTTGCTAAAGCTCAGTTACGAAAAACCGGTCACCTGAAGGTTCCCGACATGAGCATCAGCTTCGATAAAGCGCTCGGCATTCACGAAAAGGCATTGGGTTTCCGCGCCCAGCGTGCAGAAGTGCTGGCCAACAACATCGCCAACGCCGATACCCCGAACTACAAGGCGCGGGATCTGGAGTTCTCCAAAGTGCTTGAAGCACAGACCCAGAAAAACGCTAACGGCACTATCGCCCTGAACATGACCAACAGCCGTCACATCGAAGCTGAAGGCCTGGGCAACGGCGACGAATCGCTGATGTATCGCACGCCGATGCAACCTTCGATCGACCAGAACACCGTGGACGCCCAACTGGAACAGTCGAACTACGCGGAAAACGCCGTCGGCTTCCAGGCCAGCTTCACCCTGCTCAACAGCAAATTCAAAGGGCTGGTGTCAGCCCTGCGCGGAGAGTAAGCCATGTCCCTGTCCAGCGTTTTCAACATTGCCGGCAGCGGCATGAGCGCACAGACCACGCGTTTGAACACCGTGGCTTCGAACATCGCCAACGCCGAAACCGTCTCGTCGAGCATCGATCAGACCTATCGCGCCCGTCACCCGGTATTCGCCACCATGTTCCAGGGTGGCCAGAACAGCGGCAGCAACTCGCTGTTCCAGAGCCAGGATGCGGCCGGTCAAGGCGTACAGGTGCTCGGTGTGGTCGAAGACCAGAGCAACCTCGAAGCGCGCTACGAGCCGAACCATCCGGCGGCTGACGCCAAAGGCTACGTCTACTACCCGAACGTCAACGTGGTGGAAGAAATGGCTGACATGATTTCCGCGAGCCGGTCCTTCCAGACCAACGCCGAAATGATGAACACCGCCAAAACCATGATGCAGAAGGTACTGACCCTCGGTCAGTAATAAGGGGGCGACGGCCATGAGTGTTTCCGATACCACCAGCAGCTTGAGCATGAATGACATCCTGGCGAACTCGTCGAAAAAGACCGGTTCGACCACAGGTGGCATTGCTTCGGCGACCAACAGCGCCACCGGCGGCCAGGCACTGGGCAAGGACGCGTTCCTGCAATTGCTGGTCACCCAGCTGAAAAACCAGAACCCGCTCGATCCGCAGGACAACAGCGCATTCGTTGCCCAGTTGGCCCAGTTCAGTAGCCTGGAAGGCATCACCACGCTGAACAGCACGGTCAGTTCGCTGGCCGGCAACTACAACTCCTCGCAAGCGTTGCAGGCTTCGTCGCTGGTGGGTCGCAATGTGATCGTGCAGACCAACTCGGTTCAGCTCGACGATCCGAGCAAAGGCATGACCGGTTCGGTCACCGTTCCGTCGTCGATCGCCGGCGGCACCGTGAGCATTACCGACAGCAGCGGCGCGGTGGTTCGCACCATCGATCTGGGCAGTCGCGCGGCAGGCGCCGCGAGCTTCACTTGGGACGGCAAGGACAAGGACGGCAATGTGGTCAAGACCGGTACTTATACCGTCAAGGCCAACGCATCGATCAATGGCACCTCGACCGACATGGCGACGTACCTGCCGGCCACCGTCACCAGCGTGACGATCAGCCAGACCGGCGGCGAACTGATGCTCAACCTGTCCGGCAAGGGCACCGTTGCCCTGTCCAAAGTACAAACCATTGGTATATAGAGCCGACTAACCGGCACAAAGGAGTGGAATATGTCTTTCAATATCGGCCTTAGCGGTCTCTATGCAGCCAACAAACAACTGGACGTGACCGGCAACAACATCGCCAACGTCGCGACCGCCGGTTTCAAATCGTCCCGTGCAGAATTCGAAGATGTCTACTCGGCCACTCGCCTGGGTAGCGGCAGCAAAGTGATCGGCAACGGCGTGCGCCTGGCCAACGTTTCCCAGCAGTTCACCCAAGGTGACATCAACAACACCGGTAACGTGCTGGACATGGGCATCAACGGTTCGGGCTTCTTCACCATGAGCAACAACGGCTCGGTGTCCTACACCCGTGCCGGTACGTTCAAGGTCGACAACGCCGGTTACATCACCAACACCGATTACACCTCGCGCCTGCAGGGTTACGGTGTGGACGCCAACGGCAAGATCATCAACGGCGTGTTGACTGACCTGAAGATCGATACCTCGAACCTGGCGCCGAAATCGACTTCCCTGGTGACGTCGAGCATCAACTTGAACTCGACTGCGCCGGTGATCAACGACGCAGTGGCGGCCGGCAAGTTCGATCCGAGCAAGCTTGAGACGTACACGAAGAGCTTCAGCACTCCGATCTACGACTCGCAGGGCAACTCGCACGTCATGGATCAGTACATGGTGAAAACCGGCCAGAACACTTGGAAGGTTTACACCCTGGTGGACGGGCGTAATCCGGATGCAACCGGTAGCAATCCACTCACGACGCCTCCAACTGCTTCGACACTGACGTTTGACAGTTCGGGCAATCTGACTCAGGTCAGCACACCTAACCCGGCGGATCCGGCCAATCCGATCATCAGCAGCGACTTGAAGCTGGCCAATTGGAAGCCGGGCAACGTGGTCAACGGTAACTTTGTACCTAACGGCGCAGCCGCCAACCCGGCTGGCGTGACCATCTCCATGGCCAAGACCACTCAGTTCAACGCTGACACCGCGCGTTCGATCCCGACTCAGGACGGTTACGCCACTGGCCAGATCACCAACCTGACCATCGACGGCACCGGTACGCTGTTCGCCAACTTCAGCAACAACCAGAGCAAGGCCATCGGCCAGGTTGCGCTGGCCAGCTTCACCAACGAACAAGGCCTGCAGGCTATCGGTGGCACTAGCTGGAAAGAGACGTTCGCTTCGGGTATCCCGGGCTACGACGCACCGGAAACCGGTACCTTGGGTTCGGTTGTTTCCAACTCGCTGGAAGAGTCGAACGTTAACCTGACCAACGAGCTGGTAGACCTGATCAAGGGCCAGAGCAACTATCAGGCGAACGCCAAGACCATCTCCACTCAGAGCACGATTATGCAGACCATTATTCAGATGACTTGATTCTGGGTTTGGCTGTGCAAAGGGGCCCCTCGTTTTGAGGGGCTTTTTTGTGGGTGGGTTTTGGGTTTTGGCGGCATATCCGTTGCTGCGGGTGTTGCTGATTAGGGTTCCGCCCTTACAAACGCCGAAAAGGTAACCCAAAAGGCTTTACCCTGACGTTCGGCCCTCGCTTAGGCTCGGGTTTCTTCGCTGCGGGATTGATCCGGGCGCATCGCCTCCGGTTTGCTTCGCTGCACCTCCTCTCGATCATTTGGCTGCGCCAAACGATCGCTGCGCTCCCACCCCCGGATCAATCCCCCCACTCAGCCTGCCGACGGGCCCTCTAGATCAAGAACGGTACTCGAGCTAACGCTCATTGTATTGAGTGGTAAGAAGCGTGCGGTCGGCTTTGGTTTTGTGTTGGGTTTGCCCCTCACCCCAGCCCTCTCCCCGTGGAGAGGGAACCGATTTGTGAGCTTTTCAGAATTTGAGTTCGACTCGGTATTTCATGTCGGCGTAGCTCTCTCAGACACCTCGGTCAGTCCCCTCTCCCTCGGGGAGAGGGCTAGGGTGAGGGGCTCTTGATTTGGCTTTTGATCTTCAGCCCCACCGTAGCGAGGGAGCACTGAGCCTCTGCGAAGTGCCGTACGCCGGGGCCAAGCCTTATGGGTTACCTTTTCGGCGTTTGGAAAAGGTGACTCGCTGTAAAAGCGAAACTGCCAGAAATGTCACCCGCAGCAACGGATATGCCA
>NZ_CABVHJ010000010.1:18802-72851 GCF_902497745.1 Pseudomonas fluorescens
ATCCCAACCCCCCCCCAAAAAACATCGAGAGCTGCTAACGAGCTATCGCTCACCCCGTTGAGTGGTGGAAGAGCGTGCGGTCGGCTTTTGTTTTTTCCCACGCAAAAGAAAACCCCCGGCAAACCTGAGGTCTGTCGGGGGTTTTTGATTCAAGCGTCTTGCGGCGCCTGACTCAGCTCAGCTTATTGGCAAGCTTCGCAATCCGGCTCGTCGATCGCGCAAGCCTTTGGCACTGGAGCAGGACCGGCAGGTGCTGCCAGAACCGAATCGTCGCCGTGGTTGCCGCCGCTGGAAACAGCGTTCAGCTTGCCGGTGTTGATGGTCGACTTCTCGGTGCTGGTCGCGGCCAGGGCACGGAGGTAGTAAGTGGTTTTCAGACCACGGTACCAGGCCATGCGGTAGGTCACGTCGAGCTTCTTGCCCGATGCGCCGGCGATGTACAGGTTCAGCGATTGGGCCTGGTCGATCCACTTCTGACGACGGCTGGCGGCGTCAACGATCCACTTGGTGTCCACTTCGAACGCGGTCGCGTAGAGCTCTTTGAGTTCTTGCGGGATGCGCTCGATCTGCTGAACCGAACCGTCGTAGTACTTCAGGTCGTTGATCATGACCGAGTCCCACAGACCGCGAGCTTTCAGGTCGCGAACCAGGTACGGGTTGATCACGGTGAATTCGCCCGACAGGTTCGATTTCACATACAGGTTCTGGTAGGTCGGTTCGATCGACTGCGATACGCCAGTGATGTTGGCGATGGTCGCGGTCGGTGCGATGGCCATGATGTTGGAGTTACGAATGCCTTTCTGTACACGGGCGCGAACCGGTGCCCAGTCGAGGGTTTCGTTCAGGTCGACATCGATGTACTTCTGGCCACGGGCTTCGATCAGGATCTGTTGCGAATCCAGCGGCAGAATGCCTTTGGACCACAGCGAACCCTGGAACGTCTCGTACGCGCCGCGCTCGTCAGCCAGGTCGCAGGAAGCCTGGATCGCGTAGTAGCTGACCGCTTCCATCGACTTGTCGGCGAACTCGACGGCAGCGTCGGAACCGTAAGGGATGTGCTGCAGGTACAAAGCGTCCTGGAAGCCCATGATGCCCAGACCGACCGGACGGTGCTTGAAGTTGGAGTTCTTCGCTTGTGGCACCGAGTAGTAGTTGATGTCGATCACGTTATCGAGCATGCGCACGGCGGTGTTCACGGTGCGTTCCAGCTTGGCGGTGTCCAGCTTGCCGTTGACGATGTGGTTCGGCAGGTTGATCGAGCCCAGGTTGCAAACGGCGATCTCGTCCTTGTTGGTGTTCAAGGTGATCTCGGTGCACAGGTTCGAGCTGTGAACCACGCCGACGTGCTGCTGCGGGCTGCGCAGGTTGCACGGGTCTTTGAAAGTCAGCCAAGGGTGGCCGGTTTCAAACAGCATGGAGAGCATTTTGCGCCACAGGTCTTTGGCCTGGATGGTCTTGAACAGTTTGACCTTGCCTGGGTATTCGGTCAGCGCTTCGTAGTACTCGTAGCGCTCTTCGAAGGCTTTACCGGTCAGGTCGTGCAGGTCCGGCACTTCGGATGGCGAGAACAGGGTCCACTTGCCGTCATCGAAGACGCGCTTCATGAACAGGTCAGGGATCCAGTTGGCTGTGTTCATGTCGTGGGTACGACGACGATCATCACCGGTGTTCTTGCGCAGTTCGATGAACTCTTCGATGTCCATGTGCCAGGTTTCCAGGTAGGCACACACAGCGCCTTTGCGCTTGCCACCCTGGTTAACGGCTACCGCGGTGTCGTTCACCACTTTGAGGAACGGAACCACGCCTTGCGACTTGCCGTTGGTGCCTTTGATGTACGAACCCAGTGCACGTACCGGCGTCCAGTCGTTGCCCAGACCGCCAGCGAATTTCGACAACATGGCGTTGTCGTGGATCGCGTGGTAGATGCCCGACAGGTCATCCGGCACGGTGGTCAGGTAGCAGCTCGACAGCTGTGGACGCAGGGTACCGGCGTTGAACAGGGTCGGAGTCGACGACATGTAGTCGAAGGACGACAGCAGGTTGTAGAACTCGATCGCACGGTCTTCTTTCTGCTTCTCTTCGATCGCCAGGCCCATGGCCACGCGCATGAAGAAGATCTGCGGCAGTTCGAAACGCACGCCATCCTTGTGGATGAAGTAACGGTCGTACAGGGTTTGCAGGCCCAGGTAGGTGAATTGCTGATCACGCTCGTGGTTGATCGCCTTGCCCAGTTTTTCCAGGTCGAAGGTGGCCAGCACAGGGTTCAGCAGTTCGAACTCGATACCTTTGGCGATGTAGGCCGGCAGTGCCTTGGCGTACAGGTCGACCATTTCGTGGTGAGTGGCGCTTTCGGCCACACCGAGGAAGCCCAGGCCTTCGGCACGCAGGGTGTCCATCAGCAGGCGGGCGGTCACGAACGAGTAGTTCGGCTCACGCTCAACCAGGGTACGGGCGGTCATCACCAGAGCGGTGTTGACGTCGGTCAGAGCCACGCCGTCATAGAGGTTTTTCAGGGTTTCGCGCTGGATCAGGTCGCCATCGACTTCTTCCAGACCTTCGCAGGCTTCGGTGACGATGGTGTTCAGACGACCCATGTCCAGCGGTGCCAGGCTGCCGTCAGCGCGGGTGATGCGGATCGACGGGTGCGCGTTGACCGCTTCTTCGGCCGGCGCGTGGGCAGCGCGTTCTTTCGAACGACCGTCACGGTAGATCACGTAGTCGCGCGCAACTTTCTGCTCACCGGCACGCATCAGGGCCAGTTCGACCTGGTCCTGGATTTCTTCGATGTGGATGGTGCCACCCGACGGCATGCGACGCTTGAAGGTCGCGGTGACCTGTTCGGTCAGACGGGCCACAGTGTCATGGATTCGCGACGAAGCGGCAGCGGTGCCGCCTTCAACTGCGAGGAACGCTTTGGTGATAGCGACGGTGATCTTGTCATCGGTGTAAGGAACGACAGTGCCATTGCGCTTGATCACGCGCAGTTGACCAGGCGCGGTAGCAGCCAGATCCGAATTCGAATCGGCGGCCTGCGGCAAGGTGCCCTGCGGGTTCTCGCGAGTTGTGTCGGTTTGCATGGGGGGTGGTCTCCACATTCTCTATGTTTGTTTGGCACCGTCATGGTGCTCACCGTTCTGTACCGAAGCACTGCAACCGACAAGCGTCGGCGTAACAACTTCGGAACAGTAGGAAAAAGGCTTGTAACGCCGCATCCTTGCCGAAGTCTTTGGCGCCGAGCCAAGGCTCGAGCCAAACTCCTTCCAGGGTGACAGTAATGACTGCAACACCCGTACCGTTCCGGTCGTTTCCGACCCAAAAAACGGTGCCATCCGCAAGTGCGGTTTGGGCTTTGAAAAACTTGCTTGGTTCAACCGGAAACTGGCAATAAAGCACTTGAGTTTCAGGCCCTAAATGTGGTTGGGCGTTTGAGCGGAAAACCCCATATGTAGGGTCTCTCCTCGCGCCGTGCTACAAGATAATGCGTTTCACGGGTGCTTGCAACGTACTAGCTGTGGATAAACCTGTGCGTAAATTGTGTAAGAAATCCGGAATTCGCGTGTAGGCCGCGAACCTGCTGAGCTAGACCGTCTGTCACCGTTTTTTCACCGGGAAAAACGCTTCAGCGGATTTTTAAGGGCGCGAACCCTATCACAAAAAACCGCCTTGTCCGAACGCATTTACCGACTTGTGTTCTGGCTGTACGCCGTTTATACAATCGGCCCATGCACAGGCATTCTTATCCTCCAGAAACATGACAAAAGGACGGGGGAATTCAAAATTGTGGGAGCGAGCCTGCTCACGAATGCGTCGTTAGGTTCAGCATCGATGTTGAGTGATCCGACGCTTTCGCGAGCAGGCTCGCTCCCACAGGGATTGTGTCGAGTCAGATGTTCTTCCTTTATTAATAACAATAGAAAGCAGAGGTCACCGGTGGAGCAACAAGCCTTTCAGGTATTGATCGTCGAGGATGACCAGCGACTGGCCGAACTGACGCGTGACTACCTGCAAGCCAATGGATTGCGCGTGGACATCGAAGGCAACGGTGCGCTGGCCGCAGCGCGGATCATCAAGGAGCAGCCGGACCTGGTGATCCTCGACCTGATGTTGCCCGGCGAAGATGGCCTGAGCATTTGCCGCAAGGTGCGCAATCAGTACGACGGGCCGATCCTGATGCTCACCGCACGCACCGACGATGCCGATCAGATCCAGGGCCTCGACCTCGGTGCCGACGATTACGTGTGCAAACCGGTGCGCCCACGCCTGTTGCTGGCGCGAATCCAGGCGTTACTGCGACGTAGCGACACACCTGAACCGGTCACCGAAAAATCCCGCCGTCTGCAGTTCGGCCCGCTGGTGGTCGACAACGCCTTGCGCGAGGCGTGGCTGAGCGACAACGGCATCGAGCTGACCAGCGCCGAATTCGACCTGCTCTGGCTGCTGGTGTCCAACGCCGGGCGCATTCTGTCCCGCGAAGAAATCTTCACCGCACTGCGCGGTATCGGCTACGACGGACAGGACCGTTCGATTGATGTGCGCATTTCGCGGATCCGCCCGAAAATCGGCGACGACCCCGACCATCCGCGCCTGATCAAGACCATCCGCAGCAAAGGTTATCTGTTCGTTCCTGAAGCCTGCGTAGACCTGCCGCTGTGAACTCGATCTTCCTGCGCATCTACGGCGGCATGTGCGCAGCGATCATTCTGGTGGCGGTGCTCGGCGTGCTGGCGCTGAATCTGCTCAATCAGGTGCGCAGCGAGCAGTATCGCGAGCGGCTGGCCCACGGCACGTTTTCGCTGATGGCCGACAACCTGCAACCGATGAACGAAACCGAGCGCCATCGTGCGCTGTTGGTGTGGGAGCGGTTGCTGGGGATTCCGCTGGCGCTGAAGAAATTTGCCGAAACCGATCTTGATCTGTCCCAGCGCACTCGCGTGCAGCGTGGCCAGGCGTTGGTCGAGCAGACCGGGCCGCACGCGGCGAAAGTCTATCGAATGGTCAGCGACAAAGAGCAGTTGGTTCTCACCGGCGAAGTGCAGCAGATCAGCGAGCAACTGGCGCGCGCGACCATTTACCTGCTGGCCGATGAACTGGTGCGCGTACCGGTCGGCGAACAACCCAAGCGCCTTGCACAGATAAAGGAAGAGAAGGGCTTCGGTTTCGATCTGCGCCTGGTCACGGTGAACGACGCTGACATGGACGAAGACCAGAGTCGCCGCGTGGCCGAAGGCGACACGGTCATGGCATTGGGCAAGGGTGGCGACTCGATCCGCGTATTTGCCGGAATGGTCGGCACGCCATGGGTACTGGAAATCGGGCCGTTGTATCAGATGAACCCGTATCCGCCGGAATGGCTGGTGCTGATTGCGGCGCTCGGCCTGACCCTGATCGGCCTCATTGTTTATCTGTTGGTGCGTCAGCTCGAGCGCCGTTTGCGCGGCCTTGAAGCGGCGGCCACGCGGATTGCCAAGGGCAGTCTGGAAACCCGTGTGCCGGCGCGCGGTGCCGACTCGGTCGGGCGTCTGGCGGCGGCGTTCAACGGTATGGCCGAGCACTTGCAACAGTTGCTGGCAATCCAGCGCGAATTGGTGCGAGCGGTCTCTCATGAACTTCGCACGCCGGTGGCGCGTCTGCGTTTCGGTCTGGAAATGATCGGCTCGGCGACCACCCCGCAAGCGCTGGAGAAATACCGCGAAGGCATGGATCACGACATTGAAGACCTCGATAAGCTGGTCGACGAGATGCTCACCTATGCGCGCCTGGAGCAGGGCTCGCCGGCGCTGACGTTCCAGCGCATCGATCTGGATGCGCTGGTTAATCAGGTGATCGAGGAACTGGCGCCGTTGCGCGCCGAGGTCACGGTGCAGCGGGGATTGTGCCTGTCTGCTGCGGATAACGATGATGCCTGGGTCGAAGCTGAGCCACGCTATCTGCACCGCGCATTGCAGAATCTGGTGAGCAACGCCATGCGTCATGCGCGTTCGAGCGTGACGGTGAGTTATCAGGTCGGGCAATTGCGCTGTCGCGTGGATGTCGAGGATGACGGCCCGGGCGTGCCGGAAGTGGCGTGGGAGCGGATTTTCACGCCATTTCTGCGCCTGGACGACAGTCGCACGCGGGCGTCGGGCGGGCATGGTCTGGGCTTGTCGATTGTGCGGCGGATCATTCACTGGCATGACGGTCGGGCGATTATTGGCAAGAGCAAGAGTCTGGGTGGGGCTTGCTTTAGCCTGAGCTGGCCGAGGAATCAGGAACGCCGGTAATTCTTGTGTTGGCCGCGATGCCGCCTTCGCGAGCAAGCTCGCTCCCACATTTGAAATGCGGTTTCCTGTGGGAGCGAGCTTGCTCGCGAAGAGGCCCTTGCAGGCACCGAAAGATTTCAGGCCTTGATGCTGACCAGACTCAACAACTGCCCATCCTGCACCCCGAACTGCGCGTCCAGTTCAGTGCCGTTGCGCCACTCGGCCGACAAGTCCGTCAGCAGCCGCAAGCGCACATGGCCCGCTTCAGTCCATTCCAGCACTTCAGCATGCTCGAAATAAAAGCGCTGCTGCACAATCGGATACAGCGCTTTGAACAGACTTTCTTTCACCGAAAACGTCAGCGTCACCCACAACGCCAACTGATCTCGTGAGGCGGCCGTCATGCGCTGCATTTCGGGTGGTGTCAGAATCTCCCCCGCCAGGCGCTCGGCGCGTTCGGTATTGAGCAGGTTTTCCAGGTCCATGCCCAAACCGCGCCAGTGTTGCTTGTTGGCGACAATCGCTGCCGCGCGTCCGGTGCTGTGGGTGATCGAGCCGCAAATGTGCGCGGGCCATATCGGCGCGCGATCTGCACCAATCGCCGGAACCACGCCGCTGCCTTCCAGTTGCTGCAAGGCCTCCCGGGCGCAGATCCGGCCGGCCAGAAATTCCGCCTGACGCTTGGCCACCGAACGCTGAATGCTTGGCGGCGCAACCACGGCGCTGCGTTGAAAATCATCGCCAAGCAGTTGAGCAGGATCGAAGTGGGTGCTGAGCAGCACGGTGTCGGCCAATACCGTCGGCAACGGCCAGTGGCTGTCGAGCGCGGTGCAGCAGGCGGGGAGAGTGGGGGTGAGATTCATGGCGGGCATTTTGCCGGTTAGTCGGGCCAAGGTCGAGATTGGCGGTGAAGCTTTCGCGAGCAGGCTCGCTCCCACACTGGATCTATGCCGCCCAGAAGATCCCCTGTGGGAGCGAGCCTGCTCGCGAAGGCCGCGCCGCGGTGTTCCTGTTCAGCCAAAGATTTTCTGCAAGAACGCTTTCATGTCCGCCCAGGATTTTTCATCCGCTGCCTTGTTGTACCCGATGTCCGGGCCACCGTGCTCGCCATGGCTCAGGCGATCGGCATCCGGATTGGTAAAACCGTGCTTGGCGCCATCCAGACTAACGAACTTGTAGTCAGCCCCGGCCTTGTCCATTTCCGCCTTGAACGCCGTGACGTTGTCCGCCGTAACCATGCTGTCCAGCGCGCCATGCTCGACCAGAATCTTCGCCTTCACGCTGCCAGGCGTTGCCGGCGTTTTCGTCGCCAGTGCACCGTGGAAACTCACCACACCCGCCAGCGGCACACCCTGTCGCGCCGCGTTCAACACCACCGCACCGCCGAAGCAGTAACCGATGGCGGCAATTTTATTCACGTCGGTCTGCGCCTGCTTCTTCAACAAATCCAGCCCGGCCTCAAATCGCTTGCTGGAAGCCGCCGCATCCTGAGTCGCCGCCTGCATGAACGCCATCGCGTCTTTCGGGTGCTCGGTGTTCTTGCCTTCGCCGTACATATCGATCGCCAGAGCGCTGTAGCCGAGTGCAGCCAGATCCCGCGCGCGGCGCTTGGCGTAATCGTTCAGGCCCCACCATTCGTGCACCACGACGACACCCGGACGCTTGCCTTTGATGGCGTCGTCATAGGCGTAGTAGCCGATCAGCTTTGTGCCATCGGCACTTTGGTAGGGAATTTCCTCGGTCTTGATCGCAGCCTGAGTGAGGCTGCTGACGGCCAGCAAGGTGAGGGCAAGGAACAGGCGCATGGTCGGGTCTCCTGACAATAAAAGGTCAGATCAGCCTAGTTCATTTGGTTCAGGTCAGGTTCAGAGACGGTTCAGGGGCGGTACAGGGGAGGGTCAGTAACCTTGCGCCATACCCAAACAGCACTGTGAAAGAGGAAATACCCATGACTTTTAACAAACTGTTGCTGGCATTGACCGTAATGAGCGCCAGTATCGCGGCCCAGGCCGATACCACTTCGAACTTCGCCGGCCTGTCCTTCGGCCAGACCAGTGACAAGATCAACAAGTCCCACGCACTGAACAACAACCTCGACCACCCGAACGCCACCGGTGCCATCGACGGCAACAACACCTACGGCGTACGCCTTGGCCAGCAAAACAGCCAGGGTCGCTACTACGCCACCTACGACAACGTGTCGGGCTCGCACAATGGCATTAAACTGCGTCAGGAAAATCTGCTGGGCAGCTACGATCTGTTCTACCCGGTCGGCGGCAGCACCAAGTTGTTCGGCGGTGCGACGGCGGGTTTGACCAAGCTGACCCAGGAATCGCCAGGCTTCAGCCGCGACAGTGATATCGGTTATGCCGTCGGCGGTCAGTTGGGTGTGTTGCAACAAGTATCGCAAAACACTTCGGTCGAACTCGGTTACCGTTATCTGCGCAGCAACGCCAGCACCGAGATGAGCGAGCGCGGCGGCAGCAAGCAAGGCTCGCTGGATTTGACCAGCAGCGCGCAGACTTACCTGTCGGCCAACTACAATTTCTAAGGAGCGAATCGCCTTGGAACCCTGTGGGAGCGAGCTTGCTCGCGAAAGCGATGTTTCATTCAACATCATCGTTGACTGAATAACCGCCTTCGCGAGCAAGCTCGCTCCCACAGTGGTTGTGGAGATTTCAAGTGATTAGGAGAAGTCATGAAACTGTTGGTCGTCGAAGATGAAGCGCTGTTGCGCCATCACCTGCAAACCCGCCTCACGGAGAGCGGTCACGTGGTCGAGTCCGTGGCCAATGCCGAAGAGGCGCTGTACCAGACCGGACAGTTCAACTTTGACCTGGCGGTGATCGATCTTGGCCTGCCGGGCATGGGCGGTCTCGACCTGATTCGCCAGTTGCGCGCGGGCGGCAAGACCTTCCCGATCCTGATCCTCACCGCGCGCGGCAACTGGCAGGACAAGGTCGAAGGCCTCGCCGCCGGCGCCGACGATTACGTGGTCAAACCGTTCCAGTTCGAAGAACTCGATGCGCGTCTGAACGCCTTGCTGCGCCGCTCCAGCGGTTTCACCCAGTCGACCATCGTCGCCGGGCCGCTGCTGCTCGACCTCAATCGCAAGCAGGCGACCCTCGACGAGCAACCGCTGGCGCTGACTGCTTACGAATACCGCATCCTCGAATACCTGATGCGTCATCACCAGCAAGTGGTGCCCAAGGATCGCTTGATGGAGCAGCTCTACCCGGACGACGACGAGCGTGATCCGAATGTCATCGAAGTGCTGGTCGGCCGTCTGCGCCGCAAACTCGAAGGCCCGGCCGGGTTCAAGCCGATCGACACCGTGCGCGGCCTCGGCTACCTGTTCAATGAGCGCTGCACTTGATTCGTTCTCTTCGCGTTCGCTTGATGCTCGCCGCCACCACGTTGGCGGTGTTGTTCATGCTCGCCTTGCTGCCGGCGATGCAAGGTGCGTTCAGCCTGGCGTTGCAGGATTCGATCGAGCAGCGCCTGGCGTCGGACGTGACCACGCTGATCTCTGCCGCGCGCATCGAAAACGGTCGGTTGGTGATGCCCAATCAGTTGCCGGATGAGCGCTTCAACCTCACCGATTTCCGTTTGCTCGGCTACATCTACGACCGCGAGGGGCACCTGGTCTGGCGCTCGAAAGCTACCCAGGAAGAACAGATCAACTACAAACCGCGTTATGACGGCCTCGGTAATGAGTTCGCGCGGATCCGTGAAACCAACGGCCAGGAATTCTTCGTCTATGACGTTGAAGTCAAACTGCTCGGCGGCAAAAGCGCGGCGTTCAGCATCGTCGCTCTGCAACCGGTGCGCGAATACGAAACCACCCTCGAAGGCCTGCGCGAAAATCTCTATCTGGGCTTCGGCGCAGCGTTGCTTGTGCTACTGGCATTGCTGTGGATCGGCCTGACCTGGGGCCTCAAAGCCTTGCGCCGGCTCAGTCAGGAACTCGACGAAATCGAAGGTGGCACCCGTGAGAGCCTCACCGAACAACATCCCCGCGAACTGCTGCGCCTGACCGGCTCGCTCAACCGTTTGCTGCACAGCGAACGCCAACAGCGCAGTCGTTATCGCGACTCTCTCGATGACTTGGCGCACAGCCTGAAAACCCCGTTGGCGGTGTTGCAAGGCGTTAGCGAGGACATGGCTCAACGTCCCGAAGAACGCGATCAGGCCTGGGTGCTGCAAAGCCAGATCGAGCGCATGAGCCAGCAGATCAGCTACCAATTGCAGCGGGCCAGTTTGCGCAAAAGCGGTCTGGTGCGCCATCAGGTGCGCTTGCAACCGGTGCTCAAAAGCCTCTGTGACACACTGGACAAGGTTTACCGCGACAAGCATGTGCGCGTGGCATTCGATCTGCCTGAGCACTGTTATGTGCCGATCGAGCAGGGCGCGCTGCTGGAGATGATGGGCAACTTGCTGGAGAACGCTTATCGCCTGTGTCTGGGCGAGGTGCGCATCAGCGTGCGCGAGACCCTGGCCGGGATTGAATTGTGCGTCGAAGACGACGGCCCGGGTGTGCCACCGGATCAGCGTGCGCGGATTCTCGAGCGTGGCGAACGGCTGGATGCCCAGCATCCGGGGCAGGGGATCGGGTTGGCGGTGGTCAAGGACATCATCGAAAGCTACAACGCCAAATTGGCGCTGGGCGATTCGCCGATGGGCGGGGCGGCGTTCAGGATTCATTTTCCGGCGGTGTGATCGGGATTGCCCTCACCCTAACCCTCTCCCAGAGGTAGAGGGGACTGACCGAAGTGTCTTTGGAAAGTTATCGACCTGAGCGATCAGCAGCGAATATGGATTCAATAAAGAGCTTTCAGGTCGGCGTATTTCTCAAACATCCCCCAATCAGCCCCCTCTCCCTGAGGGTGTCTGGCGTTTTACATAGACCTGAAATAGCCAGTCAACTACGGATTCAGTAGCGATGTTTCAGGTCGGCGTATTTATTGAACATCCCCCAATCAGTCCCCTCTCCCTTTGGGAGAGGGTTAGGGTGAGGGGCTTTTGATGTAGTGCCTCACTGCTCCTGCGCCCGATAAGCCCCCGGCGTCAGCCCTGTCCACTTCTTGAACGCCCGGTGAAACGCCGACGGTTCGGAAAACCCCAGCTGTTCGGCAATCTGCTGTAACGACAGATCCGCCCGGCCCAAATGATAAATGGCGATATCCCGCCGCAACTGATCCTTCAATTCCTGAAAACTCGTGCCTTCTTCACGCAAATGCCGGCGCAGCGTTTGCGGACTGATGTGCAAGTGCGCCGCGACCGCTTCCAGATCCGGCCAGTTCGCACTGTCACGGCTGAGCAAACGACGCAAACGGCTACTCAGACTGTCACCGTCGTCCGGGCGGGAGAGCAGGTCGGCGGGGGAGCGTTCGAGGAAATGTTTGAGCGTGCGTTCGTCTTGCAACAGCGGCATAGACAGATAGCGGCTGTGGAATAAAAGGCTGCTTTGCTCGGTGCCAAACGTCAGCGGGCAAGGGAACAGCAGATCGTACTCGGCGCCATGCTCGGGGCGCGGATAGCTGAAGCTCGCCTGTTCGAGGCGAATCCGCTGGCCAATCAGCCAACTGCCCAGACGATGCCAGATCACCAGCAAACTCTCGGTGAGAAAGTGATCCGGGTCCCACATTTGCGAATCATCGAGGCTCAAACGCACCCATTCGTCTTCGCGTGTCAGGCTCAGGCGCGGGGCTTCGGGGAATAGGCTATAAAACAATAAACCCCGTTGCAGCGCTTTCTCCAGATTGCGGCAGTGGATCGAGGCGTGGCACATCATGGCGAAACTGCCGGGCTTGCTCGGCGCGTTGCCGAAACCCAGGTATTCGTCGTCCAGCGCCAGCCACAGGCCCTGAATCAACCGGGTGAATTGTTCCGGAGCAATGCGCGCGCGAGGTTCGTCGAGCAATTCCGGGCTGATGCCCAGTTGCAACAACAGGCCAGAGTAATCAAAACCCATGCGGCGCGCGCCACCGAGGGCGGCACGGGCGAAATGACTGGCAATGGTGCGTTCGCGCATAAGCGGCAGATCCTTCCTCAGGCGCCGGATGGTAGCGGCGGGCTGGACGCATCGACAAGGCGGATTTCCGCCAAATTGTAGGACGAGAAGCGGCGAGTTGGCGGAAATCCGCCACACTTGAGTCACAGGATGGTGACATCCGCGGACCTGTTAACCCTGATATCAAAAGGCTTGCAGCTAATCGCACCAAAGTGGCACGACGTTTGCGATACAAGCCACAGAAGCGTGCGTTTCGCCCTGATGGAAAACGCTGCTCCAACAACAAATCCCTCCAGTGCAGGAGGGTTCGCAATTCAGGTTTCGCGGTCAACAGATGGATGTTGCCACGCGAGGCTCTTGAGGAAACCTGCAATGACGACTCGTCAGCCACTGTACAAATCCCTGTATTTCCAGGTGATCATCGCAATCATCATCGGTATTGCGCTCGGTCATTACTACCCGCAGTTCGGTGTCGCGGTAAAGCCACTGGGTGACGGGTTCATCAAGCTGATCAAAATGATCATCGCCCCGATCATCTTCTGCACCGTGGTCAGCGGTATCGCTGGCATGCAGAACATGAAATCGGTCGGCAAGACCGGCGGTTACGCACTCCTGTATTTCGAAATCGTTTCGACCATCGCGCTGCTGGTTGGTCTGGTCGTGGTCAACATCGTACAACCGGGCGCCGGCATGCACATTGACGTCGCCACCCTCGACGCTTCGAAAGTCGCCACCTACGTAGCCCAAGGTGCTGACCAAAGCGTTGTCGGTTTCTTGCTCAACGTGATCCCGACCACCATCGTCGGTGCGTTCGCCACCGGTGACATCCTGCAAGTGCTGATGTTCTCGGTGATCTTCGGTTTCGCCCTGCATCGCCTGGGTGCCTACGGCAAGCCGATCCTCGACTTCATCGATCGCTTCGCCCACGTGATGTTCAACATCATCAACATGATCATGAAGCTTGCGCCGATCGGTGCCTTCGGTGCGATGGCCTTCACCATCGGTGCCTACGGTGTCGGCTCGCTGGTGCAGCTGGGTCAACTGATGATCTGCTTCTACATCACCTGCCTGGCGTTCATCCTCGTTGTCCTTGGCGGTATCGCCCGCATGCACGGTTTCAGCGTACTGAAGATGATCCGTTACATCCGTGAAGAGCTGCTGATCGTCCTCGGCACCTCGTCGTCGGAATCGGTACTGCCACGCATGCTGATCAAGATGGAACGTCTGGGCGCGAAGAAATCGGTAGTGGGTCTGGTGATCCCGACCGGTTACTCGTTCAACCTCGACGGTACTGCGATCTACCTGACCATGGCTGCTGTGTTCATTGCTCAGGCCACCGACACGCACATGGACATCACTCACCAGATCACTCTGCTGGTGGTATTGCTGCTGTCCTCCAAAGGTGCGGCCGGTGTGACCGGTTCGGGCTTCATTGTGTTGGCAGCGACCCTGTCAGCAGTAGGTCACCTGCCGGTGGCCGGTCTGGCGCTGATCCTCGGTATCGATCGCTTCATGTCCGAAGCTCGCGCACTGACCAACCTGGTCGGTAACGCTGTTGCGACCATCGTGGTTGCCAAGTGGGTCAAGGAGCTGGACACCGACACGCTGCAAACCGAGCTGGCTTCGGGCGGTCGCGGTATCATTGATACTCGCCCTGAAGACGACCTGGGTGTCGCTGAAGGCGCAACCCCGAGCAATGTGAAGTAAGCACTGCCTGAATTGAAGAAACCCGCTTCGGCGGGTTTTTTCTTGCCTGCGATTTGAGCGTAACGGTCACACCCGCTGACATTTCCGGTGATTGCCGTGCGCGGTATCGCTGCCTAGGCTGAGTGCATCGCCCAAGGAGTTCGCTCATGTCCGCACCGCTGGCCTCACTGAAAATCCTCGATTTCTCGACGTTGTTGCCGGGACCGTTCGCCTCGTTGTTGCTGGCGGACATGGGCGCGGAAGTGCTGCGCATCGAATCACCGACGCGCCTGGACCTGCTGCGCGTGTTGCCGCCGCATGATGGCGGAATATCGGCCAGTCATGCCTACCTGAACCGCAACAAACGCAGCCTGGCGCTGGATCTGAAGCAGCCCGAGGCGCTGGAAGTGGTCAAGCAACTGCTGGGCGATTACGACATCGTTCTGGAACAGTTTCGCCCCGGCGTGATGGAGCGTCTGGGTTTGGGCTATGAAGCGCTGAAGGCGATCAACCCGAAGCTGATTTATGTGTCGATCACCGGTTACGGCCAGACCGGGCCGTACAAGGATCGCGCCGGGCATGACATCAACTATCTGGCGCTGGCGGGACTTTCCAGTTACACCGGCCGCGCCGACAGCGGGCCGTTGCCGCTGGGCATGCAGGTGGCGGATGTCGCCGGTGGTTCGTTGCACGGGGTGATTGGCTTGCTGGCGGCGGTGATTGCCCGTCAGCAAACGGGGCAGGGTACACATCTGGACGTGAGCATGACTGACTGTGCGTTCAGCCTGAATGCCATGGCGGGGGCCGGCTATCTGGCTTGCGGCGAAGAGCCTGAGTGGGAAGACCAGATGCTCAACGGCGGCAGCTTCTACGATTATTACCGTTCTCGCGATGGTCGCTGGATGTCGGTGGGCAGTCTGGAACCGGGCTTTATGCAGCAACTGTGTACAGCGTTGGGGCGGCCGGAGTTGGCGGCGCAGGGTTTGTCCCCAAAGCCTGAGCAGCAGCGGGCGTTGAAATACGCGCTGACGGTTGAGTTTGAAAAGCATGACTTTGCTGAGTTGTGCGAAATGTTTGCCGGGATCGATGCATGTGTCGAGCCGGTGTTGAGTCTAGGGGAGGCCGTGCGCCATCCGCAGTTGCAGGCACGGGAGCTGGTGACGCAGGTGCCGCGCGCGGATGGCACGACGCAGGCGCAGATGGCCTGTCCGTTGAAGTTTTCCGAAGCGTTGCCGGCGCCGCGGCATGTCGGCGCGGCGTTGGGGCAGCATACGGATCAGGTGTTGGCGGAGTTGGGGTTGAGTCCTGAGCGGATTGCCGAATTGCGTGCTTCCAAAGTGATTCTCTAGTGCCTGTACCGGCTCCTTCGCGAGCAGGCTCGCTCCCACAGTGGGCCGCATTCCAAATGTGGGAGCGAGCCTGCTCGCGAAGGGGCCGGCACAGGCACCGCAAATCCGGGCTATTCGACGCGCATCTCACCACTGAACACCAAGGTATTGCGGCAGCGCCGACACAAATACCGCCGCCCCTGCCTGACCAGACTATGGCGCTGCGCCGAAAACGGGAAATCACTGTCGGCACACGGGCATTTATAGATATAGCGGGTCACGCTGCGGCGCTTGATTGCATAGGTGTGGCAGCGATCCGGCGGCAGTTCGTAAACCCCGCGCATGATCAGTTGCCATTCTTCGCCATGGGGCTGAATGCGCTCGCCAAACAACTGATGGGCGATCAGGTGCGCAACTTCGTGGGCCACGGTCTGCTTGAGGAAGTGTTCAGCGTTTTCCCGGTACAACTGCGGGTTGAAGCGCAGCAGATTCTCGTGCAAATGCGCGACACCGGCTTTTTGCCCGCGCAGCTTGAGGCTGACGACAGGGCGAGGGAAGGAACGTTTGAAAAAGGCTTCAGCGAGTTGGTAACAATCTTCGACGCGGGTATTGAGTTGCTCGGGCATGCTTGATGGATCTCCAGAGGCGTTGAGTATGCCGCAACCCTGTGGACTTGCGAATCGCCGAGCTGCCGAATGGTCATCCGTGAAACGACAAGGCCGCCTTGCGGCGGCCTGTGATCAGCCTGTCGAGTCAGTTCGTATACACAGGCCCGACGCCCAGCCCCCAGACAATCACGGTGAATGCCATGATGGCGACCAGCACCACCAGACCCACCGCCAGCACCGAGCTGGAAAACAGGAAGCCCTCGTCCGACGGAATATTCATGAACGTCGGCAGCCCCACATACAACAGATAAACCGTGTAGCAAATGGCCGCCGTCCCGACGATCATCCCCAGCCACATATGCGGATACAGCGCTGCCAGTCCACCAACAAACAGCGGTGTTGCGGTGTAGGTGGCAAATGCCACGCAACGGGCCAGGCTCGGATTGGCGTCATAGGTGCGCGCCATCCAGTGCACGAAAGCACCCATGACCGCGACCCCGCCGAGCATGGCCAGGTACGACATGATCGTCATCCACAGTGCGCTTTCAAAGGTAAGCATCACCGGTGCGCGGTTGCCGATCACCCAGCCGACCTGAGTAGTGCCGATAAATGCCGAGACAGCGGGGATCGCCGCCAGAATCAGCGTGTGGGTGAGGTACATGTGGCTGATGCTTTCCTCTTGGTCGCCACGGATTTCCTTCCATTCCTGATCGGGGTGGGTAAAAAGTCCCACTACGTGATGGATCATGCCAGTCACTCCTCTTGTTATTGCCATCGCCCCCCAGCGGAGCGCCTACGGGCCAAGGTGGCCGAGCAAATACAGGTCTTCAGATTGTGTGCGACCTTATGTCGCAGTATAGAAAGGTCTTACCCGCACAGGTATTAGGGGCTTAGAGCAAATCGCGCTGTAAACACGGGGCTTAATCGCCTCGGGGTCTGTAAAAATGGCAACCTTGAGCCACGACAACCTGTGCCCACAACCCCGGGGTTTTTGCGTAAAATGCCGGCCTTTCGTCACACCTCACGGATTTCGCGTCATGGGCACTCTTACGGTCAACCAGAACAAACTGCAAAAGCGCCTGCGCCGCCTGGCCGGCGAAGCGGTTGCTGACTTCAACATGATTGAAGACGGCGACAAGGTCATGGTCTGCCTGTCCGGGGGCAAGGACAGTTACACCATGCTCGACGTGCTCCTGCACCTGCAGAAGGTTGCACCGATCAAGTTCGAGATCGTCGCGGTGAACATGGACCAGAAGCAGCCGGGGTTCCCCGAGCATGTGCTGCCGGCCTATCTGAAAGAGCTGGGCGTCGAGTATCACATCGTCGAGAAAGACACCTACTCGGTGGTCAAGGAACTGATCCCGGAAGGCAAGACCACCTGCTCGCTGTGCTCGCGCCTGCGTCGTGGCACGCTGTACACCTTTGCCGATGAAATCGGCGCGACCAAAATGGCCCTCGGTCATCACCGTGACGACATCGTCGAGACATTCTTCCTCAACATGTTCTTCAACGGCTCGCTTAAAGCCATGCCGCCGAAGCTGCGTGCCGATGACGGTCGCAACGTGGTAATCCGTCCGCTGGCGTACTGCAACGAGAAAGACATTCAGGCGTACTCGGATTTGAAAGAATTCCCGATCATCCCGTGCAACCTCTGCGGTTCGCAGGAAAACCTGCAGCGGCAGGTGGTCAAGGAAATGCTGCAGGACTGGGAACGCAAGACCCCGGGTCGAACCGAAAGCATCTTCCGCAGTTTGCAGAACGTAATCCCGTCGCAACTGGCCGACCGCAACCTGTTCGACTTCACCAGCCTGAAGATCGACGAGACTGCGGCTTCGCGCTTCGTCAACGTCGTCAACCTGTAAACCCGATCCATGTGGGAGCGAGCTTGCTCGCGAAGGCGTCGTGTCAGCCGACATCCATGTTGAATGACAGACCGCTTTCGCGAGCAAGCTCGCTCCCACAATGTTTTGTGTTCAACGATAAATTTTCATTTTCAGTTCTCAGGAGAGGGCATGCGCGATTACAAGTGGCTGCACGAATACTGTTTGAACCGCTTCGGTTCGGCGGCTGAACTGGAAGCCCATCTGCCCGTTCCCAAGACCCCGGCGCAACTGCGCAAGATCAGCGACGACCGCTACCTATCAACCATGGCCTTGCGCGTGTTCCGTGCCGGCCTCAAGCACAGTCTGGTCGACGCCAAGTGGCCGGCATTCGAGGAAGTGTTCTTCAAGTTCGACCCGGAAAAAGTCGTGCTGATGAGTGCCGAACACCTCGAGCGTCTGATGCAGGACGCGCGGATCATTCGCCATCTTGGCAAACTGAAAAGCGTGCCGCGCAATGCGCAGTTCATTCTTGATGTCGAGAAAGACAAGGGCAGTTTCGGTGCATTGATCGCCGACTGGCCGGTCACCGATATCGTCGGTTTGTGGACGTACCTGAAAAAGCACGGCCATCAACTGGGCGGGCTGTCGGCGCCACGGTTTTTGCGCATGGTCGGCAAGGACACATTCGTGCCGAGCTACGACGTGGTGGCGGCGCTGAGCGCACAGAAGATCGTCGACAAGGTGCCGACCAGTCTGCGTGATCTGGCGATTGTGCAGGATGCGTTCAACCAGTGGCATGAACAGAGCGGTGGGCGGCCGATGAGCCAGATTTCGATGATGCTCGCTTACACCGTCAACCATTAAGACCGCGTCGCCCCATTTGCGAGCAAGCTCGCTCCCACAGTTTGGAATGCTTTCCCCTGTGGGAGCGAGCCTGCTCGCGAAGGCGTCCGTTTAGGCGACGGAGATTTCTCCTTCACCAGCCAGTTTGCGATTCAACTGATACCGCCACCGCACATACAACAGCGCCGAGCAGAACACCGCCAGGCTCGCGATCATCTCCAGCACACCAAACAACTGCCGGCTCGGGTCATACGCCGCCAGTGCGCCTTTGATGAAATACAAATTCACCACAAAACACATCCACGAATGCCCACGGGCGCTGCCCATGATCATCGCCGGCGCGAGAACGATCCAAGGGATCAACTCGACCAGCAGAATCACCCACGGTCGCGCGCCGTGCAGATCGGCGAATAGCAGATAGTAGGCCGCCAGCAAGCCGGCGAGGGCGAAAAAGCTCAGCAGGCTGATCACCCGCATCGCCTTCACCCGTGGCTCAAGCCACTCGACACTCGGCAGAATCTTCGGCTTCTTCGCCATCTCAGCCCACCAGTTTCTGGGCGGTTTTCGCCAGCCGCAGACCCAGCGCGCGACACAGCGCCACTTCATGCTGATCGAGACCACTTTTGCCGTCAGCCCCGGCGTGATGGCTGGCACCGTAAGGCGTACCGCCACCCTGGGTTTCCAGCAGCGCCGATTCGCTGTACGGCAGACCGGTGATGAGCATGCCGTGGTGCAACAGCGGCAGCATCATCGACAGCAGCGTGGTTTCCTGACCGCCGTGCAGACTGGCGGTGGAGGTGAATACACCCGCCGGTTTGCCGACGAGGGCGCCGGTCAGCCACAGATTGCTGGTGCCATCGAGGAAGTATTTCAGCGGTGCGGCCATGTTGCCGAAACGCGTCGGGCTGCCGAGGGCGAGGCCGGCGCAGTTCTTCAAGTCATCGAGGGTGGCGTAGAGGGCGCCTTCGTCCGGTATGGCCGGGGCCACGGCTTCACACTCGGTGGAGATTGCCGGCACGGTGCGCAAGCGCGCTTCGAGGCCAGCCTGCTCGACGCCACGGGCAATCTGCCGGGCCATCTCGTTAGTCGAGCCGTTGCGGCTGTAATACAACACCAGAATGTACGGCGCGCTCACGGCAACAACTCCAGGATATTTTCCGGCGGACGACCGATCACGGCTTTGTCGCCGACTTCGAGAATCGGTCGCTCCATCAGTTTCGGGTGCTGAGCGATGGCTTCGATCAATTGCGCTTCGCTGAGGCTTTCGTCTGCCAGATGAAGCATTTTGTATTCATCTTCCCCGGTGCGCAGCAACTGGCGTGCGCTGATCCCGAGCTTGCCGAGCAGGGCCTTGATTTGCGCCGCATTCAGCGGGGTTTCGAGGTAACGCACGACGTTCGGGGTCAGGCCGCGGCCTTCAAGAAGCTCCAGTGCGCTGCGGGATTTCGAGCAGCGTGGATTGTGATAAAGCGTCAGATCGGTCATGTCGGGTCGCTTCTGGCGTAAAGTGGCGGCTATTCTAACTGTGCAGCGCGCAATCCAGAACCTTCGGAGGCAATGGGTCGCAGGCGCCTTCAAATTTTCACAAGGAACACGACATGACACGGCGATTGGCAGCGGCATTGACGATAATCGGGGCGTTGATGCTGGGGGGCTGCGGCAATGATTACGGTATCGACCAGAACGGTCAGAAAGTGGCGTCCGAGCGTTTGGACAAACAATGGGTGGTGCTGAACTACTGGGCCGAATGGTGTGGTCCGTGCCGCACCGAGATCCCGGAGCTCAACCATTTGGCTGATGAGTTGAAGAGCAAGAACGTCGGCGTCTTCGGGGTCAACTTCGACAATGTGCAGGGTGTGGAACTGAAAGACGCCAGCGAAAAACTGGGCATCAAGTTCACCGTGCTGGCGCAGGATCCGGCGGAGTTGTTCGAGTTGCCGCGCAGTGAGGCATTGCCGGTGACGTACATCATCGACAACAAGGGCAAGGTGCGTGAGCAGTTGATGGGGGAGCAGACGGCGGCGGGGGTGATGGCCAAGCTTGAGGCTCTGCAGGCGACCCAGTAACGTCAAAAGCCCCTCACCCCAGCCCTCTCCCAGGGGGAGAGGGGGCCGACCGAGGTGTCTGGCGAGGTACATCGACCTGAGAGATCGAGTCGATTATAGATTCGCTAAAACAGAATCGAGTTGATTGTAGATTCGCCAAAGCAGAATCGAGTTGATTGTAGATTCGCCAAAGCAGAATCGAGTCGATTATGGATTCGCCAAAGCAGAATCGAGTCGATTATGGATTCGCCAAAGCAGGATCCAGTCGATTACGGATTCGGTGAAGACCTTTCAGGTCGGCGTAGCTCCCCAATATCCCCCAATCGGTCCCCTCTCCACCTGGGAGAGGGCTAGGCGGGCGGCGTTGCGATGAGGGCTTTGGCGTGAGGCTTAACCCTCTTCCAGCCACCAGCGCAACGGCTTGCCTTCAGCCGGCCAAAAACGCATCTGCTCGATCGGCGAGATGTCCCAGCGCTGGACATGCTCCAGCGCCTGCAGGAAGCGCTGCTCCTGCTCCATCAGTGCCGGTGCACAGAGCTTGCGGGTCTTGCCGATCTTGCCGAAAGTCAGCTTGTCACCGTCCAGCGTGTACGGCGCGAACCAATGGTTGCAGCCACCGTTGCCGTAAGCGCGGCCATCATCGCCCAAGGTCACGGTCAAATGGCTGTAATCCATCAGCGGCCGCTCACCGATCCACTCCAGAATGTAGCTGCGGTTCTGTTGCAGTTGCACTGGCTCTGCCGCGCACCCCACCAGACCCACACCGACCATAGCGGTCAGGGCAAAGCGTTTCATCACGCAGGCTCCTGGCATTTCGGGCACAAGTGCTTGTCGCCAACGGCTTTCCAGCCCAACTCGGCAATGCGCGCGGTAGCCGCTGGTTTCTCGGCGGCTTTGCCGAGTTTGGCGTCCACGGCGAATTCGAAGCTCAGCTCTTTGGCGCAGCTGTCGCAGTTGACCTGCCAGGTGTGGATCGCCAGTTCACCAAACACCGGACCTGTGGTCATCGCGGTCCATTGGCCCGGCGGATTGATCAGGTGGCGGACGGTTTCAACGGTCAGGCGCATGGACAAGTCCTTGCTGCCTTTGAGGGTGACCAACAAGGCGTCACCGATGCGAATCGAGCCACCATTGCCGGTGACCTGATAGCGGCCCGGAACAAGGGCGCGGCATTCGGTGAGGGTGTGTTGCGGGTTCATCAGGTTGTAGCGGAAATCGTGTTCGACCATGGGTCCTCCAAATATGCGCGACATGCTAGCACGGGCTTGATTGCAGAATGATGCGCGCGTGTGACCTTCGATCAGGTTCAATTGAGGCGACGCTCATGGCAAACTGCCGGCCTCGACTCTGAAGGAACGGAACATGGCGCTGATCGAATGTTATGAATGCAAGAAGAGCATCAGCTCCGAAGCCAACGCGTGCATTCATTGTGGGGCTCCAATGGCGGAGCAAGCAGAACACGCGCAGACCATAGCCGCGCCTGTTCAGGCCGCGACAATCTCGTTCGGCAGCTTGCCGCGCAACAAGTCTGTGCCCGAGGCCATCGCCCCGGCACCCGCACCACAACCTTTGCCGAAAGTCATGCCGGCTGCCGCGCGGCGCCGGCGCCAGCAGCCCACCGAGCAACCGGTTACCGAGCAGGCCAATGCCGACGGCAGTCGTCCGGTGGAAGGCTGGCTGAAGATCATGATCTTCCTGCTGCCGATGTTTTTCGTCTGGTTCCTGCTGCGCTACGGCCATTCGATGAAACAGCGCTTTTTTGGCTTCGGCTGGCTGGCGATGCTGATTCTGGCGTCTTCGCTTTCACCGAAATAAGCTGAAAAGATCTCAGCCCTCGACCTGGTTCTGTGGCGTTCCCGCCGCCCAGGTCGCGATGTTGTGCAGGGTGGTTGCGGCAATCGCACCCAGTGCTTCACGGGTCAAAAAGGCCTGATGCGCGGTGATGATCACGTTGGGAAAAGTCAGCAATCGCGCCAGCACATCGTCCTGCAAGGGCAGGTCGGAGCGATCCTCGAAAAACAGTTGCGCCTCTTCTTCATAGACATCCAGACCCAGATAGCCGAGTTGGCCGTCCTTCAAGGCGTCAATCAGGGCCGGGGTGTCCACCAGTCCACCCCGCCCAGTATTGATGAGCATGGCGCCCGCTTGCATGTGCGCCAGCGAGTCGCGGTTGATCAGGTGTTTGCTCTGCTCGTTGAGCGGGCAGTGCAGGCTGATGATCCGCGACCGCGCGAGCAGCTCCGGCAGGCTCAGATAGCGCGCGCCCAACGCCAGTACATCGGGGTTCGGGAACGGATCGTAGGCCAGCAGCTCGCAGCCGAAACCGTGCATGATTTTCGCGAAGGCCGCACCAATCTGACCGGTGCCGACAATCCCGACGGTTTTGCCAACCAGGTCGAAACCGGTCAGACCGTGCAGGCTGAAATCGCCTTCACGGGTGCGGTTATAGGCGCGGTGCAGACGACGGTTGAGGGCCAGGATCAGCGCCACGGCGTGTTCGGCCACCGCATGCGGCGAGTAGGCCGGTACGCGTACCACGGCCAGTCCGAGACGTTTCGCCGCGGGCAGATCGACATGGTTGTAACCGGCCGAGCGCAGGGCAATCAGGCGTGTGCCGCCAGCGGCCAGTCGCTCGAGTACCGGTGCGCTAAGGTCGTCGTTGATAAACGCACAGACCACTTCATGCGCTTCAGCCAGCGCCGCCGTATCGAGGCTGAGCCGGGCTGGTTGAAAGTGCAG
The DNA here is from genome assembly GCF_902497745.1 of Pseudomonas fluorescens. Lineage (GTDB taxonomy): Bacteria > Pseudomonadota > Gammaproteobacteria > Pseudomonadales > Pseudomonadaceae > Aquipseudomonas > Aquipseudomonas fluorescens_BM. Next base: position 42,127 of record NZ_CABVHJ010000010.1, read on the forward strand.
TTCGATACCCGCCGGGCAATCGACGGCGAGGAAGCTGTCGCGGTCGTAGGTCTGGCTACTGAAAACGATCGTGCGCATGAAAACCTCCTGGAACATCGACACGGATTGAATCACCCAAGCTCACTTTAGCGGTGCTGGCGTTGATCGGCATTGCCGTGGATCAGGCACTGATCTTCGCTTGCGCCGCGAGCCGGTTGATCGCGCGCTCCAGTTCTTCCAGCGCTGCCACGGCCTTCGGGTCACCCTGCTTGAGCAGGGTTTCGCTGCGCTGGCAGGCCGCGCGCAATTGCGGTACGCCGCAATAACGGGTGGCACCGTGCAGGCGATGGACACGCTCGATCAATGCGTTCTGGTCGCGGTTTTCGCACGCCGCGCGGATGGCTTCACGGTCGGCCTCCAGTGAGGCAAGCAGCATGGCCAGCATGTCCGCAGCGAGATCAGCCTTGCCGGCGGCCAGGCGCAAACCTTCCTCGTGATCGAGCACCGGCAGTTCATTGTTGCCAGCGGAATTCTCGCTGGTCCGCTCCGGCCCCTGATTGCGCAAGGCCAGGCCGGTCCATTTCAGCACCACTTGCGCCAGTTGCCGCTCGCTGATCGGTTTGGTCAGGTAGTCGTCCATGCCGCTTTGCAGCAGCGCGCGTTTTTCGTTGGCCATGGCGTGGGCGGTAAGCGCGACGATCGGCAGCGGCGTGCAGTGCCGCTCGCTTTCCCACTGGCGAATGGTTTCGGTGCTCTGGCGACCGTCCATGCCTGGCATCTGTACGTCCATCAACACCAGATCGAAGGATTCGCTCTGCACCGCTTTGACCGCGGCGTAACCGCTTTCCACGGCAAGCACCTTGGCGCCCATGTCTTCGAGCAGGGTTTGCACCAGCAGCAGGTTGGCCGGGTTGTCGTCGACGCACAGTACTTTCGGCGCGCGGCTCGACAACGGTTCGCCCGGCTCGGTGCGAGGTTGGCGGGGATTGGCCAGATCGGACAACGCCCGACGCAATTTGCGCGTACAGGCCGGTTTGGCTTGCAACTGACTGTGCGGGTTGGGCACCGACAGATGAAACAGTGTCTGTTCGGTGGTCGGGCATAGCACCAGCACTTTACAGCCGAGGTGTTCGAGATCCCAGATGTGCTGGTTCAAGCGCTCGGGGAGCATGTCGTTGCTGGTAATGCCGATCACCGCCAGATCAATCGCCTGATCGGTCTGATGCGCGCCAGTGACGCCATTGGTCAGGCTTTCCAGGGTATTGAACGGCGTGACATCGAGGCCGCAGTCTTCCAGTTGATGCTGCAAGGCCTGGCGCGCCAGTTCATGGTTTTCCAGGACTGCCACCCGGCGTCCGAGCAGCGGCGCCGAGGGCAAGTCTTCGGCATCGTCGCGGGTCTTGGGCAAGCTCAGGCTGATCCAGAATTCCGAGCCTTCGCCCGGTGTGCTGTCGACGCCGATTTCACCGCCCATCTGTTCGATCAGGCGTTTGGAAATCACCAGCCCCAGACCGGTGCCACCCGGCTGGCGCGACAACGAGTTGTCGGCCTGACTGAACGCCTGGAACAACGCGCGCACGTCCTGATTCGACAGGCCGATGCCAGTGTCCTGAATGCTGATGCGCAGTTGCACACTGTCTTCGTGTTCTTCTTCCAGCATCGCTCTGGCGACGATGGTGCCTTCGCGGGTGAACTTGATCGCGTTGCTCACAAGATTGGTGAGAATCTGCTTCAGACGCAGCGGGTCACCGACCAGCGACAGCGGCGTGTCGCGATACACAAGGCTGACCAGCTCAAGCTGCTTGGCGTGCGCAGCGGGGGCGAGGATGGTCAGGGTGTCCTGCAACAGGTCGCGCAGGTTGAACGGAATATGATCGAGCACCAGTTTGCCGGCCTCGATTTTCGAGAAGTCGAGGATCTCGTTGATGATCCCCAACAAACTGTCGGCGGATTTTTCGATGGTGCCCAGATAATCGAGCTGGCGCGGGGTCAGTTCGCTTTTCTGCAACAGATGGGTGAAGCCGAGAATGCCGTTGAGCGGCGTGCGGATCTCGTGGCTCATGTTGGCGAGGAATTCGGACTTGATCCGGCTGGCTTCCAGTGCTTCTTTGCGCGCCAGATCCAGTTCGATGTTCTGGATCTCGATGGTTTCCAGATTCTGGCGCACGTCTTCGGTGGCCTGGTCAACACTGTGCTGCAGTTCTTCGCGGGCGTTTTGCAGGGTGCCGGCCATGCGGTTGATGCCCGACGCCAGTTCATCCAGCTCCTGACTGCCGAGCGGCGGCAGACGCGTTTCCAGATGGCCGTCCTTGAGTTGCGCGACGGCTTGTTTGATCTGGCTCAGCGGACGATTGATGGTGCGGCCCATGCGTAACGCCAGCAATGCCGCGCCCGCCAGACCGGCGGCAATCAGCAGCAGGCTGGCAAACAGGCTGCGATAACCGCGCAGCAGCATGCCGTTGTGCGACAGTTCCAATTCGACCCAGCCGAGCAGTCGGTCGGATTCTTGCGGGATCAGTTCGCCGGCGAGGTTGCGATGTTTGCCGAACACCGGCATCAGGTAACGCGTCGCGTCATTGCCGCTGCGCCGTTGCAAATGCGCGCTGTCGCCGCTGGGCGCCTGATTGAGCATGGTCGGGCCGGCGTGGGCCAGCGGCGAGCGATCCGGGGCGAGGAAGGTCACCGCGCGCACATCCGGTTGTTCAAGGGACTGAGTGGCGATGCGCTCCAGCAGCTCGCTGTTGCCGTGGCCCATGGCGGGTGCCACCAGCGGCGCCAGTTGCTCGGCGATCATCTCGCCGCGCTGCATCAATTGGCTCTGCAAGTCGGACTGCTGCGTCCAGGTGAAATAACCACCGAGCACCAGTGCCATCAGGCTGGTCGGCAACAAGGTCAGCAACAACACGCGACCTTTGATTCCCAGTTTCTTGAGCACGCCTATCTCCTGCATCCCGCTGATCTGTTGACTCATGCGTGCATCCGGCACGCGGCATGGGCGCAGTGTAGCGATTTGCTCGCAGGCAATCTCCGGAAAAATGCGCTCAGGGTGGGTCAGGGCGCCGGTGCTCGTTTGTCAGAAAGGGTAGCCTTGTGTTGCCCGCTGCCTGGCAATCTTGAATAATCGCGCTCAACTGAGAATTACTTGCAGATACTCATGACTCCTGTTTCCGTCGGCCAGCCACGCATTCTTTCTATCGAAGACGATCCGGTTCTCGGCGCCTATGTTCACGAACATCTGGGCCGCAGCGGCTTTCAGGTGACCTGGTGCCAGAATGGTCAGGAAGGCCTGAGCATCGCCAAACGCCAGCCGTTCGACGTGGTGCTGATGGACATCCTGTTGCCGGGCATGGACGGTTTGAATGTGTTGACGCAATTGCGCCAGAGCCATTCGACACCGGTACTGCTGATGTCGGCCCTCGGCGCCGAGGCGGATCGCATCAGCGGTTTCCGTCTGGGCGCCGATGACTATTTGCCCAAGCCGTTCAGCATGGCCGAGTTGCATGTGCGCATCGAAGCGATCCTGCGCCGGGTTGCTCTTGATCGGCGTCCGGCATCGCTGGCGGCGCCAGTGGCGGCCGGTACGCTGCGTTTTGACGACGAACAGTGCGATGTGTTTTTCCGCGAGCAAGCCGCCGGGCTGACCCGTAGCGAATACCGTTTGCTGGAAACCCTCAACCGTAATGATGAAGAAGTGTTGAGCAAAGCCTTCCTTTATCAGCACGTTCTGCAGCGCGGTTACGCGGCCCACGACCGCAGCCTCGACATGCACATCAGCCAGATCCGCCGCAAGCTCAAAACCATCGGCTATACCGAGCGCGAAGTGCGCACGGTGTGGGGCAAGGGTTATGTCTTGAGCGCCTGCGATGAACATCTCTGAATTGCCGGGGCGGCATTCGCTGTTCTGGAAACTGGCCTGTCTGCTGGTCGCATTCTGTCTGCTGATGATCTGGCTGAGCTGGTCGTGGGGACGTTATATGGAGGAGCGCAACCAGTTCCTCTCCGACGAAGCACGCGGCACCCTTTCACGTTATGCGATGCAAGCCGAGCAAGCGTGGCAGCACGGCGGCCGCAGCGGGGTCGATGACTGGTTGCAGAGTATGGAATTGCGTGAGGCCAGTTGGGTCGGCGTCATCGGCGGCAACTTGCAGTCGCTGAGCAGTGATCCGCTGAATGAACAGGAAATCCAGCACCTGACGTTCCTGCGCGGCCTTGACTGGCCGATTCACAAAAAGAACCGGCCGTGGTTGCGTGTGCCGTTTCCCAAAGAGCCGTCTGCCGGCAGCCTGGTGATCGAGCTACCCGAACGTTTCCTGCCGGGCAAGTATCGTGTGTTCTGGCGCGTTATCACTAACGGCGTGATTCCGGGCCTGTTCACCTTGTTGCTGTGCGTGGGTCTGTATCGTTTATTGGTGGTGCCGCTGAACAACTTGCGCGAACAGGCCAACGCCTGGCGCGCCGACCAGTTGAATGTGCGGTTGTCGAGCGGCATCACCCAGCGCCCGGACGAACTCGGCGAGTTGGCCCGGGCGTTCGATTCGATGTCCGAACGCTTGCAATCGACCGTCGCCCTGCAACAGCAATTGCTGCGCGACCTGTCCCACGAATTGCGCACACCGCTGAGCCGCTTGCGGGTCGCCAGTGAAAGCGAACAAAGTCTGCTGCAGTTGCGCGAGCGCATCGGTCGCGAAGTCGACGGTATGCAAAGACTGGTCGAAGACACCCTGCAACTGGCCTGGCTCGATACCGACCGCACGCCGCTGCCCGACGAGGCGATCCAGATTCAGGCCCTGTGGGAAATGCTCACGGATAACGCCTGTTATGAAAGCGGCTGGCCGAGTCTGCAATTGCAGTGCGCTGTGGACTCGTCGTGCTGGGTGCGTGGCAACTTGAATACGCTGGCGCAGGCGTTGGAGAACATTTTGCGTAACGCGATTCGGCATTCGCCGGCGGGCGGGATCGTGCGACTGGATGGACGGCGCGATGGCGATTTCTGGCACCTGTGGCTGGAAGATCAGGGCGGCGGCGTAGCAGAAGGGGATCTGGAACGTATCTTCTCTCCGTTCACCCGACTCGACGGCTCGCGGCCCGGCGACGGTGGATTTGGCTTGGGGCTGAGCATCGCGCGCAATGCCGTGCAGCGTCAGGGCGGAAGTATTTGGGCGGAGAACAGCGGGGCGGGGTTGCGGTTGAATTTGCGATTGGTAGCGGATGACGGTGTTGCGCCGACTGACGCCTTCGCGAGCAGGCTCGCTCCCACATTGGAACTCGGTTCGCCGCAGGTTGTGTGATCAACAGTTAATAGTGTCATCACTGCTGACACTATTCTGCGAATGACACTACTCCCTGTGGGAGCGAGCCTGCTCGCGAAGAGGCCATACGCATCACCGCCAATTAAGATGACCCAGCGTAAAAGTCTCACCAGTGGTGAGACTATTGCTGCTTATTCCCATAAACCATAAGCACCGCACTTTGCGTGATATGGCCTGCGCGGGTTTGCCGGTATGATAGGCGCCCCCGCACGTCTGGATTGCGAATACGCCATGACCCTGCAGTACCCAACCATCGCCGATTGCGTCGGCAACACGCCGCTGGTGCGTTTGCAGCGCCTGCCCGGTGCTACCAGCAACACCCTATTGCTCAAGCTCGAAGGGAATAACCCGGCGGGTTCGGTCAAGGACCGTCCGGCGCTGTCGATGATCACTCGCGCCGAGTTGCGCGGGCAGATCCACGCCGGCGATACGCTGATCGAAGCGACCTCGGGCAACACCGGGATCGCGCTGGCCATGGCCGCTGCGATCAAGGGTTACAAGATGATCCTGATCATGCCGGACAACTCTAGCGCCGAGCGTAAAGCGGCGATGACCGCTTACGGTGCCGAGCTGATTCTGGTCAGCCAGGAAGAAGGCATGGAAGGCGCCCGCGATCTTGCGCAGCGTATGGAAGCCGAAGGCCGTGGCAAGGTGCTCGATCAGTTCGCCAATGGCGATAATCCTGAAGCGCACTACACCACCACCGGTCCGGAAATCTGGCGTCAGACCCAAGGCACCATCACCCATTTCGTCAGTTCGATGGGCACCACCGGCACCATCATGGGCGTGTCGCGCTACTTGAAAGAGCAGAGCGACAGCGTGCAGATCGTCGGTCTGCAACCGATGGAAGGCTCGGCCATTCCCGGCATCCGCCGCTGGCCGCAGGAATACCTGCCGAAGATTTATCAGGCTGATCGTGTTGATCGCATCGTCGACATGGCGCAAAGCGAAGCCGAGGACGTCACCCGGTGTCTGGCCCGCGAAGAAGGCATCTTCTGTGGCGTGTCCTCGGGCGGTGCAGTGGCAGCGATGTTGCGCCTGTCCAAAGAAGTTGAAAACGCGGTGATCGTCGCGATCATCTGCGACCGTGGCGACCGTTACCTGTCGACCGGCATTTTCGACGCGCCCAACTGATGGCCAAGCACGAGAGAGGCCTGCGCTTCCAACCCACGGGTGGCAGCAAGGCCGCGCAAATCCCGACCGGCAAAAAGCAGCGCTTGAGCATCGAGCGCCTGGCCAATGACGGTCGCGGCATCGCGTTTTTCGAAGGCAAAACCTGGTTCGTCCTCGGCGCCCTCGCGGGTGAAGAGGTCGAAGCGCGGGTGCTCGGCGCCCACGGCAAAGTGGTCGAGGCGCGCACCGAACGCGTGTTCAAGGCCAGCGAACTGCGCCGCCCCGCACCGTGTCAGCACGCCGGTCGTTGCGGCGGTTGCAGCGTGCAGCATTTGCCCCACAGCGAACAGCTTGCCCTGAAACAGCGCATGCTCGCCGAGCAATTGTCGCGCGTTGCCGGTGTCGAACCTGAAGAGTGGGCAGCACCGCTGACCGGACCTGAATTCGGCTATCGCCGTCGCGCCCGCATCGCGGTGCGCTGGGACATGAAGGCGAAGAAACTCGAAGTGGGTTTCCGTGCCGCCGGCAGTCAGGACATCGTCGCCATCAACGAATGCCCGGTGCTGGTACAGCCCTTGCAACCGATCATGACCCGTTTGCCTGAGATGCTCCGCCGTTTGAGCAAGCCGCAGGCTTTGGGCCATGTCGAGTTATTCAGTGGCTCGTCTCTGGCCGTGTTGCTGCGGCACATGGCGCCGTTGTCCGAAGCGGATCTGACGATCCTCAAGGACTTCTGCCAGTTCCATGAAGCGCAACTGTGGCTGCATGGCGAAGGTGAGCCGCAACCGGTAGATGCCACCCAGTCGCTGGGTTATCGCCTGGAGCAGTGGGGTCTGGATCTGGCGTACCGACCGGGTGACTTCATTCAGGTCAACGCTGGCGTCAACGAAGCCATGGTCGCCCAGGCACTGGACTGGCTGAAACCCGGCAGCGACGAGCGCGTGCTCGATCTGTTCTGCGGCCTCGGCAACTTTGCCTTGCCACTGGCCAAAACCGTGCGCGAAGTCGTCGCGGTCGAGGGTGTGCAAACCATGGTCGATCGCGCTGAAGCGAACGCCGCCAGTAACAATTTGCATAACACAAAGTTTTTTCAAGCCGATTTATCCCAGCCTTTGACCGATGCCCAGTGGATCGGAAACGGCTTTTCTGCGGTACTCTTGGACCCACCGCGTGACGGTGCTTTCGAGGTGGTTCGCAAGCTGGCGACCCTGGGTGCCAAACGGTTGGTGTACGTATCGTGCAACCCTGCAACTCTGGCGCGCGATACGGTCGAATTGATCAAGCAGGGCTACCGGTTAAAACGTGCCGGGATTCTCGATATGTTTCCTCAGACGGCACATGTCGAGGCCATGGCGTTATTTGAAGCGAGCCAGGATGGCTCGTCTGAATCCGTCTGATCTGTCCGCGCAGCGCTCGCTTTAGCCCCGCGAGCGCAAACGGGCGATAAGGATCAGCGATTTGACGCATTGAATCTGCGTCGTAGGGAAGGTAAAGCAAGATGGTACAGGTGAGAGCACACCAGCCGATCAACACTGACGGCAGTATCAATCTCGAGGCTTGGCTCGATCACGCGGTCAGTGTCGATCTGGCACTGGATCGCGAAGCCTTGAAAGAAGCCTGCGAGTTCGCTCGCGAGGCCGAACAACAGTCCAATGCCAAGAAGAATCTGTGGGCCGAAGGCTCCGGCAGTTTCAGTACTGGCCTGGAAATAGCCGAGATTCTCGCCGACCTCAAGCTCGATCAGGATTCGCTGGTCGCCGCGGTCCTGTATCGCGGTGTACGCGAAGGCCAGATCGAACTCACGGCCGTCGGCCAGCGCTTCGGCCCGGTGGTCGCCAAGCTGATCGACGGCGTGCAGCGCATGGCGGCCATCAGTGCCAGCCTCAGTCCGCGCCAGTCGATGGTCATGGGCACGCAAGGGCAGGTGGAAAACCTGCGCAAGATGCTTGTGGCGATGGTCGACGACGTTCGTGTTGCGTTGATCAAACTGGCCGAACGTACCTGCGCCATTCGCGCGGTGAAAACCGCCGACGACGAAAAGCGTAACCGTGTCGCCCGCGAAGTCTTCGACATCTATGCGCCGCTCGCGCACCGCCTCGGCATCGGTCATATCAAATGGGAACTGGAGGATCTGTCCTTCCGTTATCTCGAGCCTGATCAATACAAGCAGATCGCCAAGTTGCTCCACGAGCGACGGCTGGACCGTGAGCGCTTCATCGCCGACGTGATGACCCAGCTCAAGGATGAACTGCAGGCCACCGGTGTCGATGCCGACATCAGCGGCCGCGCCAAACACATCTATTCGATCTGGCGCAAAATGCAGCGCAAAGGGCTGGAATTCAGCCAGATCTACGACGTGCGCGCGGTGCGTGTGCTGGTGCCGGAAATGCGCGACTGCTACACCGCACTGGGCATCGTCCACACCTTGTGGCGGCACATTCCGAAAGAATTCGACGACTACATCGCCAACCCGAAAGAGAACGGCTACCGCTCGCTGCACACGGCGGTGATCGGCCCTGAGGGTAAAGTGCTTGAGGTGCAGATCCGTACGCACTCGATGCACGAAGAAGCCGAACTCGGTGTCTGCGCGCACTGGCGCTACAAAGGCACCGACGTCAAATCCGGTTCGAACCACTACGAAGAGAAAATCTCCTGGCTGCGTCAGGTCCTCGAGTGGCATGAAGAACTGGGCGATATCGGTGGTCTGGCTGAACAGCTGCGTGTCGATATCGAGCCGGATCGGGTCTACATCTTCACCCCCGATGGCCACGCCATCGACCTGCCGAAGGGCGCGACACCGCTGGACTTCGCTTATCGCGTGCACACCGAAATCGGCCACAACTGCCGTGGCGCGAAGATCAACGGGCGCATCGTGCCGCTCAATTACAGCCTGCAGACCGGCGAGCAGGTCGAGATCATCACCAGCAAACACGGCACGCCGAGCCGCGACTGGCTGAACTCGAACCTCGGTTATGTCACCACCTCGCGGGCGCGGGCGAAGATTGTTCACTGGTTCAAATTGCAGGCGCGCGACCAGAACGTTGCCGCCGGTAAAACCCTGATCGAGCGCGAACTGACGCGCCTCGGCCTGCCGGCGGTGGACTTCGACAAACTGGCCGACAAGGCCAACATGAAAACCGCCGAAGATATGTTCGCCGCCCTCGGTGCCGGCGACTTGCGTCTGGCGCAACTGGTCAATCTGGCGCAGCAACTGGTCGAGCCGGAACGCGGCAACGAACAACTGGAGCTGATTCCGCGCAAAGCCACCGGCTACAAACCGGGCAAGCGCGGCGACATTCAGATCCAGGGCGTCGGCAACCTGATGACGCAGATGGCCGGCTGCTGCCAGCCGCTGCCGGGCGATGCGATTGTCGGTTACATCACTCAGGGCCGTGGCGTGAGCATTCACCGTCAGGACTGCGCCTCGGTGCTGCAACTGGGCGGGCGCGAACCGGAGCGGATCATTCAGGTCAGCTGGGGCCCGGTGCCGGTGCTCACCTACCCGGTGGACATCGTCATCCGCGCCTACGACCGCTCCGGTCTGCTGCGCGACGTTTCGCAGGTGCTGCTCAACGAGCGTATCAATGTGCTGGCGGTCAACACCCGCTCGAACAAAGAGGACAACACCGCGCTGATGTCGCTGACCATCGAGATCCCGGGGCTGGATGCGCTGGGGCGGTTGCTCGGGCGGATTTCGCAGTTGCCGAACATCATCGAAACGCGGCGTAACCGTACCCCGTGAGGATTGGCGCTCTCGAATGTTAACCGCCGATCCAATGTGGGAGCGAGCTTGCTCGCGAAGACGGTATCGCATCCAGCAGTGATGTGATTGAAAGTCCGCCTTCGCGAGCAAGCTCGCTCCCACAGGGATCTATGTAGTGAGTGAAATGATGTACAGCCTTGAAGACCTGCTCCACCTGATGAACCGTCTGCGCGATCCGCAGTACGGTTGCCCGTGGGACATCAAGCAAACCTACGCGACCATCGTCCCGCACACCCTCGAAGAAGCTTACGAAGTCGCCGATGCCATCGAGCGCGGCGACTTCGATCATCTACAGGGTGAGCTGGGCGATCTGCTGTTCCAGGTCGTCTATTACAGCCAGTTGGCCAAGGAAGAAGGGCGCTTCGAGTTTGCCGGGGTGATCGACAGCATTACCCGCAAGTTGATCCGCCGTCATCCCCACGTGTTCCCAACCGGTGATCTTTACGCGCCGCTGGATGTGCCGCGCTTGAGCGAAGAACAGGTCAAGCAGCGCTGGGAAGAGATCAAGGCCGAGGAGCGCGCGGAAAAATCCGTCGCGCCCGAGCAACTGTCACTGCTCGATGACGTGCCGGCGACGTTGCCGGCCTTGTCGCGTTCGGCCAAGCTGCAGAAGCGCGCAGGGCAGGTCGGTTTTGACTGGCCAGACGCCTTGCCGGTGCTCGACAAGGTGCGCGAAGAACTCGATGAAGTCCTCGAAGCCATGTCCGAAAACGATTCGGTGGCCGTGGCTGACGAGATCGGCGACCTGCTGTTTTCCGTGGTCAATCTGGCCCGGCATCTGAAGGTCGATCCGGAAACTGCACTGCGTGGCGCCAACGGCAAGTTTGAAAGACGTTTCCGTTTTATCGAACAGGCATTGCGCGACACCCACCGTCCCATAGAAGATTGCACCCTCGAAGAGTTGGACGCCCTGTGGGGTGAAGCCAAACGTCAGGAAAAGAATGTGCCCGGCTGCGGCTGAGCAACTGCCCAAGTGAGTAAGTCCCATGAGTATTTCCCTTCGCGACCAGTTGCTCAAAGCAGGCCTGGTCAACCAAAAGCAGGCCAAGCAGGTCAGCAAGGACAAGCAGAAGCAGCAGCGTCTGGCCCACAAAGGCCAGATCGAACTGGATGACTCGCAACAGCGCGCGGCCCAGGAAGCCATGGCCGAGAAGGTCAAGCGTGACCAGGAGCTGAACCGTCAGCAGAAAGAGAAAGCCGAGGCCAAGGCGCGTGCGGCGCAGGTCAAGCAACTGATCGAAGTCTCGCGTCTGCCGAAGCTGACCACCGAGGACTACTACAACTTCGTCGACGACAAGAAGGTCAAGCGCATCTCGGTCAACACGCTGATGCGCAACAAGCTCAGCAGCGGTTCGCTGGCGATCGTCCACCATGCCGGCGGCTACGAAGTAATTCCGCGTGAGGCGGCCTTGAAGATTCAGGAGCGCGATCCGCAGCGTATCGTCCAGCTCAACGTGCAGACTGAAGAGGTCAGCACCGAGGACGATCCGTACGCGGCGTATCAGATCCCTGATGATCTGATGTGGTAAATCGATAAAGCTGTAACAACGACAAACCCCGCTCATGGCGGGGTTTGTCGTTTTCAATGCTGTGGTTGAATCAGGCGGATTTCAGATCCCGTTGCTGTTCTTGCACTTCCAGTTCGGCCTTGTAGTTGTGGGCGTCGATCTCGTTGTGGAACATGCCGACCAGCAAGTCTTGTTGATGCACATCCCAGATGCGGATACCGGCGGCTACGCCTTCGTGGGACATGTGTGAATCGTCGCGTTCAGTTACTTTTACAGTCATCTGCTAGCTCCAAATCTCAAGTTATCTGCAGCAAGGCGTGTGCAGGACTCTTTTATATGATTTGTTAGCTTGCTAAGTAAACGGCTGATTTGCGCAAGGTGTTATTGCGTTTTTTGCAACAGTGCTGCAGACCGCGTAATCCGCGACATTCGGTCGCAGGGCAGTAAGTTTCATGACAGAAGTTTCATTTTCAGAAGCGCCGAAACCCATTGTGGGAGCGAGTCTGCTCGCGAATTCGGTGGGTCAGACGACGATAGGGTGACTGGAATATCGCATTCGCGAGCAGGCTCGCTCCCACAGGGTTTTGCGGTGTACCTGCTATTTTCTGCAGGCGAAAAAAAACGCCCCGAACCAGTCGGGGCGTTTTCATGTGTGGCTCAAGCGGGGGGAATTACTTGCCTTCCCAGCGCTTCAGTACCAGCGTGGCGTTGGTGCCGCCGAAGCCGAAGCTGTTGCTCATCACGGTGTTGATGGTGGCGTTTTCGCGGGTCTTGGTCAGCACCGGCAGATCGGCCACTTCCGGGTCCAGCTCGTCGATGTTGGCGGAACCGGCAATGAAGTTGCCTTCCATCATCAGCATGCAGTAGATCGCTTCATGAACGCCGGCGGCGCCCAGAGAGTGACCGGACAGGCTCTTGGTCGAGCTGATCGCTGGAGCCTTGTCGCCGAACACTTCACGCACACCTTTCATTTCCGCGACGTCGCCGACCGGAGTCGAGGTGCCGTGGGTGTTCAGGTAGTCGATCGGCGTATCAACGGTGGACATCGCCATCTGCATGCAGCGGATCGCGCCTTCGCCACTTGGGGCAACCATGTCGTAACCGTCGGAGGTCGCGCCGTAGCCAACGATTTCCGCGTAGATCTTGGCGCCACGGGCCAGAGCGTGTTCCAGCTCTTCAACCACGACCATACCGCCACCGCCAGCGATGACGAAACCGTCACGGTCAGCGTCGTAGGCACGGGAAGCTTGCTCCGGGGTGTCGTTACGCTTGCTGGACAGAGCGCCCATCGCGTCGAACAGGAACGACTGGCTCCAGTGCTCTTCTTCACCGCCACCGGCGAAAACGATGTCCTGCTTGCCCATCTGGATCTGTTCCATGGCGGTACCGATGCAGTGAGCACTGGTGGCGCAGGCAGAAGCGATGGAGTAGTTCAGGCCTTTGATCTTGAATGGCGTGGCCAGGCAAGCGGAAACGGTGCTGCTCATGGTCCGCGTTACGCGGTATGGGCCAACACGTTTCACGCCTTTCTCGCGCAGGATGTCCAGCGCTTCCATCTGGTTCAGCGTGGAAGCACCGCCGGAGCCGGCGATCAGGCCGGTACGCGGGTTGGACACTTGCTCTTCGGTCAGGCCGGAGTCAGCAATAGCGTCTTTCATGGCCAGGTAGGCGTAAGCCGCTGCGTGGCCAACGAAGCGATAGATCTTGCGATCGATCAGCTCTTCAAGGTTGAGGTCAATGGAGCCGGAAACCTGGCTACGCAGACCCATTTCGGCATATTCCGGGTTGAACCGGATGCCAGGGCGGCTTGCACGCAGGTTAGCGGAGACGGTCTCTTTGTCATTGCCCAGGCACGAAACAATGCCCAGACCAGTGATAACGACGCGGCGCATGCGAATAACCCTTAGAAGTTGTCAGTGGAGGTGAACACGCCGACGCGAAGGCCTTCGGCGGTGTAGATTTCGCGACCGTCGACAGTCACCGAACCATCGGCAATGGCCAGGTTCAGCTTGCCCTTGAGGACGCGTTTGATATGAATGTTGTAGGTGACTTTCTTGGCGGTCGGCAGAACCTGACCGAAGAACTTCACTTCGCCCGAACCCAGCGCACGGCCACGGCCCGGCAGGCCTTGCCAGCCCAGGAAGAAACCGACCAGTTGCCACATGGCGTCCAGACCGAGGCAGCCCGGCATCACCGGATCGCCTTCGAAGTGGCATGCGAAGAACCACAGATCAGGGTTGATATCCAGCTCGGCGACCAATTCACCTTTGCCGTACTTGCCGCCTTCTTCGCTGATCAGGGTGATGCGATCAACCATCAGCATGTTCGGGGCGGGCAGTTGCGCGTTACCTGGGCCGAACAGCTCACCGCGACTGCAGCGCAGCAGATCTTCCCGAGTAAAGGCGTTTTGTTTGGTCATGCGAGCTCCTCAATAATCCCATGCGGCAGGTGGGGCAAATCTTCCCGACCGTTCGAAGCGTTCATGCCTCGAACCGGCAGCCTACTCATAGACTATTGCGTTGTGGTGAAAGTCACAGCACCAAGGACATGAATGTACACTTGTGCACTGAAATTTTTATTCAAGCCCCTTTTGAGGCTCGTTCGGGTGCCTAAGACTGCCGCACTTTCGCTTTTCACGCCAGTCGCAGATGGTCGAAAGGCCCACGTCACGACACCCAGCGCTGCAGAATCTGCTGCAGATCATTACGTTTGAACGGCTTCGCCAGATAATCGTTCATGCCCGCCGCCAGACAGGTTTCGCGGTCGCCCTGCAAGGCGTTGGCCGTCAGCGCGATGATCGGCACCTCACCGCGTCCGGGCAGTAGCCGGATCTGCCGGGTAGCCTCGTAGCCATCGATAATCGGTAACCGGCAATCCATCAGAATCACCTCAAAGTCGCTGCCCTCGGCACTGCGCACCGCTTGTGCGCCATCAGTGGCGACACTGACAGTAAAGCCCAGACTGCGCAGCATCGCTTCAATAACCGTCTGGTTTACCGGATTGTCTTCGACCAGCAAGACATTGCGCCCTTCACCATGCTCTTTGCCGTTCAGTGCACGCGGCGCGGCCAATGGCGGCAGCGCCTGCTTATAGAGTGCCAGCGGAATTTCCAGGGTGAACACCGAACCACGGCCTTCCTCGCTCTGCGCGCGCAAGGTGCCGCCCATGCGTTCGGCCAGCGTACGGGCGATCGGCAAACCGAGACCGGTGCCGCCATAACGCCGTGAAATCGAACTGTCGGCCTGCTGGAAAGCGTTGAACATCAATTCCAGACTTTCGGAAGAAATACCGATGCCGCTGTCGCGCACCGAGCAGGTGAACCACAGCAGTTCGTGATCCAGCGACTGCCACTGCGCCTCGATGCTGACCCGACCCTGTTCGGTGAATTTCAGCGCGTTGCCAACCAGATTGACCAGAATCTGCCGGATCCGCGTCGGATCGCCCTGCACCTGCAAACCGCGCATGTCGTCCGGGATGCGCAGGTTCAGCGCCAGACCGCGTTGCACTGCACTGTGCTGGAACGACTGGGCGCAGGCGCCAATCAGTTCGGCGAGGTTGAACGGGATGTATTCCAGTTCCAACTCCGAGCGTTCGATGCGCGAGAAGTCGAGAATATCGTTGATGACTTTCAGCAGGTGTTCGGTGGACTCCGAGGCGAGGGCGGCGTATTCGACCTGCTCCTCGGTCATATCGGTGGTTTCCAGCAATTGCAGCATGCCCAGCACGCCATTCATGGGCGTGCGCAGTTCATGGCTCATCATCGCCAGGAAATCGGACTTGGCATTGTTGGCCTTTTCCGCTTCTTCACGGGTCTGAATCAGTTGCGCCATGGCTTGATGCTGCTCGCGACTGGCCTGTTCCAGCGCCTGCGCGAGGTTATTGATGTGCTGCGACAGCGCGCCGAGCTCGGTGTCATCGACGATCGGCAGCGGGGTTTTGTAATCGCCGTCCTGAATCGCTTTGACCGCATCGCCGATATCGCGAATCGGCTGCGACAGACTGCCGGCCAGGCGCCGTGCCAAGACAAAGGTGAAGAGCAGGGCGAACAGCGCGAGAATCCCGGCCTTGAGCATAATCTCCTGCTGGCGCTGGCTGAATGCGTCGTTGGACAGACCGACGATCACCCGGCCCAGATAATCTTCGCTGGCCCCGCTATTGCTGACTTTGCCGTCCTGGAAGAAATCATTGTGCAGGGCGATGCGTTGCAGGCGCACCGGTGCCTGGAACACTTCGACCTGATGCGGCCGACCGTGCGCCGCGGCGGGTTGTTCGACGTACACCAGAATCCGGTTGGCGCTGTCCTGTACTTCGAGAAAACGCACGTTGGGCGTGGCCAGTGTGGCTTTGAGCAGGCTTTCCAGCACTTCGTTGTTGCCGGAAATCACCCCGTATTCGGTGGCAGGCGCCAGTTGGTTGGCGATCAATTGGCCGGTGTGGTTCAGCTCCTGACGCAAATCCTGAATGCGCACGAAGGTGAAGAAGCTGATCAACAGCAAGGTCAGCAACAACGCCGGGCCCAGGCTGATCAGCTGGGTGCGGGTATTGATGTCCCAACGGCGACGGAAACTCATGGGCGGCGTTCTCCTTCAGCCAGTGCGCTGGCAACAGATGCGTCATTGAGCGGTTCGATACCCAGTGAACGAGCGACCTGCGCATTACTTGAGACTTTAAAACGTGCGGGGTAGAGCGTCCGCGGCCAATTGGCCGGCGGTTGATCAAGCAATTGATCGAGGATTGCCAGCCAGTCGTTCTGGTCGCTGTAACTGCTGGCCAGGCTGCCAGCGCGGACAAACGCAACGTTCGGGCCGACCAGTGCGACTTGCCGTGAGTAACTGCTGAGCAGCAGGTTTTTCGCGGTTTTCGGGTTGTACAGATCGGGATCGTCGAGCCCGAGCAGCACGTCGCTGTTTTTCAGCACGGTTTGCAGCGGGCGGCTGTCGTGGGTGTTGTCCCAGCGCTGGCTGATGACTTGCAGGTTCAGCGGCGCGGCGGCGAGATTCAGCTCCTTGAGGAGGAATTCGCTGTGCTCATCGAACAGCACGCCGATCCGCCGGGCCTGGGGCAAAATGCGCCGGATCAACTGCAACTGGCGGCTCAGCGGCGGATCACTCCAGAGCAAACTCAGATGTGCCGGTTGCGTGCTGCCGAGACGCTGGCGAGCCTGCAGGCGACTGATGCGCAGCACCAGCGTCGCCGGGCCCTGGTTTTCTTGCAGACGCCAGTCGAGGCTCGGCAGGTCGAGCAGAATCAGGCGCAGACTGACGGGCAGTTTCCCCGGTGCCGGCAGGCTGGCCAGCGGTTGGAAACGCACGTTGTCGGTCGGGCGCAGTTCGCTGAGTGCCTGCACGAACGCCTGGACGCCGGGGCTTTCCTCAGCGCCGGTCAACAGAATATCGGCAGCCTGCACCGCCACGCCGTGCAGCCATGCGGTCAGAAACAGGCAGAGCCCGGCCAGCCAGTGGCCAAGGGTTGGCATCTTCCGTGACGGCCAGTAGCGCACCCCTAGAACTCCAGCTCGGCACTGAAGTACATCACCCGGCGTTCATCGTAATTGTTGTCGACGAAAGTGCTCGGCTCGTGGTCGAGACGCTGTTGCAGCACGCCAGCCAGTTGCAATTGTGCTTTGCCCAGCGCGATGCGTTTGGCGATGCGCGTGTCGACGCGCTCGAAACGGTAGCCGTTGAGCGCGTTGTCGCCGTAATAGAAGAGGGCGCTGTTCCAGCCATGACCCCAGTCGCGCAGCCAGCCGGCCGAACCGCTGTTGCGTGAAGTGAACTGCTGATCGAGGGGATTGCTCGCCTCGGCATCGACAAAGGCGTAGGTGAAGCGCAAACGGTCGGCCAGGCTCACGCGCCAGTCGAGCTGGGTTTCCGTGCCACGAAAACGTGAGCTGTTGGCATTGCTGGCGATGTACTGGTTGTTACGCAGCGGCTCACTGATCATCCCGGTGATCTCGTCGTAGAACAGCTTCACATCGAGGGCCAGGCCCAGTTCGGCGAAATAGCCGTTGTAGCCCAGTTCCCGCGAGCGCATGTGTTCCTGATCGAGATCGCCGGGGCCGCGAGTCTTGACGAAGTAGCGCGCCGAAGACTGGCCATAAGCCGAGGGGCGCAGGTTGCTGACCTGATAGCTCCAGTTCACGTTGTTTTCGAACATGTCCGGCGAGCGGATCGCTTCCGAATACACCGCACGCAGGCCGTGGCGCGGGTTGATCAGGTAATTGACGGCGAAGCGCGGGGTCAGCGAACTGCCGATCAGTTGCGTGTTTTCGAACATCGCACCGCCCTGCAACAGCCAGTGTTCCGTGGCGCGCCATTCCAGTTGGCCGAACGCGCGCCAGGTGGTGTCGTCCAGCGTGCCATTGAAGTAAGTCTCGGAGTCGGCGCGGTCGTAACGATAGTTCATGCCGCTGACCAGACGCAGGCTGTCGGACAGGCTGAGGGTGTCCTGCAACTCGAGGTCGTAGCGCGATTCGCGGGCGCTCTGGTCGATGTCGCCGCACAGGGTTCGGCTGGCGCCGTTGCGCCATTGATCAAGCACCTGATTGGCCAGGGCCATTTCCTGTGGCGTGCCGGGCGCCGCGCCGGGGCCGGTGAACTGCGTGATGTTGCGCGCCAGACGTTCGGTGTAATTGGGATTGAGCTGCCACAGTTGCGTCAGTTCGGGGCTGAACGATACCTCGGCATCGCAGGCGCGCCAGGTTTGCTGACGATCCCAGTGTTGCGCCGAGCCTTGTATATAAAGGCTGTGTTCGGGATTGATGTCGAGATTCCAGCGCACCGAGCCGGCGTAATCCTTGGCGACTACATCGGAATTGTTCCCGGCGGCGGTAATCCCGGAGAACACCGGGCGGTAGGTGTAGGGCCGCTGGTTGGTGCCGTCCTTAGCGTTGACCTGCCAGTCGAGGCTCTGGTTATCGCTGAGGGTGTGACTGACCGCGAGACTGAAGCGGTTCAAGCGGCGGCTGTCACGGTAGTCGGCACCGCTGCGATCGCTGTCGAAGCCGTCATCTTCCTGACCGGACAGCGACAAGCGCAGATCACCACCATTCCAGCCGGTGCCCTGGCTGGCATAAAAGTCATTGATGCCACGCTGGCCACGGGTGTACTTCAGGCGAGTGCCGTGGCTGTCTGCCGGGTGGCGGGTGATGATGTTGACCACCGCCATCAACGCGTTGGCGCCGTAACTGACGGTGTTCGGGCCGCGAAACACTTCGATGCGCTCGATGTCTTCCATGGCCACCGGAATATCGCTCCAGTCCACCGTGGACAATCCGGCGCGGTACACCGAGCGGCCGTCGATCAGCACTTGCATGCGCCGTGCTTCGCTGGCGTTGGTGCCGTGGTAATTGACTGCCGCCTGATTGCCGCTGATGTTGCCGACCATCATCCCTGGCACGAGGCGCAGCAGTTCGCTGATGTCGCGGGCGCCGCTGGCGTTGATCAGTTCGCTGTCGAGTACGGTCATGCTCCCCGGCACTTCCGCTGGCGTCTGTTTCAGGCGCGTGGCGGTCAGCACCTGCGGCAGTGCTTCGTTGTCCATGAACAGGTCGTCCGCCAGCACTAGCGGGCTGAACAGCAGCGCCAGCAAAAGGGACGAACGGGGAGGGGGAGGAGCGAAAAACACGACGCAGCCTTGATCGTAAAGATTTGGCGCGCATGTTAACCGAGCACCGTGACTTTTCCATTCACGTTAGTAGCATTTTCCTAGGTTTTATTGGTCTTCTTCCTACAAGTGTCGGTAATTGTTGCGGGGGCTGGCCGCGACCGGGCTGCCCCGTATAATGCCGCCATCGCCACTGGTATGGATTAACGGATTGCATATGACTGAACAGCGCCCGATTGCGGTCCTGGGAGGCGGAAGTTTTGGTACCGCCGTGGCCAATCTTTTGGCCGAGAATGGCCATCAAGTCCGGCAGTGGATGCGTGACCCCGAGCAGGCCGAGGCCATCCGGGTCAATCGCGAAAACCCGCGTTACCTCAAAGGCATCAAGATTCTGCCGGGGGTGACCGCCGTCACCGACCTGCAGGAAACCCTCGACGCCTGTGATTTGTGCTTCGTCGCGCTGCCGTCCAGCGCATTGCGCACGGTACTCGCCGCCCACGCCGAGCGGTTGAGCGGCAAGATGCTGGTCAGCCTGACCAAAGGCATCGAAGCCCAGACCTTCAAACTGATGAGCCAGATTCTTGAAGAAATCGCCCCGCAAGCGCGTATCGGCGTGCTGTCCGGTCCGAATCTGGCGCGGGAAATCGCCGAACATGCGCTGACCGCCACGGTGGTCGCCAGCGAAGACGAAGAGCTGTGCAAAGCCGTGCAAGCCGCGCTGCATGGCCGCACCTTCCGCGTTTACGCCAGTGCTGACCGTTTCGGTGTCGAGTTGGGCGGGGCGTTGAAAAACGTCTACGCGATCATCGCCGGCATGGCGGTGGCGCTGGAAATGGGCGAGAACACCAAGAGCATGCTGATCACTCGCGCCCTCGCCGAGATGACCCGCTTTGCCGTGAATCAGGGCGCGAACCCGATGACCTTCCTCGGTCTGGCCGGTGTTGGCGATCTGATCGTCACTTGCTCGTCGCCGAAGAGCCGCAACTATCAAGTCGGTTTCGCCCTTGGCCAGGGCCTGAGCCTCGACGAAGCGGTGTCGCGTCTTGGCGAAGTCGCTGAAGGCGTCAACACGCTGAAAGTGCTCAAGGCCAAGTCCCAGGAAGTCGGCGTGTACATGCCGCTGGTCGCCGGGCTGCACGCGATCCTGTTCGAAGGACGCACGCTGGAGCAGGTCATCGGTCTACTGATGCGTGCCGAGCCGAAAACCGACGTCGATTTCATTTCCACCAGCGGTTTCAACTGATTCAGCTTTTATACGGACAGGAAGCAAGCCATGAACGATCCGAAAACCGAAGCCAAGTACGAATCCATCCTCCTGCGCGTGTTGTGGATGATCGTTTACGTGCTGGTCTGGCAAGTGGCGCAGTTCATCCTCGGCGCGGTGGTGCTGGTGCAACTGATCTATCGTTTGATCTATGGCGCCCCGAGCGCCAGCCTGATGAACTTCGGCGACAGCCTGAGCCAGTTTCTGGCGCAGATCGGCCGCTTCGGCAGTTTTCACAGCGACCAGAAACCCTGGCCGTTCGCCGACTGGCCAGCGCCGCGTACCCCGGAAGGTGAAGCGCCACACGCCGTCGCGCCAGCGCCGCATCCGGTCCGGGATGAGGAACCCAAACTATGAAACTCTGGGTATTGCGTCACGGTGAGGCCGTGCCTTACGGCTCGTGCCCCGATTCCGAGCGGGAACTGACCGACCACGGTCGCAAAGAAGCCTTGAGCAGCGCCGCGCGGTTGATCGGCCAGCCGCTGACCGCGATTTACGCCAGCCCTTATCTGCGCGCGCAGCAGACTGCGCAGATTGTCCGTGAGGCGCTGGGTTTCGAGCCGGAGATTCGTACGGTCGAGTGGCTGACACCGGAAGTTGATCCGGACAAGGTTACCGATCAACTGGTGTCGGTGAGCAATGTGTTGTTGGTCAGCCACAACCCGTTGGTGGGCAATCTGCTCAGCTATCTGCAGCATGGCGCCGGGTATCCGCCGGAGAAGGTCAGCACCGCCGGTCTGGCTGAGCTGGAAAGCCCAGAGCTGCTGATCGGTTCGATGACCCTCAACAGCCTCAGACATCCGTAACGCTGATCCCTTGTGGGAGCGAGCTTGCTCGCGAAAGCGGCGTGTCATTCACCCTTTATGTGTCTGACACACTGCATTCGCGAGCAAGCTCGCTCCCACATTGGTTTCTGCAAACGGCAATGAAATTATTTGTTTGAATTTTCCAACCAAGCACTTGCTTGGTTGACTACGCTTGCTCCAGACCCAAAAAACAGGAGCGAGTCGCATGTCTGCCGCCTTCCGTTTGCCGCTGGACGTGTTCTACGAACGTGAAGCCCGGCACCCGCGCCAGCGCTTCCTCGTGCAGCCCACCGGCGGCGGCCAGGTCGAGACGCTGAGCTGGGCCGACGTCGGCCATCAGGCCCGCTGCGCTGCGCATTGGTTGCGTGCGAGGGAGTTACCGCAAGGCAGCCACATCGCCCTGATCTCGAAGAACTGCGCGCACTGGATCATCGCCGACCTGGCGATCTGGATGGCCGGGCACGTCTCCGTTCCGCTGTATCCCAACCTCACCGCCGACTCCGTCGCGCAAGTGCTCAACCACTCGGAAAGCGTTCTGGCCTTTATCGGCAAACTCGACGATTGGCCGGGCATGGCCAAAGGCGTGCCGACCGATTTGCCGACCATCAGCCTGCCGCTGCATCCGCCCGGGGATTTCGATTTCAGTTGGGCAGACTTGCAGCGCAGCTCACCGATTCAGGACGATCCGCGCCCGGCGGGCGAGCAACTGGCGACGATCATCTACACCTCCGGCACCACCGG
Source organism: Pseudomonas fluorescens (assembly GCF_902497745.1). Taxonomy (GTDB): domain Bacteria; phylum Pseudomonadota; class Gammaproteobacteria; order Pseudomonadales; family Pseudomonadaceae; genus Aquipseudomonas; species Aquipseudomonas fluorescens_BM. The sequence continues at coordinate 64,215 of NZ_CABVHJ010000010.1, forward strand.
CCTGCCCAAAGGCGTGATGCACAGTTTTGCCAATCTCGGTTTTGCCACGACCCGTGGCACGCAACTGTTTGGGCTCAACGAGAACGACCGGCTGCTGTCGTACCTGCCGCTGTGCCACGTTGCCGAGCGAATGTTCGTTGAACTGGCCTCGATCTATACCGGGCAGACAGTTTTTTTTGCCGAGAGCCTCGACACCTTCATAACCGATCTGCAGCGAGCGCGGCCGACCGCGATGTTCGGCGTGCCGCGCATCTGGACCAAATTCCAGATGGGCGTGTACAGCAAGATCCCGGCCAAGCGCCTCGACTTCCTCCTCGGCCTGCCATTCATCGGCAAGCGGGTCGGGCACAAAGTGCTGGCGGGGTTGGGGCTGGATGCCTTGCGTGTGGCGTTGTCCGGTGCCGCGCCAGTGCCACAGACCTTGCTTGCCTGGTATCAGAAACTGGGCCTCGATGTATTGGAGGTCTATGGCATGACCGAGGGCTGCGGTTATTCGCACATCTGCCTGCCGGGGCAATACAAGCAGGGCTGGATCGGCAAGCCGTGTCCGGATGTCGAGGTGCGCATCGATGAATCGGGCGAGGTGCAGGTACGCAGTCAGGCGAACATGCTCGGCTATTTCAAGGAGCCGCTGAAAACCGCAGAAACGCTTACCGAGGATGGCTTCCTGCGCACCGGTGACAAGGGCGAGCAGGATGCCGAAGGGCGCCTGCGTCTGACCGGCCGGCTCAAGGAAATCTTCAAGACCAGCAAGGGCAAATACGTCGCCCCGGCACCGATTGAAAACCGTTTGGCCGTGCATTCGCGGATCGAACAGGTGTGCGTGGTCGGTGACGGTTTGAGTGCCCCGTTGGGTTTGTGCGTGCTGTCGACGGTCAATCAGGAGGAGGGCCGGGCGAGCCTGCATTCGAGCCTGGAAAAACTCCTCGAAGAGGTCAACGCCGTGCTCGACAAGCATGAGCGCCTGCGCCGGCTGGTGGTGGTCAAGGACAGTTGGGCGGTGGAAAACGGCTTTCTCACGCCGACCTTGAAGATCAAGCGCAATGTCATCGAAGACACCTATGGCGCCCGTTTTGAAGAATGGAGCGAGCGCAGCGAGGCGGTGCTGTGGCAGGATTGAGCGACGACTAAAACAACAAAGGAAGTCTGCGATGAGCTTGTGGCGTACCACTCCCGACATCGAGCAGTTGAATGCGATCCAGAAAAACACCATCGGCGAAGTACTCGACATCCGCTTCGAAGCGTTCGACGAAGAATCGCTGACCGCGAGCATGGTCATCGACCATCGCACCCACCAGCCCTACGGTTTGCTGCATGGCGGCGCATCGGTAGTGCTGGCGGAAACCGTCGGTTCGATGGCCAGTTATCTGTGCATCGATGCCAGCAAGTTTTATTGCGTCGGCCTTGAGATCAATGCCAACCATTTGCGCGGCTTGCGCACTGGCCGGGTGACGGCGGTGGCCAAGCCGATTCACATTGGTCGCACCACCCATGTGTGGGATATCCGTTTGACCAGTGATGAAGGCAAGGCCAGCTGCGTGTCGCGGCTGACGATGGCGGTGGTGCCGCTGGGGCAGACGCCACCTTCGCAATGAATCAGGTGCTATTTCACCGCCCCAGTACTCTCATGGGCAGATCAATCTCGCTGCGCATCTCGGGATGATAGCTGTCAGGTGTTGAACTCCTCCAGAGGCTGTTCTCGGCTGTGAACTGGTCGAGGGTGAAGTCTGCGTCATCGGCCCTGTACAGCTCGAAGGCGCCGCGCTGCACGTGTTGACCCAAGTAAGTCCGGGCCTCGGTGTGCGCACTGAAACTGGCGACGACACCTGTCCGTACGGGATCGTCGATAGCATTTGTCAACGGCGCGGCGAGTAATGTCAGCGAGGCGGTCGCCATTGCTCCGGCGGTGCGTGTCGTTGCGCCGAATAGCAATTCCACCCCGTTCGGCATCGACAGCTGATGTTGTTCCGGGACACGGTATGCACCACCTCGCAATGAATGGATCGCCGTGATGGACATACCGTTCAGGCCCTCTACGACTGCGCTGGCAGCGACTCCGGCGCCGGCTGCCATCTCTGCTCTGCCGGCGCCGCCCGCGAAAAGCAGCGCCGCATAAGGCACAGCTCGAAACACCGCTGTGGTGCCTGACGGGGCAAGTGTGACACTGGCGCCGATGTTGGCGAGCGTACGTTGGCCGGCTTCTCTCGTCAGGTTCCCCGGCATGCTCGCAAGAATACCGATGGCGGTGAGGTTCAACGCTTCCCGGTCGGCCAGATACGCATACAGCGGCGCCGCCGCTCCTGCTGCGGCGCCCGCAAGGCCAAAGACACCCGCCACGAGGGTCTGTACCGTGCGGCTCTGAGTGCGACTGTTGGCAATCCGGCTGCCTGCCCCGACGCCCATGGCGCCGCCGACGAGCGCGCCAGCCAAGGTGCCAGCGATGGTCAATCCCAGGTTGGCCCCGGGGTCGGGCGCCGAGTCGGGGTTGTCTGATGCCCATTGCTGCATGCCCTGCGCGGCAAAGTATCGAACGGTGCCTCCCGCCAGGGCACTCAACCCATCACGGGCAAAGGTGGCTAACGCCGCGCCGGTTCCCTCTCTGACGGTGATCAGCCCATGAAAATCCACGTGTCCGATCGGGTTGCCGTGGACCATGGCGAACAGATTGAGCCCGTCCTGCACGCCAAGCGGGTCGGCATTGAGCCAACGCTGAAGCCACGGCGCGTAGTAACGGAAACCGTAATAATACAATCCGCTGGCATCCCGTTCCTTTCCCGAATAGCGTAGCGTTTTGTAGCTCGCCTCGACCTGACTGCGTCCTGCCCACCAGCAGGTGCCGCCGTAGGGGTAGTAGCTTTCCTGCGAGATGATCTGTGCCCGGGCATCCAGTTCCACTGTGCTGGAATTCAAGTGATCGGTGAAGTTATAACGCTGCTGATGCCGGGGCATGTCGTGCGGTGGTTCTGTTTCGAAATGCAGCACCTGTACGGTCGCACGGCCGGCCTTGATGGTGATGACGTGAACCGTCTGTTGCGGGTCGGTGCGGATTTCCAGTCCCGGCAGGTAACGGGTTTCACTGAGTCGTTGCAATGTCCCTGTGTAAGCCCCGTGGAGTTTTCGCTGGCGCTGACCATTAGCGTCATACACGTGATAGTCGATGTCATCCGGCTCATCTTCCCGGAGCACATGATCGACTTGCTTCAATCTGTTGCGTAGATCCCACTGCAAAGCTTGCCCGTCATGGAGAGCCACGCGGTTGCCATTGGCATCATAAGCGGCAGCGATGTCTTTTTCGCCGGGGAGCTGGCCGTCGGGTTTCTCCGGCAGGCTGCGATTGCTCGAACTGGCGACAACCGTGCGCTCGGTGTGGTTGCCACTGGCCGCACGGTGTTCCATCAGCAGCATGTTGCCGGCGGGATCATAGGTGTAGGTACGCGTGTAATTTTCCAGTTGTTGCGGATCGACCGGAGAAATGAATTCCGGCAACAGTGGCCCGCCGGGTGCATTGCGAATCTGCCGGCCACTGGCTTCGATCAAGCGCGAGAGGCTGTCGTAACGGTAGCGGCAGAGCGCTTCGGTACGCTGGTTGCGGTGATGGGTGGCCGCAGCCGCACGATCGCTGATGCAGGTGATATTGCCGACCGCGTCATATTCGTAGCTCAGATCCTGCAGGATCGGCCCGTTGGGAGCGCGAGTCAGCAGGTGCTGCAGGCGCCCGTCTTCAATACTGAACGTCACGCTGGACTCCACACCATTGCCCGCTCGCTGATGCTCCAGATGGCCGAAGGCGTTGTAGCGGATGTCGTTGACCAGTGGCTGGCTGTCGGCGTCGCTGGCCAGTTTCAGAAGGGTGGCTTTCAATTGGCCTGCCCGATCTTGCAGGAGCGTTTGCCGGTTGCCCATTGCGTCAATCCGGGCAATCAATTCACTCATGGCGTTGTAGCCGAATCGGGTAGTGGCGGGACCGGGCTCCAGAAATACCTCGCGATCGGCTTCCAGCTCCGGCCAGTCCACGGTCCAGCGGGGTTCAGCGTTGAAAGTACGGCTCAGTTGCAGAGGTTGGCCGCTCATTGTGAAGTCAGAGAAAAGCAGGGTGCCTGCCGTATCGTCATGCCGAATCAAACGGCCGCAACGGTTATGGCCGTCCTCACCTGTGCCTTCGAAGTAAGTAAAACGTTCGGTGCAGTACTCAGGTTCACCCTCTGATTGCTCGTACGTAGCGCTCGGACGCCGCAGGGCGTCATGGCGGGTACTGCTGTGGTTGCGCTTCTGGTCCCAGCCTTCAAGGTGAATGCCGTCTTCTGCGTTGAGGCGCAAGCGCCAGCCGGCGTCAGTGTTTTCGCTCAGGAGCACGGCGCTCGACAGACTGAATACATTCCGGTGGTTCGCAGGCATGTCCTCGAGGAAGAGTCTGGGGTCGCGATGGAGCACCGTACGACCGGCTGCATCATGAGCCTGTTGAGTAATGTAACCCTCAGGCGCCGAGATGCTGTCGCGACGGTGGTAACTCACATGTCGCAGAACCAGCCCGCGCGGGTCGAACGCCTGGATGGCGGGTGTATGAGCGTGCGTCATGGGGCCAGCAATCGGGTCAATGAGGATGAGTTTCTTATCGGGTCGCGCGCGACAACTGTCAACTGACAGAACTGACAGTTGACAACCCACACTTTCATGGCGGTGGATAAGGTATAGCCGTGGCGCGACTGTCATCATTCCTGGCAGTTACGGTCATTGCTCCAAGGCGCGGTCTTACGGACAATCAACGCCACGTTCTCCGCTCATGGATTTGCCCGTATGTCGCAACCGATCTTTTTCGCCCACGCCAACGGCTTCCCTTCGGGCACCTATGGCAAGTTGTTCGCGGCGCTGGCGCCCGAGTATCGGGTTGCGCATCTGGAGCAGCACGCGCATGACCCGCGCTTTCCGGCGGATGACAACTGGTACAACCTCGTCGACGAGTTGATCCACCATTTGCAGCAGCAGGATCAGCCCGTGTGGGGCGTTGGCCACTCGTTTGGCGGTGTGTTGCATTTGCACGCAGCGCTGCGATGTCCTGAGTTGTATCGCGGCGTGGTGATGCTTGATTCGCCCGTTTTGACCCGCACCGATCAGTGGGTAATTCGCGCGGCCAAGCGCTTTGGCTTCATCGACAGACTGACCCCGGCGGGCCGTACTCTGGGCCGGCGTGAAGAGTTCGCCGATCTCGACAGTGCGCGCAGCTATTTTGCGGGCAAGACGCTGTTTCGCGGTTTCGATCCGGAATGCTTCGACGCCTATCTGCAGCACGGTTTGCACAGGGTCGGCGACAAGCTGCGCCTGCGCTTCGATCCGGCGACCGAAATCAGCATCTATCGCGGCGTGCCGCACACCAGCCCTGGCCATACCCGGAAATTGCAGGTGCCACTGGCGGTGGTGCGCGGGCACAAGAGCCGCGTGGTCATGCGCCATCACACCCGTTTCGTTGCACGTCTGGCCCAAGGCGAGGCACTGAGCATGCCCGGCGGACACATGTTCCCGCTTGAGCGTCCGCAGGACACCGCACGGTTGTTGAAGAATCTGTTTACTCGCTGGGAAAACCGGCAGGACAAGGATTGCGCATGAGCCCGACCTTCGAAGAAGTGCGCCTGAGCCTGCCGCATATCGAACTGGCGGCGCATTTGTTCGGTCCCGAGGATGGTACGCCGGTAATCGCCCTGCACGGCTGGCTGGATAACGCCAACAGCTTTGCCCGTTTGGCGCCGAAGCTCAAAGGCCTGCGCATCATTGCTTTGGACATGGCCGGGCATGGGCACTCTGGGCATAGGCCGAACGGTGCTGGGTATGCGCTGTGGGACTACGCCCATGACGTGCTGCAAGTCGCCGAGCAACTGGGCTGGAAGCGGTTCGGCCTGCTTGGACATTCGATGGGCGCCATTGTCTCGATGGTGTTGGCGGGTTCGTTACCGGAACGCATCAGCCATTTGGCGTTGATCGACGGCGTGATTCCTCCGACGGACAAAGGCGAAAATGCGGCCGAGCGTATGGGCATGGCCCTGCAAGCACAACTGGATCTGCGCGAGAAGCGCAAACCGGTCTACAACACCCTCGACCGTGCCATCGAGGCGCGCATGAAAGGTCTGGTGGCGGTCAGTCGTAAGGCGGCTGAATTGTTGGCTCAGCGCGGTTTGATGCCAGTGCCCGGCGGCTACACCTGGCGCACCGACAATCGCCTGACCTTGCCATCGCCGCTGCGTCTGACTCAGGAACAAGCAATGGCGTTCGCGCTTCGAGTCAGTTGCCCGGCGCACCTGGTGGTCGCGGCTGACGGCATGCTGGCCAAACATCCCGAGCTGCTGGAGCGTCTACCCTTTAGCCGGGAACAGTTGGCGGGCGGGCATCATTTGCACCTGAACGATGAGGCCGGGGCGGACCTTGTCGCAGACTGTTTCAATCGGTTCTTCGCCATTCCTTGACTTGCTGCGGGCAACTGTCGAGGCTGGTCGGGTTGAAATGGGAGACAACCACGATGGATTTTTACACCGCTGCGACCTCGAATTACCCAGCATTGCCGATCCGATGAGCCTGACTATGCGGTCACTCAGTCTGTTGGCACTGTGCTGTTTCAGTACCGTTTCATTCGCCGCCGATGTGCCGGGCAGTCAGGATCTGCAGATCGTGCCGCGTCTGGCCGATGCACAGATCGTCGACTATCGCCCTCCGGTTGAACTGGAGCGGATCTATCCGCTGGGCTCGATCCGCAAGATCAGCGGGCAACTGCGCTTCGACGGCCAGGTCACCGCCCGTGGCCATACCACTTCGGTGACCTACGAATTGCCTCCCGAACACTCCGCCACCGAAGCCTTTACCGCTGCTCGCGAAGCCCTGCAAAAACAGGACGCCGAATTGCTGTTCTGGTGTCAGGCCCGTGATTGCGGCGAAAGCAGCCTGTGGGCCAACGAGGTGTTCGGTAACTCCAAACTGTATGGTGCCGACGAACAGCAGGCCTACTTGCTGTTGAGGCTGGCCGCGCCACGGGATAACACGCTGGTGGCGCTCTACAGCATCACCCGTGGCAATCGCAAAGCCTATCTGCATGTCGAACAGTTCGAGGCGATTGCACCGCTGGGTGAACTGCTGCCGACCTCGGCGACCCTGTTGCGCCAGCTTAAAAGCACCGGTGAACTGGATTTCCCTGATCGGGTGAATGAGCCTGATGACACCTGGCTCCGGCTGATTTCCCGTGGTCTTAACCTCGACACGACGTTGCGGGTGACGGTGTCCGGGCCCAAGGCCGAAGCCTGGCGCCAGGCGCTGATCAATCAGGGCGTGCGGGCGGCACGCATGGAAACCGGCAGTGTCGAAGGCTCTGGCCTGCGCATCGATCTGTTGCGTTAAGCTGTTGCGGGCGAGCACGAACCGCGTGTTCGCCTACTCTTTGCCTGACTGACTTTTTCGAGACCTTACATGCTCAATAACGATCGCCTGCTGGTGCAGATCCTGCTGCTGGTGTTGTTTGGTGCCAGCCTGTGGGTGATGGCGCCGTTCTGGTCGGCGCTGTTCTGGGGCGCGGTGCTGGCGTTTGCCAGTTGGCCGCTGATGCGCCTGTTGACCCGTTGGCTCAATGGTCGTGAGTCCTTGGCTGCGGCGATTCTGACGTTGGGCTGGATGCTGCTGGTGGCGGCGCCGTTGGTGTGGCTGGGGTTCAACCTGGCCGATCATGTGCGTGATGCTACGGCGTTTATCAAGGATGTGCAGGTCGACGGTCTGCCTGAGGCGCCGGCATGGCTGGGGACTGTGCCGTTTGTGGGGGAGCGGTTGGTCGGGCTGTGGAACAGCATTGATCAGCAGGGCGCCGCACTGATGGTGTCGATCAAACCCTATCTGGGGCAGGTCGGTAACTGGCTGCTGGCGCGCAGTGCGCAGATCGGCGGCGGGATTCTCGAGCTGACGTTGAGCATCGTCTTTGTGTTCTTTTTCTATCGTGACGGGCCTCGGCTGGCGGCGTTTGTGCACAGTCTGCTGGAGCGCTTGATTGGTGATCGCGCGGGCTATTACATCGAGCTGGTCGCCGGGACTGTGCAGCGGGTGGTCAACGGGGTGATCGGCACGGCGGCGGCGCAAGCGGTTCTGGCGTTGATCGGGTTTTTGATTGCCGGGGTGCCGGGGGCGTTGGTGCTCGGGATCGTTACCTTTCTGTTGAGTCTGATTCCGATGGGGCCGCCGTTGGTGTGGGTGCCGGCGACGGCCTGGCTGGCGTGGAAGGGTGAGTATGGGATGGCGGTGTTTCTCGGGATCTGGGGGACGTTCATCATCAGTGGTGTGGATAACGTGCTCAAGCCGTATCTGATCAGTCGCGGGGGGAATTTGCCGTTGGTGATTGTGTTGCTTGGGGTGTTTGGCGGGTTGATTGCTTTTGGGTTTATCGGGTTGTTTATTGGGCCTACGTTGTTGGCGGTGGCTTATAGTTTGTTGACGGATTGGAGCAAGAGTCAGTCTCGGGTTGAGGATCGGCGGTAGCTGTTTTGGGTTTTGGGTTTTGGGTGAATATCCGTTCCTGCGGTAACGGCGGCTTAGGGTTCCGCCCTTACGGCGGGTCACTTTTGACAAACGCCTCAAAAGTAACCAAAAAGGCTTGCTCCTGCGTGCGGCCCGCTCGCT
>NZ_CABVHJ010000010.1:73003-224860 GCF_902497745.1 Pseudomonas fluorescens
TCGCTGCACCTCCTCTCGCTGTGTTTGGCTTCGCCAAACGGTCGCTGCGCTCCCACGCCCGGATCAATCCCTCCACTCAGCCTTCCGACGTCGCCTTACAGATCAAGAGCTGCAGCCGAGCTAACGCTCATCCTGTTGAGTGGTGAAGAGCATGCGGTCGGCTTTTGTTCGGTGTTGGATTCGCCCCTCATCGGAACGCTGCCCGCCCAGCCCTCTCCCGAGGGAGAGGGAGCCGATTTTCGGGCTTTTCATGATCTGAGTTCAACGCGGTATTGCACGCCGGCGTAGCTCTCCCAAACACCTCGATCAGTCCCCTCTCCCTCGGGGAGAGGGCTAGGGTGAGGGGCTTTTGATTGTCCGCGGCAAATAATGGCGTCGACTCAAGTCGCGACATTCAAATACTTGCCAACCGACGCCGTTTTTTCCAGCGAGTACTGCTTGCTCAGATTGGCAATCATGCGGTTCAGCGCTTCAGTGGTGCTCTGGGTCGAAGCGGTCTGTTCTTCGTCAGGTCGTTCACGGCCGGCCTGTAATGCCGCTTTCAGCTCATCACTGCTCACGTCGCCACTGCTGTCGCTGTCGAGTACTTTGAGCAGTGCTGCGCTGGTGTCGGTGCTGGTCGTTGCGGTGCTGTTGTTGCTGGTTTGCAATGCGCTGCTGAGTTCTGTAGCGGTCACGCTGCCGTCGCCATCGGCGTCGAGTTGGCTGAACAGTTTGTCGCTGTTGATTTGAGGTGGTGGAGGCGGTGGCGGGGTCAGGCTGGCGGTGAGTTCGTCCTGGCTGACGGTGCCGTCCTTGTTTTTGTCGAGGGCGGAGAAGAGTTCGTTGCTGTCGGCGCTGCTGCCGGCGCTGGTCAGGCCGCTGCTCAGTTCGTCGCTGCTGATGGCGCCGTCGCCGTCGGTGTCGAGGGCGCTGATCAGAGCGTCGGCGAGGTCGGTGTCCGGTGCTTGATCGCGTGGCGGTGGCGGCGGGGGCGCCATGGCGGTCATTTCTTCGGCGCTGAGGCTGCCGCTGTCGTCGCTGTCCAAGTCGCCGAACTGTTTGCTCAGGTTGACCAGCAGGCCGTCGTCGGATTTCTGTGACAGGGCGCTTTTCAGTTCGTCCTGATCCACCGCACCGTCGCTGTTGCTGTCGAGTTTGGCGAACAGTTCTTTTTGTAGTTGCTGGCTGCGCGCGTTTTGCGTGGAGGTACTGCTGGTGCTGGTATAGCTCGTGTAGTTGCTGACGCTACCGATCATCGGACTCACTCCCTGGAATGGAAAACCGGTGGGTGTACCGGCTTATGCAGGGTCAGGGCGCAAGTTGTCGGGGGTATGTGGGGTTTGTACCGGATGGTACACACGGCAGAATGAACACCGCCAAACCCTGTGGGAGCGAGCCTGCTCGCGAAGAGGCCGGTACATCCAAAAAAGATGTTGGATCAGATGACGCCTTCGCGAGCAGGCTCGCTCCCACAGTGAGTCGGCGGCGTTCTCAGGGGCGTGGCAGGCGAATGATGGCGGTAAGGCCGCCGCCCGGGGTTTCTTCAAGGTTGAGCTGGCCGCCCAAACGTTGCGCCGCCTCGCGAGCAATGGTCATCCCTAGCCCCACACCGCCGGAATTGCGATTACGCGAGCCTTCCAGCCGATAAAACGGTTCAAACACCGCTTCACGCTTGTCTTCGGCAATTCCCGGGCCGTGGTCGATCACGTGAATCAGCAGTTGTTCGCGCTGATCCTGCAGTTCAATCCGCGCTTGCCCGGCGTAACGCAGGGCGTTGTCCATGAGGTTATTGATGCACGAACGCAACGCCATCGGTTGTACCGGCAGCGGTGCGCAATGGCCGCTGACCTGCACATTGGCGCCTTGGTCTTGAGCGTTTTCACACAGTGATTCGACCAGCGCCTGCACATCCATCAACTGCAAGGCTTCGCTGGTGCGTTGTTCGTGCAGGTAGGTGAGGGTGGCGTCGAGCATGCCGATCATGTCGTCCAGGTCCTGACGCATCTGGCCTTGCAGCTTTTCGTCGCTGATATTTTCCAGGCGCAGTTTCAGCCGAGACAGCGGCGTGCGCAGATCGTGGGATACGGCACCGAGCATGCGTGCGCGTTGCTGCACCTGTTCGCGAATGCGCCGCTGCATCAGGTTGAAGGTGTGCGCCGCTTGCCGTGCTTCGCGCGGGCCAGACTCATCAAGTGGCGGGCTGTCGAGGTCTTCGCTGAGACGTTCGGCGGCGTCGCTCAGGCGCTGAATCGGGCGACTGAGCAGTTTGGCGCCGTACCACGCCGCGATCATCAGAGTGATGAACTGGAAGGTTAGCGGCACCACCGGCCCACCGAACCATGGGCGCGGGGGCCGTGGCGGGTAGCGCGGGTCCTGCGCCATCGGTTGGCCGTCGGCGCCTTGGGAGAACTCCGGAGGTGGCGGAGGCGGGGGCGGGCCGTAGAGACGGAACCAAGTGAAAGCCAGCAGGTGCGCGAGGACGATCGCCACGAACAGCACGCCAAACAGGCGCCCGAACAGCGTGTCGAAGCGCGCCCGCATCAGCCGATGTCTCGCGCGTCGAACAGATAACCCTCACCGCGCACGGTTTTGATCAACTGCGGGGCTTTCGGATCGTCGCCGAGTTTCTGTCGCAGGCGCGACACCAGCAAATCGATGCTGCGGTCGAAGGCTTCGATTGAGCGACCGCGCGCGGCGTCGAGCAATTGTTCGCGGCTGAGCACTCGACGCGGTTTTTCGATAAATACCCAGAGCAGGCGGAATTCGGCGTTGGACAGCGGCACTACGAGACCATCGTCGGCGATCAATTGGCGCAGAACGCTGTTCAGGCGCCAGTTGTCGAAACGGATGTTGGCCCGTTGTTCGGTGCGGTCATCGCGCACCCGACGCAGAATCGTTTGAATGCGGGCGACCAGTTCACGCGGTTCGAACGGCTTGGCCATGTAGTCATCGGCGCCCAGTTCCAGGCCGATGATACGGTCGGTCGGTTCACAGCGGGCGGTGAGCATCAGGATCGGGATGTCCGATTCGGCGCGCAGCCAGCGGCACAGCGACAAGCCGTCTTCGCCGGGCAGCATCAGATCCAGCACGACGACGTCGAAATGCTCGGCCAGCAGCGCCTGGCGCATGGCTGCGCCGTCGGTGACGCCGCTGGCGTGGATGTTGAAGCGCGCAAGGTAATCGATCATCAGCTCGCGGATCGGCACGTCGTCATCGACGATCAGCGCACGAATGCTCCAGCGCTTGTCGTCTTTAGGCTCATCAGTCGCGGTCATTTGGTTGTTGTGCATGAGGCTGTTCATCTGCCAGTAGGCCGCCAACCACAAAAGATGGGCTGCGAGGTGGTGGTTTCAGCATAGGCGTCCGGCCGTGAGGCGGGAAGTGCTGATGTAAGGACGTGTTGCGGCTGGCGAGGCTAGCGCGGGTGCTTGTTGCTGGCGTGTCGGTTGTGTATCGGAGTCGACACAATAGCAGCGAGCGCTATGCTGATCACGGCCGGCGCGACGATTTACCGATCATCGGGTGCCGCGCTGCCGCCGGTTCCGCTACAATGCGCGCCGATTTCGACCTGCCTGAGAGCCCATTCATGTTTGCCTGCCAGACTCCTATCATCGTCGCCCTGGATTTCCCTACCCGTGACGCCGCACTGAAGCTGGCCGACCAGTTGGACCCGAAACTGTGCCGGGTCAAAGTGGGCAAGGAACTGTTCACCAGTTGCGCCGCAGAAATTGTCGGCACCCTGCGTGACAAGGGTTTTGAAGTATTCCTCGACCTGAAATTCCATGACATTCCCAACACCACCGCGATGGCCGTGAAAGCCGCTGCCGAGATGGGCGTGTGGATGGTCAACGTGCATTGCTCCGGTGGTATGCGCATGATGGCCGCTTGCCGTGAAGAGCTGGACAAGCGCAGCGGCCCGCAGCCGTTGCTGATCGGCGTGACCGTGCTGACCAGCATGGAGCGTGAAGACCTCGCTGGTATCGGTCTGGATATCGAACCGCAGGAACAAGTGCTGCGTCTGGCTGCACTGGCCGAGAAGGCTGGCATGGACGGTCTGGTGTGCTCGGCGCTGGAAGCCACGGCACTGAAAACCGCGCATCCGTCGCTGCAACTGGTGACCCCGGGGATTCGTCCGGCTGGCAGCGCGCAGGACGATCAGCGCCGCATTCTGACCCCGCGTCAGGCACTGGATGCCGGTTCCGACTATCTGGTGATTGGCCGTCCGATCAGCCAGGCGGCTGATCCGGCGCAGGCGCTGGCGTCGGTTGTCGCCGAAATCGCCTAAGGCACACTGAAGATCCAAATGTGGGAGCGAGCCTGCTCGCGAAGAGGGTGTATCAGTCGAAGTCAATATTGACTGAACCACCGCTTTCGCGAGCAGGCTCGCTCCCACATTGGTTTTTGTGCTGGCCTTAAACCTTCAACACCAACTTGCCGAAGTTCTCACCGCTGAACAATTTCATCAGCGTCTCCGGGAACGTCTCCAGGCCTTCGACGATATCTTCCTTGCTCTTGAGCTGCCCCTTGGCCATCCAGCCGGCCATTTCCTGCGCGGCGCTGGCGTATTGCGCGGCATAGTCCATCACCACAAAACCTTCCATCCGCGCGCGATTGACCAGCAGCGACAGATAGTTGGCCGGGCCTTTGACCGCTTCCTTGTTGTTGTACTGGCTGATCGCGCCGCAGATCACTACACGCGCCTTCATGTTCAAGCGGCTCAACACCGCATCAAGGATGTCGCCACCGACGTTGTCGAAATACACGTCTACGCCTTTCGGGCATTCGCGTTTAAGTCCCGCCACGACATCTTCGGACTTGTAGTCGATGGCGCCGTCAAAGCCCAGTTCATCGATGAGGAATCTGCACTTATCGGCGCCGCCGGCAATGCCAACCACACGGCAACCTTTGATCTTGGCAATCTGCCCGGCAATGCTGCCCACCGCGCCCGCCGCACCGGACAACACCACGGTGTCGCCAGCCTTGGGTGCACCAACATCCAGCAGAGCAAAGTAAGCGGTCATGCCGGTCATGCCCAGTGCCGACAAATACACCGGCAGCGGTGCCAGTTTCGGATCGACTTTGTAGAAGCCTCTTGGCTCACCGAGGAAATAATCCTGTACGCCGATGGCGCCGTTGACGTAGTCGCCGACGGCAAAGCCCGGATTGTTCGAGGCGATGACTTTTCCTACGCCCAGTGCGCGCATGACCTCACCGATACCGACTGGCGGGATGTAGGACTTGCCTTCGTTCATCCAGCCACGCATGGCCGGGTCGAGGGACAGGTATTCGTTCTTGACCAGAATCTGGTTCGCTGCCGGTTCGCCCACCGGTACTTCCTGATAGGTGAAGGTCTCACGGTTGGCCGCACCCACCGGGCGTTTGGCGAGCAGGAACTGGCGATTGGTCTGGTTGGTCATGGCAGGCACTCGAACGGAATGAAGCCTTGTTGATAGACCCTCAGCGGTATTGGCGCAAGGTTGGCTGATGCGGCGAATGCACGCCGATCCAGTGCAGTGATGATCACCGGGACAGTTTTATCACTGCGGTGCATGGGTACATAAACAGCCATTGGATAGTGCTGACGTGCGGCAGACCTCAATGACTATGCTGCGAATCTACAAATCCCCTGCATTTATCCCTTCGAGGACATAACAATGAGCATGACGTTTTCCGGTCAGGTTGCCGTAGTCACCGGCGCGGCCAACGGCATCGGCCGTGCGACCGCGCAGGCGTTCGCCGCCGAGGGCCTGAAAGTGGTGGTCGCCGACCTGGATGCGGCAGGGGGTGAGGGCACAGTCGCGTTGATTCGTACCGCCGGTGGCGAAGCGACGTTCGTGCGTTGCAACGTGACCGTCGAAAGCGAAGTGAAAAATCTGATGGACGAGGTCATCAATACCTACGGCCGTCTCGACTATGCCTTCAACAATGCCGGCATCGAAATCGAAAAAGGCAAACTGGCCGACGGCTCGATGGATGAGTTCGACGCGATCATGGGCGTCAACGTAAAGGGCGTCTGGCTGTGCATGAAGTATCAACTGCCACTGTTGCTGGCGCAGGGCGGCGGGGCGATCGTCAATACCGCCTCGGTAGCGGGACTGGGCGCGGCGCCGAAGATGAGCATCTATGCGGCGTCGAAGCACGCGGTGATCGGTCTGACCAAATCGGCAGCCATCGAATACGCCAAGAAGAAAATCCGCGTCAACGCGGTGTGTCCGGCGGTGATCGATACCGACATGTTCCGCCGTGCCTATGAGGCCGATCCGAAGAAGGGCGAGTTCGCCAACGCCATGCACCCGGTCGGCCGTATCGGCAAAGTCGAGGAAATCGCCAGTGCCGTGTTGTATCTGTGCAGCGACGGTGCAGCATTCACCACCGGTCACTCGCTGGCCGTGGACGGCGGAGTCACCGCATTCTGAACTGAACTCAGGAAAAACAGCCCGCATTCCTTGCGGGCTTTTTTTTGAATCACGGTCAGTTCCGTGAAGCCCCTTAAACAATGTGTATCAAACCGTTAGAACGGTCGCTTTTGGCGGCGTTGTCGCACAGCCTGTCCGGCGCGGCTGTGATTTACTGCCGCCAGCAAAACGGACAGGAGTTTGCTTGCTCATGGAATTGAGAATTGATCGACAGGCAATGGTGCCGGTCGTGCAGCAGATTGTTGACGGACTGACGGAGTGGATCCTGCAAAGTGGTGTGCCGCCGGCTACTCGTTTGCCCTCGGTTCGGCAAATTGCTCGAGGCAATCTGCTCAGCCAGTCGTGTGTGGTCGAGGCGTGTGAACGGCTGGTATCGCAGGGTGTTTTGAGTTCATGCCAAGGCACCGGGTTCATTGTCGCTGCCGCGCCAGCGATGCTGGGTGCAGAGGATGAACTGGCGCCATTCGAGGGCCGGTTTGCCTGGTGCGATGCAGTCTGCGAGGCCGCAGGCGGCTTGAAACTGGGGGCCGGAGGCCTGCCGCAAAGCTGGCGCGAGCCTGACGACCTCAGCTATGCGCTGCGCGAGGTGGCTCGCACCGACATGGCCAGCCTGTTCAACTACAGCACGCCATTGGGGCTTCCAGCGTTGCGCGAGCAGATCGTCAAACGCCTCAAACTGTTCAGTATCGAGGCCCGCAGTTCGCAGTTGCTGAGTACCTGTGGCGCCAGCCATGCGCTGGACCTGATCGTGCGCACCTTGTTCAAGGCCGGTGACTGCGTGGTGGTCGAAACGCCCGGGTATGCGCCGCTGTTCGACCTGTTGCGCCTGCATGGCGTGCGCATGCTTGAGGTGCGCCGCACCCCGACCGGGCCGGACATCGAAGCGCTGGAGGCTTTGCTGCAACAGTTTCGGCCAAGTGCGTTGTTCATCAACAGCCATCATCACAACCCCACCGGCAGTTGCCTGTCGCCAAGCGTGGCGCAACGCATCCTGCAACTGAGCAAAGTCTATGATGTGCGCTTGATCGAAGACGATGTCTACGCGGACTTGCACACCGGTAACGGTACACGACTGGCGGCGCTGGACGATGAGGGGCGGGTCATCTACGTGGGCAGTTTTTCCAAGACCCTGAGCAGCTCGTTGCGGGTCGGGTTCGTCTTCGCCGACAGCGAAATTGTCAGGCGGCTGGCGCAGGTCAAGATGATCAGCGGCTTGGGCGCATCAAGGTTTTCCGAGGCGGTCCTGGCCAGCCTGATGGGCTGTGGCGCTTACCGCAAACTGGTACAGCGCCAGCGTCAACGCCTGAATGCTGATCGGGCTGCCGCGTTGCAGGCCCTGGAGGACGCCGATTGGGAGGTATTCGGCAAACCTGCAGGCGGACTGTTTATCTGGGCGCGTTCGCGTATGTCCGATCATTCTCGAATACGCCGACAGGCGCAGCGCTGTGGCGTGTTGTTGTCAGCGCCGGATGCGTTCAGCCCCAGTGGCGAGGCGGGCGACTGGCTGCGGATCAACGTCGCGTACGCCTGCGACCCGCGCGCTCGGCAGTTTTTCCGCAACACCGGTGCGGATCGACCTCCAGTGTTCTGAAAACGACGCGGGCGTAGCTTTTTGCCATTATTCCGACGCCAGAGACTTGTGCGGCTGAGTGGCCGTTGCGACTCTTCGCTCTACTGACAATGGCAGGGGACTACGCGCAATGATTTCGGCCATGCAAGGACGTTTTGCCAACCTCGGTATGGCAAAAAAACTGGGAATCGGGTTTGTACTGGTTTTGCTTCTGACCGCGCTGGTGGCGGCCATTGGCGTCTGGTCCCTGCAAACCATCAGTCATCGTTTCGATGGTCTGAAACAGATGTCCTCGCTTAACAGTGGCCTGCTCAACGTGCGCCTGCTCGAGCAGGAATATGCCTTGCGGGGCGATCCGAAGACGGCCGATGCACTGCGTAAGGGCGTCGACGAACTGGTTGCTCTGGCTGATCAGCTCAAAGCGCAGTCGGCGGCCAATGTGCCGGTCATGAATGATGTGCAACAGTCGCTCGGCGCTTATCGCAAGGCGTTCGACGAGTTTGTGTCGTTGACTCAGGCCAAGGATCTCGCGCTGGAAATGGCCAGTTGGTCGGTGTCCAGTGTGGCCAATAATCTTGATGTCTTGCAGGCCGGGCTCGCCGATGACGGTGCATATACCTTGAAGGACACCGAGGGCAAGGACGGGGCGCAGTTCATCGAACAGGCCAGTCAGGTCAGTCAGGTTTCGCGGTTGATGCTGCAGGCGATGAACGAAGCGCGGATTCGTCTGGATCAAAGCCGCAAGGGCGATGCCGACAGCGCCGGCAAGGGCAACATCGAACAGGCCGCGCAGGCCCAGACGCAGGCCGAAGAGCTGAAAACCACGGTCAAGGACGAGGGCTATCTGACCGTCCTCAATGAAGTGTCCGGGCATATCGCCGGCTTCAACGACAAACTGGCCGAATACACCGGATTGCTCGCGCAGGAAAAGACCGTCTACGAGCAATTGCACCAGCGTGCCGACCAGGTGGTCGAGCGGGTGAATCAGGCGTATGTCGCTGAAGACGGCGCGATGCAGGCCGAACTGCAGAAAAACTCGCTGTTGATCATTGGTTCATCGGCGCTGGCGTTGTTGGTCGGCTTGCTCGCGGCGTGGTTGATAACCCGACTGATCGTCGCGCCATTGCGCAGCGTGATTCAGGTCGCCCAGCAGATTGCCGCTGGTGACTTGAGTGCAACGGTGGAAGTGACCCGGCGCGACGAGATCGGTCAGTTGATGCTGGCGATGCAACAGATGGGCGCGGGTCTGAGCACCATCGTCAGTGGTTTGCAGGCGGGGATCGAGCAGTTGGCCAGTTCGGCGCAATCGTTGTCGACGGTCACTGAGCAGACCAACCTCGAGGTCAGCAGCCAGAAGGAGGAAACCGAGCAGGTCGCCACGGCGATGAACCAGATGACCGCCACCGTGCATGACGTTGCGCGCAACGCCGAAGAAGCGGCGCTGGCCGCGCAGACGGCGGATGACAAGGTCGAGAGTGGTCAGCAGGTGGTGCGCCAGAGCATGGCACGCATCGAACAGCTGGCCGACTCGGCGACATCGGCCAGTTCCAGCATCGAAAGCCTCAGTGCGGAAATCCAGAATATCGGCACGGTGCTGGGGGTGATCAAAAGTGTTGCCGAGCAGACCAATCTTTTGGCGCTAAATGCAGCGATCGAGGCGGCTCGGGCCGGGGAGCAGGGCAGGGGCTTTGCGGTGGTGGCCGATGAGGTGCGTGCATTGGCTCGGCGCACGCAGCAGTCGACTGAAGAGATTGAGCGGCTGGTCAGTGCTTTGCGCTCGGCGGCGCATTCCTCGGTGCAGCAGATTCAGAGCAGTGGGGAGTTGGTGAAGCTGGCGGTCAGTGATGCGTTGCAGACCGAGAGTGCGCTGGGGAGTATTGCGGCGGCGGTGTCGTTGATTCAGCAGATGAATCAGCAGATTGCGGCGGCGGCGGAGGAGCAGAGTTCGGTGGCGGAGGAGATCAATCGCAGTGTGACGAGTATTCGTGCGAGTGCGGATCAGTCGTCGATCGCGATGCGCGGGAATGCGGCTTCGAGTGTTGAGCTGGCGCAGTTGGGGAGTGAGTTGCGTGGGATGGTTGGGCATTTTCGGCTTTGACGCTTTGACGCTTTGACGCTTTGACGCTTTGGGCTTGGCGGCCTTTGGGCCGGCCATGCTCTTGGGGTTTGGGTGTATATCCGTTTTTTCGGGTGCTGCTGCTGGCGGTTCCGCTCTTACAGCGGGTCACTTTTGGCAAACGCCCCAAAAGTAACCAAAAGGTCTGCGCCCTGACGTTCGGCCCGCTCGCTGGGGCTCGGGGTTCCTTCGCTCCGGGATCGATCCGGGGGCATCGCCTACGGTTTGCTTCGCTGCACCTCCTCTCGATGTGTTCGACTTCGTCGAACGGTCGCTGCGCTCCCACCCCCGGATCAATCCCTCCACTCAGCCTGCCGACGGGCCTTAAGATCAAGAGCTGCAGCCGAGCTAACGCTCATCCTGTTGAGTGGTGAAAAGCGGAAGCGGTTGTGAGGTGGGCGTTGCTTTTGCTTTTCTGTGGGAGCGAGCTTGCTCCGGGCGGCGATCCGACGAAGGCGGCCTGACAGATGACCAATCTCTGCCGGATGTACTCAAACCATGTGGGAGCGAGCCTGACAGCCAACCCATCTCTGCCGGATGTACTCAATCCCATTGTAGGAGTGAGCCTGCTCGCGATGGCGGCCGGATAGCCGACCAACCTATGTCAGATGTACTCAGCCCCCTTGTGGGAGCGAGCTTGCTCGCGAAAGCGGCCTCACATTCACCGGTTTTCTATCAGGTTCACTCCCGCGAGCCCACAGAAAAGCCACCTTTCGGTGGCTTCTCTTTCAGCCTCTGCAATCAGTCGTAAATCACTTTCTTTTTCCAGTCCGCATCGGCCTCTACATCTTTGAGGCCGGCGGTCAGTTGGTTTTCTTCACCTTCAACCGGTGCAATCTTGTCCATGACCTGCGCGTTGGCGCGGGCCAGCAGTTTTTCCAGGTATTGCAGTTGTTCTGCGTAGATCTGTGGATCCTGCTGTTTGCGCAGGTATTGCACGCCGCGTTCGAAGGCGAGGCGGGCCTGGCCGGGCTGGTTTTGTTGCAGGGACTGTTGGCCGAGGTTGTTGAAGAATTCGATGTGCAACAGCACCAGAATGTGGCGGACTTCGCGAATCCAGTGTTTGGCTTCGTTCGGCGGCAGGAAGCCGTCGTGGGCAGCGCGGGTGATCTGGCCGTGGAGGGCTTCGAGCAGGAAGCGCACGTCTTTGGCTTTGGCTTCGGTCAGAATCGGCGACGGCGGGTTGTTGACCGGGATCGATTCGCCTTGGGCGACCAGGGCGCTCAGTTCGGTGATCCGCGCTTTGGTGGTGGCGCTGGTTTTTTCCAGGTTCAGCAGGCGCTGGCAGACGTTCAATTCCAGGCGCGTCAGCAGCAGCTTGAGTGCCGGGGTCATGAACTGGCCCGGGAAGGTTTCGGTCAGTTCGCCGCAGCGACGCAGGCGGTCGTTGAGTTCGACCTTGGTGCGGGCCTTCTCCAGTTTGTTGTTTTCCACCACATGGTTCATGTAGCCAATGGCGATCAGAATTGCGATCCCGGCTATGACTAGCAGGGTGATCATGAGTGGTGTCACCGGTAAGACCTCTTTATAGGGTTCGCATGCGAGTGTAGTGGCTGGGCATTTAACCGCCTAGCGCCGCTCGACTGGTTGGTTCGGCAGGTTCAATCTGTATCGGCCGCACGCTGCTTATATGAATGCTGGCGCTGCGGGTGCAGATTGCCATCACTGTGCGGTGGACTATAGCGTCTTGGCGAGTGGCGGAATATAGGCGTCAATCGTCGGGCGACGGAAAAGCCCGGTTGGCGCCGTAAAGCGGGTCGAAGTCATTGATTTAAATAAATTTATATCAAGGGGTTGACGACCTCTCAATCCATCCATAGAATGCGCGCCACTTGCAGCGTAAAGCACACAGCGAAGCGCGGCAGGGAGTGAATGTTGTAGTGTGTCCCCTTCGTCTAGTGGCCTAGGACACCGCCCTTTCACGGCGGTAACAGGGGTTCGAGTCCCCTAGGGGACGCCAATGCGGGAATAGCTCAGTTGGTAGAGCACGACCTTGCCAAGGTCGGGGTCGCGAGTTCGAGTCTCGTTTCCCGCTCCAATTTTAAACAGCAGTGCTTTCGGGCGGTGCTGAGTGAAACCAGAACCAAGTCTTCGGATGCGGATCTGGACACCGAAACACACACCATGTGTTCCGGGTAGCGTGTCCCCTTCGTCTAGTGGCCTAGGACACCGCCCTTTCACGGCGGTAACAGGGGTTCGAGTCCCCTAGGGGACGCCATTTGCGGGAATAGCTCAGTTGGTAGAGCACGACCTTGCCAAGGTCGGGGTCGCGAGTTCGAGTCTCGTTTCCCGCTCCAAATTCTAAAAACGCCGCTCAGTGAGCGGCGTTTTTATTAGTGAAAGTTGTAGCCTGTGTCCCCTTCGTCTAGTGGCCTAGGACACCGCCCTTTCACGGCGGTAACAGGGGTTCGAGTCCCCTAGGGGACGCCATTGCGGGAATAGCTCAGTTGGTAGAGCACGACCTTGCCAAGGTCGGGGTCGCGAGTTCGAGTCTCGTTTCCCGCTCCATATTCACAAAAACGCCGCTCACTAGAGCGGCGTTTTTGTATGCGCACGATTTGTGGTTGAGTTATCAGTCATAAAGAAAAAGGCCCGCCGGAGCGATTCGGCGGGCCTTTTTGCGTTTTGCGTCTGCTTACCAAGAGAGCATCAAGCGGCCGGCAAACAGAATCAGCACCACGCCCATGGTGCGCTCGAACCAATGTCCCATGCGCATGAACAGCAAGCGCACCCGATTGCTTGAGAAAAACAGCGCGACCACAACAAACCACAGCGCATTCACGAAGCACATCCACAAACCGTAAAAGGCCTGGATTTGCAGGGGTGTGCTGGCGCTGATGATCGTTGTGAAAATGGCCAGGAAAAACAGCGTGGCCTTGGGGTTGGTCGCATTGGTCAGAAACCCGGTGCTGAAGGCTTTGAACAAGGTTTGTTCAACTACCGGTTCCTCGCTGGTTTTCTCACCTTCAATGGCCGATTTGGGTTTACTGCGCAGCAGGCTGACACCCAGATACAGGATGTAGGCACCGCCAACCACTTTGGCCACGGTCAGCAACCAAGGGGTGGTGTGCATCAATGCCCCGACCCCCAGCAGTGTGTACAGCACGTGCACGGAAATCCCTGCACCGATACCCAGCGCCGTGCAGATCCCCACCAGTCGGCCGAATCGAACGCTTTGGCGAATCGTGACTGCGAAGTCCGGGCCGGGAGCCACCACGGCCAGAAAGTGAATGGTTGCCAGCGCCAGAAACTCGCCCAGATAATTCGAATACATCTCAGCTCCAGTAGGTCAGGGGTGAGGCATTGCCGCGATAGCCGACAAAAAAGGAAAGGCTCAAACGCGGATCGGCCACCCCCGGGGTCACCGAGTGCATGCGCCGCGAATTGAACATGATGAAATCGCCGGGTTGCGGTCTCACTTCGAGGGCGGGAGGGCCGAGCAGCGCCGGTTCGATGCCGTAACTGTCGCCACGCATTTCATCGAATTGATCCGGACTGATGTCGTCGTCCCACATCTGCAACGCGCCGCCCTCGGTCGGCATGTTCAGATAGACGTTGCAGGCAAACTGCGCCTCGAGACTGCGGGCCTGGAAACTGTCCGGGGCGTCCTTGGCGAAAATGTCGTGATGGGCGAGGAAGCACACCCCCGGTTTCACTACTCGTGAAAGGCCGACATACATTTTCCGGCCATAAAGATTTTCCAGATGCGCGCCGGCCGGCCAGGATTCGTCGAGCATGCAGCGCAAGGTGTCGATCGGTGAGGAGTAGGGCGCACAGCGATTGCGCAGTTCAGCGATGTTGCTGGTAGCGCGTTCGAAGTAATCCTCGATCAGCAGCGGCTGGTTTTCCGCCTCATAAAAAGCCATGCCGATGCGGCCGATACTGGGCGCGTTGATGTAACCCTCAAAGCCTGGAGCGAGAATCTTGTCGCCAATCTGAATGGCCAGCGACTCAGGCAAAAAGCCTCTGACGCGGATGGCGAGGACTTCTTCGTTGGCCAGTTTTTTTATGCACGTCTCATCGAGACGCTCGACGTCTAGCATCATTTTTTTAGGTCCATCTATCGATAGTCAACGGAACCTGCGAATGCGGTTCCCCGGCGTCGGACGTTGCGTTAGGCCGCGTCCGAAATGCTCAATCCACGCTGTAGTGGACGGACAACGTGCCTTTCTTCTGCGAAAGGGACGCGATCGTGACTGTGCCCAGATCCTTCAGGCTGCGTACATGGGTGCCGCCGCAGCCATAGGCGGGCAGTTCACCAAAACCGATTTCCCGCGCGCCTTCGCGCAGCGACGTCAGGCGCGGCAGGTCGGACTCGATCCACTGCTCGATACCGGTTTGAACGGTCTCGACGTCGACTTCCTGCGCGGCATCGCCGGGTTTGAATTGCACTCGACCTTCGTCCGGCCAGTGGTGTGCCTTGATCGGCGTCCAGCCCAGAGCTTGCACGAAATGCCCGATCAGATGCCCGGCCGAATGCATGCGTGTGTTGAAGCGACGGCGCTCTTCGTCGATGCGGATGCAGGTCATGCCGAGCGCCACCGGCCGATCGACAAAATGAACGATCCGATCCGGCTCCTGCACAACACGCAGTACCTGACTCTCGCCGATCCAGCCGGTATCACACGGCTGACCGCCACCTTGCGGATGAAACAATGTGGCGCGCAGCACCACGGAAAATTCGTTCTCTTGGGGCGTGCAGTCGAGGACTTCCACATTAGCCTTGAGGTCATCACTATGGAAAAAGAGGCGAAGCGTCATATTCCATGCCCTTATTAAAGTTTCTGTTTTTATTATATGAATCGTGCAATAACGTGATAATCCGTTCAAACATCAAAGGACTTGTGCGCTGTGAGCATCAATCTGCCGCTACCGTTACTCGGTGAAATGGCGATTTTCGTCAAGGTCGTGGAGACCGGCAGCTTCTCTGAAGCGGCTCGCCAACTGGGTTCATCGCCGTCAGCGGTGAGCCGCAGTATTTCGCGGCTGGAAAAAGCCTTGGCCACGCGGCTGTTGCAACGCACCACGCGCAAACTGCGCCTGAGTGACGGCGGCGAGGAGGTGTTCAAGCGCTGTCAGGAAATGGTCAGCGCAGCCAAGTCCGTCATGGAAATCAGCGGTCAGTTCACCCATGAAGCCGAAGGCCTGGTGCGGGTCAGCGTGCCGAAAGCGGTGGGGCGCTTTGTGATTCATCCGCACATGCCCGAGTTTCTGCGGCGTTATCCCAAGGTCGATGTCGAATTGCTGCTGGAAGATCGCCAGGTCGATTTGATCGACGATCATGTTGACCTGGCCATTCGCATCACGGATCGACCACCGGCCGGGCTGGTCGGGCGGCAGTTACTGACCATCGACCACTTGCTCTGTGCTACGCCGCAATACCTGGCCGAACACGGCACACCGACTCACCCGCATGATTTGCTCAATCACAGTTGTATCTATCTGGGTGAAACCCCGAGCGATGCACGCTGGAAATTCAAGAAGGGCAGCAAAGCGGTGACGGTGGGTGTGCGCGGTCGCTATGCCGCCAATCACACCGGTGTGCGCCTTGGCGCGGTGTTGCAGCACATCGGCATCGGCAGCCTGCCGTACTTCACCGCCCGTTACGCACTTGAGCAAAAGTTGGTGGTACAGGTGTTGCCGGACTGGACCTTCCTCGCGTCCTATCACGGCGGACTGTGGCTGCTGCATTCGCCGACGCGCTATCTACCTCCCAAGTTGCGGGTGTTTATCGATTATCTGGTGGAATGCCTGCAGAAAGAGCCGACTTTGAGCAAGCCGGGCAAATCAGTGGGGGAAAGCAACGCCGCGATGGCGTATGAGTTGCCCGAAAGCGAAGGGTTGTTGTAACGCAAAGCAAAAGATCGCAGCCTTCGGCAGCTCCTACAGAGGATTGCGTGAGTCCACTGTAGGAGCTGCCGAAGGCTGCGATCTTTTGATTTTCAACCAAACAGTTAAATCAGTGCTTGCTGTCCTGAGCGGACATCGCCAGCAGCTGTTTTTCCTGATTCCAGTCGAACGGTTCGTCGTTCTGTTCTGCTTCGTAGCGACGTTCTTCGAGGGCCTGATACATGTCGATCTCTTCATCGGACAGGTAGTGCAGGCAGTCGCCGGCGAAGAACCACAGCAGATCGCGCGGGATCAGGTGGGCGATTTGCGGGTAACGGGTAATCACTTGAGTCAGGATGTCCTGGCCCAGATATTGGCTTTCGATCGGATCGATCGGCAGCGATGCCAGCAGTTCGTCGAAGCGCTCCAGAAACAAGGCATGGCTTTCTTCGGGAACCTGTTCGGCCTCACCTACGGCGACCAGGATACTGCGCAGGTGGTCGAGCAAAACAAGATGGTCGGCAACGACGTTGGACACGAGATAAGTCCTCAAGAGCAAAACGGGCGCGGGAGTATAAAGCCCCTGCGCCCTCTTGGACATGCTTGTCAGGATCAGCGGACTTTGCCCTCTGCCTGTTTCAGTTCTTCTTTGTCGAAATCATCGACATCGATCACCTTGCGTCGCGCCGCTTCGGCATCACGCAAGCTCTGTGCTTCCACCGGTTGCAACACCCCGGCCTCCAGCGCCGCATCGATGGCGTGTTCGCCCGCGACCGGTTTCACCTGACCGCTTTTCAGCGAGGTGTGCAGTTTTTTGTGCAGCGGCTGTGCGGCGCTCAGCAAATCGCTGGCATGTTGCAATGCCCCGACGGCATCGTCTGCCGACTGTGGGCGATAGCAACCGGCAAGCAGCTCCTCCAGCGCCGGATCGCCCTTGGCGCGACCAATGACGCCAGCCACTTCGGCACCGAGTTTGTCCGACGGGCCTTTGTGACGACGACCAAACGGGAAGACGATGGCGCGCAACAGACAGCCAAACACTTTGTTCGGGAAGTTGCGCAGTAATTCATCCAGCGCCCGTTCCGATTGGCCGAGGCTTTCTTCCATCGCCCAACGGAACAGCGGCTCCATGTAGGCCGGCGAATCCAGATCGTGGTAACGCTTGAGTGCGGCAGAGGCCAGATACAGATTGCTCAGCACATCACCCAAGCGCGCCGACAGACGTTCGCGACGCTTCAGCTCGCCGCCGAGCAACATCATGCTGAAGTCGGCGAGCATGGCGAACGCCGCTGCCTGACGGTTGAGTGCGCGGAAGTATCCCTGACTGATCTTGTCGCCCGGCGCATGTTCGAAGTGGCCGAAACCGAGGTTCAACACCAGCGTACTGGCCGCATTGCTCACAGCGAAACCGATGTGTTTGAGCAGCAGGCCGTCGAACTCTTTCAGCGCCTGATCCTTGTCCTCACGACCGGCCAGAGCCATTTCCTTGAGTACGAACGGATGGCAACGAATCGCGCCCTGACCGAAGATCATCAGGTTGCGCGACAGGATGTTCGCACCCTCCACGGTGATGAAGATCGGTGCACCGTTCCAGCTGCGCCCGAGGTAGTTGTTCCGCCCCATGATGATCGCCTTGCCACCGTGCACATCCATCGCGTGGCTGATGCACTCGCGGCCGCGTTCGGTGAGGTGGTACTTGAGGATTGCCGACAGCACCGAGGGTTTTTCGCCGAGGTCCACCGCGTTGGCGGTGAGCATCCGCGCGGCATCCATCATCCACGCGTTGCCGCCGATGCGCGCCATGGCCTCCTGAATACCTTCGAACGCCGATAGCGGCACGTTGAACTGTTCACGAATCTGCGCGTATTGCCCGGTGACCAGACTGGTGAACTTGGCTGCGCCGGTACCGACTGCCGGCAACGAAATCGAACGGCCGACCGACAGGCAGTTCATCAGCATCATCCAGCCCTTGCCGAGCATTTCCTGACCGCCGATAAGGAAGTCGAGCGGAATGAACACATCCTTGCCGGAGTTCGGGCCGTTCATGAACGCCGCGCCCAGTGGCAGGTGACGACGCCCGATTTCTACGCCGGCGGTATCGGTCGGGATCAGCGCAAGGCTGATGCCAAGGTCTTCCTTGTCACCCAGCAGATGCTCCGGGTCGTAGGCCTTGAAGGCCAGGCCGAGCAGGGTCGCGACCGGGCCGAGGGTGATGTAGCGTTTTTCCCAGTTCAGGCGCAGACCAATGACTTCCTGACCATCCCATTGGCCTTTGCAGATGATCCCGGTGTCGGGCATCGCTCCTGCATCGGAACCGGCGAGCGGACCGGTGAGGGCGAAGCACGGGATGTCATCGCCACGGGCCAGGCGTGGCAGGTAGTGATTGCGTTGTTCGTCGGTGCCGTAATGCAGCAGCAGTTCGGCCGGGCCGAGGGAGTTCGGCACCATGACGGTGGAGGCGAGGTCACCGCTGCGGGTGGCCAGTTTCATTGCCACTTGCGAGTGGGCGTAGGCCGAGAACCCTTTACCGCCAAATTCTTTCGGAATGATCAGGGCAAAAAAGCCATGTTCCTTGATGTGCGTCCAGGCTTCGGCCGGCAGGTCCATCGACTGGCCGATCTGCCAGTCGGTGACCATGGCGCAGAGTTCCTCGGTCGGGCCGTCAATGAACGCTTGCTCTTCTTCGCTCAGTTGCACCTTCGGATAGGCCAGCAGTTTGTCCCAGTCCGGACGACCGCTGAACAGCTCGCCATCCCACCACACGGTGCCGGCGTCGATCGCGTCGCGTTCGGTCTGCGACATCGGCGGCAGGGTTTTCTGGAACCAGTTGAACAGCGGCGCAGTGAAATGTTTGCGGCGCAGGTCAGGTAACAGCAGCGGTGCAGCGACCACCGCCAGCAGTACCCAGAACACCAGCAACAGCCAGCCCGGTGCGTGGCTGAATATCCCCATCGCCAAGAGGTAGACGGCAACGATGCCCAGCGCTGGCAGCGGGGCGATGCGCCGGTGGGCGAGATACGCCACGCCAACGATCAAAACCAGTATCCACAACAACAGCATATTCAGTCCTCCGTGAACCAAGGCAAATCGACCCTCCAGAGCTTAGACCGCATCTGTAAAACCGGGTGGTCAGACCAAGGTGATTGAAATCGTGGGAAACCCCGGATGATTTTCGTAGGTTCGGTGGGCAACACGTGTGGGAAATCGTTCGATCAATCCGCGTCTTTGCGTCCAAGTTTGGCCGAAACGTCGTTATCTCTGTGCTGAAGCTGTCGCTAGACTCGGGACTCATCCAGGAGATTGTCGTCATGCACGAGTATCTGAGCCCCGGCCGCTTCATCGATAGTGACCATCCGGCGGTGGTGGAGTTCGCCGAACAACACCGTGGTGCCAGCCGCGATCCGCTCGCGCAGGCGATCAGTCTTTATTACGCCGTGCGTGAGGCCGTGCGCTACAACCCCTATACCTTCAGCCGTGATCCGCAGACCTTGCGCGGCAGTTATGCGCTGGCGACGGGGGAGAGTTATTGCGTACCGAAAGCCACGCTGCTGGCGGGCTGCGCGCGGCATTGCGGAATCGCGGCGCGGATCGGTCTGGCCGATGTGAAAAATCATCTGTCGACCCCGCGTCTGCTCGAGTTATTGAAAAGCGATATGTTCGCCATGCACGGCTATACCGAGTTTTTTCTAGAGGGTCGCTGGGTCAAAGCAACGCCGGCGTTCAACCAGAAGCTCTGCGAGTTGTTCAATGTCGCGCCGCTGGAGTTCGACGGTATCAACGACAGCGTTTTCCACCCGTTCAACCGCGATGGTGCACAGTTGATGGAGTATCTGGTCGATCACGGCCAATTCGCCGATGTCCCGGAAACCTTTTTCTTCGAGCATCTGCAAAAGTGCTATCCGCACCTGTTCACCGATCAGCAGCCGCCATTGCTGGGCGATATGCAGAGTGATTTGAGCCGCGTCTGATCCGGCGTATGCTGCCTGCCCACGCATTTGAAAAGAGGCGGTCATGCTGAAGATCTGGGGACGGAAAAACTCATCGAATGTCAGGAAACCATTATGGGCCGCCGAGGAACTCGGTCTGGCCTACGAGGCGATCGATGCCGGTGGCGCATTCGGCGTAGTCGACACACCCGAGTACCGGGCGATGAACCCGAACGGTCGGGTGCCGGTGATCGAGGACGACGGTTTTGTGCTGTGGGAATCCAACGCCATCGTTCGCTATCTGCTGGCCAGACATGCGCCCGACAGCCACTGGTATTCGGCGGATCCGCAAGCCCGCGCCGTCGCTGACAAGTGGATGGACTGGACCACGTCAAGTTTTGCCGGTCCCTTCCGCACGGTGTTCTGGGGCGTGTTGCGCACACCGGCGGACAAACAGGATTGGCCTGCTATCAACGCCGCGATCAAGGAATGCAACGAGTTGCTGAGCATGGCTGACCATGCCTTGGCCAGTCAGCCATACCTCTCCGGACAAGACATCGGCATGGGCGATATCCCGCTCGGCAGTTTCATTTATGCCTGGTTCGAGATGCCCATCGAACGCGCCCCGCAACCCCATCTGCAAGCCTGGTACGAGCGCCTGAAGCAGCGTCCGGCCTACCAGAAAGCGGTTATGACCGCGTTGACTTAATACCTACTATCGACACACTTGACTGTACTTGTACGGCGGCGGCAAGCACCATTGCGCACTTGCGCTGCGGTTCGATCCTTCGCCGCCGTCTCCTTTTTTCCTTCAATGGTGCGTAAATCAGATATGAGTTCCGCTCTGTCCATCCGGCAGCTAACCAAAACCTACGGCAACGGGTTCCAGGCCTTGAGTGGTATCGATCTGGACGTCGCCGAAGGTGACTTTTTCGCCTTGCTCGGCCCCAACGGTGCTGGCAAATCCACGACCATCGGCATTCTCTCGACCCTGGTGAACAAAACCAGCGGCACGGTGAATATTTTCGGTCATGACCTGGACAAAAATCCTGCGCAGCTCAAGCGCTCGATCGGCGTAGTGCCGCAGGAATTCAACTTCAACCAGTTCGAAAAGACCTTCGACATCGTCGTGACGCAGGCCGGTTACTACGGCATTCCGGCGAAGGTCGCCAAGGAACGCGCCGAGCAGTACCTCACCCAACTGGGCCTGTGGGACAAGCGCGATGTGCCGTCGCGTTCGTTGTCCGGCGGCATGAAGCGGCGCTTGATGATCGCTCGTGCGCTGGTACACGAACCACGTCTGCTGATCCTTGATGAACCGACCGCAGGCGTCGATATCGAGTTGCGTCGTTCGATGTGGACGTTCCTCACCGAGCTGAACCAGAAAGGCATCACCATCATCCTCACCACGCACTATCTGGAAGAGGCTGAGCAGTTGTGCCGCAACATCGGCATCATCGACCACGGCACCATCGTCGAGAACACCAGCATGAAACAATTGCTGGGCCAGTTGCACGTGGAAACCTTCCTGCTGGACCTGAAAAACGACTTGCACGCCGCGCCGCAATTGCTCGGCTACCCCGCCCGGTTGATCGACGGTCACACCCTCGAAGTCCAGGTCGACAAATCCATGGGCATCACGGCGTTGTTCACCCAGTTGGCGCAGCAGAACATCGAAGTGCTGAGCCTGCGTAACAAAACCAATCGCCTCGAGGAGCTGTTCGTGTCTCTGGTGGAGAAAAATCTGTCGAAGGTGGCGGTATGAGTTCCGAATTCCGTCCCAACCTTGTCGCCCTGCAGACCATTGTTTACCGCGAGGTCAAACGCTTCACGCGGATCTGGCCGCAAACGCTGCTGCCGCCGGCGATCACCATGGTTCTGTACTTTGTGATCTTCGGCAATCTGATCGGTCGGCAGATCGGCGACATGGGTGGCTTCACTTACATGGAGTACATCGTGCCGGGGCTGATCATGATGTCGGTGATCACCAACTCTTACGGCAACGTGGTGTCGAGTTTCTTCGGCAGCAAGTTCCAGCGCTCTATCGAAGAGCTGATGGTGTCGCCGGTGTCGCCGCACACGATTCTGATTGGCTTCACCATTGGCGGCGTGTTGCGTGGTCTGATGGTCGGCGTGATCGTGACGATTCTGTCGCTGTTCTTTACCCATCTGCAGGTGCACCACTTGGGCGTGACCATTTTGGTGGTGGTGCTGACGGCGACGATCTTCTCGCTGCTGGGCTTCATCAACGCGGTGTTTGCGCGCAACTTCGATGATATTTCGATCATCCCGACCTTTGTGTTGACGCCGCTGACCTATCTGGGTGGGGTATTCTACTCGATCACGTTGCTGCCACCGTTCTGGCAGACCGTGTCGCTGGCCAACCCGGTGCTGCACATGGTCAATGCCTTCCGTTACGGCATTCTGGGTGTGTCGGATATCCGCATCGGCATCGCGATCACCTTCATGCTTGTCGCGACCGTTGTGCTGTATCTCGGTTGCGCACGGTTGCTGGTGAGTGGGCGCGGGATGCGTACCTGATTCCAGACCGAGTCGTGGCCATCGCGAGCAGGCTCACTCCTACAGGGGAACGCATTCCAATGTAGGAGTGAGCCTGCTCGCGATGGGGCCAATCCAGACGCCACAAATCAAATCGGCCTCCCACTGCGGAGGCCGTTTTGCATTCAGCGCATGCGGCTTTTCTTGCGCCGCGCCCATTGCCGCGCGACCCACCAGCGCCAATACATCATCACCAGGCAATAGGCGAGGGCGCCCAGCACCAGCCCTACCACTACCGAACCGAGCAGAAACGGCTGCCACAGTGTCGACAACTCGCCGCTGATCCACTCCCAGGTCAGTTCATCCGGCAGATGCCGGGCGGGCACGTCCATCAAAAACGCCCCGGCCTGATAAGTGCAGAAGAACACCGCCGGCATGGTGATCGGGTTGGTCAGCCACACCAGGCTGACCGCAATCGGCATGTTCCCCCGCACCATGACGGCAAGGGCGGCGGCCACCAGCATTTGCGCCGGAATCGGCAGGAATGCGGCGAACAGACCGACCGCCATCGCCCGCGCGACCGAGTGGCGATTGAGGTGCCAGAGGTTCGGGTCATGCAGCAACTTGCCGAGAAAGCGTAAGGATTTGTGTTCCCTGATGCTCGTCGGATCGGGCATGTAACGTTTGAATAAGCGCCGGGGCATAAGGCTTCTCGGTCGGTTAAGGCGGCAAGTATGTCTGGATTCTACGAAGCGCCCATTCAGACTTTGTGACAATTGTTGACGACGCACGTGCCCGACACCCGCTATGCCTAAGTGCGGGACTCTCAAGGACGGGCTTATGCGCACAGGGATGATGGCGCTGGCAGTCGGTCTGCTGGCCCCGGTTTTTATGCCGGCCTTACCGCCGGTCTGGTTGATGCTGTTGTTGCCGGTGACGGCTTTGATGTTGCTGCCGTTTCGCAGCTATCCGTTGGCGTTTTTGCTGTTTGGTTTCACGTGGGCCAGCGTCGGTGCGCAATGGGCGTTGAATGATCGCTTGCCGGCCGAACTGGATGGCGAAACCCGCTGGCTCGAAGGGCGGGTGGTCGGTTTGCCGCAGAGCGCAGACGGCGTGGTGCGTTTCGAATTGGCCGACGCGCAATCACGTCACGGGAAATTACCCACGCTGATGCGTCTGGCCTGGTACGCCGGGCAGCCGGTCAACAGTGGCGAGCGTTGGCGATTGGCAGTCAAACTCAAGCGCCCCGGCGGTTTGCTCAATCCGGATGCGTTCGATTACGAGGCTTGGCTGCTGGCGCAACGCATCGGTGCGACGGGCACGATCAAGGATGGTCAACGCCTGAGCGAAGCGCGTTGGGCCTGGCGCGACAGCATTCGTCAGCGCCTGCTTGCAGTGGATGCGCACGGTCGGGCCGGTGCTCTGGCCGCGCTGGTGTTGGGCGATGGGTCCGGGCTCAGTCGCGAGGATTGGCAGATTCTTCAGGACACCGGCACCGTGCATTTGTTGGTGATTTCCGGACAGCACATCGGTTTGCTGGCGGCGGTGATGTACATGCTGGTCGCCGGCCTGGCCCGTTTTGGCCTGTGGCCGTTGCGCTGGCCGTGGCTGCCGTGGGCCTGTGGGCTGGCGTTCGCGGCAGCGTTTGGTTATGGCCTGCTCGCCGGATTCGACGTGCCGGTACAACGCGCCTGCGTGATGGTCGGGCTGGTGTTGTTGTGGCGTCTGCGCTATCGCCATCTGGGGGCATGGTGGCCGCTGCTGCTGGCGTTCAATGGCGTGCTGTTGCTGGATCCGCTCGTCAGTTTGCGTCCGGGTTTGTGGCTCTCGTTTGCGGCGGTGGCCGTGCTGATCTTTACCTTTGGCGGTCGTTTGGGCGCGTGGCGCTGGTGGCAGACCTGGACGCGGGCGCAATGGTTGATTGCGATCGGTTTGTGCCCGGTATTGCTGGCCCTGAACCTGCCGATCAGTCTCAGCGGGCCGCTGGCCAATTTGCTTGCAGTGCCTTGGGTCAGTCTTGTCGTGCTGCCGCCGGCGTTGCTCGGGACGATGTTGTTGCCCATACCCTATGTCGGCGAAGGGCTGTTGTGGCTGGCCGGTGGTTTGATCGACGGGTTGTTTCGCGCGCTGGCGATAATGGCCGGGCATTGGCCTGCATGGATCGCACCCTCGATACCCGCCTGGTTCTTGGCTGCTGGCAGCCTCGGCGCCGTGTTGTTGCTGTTGCCGCGCGGCGTGCCAATGCGCCCGCTGGGCTGGCCATTGCTGTTGCTGCTGGTGGTGCCGCCACGCGAACGGCTGGATGAGGGATTGGCCGAGATCTGGCAACTCGATGTCGGCCAAGGCCTGGCCATCCTGATCCGCACCCGCCATCACACGTTGCTCTATGACGCTGGGCCGCGCTTTGGTGATTTCGATCTCGGCGAGCGGGTGGTGCTGCCCGCGTTGCGCAAACTGAGAGTGGAAAAACTCGATCTGATGCTGCTCAGCCATGCGGATGCCGATCACGCGGGTGGCGCTCTGGCGATCACCCGTGGTTTGACCGTCGATCGCGTGATCAGCGGTGACCCGGCGGGATTGCCTGAGGTGTTGAGCGCCGAAGCCTGCGAAAGCGGCCGGCAATGGCAGTGGGACGGAGTCGCCTTTCAACTCTGGCAGTGGGCGGGCGCCCGCGACAGCAATCAGCGCTCCTGCGTCTTGCAGATCGAGGCCAATGGCGAGCGCCTGTTACTGACCGGCGATATCGACACCCACGCCGAACGCGCGCTGCTCGACAGTCCTTTGGCCGTGCCGACGCCATGGCTGCAATCGCCCCATCACGGCAGCCGCAGTTCATCGTCAATGGCGCTGCTCAAGGTGTTGCAACCCGCGGCCGTGCTGATTTCCCGTGGGCAGGGCAATTCCTTCGGCCATCCGCATCCGACCGTGCTGGCGCGTTATCGCAAACAGGGACTGCGCATTTACGACAGCGCCGAGCAGGGTGCCATTCAGGTGCAGCTGGGCACCTTCGCGCCGCCTCGCACGATGCGTCATCAGCGGCGTTTCTGGCGTGATCCGCCCGCGCTGGCCCACTGATCGGGGCATGAGCCAATGGGTATCACGGTCGTCGGGGCGGCGGGTCTTAATCGTCGATCGGTATGGTAAAGTGGCGCACTTTTTCGAGGGGACTGTCACTGTGTGGGAATTGGTCAAATCCGGCGGCTGGATGATGTTGCCGATCATTCTGAGCTCCATCGCGGCCATGGCGATCGTCGCCGAACGCCTGTGGACCCTGCGCGCCAGTCGCGTCACCCCCGAGCATCTGCTGGGCCAGGTCTGGGTCTGGATCAAGGACAAGCAGCTCAATAAAGAAAAACTCAAGGAATTGCGCGCCAATTCGCCGCTGGGGGAAATCCTCGCCGCCGGTCTGGCCAACTCCAAGCATGGTCGCGAGATCATGAAAGAGTGCATTGAAGAAGCCGCCGCCCGCGTCATCCACGAGCTCGAACGCTACGTCAATGCGCTGGGCACCATCGCCGCGATGTCGCCGCTGCTCGGTCTGCTGGGTACGGTGCTGGGCATGATCGATATCTTCAGCGCATTCACCGGTTCCGGTATGACCACCAATGCTTCGGTGCTGGCGGGTGGTATCTCCAAGGCGCTGATCACCACAGCAGCAGGCCTGATGGTCGGTATTCCGGCGGTGTTCTTCCACCGCTTCCTGCAACGCCGCATTGATGAACTGGTGGTGGGCATGGAGCAGGAAGCGATCAAACTGGTTGAAGTGGTGCAGGGTGACCGTGACGTCGACCTGGCCGAGGGCCGCGCGTGAAATTCCGTCGCAAGCCTCGGGAAACCATCGATATCAACCTCGCGTCGCTGATCGACGTGGTGTTCATTTTGCTGCTGTTTTTTGTCGTGACCACTACGTTTACCCGAGAAACCCAGTTGCGCGTTGATCTGCCGGAAGCGGTCAGCGGCTCACCGGCCGAAGATCAGCAGCTCAAGCAGATCGACGTGGCTATCAGCGCCGAAGGCGTGTTTTCGGTGAACAACAGGATTCTGCCGAAGAACGACTTGGCGACCCTGATGGAAGCCATGCAGAAAGAATCCAACGGTGACACCAACATGCCGTTGTCGATCAGTGCCGACGGCAAGACTCAGCATCAATCAGTGATCACCGCCATGGACGCGGCCGGCAAGCTCGGTTTCAGCCATCTGCGCATGACCACGGTCGAGGCGGCGCCCAAATCCTGATGAGCCTGTCCGATCGTTTGCTCGCTGCGTGGTATCAGGGGCACCCGGCCCTGACGCTGCTGCGGCCGCTGGAAATGTTGTACCGCCGCGTGGTGGTCGGTAAACGCCAGCGCTTTCTCGACGGTGAGGGCGAGATTTACCAGCCGCCAGTGCCGTTGATAGTGGTCGGCAACATCACCGTCGGCGGCACCGGCAAAACGCCGATGATTCTCTGGCTGATCGAACATTGCCGGCGCAGCGGATTGCGCGTCGGTGTGGTCAGTCGCGGTTACGGCGCCAAACCACCGCAACTGCCATGGCGCGTTGAGGCCGATCAAGCCGCTGAAATGGCCGGCGACGAGCCATTGCTGATCGTCCAGCGCACCGGCGTGCCGCTGATGATCGACCCCGATCGCAGCGCCGCGGTCAAAGCCTTGCTCGCCAGTGAGCCGCTGGATCTGATCCTCTCTGATGACGGCATGCAGCATTATCGTCTGGCGCGGGATCTGGAACTGGTGCTGATCGATGCCGCCCGTGGGCTAGGCAATAAACGTTGCTTGCCTGCCGGGCCGTTGCGCGAACCGATCGAGCGCCTGCAAAGCGTCGATGGCGTGCTGTTCAATGGTGCCACCGAAGATCGCGACGACGGTTTCGCTTTTCGTCTGCAACCCACCGCGCTGGTCAATCTGTGCAGTGGCGAGCGCAAGCCGCTCGATCATTTCTCCTCCGGCCAGGCCGTCCACGCGGTCGCCGGGATCGGCAATCCGCAACGTTTCTTCAACACCCTCGAAGCGCTAGACTGGCGAGCAATCCCCCATGCGTTTGCCGACCACGCTGAATACAGCGTCCAGGCGTTGAATTTCACACCGTCATTGCCGTTGGTGATGACTGAAAAGGACGCGGTGAAGTGCCGTGCCTTCGCTGCTGCCGACTGGTGGTATCTGGCGGTCGATGCCGTGCCGTCGCCGGCGTTCGTGGCCTGGTTCGACACACAGCTGATGCGCCTGTTGCCCGATCGGCTTTTGCCTTAGCTCTTTACTCAGGGAATGTTCATGGACACCAAATTGCTCGACATCCTCGCGTGCCCGATCTGCAAAGGCCCGCTCAAGCTCAGCGCCGACAAGACCGAACTGATCAGCAAGGGTGCCGGTCTGGCCTATCCGATCCGCGATGGCATCCCGGTGATGCTCGAAAGCGAAGCCCGCACTCTGACCACCGACGAGCGTCTGGATAAATGACCACTGCCTTCACCGTTGTCATCCCGTCGCGTTTCGCCTCGACCCGTCTGCCGGGCAAACCGCTGCTGGACATCGCCGGCAAGCCGATGATCCAGCACGTCTGGGAACAGGCGAGCAAAAGCAGCGCCTCCCGCGTGGTGGTTGCGACTGACGACGCGCGCATCGTCGAGGCGTGCAAGGCTTTTGGTGCCGAAGTGGTGCTGACCCGTGAAGACCATAACTCCGGCACCGACCGTCTGGCCGAAGTCGCGGCGAAACTGGGCCTTGAGCCTGACGCGATCGTGGTCAACGTGCAGGGTGACGAGCCGCTGATTCCACCGAGCGTGATTGATCAGGTCGCCGCCAACCTCGCCGCCCACACCGAAGCGCGCATGGCCACGTTGGCCGAGCCGATCGAGGACGTGGAAACCCTGTTCAATCCGAATGTGGTCAAGGTTGTCAGCGACCTCAACGGTCTGGCGCTGACCTTCAGCCGTTCGACCTTGCCGTGGGCGCGCGATGCCTTTGCCAAGAGCCGCGAGCAATTGCCTGAAGGCGTGCCGTACCGTCGTCACATTGGTATCTATGCCTACCGCGCCGGTTTCCTCCAGGACTTCGTCAACTGGGGCCCGTGCTGGCTGGAAAACACTGAATCCCTTGAGCAACTGCGTGCCCTGTGGCACGGCGTGCGGATTCATGTTGCCGATGCGCTGATCGCACCGCCCACCGGCGTCGATACCGTCGAAGACCTCGAGCGCGTTCGTCGCCTGCTGGGGGCCTGATGCGCGTTCTGTTTGTGTGCCTGGGCAACATTTGCCGTTCGCCCACGGCTGAAGGCGTGTTGCGCCACAAGTTGCGTGCCGCAGGGCTGGCGGATCAGGTCGAAGTGGCCTCCGCTGGCACCGGTGACTGGCACGTCGGCAACCCGCCGGACAAACGCAGCCAGGCCGCGGCCAAAGTGCGCGGCTATGACCTGTCGGCGCAACGCGCGCAACAGGTCAGCCGTGCCGACTTCGCCAGTTACGACCTGATTCTGGCGATGGACAACAGCAACCTGCGCAACCTCAAGGCGCTGCAACCGTCCACTGGCAAGGCCGAACTGGATCTGTTCCTGCGCCGCTATGCCGGGGTGGTCGATGAAGTGCCGGATCCGTATTACGACGGCGATCAGGGCTTCGAGCAGGTGCTGGATCTGATCGAAGCGGCCTGTGACCAATTGTTGATCGAAGTGAAGGGCCGGTTATGAGTTTGCAGGTGCAACCACAGGTATCCCTGAAACCGTTCAACAGTTTTGGCGTCGATGTTCGCGCGCAACTGTTCGCCGAAGCCCACAGCGATGCCGATGTCCGCGAAGCGCTGGCGTATGCCAGCGCGCACGATGTGCCGTTGCTGGTGATCGGTGGTGGGAGCAATTTGCTGCTCACGGCGGACATTCCGGCGCTGGTATTGCGCATGTCCACCCGTGGCATCCGCGTGATCAGCGATGACAATAGCCGCGTGGTGATCGAAGCTGAAGCCGGCGAGCCTTGGCACCCATTTGTGCAATACACGCTGGCGCAGGGTTTTTCCGGACTGGAAAACCTCAGCCTGATTCCCGGCACCGTCGGCGCTGCGCCAATGCAGAACATCGGTGCCTACGGTGTCGAGATCAAGGATGTGTTTGCCGGGCTCACCGCGCTGGATCGCCAGAGCGGCGAGCTGCGCGACTTCAGCCTCGAAGAGTGCAACTTTGCCTACCGCGACAGCCTGTTCAAGCAACAGCCTGGGCGTTGGTTGATTCTGCGCGTGCGCTTCAAACTGGATCGCGTCGCGCATCTGCACCTGGAATACGGCCCGGTGCGTCAGCGCCTGACCGAGCAGGGCATCGAGCAGCCGACGCCAAGTGACGTCAGCCGCGCCATCTGCAGCATCCGCAGTGAAAAACTGCCGGACCC
The DNA here is from genome assembly GCF_902497745.1 of Pseudomonas fluorescens. Taxonomy (GTDB): domain Bacteria; phylum Pseudomonadota; class Gammaproteobacteria; order Pseudomonadales; family Pseudomonadaceae; genus Aquipseudomonas; species Aquipseudomonas fluorescens_BM. The sequence goes on from NZ_CABVHJ010000010.1 coordinate 102,708, forward strand.
GGCAGTGCTCGGTAATGCCGGCAGCTTCTTCAAGAATCCGCTGGTGTCGGCGGCCATTGTCGCGCAAATCAAAGTGCAGCACCCGGATGTGGTCGCCTACGCGCAACCGGACGGGCAAATGAAACTGGCTGCTGGCTGGTTGATCGAGCGCGCTGGCTGGAAGGGTTTCCGTGAGGCCGATGCCGGCGTGCATAAATTGCAGGCACTGGTGCTGGTCAATTACGGCACGGCGACCGGTCTGCAATTGCTCGATCTGGCGCAACGCATCCAGAAAGACATTGCCGAACGATTCAATGTCGAACTGGAAATGGAGCCCAACCGCTATTGAGGCTACGCTTTCAAAGCGCCATCCAAAGCCCTGCACTGATGAAAAAGTGCAGGGCTTTTTTGTTAACGCTGGGTTAACTTAGCGAGCTAACGATAACCGTCATTTGCTCCACCAAAGGCCCGGTGCAGACGTTCGCGTCGGCACAAGAGAGCCTGATTAGCCTGAGTCGATCTGCGTGAACCACCGCCGATTCAATGGCGGCAGATTGCTCGACCCCATAACCACTAAAAATATGCGGGCGTGCCCATGATTACCCTGAAACTCAACGGTCAAGACCATCCTCTCGATGTCACTGAAGATATGCCGCTGTTATGGGCGATTCGTGATGTCGCCGGTTACAACGGCACCAAATTCGGTTGCGGCATGGGCCTGTGTGGCGCCTGCACCATTCACATCGATGGCTTGCCGGCGCGCAGTTGCATCACGCCGATCGGCTCGGTGATCGGGCAGAACGTCACCACCATCGACAACCTGCATGCCGACCCGGTCGGGCAGGTGGTCCAGCAAGCCTGGCTCGACACAGCCGTCGCGCAGTGCGGTTTCTGTCAGGGCGGGCAAATCATGTCGGCCACGGCATTGCTTAAAACCAACCCGAACCCGAGCGACGAGCAGATTGAGGAAGCCATGGTCGGCAACATTTGCCGCTGCGGCACTTACAACCGGATCAAGACGGCGATCCGCCAAGCCTCCACCCATTTGAAGGAGGCCAAGGCATGAGCCGTCTTCCGAATGATTTCGCCCTGAGCAATCTCAGCCGTCGTGGTTTTCTCAAAGGCGTCGGCGCCACTGGTGCGCTGGTGCTGGCGGCAAGTTGGGGCTGGCAGGATGCGTTGGCCGAAGACAAACCGAAACAGTTCGGCGCCGATGGCATGCCCAATGGCTGGATCGATGATCCGAAGGTCTACGTCAGCATCGCCGCTGACGGCACCGTCACCGTTGTGTGCAACCGTTCGGAAATGGGTCAGGGCGTGCGCACCAGTCTGACCATGGTGGTCGCCGATGAGCTGGACGCTGATTGGGCGCACGTCAAAGTGCAGCAGGCGCCGGGCGATGAGGTGCGCTTCGGCAACCAGGACACCGACGGCTCGCGCAGCATGCGTCACTGGTACGAGCCGATGCGGCGTTGCGGCGCGGCAGCGCGAACCATGCTTGAACAGGCCGCCGCTGCGCAGTGGACAGTGCCGGTCGGCGAATGCCACGCGCAACTGCACAAAGTCATTCACAAACCGTCTGGCCGTGCGCTGGGTTATGGCGAACTCGCCGCTGCCGCCAGTGCGTTGCCGGTGCCGGCGCGTGAAAGCCTGCGCCTCAAGCAGCCGTCAGAGTTCCGTTACATCGGCAAGGAAGGTACTAAAGCCATCGACGGTGACGACATCGTCAACGGGCGTGCGGTGTATGGCGCCGACGTGCATTTCGATGGCATGTTGTACGCGACCATCGCTCGTCCGGCGGTGTACGGCGGCAAGGTCAAATCGCTGGATGACAGCGCTGCGCTGAAAGTCCCCGGCGTGCTCAAAGTGATCCAGATCGAAAGTCGCCCGTTGCCTTCAGAGTTTCAGCCGTTGGGCGGCGTGGCCGTGGTGGCCAGTAATACCTGGGCGGCCATCAAGGGGCGCGAAGCGCTGAAAATCGAATGGGACGATGGCCCGAACGCCAGTTATGACTCGATCGCCTATCGCAAGGAGCTGGAAGCCGCTTCGCTCAAGCCGGGCAAAGTGGTGCGCAACACCGGCGATATCGACAAAGCCCTGAGCGGCGCTGCCAGCACCCTTGAGGCGTCCTACTATTTACCGCATCTGGCGCAGGCGCCAATGGAACCGATGGTCGCCATTGCTCGTTACAAGGATGGCGTCTGCGAGGCGTGGGCACCGAGTCAGGCGCCGCAAGTCACCCGCGAGCGACTTGCCGAGCGTCTTGGACTGCCCTTCGACAATGTCACCTTCAATGTCACATTGCTTGGCGGTGGTTTCGGTCGCAAGTCGAAGCCAGACTTCGTTGTTGAAGCAGCGATTCTCGCCAAAGAGTTCCCCGGCAAAGCCGTGCGGGTGCAGTGGACCCGTGAAGATGACATCCATAACTCGTATTTCCACACGGTGTCCGCCGAATACCTTAAGGCGGGCGTGGGCAAGGACGGCATGCCCTCCAGCTGGTTGCATCGCACCGTGGCACCGAGCATCACCGCGCTGTTCGCGCCGGGCATGAACCATGAAGCGGCATTCGAACTGGGCATGGGCTTCACCAACATGGCCTACGCGATTCCCAATGTGCGTCTGGAAAACCCCGAAGCCACCGTGCACACGCGGGTCGGCTGGTATCGCTCGGTATCGAATATTCCCCATGGTTTCGCGATCCAGAGTTTTGTCGATGAACTGGCGCACAAGGCCGGCGAGGATCCGCTCAAATACCAGATCAAGCTGCTTGGCCCTGATCGTCAGATCGACCCGCGCACGCTGAGCGAGGAGTGGAACTACGGCGAATCTCCCGAGCGTTATCCGATCGACACCGGACGCATGCGCACTGTGCTGGAAACCGCAGCGAAAGCTGCTGGTTGGGGGCGCAAACTGCCCAAGGGACGTGGTCTTGGCCTGGCGGTGCATTACAGCTTCGTCACCTACGTGGCGGCGGTGATCGAAGTCGAGGTCAAGGACGACGGTACGCTGATCGTGCACAAGGCGGATATCGCTGTCGATTGCGGGCCGCAGATCAACCCCGAGCGCATTCGCTCGCAGTTCGAAGGCGCTTGTGTGATGGGCCTCGGTAATGCCGTGCTGGGCGAAATCAGCTTCAAGGACGGCAAGGTGCAGCAGGACAACTTCCATATGTATGAAGTGGCGCGCATGTCGCTGGCGCCGAAGGAAATTGCCGTGCATCTGGTGACGCCGCCGGGCGACGTGCCCTTGGGCGGTGTCGGCGAACCGGGCGTGCCACCGATTGCTCCGGCCTTGTGTAACGCGATCTTCGCCGCCACCGGCAAGCGCATTCGCAATCTGCCGGTGCGTTATCAGTTGCAGGGCTGGCAGAAGGCAGAGGCGTAATGGACAGCGTCGATCTCAACGTCTTGCGCAGCGTTCTCGAATGGCGCCGCGCCGGGCAGCGGGTGGTGCTGTTCAGCGTGGTGCAGACCTGGGGCACGGCGCCCCGGGCTCCCGGCGCCATGCTCGCCTTGCGCGAGGATGGCGTGGTGATCGGTTCGGTGTCGGGCGGGTGTGTCGAGGATGACTTGATCGCCCGTCTGCACGACGGCCGCATTGCCACCGATGGGCCGCCGGTGCAGTTGATTACTTATGGCGTGACCCGTGAAGAGGCGGCGCGGTTTGGCTTGCCTTGCGGTGGCACGTTGCGCCTGACCGAAGAGCGCGTCGGCGACCCTGCGTGGGTTGCCGAATTACTGGATCGTTGCGAGGCTCACGAGATCGTCGCCCGCGAGTTGAACGTCGAAACCGGCGAAGTGCTTCTGTCACCGGCGAGCAAAAGCGATGCGTTGGAGTTCGACGGTAAAACCCTGCGTGCGATCTACGGTCCGCGGTGGCGCCTGCTGTTGATCGGTGCCGGGCAGTTGTCGCGCTACGTCGCGGATATGGCACGGCTGCTGGATTTCGAAGTGCTGATTTGCGATCCGCGCACCGAGTTCGTGTATGGCTGGGAAGAGCACCACGGTCGTTTCGTCCCGGGCATGCCCGATGACGCGGTGCTGAGCATCCAGACCGATGAGCGCACGGCGATTGTCGCGCTGACTCATGATCCGCGTCTGGATGACATGGCGTTGCTGACGGCGCTGGATTCGCCAGCTTTCTATGTCGGCGCGCTCGGCTCGCGGGTCAACAGTCAGAAGCGTCGGGAGAATCTGGCTCAGCTAGGCTTGTCGGTAGAGGCGATCAATCGGCTGCACGGGCCGATCGGTCTGCACATCGGCAGTCATTCGCCGGCGGAAATTGCCTTGTCGTTGTTGGCGGAGATCGTCGCAATCAAGAACGGTGTCGAGTTGAAGCAGAAAAAAACACTGGAGGGCGCATGAGTCGATCCATTGCAGTGATTGTGCTGGCGGCGGGTGAGGGCAATCGCTTTCGCCAGGTGGCGGGTGCTGACAAGGACAAATTGCTGGCGGATTGCACCGGGCGTGATGGCGCGGTGCGTTCGGTGATCGAGCAAGTGTTGGTGAATCTGCCGGCCAGTCTTGAAAAGCGCGTATTGGTCACCACCGAAGCGCGGCCACAGGCGATGCGCATGGCGCAGGCTTATGGCTGTGACGTGGTCTCGATTGAATCGACCGGGATGGGTGACAGTATTGCCGCCGGCGTTGCGGCTTGTCCGGATGCGGATGGCTGGTTGATTGTGCTGGGGGATATGCCGTTTATCTTGCCGTCGAGTATTGAGCGGGTGGTTGCGGCGATTGCTGACGATGCGGTGAGCGTGCCGGTGCAGGAGGGCGAGTTTGGTCATCCGGTGGGGTTTGGGCGGTCGTTTGGTTTGGGGTTGCAGGCGTTGAGTGGTGATCGTGGGGCCAGGCCTTTGTTCAAGCAGGGCAGGGTGGTGGAGGTTGCCGTCGATGATCCAGGCGTTCTGTGGGATATCGATGTGCCTGAGGCTTTGGTTTTTGCCTCGTCTTGAGAGCTGCGTAATTCCTGAAAGCCTCTCACCCTAGCCCTCCCGAAACTTCGGACCGCCCAGAGGGAGAGGGGACTGACCGAGGTGTTCTTTCGAGGTACACCGACCTGAAACTTCGAGTCGAACTCCGGCCTTGAAGCACACGGAGATCGGCTCCCTTTCCCCCTCGCCCCGTGGGGAGAGGGCTGGGGTGAGGGGGTTGGATCTAGAATCCACCACAAAAAATCGAGGCATAAAAAAGCCCCGCTTGAATAATCAGGCGGGGCTTTTTAACGGCTTCGGGAATTACACGAGTGGTTTAGGCTCGTGCTCTTTTTCCTCAGCCTCTTGGTGCTGCTCGACCGCGTCCTGAACGGAGCGTGGTGCTTCAGCAATCACCGCTTCGACAACCGCTTCTTCAGCGACCGGGGCAGGCGCTGCCTCGACCACTTCAGCAACAGGAGCAGGCGCTGCCTCGACCACTTCAGCAACAGGAGCAGCAGCGGCAGCCAGTTCGGCTTCCTTCTGCAGACGCTCTTCTTCACGCTTGCGACGACGCACTTCACGTGGGTCGTTTGGCGCGCGGCCGCTTGGCGTCAGGGCGCTGACTGGAGCTGGCGCTTCAACCACCGGGGCTGGGGCTTCGGCAACCACTGGCGCTTCGACGACCGGAGCTTCAACGACAGGTGCTGGTTCGGCAGCCTTACGTTCTTCAAACACCGGGGTTTCGACCACTGGTGCTTCAACAACCGGTGCTTCAACCACTGGTGCTGGAGTTTCAGCAACAGTCGGCTCGGCAACCCAGTTGAAAGCGGTCTGTTCTTCACGAACTTCACGCACGGTTTCGGTCACGGTTTCAGCGACGGTTTCAACCACCGGCTCGGCAGCCACAAATGGCGCTGGCTCGACCTGAGGCAGGGTTTCCTGAACCGGTGCCACTTCGACTTCCGGAGCAGCAACCACTTCCACAGGCGTGGTGGCTTCAACAGCCGGCGCTTCCACTGCAGCGGTTTCCTGAACAGCAGCGGTGGCGCGTTCGGCTTGCTCGTGAGCTTGTGCTTCGGCCGGAGCGCTGATCACGGTGCTGGCAACGGCGGCGGTGACAGCCAGACCAGCAGCCAGATCGGCAGTGCTTGGCTCTTCAGCGTTTTCGCCGGACTCGGATTCTTCCGAACCTTCGATCACGTTGCCGTTGGCATCACGCTGACGCTCACGACGGTTGCTGCGACGACGCTGGCCGCGCGAGCGACGACGTGGGCGATCGCCCTCGGCGTTCTCCGAACCGTCTTCCGGCAGTTGCTCTTCGTTGATGTTCACTTCTTCTTCAGCGACGGCAGCAGCGGCCTGCTCGGCACGCGGTTGACGCTCTTCACGCGGCGGACGCGGTGCGCGCTCTTCACGTGGCTGACGGGCGGGACGCTCTTCAGCGGCAACGGCTGCGGTGGCTGCAGCTACTGGAGCGGCGTCCAGTGGCTCGCGCAGTTCACGTACACGCTCTTCACGCTCGCCACGTGGCTTGCGGTCTTCGCGCGGTGCACGAGGGGCACGTTCTTCACGCGGAGCACGAGGTGCGCGTTCTTCACGGGCTGCCGGTGCTTCGGTACGGGCTTCACGAGGCTCGCGGACTTCACGGGCTTCGCGTGGCTGACGCTCTTCGCGCGGCTCACGTGGGGCGCGCTCTTCACGCGGAGCACGTTCTTCGCGCGGCTTGCGCTCTTCATCGCGACGACCGTTACGGTTGCGGCTCTGCTGACGACCGTTGCGACGCTCTTCGTTACGGGCCGGACGTTCGGCAGCCGGTTTTTCAACCACGGCCGGAGCAACTGGCTCTTCTTTGGTAGCAAACAGGCTGACCAGCGATTTCACCAGGCCTTTGAACAGGCTTGGCTCTGGTGCGGCAACGGGAGCCGGTGCTGGAGCGGCAGGTGCGGCGGCTTCGGTCGGAACCGGAGCGTTGGCGCGGGCCGGGGCAGTCTTGACCGCAGCTTCCTGGCGAACCAGGGTGCGGGTCGCGGCGGCTGGCTGGACCTCTTCGACTTCGGCAGCGGCAGCAGCGATTTCGTAGCTGGACTGGTTGGTCGCGGCTTCCGGGCTGTCATCACGCAGACGCTGAACTTCGAAATGCGGGGTTTCGAGGTGGTCGTTCGGCAGAATGATGATGCGAGCACGGGTGCGCAGTTCGATCTTGGTGATCGAGTTGCGTTTTTCGTTGAGCAGGAACGCAGCGACCGGGATCGGCACTTGAGCGCGCACTTCGGCAGTGCGGTCTTTCAGGGCTTCTTCTTCGATCAGGCGCAGGATCGCCAGCGACAGCGATTCAACGTCACGGATGATGCCGGTGCCGTTGCAACGCGGGCAGACGATGCCGCTGCTTTCGCCCAGCGATGGACGCAGGCGCTGACGGGACATTTCCAGCAGGCCGAAGCGCGAGATGCGGCCGATCTGCACGCGAGCGCGGTCGGCTTCCAGGCATTCGCGGACTTTTTCTTCCACGGCGCGCTGGTTCTTGGCTGGGGTCATGTCGATGAAGTCGATGACGATCAGGCCGCCGATGTCGCGCAGGCGCAACTGACGGGCGATTTCTTCGGCGGCTTCAAGGTTGGTCTGCAGGGCGGTTTCTTCGATGTCGCTGCCTTTGGTGGCGCGCGCCGAGTTGATGTCGATGGACACCAGGGCTTCGGTCGGATCGATGACGATGGAGCCGCCGGAAGGCAGTTCAACGACGCGCTGGAAAGCGGTCTCGATCTGGCTTTCGATCTGGAAACGGTTGAACAGCGGAACGCTGTCTTCGTACAGCTTGATCTTGCTGGCGTACTGCGGCATCACCTGGCGGATGAAGGTCAGGGCTTCGTCCTGGGCTTCAACGCTGTCGATCAGCACTTCGCCGATGTCCTGGCGCAGGTAATCACGGATGGCGCGGATGATCACGTTGCTTTCCTGGTAGATCAGGAATGGCGCGGAGCGATCCAGCGAGGCTTCTTTAATAGCAGTCCACAGTTGCAGCAGGTAATCGAGGTCCCACTGCATTTCTTCGCTGCTGCGGCCAAGGCCTGCAGTGCGCACGATCAGACCCATGTCGGCCGGTGCAACCAGACCGTTCAACGCTTCACGCAGTTCGTTGCGCTCTTCGCCTTCGATGCGACGGGAGATACCGCCGGCACGCGGGTTGTTCGGCATCAGCACGAGGTAACGACCGGCCAGGCTGATGAAAGTGGTCAGGGCTGCGCCCTTGTTGCCACGTTCTTCTTTTTCGACCTGAACGATGACTTCCTGGCCTTCGCTCAGGACGTCCTTGATGTTGACGCGGCCTTCAGGGGCTTTCTTGAAGTATTCGCGGGAGATTTCTTTGAGGGGCAGGAAGCCGTGGCGCTCGGAGCCGAAATCGACAAAGGCAGCCTCAAGGCTTGGTTCGATGCGAGTGATACGGCCTTTATAGATGTTGGCCTTCTTCTGCTCGCGTGCACCGGATTCGATGTCCAGGTCGTAGAGGCGTTGGCCATCTACCAGTGCAACACGCAACTCTTCGGGTTGAGTTGCGTTAATCAGCATTCTTTTCATGTAGTACCGTCGGTTTCCGGGCTGCCGGAAACGGCGTTCGGCACACACGACTTCTCACGGTCGGTGTCAGGTGCGTCGGGAGTGGTTGGCCATTCCCGTGTCCAGCGATATGCGGCCAATTGGGCCGATATAGCGACGTACGCGTCCTGCTTGCTGTGGCTACTTAAGCACTCAGTCAGGAGGAGGAATCAACCAGCGGCTGTGGACGAGATGAAGCGTCTTGATAAAGCCTATTGCTACACAGTCCAGCGGTTGTGCATCTCCACCCTACACGTATCCCTGATAATTCGGGTGCTGCAGCGCGCAGAATCCGCAGCGGGTTGGCATTTACCGTGAGCTCCGAAAGGGGAGGTCACGCATCATGGCTAATTCAGGCGTTGTTTCCGAAGCATTCGCTCGGGGTCATCTGCTGCTGACTGCACTTTGTGAACTGGCCTTGAATGTGTGCCTGCCAGGCGAGTAAAAACTCTGCTCGGCGGTGTAATTCAGGCCTCATGTCACCTGCGCTTGTTACAACTGCAAACTCCACCGTTACGTAGCGAAAGCCCCGTAGGACGGCCTCGCGTCCTGGTGAATTGCGTTGGTCAGGGCCGGTTTTTGACCGTGGTTCCTCTGTCCAGGCCGCTTTTGGCGGCGTTCGCGACTATAGCAGCAATGATTAAGTGCTTCAATTCCATAAAAATTGTTATCATCCGCGGCATGACAACTACTGCCCCTTCGACTCCAGGCGTTCAATTGCTTGAAGTCTCGCCGGAGTATGCCGGCCAACGAATCGACAACTTTCTCCTCGCCCGGCTCAAAGGCGTGCCCAAGACCTTGATTTACCGCATTTTGCGTAAAGGCGAAGTGCGCGTGAACAAAGGTCGGATCAAGCCCGAATACAAGCTGCAGGCCGGTGATATCGTGCGCGTGCCGCCCGTTCGCGTGCCTGAACGCGATGAGCCGGTGCCACTCGCCCAAGGCCTGTTGCAGCGCCTGGAAGCCTCGATTGTCTTCGAAGACAAAGCCCTGATCGTGATCAATAAGCCCGCCGGTATTGCGGTTCACGGTGGCAGCGGCCTGAATTTCGGCGTGATCGAAGCCTTTCGTCAGTTGCGTCCCGATGCCAAAGAGCTGGAACTGGTTCACCGTCTCGACCGCGACACCTCCGGCCTGCTGATGATCGCCAAAAAGCGCAGCATGTTGCGCCACTTGCATGAGCAATTGCGTGGTGACGGCGTCGACAAGCGCTATATGGCGCTTGTGCGTGGTAACTGGGCGACCTCGATCAAGAAGGTCAGCGCGCCATTGCTCAAGAGCAATCTGCGTTCCGGCGAGCGCATGGTCGAAGTCAATGAAGAGGGCAAAGAAGCCCTGACGATGTTCAAGGTGCTGCGCCGTTTCGGTGATTTTGCCACCATGGTCGAGGCTAAACCGGTTACCGGCCGCACCCACCAGATTCGCGTGCACACTTTGCATGCCGGCCATTGCATTGCGGGTGACAGCAAGTATGGCGACGAGGATTTCACCAAGGAGATCCGCGATCTGGGCGGTAAGCGTCTGTTCCTGCACGCCTACATGCTGACCGTGCCGCTGCCCGATGGCGGCAAGCTGACCTTGCAAGCGCCGGTCGATGAAATGTGGGCCAAGACCGTGGAGCGATTGAGTGCGCCCATCTGATTACAAACTGCTGATTTTCGATTGGGACGGCACGCTGGCTGATTCCATTCACCGGATTGTCGAGGCGATGCATTCGGCGTCCGGGCGTTCCGGTTTCGAGTTGCGCGATGATTTCGCCGTCAAAGGCATCATCGGTCTGGGTTTGCCTGAGGCGATCCGTACGCTGTATCCCGAAATCAGTGATGCCGAAATGACCTTGTTTCGCGAGTATTACGCCGATCACTACATCGCCGCAGAAGCCGTGCCTTCGCCGCTGTTCGAAGGTGTAGTCGAGTCGATGGCGTCCTTTCGCGAGCAGGGTTATCACCTGGCCGTCGCCACCGGCAAGAATCGTCGCGGGCTGGATCGGGTGCTCAAGGCCAATGGCTGGGAAGATTATTTCGATATCACCCGTGCTGCCGATGAAACTGCGAGCAAGCCGCACCCTCTGATGCTGGAGCAGATCCTTGCGCATTGTGGTGTGCGTGCGGAGCAGGCGCTGATGGTCGGGGATTCGTCCTTTGATCTGCTGATGGCGCGCAATGCGGGGATGGATTCGGTGGCGGTCAGTTATGGCGCGCAATCGATCGAATCGCTGCAACAGTTCGAGCCACGTTTGTCGATCGATCGTTTTTCCGAATTGCACGCCTGGCTGGGGCAGCAGGCTTAATACGTTTTTGCTGGGGTGGATGGCATGACCGACGAATGGAAAGCACCGGCCAAGGCAAGTGCCGACGGCGGTGACGAAAAAAGCTGGAAGCTGTTGGAAAAGACGCTGCTGGCCGGTGTTCAGGAGCAGCGTCGTTCGCGCCGCTGGGGGATTTTCTTCAAGCTGCTGACCTTTGTTTATCTATTTGTGGCGCTGATCCTGTTCACGCCGCTGATGGACATGGAAAAGAGCGCTACACGCGGCCCGAACTACACCGCGTTGATCGACGTCACCGGCATGATCGCCGACAAGGAGCCGGCCAGTGCCGACAATATTGTTGGCAGTCTGCGGGCGGCGTTTGAGGACAAGAAGGTCAAGGGTGTGATCCTGCGCATCAACAGTCCGGGCGGTAGTCCGGTGCAGTCGGGTTATGTGTATGACGAGATCAAGCGTCTGCGCGGCCTGCATCCGGAGATCAAGCTGTATGCGGTGATTTCCGATCTGGGTGCCTCCGGTGCCTATTACATCGCCAGTGCGGCGGATCAGATCTATGCCGACAAGGCGAGTCTGGTCGGTTCGATTGGTGTGACGGCGGCCGGTTACGGTTTTGTTGGCACCATGGAGAAGCTGGGTGTTGAGCGTCGCACTTACACCTCGGGTGAGCACAAGTCGTTCCTCGACCCGTTCCAGCCACAGAAGCCTGAAGAAACGGCGTTCTGGCAGAGCGTGCTCGACACGACGCACAAGCAGTTCATCAATAGCGTCAAGCAGGGTCGTGGCGATCGTCTGAAGGATAAAGAGCATCCAGAGTTGTTCTCCGGGCTGGTCTGGTCGGGCGAGCAGGCGTTGCCGCTGGGTCTGATCGATGGTCTGGGCAATGCCAGTTCGGTTGCGCGTGATGTGATTGGCGAAAAAGAGCTGGTCGACTTCACTGTGCAGGAGTCGCCGTTCGATCGCTTCTCGAAGAAGCTCGGTGCCAGCGTGGCTGAGCAATTGGCGATGTGGATGGGTTTCCACGGGCCTTCGTTGCGCTGATTCGTTGTAAAGATCAAAAGATCGCAGCCTGCGGCAGCTCCTACACAGATCGGTGTAGGAGCTGCCGCAGGCTGCGATCTTTTGCTTTAAGGGATCTGCACGCCTTCAGCCAGTAACATGTCGATCAGGCGAATCAGTGGCAGGCCGATCAGGCTGGTGGCATCTGGGCCTTCGGTAGATTGAAACAGGCTCACACCGAGGCCTTCAGCTTTGAAGCTGCCGGCGCAATCGTAGGGCTGCTCGAGACGCAGATAGCGCTCGATGCGCGCTTGGTCGAGTGGGCGCATGTGTACGGTGAACGGCACGCAGTCAACCTGGCATTGGCCGGTCTGGCTATTGAGCAGGGCCAGGCCGGTCAGGAAGGTCACGCTGGCGCCACTGGCAGCCATCAGTTGCTCACGGGCCCTCTCGAAGGTATGCGGCTTGCCGATGATCTGTTCGCCGAGGACGGCTATCTGGTCCGAGCCGATAATCAGATGAGCGGGATGGCTGTCAGCCAGCGCCCGGGCTTTTTGCTCGGCAAGGCGTTTGACCAGTTCGATGGCAGACTCGCCCGGGCGATGACTTTCATCGATATCCGGCGAGCTGCAGACGAACGGCAGGTGCAGGCGGGCGAGTAGTTCCCGACGATAGGTCGAGCTTGAAGCGAGTAATAAAGGCAGCATTCGCGTCTCCTGAGGCAGGTGCGAATTCTAGCGGAGGCACGCAAGTGACGGACAGGGCACAATTTCCTTTGACATGGGTGGGTGCATCCCTATAATGCTGCGCCTATGTTGAATGACCCGATTCCACCTCACGTTGACCCGCGCAAATTGGCTGACCGTGGCACCACCCTTCAAGGTGAACTGCTGCTGGCCGATTTGAAGAGACTCTGCGACCCGCTTTCCGACGATGTCGGTACGGTGCAGGCGAAATTCGTTTTTGAACGAGATGAACGTAAATCTGTGGTGATCCACAGCTTTATCGACACCGAGGTCAAAATGGTTTGCCAGCGTTGTCTTGAGCTGGTCACCCTGCCGATCCACAGCGAATGCAGTTACGCTGTAGTGAAGGAGGGTGCGAATACCCAGTCGTTACCGAAAGGTTATGACGTGCTGGAACTGGGCGAAGATCCATTGGATCTGCAGTCACTGGTCGAAGAAGAGCTTTTGCTCGCTTTGCCTATTGTGCCTGCTCATCATCCGGAAGAATGCCAGCAGCCGGCGGGAGCAGATGAGCCCGAACCGAGCGAGGACGAGGTAACGCGGTCCAACCCGTTCAGTGTATTGGCGCAGTTAAAGCGTGACCCAAACGTTTAGGAGTTAATCAATTATGGCTGTTCAGCAGAACAAAAAATCCCGCTCTGCCCGTGACATGCGCCGTTCGCACGACGCTCTCGAGGCTAGCACCCTGTCTGTAGAAAAAACCACTGGTGAAGTTCACCTGCGTCACCACGTATCGCCAGAAGGCGTATACCGTGGCCGTAAAGTGATCGACAAGGGCGCTGACGAGTAATCACTTGTCCGCTCAAGTCATCGCGATTGACGCAATGGGCGGGGACTTCGGTCCCCGCAGCATTGTTCAGGCCAGCCTTGCTTGCCTGTCTGCTACGCCCTCGCTACACCTGACCCTCGTCGGTCAACCCTCCCTTCTTGAAGAATTGATCAACGGCCAATCGGCTGCCGATCGCGCGCGCCTGACGATTGTCCCGGCCAGCGAAGTCATCACCATGGACGAAAAGCCGACCCAGGCCTTGCGCGGCAAGCCGGACTCGTCGATGCGTGTCGCCCTGGAGCTGGTGCGTGATGGCAAGGCGCAAGCGTGCGTCAGTGCCGGCAATACCGGTGCGTTGATGGCGCTGTCGCGGTTTGTGCTGAAGACGTTGCCGGGTATCGATCGCCCGGCGATGGTGGCGGCGATTCCGACGCAAAAGGGTTTTTGTCAGTTGCTCGATCTGGGTGCCAATGTCGATTGCAGCGCCGAGCATCTGCTGCAGTTTGCGGTGATGGGTTCTGTGGCGGCGCAGACGCTGGGCATCCATCGCCCGCGCGTGGCGCTGTTGAACATCGGCACCGAAGACATCAAGGGTAATCAGCAGGTCAAGCTCGCGGCGACGTTGTTGCAGGCTGCCCGGGGCATCAACTACATCGGTTTTATCGAAGGCGACGGCTTGTATCGTGGCGAGGCCGATGTCGTGGTGTGTGACGGTTTCGTCGGCAACATCCTGCTCAAGTCCAGCGAAGGCCTGGCGACGATGATTGCGGCGCGCATCGAGGCGCTGTTCAAAAAGAATCTGGCCTCCCGTGCAGTGGGGGCGTTGGCGTTGCCGCTGATGAAGCGCTTGCAGGCTGATCTGGCGCCGGCGCGACATAACGGCGCAAGCTTTCTCGGCTTGCAGGGCATCGTGGTGAAAAGTCATGGATCGGCGGGGGTTCAAGGCTTTCAGAGTGCTATTTCGCGTGCCTTGATTGAGATCCAGGAAAATCTTCCTGAGCGCCTCCACGGTCGTCTGGAGGATTTGTTGTCTTAGGCGTTTTCGTCGGACAATGCTTAAATGTGACCGCCCGGTTCAAAGGGCCATCCAACTGTCAGTTTCTTGCGTCCCCCAATGGGACGTCATTTTCCGACGACAAGATCATTAGGGGCTTGTTACATGTCTGCTTCCCTCGCATTCGTCTTTCCAGGACAAGGTTCGCAGTCCCTCGGCATGCTGGCCGAGCTGGGCGCGGAATATCCGTTGATCCTCGAAACTTTCAAAGAAGCCTCTGAGGCTCTGGGTTATGACCTGTGGGCACTGACCCAGCAGGGCCCGGAAGAGCAGCTTAATCAAACCGATAAAACCCAACCGGCCATTCTGACCGCTTCGATCGCCCTGTGGCGTCTGTGGCTGGCTGAAGGCGGCGCGCGTCCGGCCTTTGTTGCCGGTCACAGCCTGGGTGAATACAGCGCGCTGGTCGCTGCCGGTAGCCTGACACTGGCTGACGCAGTCAAGCTCGTTGAGCGCCGCGGTCAGTTGATGCAGGAAGCGGTTCCGGCCGGGCAGGGCGGCATGGCTGCCATTCTCGGTCTGGAAGATGCTGACGTGCTGGCAGCCTGCGCGGAAGCTGCGCAAGGCGAAGTGGTTAGCGCTGTTAACTTCAACTCCCCGGGTCAGGTAGTCATCGCCGGCGCCAAGGCCGCCGTTGAGCGCGCGATCGAAGGTTGCAAGGCGCGTGGTGCCAAGCGTGCCATGCCGTTGCCGGTGAGCGTGCCGTCGCACTGTGAGCTGATGCGTCCGGCCGCCGAGCGTTTTGCCGAATCCATCGCCGCCATCGACTGGCAGGCGCCGCAGATCCCGGTCGTACAGAACGTCAGCGCGCAAGTGCCGGCTGATCTGGAAACCCTCAAGCGTGATCTGCTCGAACAACTGTACAAGCCCGTGCGCTGGGTCGAGTCGGTACAGACTCTGGCCGCCAAAGGCGCGACCAATCTGGTCGAATGCGGCCCGGGTAAAGTCCTGGCCGGTCTGAACAAGCGTTGCGCCGAAGGCGTGGCGACTTCCAACCTCAATACCCCAGACGCTTTCGCTGCCGCTCGCGCAGCGCAAGCCTGAATCAGGAGAAACTTGCATGAGTCTGCAAGGTAAAGTTGCACTGGTTACCGGTGCAAGCCGTGGCATTGGTCAGGCTATCGCGCTGGAACTGGGTCGTCAGGGCGCCATCGTCATTGGTACCGCGACTTCCGCTTCGGGCGCTGAGCGTATTGCTGCCACCCTGAAAGAAAACGGTATTCAGGGCACAGGTTTCGAACTCAACGTCACCAGCGACGAATCGGTCAGCGCCGTGCTGGCGGGTATTCAGGAGCAGTTCGGTGCGCCAGTGGCGATCCTGGTCAATAATGCCGGCATCACCCGCGATAACCTGATGATGCGCATGAAAGACGACGAATGGTACGACGTGATCGATACCAACCTGAACAGTCTGTATCGCCTGTCCAAGGGCGTTCTGCGCGGCATGACCAAGGCGCGTTGGGGTCGAATTATCAGTATTGGCTCGGTGGTGGGTGCCATGGGCAACGCAGGCCAAGTAAACTATGCAGCCGCCAAGGCCGGTCTGGAAGGTTTCAGCCGTGCAATGGCGCGTGAAGTCGGTTCGCGTTCGATTACGGTCAACTCGGTAACCCCAGGGTTTATCGACACCGATATGACGCGCGAGCTGCCTGAAGCACAGCGTGAAGCCTTGCAGACGCAGATTCCGCTGGGTCGTCTGGGACAAGCTCAAGAGATCGCGTCTGTGGTCGCTTTTCTTGCATCCGACGGTGCGGCATACGTCACTGGGGCTACAATCCCGGTGAACGGTGGGATGTACATGTAAGTAAAATGTGACGGATTGCTTCAAAAAAATGTCATACGAGCTGTCTAAAATCCGTTATAAAGCTGCAATCTATTTATAGGCAGAGGGCTGCAGGGTTTGAGGAGTGAAGCTTTCAGTTGAAAAACTGAAAAGTCTTTCTATACACTTACCCACTGGCCAGCTGCCTGAATTTGTCCATTAGGAGTGAAAACAAGGTATGAGCACCATCGAAGAGCGCGTCAAGAAAATCGTTGCCGAGCAACTGGGTGTTAAAGAAGAAGAAGTGGTCAACACCGCTTCCTTCGTAGAAGACCTGGGTGCCGACTCCCTTGACACCGTTGAGCTGGTGATGGCTCTGGAAGAGGAATTCGAGACCGAAATCCCTGACGAAGAAGCTGAGAAGATCACTACTGTACAAGCTGCAATCGACTACGTTACTAGCCACCAGGCGTAATAGTTTGTAATCGTTGTTTGCTGTCATGGAAAAACCGCACTGCCATCATGGCGTGCGGTTTTTTCTTTAGGCCTGATGCAAAATCGTCATTTGAAAAAGGAGAGTGCTGTGTCGCGTAGACGCGTCGTAGTCACCGGTATGGGTATGTTGTCGCCACTGGGCACGGATGTGCCGAGCAGTTGGCAGGGCATTCTGGCTGGCCGCAGTGGCATTGGTCTGATCGAACACACCGACCTTTCTGCCTATTCCACCCGCTTTGGCGGCTCGGTAAAGGGCTTCAATGTCGAGGAATACCTGTCGGTCAAGGAAGCGCGCAAGCTCGACCTGTTCATTCAGTACGGTCTTGCCGCAGGCTTTCAAGCCGTGCGCAACGCTGGCCTGGAAGTTACCGACGCCAACCGTGAACGCATTGGCGTGGCCATGGGTTCGGGCATTGGCGGTCTGACCAACATCGAAGAAACCAGTCGTACCCTGCATGAGACGGGCCCGCGTCGTATCTCGCCATTCTTCGTGCCAGGCTCGATCATCAATATGATTTCCGGTTTCCTGTCCATCCACCTGGGAGCACAGGGACCTAACTACGCCATCGCCACCGCTTGTACCACCGGTACGCACTGCATCGGCATGGCGGCGCGCAACATCATGTACGACGAAGCCGACGTGATGATTGCCGGCGGTGCCGAAATGGCCGCGTGCGGTCTGGGCATGGGCGGCTTCGGCGCGTCCCGTGCGCTGTCGACCCGCAACGATGAGCCGACTCGCGCCAGCCGACCATGGGACAAGGGCCGTGATGGCTTTGTATTGTCCGACGGTGCCGGCGCACTGGTTCTCGAAGAGCTGGAACACGCCAAGGCACGCGGTGCGACCATCTACGCCGAGCTGATCGGCTTCGGTACCAGCGGCGATGCGTTCCACATGACCTCGCCTCCTGCCGACGGCGCCGGTGCTGCACGCTGCATCACCAATGCGTTGCGCGATGCGAAGATCAACGTCGATCAAGTGCAGTACATCAACGCCCACGGTACTTCGACCCCGGCCGGCGACCTCGCCGAAGCCAACGCGATCAAGTCGGTGTTCGGCGAGCACGCCTACAAACTGGCAGTCAGCTCGACCAAATCGATGACCGGTCACCTGTTAGGTGCGGCGGGCGCGGTTGAAGCGATCTTCAGCGTTCTTGCGATCAACAGCCAGGTTGCGCCGCCGACCATCAACCTCGATGAGCCGGACGAAGGCTGCGATCTCGATTTCGTGCCGCACACCGCGCGCAACATGGACATCGATGTCGTGCTGTCGAACTCCTTCGGTTTTGGCGGCACCAACGGCACTCTGGCGTTCCGTCGGTTCGCAGGCTGATGGACAGCTGGGTCGACGGTCAACCGGCTGACGCTCTGTCGCTGAAAGATCGCGGCCTGGCTTACGGCGATGGTCTGTTCGAGACTATCGCCGTGCGTGGCGGCCAGCCGATCCTGCTGGATCGACACCTGGCGCGTCTGGCCGATGGCTGTTTGCGTCTGGTCATCGCGGCCGATATCGAACTGATCCGTCATGAGCTGCTGAGCTACGCGGCAGCGATGGGCGAGGGCGTGCTCAAGCTCATCCTCACCCGAGGCGACGGTTTGCGCGGTTATGCTCCCGATCCGGCGGCGCCGGGCCGACGCATTCTGCAAGGCAATCCTCCGGCGGCTTATCCCGCTGTTCATGCTGAACAAGGCGTTCGCCTGTTCCCGTGCAGCACCCGACTGGCCAGGCAGCCGCTACTCGCCGGGCTCAAACACCTCAATCGCCTTGAACAGGTTCTCGCCCGTGCCGAATGGCAGGACAGCGAGCACGCTGAAGGCTTGATGCTCGATCAGGCCGGTCGCGTCATTGAAGGGGTGTTCAGTAATGTGTTTCTGGTGCGCGACGGTGTGTTGATTACGCCTGATCTGAAACGCTGCGGCGTCGCCGGTGTGATGCGCGCCGAAATATTGTTTCAGGCCGAGTCATTGGCTATCCCCACGCAAATCGTCGACATCAGCCTCGAACAGTTGCAATGGGCCGACGAAGTCTTTATCTGCAACAGCGTTTATGGCGTCTGGCCGGTACGCGCCTACGCTGCACTGAGCTGGCCGGTTGGCCCGCTCACCCGTAAACTGCAAACCATTGCCCGCGCCCTATTGGATGCCTGATTTTGAGACGTAAACTTTTGCTGCTGCTGGAAACCGGACTGGTTCTGGCAGGGCTGTTGATGGCCGCCAGTGCCTGGAAGATTCACAGTGCACTGGAACAGCCTTTGAACATCACGCAGGAAGAACTGCTGGATGTGC
This sequence comes from Pseudomonas fluorescens, assembly GCF_902497745.1. Taxonomy (GTDB): domain Bacteria; phylum Pseudomonadota; class Gammaproteobacteria; order Pseudomonadales; family Pseudomonadaceae; genus Aquipseudomonas; species Aquipseudomonas fluorescens_BM. Next base: position 121,570 of record NZ_CABVHJ010000010.1, read on the forward strand.
CGAAGGGCTCTACACCAACCCGAACTTTCCTTTCACTCGAAACCGATGGCGTCATCAAGGACGCGTTCTGGTTGCGAGTCTATTGGCGCTTCAATCTCGCCGGTACACCGATCCACAGCGGTGAATACCGCATGCAGCCGGGCATGACCGTCAACGGTCTGATCGATTTGTGGAAGCGTGGCGATGTGGTTCAGTACAGCCTGACTCTGGTTGAAGGCTGGAACTTCCATCAAGTGCGTGCGGCGTTGGCCAAGGATGACAAGGTCGAGCAGACCCTGAACGGTTTGAGCGACAGCGACGTCATGGCGAAGATTGGTCATAAAGGGTTGTTCCCGGAAGGCCGTTTCTTCCCCGATACCTACCGCTTCGTGCGTGGCATGTCTGATGCCGAGTTGCTGAAGAAAGCCTTTGACCGCCTCGATGAAGTTCTGGCGAAAGAATGGGAAAGTCGTTCTGCCGATGTGCCGTACACCGAACCTTATCAAGCGCTGATCATGGCTTCGCTGGTCGAGAAGGAAACCGGCGTGCCACAGGAGCGCGGGCAGATTGCCGGTGTCTTCGTGCGTCGCATGGCCCTGGGCATGCAGCTGCAGACCGATCCGACCGTCATCTATGGTCTGGGTGATCGCTACACCGGCAAGTTGACCCGCGCGCATTTGAAAGAGCCGACGGCGTATAACACTTACGTGATTCCTGGCTTGCCGCCGACGCCGATCGCGATGGTTGGCCGCGAAGCGATTCACGCGGCATTGAACCCGGTGGACGGCACCAGCCTGTACTTTGTTGCGCGTGGCGACGGCAGCCATGTCTTCTCTGATGATCTCGATGCGCATAACAATGCAGTGCGTGAGTATCAGCTCAAGCGCCGCGCGGATTACCGTTCCAGCCCAGCGCCGGCGGTAGCGCCTGAAGCGGCTCCGGCGACGGAAGAAGCGATTCCAGGTGCATCACCGGATACGGCGCCGGAAGCGTTGCCGCAGGTTCCGGCTCAGGAGCCTGCGCCGACCCCGGCACCGGAAGCCGCCGCCCCACAAAACACGCAATGACGTTGATTAAGGACTGCCTGTGACTGGCTTGTTTATTACGCTGGAAGGCCCGGAAGGCGCCGGCAAAAGCACCAATCGCGAATACCTCGCCGAGCGCCTGCGCGCCGCCGGTATCGAAGTGGTGCTGACTCGTGAGCCTGGCGGTACGCCGCTGGCCGAGCGGATCCGTGACGTGCTGCTGGCCCCGGCCGACGAAGTCATGAACCCGGATGCCGAGCTGTTGCTGGTGTTCGCTGCACGCGCCCAGCATCTGGCCGAAGTGATTCGCCCGGCGCTGGCCCGTGGTGCGGTGGTGCTGTGTGACCGCTTCACCGATTCCACTTACGCCTACCAGGGCGGTGGTCGCGGTTTGTCGCTGGAGCGTATCGCCACGCTGGAAACCTTTGTACAGGGTGACCTGCGTCCGGACCTGACGCTGATTTTCGATCTGCCGGTGGAAATCGGCCTGGCCCGCGCTAGTGCCCGTGGTCGTCTGGATCGTTTCGAGCTGGAAGGCCGGGCATTTTTCGAGGCCGTGCGTAGCGCGTTCCTCAAGCGTGCTGAAGCGGATCCTGCGCGTTATGTGCGCATCGATGCCGGTCAGCCATTGGTCAAGGTTCAACAATCGCTGGATACCCTGATTCCGAATTTGCTGGAGCTGGCCCGTGGCTGAGGCCTACCCGTGGCAGGACAGCCTCTGGCAGCAACTGGCCGGGCGTAAGCAGCACGCGCACGCCTATCTGCTGCACGGCCCGGCGGGCATTGGCAAGCGCGCGTTGGCCGAGCGTTTGATGGCCAGCCTGCTTTGCCAGCGGCCGACGCCTGACGCGTGCGGTGAGTGCAAGTCCTGCCTGCTGCTCAAGGCTGGCAGCCACCCGGATAATTACATCCTCGAGCCGGAAGAAGCCGACAAGGCCATCAAGGTTGATCAGGTGCGCGATCTGGTCAGCTTCGTGGTGCAGACCGCGCAACTGGGCGGGCGCAAAGTGGTGCTGATCGAGCCGGTCGAGGCGATGAACATCAACGCTGCCAACGCCTTGTTGAAAAGCCTTGAAGAGCCGTCCGGCGATACGGTTTTGCTGTTGGTCAGCCATCAGACCAGCCGTTTGCTGCCGACCATCAAGAGCCGCTGCGTGCAGCAGGCCTGCCCGCTGCCGGGCGAGGCAATGAGTCTGCAATGGCTGGCTAAAGCGTTGCCCGATTGCTCAGAAGAAGAACGTGTCGAATTGCTGACGTTGGCGGCCGGCTCGCCGTTGATGGCGGTCAGCCTGCAGTCTCAGGGCGTGCGCGAGCAGCGTGCGCAAGTGGTCGAAGGCGTAAAGAAGTTGCTCAAACAGCAGCAATCGCCGACGCAATTGGCCGAAGAATGGAAAAACATTCCGATGCTGCGTCTGTTTGACTGGTTCTGCGATTGGTCGAGCCTGATCTTGCGATATCAATTGACGCAGGATGAAGCGGGTCTTGGTCTGACCGATATGCGCAAAGTCGTGCAGTACCTGGCGCAGAAAAGTGCGCAAGGCAAAGTTCTCGAGATTCAGGACTGGATACTCGCCCAGCGGCAGAAGGTCATGAGCAAGGCCAACCTCAATCCGGCGCTGCTGCTTGAAGCATTGTTGGTGCAATGGGCGGGATTGCCTGGTCAAAGATAAGAATGTGTACCTAGACTCTGAACATCAGCAGTGGAGGTCAACATGAATGAACCCGTCAGCCCGGGCCCGCGCAACGGCATTTTGTCTCTGACCATCAAAGACAAGTCGGTGCTTTATGCCGCTTACATGCCGTTCATCAAGAACGGTGGCTTGTTCATCCCTACCAACAAGAGCTACAAGTTGGGCGACGAGGTGTTCATGCTGCTCAACCTGATGGACGAGGCCGAAAAGATTCCGGTGGCCGGCAAGGTCGCCTGGATCACCCCAAAAGGGGCGCAAGGCAATCGCGCTGCCGGTGTCGGCGTCCAGTTCAACGAGGGCGACAACACGGCGCGCAGTCGCATCGAAACCCATCTGGCCGGAGCGCTTAAATCCGACCGTCCCACTCATACGATGTAAGTAGCCGTCTTTTTATGCTTGTAGATTCCCATTGTCACCTTGATCGCCTCGACCTCGCCGCCCATGACGGTTCGCTGGATGCCGCACTTGATGCAGCCCGGCAGCGCGGAGTAGGGCACTTCCTGTGCATCGGCGTCAGCGCCGACAACGCCGCCGACGTCAAAGCCCTGGCTGAGCGTTATGACGACGTTGATTGTTCGGTTGGTGTGCATCCGCTGGATGTACAGCCGGGTGCTGCGCCGGCACTGGACTGGCTGTTGCACGAACTCAATCACCCGAAAGTGGTGGCGATCGGTGAAACCGGCCTCGACTATCACTACGAGCCCGAAGCCGCCGAATTGCAGCAGGATTCGTTCCGCTTGCATCTGCAAGCGGCGCAGCAGACCGGCAAACCGGTGATCATCCACACCCGTGGCGCCCGAGCCGATACCCTTGAATTGCTGCGCGAAGCGGCGTTGCCTCAGGCCGGTGTGCTGCATTGCTTTACGGAAGATTGGGACATGGCCAAGGCTGCGCTGGACATGGGTTATTACATTTCCCTGTCGGGCATCGTCACCTTCCGCAATGCCGATGCGTTGCGTGATGTCGCGAGCAAGGTCCCGGCGGATCGTTTGCTGGTGGAAACCGACTCGCCGTATCTGGCGCCGATTCCTTATCGCGGTAAGCCGAACCTGCCGCAGTACGTGCGCGAAGTGGCGGAATTCCTGGCGATGCTGCGCGGTGAGAACTACGAACGCTTTGCCGAGCAGACCACCGAGAACTTCAAGCGACTGTTCCCGCTGGCGAGTGTTAAATCTGCCCTGTAGCCGATGGTCAAATCGCAGGCAAAAAAAACCCGGGTTCTGGGGGGTGAATCCGGGTTAAGACCATTAGGAGTAAAACAAAGGCACGCGGTCCCTTGGTACCTTTATCGGCGCGACACTTGGGGGAGATGTCGCCCGACAGTTCAAGTATTGATCAGTCTGGCGTGCAGTCCAGTTAGCCGGTCGGGGTTTTTAAACAAATTTGGAATACGTTCGCTTCAGTTGAGTTCTCATTGCGCCCAAAACGTTCTCAAAATGAACAAGAAACACAGATATGGTCGGATGATCCGTGCATTTTTGCGCAAGTTAGGCATAATACGCGGCTTCGAATTTTGACCCTTCAGACCTTTTCTTATGCACAAAGAACCTCGTAAGGTCCGTGAGTTTCGTCGCCGCGAGCAAGAAATTCTCGATACCGCGCTCAAGCTGTTCCTCGACCAAGGTGAAGACAGTGTCACCGTCGAGATGATTGCTGATGCCGTGGGTATCGGCAAAGGCACGATCTACAAGCACTTCAAATCCAAGGCCGAGATTTATCTGCGCCTGATGCTCGATTACGAGCGCGATTTGAACGAGCTGCTGCATTCGGCCGATGTCGACAAGGACAAGGAAGCGCTGTCCCGCGCCTACTTCGAATTCCGCATGCGCGACCCACAGCGTTATCGCCTGTTCGACCGCCTCGAAGAGAAGGTGGTCAAGGGCAATCAGGTGCCGGAAATGGTCGAGGAGCTGCACAAGATCCGTGCCTCGAACTTCGAACGCCTGACCCTGCTGATCAAGGGCCGCATCAGCGAAGGCAAGCTCGAAGACGTGCCGCCGTACTTCCACTACTGCGCGTCCTGGGCGTTGGTGCACGGCGCTGTGGCGCTGTATCACTCGCCGTTCTGGAGCAATGTGCTGGAAGATCAGGAAGGTTTCTTCCAGTTCCTGATGGACATCGGCGTGCGCATGGGCAACAAGCGCAAGCGCGACCCGGAAACGCCAAGCAGCTGAGCCATTCAGCTGCCTTATTGCGCCATGATTTCGCTACATGTCGCAGTACCGCAGGAATATACTCAGGCATAGGGCTTGCTAAAACTTGATTTGTGAGTCAAGTTTTAGCGGCTCGAAATTCTTTCGCCGGAGTGATCATGATCGTTGACCGTCAAGGCAGGCGTTTTCGCAATTTGCGGATCAGTCTGACTTCAGCCTGCAATTACGCGTGTACTTACTGCGTGCCCAACGGCAAGCGGTTGGTGGCTGCGCAGGATGAATTGTCGGCCGACGCCATGGCGCGTGGCGTGGCGTATCTGATCGAGGCTGCCGGCATCGAACGGTTGCGTATCACCGGCGGCGAACCGCTGGTCAGTCCCAAACTTGAATCGTTCATGACCGCCGTCGGCAAGATGGGCCTGGACGACATCAGCCTGACCACCAACGGTCAACTCCTCGCGAAAAAACTGCCGCTGCTGGTGGATGCCGGTCTGCGCCGCATCAACGTGTCCCTCGATACCCTCGACGCCGCTGCGTTCCGTAGCATTGCCCGTGGCGGCGACCTGGCCACCGTGCTCGACGGCATGGATCAGGCGAAAGCCGCGGGGATGAAGATCAAGGTCAATATGGTCCCGTTGCGCGGGCAGAACCTCGATCAAGTCATGCCGTTGCTGGATTACTGCCTGGAACGTGGATACGAATTGCGCTTCATCGAGCTAATGCGCATGGGGCATCTGGCCAAGGACAACAATGCGTTCCTGCAACAGTTCGTCAGCCTGCAGCAGTTGCTGGAGTTGATTGGCGAACGCTACGAGTACGCGCAAACCGATGCCCCCGTAGACGCCACCGCCGTGCGCTATGCGATTCCCGGCCTGGGCAACTTTGGTGTGATCGCCAACGAAAGCGTACCGTTCTGCCGGACGTGCTCACGGTTGCGCTTGTCGTCGACTGGTTGGCTGCATGGCTGCCTGTCGTCGAGCAACCGCCACTATGTCGGCGATCTACTCGACAAGCCGCGTCATCAGGCGTTGCCGGCGCTCCAGCGATTGCTGGTCAAGGCGTTGGGCGACAAGCAGGAAGTGGCCTTCTCGGGCGGCGCAACAGTCATGAAAATCATCGGCGGCTGAACAACCACTTTCGCGAGCAAGCCCGCTCTCACCTTGGAATGTGTTCCCTGTGGGAGCGAGCCTGCTCGCGAATACGATTTAACAATCAATGAAGAACCAGAGCTGGCGCAAAAGCTGCATCCAACGGCCATTCGCCGGTTTTCCGTCACCGGCCTCTGGAGGAATAGGATGCGTAGCCTGGTTTTGCTGCTGGCCGTTTTGGCGCTTGGCGGCTGTATGACTGTCAGCGATATGGCCGAAGGCACTCGCTATCAGATGAGCGACGCGGGCTTGCTGGATCACAGCGACAGCCGTCGCGTGAACAATTTCCGCATTCAGCCGGACTCGTTCATCTACATCGCCCAAGGCGCGTTCGCACCGCCGGGTGGTTCTTATCCGCGCCCGAACGTGGTGGCCGAAGAAGCCTTCAAAGGTTTTGTCGAATACTTCCCGATGGTTCGCCGTGCCCGTGCGCCGGAAGGTCTCGATCAGGCGATGGGCGAAGCTCGTGACGCCGGCGCGCACTATTTGTTGTACACGCGTTTCGCCAAGGCTGACGATCGAATCGGCAACTCCGATGAGTGGCTTGATGAAGAGGCGGTTGATCGCCTTGGCATCGACGGCGGCGTGATTCAGATCATGTTGATCGAGACCAGCACCCAGTATTTGATTGATACTGCACGGATCAAGAGTCGTGGCGGTTTACTGACGTTCCACGACAGCAAGCCCGAAGACCTGATCGGCCCGCCGCTGGCACAGTACGCGCGCAGCCTGTTGGGAGTCGGCGACCAATAATTCAAGGAGAACGCCATGAGTGGCCCGCAAAAAGCCAATGACCTGTTGGGACAAATCCCAAAAACCAAAGGCCTTCCGCCGGTGCATTTGTGGAACCCGGACTTCTGCGGCGACATCGACATGCGCATCGCCCGCGACGGCACCTGGTACTACCTGGGCACGCCGATCGGGCGCAAGCCGATGGTCAAATTGTTCTCCACGATCATGCGCCGCGATGGCGATGATTATTTCCTGATCACCCCGGTCGAGAAGGTCGGGATCAAGGTCGACGATGCGCCGTTTGTGGCGATTGCGGTCGAGGCGGAAGGCGAGGGGGAGGCGCAGTTGTTGCGCTTTACCACCAACGTTGATGAAACCGCCGAGGCCGGGCCGGAGCATCCGATCCGGGTCGAGATTGATCCCGCCACGCAAGAGCCTGCGCCCTACGTGCATGTGCGCACCAATCTTGAAGCGCTGATACATCGCAACGTGTTCTATCAACTGGTGGAACTGGCGGTCAGCCGTGAAATCGATGGCCAGCGCTGGCTCGGGGTGTGGAGCGGCGGCGAATTCTTCCGCATCGGCCTCGAACCTTAAAAGATCGCAGCCTTCGGCAGCTCCTACATGGCGTACACCTGTAGGAGCTGCCGAAGGCTGCGATCTTTTTTGTCGTTGACAGCTAATCATATGATGATTAGCTTGTTCACCCATCGCGATCCGCTTTGAGGTGTTCATGTCCAGCAGCTTTCACGCATCCACGGTCGACTGGCTGGGCAGCTGGATCGCCGCTGGCCAGGTCAAACCGGGGCAGACCATCAAGGTCGAGGCCGATCTGGGCGAACAGCTCGGTGTTAGCCGCACCGTGATCCGCGAAGCAATCAAAACTCTCGTCGCCAAAGGCATGCTCGAAGTCGGGCCGAAAGTCGGCACCCGCGTGTTGCCGGTGCGGCGCTGGAACCTGTTCGATCCGCAAGTCGTCGGTTGGCTGTCGCGTAATGGCTTGCCGGAAAATTTCGTCGATGACTTGCTCGACCTGCGCCGCACCATCGAACCGATGGCCGTGCGCTGGGCCTGTGAGCGGGCAACCCTCGAACAGATCGAAGCCGTGCAACTGGCTTACAACGCTCTTGAGCGCGCGGTCGACAGCGGCATCGATTACAACCGCGCCGATCAGGTCTTCCACGAATGCATTCTCGCCGCCAGCCACAATCAATTTATCGAACAAATGGTTCCGGCCCTCGGCGCATTGCTGGCGGTGTCGTTCGAAGTCTCCGCCGCTGACCCCGATGAACTGCGCCGTACCTTGCCGATCCACAAGGACATGGCCGACGCCATCGCCGCCCGGGATTCGGCGCGCGGCGTGTGGGCGTGCATGACCCTGATCGATAACGCCGACCTGGCAATAAAGCGCTTTTACCCGAAAGTCATGGCCGACAAAAAAGCCAGTTAATACAAATTTCCCTGTGGGAGCGAGCCTGCTCGCGAAGGCTGTGTATCAGGTAACTCATGCATCGACTGACACGACGCTTTCGCGAGCAGGCTCGCTCCCACATTAAATAACAACAAGATCCGAGGAGTTGATATGCCGTGGACCGCCCTGACCCAACACCGCGCCCAACTCGGTGAAGGCCCGTTCTGGGACGCGCCAACCCAGGCGCTGTACTGGGTCGATATCGCCGGCAAACAAGCGCTGCGCTTGATCGGCCAGAACGTGCAGATCTGGCAAATGCCCGAGCACGTCTCCGCATTCATCCCCTGCGCCAGCGGCGATGCCTTGGTGACCCTGAGCAGTGGCGTCTACCGCCTCGATCTCGACTCGCCCGGTCTCGAACCGCGCCTGACGCTGTTCTGCGTCACTGACCCGCAACCGGGCAATCGCCCCAATGAAGCGCGTTGCGATGCTCAAGGCCGACTGTGGCTCGGCACCATGCAAAACAACATCGGCGAGAACGGCGAAGATCTGCCGATCACCCGTCGCTCCGGTGGCCTGTTCAGGATCGATCCGGATAAACGCGTCACACCCTTACTGCGCAATCTGGGAATTCCCAACACCTTGCTGTGGAGTGACGACGGCACCACGCTACTGTTTGGCGACAGTCTCGACAGCACGCTGCACCGCTATTTCATTCACACCGACGGCAATCTCGATGTTGCACAAGTCTGGTACGGCCCCGACCAGCAGGGCGGGCCGGACGGTTCTGCGATGGACGCCGAAGGCTACATCTGGAATGCCCGCTGGGACGGTAGTTGCCTGCTGCGATTAACGCCTGAAGGCAAAGTCGAGCGCAAAATCGACCTGCCAGTCAGTCGCCCGACCAGTTGCGTTTTCGGTGGCGAAGACCTGAAAACCCTGTTTGTCACCAGCGCAAAAAGCCCACACAACCACCCACTGGATGGCGCCGTACTGTCGATGCGCGTGGATGTCGCAGGAAAACTCTGTACGCGCTTTGCGGATTAAATCCCAAAATATGGGATGCAAAATTATATATTGAGATTATTTGGCGGTCGGGTTTATAGTCGGCTCCAGCAGTAACACGCACTCACACTTAAAAAGAACAAAACAGGTGAAGTGATGCAGCGAATATCTATCGCACTCCCGTGTGGAGTCCGCGTCTCGCAACGGCCCCAGGCTGTGGGCCGCGCCTGCCTGTTTCGTTCCAACCGCCTTCCAGACCAGACATCGGCAGATGCCCGGTTTTTTTGTGCTTGCGAAACAGGAGTCCTGATCCATGGCTGAACCTCTTTCCCTGCCGCCGGTGCTTGCGCCGCCGAAGGGCGAGCGTCTGAAAAACAAGGTCGTGCTGCTGACCGGTGCTGCGCAAGGCATCGGTGAAGCCATTGTTGCGGCGTTCGCCTCACAGCAAGCGAAACTGGTCATCAGTGATATCCAGGCCGAGAAGGTCGAGCAGGTCGCCGCGCACTGGCGTGAGCAGGGTTTTGATGTGCAGGCGCTGAAGGCAGATGTCTCGTGTCAGCACGATCTGCACGCCATGGCCAAACGCGCCGTTGAGCTGCACGGGCGCATTGATGTGCTGGTCAATTGCGCCGGGGTCAACGTGTTCCGTGATCCGCTGCAAATGACCGAAGAAGACTGGCATCGCTGCTTCGCCATTGACCTCGATGGCGCCTGGTTCGGCTGCAAAGCGGTACTGCCGCAGATGATCGAGCAGGGCGTCGGCAGCATCATCAACATTGCCTCGACCCATTCCAGTCACATCATTCCCGGCTGCTTCCCGTACCCGGTGGCCAAACACGGCTTGCTCGGCCTGACCCGCGCGCTCGGCATCGAGTACGCGGCGAAAGGCATTCGCGTTAACGCCATCGCGCCGGGCTACATTGAAACGCAACTGAACGTCGACTACTGGAACGGTTTCGCCGACCCGCATGCCGAGCGTCAGCGCGCCTTCGATCTGCACCCGCCGAAACGCATCGGTCAGCCGCTTGAGGTGGCAATGACAGCGGTATTTCTGGCCAGCGACGAAGCGCCGTTCATCAATGCTTCATGCATCACCATCGATGGTGGGCGCTCGGTGATGTACCACGACTGAGCGCAGTGGCTTTCACACGGATAAACCCGTTTGCAATCCAATCATCATACGATATGACTATTGTCAGAAGATTTTGCAGGAACACGCTTTAACGCTTTTCAAACATTGCTCAAAAAAAATAACAAGGAGTCAGCTTATGAAACGTCGTTTCGGGATTCGTACCCTGTGCAGTACCGCTTTGGCGGTTACCGCGTTCAGCCTGAGCAGTGCGCTGCTCGCTGCCGACACCGTGAAAATCGGTTTCCTGGTCAAGCAGGCAGAAGAACCGTGGTTCCAGACCGAGTGGGCCTTCGCCGAGAAAGCCGCCAAGGACAAGGGCTTCGAACTGATCAAGATCGCCGTGCCGGACGGCGAGAAAACCCTTTCGGCCATCGACAGCCTCGCCGCCAATGGTGCTAAAGGCTTCGTGATCTGCCCGCCGGATGTCTCGCTCGGCCCGGCGATCATGGCCAAAGCCAAACTCAATGACCTGAAAGTGATTGCCGTCGACGACCGTTTTGTCGACGCCAATGGCAAGTTCATGGAAGACGTGCCGTACCTCGGCATGGCCGCGTTCGAAGTCGGCCAGAAGCAGGGCAATGCCATGGTCGCCGAAGCGAAGAAGCGTAACTGGGACTGGAAAGACACCTACGCGGTCGTCAACACCTACAACGAACTCGACACCGGCAAGAAACGCACCGACGGCTCGGTGAAATCCCTTGAAGACGCCGGGATGCCCAAAGACCACATCCTCTTCGCCGCACTGAAAACCCTCGACGTGCCGGGCAGCATGGACGCCACCAACTCGGCGCTGGTGAAACTGCCAGCCGCAGCGAAAAACCTGATCATCGGCGGCATGAACGACAACACCGTACTCGGCGGCGTGCGCGCCACCGAAGCGGCCGGTTTTGCCGCGACCAACGTGATCGGCATCGGCATCAACGGCACCGACGCCATCGGCGAACTGAAAAAGCCTAACAGCGGCTTCTTTGGCTCGATGCTGCCAAGCCCGCACATCGAAGGCTACAAGACCGCCGAGATGATGTACGAGTGGGTCACCACCGGCAAAGAGCCGCCGAAGTACACCGCGATGGACGACGTCACCCTGATCACCCGCGAGAACTTCAAGCAAGAGCTGGAAAAAATCGGCCTGTGGAACTGATGCCGCGACGGCCCGGGCAGCCGGGCCGGTTTTGGTGTGAAGAGGTGGCTTTATGCACGCGCAAGTACAAACACAACAACACAGCTCAAGCGGCAGCCTGCGCTTCAACGGGATCGGTAAAACCTTTCCCGGGGTGAAGGCGCTGGACGCGATCAGCTTCGTCGCGCATCCGGGCCAGGTTCATGCCTTGATGGGCGAGAACGGCGCCGGCAAATCGACCCTGCTGAAAATCCTCGGCGGTGCTTATATCCCGAGCAGCGGCGAGTTGCAGATCGGCGAGCAGACCATGGCGTTCAAGTCGACCGCTGACAGCATCGGCAGCGGCGTCGCGGTGATTCACCAGGAACTGCATCTGGTGCCGGAAATGACCGTCGCCGAAAACCTGTTTCTCGGCCACTTGCCGGCCAGTTTCGGTTTGATCAATCGCGGTGTCCTGCGTCAGCAAGCGTTGAACTGCCTCAAAGGCCTGGCCGATGAAATCGATCCGCAAACCAAGGTCGGGCGCTTGTCCCTCGGCCAGCGGCAATTGGTGGAAATCGCCAAGGCGCTGTCGCGCGGCGCCCACGTCATCGCTTTCGACGAACCGACCAGCAGCCTTTCGGCCCGTGAGATCGACCGCTTGATGGCGATCATCGGACGCCTGCGTGACGAGGGCAAAGTCGTGCTCTACGTTTCCCACCGCATGGAAGAAGTGTTCCGCATCTGTGACGCCGTGACGGTGTTCAAGGACGGTCGCTACGTGCGCACCTTCGACGACATGAGCCAGTTGAGCCACGATCAACTGGTGACCTGCATGGTCGGCCGCGACATTCAGGACATCTACGATTATCGCCATCGTCCACGCGGCGCCGTCGCGCTGAAGGTCGACGGCTTACTCGGCCCGGGTCTGCGCGAGCCGATCAGTTTCGAGGCGCACAAAGGTGAAATCCTTGGCCTGTTCGGGCTGGTCGGGGCAGGGCGCACCGAGCTGTTTCGCCTGCTCAGCGGGCTGGAGCGCAACACCGCCGGACGCCTCGAATTGCGCGGTCACGAACTGAAGCTGCGTTCACCGCGTGACGCGATTGCGGCGGGGATTCTGCTGTGTCCGGAGGATCGCAAGAAGGAAGGCATCATCCCGCTGGCCAGCGTTGCCGAGAACATCAATATCAGTGCACGCGGTGCCCATTCAGGGCTTGGTTGCCTGATTCGCGGTCTGTGGGAAAAGGGTAACGCCGAGAAACAGATCAAAGCGCTGAAAGTGAAAACCCCGCACGCCGGCCAGCAGATCAAATTCCTTTCCGGCGGTAATCAGCAAAAGGCCATTCTCGGTCGTTGGTTGTCGATGCCGATGAAGGTCTTGCTGCTCGACGAACCCACTCGCGGCATCGACATCGGCGCCAAGGCCGAGATTTACCAGATCATCCATAACCTCGCCGCCGACGGCATTTCGGTGATCGTGGTGTCCAGCGATCTGATGGAGGTGATGGGTATTTCCGATCGCATTCTGGTGCTTTGCGAAGGCGCCCTGCGCGGCGAAATCAGCCGCGACCAGGCCAATGAATCCAACCTGCTGCAACTGGCTTTGCCGCGCCACCGCGCTGACGGCGTGGCGAACTGAGAGGTGACTATGATGACAACCCAAAACGAAACCCTGCCCAAAGAGCGCAAACCTCTGGACATGCGCCGCTTCCTTGACGACTGGGTCATGCTGCTGGCGGCTGTGGGCATTTTCGTAGCCTGTACGCTGCTGATCGATAACTTCCTGTCACCGCTGAACATGCGTGGTCTGGGCCTGGCGATTTCCACCACCGGGATTGCCGCGTGCACGATGTTGTATTGCCTGGCGTCGGGGCATTTCGACCTGTCGGTGGGCTCGGTGATTGCCTGCGCCGGGGTGGTCGCGGCGGTGGTGATGCGTGACACCAACAGTGTGTTTCTCGGTGTCAGTGCAGCGTTGGTGATGGGCCTGATTGTCGGGCTGATCAACGGGATTGTGATTGCCAAGCTGCGGGTCAATGCCTTGATCACGACGTTGGCGACCATGCAGATCGTTCGCGGTCTGGCGTACATTTTTGCCAATGGCAAAGCGGTGGGCGTGTCGCAGGAATCGTTCTTTGTCTTCGGCAACGGCCAGTTGTTCGGCGTGCCGGTGCCTATTCTGATCACCATCGTCTGCTTTCTGTTTTTTGGCTGGCTGCTGAATTACACCACCTACGGGCGCAACACCATGGCCATCGGTGGCAACCAGGAAGCAGCGTTGCTGGCGGGTGTGAACGTTGATCGGACCAAGATCATTATCTTTGCCGTGCATGGGGTGATTGGTGCGCTGGCCGGGGTGATTCTGGCGTCGCGGATGACCTCGGGGCAGCCGATGATTGGTCAGGGGTTTGAGCTGACGGTGATCTCTGCCTGCGTGTTGGGCGGGGTATCGTTGAGCGGCGGGATCGGCATGATCCGGCATGTGATTGCCGGGGTGTTGATTTTGGCGATCATTGAGAATGCGATGAATCTGAAGAATATCGACACGTTTTATCAGTATGTGATTCGTGGTTCGATTCTGCTGCTGGCCGTCGTGATTGACCGTCTGAAGCAACGCTAAGATCAAGAGCCCCTCATCGGAACGCCGCCCGCCCAGCCCTCTCCCAGAGGGAGAGGGGGCCGACCGAGGTGTCTTGTGTAATCCGTCCACCTGAAAGTTCTCGTCGACTATGGATTCGGAAAGCATTTTCGGGTGGATTGTGGATTCGGCGAAGCACTTTCAGGTCGGCGTACCTCTTGAGCATCCCCCATTCAGTCCCCTCTCCCTCCGGGAGAGGGCTAGGGTGAGGGGCTTTTGATTCTCCCGCCTTTCGTCTCTATCCCCAAATATTCCTTGCTCGCCCGCACCCGTTTCGGGTATCAATTTGTACATGATTAGACAGGTACGATTTGACAAGAAACAACGGGTGGTCGACGAACTCGTCCGGCGCATCGAAAGCGGCCTCATGGAGGACGGCTTTCTGTTGCCCGGCGAGCATCAGTTGGCTGAAGAATTCAAAGTCAGCCGAGGCACGCTGCGCGAAGCGCTGGCCGAACTGAAACGGCGCAAATACATCGCCACGCAAAGCGGCGTCGGTTCCATTGTCACCTTCGACGGTGTGGCACTCGACCAGCGCAGCGGCTGGGCGCAGGCACTGGCCGACAGCGGCGCACTGATCAACACCGAAGTGCTGCGTCTGGAAGCCGTGACCCGTCCCGAGCTGCTCTCGCGTTTCGGCACTGACCAATTCATCACCCTCGACCGTCGCCGCCGCTCCAGCGAAGGCACGCTGGTCTCCCTCGAACGCTCTTTGATGCCGGCCACCGGCGGCCTGGAAAGCCTGCCGCGCGTTGGTCTGATCGACAATTCCCTGACCATTACTTTGGCCGCCTACGGTTACATCGGCGAACGCGGCGATCAATGGATCGGCGCCGAACCGTTGAATGCCGAAGACGCCGCACTGCTTGGCCGCCCTGAGGGCACGGTGTTCCTCAAAGCCCTGCGTACCACCTACGACCGCCAGAACCGTTTCATGGAGCTGGTCGAAAGCCTGCTCGACCCGGTGCATTTCCGTCTGCACCTGCAATTTGGAGAATCGAAATGACCGCGCTCAACCGTGCCCTCGGCGCTTTCTATGGCCTGGCCCTCGGTGACGCGCTGGGCATGCCGACGCAATCGCTGAACCGTGAAACCATCAAGACCCGCTTCGGCCAGATCACCGATCTGCAGGACGCCGGCCCCTTGCAGCCGATCGCCGCGAACATGCCCAAAGGCTCGATCACTGATGACACTGAACAGGCGATTCTGGTCGGCGAGTTGCTGGTCGAAGGCAAGGGCCGTATCGAGCCAGCAATCCTCGCGCAACGTTTGATCGAGTGGGAAGCCGAGATGCAGGCCAAGGGCTCGCAGGACTTGCTCGGGCCGTCGACCAAACGCGCTATCGAGATGATCCTCGCCGGCCATTCGCCGGAAGAAGCCGGGCGCTACGGCACCACCAACGGTGCGGCGATGCGCATTACGCCGGTGGGGATTGCAGCGGATGTGACCAACCCTGAGCGTTTTATCGCGGCGGTGGTGCAGGCCTGTCAGGTCACGCACAACACCACGCTGGGGATTTCCAGTGCGGCGGCGGTGGCAGCGGTGGTATCCGCTGGCATCAATGGCATGGACCTGGGTGAGGCGTTGAACCTCGGTCAGCACATCGCTCAGCAAGCCGAGGCGCACGGGCACTGGGTCGCCGGTGGACGTATTGCCTCGCGCATCAGTTGGGCGCGCACCATCAGTGTCGATAGCGACAAGGCTTTACTGGCGGATCTGCTCTACGACGTGATCGGCACTTCGGTGGCGTCGCAGGAATCGGTGGTGGTCTCGTTCGCGCTGGCGCAGCAAGTGGCCGTCGGTGAGATGAGCGCGTTTGATGCGCTGTGCATGGCCGCCAGCCTTGGCGGCGACACTGACACCATCGCGGCGATTCTTGGCGCGATGCTGGGGGCCTGCCTGGGCCTTGAGAGTTGGCCTGTCGAGATGATTGATACGGTGAAGGCCGTTAATCATCTGGAGCTTGAACCGTTGGTGCAGGGGCTGTTGGCCTTACGCTGACTGGGCTAACGCTTTCGCGAGCAGGCTCGCTCCCACAGGGGGTATGTGAACGCCACAAATCCAGTGTGGGAGCGAGCCTGCTCGCGAAGGCCGCACCGCAAATTTCGAATTTTCAACCCGCAATGGATCGCGCAGACAGGCCGAGGACGGCCGCGATGTCTTGTCGTTTTGCATCATTGCCACAACCACAAAAAAGGCAAACAGGAGCACCTTCATGAGTTCATCAAACGCCGGGCAAAGCGCCGGGCAACTGGAAACCCGCGGCATCGAACCGGTGCCGGAAGCCGAGTGTAACGGCCATCCGCTGCAACTGTTCTGGGTCTGGTTCGCTGCCAACATCTCCATCCTCGGTCTGCCGCTGGGTGCCACGCTGGTGGCGTTTCGCGGGCTGGCGATCTGGCAGGCGATCATCGTCGCGATCATTGGCGCCGCCGGTTCGTTTGCCGTGGTCGGGATCATCTCGATTGCCGGCCGCCGTGGTCGTGCGCCGAGCCTGACCTTGTCGCGAGCGATCTTCGGCGTGCGCGGCAATATCGGCCCGACGCTGGTCTCGCTGATGTCGCGTCTGGGTTGGGAAACCGTTAACACCACCACCGCCGCGTTCGTGTTGCTATCGCTGTGCTCGATCCTGTTTGGCTCGCCGGTGGAAGCGAAAAGCGCGCCGATACTGACGCTGATCTTCATCGCCATTTTCGTTCTGCTGACCTTGTCAGTATCCGGCCTCGGCCACGCGACGTTGTTGGTGATCCAGAAGTGGGCGACCTACGTGTTCGGCGCGCTGAACATTCTCGTCGGCGGCTTCCTCTGCGCGACCATCGACTGGAGCGCGGTGTTCAACGCCACGCCAGCACCGATGAGCGCGATGATCATCGGCATCGGCACCATGGCCGCCGGCACCGGGATTGGCTGGGCCAACGCTGGCGCTGACATGTCGCGCTATCAGCATCGCAGCGTCAAGGCTGTGCGTCTGGTCGCGTCCGCCGCATTCGGCGCGGGTATTCCGCTGGTGTTGTTGATCACCCTTGGCGGGCTGCTGTCGGTCGGCAACAACGATCTGGCGTCGGCGACTGACCCGATCGTGGCAATCCGCGACATGCTGCCAACGTGGATGGCCGTGCCGTACCTGATCACCGCGTTCGGTGGCCTGCTGCTGTCGAACAACCTGTCGGTGTACTCCGCCGGTTTGACCACGCTGACCCTCGGCCTCAAAGTCAAACGCGTCTACGCGGTGGTGGTCGATATCGTCGCGATCTTCGCCGGTTCGATTTACTTCATGCTGATCGCCGACAGCTTCTACGGTCCGTTCATTACCTTCATTTCCCTGCTGGCGGTGCCAATCACCGCATGGGTCGGGATCTTCGTCGTCGACCTGATTCATCGTCACTACTACAGCCCGAAGGACCTGCTCGACGTCAGCCCGAGCAGCGCTTACTGGTATCGCGGCGGTATCGAATGGCGTGCGTTCGGTGCATGGGCGATTGCCATTGTCCTCGGCTTCAGCTTCACCACCATCGGCACCACTGCCGAGAACGTCTGGTTCAAGGGTTTTCTGTCCGACTCGTGGCTGGGCCACAACGGCCTCGGCTGGATCGTGACCTTCGTCGTCGCTGGTGGCATTTACTTCGTTCTCGGCGGGGCGAAAGATCGCCGCGCCGCGCAAACCGGGAATGCTCATGCCTAAGATGTTGCACACCGGCCAGGTCATCATCGACCTGGTCATGGCCGTAGATAAGCTGCCGCAGATTGGCGGTGACGTGCTGGCGCAGTCGGCGGATTTCGAAGCGGGTGGCGGGTTCAACGTGATGGCGGCGGCGGTGCGAAATGGCCTGCCGGTGGTGTATCTCGGTCGCCATGGCACTGGGTGTTTCGGCGATCTCGCGCGTCAGGCGATGAATGCCGAGGGAATTCACATCGGCATCACCGAACCCGCACCGAAAGACACCGGTTTGTGTGTGGCATTGACCGATGCGTCGGCGGAGCGCAGTTTCATTTCCTATATCGGCGCTGAAGGTGAAGTGACCGAGGGCGATCTGAACAGTGTTGCGGCTGAGGCCGGTGATTACGTTTATCTCAGCGGCTACAGCCTGCTCCACGAAGGCAAGGCGCAGGCGTTGCTCGACTGGACACTGGCGTTGCCGAAGTCGATCAATGTGGTGTTCGATCCGGGCCCGCTGGTGGAGTCGCCGGATTCACCGATGATGCAGGCGCTGCTGCCGCGCATTGATGTGTGGACCAGCAACAGTGTCGAAGCGCTGCGGTTTACCGGGGCTGAGGATATTGGCGTGGCGCTGGATCGTCTCGCTGAACATCTGCCCAAAAAGGTTTTGATGGTGGTGCGTGACGGGCCGCAAGGCTGCTGGATTCATCAGGCCAACGAGCGTCGGCATGTGCCAGGGTTTGCCGTAAAAGCCGTGGACAGTAACGGTGCGGGTGATGCCCATGCCGGGGTGTTTGTCGCCGGGTTGGCGCAGGGTTTGTCTGCCCATGAAGCTGCACGGCGGGCGAATGCGGCAGCGGCGTTGGCCGTGACGCGTTGGGGGCCTGCTACTTCGCCAGCGGCGGCTGAAGTGGATGCGTTTATCCGCGATTCCGGCGGCGCCTGATCTACCGCTTTCGCGAGCAGGCTCGCTCCCACAAGGGATGTGTGAACGACATCAATCCTGTGTGGGAGCGAGCTTGCTCGCGAAGAGGCCATCAGCCTCACACATTACTCAACTGGCTTTACGCAACGCCTCAATCAACTCCTGCTTGCGCATCGAAGAGCGCCCCGGAATCTTCTTCGCCCGGGCCTCTGTCATCAAACTATCAACCGTCTGCGTATCCTTCGAAGCCTTGCTGTTACGCGAATGCCCCTCGCGACTGGCCACCGCGCGCCGTGACGATTCCTGGCGATCTTCGGACTTGGCACTCGCCGGTTTCTTGCGTCCCGATCCGCCGCTCTTCTCGCCGCCGCCCGATTGCTTGTTGACCGTCGCCCAGGCGCGTGCTTCAGCCTCATCCTTCGACAGGCCTTTTTTCTCGTAGCTGTCTTCGATGTGCTCGGCCTTGCGCTTCTGTTCGGCGGTGTATTTGTCTTTGCTTCCACGAGGCATGGGATTTCTCCTCTTGTTTGCAGATTCGGCCGCTCGCCGCAGCGACAGCGAGCGACCGCAGGACTTACTGCAGATCCAGCTTGCGCGCCGCCTCAACGCCAGCGGCACTGAGCTTGATCGGCAGGTTCAGCGAATGTTCGCCAGCCTCATTGCAGGTCACATGCCCGTGGTGAATCAGTCCACGATCCTGCAAAGCGGCGAGGGCGCTGGCCACGACCTTCTCGCCCCGGTAATTGTCCAGCACCTCTTTGCCCAGACCACTCGGGTGGGCGTGCAACAGACGGGTGAGGACTTCTTTTTCCAGGTTTTTATCGACGTTCATGGTTACCTCTTCATTGGTTTGAATAGGACGCTCGCGTCGGCGAACTACTGGCCGGATCCTTCGGAACCGGAGCCACCGGTGGTGGTTTTGGAACCGACGCCGGGGCCCGCGTTGTCTGGCGTGGCGGGGGCGTCGGGGGTGTTCATGCCGCCCTGACGACCCGGGTCACTGCCCTGAGTGCGCGGATCGGTGCCGGTGGCGGGAGGCTGATTTATCAACGGCACGCCCGAGCCATCGGTGTTCATGCCGGGGGCACTGTTGATGGCGGGTGCGCGTGGTGGGGTCGGGTCGGTAGGGCCGGTGCCCGCAGCGGTGGCGGATGCGGCGAAAACCGCAGGGCAGAGCAGGGCGCTGAATACGAAAGCGGTCAACCTTGACGAGATCATAGGGCTTCTCCAGTGATTGGAATCCTTACCTGTCGTTGGTCTGCCCTCTGCGCGGATTGGTGCCTGATGAACGACGAACGGTCTGGATCGCTGGCGCCGGTTTGATGATCAGTCGACGCCAGAGCAAACGACCGAGCGTGATCAGCCAGTTGGCCGACGCTACCGCCAGCACCGTCAGCAACAGTGTGGTCATGTCGTGCTCAACGATGATTTTCCCGGCCAATAGCGGGAAACCAAATACACCGATGAAGTACGAAAGACTGAACAGCAACAACGCCTGCGATGTAGTGCCGGCCGGCGCTTCGTTGGCGGCGAGGCCGTTGATCACCGAATAGGTCAGCCCATAGCCGACGCCGAGCATCACCGCCGCCAGCAGATAATTGAACCCGCTGTGCACACCGAATGCGAACAGCACAATCGAAGCCAGCATCAGTCCCGACAGCAGGCACGATGCGCGTAATGGATCACGCTTGACGACATATCCCGAGATCAGCATCCGACTGCTGATCGCGGCACTCATGAAGCCGAGAAAGAACAACGAATAATCCAGCGAAAGGGCGGCGGCATAACTTGTCTGAAAACTCGACAGGCCACCGAATACGCAACCGCCGAGACCGACCATGATGATTGGAAACAGGGCGCGTGAACCGAGCACTTGAGTGGTCGTCTGCCAGGTGATTCTTGCAGCGGTTGTGGCTTGGGTACTTTTCAGTTTTGCGCCAAGCTGCCAGAACAGCAGCACCCCGATCAGGCTTGCCAGCGCCGCCAGATAAAATGCCGAGGTCACTGGCAAACCCAATGCACTCGCCGCACGACCCAGCAATGGCCCGCTGCCGATGCCGGTCATCATGCTGCCGGACAGCAAGGCGAAATATCTGGCGCGCTGCGCCGGCGTCACCAGACTGGCAACGATAATCGGCCCCAAGGTGTAAAAAACGCCCCAGCCCAATCCCAACAACAAACCGAAAAACAGCAGCAAATGACCGAACCCCGGCGTCAGCGCAAAACCCAGGCTCGCCGCCACCAGCAACAGCCCGAACACGGCAATCGAACGCGCCGCGCCGAGCCAGTCCGACAGATGCCCAGACACCAGCACCGCGACAAATGTACTGACCATCGCCGCCGAAATCACACTGCCAGCATCGTGCTCATTGCCGCCGCGAGAGCCGATCAGCAGCGACAACAAAAACGTCGAGCCATAGGACAGCGACAGCAGATAACTGGCGAGACAGAACAGGCCGAACAGCTTGCCTGAAACCTTGGGTGTTGCTGGCGACATGACGCGGTTCCTTGAGCGGAAAATTCAGCGTCATCTGTTTAACACGGCAGGCTGGCGGATTAGGTCTGAGGTTGGCGAAGTCAGGATCGTTGTGCGCCGGAGTAACGCATCAGGTGATGCCGATCTCTTCCTTGAACTGTTCCATGAAACCTTTCAGGCGTTGATGACGGACCTGCGCCAGACGCTGGCCGGCGGCGGTCTGGAAACCGTCGGCGAGGTGCAGCAGTTTGGTCTGGAAATGATCGAGGCAAAAACGCGTGTCATCGTAATCGCGTTGTTTCGCTTCGGGATCCTGCGGATCGTACAGCGCCGAACCCATGCGCCCGGCGATGTAGAACGTACGGGCGACGCCGAGCATGCCCAGCGAGTCGAGGCGGTCGGCGTCCTGGACGATTTTCGCTTCGAGGGTGCGCGGAGTGATGTTGGCGGAGAAGCTGTGGGCTTCGATGGCGTGGGCGACGGCCGTGATTTTTTCGCTGGGCCAATTCATTTCGGCGAGCACCGATGAAGCTTTTTCCGCCGCCAGTCGCGAGGCTTGCGCGCGCAGTGGCGAGTTTTTCTCGACAGCCACGCAATCGTGCAGCAGCACGGCGGCCAGCAACACCTCCAGATCACCGCCTTCTTCTGCTTGCAGCGTACGCACGTTATGCCAGACACGTTGCAGGTGGGCGAGGTCGTGAGCGCCGTCGTCTGATGGCTCCAGCGCATGCGGCAGTAACTCTGCTGCCAGTGCCGCCACGGGTGTAAAAAACTCAAGATTCATAAGCATCCTTTCAGATTGTCTCAGTTCCTGTGGGAGCGAGCCTGCTCGCGAATGCTGTCTGTCAATCAACAACGCAGATGACTGAAAGGACGCATTCGCGAGCAGGCTCGCTCCCACAGGGAACTGCAATGTTTGCAACATTGCGCAGGGTAGTGTGTGTTTTGCCATGTGACGAGCGCCGCTCACCGCCTTAGTATGGCGTTTTCCTTTTCCGACAAGGCCCGTCCATGACGATCGAAATCCGCCCGGCGACCCCCAGCGATGCTCCGCAAATCCTCGCCTTCATCACTGAACTCGCCGATTTCGAAAAGGCCCGCCACGAGGTCATCGCCAGCGTCGCCGACATCGAACGCAGCCTGTTCGGCGAAGGCGCCACCGCCCACGGCCTGATCTGCCTGCGCGACGGTCTACCAATCGGTTTCGCGGTGTTCTTCTTCAGCTATTCGACCTGGCTCGGCAGCAACTGCCTGTACCTTGAAGACCTCTACATCACCCCGGAGCAACGCGGTGGCGGTGCCGGCAAAACCTTGTTGCGCCACCTGGCGAAAATCGCCTGCGACAACGACTGCGGCCGCTTTGAATGGAGCGTGCTCGACTGGAACACCCCGGCGATCGAATTCTACAAATCCCTCGGTGCGCAACCTCAGGAAGAGTGGGTACGCTATCGCATGGATGGCCAGGTCCTGCGTGAGTTTGCCGAGGGTTGAACATGATGATGGCAATCCGGCAGTAATTCGATTGTCGCCAGCGCTCTAGTCCGGCATTCTACGCGCCATTTTTGCGCGCTCACGGACGACACCTGCAATGCCTCTGGCACAACTTCTCCACGCCCGTGGAGCCTTCGCCGCGTCAACGAGTGACCGGCGATGAGCGGACTACGGGCGTCAATGCGTCTGTACGGCCTGGTGAAAAACTCAGGCTCGAGCGACAACCCCCAGCGCCAACCGGTCGAGATTCTGTGCATGACAAATCGTGCGGGCGGCAGCGCCATTCGTGCGTTCGTGTCACGTCTTGATGCCGAGTTGATGAGGCGCAGCGCCGGTCTTGCCGATTACCGCGTGATACCGCTGCGCACCTTCGATCCGACGGCGTTTATCGACGCCCATCAAGGCTGGCTGATGCTGCACATTTGCTGTGGTTTCGTCGCCCCTGCCGGGCATTCGCTGCTCAAGGACGGCGGGCTGATGCCGATGGGCTGGTACGTCTATTCCGAGATCGGCCAGTGGACGGCCCAGCATCATCTCGACCTCGGCGCACAAATGGCCGAACTGCTGCAATCGACTTATGAGCGCAATCACCTGCGCAACTACAACGCCTGGCTCAACGAACTCGACGACGCCTCGCCGGCTGAACTGGCCTGGCAAACCGACGAAGCCTGGCGGCATCTGCAATTCGCTACACCCCCCGACAGCCGTGAGCATTGCCACGCGCTCTTCGACCCCGTCGACAACCGCTGGCGCTTCGCCGCGACCGACGTCGATCTCCACCCGCCGCACCCGGAATCCCTGAAGCAAGGAGCTTTGAATTGAGTGGTAAACCTGCTGCACGCGTCACCGACCCGACCGCCTGCCCACTGCCAGGGCATGGCACCAACCCGATTGCCTCCGGCTCGCCCGACGTCTTCTTCGACGGCCTCGCCGCCGCGCGCATGACCGATAAATCGGCGTGCGGCAGTCCGATTACCGGAGCCGTTTCCGGCACCGTATTCATCAACGGCCTGAACGCGGCCACGCTCGATAGCACCGGAGGCCACGGCAATGTCGTGGTTGGTGGTTCGGGGACTGTGATCATTGGCCAGAGCGGCGGAGGGGCAGCGTTTAGCGGGCTGTTGCCGATGCCGGTGCATTTCAATGATCGGATGCAGGTGGTCAACGAGATAACGGGAGAACCCATGCCCAATCACCCTTACGCGATTCAACGCGGCGACGGACGTGTCGAGCACGGCATTACAAATGACGCGGGTTTCACTCATACGGTGAGCTCGCACATACCCGAATCCATCAAGTTGTTCGTGGAGTAGGTTTGATGACTGCTGAAAACCCTGATTTGAAAGGATGCCAAAGGCTGGTCGTGACACATGACTTGACCTGTAAAACCGATGGAACGGTTAAGCAGGCTACGGTCGCTCCGAAAAAGATTGTGCTGTTTTTTGTGGGTGGAGCGGGCGATAAAGAAAGTTATTACGGAACCGGGCCTAACAATAACGTTGCCGAAGCACTGAAAATCTTTGTGAAGAATATGGATGCGGAGGAGCTCTGCGCGGATACGTACGACGCACACCATATTGGCTATAACGCGTTCGTCAGTGAAGACGGGCTCAAGGCAAGCGTACTGGATAAAATTTCAGACCTTACGACACCGGTCTACATTATCGGACACAGTCTGGGAGGGTGGAACGGGGCTCACTTGTCAAAAGTCCTGGCCGACAAGGGGTACCGAATTCCGGTACTGGTAACTCTTGATCCGGTCGGAGAAGGACAGATTGTATGGGGTATTTCAAATATCTATCAGAAAGAACCTACGCCTAAAGCTGAATATTGGGTGAATGCAAGAGCCGACGCCAGGGACTGGAATTTTTCTGACCTTGTGGCAGATTTCGGAGAGCAGTGGGATATGAAAAGCGGTCCGAACATGAATGGCAGAGTTGACGTGAACCATGCGGATGCCTGGGCCATTTATATTGCCGATCTTGGGACGGGGATGTCAGCCAGAGATGTTTTGATGGAGTCGGTGGTGTTGCATTTTAAAGGGAGGAAATGTGCGTAATCTAATTCTGTTTTTGATGTTTTCGCTGTGTGCTTCATGTGCGATCAGCCACGGAAAACCTACTGCCAAAATCGAATATCTGGGAGTCGAGCGATACCTGGACCGAAACATCTATCAAGTCAGATTTTCATCCGATGTCGATGTCGACAAACTATTCAAGTCAAAAATAAGCCAGTCTTTGCTCTGCTCTTTGGGTGAGGGGATGGATTTCTCGCAACCGCGCAATCTGAATCAGTATGGTGAGGGCTGGATTGAAACCGTTGCGCCTGCTGACGGAACAGCCTTCAAAGCGGATCTGATGTTTCGCAGAGTGAAAGACTCATCGAGTGACACGCTGATGAGCAGCGAGGATTTACGCACTGTGTTAGCGGGCCGACAGTCAATCGCATGCAAAGTCAGAATCAACTCCTACTCTTACAAAATTTACTATTCAGACGTGATGAACATTCCTGTTGCTGATCTGTTAAAGGAAATCAACAAGTACTGAGAAGGGGCTTCCTGCCTGATCGCAGGAAGCCTTGATCCGGTTTAACACGCCTCTGTCGTTCCCAGTTGCCACTGAGCAACCCATCAAGCGCCTTTCGCACGGAAACCTTGAAAGCTCCGGCCTTCTTTTTATCGAAGGCCGCTTTCCAGTAGGCGTAACCCTGACTGAAATCCGCAGCCTGCTCGCTCTTGTTTATCTCATAATATGGGATTGATATTTATATATTGAGATATGACAGCTCGTGGGTTTATAGTCCGTCGCACTCACTGCCAAAAACAAAACAGGTGAAGCGATGCTGGCGCAATTGATCGCGCTCGATTGGGGGACGACCTCATTACGTGCTTACAAACTCGCGGCGGGCGGTGTGGTGCTGGAGCAGCGCGCGCTGTCGTCCGGGATCATGCAACTGCCGAAGACTCCGCGAGTCATCAACGGTGGCGAATGCACCGATGGTTTTGAATTGGCCTTCGACGAGGCGTGCGGCGACTGGCTCGATGCGCAGCCGAATCTGCCAGTGATTGCCTGCGGCATGGTTGGCAGCGCACAGGGCTGGCGTGAAGCGGCCTACTGCGAGACGCCGGCGAACGTCGCCAATCTCGGAAAATCCCTACAAACAGTGATCAGTCTGCGCGGCACCGTGGTGCATATCGTGCCAGGCGTGATTCAGCGTTCGCGTCTGCCGAACGTAATGCGCGGCGAGGAAACCCAGGTCCTTGGCGTGCTGCAGAATCTGCCGGTCGAGGCGGGTGCTGATCTGTTGATAGGGCTGCCGGGCAGTCACTCGAAATGGGTCGACGTGGTCGATGGCTGCATCACTCATTTCGATACCTTCATGACCGGCGAAGTGTTCGCCGTGCTCAGTGAACACAGCATTCTCGGTCGTACCCTGAAGCAAGGCGCGACGTTCGATGCTCTGGCGTTTGACCGCGGTGTGCAGGTTGCGCAGTCGGCGGACGGTGAACTCGGCGTGCTGTCGACGTTGTTCAGTGCCCGTACCTTGGGTCTGACCGGCGAACTCAGCCCGACCGCGCAGGCGGATTATCTGTCCGGCCTGATGATCGGCCATGAACTGGCGGCCCTCGCCAAGGTTCAGCGACGTCGTCGCAACAATCCGAATCTTCCTTCGATCATCCTCATCGGCAACGCGCAACTCTGCGCGCGCTACAGCCGTGCCCTCGATGCCTGTGGTTTCGCCAACGTGACCCTGGCCGAACAGGCCACCGAGCGTGGCTTGTGGCAACTGGCGCTGGCCGCCGGACTGATCGATTCCTCATCCCGTTAACCCTGACTGGAGGCCTGACATGCTCAAGCAAGCATTGGCGCAAAACGGTCTGATCGCGATTCTGCGTGGCCTGCATCCGCAGGAAGCCGCCGCTGTCGGAGAAGTCCTGTATGCGGCCGGATTTCGCGTCATCGAAGTACCGCTCAATTCCCCTTCGCCGTACGAAAGTATCCGCATCCTGCGCAAGACCTTGCCCGCCGATTGCCTGATCGGTGCCGGCACGGTTCTGACGCCGGAGCAGGTCGAGTTGGTCAAAGAGGCCGGCGGCCAGGTGATCGTCATGCCGCACAGCGACGCCAAGGTGTTGCGCGCGGCAAAGGCGGCGGGGCTGTTTCTGTCGCCGGGCGTTGCCACGCCGACCGAAGCGTTCGCGGCGCTGGAGGAGGGCGCGGACATTCTCAAGCTGTTCCCGGCCGAGCAGATGGGCCCGGCGGTCGTCAAAGCCTGGCTCGCGGTGTTGCCGGCGGGAACGGTGCTGGCGCCGGTCGGCGGTATCACGCCGGACAACATGCAGGCGTTTATCGATGCTGGTGTGAAAGGTTTCGGCCTCGGCTCCGGCCTGTTCAAACCGGGCATGACGCCGGAGCAGGTGGCGGTAAATGCCAAGGCCTACGTGGCCGCGTGGAAGGCCCTTCGCTAAGACTTTCTGGCGCTGCGTGCGCTGCATCTAATAAGAGCTGCATTTACAAAAGAGAGCAGAGATGAAAATCACCAAACTCACCACCTTCATCGTCCCGCCGCGCTGGTGTTTCCTCAAGGTCGAAACCGACGAGGGCGTAACCGGTTGGGGCGAACCCGTGGTTGAAGGGCGCGCGCATACCGTCGCGGCTGCCGTTGAAGAATTGTCCGACTACCTGATCGGCAAAGACCCACGCAACATCGAAGACATCTGGACTGTGCTCTATCGCGGCGGCTTCTACCGTGGCGGTGCGATTCACATGAGCGCACTGGCCGGTATTGATCAGGCGCTGTGGGACATCAAGGGCAAGGCCCTCGGGGTGTCGGTGAGCGACCTGCTCGGTGGCCAGGTGCGCGACAAGATTCGTGTGTATTCGTGGATTGGCGGCGACCGTCCGGCCGACACCGCGCGTGCGGCGAAAGAGGCGGTGAGCCGTGGTTTTACTGCGGTGAAAATGAATGGCACCGAAGAACTGCAATTCCTCGATACCTTCGAGAAAGTCGATCTGGCGCTGGCCAACGTTGCCGCTGTGCGTGATGCCGTAGGGCCGAACGTCGGCATCGGCGTCGACTTCCATGGCCGCGTGCACAAGCCGATGGCCAAGGTGCTGATGAAGGAACTCGATCCGTACAAACTGATGTTTATCGAAGAGCCGGTGCTCAGCGAAAACTATGAAGCGTTGAAAGAGCTGGCGCCGTTGACCAGCACTCCGATTGCCCTCGGCGAGCGGCTGTTCTCGCGTTGGGACTTTAAACGCGTGTTGAGCGAAGGCTACGTCGACATCATTCAGCCGGATGCTTCCCACGCCGGCGGCATCACTGAAACCCGCAAGATCGCCAACATGGCCGAAGCCTACGACGTGGCTTTGGCGCTGCACTGCCCGCTGGGGCCGATTGCGCTGGCGGCGTGTTTACAACTGGACGCGGCTTGTTACAACGCGTTTATCCAGGAGCAGAGCCTGGGCATCCATTACAACGAGAGCAATGACTTGCTCGACTACGTGAAAGATCCACGCGTGTTCGATTACGACAAAGGCTTCGTGAAGATTCCGAACAGCCCGGGGTTGGGTATCGAGATCAACGAGGAATATGTGATCGAGCGCGCGGCGGTCGGGCATCGCTGGCGCAACCCGATCTGGCGTCATGCCGATGGCAGCTTTGCCGAGTGGTGAGGACTGCCTGACACACCACAAAACCCTGTGGGAGCGAGCTTGCTCGCGAATGCGGCAGGTCAGTCACATCGATGTCGGATGTGCCGCCGTCTTCGCGAGCAAGCTCGCTCCCACAGGGGCCGGTACAGATTTACGACTGTCCTCAATAAACATAAAAAGAGGCTCTCCCCATGCAACCGCAAACCCTCACCGGGCAGGCGTCTTTAGTCACGCCCAGCCGTAAGCGGTTTTTCATCATGGTGTTGCTGTTCATCACCGTGGTCATCAACTACCTCGACCGCAGCAATCTGTCTATTGCCGCGCCGGCGCTGACCAGTGATCTGGGCATCGACCCGATTCACGTCGGCCTGATTTTCTCCGCGTTCGGCTGGACCTACGCCGCCATGCAGATTCCCGGCGGCTGGCTGGTCGATCGCGTGCCGCCGCGCATCCTCTATAGCGTCGCGTTGCTGCTGTGGTCGCTGGCCACGGTGATGCTCGGTTTCGCCGCCAGTTTCATCGCGCTGTTCGTGCTGCGCATGGCGGTCGGCGCGCTGGAAGCACCGGCCTATCCGATCAACAGTCGCGTGGTGACGACGTGGTTTCCCGAGCGTGAACGCGCCACGGCCATCGGTTTCTACACCTCCGGGCAGTTCGTCGGCCTGGCATTTCTGACCCCGGTGCTGGCCTGGCTGCAACACGAATTCGGCTGGCACATGGTGTTCGTCGCGACCGGTGCCGTCGGCATCATTTGGGCAGCGATCTGGTACGCGGTGTATCGCGAGCCGCGGGATTTCAACGGCGCCAACGAAGCTGAAATCGACCTGATCCGCGAGGGCGGTGGTCTGGTCGATATTCAGCAGGAATCGGCCAAGGTCAAAGCCAAATTCAGCTGGACCGATCTCGGCATCGTCCTGACCAAGCGCAAGTTGTGGGGCATCTACCTCGGCCAGTTTTGCCTGAACTCGACGCTGTGGTTTTTCCTGACGTGGTTCCCGACCTATCTGGTGAAGTATCGCGGCATGGACTTCATCAAGTCCGGCCTGCTGGCGTCGCTGCCGTTTCTCGCCGCGTTTATTGGCGTGCTGTGTTCCGGGTTCTTTTCCGATTTCCTGATCCGTCGCGGCTGCACCGTGGGATTTGCGCGCAAGTTGCCAATCATCGGCGGACTGCTGATTTCCACTTCGATCATCGGCGCCAACTTCGTTGAGTCGACGCCGTTGGTGATTGCCTTTCTGGCGCTGGCGTTCTTTGGCAACGGTCTGGCTTCGATCACCTGGTCGCTGGTGTCGACGCTGGCGCCGGCGCGGTTGTTGGGGCTGACCGGAGGAGTGTTCAACTTCATCGGCAACCTGTCGGCGATTGCCACGCCGATCGTCATTGGCTTCCTCGCCAGTGGCGATTCTTTCGCGCCGGCGATCACCTATATCGCGGTTCTCGCATTGATCGGTGCCTTGTCCTACGTGCTGCTGGTCGGCAAGGTCGAGCGTATCGAGTTGTAGTGGTCTGCGTCGGGCGACCATAATGCCGCCCGTTCCCTCGCTCAACGGTAAAGGCTGGATATGCAGGAAGACGCTCCGGAAAAAACCAAGGACGCCGCGCCCACCGGCACGCAGACGCTATTGCGCGGCCTCGGCGTGGTGCAAGCGGTGGCCAGTGGCGCCCGCGATCTCAAGGAAATTGCCCGGCTGATCGGCACCACGCGCAGCACCACCCATCGTCTGGCCAGTTGCTTGGTTGATGAGCGTTACCTGCGCGTGGTGCCGCAAGTCGGTTACCTGCTCGGGCCGAAGTTGATCGAACTGGGTTTTCAGGCCCGCGAAGAGTTGCCGCTGGTGACGCTGGCCGGGCCCTATCTGGACGAGTTGTCGGCGCTGACCGGCGATACGGTGCACTTGGGCATTCGTGAAGGCGACGAAGTGCTGTATCTGCTGAAGAACCCGGGACGCAATGGCCCGGAAATGCGTTCGCGGGTCGGCCATCGCATGCCGCTGGCACGCACCGGGATTGGCAAGGCGTTGATGCTCGATGACTCGCCGAAAGATTGGCAGCGGCTGTACGACATCAGCCTGCCGGCCGGTGGGAAAAGTCAGTTCTGGCCGCAGCATCCCCAGCAGTCGTGGGAACAGCTTGAACAGCGCATGACCGAGTACGTCGCCGGGGGCTACGCGTTCGATCTGGAAGACAACGAACCGTCGATCCGCTGTGTGGCGGCGCCGATTCGCGATGCGAGCAAGGGCATTGTTGCGGCGATCAGTATCGCCAGCACCGTGCCATACATGCCGCTGGAAAAAATGGCCGAGCTGATTCCCCTGATCAAAGGGGTCACAGCCCGGCTCTCGGCGGAACTCGGCCTAAAGATTTAAACCTTGAGCGTCGCCATGTCGATCACGAAACGGTACTTCACGTCGCCGGCGATCATCCGGGCGTAAGCTTCGTTGATCTGGCGGATGTCGAGCATTTCGATGTCGCAGGTGATGTTGTGTTCGGCGCAGAAATCCAGCACTTCCTGGGTTTCGGCAACGCCACCGATCAACGAACCGGCCAGCACGCGACGGCTCATTACCAGTTTGCCGGCATGTACCGGTGGATCAA
The DNA here is from genome assembly GCF_902497745.1 of Pseudomonas fluorescens. Taxonomy (GTDB): domain Bacteria; phylum Pseudomonadota; class Gammaproteobacteria; order Pseudomonadales; family Pseudomonadaceae; genus Aquipseudomonas; species Aquipseudomonas fluorescens_BM. The sequence goes on from NZ_CABVHJ010000010.1 coordinate 152,385, forward strand.
TCGGCTCGATCAAACCGACCAGAATGTGCACACCGTCGAAACGCAGGGTGTCGAGGTACGGGTTCAGATCGTGCTGCACCGGAATGGTGTCCAGCAGGAAGTCGAAGTAACCGGCCGCGGCTTTCATCTGCTCGGCGTCGGTGGAGACGATCACATGATCGGCACCCTGACGGCGGCCTTCCTCAGCCTTGCTTGCCGAGCGGGTGAACAGCGTGACTTCGGCGCCCATGGCCTTGGCGAACTTGATGCCCATGTGGCCGAGGCCGCCCATGCCGAGAATCCCGACCTTGTCGCCGGCCTTGACGCCGTAGTGCTTGAGCGGCGAGTAGGTGGTGATGCCGGCACAGAGAATCGGCGCGGCGCTGGCGAGGGCCAGTTTTTCCGGGATGCGCACCACGAAGTGCTCGCTGACGACGATGCTGTCCGAATAGCCGCCCATGGTGTTGCTGCCGTCGACCCGATCCGGGGTGGCGTAGGTCATGGTCGGACCTTCGAGGCAATATTGCTCAAGGTTCGACTGGCAGGCTTCACAGGTGCGGCACGAGTCGACCATGCAGCCAACGCCGACCAGATCGCCTACCTTGTGTTGAGTGACATTCGCACCGATCGCGGTGACTTTTCCGACGATCTCATGGCCAGGCATCAACGGGTAAACGGCGATGCCCCATTCGTTGCGCGCCTGGTGGATGTCGGAGTGGCAGACGCCACAGTAGAGAATCTCGATGGCAACGTCGTCGGCGCGCGGGCTGCGACGTTCGAACTTCATCGGGGCGAGGGGGGTGGTGGCCGATTGGGCGGCATAACCGATGGCGGTGTACATGTGAAACCTCGCAAAAGCTGGAACAAGTGAGGCGGCGCATTTTGGGCATCGACTGACCGGTCGGCCATGACGATTCCTCCGGGTCTCATGCCTAATCCTCCGGCATACGGGTTTGATCGGTCGCATTGGCAAAAGGATCTGCGATGATGCTTTCATCCCTTATTTTCGTGATTTTTTGTGAAGAACAATTCGATGCAATTGACCCGTCATCTTGATGCCAATGCGCGGCTGGTTTCGCTGATCGAACCGTTGGCGCTGCGCGATGGTTACAGTCAGACCGGATTGCCCGGTGTGCAGGTGTTGCGCGCCAGTTGTGACGTCGCCCGTGGCCCGCACATTTATGAGCCGAGCCTGATGATCATCGCCCAGGGCAGCAAACTGGCGTTTCTCGGGCCGCGCACCATGGAGTACGGCGCCGGGCATTATCTGATTCAGGCGCTGCCGGTGCCGTTCGAGTGCGAGACGTTTGCCTTGCCGGATGCGCCGTTGCTCGGCGTTTCCGTGGCGATTGATCGGGTGTTGCTCGGTGAGTTGGTGCTGGCCATGGGGCTGGCGCCGGGGCGGCATATTCCGGCGCAGACACCGGAGTCGATGACCTCGGTGGTGCTCGACGATGACATGCGTGGCTGTGTCGAACGTTTGCTCAGTTGCCTGCACGATCCGCTGGAACGCCAGATTCTTGGGCCGGCGCGGGTGCGCGAGTTGTTGTTCGTGGCGTTGCGTGGGCCGCAGGCCGATGTGTTGCGGGCGCTGGTCGAGCAGCAGGGGCAATTCGCGCGGGTGGCGGCGTCGATCAGTCATCTGCATGCGCATTACACCGAGCCGTTGAATGTCGAGACCCTGGCCGGTTGCGCGAACATGAGCGTGTCGACCTTTCATGAGCATTTCAAACGCAGCACGTTGTTGTCGCCGGTGCAGTATCTGAAGCGTTTGCGCTTGTTGAAGGCGCAGACGTTGCTGGTGGCGGAAGGGCTGGGTGTGGCGCAGGTGGCGCATCGGGTGGGGTATCAGAGTACGTCGCAGTTCAGTCGCGAGTACAAGCGCTATTTCGAGCGTAGTCCGGGTGACGAGCGCGCTGCCTGATCCGACGAAGATCCCTTGTGGGAGCGAGCCTGCTCGCGAATGCGCTGTATCAATCGACATCATCTTTATATGACACACCGCTTTCGCGAGCAGGCTCGCTCCCACAGTTGTTTTGTGGTGTCAGAGGAATTTTGGGCAACAAAAAGGCCCCCGATTCGGGAGCCTTGTTGTTCAGCGGTTCGACTTACATATTCGGATAAGTCGGGCCGCCAGCGCCTTCCGGCGTGACCCAGGTGATGTTCTGCGAAGGGTCCTTGATGTCACAGGTCTTGCAGTGCACGCAGTTCTGGGCGTTGATCTGGAAGCGCTTCTCGCCGTCTTCCTTGGTGATCACTTCGTACACGCCGGCCGGGCAGTAGCGCTGCGCCGGTTCGTCGTACAGCGGCAGGTTCTTGCTGATCGGAATGCTCGGGTCGGTCAGCTTCAGGTGGCAAGGCTGTTCTTCTTCGTGGTTGGTACCGGAGATGAACACCGAGCTGAGTTTGTCGAAGCTGAGTTTGCCGTCCGGTTTCGGATAGTCGATCTTCTTGCAGTCGGCCGCGAGCTTGAGGCAAGCGTAGTCCGGCTTGGTGTCGTGCAGGGTGAACGGCAGTTTGCCGCCGAAGATGTTCTGGTCCAGCCAGTTGAAACCGCCACCGACGATGGCGCCGAACTTGTGGATCGCCGGACCGAAGTTACGGCTGGCGAACAGTTCGTCGTAAAGCCAGCTCTTCTTGAACGCGTCGACGTAAGTGGTCAGTTCTTCAGTGCCGTCCTTTTCCGCGAACAGCGCGTCAGCTACCGATTCAGCGGCGAGCATGCCCGACTTCATCGCGGTGTGGCTGCCTTTGATCTTGGCGAAGTTCAGGGTGCCGAGGTCGCAACCGATCAGCGCGCCGCCCTTGAAGACCATTTTCGGCAGCGAGTTCAGGCCACCTTTGCAGATCGCGCGAGCGCCGTAGCTGATGCGCTTGCCGCCTTCAAGGTACTGAGCCAGCACCGGGTGATGCTTGAGGCGCTGGAACTCGTCGAACGGCGACAGGTAGGTGTTGCTGTAGGAAAGGTCAACGATCAGACCAACCACCACCTGGTTGTTTTCCAGGTGATAGAGGAACGAGCCACCGGTGTTTTCGGTGCCCATGATGTCCAGCGGCCAACCAGCGGTGTGCACCACCAAGCCTGGCTGATGTTTGGCCGGGTCGATCTCCCAGATTTCTTTCAGGCCGATGCCGTAGTGCTGAGCGTCGGCATCGCTGTCGAGGTTGTAGCGCTTGATCAGTTGCTTGCCGATGTGGCCACGGCAGCCTTCGGCGAACAGCGTGTACTTGCCACGCAGTTCCATGCCCGGGGTGTACAGGCCTTCTTTCGGATTGCCTTCGCGGTCGACGCCCAGATCACCGGTGATGATCCCGCGCACCACGCCTTGCTCGTCGATCAGCGCTTCCTGAGCGGCGAAGCCTGGGTAGATTTCTACGCCAAGGTTCTCGGCCTGCTGAGCGAGCCAGCGGCACAGGTTGCCGAGGGAGATAATGTAGTTGCCTTCGTTGTGCATGGTCTTGGGCACAAAGAAGTCTGGAATCTTCTGCGCGTTTTCGGCGTTTTTCAGCACGAAAATATCGTCGCGGGTCACTGGCGTATTCAGCGGTGCGCCGAGTTCTTTCCAGTCCGGGAACAGTTCGTTCAGAGCGCGTGGTTCGAACACGGCACCGGAGAGGATGTGTGCGCCGACTTCGGAGCCTTTTTCGACCACGCAGACGCTGATTTCCTTACCGGCTTCGGCGGCCTTCTGCTTCAGACGGCAGGCGGCGGACAGGCCAGCGGGGCCGGCACCGACGATGACCACGTCGAATTCCATGTATTCGCGTTCCACAGGCTATCTCCTACTCAAGGCTCAACAGTTTTTTTTTCTAATTTGGAGGTTTGATGTCGCATCCGCTATTCCTTTACGTTAACGTCAAGGGGAATATTGGAGACCGACCTTTCTCTCTAGGCGGCGCATTATATCTACACCACTCCGAGCGTCCAATACAAACGTTTGTTTGAATCGGCTCCAGCCCAGAGAAATCAAAGAAGCGCGGCTTATGAATGGTCATTTTGCTGTATTGACCGGAATAGGCGTTCCGGTCAAGATACGGGCGGTTTTGCGCTCGTCGTAGGCAGACTGGCGGTTTCAAGAGCACGTCTAAAGACAGGGCACAGGCGGTTGAGAGTGATGCGCAGCGCAGTCTGGCGCGCAGTTTACACAGCGTGAGGATCAATGACTTGTCGGTCACCACTGACGAACGGTCGCACCCCCCCTCACATCGTGGAATCACTTCGCACCCCGGTCGGCGTTTTTAGAGGTGCCCTTTTAGCCTGATGAGCATCAACCGCCAGGTTCGCCTAGGCGACTTTCTTTTCACCGGAGAGTAACGAGGAATCCATGAAGGTTCTTGTAGCTGTCAAACGCGTTGTGGATTACAACGTCAAGGTTCGCGTCAAGGCGGACAATTCCGGCGTCGATCTCGCCAACGTCAAGATGTCGATGAACCCGTTCTGCGAAATCGCAGTGGAAGAAGCCGTACGCCTGAAAGAGAAAGGTGTTGCGACTGAAATCGTCGTCGTCTCCATCGGCCCGACCACCGCTCAGGAGCAGCTGCGTACCGCACTGGCTCTGGGTGCCGACCGTGCCATCCTCGTCGAATCCGCTGAAGATCTGACCTCGCTCGCCGTGGCCAAGCTGCTCAAGGCTGTGGTCGACAAGGAACAGCCGCAACTGGTGATCCTCGGCAAACAGGCCATCGACAGCGACAACAACCAGACCGGCCAGATGCTCGCTGCATTGAGCGGCTACGGTCAGGGCACGTTCGCATCGAAAGTCGAAGTCTCGGGTGACAGCGTTGCCGTGACCCGCGAAATCGACGGCGGCGCGCAGACTGTTTCCCTGAAACTGCCGGCAATCGTCACCACCGACCTGCGTTTGAACGAGCCGCGCTACGCGTCCCTGCCAAACATCATGAAAGCCAAGAAGAAGCCTCTCGAAGTGCTGACTCCGGACGCTTTGGGCGTTTCCACCGCCTCCACCAACAAGACCCTGAAAGTCGAAGCGCCGGCTGCACGCAGCGCAGGCATCAAGGTCAAGTCGGTGGCTGAACTGGTCGAGAAACTGAAAAACGAAGCGAAGGTAATCTGATCATGACTATCTTGGTAATCGCTGAACACGACAACAAAGTGCTGGCCCCGGCCACACTGAACACCGTGGCTGCTGCTGCCAAAATCGGCGGCGACATCCACGTTCTGGTTGCCGGCCAAGGCGCTGGCGCCGTGGCTGAAGCCGCAGCGAAAATCGCTGGCGTGAGCAAAGTCCTCAACGCTGACAACGCCGCTTACGCGCATCAGCTGCCGGAAAACGTCGCTCCGCTGGTAGCCGAGCTGGGCGCTGGTTACAGCCACATCCTGGCTGCCGCGACCTCCAACGGCAAAAACATCCTGCCGCGCGTTGCTGCGCAGCTGGACGTTGACCAGATCTCCGAGATCATCTCGGTCGAAAGCGCTGACACGTTCAAGCGTCCGATCTACGCCGGTAACGCCATCGCTACCGTACAGTCGACCGCTGCGATCAAAGTGATCACCGTGCGTGCCACCGGTTTCGACCCGGTTGCTGCTGAAGGTGGTTCGGCTGCCGTTGAAGCGGTTGCTGCTGCGCACAACGCTGGCACTTCGAGCTTCGTAGGCGAAGAACTGGCCAAGTCCGATCGTCCGGAACTGACCGCTGCCAAGATCGTCGTTTCCGGCGGCCGCGGCATGCAGAACGGCGACAACTTCAAACACCTGTACGCCCTGGCCGACAAGCTGGGCGCTGCCGTCGGCGCTTCGCGTGCTGCGGTCGACGCAGGTTTCGTTCCGAACGACATGCAGGTCGGTCAGACCGGCAAGATCGTTGCGCCACAGCTGTACATCGCCGTCGGTATCTCCGGCGCGATCCAGCACCTGGCCGGCATGAAAGACTCCAAAGTGATCGTTGCGATCAACAAGGACGAAGAAGCGCCGATCTTCCAGGTGGCCGATTACGGTCTCGTGGCGGATCTGTTCGAAGCCGTCCCTGAGCTGGAGAAGCTGGTCTAATCCAGCCGCTTCACTTATAAAGAGCCCGACCTGTTGGTCGGGCTTTTTTTTGTCTCGGATTTGAGTGGGAGCGTTTTGCCATGGATCTGCGCTGCGGATGGTTGTTGGGATTGGCCCTGTTGCCAGGTTTGGCCATGGCCGCTGGCAAATGCGAGCGCCTTGTCGTGACTGGTAGCCCGGATGCACCGCCGTATCTGTGGCAGGACCCGCAGAATCCGAAACAGTTGATCGGTGCCAGCGCCGACCTGCTGCAACAAGTCGCCAAGGACTTGGGCATCAAAGTCGAGTTGCTCTACGCCGGCAAACGCTCGCAAGCCCTCGACGAAGTGCGCAGCGGGCGCATGGACATGCTGGCCGACGCGCCGCTGACCTTCACTGAGCTGGAAAACCTCGACTACATCTATCCGCCATTGCTGGAAAACGACTACCTGGTGTGGACGCGCAAAGGCTCGACCCTGGTCTACGGCGAAGCCAAAGACCTGCACGGCCACGCAGGTGCGCTGTCGGAAAAGTCTCGAATCACCCAGGCATTCGGCACTTTCGCCGAGCAGAATCTGACCCTCACCCGGACAGCCAACCTCACTCAGGCCTTTCAGAAACTGCTCCTCGGCGAAGTGGAATATGTACTCGCCGGCCGCTACTCAGGGCTGGCCGCCGCGCAGGCATTGGGCATGACCAATGACTTGCAGGCGTTCGAGCAACCCATCGACCGCCCGGGCCTGTTCCTCGCGGTTTCCCACAACTCGGCGTGCAACGATCCGTGGTTGCGCGGACAGCTAGCCAAAAAGATGACAGAATTGCCCGCGTCCGGACTGACGGAAGCCGCGCTGCAACGCAACATCGAGCGCTGGAAGGCGCAGCAGCAACAGCCGCAACAACCTGTCAGTGCCCCAAAACAGTAGGGATTCTTAGTGAGTATTCGACCTCTTTTCGCGGCTGTGGCCGTTCTGGCTCTGGCCGGTTGCGCAACCGATCCGGCACCCGTTGAACAAATGCGCCTGACCGAGCAAGCCATAATCCAGGCCAAGGCTGTTGGCGCCACCGCCGACGAAGTGCCGGAAATGAAACTGGCCGAAACCAAGTACAACCGCGCCAAAGGCAACATGGCGGACGAGTCCTACCGCAACGCGCGTATGCGTTCGGAACAAGCTGAACTGGATGCTCGTCTGGCCGAAGCCAAAGTGCTGACGCAAAAAAGTGAAGAACAGGTGAATGTGCTCAATACCCGCATCGTCCGACTGCGCAAGCAACTGGGAGATGCCCAATGAGCCTCAAGTCGAAAGTTTTCGGCGGTCTGATCCTCGCCGGTTGCGCCAGCCTTTACGGCTGTGCCGGGCAACACAGCGAGTCTGCTCTGCAAGAAGCCAGCGCTGACTTCCAGAAGGTCAAGGAAGACTCCAACGTGCTGCGTATCGCGCCGAAAGACGTCATCCGTGCCGGTGAGTCGCTGGCCCGTGCCGATCGCCTGTCGACCTACTGGGGCAGCGGTTCGGACGTGGTGCATTACGCCTACCTGAGCCAGCGCTACAGCGAGATCGCACGCGAGCACACCAATCAGGTGCTCAACGAAGAGCGCGCGGCGAAGCTCGAACTGGAACGTCAGCGCCTGCAACTGGCCCTGCGTGAGTCGAAACTGCTGAGCGTGCAGCAGCAGGGCAAATGGCTCGAAGAGCAAATCGTCGCACTGGCCACCACGCAGACTGATCGTGGTCTGGTGATGACCCTTGGCGATGTGCTGTTCGACACCGGTGAAGCCGAACTGAAAAACTCGGCCAACCGCGTGGTACTGAAGATTGTGCAGTTCCTGCAACTGAACCCGAAACGCGTGGTGCGCATCGAGGGTTACACCGACAGCACCGGCGGCAAACAGGAAAACCTCAAACTGTCCCGTGACCGCGCACAATCGGTGGCGGACGTGCTGATGGACCTGGGTATCGACGACAAGCGCATTCAGGTTGAAGGCTACGGCGACGAATATCCGGTGGACGCCAACGCTTCCGAGCGCGGGCGGGCACAGAACCGGCGGGTGGAGATTGTCTTCTCCGACGAAAAAGGCCAGCTCGGCGCCGCCCGTTAAGGGTTGCGTCTCTGGAAAGCCCGGACTGTCATGCAGTGCCGGGCTTTTTTACGTCTGTCGATCAGGTCGCAAATCAGTACAGCGAGGGGCAGACACCGCACTGTATGGTCGAGTAATGTGGCAACTGTCCCAGTACACTTCTAAACTGTTCCGGTATTGTTTCACACAAGAATAAAATGCCCGTGAAATCGAGTGCTGCGTCATGACCAATCTCTTGCTCTACCAACGTATTGCTCAGCAACTGGCCGAAGACATCCGCCGTGGTGTCTATCAACCGGGGGAGCGCGTGCCTTCGGTACGCAAGATGAGTTCGCAGCTCAATGTCAGCCATGCGACGGTGTTGCAGGCGTACGCCAATCTCGAAGATCAGGGCTTGATTCGGGCGCGCCCGCAGTCCGGTTATTACGTGCACCAGACCCCCGCGCTGACTGCGCCGACGCCGGATATTGCCCGGGTCGAGCGTCCTGGTCTGGTCACGCGCAGCAGCATCATTCAACAGGTTCTGGTCGAATCGCGCCGCGAAGGCGTGTTCCCGCTTGGTGCCGCCGTGCCGAGTGTCGATTACTTGCCGGTGCGCGCACTGCATCAGCAACTGGCCAAGGTCACCCGTTTCCATAGCCCGCGAGCCTTCAGCTACATGTTCAGCCCGGGTTTTGAACCGTTGCGCCGGCAAGTGGCAATCCGTATGCGCGATGCCGGTGTGGTGGTCGATCCGTCGGAAGTGGTGATCACCCACGGTTGCGTCGATGCCCTGCAGATGTCGTTGCGTGTGCTGACCCGCCCGGGCGATCTGATCGCCGCTGAGTCGCCGACGTATTACGGCCTGCTGCAACTGGCCGATCTTCTCGGCTTGAAGGTCATCGAAATCCCTAGTGATCCCGCCACCGGCATGAGCCTCGAAGCCCTGCAACTGGCGGCCAACCAATGGTCTATCAAAGCGCTGGTGCTGACCACGCGCCTGAGCAATCCGCTGGGCGGTACCATGCCCGAAGAGCGGCAGAAGCAGTTGCTGCGTCTTGCCTCGGATTTCGATATCCAGATCGTCGAAGACGATATCTATGGCGAACTGATGTTCGAGCAAGGCAAAACCAAAGCGCTCAAGGCCTATGACCGACTGGATCGGGTGATCTACTGCTCGAGCTTCTCTAAAACCTTGTCCCCCGGCGTACGCATCGGCTGGATGATTGCGGGCAAGTATCAGCAGGAAATCCAGCGCTTGCAGACCTTCAGCACCCATTCGGCGTGCAGCGTGACGCAGATGGCGATTGCCGCTTATCTGGAAAACGGCGGTTATGACCGGCATTTACGGTACATCCGCCAGGAATACCGGAAAAACCTCAGCGCCTTCCAGTTGGCGGTGCAGCAGTACTTCCCCGAAGGCACGCAAATGACCCGGCCCACGGGCGGTTTCATCCTTTGGGTGAGTCTGCCGGGCAGGGTCAATACACAAGAATTGCATGTGCGTGCGTTGCAGCAGGGCATCAGCATTGCCCCGGGGCTGATCTTCAGCAATACCGAGCAGTTCAACCACTGTATCCGCCTGAACTGCGGGATTCCGTGGAACCGTGAGGCGGAGCGGGCGTTGATGACGCTGGGTCTGTTGGCGACTCAACTGTGTCAGGAAACGGCTGGCGGATTCTGAACGGGCGGCGGGTGATGCTTGTCTTGTGGCGTCCAACAAGCGAGCATATGGCCCTCTGCCGTTAGTGTCGTTGGGTCCATGAAAGCGATTGCTCCTGCTGCTTGGGTTTTGCTGGGTTTGCTGATGATCGGTCAGGCGCCTGGCGTTGTGGCCGCTGCGGTTCAGGAAAAACCGGCTGCGACGAGCCCCGCGAAAAAAAATCCGCCCGCGCAGAAGACCGCTACGGCGAAGAAAACCCAGCAAAAAGTCATCAAGAAGCGCAAGCCGGTCGCCTCGAAATCAAAACCCGCCAGTGAAGTGGTAAAAACCAGGTTACCGTCGGCCAGACTCGATTTGAGCCTGCCCAAGGACATGGTCGAGGAACTGAAGCCCAAGGGCACGGTTGAATTGCCCAAGCGCGAGCCGATCCTGCCGCAGATGTTTGGCGAGAAAAACAACGGAGTCCAGCTCAATGGCCGCTTGCTCAGCAACGAAATGCAGTTGCAACTGCGCAACGAAGAGCGCCGGGAAGTCGAAGGCGCGGCGCTGGATTTCGAATTCAAACAGTAAAACCAACCCATCTGTGACCCGCAGACCAGACGCTTTGTCGCAGACTGGTCAGTCACATTGAGTTATCGCTAAAAACCCCGGTTCCGGCAATTTGAAACAGCCGTTTTAGCGGTTACTCTGTTCCGCGTCCCTTTTACACATCGCCCGTCGCGAGGAATTGTTCGTCATGAAATGCCGTGAAGGCTGTGGCGCTTGCTGCATTGCCCCTTCCATCAGTTCGCCGATTCCCGGCATGCCTGATGGCAAACCTGCCGGCGAACGTTGCGTGCAGCTTTCGGTCGAAAACCTGTGCAGCATTTTCGGCCGCCCGGAGCGCCCGGCAGTCTGTTCCGGCTTCTCTGCCGATATCGAAGTCTGCGGCAGCAGCTCGGAAGAAGCGATCAGGCTGATCGGCTGGTGGGAGCAAATGACCGCGGCGTGATGTGTCAAACGAACGGAACTTCAACAATAAGGAATAAGACTATGGGTTCGCTGCATCGTATCGCTGTGTTGTGTGGTTTGACCGCTGTGCTGGCCACGTCCGTCGCTCAGGCTGAAGACTGGAAAGTCGCCAAGAACGAGGACGGCATCAAGGTTTCCCTCAGTGAAGTGCCGGGTTCGGACTACAAGTCTTACCAAGGCGTTGCGCTGATGAAAACCACCGTCGCCAAACTGCGCGCACTTCAGGAAGACGTCGCTGGTGCCTGCGCCTGGATTCACGAGTGCAAGACCCAGAAACTGCTCAAGCACGAGGGCGACAAGAGCTGGACCTATAGCCAGTTCAATACGCCCTGGCCGGTAACTCCGCGTGACTCGGTGATTGAAGTCACCACCGTCGAAGGCGCCGACGGCAGCCTGACCCGCAACCTCAAAGGTCTGCCGACCTACGTTCCTGAAGAAAAAGGCTTTGTCCGCGTGCAGCAGGTCAAAGGCTTCTGGAAGTTCGTACCGAAGGGCGACCAGGTTGAAGTGACCTATCAAGTGCACACCGAGCCAGGCGGCAGCGTGCCGGCGATGGTTGCCAACAAGTTCGTCGTCGATGCGCCGTTCAACACCTTGAAAGCTCTGAAAGAACGCGCCGAGAAGTAATCGGCCCGCGTTCAGCAAAACGCCCCGAACAAGTCGGGGCGTTTTGTTTTGTATCTATATTGTGTTTCCAGATATGCGTTGCACGAAATTTTCACAAAGTGTTCCTGACAATTCGCCCGCGCTGTTTGCCCTCTGCCTTAAATGAAAGTGTCTGGCGGCGGGGCAGTAATCAATGGCAATGGTGCGGGTGATCGTGCAACATTTGCGCACCGCGCAAGCCCCGGGGTCTGGAATGACCAATAGAGGGCATGGCGCCGCTGTATTTTTGCAACTTCAACTTCCAATGGGTCCTAAAACGACATGGCAAACCCGGACGCCCTGAATCAGCAGCGATCTTCTGCTCGCCTGCTGCAACCGACCGTCAAATCGCATCTGGCCTACACGCTGCTGTGTGCACTGGTCATGATGGTGATGTTTTCCGTGCTGCGCCTCGCGCTGCTGGTCTACAACCGCGAGATGATCCTCGACACTCCGGCTTCGACCTTCCTCGAAGCCTTCGCCAATGGCCTGCGTTTCGACCTGCGCCTGGTGGTTTACCTGTGCATTCCGCTGGTGCTGGCACTGTTCAGTGCCCGCGCCATGGCCGCACGCGGTTTCTTCCGTCTGTGGCTGACCATCGCTTCGAGCATCGCGCTGTTCCTCGGCCTGATGGAGATGGACTTCTACCGCGAGTTCCACCAGCGCCTCAACGGTCTGGTGTTTCAGTACGTGAAGGAAGACCCGAAAACCGTGATGAGCATGCTCTGGTACGGTTTTCCGGTGGTGCGTTACCTGCTGGCGTGGGTCATCGGCACTGTCATTCTGACCCTCGCGTTCAAAGGTGCCGATCGTGCCACGCGTCCGCGCGGGCCTTTCAGCGGCGGTAGCGTCAGCAGCCGTCAGGTCGCGCCGTGGTACACCCGGCTGGCGGTGTTCGTGGTCTGCCTGCTGATCTGCGTGGTTGCCGCTCGTGGCACCCTGCGTCAGGGCCCGCCAATGCGTTGGGGTGACGTGTACACCACCGATTCCAACTTCGCCAACCAGCTCGGCCTCAACGCCACGCTGTCGCTGATCGAGGCCGCCAAGTCGCGCATGGGCGAGGATCGCGACAACATCTGGAAAGCCACGTTGCCGCAAGAGCAGGCGCAGAAAGTCGTGCGCGACATGCTGCTGATGCCAGACGACAAACTGGTCGATGCCGATATTGCCGCTGTACGCCGTGATTACACGCCGCCGGCCGACAAGACCCTGCCGATCAAGAACGTTGTGGTGATCCTGATGGAAAGCATGGCCGGTCACTCGGTCGGTGCATTGGGCGCGCCAGGCAACATCACGCCATACCTGGACAAACTGTCCAAGGAAGGCCTGCTGTTCGACCGCTTCTTCTCCAACGGTACGCACACCCACCAGGGCATGTTCGCGACCATGGCCTGCTTCCCCAACCTGCCAGGTTTCGAATACCTGATGCAGACCCCGGAAGGCAGCCACAAGCTGTCCGGCCTGCCGCAGGTGCTCAGCGCCCGTGACTACGACGACGTGTACGTCTACAACGGTGACTTCGCCTGGGACAACCAGTCGGGCTTCTTCAGCAACCAGGGCATGACCAACTTCGTTGGCCGTAACGACTTCGTCAACCCGGTGTTCTCCGATCCGACCTGGGGCGTGTCCGACCAAGACATGTTCGACCGTGGCCTGCAGGAGCTGAAAGCGCGCGAAAACGGCAAGCCGTTCTATGCGCTGCTGCAAACCCTGTCCAACCACACGCCATACGCCTTGCCGACGCCATTGCCGGTCGAGCGCGTGACCGATCGTGGCAGCCTCAACGAACACTTGACCGCCATGCGCTACTCCGACTGGGCGCTGGGTCAGTTCTTCGAGAAGGCGCGCAAAGAGCCGTACTTCAAGGAAACCCTGTTCGTCATCGTCGGCGACCACGGCTTCGGCAACGAGCGCCAGATCACCGAAATGGACCTGGGTCGCTTCAACGTGCCGATGCTGATGATCGCACCGGGCATTCAGGAGAAGTTCGGTAGCCGTGACCACACCGTGGGCACGCAGATCGACATCGTGCCGACCATCATGGGCCGTCTGGGCGGCGAAGTGCGCCATCAGTGCTGGGGCCGCGACTTGCTCAACCTGCCGGAAGGCGACACCGGTTTCGGTGTGATCAAGCCATCGGGCAGTGAGCAGACCACCGCTATTGTCACGGCCGACCAGATTCTGGTGTTGCCGAGAGACAAGGACATGGGTCCGAAAATGTGGCAGTACCAGCTGGGTGCCAACCCGCATGCCGAAGTCGTTCCGAATGCACCGCGCACTGCCGAGTTGAGGCTCAAACTCGAAGCGTTCCTGCAAACGGCAACCAAGAGCCTGATGGACAACACCGCCGGTGTCATCCACGGCAAGCCGGATTGATCGCTTGCCGACAGTAAAATCCGCGCAATAAAAAAGAGGCCCTGAACAGGGCCTCTTTTTTTGCGCTTGAAGCGTTATATCCGACCGAGTAACAGCAGGACCAACAGCACCACCAACACCACGCCGATAATGCCTGAAGGACCATAACCCCAACTTCTGGAGTGCGGGAAGACCGGCAGACCACCGATCAGCAACAGGATCAGGATAATGATTAGAATTGTGCCCATGTCGATTTCCTTGTTGATAGCGTGCGAGAAGTCTTGTGTTCAGGGGGCGACTGGAGACTAAGTAATTCCAGCCGGCTTACAAGTTCCGACTGGCGCGCATGAAAGAAAATTCAATGTTTTTTTAATGTATTTGGATTGCTCGTTTATTTCCTTTTTCCGCTCGGCTAGTTGAGAACTCACGCCGTTTGATGAAATCCAGCCCGCCACGGTTTGCCCTCACCATTCAGCAATCTGATGGAGCGTGGGCGCGCGCCGATCCTTCGCTACACTCCGCGCATCTTCCCCGGAACAACAAGGCTGTCTGCTATGCAAAATCGCATGATGATCACTGGTGCGGGCTCGGGCCTGGGTCGCGAAATCGCGCTGCGCTGGGCGCGTGAAGGCTGGCAACTGGCCTTGTCCGACGTCAGCGAACCCGGCCTGCAAGAAACCCTGAAAATGGTCCGCGAGGCGGGCGGTGACGGTTTCACTCAGCGCTGCGATGTGCGTGATTACAGCCAGCTCACCGCATTCGCTCAGGCCTGCGAAGAGAAGCTCGGTGGCATCGATATCATCGTCAACAACGCCGGTGTCGCCTCGGGCGGGTTCTTCAGCGAACTGTCGCTGGAAGACTGGGACTGGCAGATCGCGATCAACCTGATGGGCGTGGTCAAGGGCTGCAAGGCGTTCCTGCCGCTGCTCGAACAAAGCAAAGGCAAGATCATCAACATCGCCTCCATGGCCGCACTGATGCAGGGGCCGGCGATGAGCAACTACAACGTGGCCAAGGCCGGCGTGGTTGCACTCTCGGAAAGCCTGCTGATCGAACTGGCGCAGCAGGAAGTCGGCGTGCATGTGGTGTGCCCGTCGTTCTTCCAGACCAACTTGCTCGACTCGTTCCGTGGCCCGACCCCGGCGATGAAAGCGCAGGTCGGCAAGTTGCTGGAAAGTTCGCCGATTACGGCGGCGGACATCGCCGACTACATCTATCAGCAAGTGGCGGCTGGCGAATTCATGATTCTGCCCCACGAGCAGGGCCGGATGGCCTGGGCGATCAAGCAGAAGAACCCGCAACTGCTCTATAACGAAATGACCTCCATGGCGGAAAAAATGCGCGCTAAGGCCAAGCAGAACAACGGCTGACCTTGCCCGTTGCAGGCGGCGTCGTTAGGGTGACCGCAATGGTCACCCTGTCGAGACGCGTCAATGCTCAATTACTTGTGGTTCTTTCTCGCGGCGCTGTTTGAAATCGCCGGTTGTTTCGCATTCTTCATGTGGCTGCGTCAGGGCAAAAGTGCCTTGTGGGTAATTCCTGCGCTGCTCAGTCTGACCTTGTTCGCGCTGTTGCTGACCCGTGTCGAAGCCAACTACGCCGGTCGTGCCTATGCCGCTTACGGCGGGATTTACATCGTCGCGTCGATAGGCTGGCTGATGGTGGTCGAGCGCGTTCGTCCATTGGGTTCGGACTGGATCGGCGTGGCGTTGTGCGTAATCGGCGCCAGCGTGATTCTGTTCGGGCCACGGTTTTCCGCTGCCTGAATGGGTCATTTGTGGGAAACGTCTTACGTCTCGGTGTTAGTGGGTCTGTAAGGCAAAACTGATTTGCCTGCCGCGCATTGTAGAGCTGCCTCAAGCCGCGCATCTTCAGGGTTCGCTAACCCTGAAGGACGAATCTCATGCTTGTACTCAGCCGTGTCGTTGGTGAGTTGATTTCAATCGGTGACGACATTTCCCTGCGCGTGCTGTCGGTGAACGGTTCCAGCGTGCGCTTCGGCGTCGAAGCGCCACAAAAGGTCAATGTGCATCGCGCAGAGGTCTATGACCGGATCAAGCGCAAGCAGGCCACCGAAAAGCTCCGCTGAGAAATTTCAGTCGAACAGATGCTTGGGCACATCGTGCTTGAGCATCAACTGGCACTGCTCGCTTTCCGGGTCGAAGACGATCAGTGCCTGGCCTTTGGTCAGTGCTTGACGTACGCGCAGCACACGGGTTTCCAGCGGCGTGTCATCGCCATTGTCGGTGCCGTCGCGGGTGACGAAATCCTCGATGAGGCGGGTGAGGGTGTCGACTTCAAGTTGGTCGTGGGGAATGAGCATGGGCACCTCGGTCAAATCAATGTCGGGATGCTACGGCGATTGCTGGTTGCCTGCCAGTTTTGTGTTGCCTGGGCCGGCCCTTTCGCGAGCAGGCTCGCTCCCACATTTGGAATGCGTCCCCATGTGGGAGCGAGCTTGCTCGCGAAGGCGATGGTTCTGCCAACAAAGAGTTAACTGTCGGAGCGCTGCCCCACCAGGCTGTCCACCGACGGTACCCGCGTATCGCTCTCCATCTGCGTGTCATGTTCAATCTGATGACTGAAGCGATCCAGCGAAGCATTCGCTGGCGCCGCATCGCTGGCAAACACCGGCGGGCTCAGAATATAAGCGCCGAGCAAGCGACTGAGCGCCGCCAGACTGTCGATGTGCGTGCGCTCATAACCATGGGTCGCATCACAACCAAAAGCGAGCAGGGCAGTGCGGATATCGTGGCCCGCCGTCACTGCCGAATGCGCATCGCTGAAGTAATAGCGGAACAGGTCGCGGCGCACCGGCAATTCGTTCTCGCTGGCCAGTTTCAGCAGGTGCCGCGACAGATGATAGTCATAAGGCCCGCCGGAATCCTGCATCGCCACACTCACCGCGTGTTCGCTGGAATGCTGGCCCGGCGCGACTGGTGCGATGTCGATGCCGACAAATTCACTGACGTCCCAAGGCAACGCCGCCGCCGCACCGCTACCGGTTTCCTCGGTGATGGTGAACAGCGGATGGCAGTCGATCATCAGTTCCTGACCGCTGTCGACAATGGCTTTGAGTGATGCCAGCAGCGCCGCAACGCCGGCCTTGTCATCCAGGTGACGAGCGCTGATGTGGCCGCTTTCGGTGAATTCCGGCAGCGGGTCGAATGCCACCACGTCACCGACGCTGATGCCCAGCGAATCGCAGTCTGCTTTGGTCGCACAGTAGGCGTCCAGACGCAGCTCAACGTGATCCCAACTGATCGGCATCTCATCCACGGCGGTATTGAATGCATGCCCGGAGGCCATCAGTGGCAGGACACTGCCGCGAATCACACCATTGTCGGTAAACAGGCTGACGCGGCTGCCCTCGGCAAAACGGCTCGACCAGCAGCCGACCGGGGCGAGGGTCAGGCGACCGTTGTCTTTGATCGCACGGACGGCCGCGCCGATGGTATCGAGGTGGGCGGAAACGGCACGGTCGGGGCTGTTTTTCTTGCCCTTGAGCGTGGCGCGGATGGTACCGCGCCGGGTCATTTCGAACGGGATGCCGAGCTCCTCCAGACGCTCGGCGACGTAGCGCACGATGGTGTCGGTGAATCCGGTAGGGCTGGGAATGGCGAGCATTTCCAGGAGGACTTTTTGCAGGTAGTTGAGATCCGGTTCGGGGATTTGCGTGGTCATGGAAACTCCTGATGGGTTGAGCACTGATCGTTCCCACGCTCTGCGTGAGAATGCAGCAGGGGACGCTCTGCGTCCCAAGAGTGGACGCAGAGCGTCCGGTGAGGCGTTCCCACGCAGACGGTTCGACGCCTCGACGTGGGAACGATCAGGAAAGGGTTAAATAGCCGGCTGACTGTGCGGAAACAACAAATCGACAAACCGCTCCGCCGTCGGCTGCGGCTCATGGTTGGCCAACCCGGCGCGTTCGTTGGCCTCGATAAACACGTACTCGGGCTGATCCGCCGCCGGCACCATCAAGTCGAGCCCGACCATCGGGATATCCAGCGCCCGCGCCGCCCGCACCGCCGCATCAACCAATGTCGGATGCAAAATTGCGGTGACATCCTCCAGCGTGCCGCCGGTGTGCAGATTTGCCGTACGGCGGACAAACAGATGCTCGCCGGCCGGCAGAATGCTGCTGTAGTCATAGCCCGCCGCGTGCAGGGTGCGCTGGGTTTCGTGGTCCAGCGGGATCTTGCTTTCGCCGCTGGTCGCCGCTTGCCGCCGCCGACTCTGCGCCTCGATCAATGCGCCGATCGAATGCTGCCCATCGCCAACCACTTCCGCCGGTTTGCGAATCGCCGCCGCAACCACTTCAAAACCGATCACCAGAATCCGCAGATCGAGACCTTCGTGGAAGCTTTCCAACAGCACGCGGCTATCAAATTGCTTTGCCGTTTCGATGGCCTGTTGCACCTCTTCGATGCTCTGCAAATCCACCGCCACGCCTTGGCCCTGTTCACCGTCGAGCGGCTTGACCACCACCCGTTGATGCTCATCGAGAAAGGCCAGATTGTCGTCGGCATTGCCCGCCAGTTGTTGTGACGGCAAATTCAGACCGGCCGCTTTCAGCACTTTGTGCGTCAGGCTCTTGTCCTGACACAGGCTCATGCTGATCGCGCTGGTCAGGTCGCTCAGCGATTCGCGGCAACGCACGCGACGGCCGCCATGGCTGAGGGTGAACAGGCCGGCATCGGCGTCGTCCACTTGCACATCAATACCGCGCCGATGCGCTTCTTCAACGATGATCCGCGCATACGGATTGAACTGCGCCTCCGGCCCCGGGCCGAGAAACAGCGGCTGGTTGATGCCGTTTTTGCGCTTGATGGCGAAGGTCGACAGGTTGCGGAAACCGAGCTTGGCGTAGAGGTTTTTCGCCTGACGATTGTCGTGCAACACCGACAGGTCGAGATAGCTCAAACCGCGACTCATGAAGTGTTCGATCAAGTGCCGCACCAGCACTTCGCCGACACCCGGTCGTGAGCACTGCGGATCCACCGCCAGGCACCACAAGCTGCTGCCGTTTTCCGGGTCGTTGAAGGCCTTGTGATGATTCAGGCCCATGACGCTGCCGATTACCGCGCCGCTGTCCTCATCTTCGGCCAGCCAGTACACCGGGCCGCCCTGATGATGCGGAGTGAGCAGGGTGGCATCGATCGGCAACATGCCGCGCGCTTGATACAACTGATTGATCGCCTGCCAGTCCGCCTCACTTTGCGCCCGACGAATACGGAAGCCGCGAAATACGCGGGTGGCCTGACGGTAATCGCTGAACCACAGGCGCAAAGTATCGGAAGGGTCGAGGAACAACTGCGTCGGCTCCAGGCCGAGAATCTGCTGCGGCGCGGCGACGTACAAGGCAATGTCGCGCTCACCGGGCTGCTCTTTGAGCAACTCCTGCGCCAGCGACGCCGGATCGGGAAAGGTGTGGCCGATCAGCAAGCGGCCCCAGCCGCAATGCACCGCGATCGGCTCGGCTGCCAGCGTGCTGCCGTCTTCAGCGAGGCGTGCCTGCAGGCGTTCATAGGACGGCGTCTGACCGCGTAGCAGCCGTTGGTTGATGGCCGTGGCGTGGGGTTTCATCAATCAGATTCCTTGTTCACTGAGCCACAGGTTCAGGGCTGCCAGTTGCCACAGCTTCGAACCGCGCAACGGCGTCAACTGGCCTTGCGGATCAGTCAGCAGTTTGTCGAGCATGGCCGGGTTGAACAGGCCGCGATCCTGACTCGGATCCAGCAGCAGTTCGCGCACCCAGTTCAGCGTATCGCCCTGCAAGTGCTTGAGGCCGGGCACCGGGAAGTAGCCTTTTTTGCGGTCGATTACTTCACTTGGAATGACTCGGCGCGCGGCTTCTTTCAAGACCTGTTTGCCGCCATCCGGCAGCTTGAATTTGCCCGGAACGCGGGCAGAAAGTTCGACCAGTCGATAATCGAGAAACGGCGTACGCGCCTCCAGGCCCCAGGCCATGGTCATGTTGTCGACACGTTTGACCGGGTCATCGACCAGCATCACCGTGCTGTCCAGACGCAGGGCTTTGTCGACTGCGGCCTCGGCGCCGGGCTGGGCGAAATGTTCCTTGACGAAGTCGCCTGCGGCATCGTTCGCGGTCAGCCATTTCGGCTGCACGGTGGCGGCGTAGTCGTCGTAGCTGCGGTCGAAGAACGCGTTGCGATAGGCTGCATAAGGATCGGCCGCGCCGTCGACTTGCGGGTACCAGTGATAACCGGCGAACAGCTCATCAGCGCCCTGGCCGCTCTGCACAACCTTGCAGTGTTTGGCCACTTCACGGGACAGCAGATAGAAGGCGATGCAGTCATGGCTGACCATCGGTTCGCTCATCGCGCGGAACGCGGCGGGCAGTTGCTCGATGATTTCTTTCTCGTCGATACGCAGCTGATGATGCTGAGTGCCGTAGTGTTTGGCGATCAGATCGGAATACTGGAATTCATCGCCGCGCTCACCGCCGGCATCCTGGAAACCGATGGAAAAGGTCGACAGGTTTTCCACACCGACTTCACGCAACAGGCCGACGAGCATGCTCGAATCGACACCGCCGGACAGCAGCACACCGACGTCCACAGCGGCGCGTTGACGAATCGCCACTGCTTCGCGGGTGCTGTCGAGGACGCGGTCGACCCAGTCTTCGAGGGTCAGGTTTTTCTCGTCGTCGTGTGGGCCGTAAGGCAGCGTCCACCAGGTTTTCTGCTCGGTGCTGCCATCGGCTTCAACGCGCATCCACGTTGCTGACGGCAGCTTTTCAATGCCGGCCAGCAGGGTACGCGGCGCCGGGACCACCGCATGGAAATTCAGGTAGTGATTGAGCGCCACCGGGTCGAGAATCGGGTTGATGTCGCCGCCCTTGAGCAGTGCCGGCAATGCCGAGGCAAAGCGCAGGCGCTGGCCGGTACGCGACAGGTACAACGGCTTCACGCCGAGACGGTCGCGGGCGATGAACAGGCGCTTGGCGTCGCGTTCCCAAATGGCAAACGCGAACATGCCGTTGAGTTTCGGCAGCAGCGCTTCGCCCCAGGCGTGGTAGCCCTTGAGCAGCACCTCGGTGTCGCCACCGGAATAGAAGGCATAACCCAGCGCTTCAAGCTCGGCGCGCAGTTCCGGGAAGTTGTAGATCGCACCGTTGAAGGCCAGGGACAGGCCGAGTTGGCTGTCGATCATCGGCTGCGCCGAGCCATCCGACAGGTCCATGATTTTCAGGCGACGATGACCCAGGGCAATCGGCCCTTGGGCATGGAAGCCCCACGCGTCGGGGCCGCGAGGGGCCAGGTGATGGGTGATTCTCTCGATCGCTGCAAGGTCTGCAGGTTGTTGATCAAAACGTAACTCGCCAGCTAATCCGCACATAAAATCCTTACCGGTTTTTCCGTTGGGGAGGGGTCAAGCCATACCTCGCCAGAAGGGCGGGTACTCAGAAACTGACCCGCCCCGGTAAGTGGAGTTTTAGAACGATAAGTTATAAGTCGGCAGGTTCAAGCTTGTGCAGCAGAGCGCCCGGTTGTTCGCGCGAATGTTTTTGCACCTCGAATTGTCCGAAGTAGTCGTCAGCCATTTCGCTGTTTATGGGTGTACCGGGCTTAGCGGAGTCTGTTGCGGCCAGGCGTTTTTTCAGATCCAGCAGACGAGACAGCGCATCGTGTTTTTCGATGGCGGTCCAACGATCGAGGCCGGCGAAAACGAGGGCTAGCAATTCATCCGTGGCATAAACACGCAAGCGTCTGGTGAAGTCCTCGTTCGGGCTGTTGAGATGGGCTTCGCCTGCAAGTGACGCCTGATTCTCTCGGCGATTGGCGTAGGCGGCCTCGTTGACATTGGCAACCGCCACGGCGAGCTCCCCGGCATCGGCTGTCAACTTGTCGAGATGGCGTTCGAAAAGGTGTTTGTACAGGCCTGTCTCCAGCGGGATGAACGCGATGTTTTCTACGAACGAAATGCTTTGCAGGTTCAATGTCCGGAATTCACTTTGTTCGCGGTGGGTCAATTGCGAAATGAACAGTTCCTGCAGTTCTTTACTTGCAACGAAGTTGACGGCCAGGCGATACCTGCACTGGTCTTCACTGTCGTCCTGGTAAAAGCTGTCGCCAGGATCATTGGGGATGTATACGTAGTAACTGTCTTTGGTCGAGTGATCGGTCTGGCGACAGGTTATCAATACGGCGTCTGTCTTGTATTTGCCAAATAGCTTTATCGAATAAAGCTTGATGCTGGCGTTGTTGAACAGGTCACCATAAACAATGTCTTCGTTGCCTTTGGCAAGGTTCAACAGGGTGAAAAGCCGATAAAGAGGAAAGTTCGATTTGCTGAAATACTTTTCGTAGGCGGCGAGCTTCGTGTTTATTTTGTGCATTCGCAAGCTGATCAATTCAATACTTGAGACTCTGAACGTTCTGGAAATGTGTTTCTGGTATTCGCCCCCGAGATCAAGCTGGCGACTCAACAGCGCAAACGCTTGTGCGCTTATCTGAGTAGGCGTTGAGTCGTCGGGCGCTTGTTCGTCGAATTTGGGTAAGGTCTCGCTGTCGTCCGAGAAGTAACCGGCAGCCGCTTCCTGTTGCGTAAAATTCAGCATCGCTGCCTGCAGCAAGGTGTAGGTGTGGGAGTCGTCGTCCACGGCTGTCGCGGGTTGGAGCCTGATGCTGTCATCGACACTGAACCGCCCTCCATACTGTTGCTGCAGCGCCAATCCCAGCTTTCGCTTGCAGAAATCCTCGAGCGTTTCCAGTTTGCTCAACAATTTATCAATGTAGTTCTGGTAGGGCAGCGCCTCATCGAGTAACGCGCGGAATTCGCCAAGCCTGACCGGGTCGGCTTTGAGCAATCCGTCGCTGATGAAATGGGCAACGACGGTTGCCTTGTCCCGGTCGCCCATTTCATTGAACAGTTTTTTCAGCGTGGCTTCATTTGTCAAAACGCTTGCTTGTTGTTCTGGCTGAATAATCATGTGGAAGTCTCGTGTTGAAGAAGAGACTTGATCCTAGGCCGTCGAGACGGAAAAGAATAACGTGTTTAGTTGATCGCTTGAGCCATGAAGTTAGCGGTATTTTGATTGAAAGATATAAATATCTATCGCCACGGAAAGATCTGAATGTGTGTGTGGTATTTGCAGGAAAGATGGCGCTCGGGGCACCTGAAGTTGCCGGAAATATGGTGGTAGATATCTATGTTGTTGATGAAATTTGCTGTGGTTTTATGCGTGCAGGAACATGAGATTACGGAAGGTTTATTGCTCTTCGATTTCGATATGTTCAAACCTCCATTTCGCAATAAAGGACTATTGCCGATGTCAACCAAAGTAAAGGTTCCACAAACAATCCTCAGCACATTGCTCGATGCCACAGAGGATCTCGATACCGCTCGGACTCTGCAAAAAGCCTGCCGGCGCATTTATTGAAAGCGACGGTGACCGCTTTGTCGGCCATTGATCAGACAAGCCGTGATCTGCACCAGATTCAGGCGACCGTGGCGGCCGACCTGCTCGCATTGAAGCCCTTGCAGACTTTCTGCATCAATGAACTGAGCGATGCCTTGAGTCGCAAATGGTCGGTAGTTTTTGATGTCGAGAAAGACTTTCTGAGTTTGCCGGGCGTTGATTGCGGTTGCCCTGCGACTTCAACCGACGAGAACGGAATTCAGACGTTCCCGCACGCCACAATGACGCTGCTGCAAGCGGCGATGCAGAACTTCAGCGAAGACGAGGCGCAAGAGAGCTTTCCGCAAGGCAGTTTTATTCGAGTGCACAGTGCCCGGGACGGTGTCACCGGGCTGACCCCGGCGACGTTTGCCGCTTTTTGCCGAGAGCTGGATTTGGGCAAGCGCTACCAAGAGCATTTCCAGCAGGTGTTCGGCTTGCGCGACAGCGATGACAAGGTGATCGCCACCAGCACCATGACCGCTGATATCGCGCAAATGAAAAAGCTGCTGTTGCAATTCGACCTGCACCAGGCCGCGCTTAAAAGCCATATCACCCCGGCCGGTCAGCAAATGCTGCAGAAGCTGATCGACGTCGATGGCGTGGTGTCAGCGCAAACCCTGCGCTATGGCAACCGAACGCTGATCATGCAAGGCATTGAGATTTTCGACAGTTGTGTCTGGGGCGTGGTGGTGTTTTCTGCCCGTTCGGTGGAGTTGTACCCCGATGAGTGGTGCCTGGTGTACATGGCGGGTGAGCCCGAGCGACCGCTGTACGAATACAGCAGTTTTACCGCGTTCAAGCAGTACCTGACGCAGCAGTTGAAGTTAACGAGTTACAAGGATTACTTCGCCAGCAGCATTGTTGAAGACGACAAGGCCGACTTTTTCAGATCCGTCGCTGATAGCGCTGAACTGGGCCACATCAAGCAGTTGGCGATCACCGTGGCGCTCTTTGAATTCATGGTGCAAAGCCACGTCGGCAAGGTGCAACTCGATGCGCGCAAGCTGGCCGTGCCGACCGCCGATATTGATGAGGAGGTGCGCCAGAAGCGCTTGCTGGATTTTCTTCAGTTGGGTGTGACCATCGTTTCCGTGGCTGGCCTCGTGGTGCCCGTGCTTGGCCAGTTGATGATGGGCGTTGCAGTCGGACAGTTGCTCGGCGAGGTTTATGAAGGTGTCGAGGACTGGCGTCATGGCGATCATCAGCAAGCGCTGTCGCATCTGTTGAGCGTGGCGGAAAATATCGCGCTGATGGGCGTCTTTGCCGGCGGGCAAAAAACCTTGGGCGCGCTTGGCAAAAAACTGCTGCGCTCACACCCGGAGTTCTTCGGTGAATTCAGTGCCATTCTCAACAGTGCCGGCAAGCCGCGACTGTGGAAACCTGAACTCTCACGCTATGAGCATTTCCTCCCGGCGGGTTTGACGGTCGCGCCGAGCTCCACCGAGTTTTATCAGATCGGCGCGAAAACCATGGCCCGCGTCGATCACCGGTTCTTCGCCGGACCTTATGATTCCGCTGCGAAAGTCTGGCGTCTGGAACACGCCGAGCGTGCGCAGGCTTATGTTCCAGAGCTTGTCCGGCATGTCGAAGGTGGCTGGCGGCTGCCCGCCGAAGAACCGCAAAAATGGGGCAGTTCGGCGTACACGCTCAAGCGTATCGATCCGCAGTTGAACGAATTCGTCGATACCGATCTGGACATGATGCGCCGCCTCAGCGACACCTCGCACGAAGGCTTGCAACAGGCCTTTACCGACAATCTGAGCTTGCCTGTACGCTTGCGTGAAACCGTGGAGCGCGCGCGTATCGTGCGCCAGTTGCGGCAATTGACCCTCGAACTGCAGAGCGGCGAAGTCCATTCCGGCCAGCCTGTCGAAGAGCAGTTGCAGGCCTTGCCGAAAATGCCCGGCTGGCCGACCGACCGCTACATCGAGGTGACCGACGCCGAAGGCAGCGTGACGGCAACCTATCCCCTGACCAAGGCCCTCGACGAATCGCTGGGTGTGGTAGTCAGCGAACAGCAACTGGCGCGCGGGCAGTTGTTGCAAACCGTGCTTGATGGCCTGTACCAGAACGAAGTCGACGCCTTGCTGGGCAGCAAAGTCGCGAAAAGCGCCAAAGAATCGATCCTGGCAAAGAAACTGGGCGCGGCGCTCAAGGCAGATCATCGCGCAGCTTTCGAGCGTATGTATCAGCGCGCCGATCAGAGTGACGTTGGCGATGTTGTGAAGTTGCGCCGCGTGTTTGCCGACATCCCGGCACGCTATGCGAAAGCGCTCATCGATCGCGCGCCGAGTGCGCAGCGCCTGCATCTGCGCTCGACCGGTCGAGTGCCGCTGAGGCTCGGGCAGCAAGTCAGGGTGGGGATCGAACAGGTGCGTCTGGATCGCGCCCTGGCGGGGTTTCATTGGCCGCGGCTCGCCAATGCCGACACCGACAGTCTGGCGATTGAGTTGCTGCCCCGTCTGAGTGGTTGGGATTCCCTGCGTCTGGAGCTACGCGACAAGACGCTCAGCGGGCCGATTCTGCAAGCCGTTGGCGACGCGTCGGCGACTCCCGCCGATACTTGTTCGCTGGTGAAAACCGCCGAGGGCTATGAAGCGTTTGGCGGCGATGGCAAAAGCCTCGGCACGGTTGCTTCCGGCCCTGACGCCCTGTACGCCGCCATCCTCAAGGCACTGCCGCCACGCCAACGAATAGCCGCCGGATTTCCCGAGCCGGTGCCGGCCGACACCACACGGCTGCGCAAACAGTTGCTCAACATTGCACTGGATGAGCGTGAGGCCACGGCACGCACGCTGATCCGCGGCAAATCCGAACCACTGGTCGTCGAACCTGCCTGTATCCAGGGCGATCAGCCGCCGGCGGTGAAGCATCCGCCCGCGCTGATGCGCAAAGTCCGCAAGCTCTATCCGCGCCTGAGTGAAGCGCAGGCCAGTAAATTCATTGAGAGTCTGGGAGAAGACCTGTTGACCCGTGCGACACGGGTCAATGACTTGCGCCGGGATCTGCAGAGCCTGCGTGAAGCGCTGTTTCTCTGGAGCGAGGATACCGCCGCCATGAGCACGCTGGGAGGGGATCTGGCTGATGTGCGGCACAGCCGCAAGACCATGACCGAGCTGATCGAAAACGGATTCCGTCGGTTCTACTCCGTCAACAATGAAAATGGAAAATCGGTCGGTGTCTTGCGTCTTGATGGCATGCGCGTCGGCAAGTTGCCGACGCTGCCACCGGGGATCAGTTTTGACCACCTCCAGCAATTGTCCATGAAGGACATGGAGCTGGACGATGATGTGGCGTACTTCCTCAAGTCATTCACAAAACTCGAGTCGCTGGAGCTCGACCAGAACGCCATGACTCGTTTTCCTGAAGTGCTGTCGCATATGCCCGATCTGGCCCACTTGAGTCTGGCGCAGAACAAGATCCAGTTGACCGCGCAGACGCTGACAAAGCTCAACGGTATGCGATCGCTGCACTATCTGAATCTCAATAAAAATCCGCTGGGTGCCACACCGGATGTCAGTCAGATGTTCAATCTGCGCCGTCTGTTGCTGCAAGAAACTGGCCTCACGGAAATGCCCAAGGGGCTTGCGCGT
Source organism: Pseudomonas fluorescens (assembly GCF_902497745.1). Lineage (GTDB taxonomy): Bacteria > Pseudomonadota > Gammaproteobacteria > Pseudomonadales > Pseudomonadaceae > Aquipseudomonas > Aquipseudomonas fluorescens_BM. The sequence goes on from NZ_CABVHJ010000010.1 coordinate 179,100, forward strand.
CTGCTGTATCTGGATTGGGTGGACTTGCGCAGCAATGCCATAACAAGCCTGCCTGACTGGCTGTTCAAGACTCCGCGACGTTTCAGCCAGGCGCTGGACCTGGGCCTCAATCCTCTGGTCGAGCCGAGCAAAACCCACCTTGAGAATTATCGCGACAATTTCGGCGTCGGCATGGGCTATCTGGAAAACGATATCGCGCGACTCGACGAGCAACAGGCACGCTCGCTTTGGCTTTCTGAGGAGACGGGTGAGGTTTGGGCCAGGCGTGAACGGATCTGGAACGCATTCAAGGATGATTCACGCGCCGAGGGCCTGTTTCATTTGCTTTCTGAACTGGGCAATACCGCCGATTCGGAGAAGGTCAGCAAGGACATGCAGCGGCGGGTCTGGGCCGTGCTGGAGGCAGCCGAGTCCGACAGCGCGCTGTGTGATCAGGTACTCAGCGCGGCCGCCAACCCGATCAATTGCACCGACACGGCGGCGATCAATTTCAGTTATCTGGAGGTCGCTGTGGAAGTCGATCGCGTGACCCGGGGCGCGGGTGGCCGGATCAACAGCGCCAAGCCGCTGCTCGAACTGGGGCGCGGTCTGTTCCGCCTGGAACAACTGAACGAAATTGCTCAGGAACATGCCGCCAAGGCCCCGACAGTCGATCCGCTGGAGGTGAATCTGGCCTATCGCATTGGCCTCGCCAAGGCGCTGGATTTGCCAGGCCAGCCGCAAAACATGCGTTTTGGCATACTGGGTGGGGTAACCGCAGCCGATCTGGAGGTGGCGAAACACCAGGTCGCCACAGCGGAACTCTCGCCAAAATGGTTGAAGTTCATGAGTGAACGGTCATTCTGGAGAGCCTACCTGCAACGCACATTTGCGCGAAAATTTTCCCCTCTCGAGGATGTGTATGCGCCGCGCATGAGTGCTTTGGACGCGCAGCAGGACGAGTTGTCCGATGCCGACTATTTGAGCCAGGCGGAAGTCATCAAGGCCGAACGGCAAAGCGCCATAGACGATGTGGTGACGCTTCTGACCACCGATGCGCTGCGCGTTGCCGACCTGGGTCTTTGCACCCTGAGCGACGTATGAGCACTACTTGCCACGAATCAGTTTGCGCAACACGAAACGGTTGGGATGACAGGCTTCGGCGACGCTTCTGGGCAGCGGCAGTGGTTCGTTGTCCAGCCAGGCAGCCAGCAGCTCGCCCGATAGCGGCGCGGTGATCAGTCCTCGCGAACCATGGCCGCTGTTGATGTACAGGCCGTCGAGCCACGGGCAGACGATGGCCGGCACCTGACGGGCGTCTTTGCTCAGCGCCGCATAAGCGTCGAGGAATGCTTCGCGATCGGCCAGCGGGCCGACAATCGGCAAATAGTCAGGGCTGGTGCAGCGAAAGGCTGCACGGCCCTGCAGGTTTTCGACAGGCTGTTCACTGATCTGCAGACGCGCGACGAGGTCAGTGGAAATTTCTTCGAGCATCGCCAGATTGCCGGCGTGTTCGGCGGTGGTCGGCGTCAGGTCATCGCTGTTGAAATCGAAACTGGCGCCGAGGGTGTGCTCGCCCAAACGGGCAGGCGCGACGTAGCCTTCGGCACAGACCACCGTGGCCAGCGTCTGACTTTCTGCGGTTTCGGCGAGACGCGTGATCTGCCCGCGAATGCGTTTGAGCGGTAACTCGGCACTCTGGGGGAAGCGTTTGATCTCGGCGGCACCGGCCAGCACCACGACCGGCGCGCTGGCGAGCAGACGGTCACCGTCCAGCGCTTGCCACTGACCATCGACTTTGCGCAGTTGTAGCGCTTCGCAATGGCTGAGCAGTTCGATGTTTGGCTGCGCCGCTTGCGCCTGACACAGCGCTGGCGGATGCACCCAACCCCCTTCGGGATAGTACAAACCGCCATGGCTCACGCCGACCCCGGCGCGGGCCTGCGCCTCGGGCTGATCCAGCCACTGCAACAGGTCTTGCGGGAAGGCTTCAGCCAACTGCGCGTGACGCTCGGCTTCCTTGGCATTGAACGCCAGTTGCAGCACGCCACAATCGTCCCAGTCAGTGCCGCGTTGCAGAGTTTCCAGCAGGCGCCGGGTGTAACCGAAACCGCTGACGATCAGCTGCGACAGCGCCGTGCCGTGGGCCGACAATTTCAGGTACAGCACGCCCTGCGGATTGCCCGAGGCTTCCTGCGCCACGGCTGCATGGCGTTCGAGCAACGTCACCTGCCAGCCGCGTGCGGCCAGGCTGGACGCCGTGGCACATCCGGCGAGACCGGCGCCAATCACCAGTGCTCGACGGTCATTGGTGATCGGGGCAGGGCGAGCAAACCAGGGTTTTTCCGGCGTCGGCGGTGTCACCTCTGCCGGCCAGCCGAGGAATTCGCCACGGAGGATTTCCCACTTGTGGCCGATGCCCGGCGTGCGCTTCATTTTGAACCCGGCGGCATTCAGCAAACGCCGTACCCAACCGGTGCTGGTGAAGGTGCTGATGGTCGAGCCGGGGGCTGCCAGTCGCGCCAGTTCGACAAACAGTTCGGCGGTCCACATGTCGGGGTTTTTCGCCGGGGCGAAACCGTCGAGAAACCACGCGTCGATCTGTGCGTCGAGCTGCGGCAGTTGCTCCAGTGCATCGCCGATCAACAGCGTCAATGTCACGCGGCCGTTGGCCAGGGTGATGCGCTGAAAGCCTGCGTGAATGGCCACGTAATGCGTCAGCAACTGATCGGCCAGCGGCTTGAGTTCTGGCCAGAGTGCCAAGGCACGCTTCAGATCGGCCGGGCTCAGCGGATATTTTTCGACGCTGACGAAATGCAGCCGCGCACCGGCGACGGCGTGTTGCTCGAACAACTGCCAGGCACAGAGAAAATTCAGCCCGGTGCCAAAACCGGTTTCACCAATAACCAGACGACCAGTTGCCGGCAGTGCGGCAAAACGCTCGGCCAGACGGTTTTGTTCGAGGAACACATAACGGGTTTCATCCAGACCTGATTTGTCGGAAAAATACACGTCATCGAACACCCGCGAACGCGGGCGTCCCTGGTCATCCCAGTCGAGTTGGGCGTGGGGCAATTCGGCTTTCATGGCAGGCTCGGCAACGACAAGGCGGCCATTCTAGCCGATCGCGCAGGCGCTGCTTGATCCATGGCAAGGCTTGCGCCCGACGACTCGCGGACAATCCGCCACCCGCGGGAATTTCTGCGCCGTTGCTGTGCCCAATCCGCTAGTCTTGCTGAATCCTGGAAGGAGCCGTCCCATGTTTGAATCCGCTGAAATCGGTCACGCCATCGACAAAGATACCTATGAGGCGGCCGTCCCGGCATTGCGCGAAGCCTTGCTCGAAGCCCAGTTCGAATTGCAGCAGCAGAAGCGTTTCCCGGTGATCGTCTTGATCAACGGTATCGAAGGTGCGGGCAAGGGCGAGACGGTCAAGTTGCTCAACGAGTGGATGGATCCGCGCCTGATCGAAGTGCGCACTTTCGATCAGCAGACCGATGAAGAACTGGCGCGGCCACCGGCCTGGCGTTACTGGCGGATGCTCCCGGCCAAGGGGCGCATGGGGATTTTCTTCGGCAACTGGTACAGCCAGATGCTGCAGGGCAGGGTGCATGGCTTGTTCAAGGATCCGCGTCTGGATCAGGCGATTGCCGGCGCCGAGCGTCTGGAAAAGATGCTCTGCGACGAAGGCGCGCTGATCTTCAAGTTCTGGTTTCACCTGTCCAAGAAGCAGATGAAGGCGCGGCTCAAGGCGCTGGCCGATGATCCGCTGCACAGTTGGCGCATCAGCCCGCTTGACTGGCAGCAATCGCAAACCTACGACAAATTCGTCAAATACGGCGAGCGCGTGCTGCGCCGTACCAGTCGTGACTACGCGCCATGGCATGTGATCGAGGGCGCCGACGCCAATTACCGCAGCCTGGCGGTCGGCAAGATACTCCTCGAAGGTTTGCAGAGCGCGCTGAAACGCCCGGACGTACATCCCCACGATGTCAGCGCCGCACCGCTGGGCACGCCGGTCGATCAGTTGAACCTGCTCGACAGCCTCGACCTGACTCAGCGTCTGGAGAAGAAAGATTACGAAGAACAACTGATCACCGAGCAGGCGCGCCTGTCCGGGTTGATGCGCGACAAACGCATGCGCCGCCACGCGTTGGTGGCGGTGTTCGAAGGCAACGACGCGGCGGGCAAGGGCGGGGCGATCCGTCGGGTCGCGGCGGCGCTCGATCCGCGCCAGTACAACATCGTGCCGATTGCCGCACCGACCGAAGAAGAAAGAGCGCAGCCGTACTTGTGGCGTTTCTGGCGGCACATCCCGGCGCGTGGCAAGTTCACCGTGTTCGACCGCTCCTGGTACGGCCGGGTGTTGGTGGAGCGGGTCGAAGGTTTCTGCACGCCGGCCGACTGGTTGCGCGCCTATGGCGAAATCAACGACTTTGAAGAGCAACTGGCCGACGCCGGAGTTATTGTGGTCAAGTTCTGGCTGGCCATTGATAAAGACACGCAGATGGAGCGCTTCCAGGCGCGCGAAGAGATTCCGTTCAAACGCTTCAAGATCACCGAGGACGACTGGCGTAACCGCGACAAGTGGGACGCCTATAGGGCCGCCGTGGGCGATATGGTCGACCGCACCAGTTCCGAGATCTCGCCGTGGACCCTGGTCGAGGCCAATGACAAGCGCTGGGCGCGGGTCAAAGTGTTGCGCACGATCAACCGTGCACTGGAAGAAGCTTTCGAGAAATCCGACAAACACGCGAAGAAACACAAGGACTGAGCCGATGGACACGCATACGCGGGGTGAATGATTGTCGCGGTCGTTGATGCGGTGGACTTATGCTCAAGTCCACTCTCAACTGACAACAACAATGAGGTATGCCATGCGTGAAGTGGTGATCGTCGACAGCGTGCGGACTGGCCTGGCCAAATCCTTTCGCGGCAAGTTCAACCAGACCCGTCCCGATGACATGGCGGCTCATTGTGTCAACGCCCTGCTTGAGCGCAACGACATCGACCCGGCCACCGTCGAGGATTGCATCGTCGGCGCCGGCTCCAACGAAGGTGCGCAGGGCTACAACATCGGCCGCAATGTCGCGGTGCTCTCGCGTTTGGGCACTGGCACCGCCGGCATGACCCTCAACCGTTTCTGCTCGTCGGGCTTGCAGGCGATTGCGATTGCCGCCAACCAGATTGCCTCGGGTTGCAGCGACATCATCGTCGCTGGCGGTGTCGAGTCGATCAGCCTGACGATGAAAAGCGTCAACACCGATCACCTGATCAACCCTCTGCTCAAGCAACAGTCGCCGGGCATCTATTACACGATGGGCCAGACTGCCGAAGTAGTGGCGCGGCGTTATGGCGTCAGCCGAGAAGCGCAGGACCGCTACTCGCTGCAAAGTCAGACTCGCACGGCGCAGGCGCAGGCGGCCGGCTTGTTCAACGATGAAATCGTGCCGATGGCAGTGAAGTATCGCGTCGAGGACAAAAACACTGGCGAGGTGCAGATTCTCGACGGCTTGGTCGATCGCGATGATTGCAATCGTCCGGACACCACTTATGAAAGCCTTGCTGGATTGAAACCGGTGTTTGCTGAAGACGGTTCGGTGACAGCGGGCAACTCGTCGCAACTGTCCGACGGTGCGTCGATGACCTTGGTGATGAGCCTGGAAAAAGCCCTGCAATTGGGCCTCAAGCCGAAAGCGTTTTTCCGTGGTTTTACCGTGGCCGGATGCGAGCCGGACGAGATGGGCATCGGCCCGGTGTTCTCGGTGCCGAAATTGCTCAAGGCCAAGGGCTTGCAAGTGGCGGATATCGACTTGTGGGAGTTGAACGAGGCATTTGCTTCGCAGTGCCTGTACAGCCGTGATCGGCTGGAAATCGACAACGACAAGTACAACGTCAACGGCGGCTCGATTTCCATTGGGCACCCGTTTGGCATGACCGGGTCGCGGCAGGTCGGGCATCTGGTGCGGGAGTTGCAGCGGCGTAATTTGCGTTACGGCATCGTGACCATGTGTGTGGGCGGCGGGATGGGTGCGACGGGGCTGTTTGAAGCGGTGCGTTGATCCTCAAGTTATTAGTTGTCTGTTCTGGCCTCTTCGCGAGCAGGCTCGCTCCCACAGTGGATCTTCAGTGAACACCTATTTTGGGTAGACCAGAGATCCAGTGTGGGAGCGAGCCTGCTCGCGAAGGCATCGACCGGATTTACCGGTTCGAATCTTGTAGCTGCATCCGCGCGATATAAGCTTTTATCTCCAGCTCAGCCTTTTCGGCACTGTCGAACGGCCCCTCAAGGGTATTTTCCCGAGTGCTGAAATACAGTTCGCCATTGACCCGGCACACCCGGTCGCTGCGAAAGCGCGTGGCGGGGGCGCTGTCCTGCGCGCGCATTGCTAACATGATCGGTCTCCTTGGCTGATGCGCTGAAAGGGATCCAATGAGCTTATGCCTGAAGCACTTGGCGCGCCCGCCCAGCCGATCAACGGCACCGCGTCAATTTAATGCTGCGACCTGCACAGTTTCATTCGCGTCCTGACCGCAACTGTCCCTGTGTCGCGACCAGTGGCAGGCCTAGAATGGGCGCACTTGTCAGCAGGCTTTGGGGTTCGCATGCACATTTCATCCGGTCGCTGGGTCTACGGTCTGTTCCTGGCGCTGCTGACCGCGTTTCTGTGGGGCATCCTGCCGATCAAACTCAAACAGGTATTGCTGGTGATGGACCCGGTGACGGTGACCTGGTTTCGTCTGCTGGTGTCCGGCGGCTGTCTGTTCATCTATCTGGCGGCGGTAAAACGCCTGCCCAGCCGCAAAGTGCTCGGGCCCAAGGGCGGCTGGCTGGTGTTGATGGCGGTGCTCGGGTTGGTCGGCAACTATGTGTTGTATTTGATGGGCCTCAATCTGCTCAGCCCCGGCACCGCACAACTGGTGGTGCAAATGGGCCCGATCATGTTGCTGATCGCCAGTCTGTTCGTATTCAAGGAGCGTTTCAGCATTGGCCAGGGGATCGGGCTGGCGGTGCTGTTGATCGGTTTTGTACTGTTTTTCAATCAACGCCTGGCCGAGCTGCTGACGTCATTGTCGGACTACACCGCAGGGGTTTTGCTGGTGCTTTTGGCGTCGACGGTGTGGACCTTTTATGCGCTGGGCCAGAAGCAATTGCTGACGGTGTGGAATTCGTTGCAGGTGATGATGGTGATCTATCTGTTCTGCGCACTGTTGCTGACGCCGTGGGTGCATCCGCTTGAAGCGCTGAATCTGAGTCCGTTGCAGGGCTGGCTGCTACTGGCGTGCTGCATGAACACCTTGATTGCCTATGGCGCGTTCGCTGAAGCGCTGGCGCATTGGGAGGCATCGCGGGTCAGCGCGACATTAGCGATTACGCCGTTGGTGACGTTTGGCGCGGTGGCGATTGCGGCGGGGATCTGGCCGGAATACGTGCATGCCGAGCAGATCAATGGGTTGGGTTATGGCGGCGCGGTGCTGGTGGTGCTGGGGTCGGCGCTGGTGGCGTTGGGGCCATCGTTGATTGCCGGGTTGAAGGCGCGGCGGATGAAGGTGGCGGCCAGTTAAACCGCGTCGCTCCCATTCGCGAGCAGGCTCGCTCCCACAATTGACCGCGATCCCATGTCAGGAATGCGATCGAATGTGGGAGCGAGCTTGCTCGCGAAGACTGGCTTTCAGACGCTACAAAACTCAGCCCTTGGCGCCAGCCTCGATCATATTCTCCGGCCGCACCCACGCATCAAACTCTTCATCGGTCAGGTACCCCAGCGCCAACGCCGCCTCGCGCAAAGTCAGCCCTTCGCTGTAGGCCTTCTTGGCAATCTCCGCCGACTTGTCATAGCCGATATGCGGGTTCAACGCTGTCACCAGCATCAGCCCCCGTTCCAGGTGTCGGGCCATGACTTCGGCATCCGGCTCAAGCCCTGCGATGCAGTGTTGCTGGAAGTTGCTGCAACCGTCGGCAAGCAAGCGAATCGATTGCAGCAGGTTGTGGATGATCACCGGTTTGAACACGTTCAACTGCAAGTGACCCTGGCTGGCGGCAATGCCGATGGTCACGTCGTTGCCCAGTACCTGACAGGCGAGCATCGACAGCGCTTCGCACTGGGTCGGGTTGACCTTGCCCGGCATGATCGAACTGCCCGGCTCATTCGCCGGCAGCCGCACTTCGGCAAACCCCGCGCGGGGACCTGAGCCAAGCAGACGCAGGTCATTGGCGATTTTCATCAGTGCCACGGCGAGGGTTTTCAGCGCACCGGACAGGCTGGTCAGCGGTTCGTGGCCGGCGAGGGCGGCGAACTTGTTCGGCGCGGTGACGAAGGGCAGACCGGACAGTGCTGCCAGTTCTGCGGCAATCGCCTCACCGAAACCGTGCGGCGAATTCAGCCCGGTACCGACCGCGGTGCCGCCCTGGGCCAGTTCACACACCGCCGGCAGCGCGGCGCGGATTGCGCGCTCGGCGTAATCCAGCTGCGCGATGAACCCGGACAACTCCTGACCGAAGGTGATCGGCGTTGCGTCCATCATGTGCGTGCGCCCGGTTTTCACCAGTTTCATGTGCCGCGCCGCCAGTTCGGCCAAGCCGCCGGACAGCTCGGCAATCGCCGGCAGCAGTTGTTCCTGCACGGCTTGCGCGGTGGCGATGCTCATCGCAGTGGGGAAGCAGTCGTTGGAGCTTTGCGAGCGGTTGACATGATCGTTGGGGTGCACCGGCGTCTTGCCGCCGCGTGGATTGCCGGCCAGTTCGTTGGCGCGACCAGCGATGACTTCGTTGACGTTCATATTGCTCTGGGTACCGCTGCCGGTCTGCCAGACCACCAGCGGAAACTGGTCGTCGTGCTGGCCGTCGAGCACTTCATCGGCGGCCTGTTCGATCAGGCGGGCGATGTCGGCAGGCAGATCACCGTTGCGATCGTTGACGCGGGCGGCGGCTTTCTTGATCAGGGCCAAGGCATGCAGTACCGGCAGCGGCATGCGTTCCTGACCAATGGCGAAGTTGATCAGCGAGCGTTGCGTCTGAGCACCCCAGTAAGCGTCGTCCGGGACCTCGATCTGGCCCAGGCTGTCGGTTTCGATACGGCTCATCGTGCACACTCCTGTTGGTCTGTTTGCGCAGTTTAGGCCGGCTTCGGCCGTGGTGGTTCCATCGAGCCGATTGTTGACCGGTAAAACCCGGCCAATCAAGCGCGGCAAGGCTCGGGGGTTGAGCGACGAGGTTTTTTAGGCGCAGAATGGTCGCCCTTGGGGTTTTACCTCGCCTAGCTGAAAAGGAAACTCGATGACTCGTCTTCGTGCCATCTGCACCGCGGTTGCACTGGTTTGCGCCAGCGGCCAGGTGCTTGCCGATACCGCCAGCCACAACGCCAGTGCTGAAGCTTTCCTGACCCTGGCGCACGCTGACAAGCTGGGCACTCCGGTGTACATGCAAGTGCAGCAAATGTTCGCTCAGCGTTTCGAACAGACCAAAGCCCCGCAAACCAAGAAAGCCGTCCTGGAAACCTACCAGGCCAAGGCTAACGCCGCGCTGGACCAGGCCATTGGCTGGAACAAGCTGAAGCCGGACATGGTCAAGCTCTACACCACCAACTTCAGCGAATCCGAGCTGAAAGACCTGGTCGCGTTCTACCAGTCGCCACTGGGCAAGAAAGTCCTCGAAAAAATGCCGCAGCTGACCCAGCAATCGGCCCAGATGACCCAGGCCAAACTGGAAAGCGCCGTACCTGTCGTCAACAAGCTGCTCGACGACATGACCAAAGAGCTGGACCCGAAAGGCGCAGCTGCGCCGGCCAAGAAGAAGTAAGCGGAGTTCGTGATGACCATGCAACAACGCATCGAATCGACGCTGGCGCTGCTTCAGCCCGAACATCTGCAAGTGCTGGATGAAAGCCACATGCACAGTCGCGGGTTGCAGACGCACTTCAAGGCCGTGGTGGTCAGCGCGCAGTTCGACGGCCTGAACCGGGTCAAGCGCCACCAGAAAGTCTACGGCACGCTCGGCGAGCTGATGGGCGAGTTCCATGCGTTGGCGCTGCACACCTACACCCCGCAGGAATGGGCAGAGATCGACGCCGCCCCGGCGTCGCCGACCTGTGCCGGCGGCAGCAAGCATTAAGCTTCGGTTTTTTGCTAGAATCCGCAACGCGCCGCTCACCCGGCGCGTTTTTTTTTGAATCCGGTTCACCCTTTGCGAGGGTAGCCACCTGGAGAAATACCCATGACACAACCGATTGTCGTGGCGGCACTGTATAAGTTCGTCACCCTCGAAGATTACGTCAACCTGCGCGAGCCCCTGCTGCAAGCGATGGTCGACAACCAGATCAAAGGCACCCTGCTGATCGCCGAAGAAGGCATCAACGGCACGGTCTCCGGCAGCCGCGAAGGCATCGACGGCCTGCTCGCCTGGCTGAAGAACGACCCACGCATGATCGACATTGATCACAAAGAGTCGTACTGCGACGAGCAGCCGTTCTACCGCACCAAAGTCAAACTGAAGAAAGAGATCGTCACCCTCGGTGTCGAAGGCGTCGACCCGAACAAAAAGGTCGGCACCTACGTTGATCCGCAAGACTGGAACGCGTTGATCAGCGACCCCGAAGTGCTGTTGATCGATACGCGCAACGATTACGAAGTGTCGATTGGCACCTTCGAAGGCGCCATCGATCCGAAAACCACCAGTTTTCGCGAATTCCCCGACTACATCAAAGAACACTTCGATCCGGCCGTGCACAAGAAAGTCGCGATGTTCTGCACTGGTGGCATTCGCTGCGAAAAAGCCTCGAGCTACATGCTCGGTGAGGGCTTCGAAGAGGTTTACCACCTCAAGGGTGGCATCCTGAAGTACCTTGAAGAAGTGCCGCAGGAAGAAACCAAGTGGCAGGGCGACTGCTTCGTGTTCGACAACCGCGTGACCGTGCGTCACGACCTCAGCGAAGGCGACTACGATCAATGTCATGCCTGCCGCACACCGGTCAGTGTTGAAGATCGCGCCTCCGAACATTACGTCGCCGGCATCAGTTGCCCGCATTGCTGGGACAAGCTGAGCGAGAAGACCCGGCGCAGCGCCATCGATCGGCAGAAGCAGATCGAGCTGGCCAAGGCGCGCAACATGCCGCACCCGATCGGCTACAACTACAAGCAAGCATCCACCGAGGCTTAACCATGTCTGCACGCCTGCTCTATGTGATGGATCCGATGTGTTCGTGGTGCTGGGGTTTCGCTCCGGTGGCCAAGGCATTGGTCGAGCAGGCGCAAGCAGCCGGGGTCGAGCTGCATCTGGTGGTCGGTGGTTTGCGCACTGGCAGTGGCTCGGCGCTGGAGCCGACCACGCGTCGCTACATTCTTGAACACTGGCAAGCGGTCACCGAGGCCACCGGCCAGGCGTTCAAGTTCGACGGTGCGTTGCCCGACGGTTTTGTCTATGACACTGAGCCTGCCTGCCGCGCAATCGTCACGGCGCGCAGTCTGGCGCCGGATTGTGCGTGGACACTGGTCGGGCTGATCCAGCAGGCGTTTTACGCTGAAGGTCGCGATGTCACCCAGGCCAGCGTGCTGGTCGAGTTGGCAGAAAAGGCCGGCGTGCCGCGCATCGAATTCGCGGCGTTGTTCGATCATGCCGATCAACACAAAGCGACTCAGGCCGATTTCAGTTGGGTGCAGGATCTGGGCATCGCCGGTTTCCCGACCCTGCTGGCCGAGCGCAACGGCCAACTGGCGCTGCTGACCAACGGCTATCAACCGCTCAGCGAGCTGTCGCCATTGCTCGGCCGCTGGCTGGAACGCGCGGCCTGTGTCTGATCTGGCCGATGACACGCCAGCCGTAAAGCGTGTCGACCGGCTGAGCTGGGCAGAAGTCCGGCGACTGGCACTTACACACAAAAAATCCCTGTGGATCGCTAATGGCGTGGCCGTTCTGGCGACGCTGTGCAGCGTGCCGATTCCGTTGCTGCTGCCGTTACTGGTGGACGAAGTTCTGCTCGGCCACGGTGATTCCGCACTGAAGGTCATGAACCACATGCTGCCGGGCATGTGGCAACAAGCGGCGGGTTACATCGGCCTGATGCTGGTGGTCACCCTGACGTTGCGTTGCAGCGCCTTGTGTTTTGGCGTGTTGCAGGCGCGGCTGTTTGCGCGGCTGGCCAAGGACATCGTTTACCGCATCCGTGTGCGTCTGATTGAGCGGCTCAAGCGGATTTCCCTCGGCGAATACGAAAGCCTGGGCAGCGGCACAGTGACCACGCACCTGGTCACCGATCTGGATACCCTCGACAAATTCGTCGGCGAAACCCTCAGCCGATTTCTGGTGGCGATGCTGACACTGGTCGGCACGGCGAGCATCCTGATGTGGATGCACTGGAAACTGGCGCTGCTGATTCTGCTATTCAACCCGTTGGTGATCTACGCCACGGTGCAGTTGGGCAAGCGGGTCAAGCATCTGAAGAAACTCGAGAACGACAGCACCTCGCGTTTCACCCAGGCGTTGAGCGAAACCCTTGATGCGATTCAGGAAATCCGCGCCGGCAACCGTCAGGGCTTTTTCCTCGGGCGACTCGGGCTGCGCGCGCAGGAAGTGCGTAACTACGCGGTCAACTCGCAGTGGAAAACCGACGCTTCCAACCGCGCCAGCGGCTTGTTGTTTCAGTTCGGCATCGACATTTTCCGCGCGGCAGCGATGCTCACGGTGTTGTTCTCCGACTTGTCGATCGGCCAGATGCTCGCGGTGTTCAGTTATCTGTGGTTCATGATCGGCCCGGTCGAACAGCTGCTGAACCTGCAATACGCCTACTACGCGGCGGGCGGAGCGCTGGCGCGGATCAACGAACTGTTGGCGCGCGCCGACGAGCCGCAGTATCCGGGGGGTGTCGACCCGTTCAAGGGCCGTGAGACCGTCGGCATTCAGGTGCAAGGCCTGAGCTTCGGCTACGGCGATGAACTGGTCCTGGATCAATTGAATCTGTCGATCGCTCCCGGTGAGAAAGTCGCGATTGTCGGCGCCAGCGGCGGCGGTAAAAGCACCCTCGTACAGTTGCTGCTCGGGCTATATACACCACTGTCCGGGACCATCCGTTTCGGCGGCTCGAGCCAGCAGGAGATCGGTCTGGATACGGTGCGGGAAAACGTCGCCGTGGTGCTGCAACACCCGGCGTTGTTCAACGATACCGTGCGCGCCAACCTGACCATGGGCCGCACCCGCAGTGACGAAGCCTGCTGGCAGGCGCTGGAAATTGCTCAGCTCGAAACGACCATCCGCGCCTTGCCCAAGGGGCTGGACAGTATCGTCGGCCGCTCCGGCGTACGCCTTTCCGGCGGTCAGCGCCAGCGTCTGGCCATCGCGCGGATGATCCTCGCCGAGCCGAAAGTCGTCATCCTCGACGAAGCTACCTCGGCCCTCGACGCCGCCACCGAATACAACCTGCATCAGGCCATGGCGCGTTTCCTCAATGGCCGCACCACGCTGATCATCGCTCACCGACTGTCAGCGGTGAAGCAGGCTGATCGTGTGCTGGTGTTCGACGGTGGCCAGGTCGCCGAAGACGGCGATCATCAGCAGTTGATTGCCGATGGCGGCCTGTACGCCAAGCTCTATGGTCACCTGCAGCAGATCCAGCGCCCTTGAGTTTCGTGCGGGTTTCTGTGCTTAGTGCTTGAATTGCATTGAGTAAAATCACCTGAAGCGCTTCAACAGGCCAGCCATTTGCGCAATCGACCTAGAGGACGGCAGAGCTGTCCCTTTGATATGTCGAAAATTAGCCTAGTCTGAGCTGTCAGGAGCGGGATTTTCCGGTGTTCATCTGGCAGTGCTTGCGCAAGGGATCTCATGAAGCAAAAGCGGACTCTCGGAACGCCACGGTTGTTGGGCATCGTCTGGCCATTTATTGCCGTCGTGTTGTTTCAAGCGTTATTGGGGGGCGTGAGTCTCTACGTGCTGTCAGCCGTTCGCGGTTACGTCGCCGGCGAAAGCCTTTGGTCCAAAGGCCAGAAAGACGCGATCTACTACCTCAACCTGTACGCCGACAGCCGTGACGAGGCGATCTTCCATAAATATCAGGAGGCGATTGCCGTGCCGCAAGGCGGGCACCAGTTGCGCCTGGCGCTGGATCATCAGCCGCCGGATCTGACGGCGGCGCGTGAAGGTATTCTCAAGGGCGGCAACCATCCGGATGACGTCTCCAGCCTGATCTGGCTGTATCTCAACTTTCGTCATTTCAGTTACCTGGAAACCGCCATCGAGCGCTGGACGGTCGGGGATGCGTATCTGGTCGAGCTGGATGACGTGGCGCGGGAAATGCACCGCAGTATTTCGCAGAACATTGCCGGCAGCGCCGATATTCAGCGCTGGAAGGCACGGATTTTTGCCATCAACGATGGCGTCACCCCGGCAGCGAAGGCTTTCAGCGATGCCTTGGGCGAAGGCTCGCGGATGATCATGCGTCTGCTGCTGTTGACCAACCTGGCCACGGCGCTGGGGCTGATCGTGCTGGCCTTGTGGCGTACATACAAACTGCTCAAGCAGCGCCACGCTTTTGCCGAGGCGCTGCAACTGGAGAAGGATCGGGCGCACGTCACGTTGCATTCAATCGGTGATGGCGTCATCACCACTGATGTCAGCGGCGCCATCGATTACATGAACCCTGCCGCTGAAGCCATGACCCACTGGAAGGCTGAACAAGCCGCCGGCCTGCCGCTGGCCGCACTGTTCAATTTGCTCGACGACAACGCTCAGGCCGAAGGCCTGACGCTGATCGAGCACATTCTCAGCGGCAAACTCAGTGGCGGCAGCGAGCATTCGAAACTGATCCAGCGCCTCGATGGCACGACATTGTCGGTGACGCTGGTGGGTGCGCCGATCCGCAATGCCGGCAAGGTCAGCGGTACGGTGCTGGTGCTGCACGACATGACGCAGGAGCGGCAATACATCGCCAACCTGTCGTGGCAGGCAACCCATGACGCGCTGACCGGGCTGGCCAATCGTCGCGAGTTCGAATATCGCCTGGAGCAGGCGTTGCACAACCTCACGCGCCATTCCGGGCGACATGCCTTGATGTTCCTCGACCTCGATCAATTCAAACTGGTCAATGACACCTGTGGTCACGCTGCGGGCGATGAGTTGTTGCGGCATATTTGCACGCTGCTGCAATCGGGACTGCGTGAGGGCGATACGCTGGCGCGGCTCGGCGGTGATGAGTTCGGCATTCTGCTGGAGAACTGCGCACCGGAGGCAGCGGAGAAAATTGCCGACGCACTGCGCCAGACCGTGCAGAATCTGCATTTTGTCTGGAAAGGGCGGCCCTTCCTGACCACGGTAAGCATCGGCCTTGTGCATGTTGCGCAGACGCCGACCACGCTCGAGGCCTCACTGCGCGCTGCCGACATGGCCTGCTACATGGCCAAGGAAAAGGGCCGCAACCGCGTCCAGGTCTACCACGCCGACGATTCCGAGCTGTCGCTGCGCTTTGGTGAAATGGCCTGGGTACAACGTCTGCACATGGCGCTGGAAGAAGACCGCTTTTGTCTGTACGCCCAGGAAATAGCACCACTCAAGCCAAGTGACACCAAGGGCGGGCACATCGAAATTCTGTTGCGTCTGCACGACGAAGCGGGGCGAATGATTCTGCCTGACAGTTTCATTCCCGCGGCTGAACGTTATGGGCTGATGAGTCAGTTGGATCGTTGGGTAGTTCAGAACGTATTCAAGGTTATTGCTCAATGTATTGCGCAAGAACATGAAGGTCCTTTAGCAATGTGTGCGATTAATCTGTCAGGCATTACTATAGGAGATGACGCGTTTTTGCACTTTCTGCGTGAGCAGTTTGTTAACTACGCAATACCGCCTGAAATGATTTGTTTTGAAATTACAGAAACCAGTGCAATTGCAAATCTCGGCAGTGCAATAAGATTTATTAATGAACTCAAAGGCTTAGGTTGCTATTTTTCGTTAGATGATTTTTGCGCCGGAATGTCTTCATTCGCTTATCTGAAACATTTGCCTGTAGACTTCCTGAAGATCGACGGGAGTTTCGTAAAGGATATGCTGGACGACCCGATTAACCGCGCAATGGTCGAAGTGATCAATCACATCGGGCATGTCATGGGTAAGCAGACAATTGCCGAGTTTGTTGAAACAACCCAGATCGAGCAGGCATTGCTTGAAATTGGTGTGGATTACGCTCAAGGGTATGTTATAGAACGCCCACAGTTGTTTACCTGTGACAGTTTGCAAAGTCGGCCCGCCAGACCGCAACCGCTGTTATTCAAAGCGCCTGGCACGTTCCGTTGAAGTCTCTTGCCGATCCTTACAATCACAAATCAAAAGGAGCCGAACAGTGATCGACACATTCAACCGAACCGGACCACTCATGGAAGCTGCAAGTTATCCAGGCTGGGCTCAACAGCTCATTCAGGACTGCAGCGAGAGCAAGCGCCGGGTTGTCGAACATGAACTTTATCTGCGCATGCGTGATAACAAGCTCAGCGCCAGAACCATGCGTCAGTACCTGATCGGGGGCTGGCCGGTGGTTGAGCAATTCGCGTTGTACATGGCGCAGAATCTCACCAAAACCAGGTTTGCCCGTCACCCGGGCGAAGACATGGCGCGGCGCTGGCTGATGCGCAATATCCGCGTTGAACTCAATCACGCCGATTATTGGGTGCATTGGAGTCGTGCCCATGGCGTCAGTCTGGAAGACCTGCAAGCCCAGCACGTGCCGCCCGAATTGCATGCCTTGAGTCATTGGTGCTGGCACACCAGTTCAGCCGATTCACTGATTGTGGCCATCGCGGCCACCAACTACGCCATCGAAGGCGCGACCGGGGAGTGGTCGGCGCTGGTCTGCTCCACCGGCGTGTATGCCGCAGCGTTTCCCGAAGAGGATCGCAAGCGGGCGATGAAGTGGCTGAAGATGCATGCCCAGTACGACGATGCCCATCCGTGGGAGGCGCTGGAAATCATCTGCACCCTGGCCGGGATGAACCCGAGCAAGGCCTTGCAGGCTGAGTTGCGACAAGCAATCTGCAAGAGCTACGACTACATGTACCTGTTTCTGGAGCGCTGCATGCAACTGGAGACCTCGGAACGCTTGTTGGTCAACCGAGAGCGCAGGGCGGTAGTCGAGAGCTGATATTCGGCTTCACGCAAAACCAATGTGGGAGCGAGCCTGCTCGCGAAGGGGTCATGTCAGTCAGCATTGCTTTGACTGATTCGACGCTTTCGCGAGCAAGCTCGCTCCCACACTGTCTTGTGTCGCCTGAAAGGCCTTAGCCCGCCATCGCCAGGCGGTTACGACCCTCGCGCTTGGCCACATACAACGCACTGTCAGCGCGGCGCAGCAAACTATCGGCTGATTCGCCCGGCAACAAGGTCGAGCAGCCCAGGCTCACAGTCAGTTCGATCAACTGCCCATCCGCATAGTATTCAGCTGCCTGCGTCGCATACCGCAGCCGTTCACCGACCATTGCGGCCGCATCCCGGCCGGTATTGGACAGCAGCACCAGAAACTCTTCGCCACCGTAACGAAATACCATGTCGACGTTGCGCAACTGCGCCTTGATTGTCGCGGCGATGGCTTTAAGTACGTCATCGCCGGCGCTGTGGCCGTGGCTGTCGTTGACCCGTTTGAAGTGATCGATGTCGAGCATCAGCACCGAGAGCGGCTGCACATGCCGACGCGACATGTCGATCTCGCGCTGCAAGGTCTGCTCCATGGCGATGCGGTTACCGGCGCCGGTCAACGGATCACGCAGGGCGCTCTGCGTGGCGGCGCGGTAGAGCAGGGCATTGCGCATCGGGTACAGCAGCGACGACAACAGCGATTCAAGGTTGCCCTGATCCTGTTCGTTGAAGCGCTGGTTACGGCGGAATATCAGTTCGCCCATGTGCTCGCCTTCGTGGCTCAGGCTATAGCTGATCGAATGGTGACCGCGGGTACCGAATTCCAGGCGCAAATCACTGCCCTGGTGCACATAACTGAGCGCGTCCAGCGGCACGAGGCGCTGAACTTCGCGGAAAAACAGACCGAGGATGCGTTGCGGTTCAAGGCTGGTTTGCAGTTGCAGGCTCATTTGCTGGCGCAGTTGCGCCAGGCTGGCCGGTCGCTCCAGAAGGGGAGGCAGCTGACCAAAGCCCAGGCGTTGCAATTTGGCACTGTCAAAGTCAATTGCATTGGTCTGGGAGGGTGATTTCATATGGCGTGAACCCTTAGCGGTAAGTCCGTCTTACAGGCTGGGTGAGAGCGGCTATGGGCTGCGCGTCATACTGATCCATCAGTCCCGTAGGACGTTTGGCGTAAGTTTAGTCTGCCGGATGACGATTAGTAAGCTATCGAAATCGGCTTCGCCCCATTGCCTTCACGCGGCTTGTTTTGAGAAAAGTTAGAGCGAAAGTCGTGCCATTCGGTTCGGTTTTATTTAAACCGTTTGTAATCAATGGCTTGGCTTTTAAGGTGGGAGGTGGGTGCTGGAAATTTGACTGGATTGTGACGCTCTCGGGCGGCAAATGCATGCCGCGACAGGAATCTGCCGCGGCAACAATTGCGACGTATGGCAGTTATTGCGCGTTGAACGCCTGACCATTGATGCCAGTGCTGTCCGGACCCATCAGGTACAGGTAGACCGGCATGATCTCCTCCGGTGTCGGATTGTTCAGCGGGTTTTCCCCCGGGTAGGCCTGAGCACGCATGCTGGTGCGCGTACCGCCGGGGTTGATGCTGTTCGAGCGTACTGGCGCCACACCGTCGACTTCATCGGCCAGGGTTTGCATCAAACCTTCAGTGGCGAACTTCGATACGCCGTATGCACCCCAATAAGCTCGACCTTTGCGCCCGACGCTGCTGGACGTGAACACCACCGAGGCATCTTGGGACAGCTTGAGCAGCGGCAGCAGAGTGCTGGTCAGCATGAACATAGCGTTGACGTTGACCTGCATGACGCGCATGAAGTTTTCGCCGGACAACTGCTCGATCGGTGTGCGAGGACCGATGATCGAAGCGTTGTGCAGCAAACCGTCGAGGTGGCCGAATTCGCTCTCGATCATTGCGGCCAGCTCATCGTACTGATGGGGCAGGGCGGTTTCGAGGTTGAACGGAATCACCGCCGGCTGAGGGTGGCCTGCCGCTTCGATTTCGTCATAGACCTGCGTCAGATTGGCTTCAGTCTTGCCCAGCAGCAATACCGTAGCGCCATGAGCGGCGTAGGTTTTCGCGGCGGCCGCGCCGATGCCACGACCGGCACCGGTGACCAGAATGACCCGATCCTTGAGCAATTCGGGACGAGCGGAGTAATCAAACATAAAAACCTCACAATCCATTAGTAGCTAAAAGATCGTCCGAACGCGGCCCGAACCTGCGGCAGCTCCTACAGATAATCACTGTCCTGTAGGAGCCGCCGCAGGCTGCGATCTTTTGACTTTGATCAGCAACTGCAAAGCGCGCTATCGAGCACCTTGCGCAACTCCGACGGATGATCCACCACCACATCCGCACCCCAGTGCCGCGGGTTGTCGTCCGGGTGGATGTAGCCGAACGTCACCGCCGCGGTTTTCGTACCGGCATCGCGGCCGGATTCGATATCGCGCAGATCATCGCCCACAAACAGCACCGTCGCCGGATCCAGATCAAGCATCTTGCACGCAAGGATCAACGGCTCCGGATCCGGTTTGCTGTTCTTCACATGATCCGGGCAGATCAGCAGTGCCGAGCGCTCGGCCAGCCCCAATTGCTGCATGATCGGCTCGGCAAAGCGCAGCGGCTTGTTGGTCACCACGCCCCAGATCAGGTTGGCCTTCTCGATGTCGGCGAGCAGTTCGCCCATGCCGTCGAACAGCTTGCTGTGTACCGCGCAGCCGACCAGATAGCGCTCGAGGAATTCCAGGCGCAGCTCCTCGAAGCCTGGCGACTCCGGGTCCATCGAGAACGTCACTGCGACCATGGCCTTGGCGCCACCGGAGATCTCGTCGCGGATGTGCTTGTCGTTCATTGGCGGCAAACCACGGTCAGCGCGCATTGCCTGGCAGATGGCGATGAAGTCCGGCGCCGTGTCGAGCAGGGTGCCGTCCATGTCGAAGAGAACTGCTCTGATGGCCATCGGCTTATTCCTCGCGCAGGGTCTGGATCATGTAGTTGACGTCAACGTCGTTGGCCAGCTTGTAGTGCTTGGTCAGCGGGTTGTAGGTCAGGCCGATGATATCCTTGACGGTCAGGCCGGCCATGCGGCTCCAGGCGCCGAGCTCGGACGGGCGGATGAATTTCTTGAAGTCATGGGTGCCGCGCGGCAGCAGCTTCATGATGTATTCAGCGCCGATGATGGCGAACAGGTACGCCTTCGGGTTGCGGTTGATGGTCGAGAAGAACACCTGGCCGCCGGGCTTGACCATGCGGAAGCAGGCGCGGATGACCGAGGATGGATCCGGAACGTGCTCGAGCATTTCCAGGCAAGTCACCACGTCGAACTGCTCGGGCATTTCTTCGGCCAGGGCTTCGGCGGTGATCTGGCGGTATTCGACGCTGACGCCGGATTCCAGCTGATGCAGTTGCGCGACCGCCAGCGGCGCTTCGCCCATGTCGATGCCCATCACGGTGGCGCCACGCTGGGCCATGGCTTCGCTGAGAATGCCGCCGCCGCAACCGACGTCGAGGACTTTCTTGCCGGCCAGATTGACACGTTCGTCGATCCAGTTGACCCGCAGCGGGTTGATGTCGTGCAACGGTTTGAATTCGCTTTCACGGTCCCACCAGCGATGGGCCAGGGCTTCGAATTTTGCGATTTCGGCGTGATCGACGTTGCTCATGTTAAATCCTCTGAAACTTGAAAAAAGGCTGTAGCCCCGGCATTTGCGCCGGGGTGTTTACGATTCGGTGTGTCCGCTGATGCGCTGGCCCCAGGCTCGGGCGGTGGTGCCCAGTTGCTCTTCGTCCAATCGCGTCAGGCGGCGGTCTTCGAGCAGTTGCTTGCCGGCGACCCACAGATGTTTCACGCAGTCGCGACCAGTGGCATAGATAAGCTGCGAAACCGGGTCATACACCGGTTGTTGCGCCAGGCCGGACAGGTCGAAAGCGACGATGTCGGCGGCTTTGCCGATTTCCAGTGAGCCGACCTGCGCTTCGATCCCCAGTGCGCGCGCGCCATTCAATGTGGCCATGCGCAGCGCCCTATGGGCGTCCAGCGCGGTTGCGGAGCCGGCGACGGCTTTGGCCAGCAGGGCAGCGGTGCGGGTTTCGCCCAGCAGGTCCAGATCGTTATTGCTGGCAGCGCCATCGGTGCCAACGGCTACGTTGACGCCAGCCTGCCACAAACGCTCAACCGGGCAGAAGCCGC
The DNA here is from genome assembly GCF_902497745.1 of Pseudomonas fluorescens. GTDB lineage: Bacteria > Pseudomonadota > Gammaproteobacteria > Pseudomonadales > Pseudomonadaceae > Aquipseudomonas > Aquipseudomonas fluorescens_BM. The sequence continues at coordinate 200,382 of NZ_CABVHJ010000010.1, forward strand.
TGGCCAGCTTGAGGTTGGATTCCGGGCAGTGGATCACGCTGGTGTTGCTTTCTACCAGCAACGCCAGGTCGTCATCGCTGATCTGGGTCATGTGCACGGCCTGGAAGCGCGGGCCGAGCAGGCCGAGACGACCAAGGCGAGCGAGCGGACGTTCGCCGTGTTGCTCCAGTGCTTGCTGGACTTCGAACGCCGTTTCGTGGACATGCATGTGGATCGCTGCGTCCAGCTCCTCGGCAATCACGCGGATTTTCTCGAGATTCTCGTCGCCGACGGTGTACGGTGCATGAGGGCCGAACGTGATCTTGATGCGGTCGTGATGCTTCAGGTCGCCGAACAGCTCGACACCCTGACGAATGGCTTCATCGGCGCTCGCGGCGCCGGGAATCGGAAAGTCGAGGATCGGAATCGCGATCTGCGCGCGAATGCCACTGTTGTGCACGCGCTCGCTGGCGACTTTCGGGAAGAAATACATGTCCGAAAAACAGGTGATGCCACCCTTGATCTGCTCGGCGATGGCCAGATCGGTGCCATCACGGACAAAATCTTCGCTGACCCATTTCGCTTCGGCCGGCCAGATGTGGTTTTCCAGCCAGGTCATCAGTGGCAGATCGTCGGCCAGCCCACGGAACAGGGTCATCGCCGCGTGGCCGTGGGCATTGATCAGGCCGGGGGCGAGTAGCACATCCGGCAGTTCGCGAACTTCAGTGGCGTTACACTTCAATGCTTCGGCGCGCGGGCCGATAAACACGATGCGACCGTCGCGGATGCCCAGGCCGTGCTCTTTGAGCACAACGCCTGCAGGTTCGACGGGTACCAGCCAGGTCGGCAGCAATAATAAGTCGAGCGCAATGGCAGGTTTCGGCATCGAGGGTCGGTTCCAGTGCTTTTGTAAAGGATGGCGAAGTATACCCGAGCGTCTTCGCGGGGGGATCGCTATAATCGGCGGCTTTTGTTCATGAGTGCGGGGTGTAGGATGCGCGATCGACTGTTGGCTGCGGAAAAAGTGAAGGCCATCGATTGGCGTGACGGCGCGCTGCACCTGCTGGATCAGCGTATTTTGCCGTTCGAGGAAACCTGGATCGCCTACACCAGCGCCGCTGGCGTGGCTGAAGCGATTCGCTCGATGGTGGTGCGTGGCGCGCCGGCCATTGGCATCAGTTCGGCGTATGGCGTCGTCCTCGCGGCCCGTGCGCGGATCGCCGAAGGTGGCGACTGGTACGCGGCGCTGGAAGAGGATTTTGCCTTGCTGGCCGATTCCCGTCCGACGGCGGTCAATCTGTTCTGGGCGCTCGGTCGCATGCACGATCGCCTCGATCGCCTGAAAGAGAATGCCGATCCGCTGGCGGCACTGGAGGCCGAAGCCATCGCCATCCACGAAAGCGACCGTGAAGCCAACCTGACCATGGCGCAGCTTGGTGTTGATCTGATCCGCAAGCATCAGGGCAATGCTCAGGCGATTTTGACCCACTGCAATACTGGCGCGCTGGCCACCGGTGGTTTCGGCACGGCGCTGGGGGTGATTCGCGCAGCCTTTATTGAAGGCATGGTCGAGCGCGTTTACGCCGATGAAACCCGGCCGTGGCTGCAGGGCTCACGTCTGACTGCGTGGGAACTGGCCAACGAAGGCATTCCGGTGACCCTGAATGCCGACTCCGCCGCTGCGCACATCATGAAAACCAAGGGGGTGACCTGGGTGATCGTCGGCGCTGACCGCATCACCGCCAACGGTGACGTGGCGAACAAGATCGGCACCTATCAACTGGCGGTCAACGCCATGCACCACGGCGTGCGCTTCATGGTGGTGGCGCCAAGTTCGACCATCGATATGAACCTGGCCAGCGGTGACGATATTCCGATCGAGGAGCGTGACGGCGCCGAGTTGCTGGAAGTCGGCGGCAAGCGCGTCGGCGCCGATGTTGAGGCGTTCAACCCGGTGTTTGACGTGACCCCGGCGGACCTGATCGACGCGATCGTCACCGAAAAGGGCATCGTCGAGCGCCCGGACACCGCGAAAATGGCCCAGTTGATGTGCCGCAAGCGCCTGCATTGATTGGCTTGATGTCTGCGTCGTCCTCTTCGCGAGCAGGCTCGCTCCCACAGATTTTGTGATCACCACAGAACAATGTGGGAGCGAGCCTGCTCGCGAAGGGGCCTTAAAAGTCAATAAACATCCCCAAACCAAGCCTAAAATCTGCATTCAAAGAAGCTCTGAGCTTCTCTCGTCCCCGTTAAGCCTGTCACCGGTCAACTAACTATGCTCCATGCGCATCAGGGGGATAGGTGCGTGGCGGCCTTTGTGATAACATCCGGCGTTTTCCGAGGCAGCTCCACGGAGCTGTCTTTACTGCGCAAATCCGCGATCCAATGTTGATTTGTCGTAAGTCGGCGCATGGCACTCGGCCTGCCCCGACGAGCTTCGTTGCTCCCACATGGATATGACGAAGTTTCACCAGAAAAAGGAATCAGGCTTCTCATGGGCGAACTGGCCAAAGAAATCCTCCCGGTCAATATCGAAGACGAGCTGAAACAGTCCTACCTCGACTACGCGATGAGCGTGATCGTCGGCCGTGCACTGCCGGATGCGCGCGATGGCCTCAAGCCCGTGCACCGTCGCGTACTGTTCGCGATGAGCGAGCTGGGCAACGACTTCAACAAGCCGTACAAGAAATCTGCCCGTGTTGTCGGCGACGTGATCGGTAAGTATCACCCGCACGGTGATACTGCGGTGTACGACACCATCGTTCGTATGGCTCAGCCTTTCTCCCTGCGCTACCTGCTGGTAGACGGTCAGGGCAACTTCGGTTCGGTCGACGGCGACAACGCTGCGGCCATGCGATACACCGAAGTGCGCATGACCAAGCTGGCGCACGAGCTGCTGGCCGACCTGCACAAAGAAACCGTGGACTGGGTGCCGAACTACGACGGCACCGAAATGATCCCGGCGGTCATGCCGACCCGTATCCCCAACCTGCTGGTCAACGGCTCCAGCGGTATCGCCGTGGGCATGGCGACCAACATTCCGCCGCACAACCTCGGTGAAGTCATCGACGGTTGCCTGGCGCTCATCGACAACCCTGAGCTGACCGTCGATGAACTGATGCAATACATCCCCGGTCCGGACTTTCCGACCGCCGCGATCATCAACGGTCGCGCCGGCATCATCGAAGCCTACCGCACCGGTCGCGGGCGTATTTACATGCGTGCGCGTTCTATCATTGAAGACATCGACAAGGTCGGTGGCCGTCAGCAGATCGTCATCACCGAACTCCCTTACCAGCTGAACAAGGCGCGTCTGATCGAGAAGATCGCCGAGCTGGTCAAAGAGAAGAAGCTGGAAGGCATCACCGAACTGCGCGACGAGTCCGACAAAGACGGTATGCGCGTCGTGATCGAACTGCGTCGCGGCGAAGTGCCTGAGGTGATCCTCAACAACCTCTACGCCCAGACCCAACTGCAATCGGTATTCGGCATCAACATCGTTGCGCTGATCGACGGCCGCCCACGCATCCTGAACCTCAAGGATCTGCTGGAAGCCTTCGTCCGTCACCGTCGCGAAGTGGTTACCCGCCGTACCGTGTTCGAACTGCGCAAGGCGCGCGAGCGCGGGCACATTCTCGAAGGTCAGGCCGTTGCCCTTTCGAACATCGACCCGGTAATTGCCCTGATCAAGGCTTCGCCGACGCCGTCGGAAGCAAAAGAAGCACTGGTCAGCACGCCGTGGGAATCCTCGGCGGTGGTGGCGATGGTTGAGCGTGCCGGTGCCGATTCGTGCCGTCCGGAAAACCTCGACCCGCAATACGGTCTGCGCGAAGGCAAGTACTTCCTGTCGCCAGAACAGGCGCAAGCCATTCTGGAACTGCGTCTGCACCGTCTGACCGGTCTGGAACACGAAAAACTGCTGGCCGAGTATCAAGAGATCCTCAACCAGATCGGCGAGCTGATCCGCATTCTCAACAGCGCCGTGCGCCTGATGGAAGTGATCCGCGAAGAGCTGGAAGTGATCCGCGCCGAATACGGCGATCAGCGTCGCACCGAAATTCTCGATGCCCGTCTCGACCTGACCCTGGGTGACATGATCCCGGAAGAAGAGCGCGTCGTGACCATCTCCCACGGTGGCTATGCCAAGACCCAGCCATTGGCTGCGTACCAGGCTCAGCGTCGTGGCGGTAAAGGCAAATCGGCCACCGGCGTCAAGGATGAGGATTACATCGCTCACCTGCTGGTTGCCAACAGCCACACCACGCTGCTGCTGTTCTCCAGCAAGGGCAAGGTGTACTGGCTCAAGACCTACGAGATTCCGGAAGCGTCCCGCGCCGCCCGTGGTCGTCCGCTGGTCAACCTGTTGCCGTTGAGCGAGGGTGAATACATCACCACCATGCTGCCGGTCGATCTCGAAGCCATGAAGCGTCAGGCTGATGAAGAAGAAGCCGAAGGCGCTGAAGCTGATGTAGAAGAGATCGAAAACAGCAACGAGACTGATGAAGAGCGTCGCGCTCGCATCAAAGCTGCTGACCGCAAGAAAGCACCGTTCATCTTCATGTCGACCGCCAACGGTACCGTGAAGAAGACTCCGCTGGTGGCTTTCAGCCGTCAGCGCAGCGTGGGTCTGATCGCGCTGGAGCTGGACGAAGGCGACATCCTGATCTCTGCTGCCATCACCGATGGCGAACAGGAAATCATGCTGTTCTCCGACGGCGGCAAGGTCACTCGCTTCAAGGAATCCGAAGTTCGCGCCATGGGCCGTACCGCCCGCGGTGTGCGTGGTATGCGTCTGCCGGAAGGGCAGAAGCTGATCTCCATGCTGATTCCGGAAGAAGGCAGCGAGATTCTCACCGCTTCCGAGCGCGGCTACGGCAAGCGCACGGCCATCACCGAGTTCCCTGAATACAAGCGTGGCGGTCAGGGCGTTATCGCCATGGTCAGCAACGAGCGTAACGGCCGTCTGGTCGGCGCGGTTCAGGTGCAGGATGGTGAAGAAATCATGCTGATCTCCGATCAGGGCACTCTGGTGCGTACCCGTGTCGACGAAGTGTCGAGCCTGGGCCGTAACACTCAGGGCGTGACGCTGATCAAGCTGGCCAAGGATGAAACCCTGGTCGGGCTGGAGCGGGTTCAGGAGCCTTCGGAAGTTGAAGGTGAAGAGCTTGAAGGTGAAGAGGGCGAGGAATTCGAAGGCAGCGTCGTGATCGACGATGCTGGCGAAGACCAGCAACTCGACGCCGCAGCAGACGAAGAACCGCAAGAATAAGCGGACAAACGAGGGGGCGGATGAGAATTCGCCCCCTTGTTATTTGTCCGGTATGAAATTTCGACATCATGGATATCCCCTGTGGGAGCGAGCCTGCTCGCGAATGCAGGCGCTGCGGTACCTCTGACGCACCGCGGTGATGCATTCGCGAGCAGGCTCGCTCCCACAGGGCCGTGTTGATCGGTAGTGTGATTTATTGCGTGATACCACCAAATCAGAGCGAGATTGGATGTGAGCAAGCGAGCCTATAACTTCTGCGCCGGTCCTGCGGCGCTTCCTGAAGCTGTCCTGCAACGTGCCCAGGGTGAACTCCTTGATTGGCATGGCAAGGGTCTGTCGGTCATGGAAATGAGCCATCGCAGCGATGAGTTCGTGTCCATTGCCACCCAGGCCGAGCAGGATCTGCGTGACCTGCTGAATATCCCGTCGAACTATAAAGTGCTGTTTCTGCAAGGTGGCGCCAGCCAGCAATTTGCGCAGATCCCACTGAACCTGCTGCCTGAAGGCGGCTCTGCTGACTATATCGACACAGGTATCTGGTCGCAGAAAGCCATTGAAGAAGCTTCGCGCTACGGCCACGTCAACGTCGCCGCCACTGCCAAGCCTTACGACTATTTCGCCATTCCGGGCCAGAACGAGTGGAACCTGTCGAAAGACGCCGCTTACGTTCACTACGCGCCTAACGAAACCATCGGCGGTCTGGAATTCCAGTGGATTCCTGAAGTCGGTGATGTACCGCTGGTGGCCGACATGTCTTCGGACATCCTCTCGCGCCCGGTCGATATCTCGCGTTTTGGCATGATTTACGCCGGCGCACAGAAGAACATCGGCCCGAGCGGTATTGTGGTCAACATCATCCGCGAAGACCTGCTCGGCAAGGCGCGCGCGCTGTGCCCGACCATGCTCAACTACAAAGTCGCGGCCGATAACGGCTCGATGTACAACACCCCGCCGACTCTGGCCTGGTACCTGTCCGGTCTGGTGTTCCAGTGGCTGAAAGAGCAGGGTGGCGTTGAAGCGATCGCCAAGCTCAACGACGTCAAACAGCGCACGCTGTACGACTTCATCGACGCCAGTGGCCTCTACAGCAACCCGATCAATAAGTCGGATCGCTCGTGGATGAACGTGCCGTTCCGTCTGGCTGACGATCGTCTGGACAAGCCATTCCTGGTCGGTGCTGACGAGCGTGGTCTGCTCAATCTGAAGGGCCACCGCTCCGTGGGCGGCATGCGCGCCTCCATCTACAACGCCGTCGACATCACTGCGGTTAACGCGCTGGTGGCGTACATGGCTGAATTCGAGAAGGAACACGGCTGATGTCCGAGCAAGAACTCAAGGCACTGCGCGTTCGCATTGACGCTCTGGACACTAAAGTCATGGAGTTGATCAGTGAGCGTGCGCGTTGCGCCCAGGAAGTCGCGCGAGTAAAGATGGCCTCGCTGGCCGAAGGCGAAGTGCCGGTGTTCTATCGTCCTGAGCGCGAAGCTCAGGTGCTCAAGCGGGTGATGGAGCGCAATCAGGGGCCGCTGGGCAACGAAGAGATGGCGCGGTTGTTCCGTGAAATCATGTCGTCGTGCCTGGCGCTGGAGCAGCCGCTGAAAGTGGCTTATCTCGGTCCTGAGGGCACCTTCACCCAAGCCGCAGCGATGAAACACTTCGGTCACGCGGTGATCAGCAAGCCGATGGCGGCGATCGACGAAGTGTTCCGTGAAGTGGCCGCCGGTGCAGTGAATTTTGGCGTTGTGCCGGTGGAGAACTCCACCGAAGGCGCGGTAAATCACACGCTGGACAGCTTCCTCGAACACGACATGGTCATCTGTGGCGAAGTTGAGCTGCGTATTCACCATCACCTGTTGGTCGGTGAAAACACCAAGACTGACAGCATCAGCCGCATCTATTCCCACGCACAGTCGCTGGCCCAGTGCCGCAAGTGGCTGGACGCGCATTACCCGAATGTCGAGCGCGTGGCGGTATCCAGCAACGCCGAAGCGGCCAAGCGGGTTAAAGGCGAATGGAACTCGGCGGCGATCGCCGGTGACATGGCGGCAGGGCTGTATGGCTTGACCCGTCTGGCCGAGAAGATCGAAGACCGTCCGGACAACTCGACGCGCTTCCTGATGATCGGTAACCAGGAAGTGCCGCCGACCGGCGACGACAAGACCTCGATCATCGTGTCGATGAGCAACAAGCCCGGCGCGCTCCATGAGCTGCTGGTGCCGTTCCATGACAACGGGATCGACCTCACCCGTATCGAAACCCGTCCGTCGCGCAGCGGCAAATGGACCTATGTGTTCTTCATCGACTTCGTCGGCCATCACCGCGATCCGTTGATCAAAGGTGTATTGGAAAAGATCAGTCAGGAAGCAGTAGCACTCAAAGTGCTGGGTTCCTACCCGAAAGCAGTTCTCTAAGGGGCGGTAGCAAATGAGTGGCAACTTCCTCGCTCTGGCACAGCCGGGCGTGCAACAACTTTCGCCGTACGTTCCAGGCAAGCCTGTGGACGAACTGGCGCGCGAGCTGGATCTGGATCCGGCCAAAATCGTCAAGCTGGCGAGCAACGAAAATCCGCTGGGTGCCAGTCCGAAAGCCTTGGCGGCGATCCGCGAAGAGCTGGCTGAGTTGACTCGTTACCCGGACGGCAATGGTTTCGCACTGAAATCCCTGCTGGCCGAGCAATGCCGCGTCGAGCTGAACCAGGTCACTCTGGGTAATGGTTCCAACGACATTCTTGAGCTGGTCGCGCGTGCCTATCTGGCGCCGGGCCTCAATGCGGTGTTCAGTGAGCACGCTTTCGCTGTGTACCCGATTGCTACTCAAGCGGTCGGTGCTCAGGCCAAAGTGGTTCCGGCCAAGGATTGGGGGCATGACCTGCCTGCGATGCTCGCCGCTATCGATGCCAATACGCGCGTGGTGTTCATCGCCAACCCGAACAACCCGACCGGGACCTGGTTCGGCGCAGAAGCGCTGGACGAGTTCCTGCAGGATGTTCCGGAGCATGTGCTGGTGGTGCTGGACGAGGCTTACATCGAGTACGCCGAAGGCAGTGATCTGCCGGACGGTCTGGATTTCCTCGCCGCGTATCCGAACCTGCTGGTGTCGCGCACTTTCTCCAAGGCTTATGGTCTGGCTGCATTGCGCGTCGGCTATGGTCTGTCGACTCCGGTTGTTGCTGACGTGCTGAACCGCGTTCGCCAGCCATTCAACGTCAACAGCCTCGCTTTGGCGGCGGCTTGTGCTGCGTTGAAAGACGAAGAGTATTTGGCGCAAAGCCGTCAACTCAACGAGGCGGGCATGCAACAACTGCAGGCTGGTTTCCGTGAGCTGGGCCTGAGCTGGATCGAGTCCAAAGGCAATTTCATCTGCGTCGATCTCGCTCAAGTTGCGGCCCCGGTGTTTCAGGGCTTGCTGCGCGAAGGCGTGATCGTGCGTCCGGTGGCCAACTACGGCATGCCGAACCACCTGCGGGTGACCATCGGTCTGCCGGCGGAAAACAGCCGCTTCCTCGAAGCGCTGCGCAAGGTTCTGGCTCGTGGGTGATGTCACTGCACTGCAATCTGCTGCACCTATGATCGGTCGCCTTGTGGTGGTCGGTCTGGGGTTGATCGGTGGTTCGTTTGCCAAAGGCTTGCGTGAAAGCGGTATCTGCCGCGAAGTGGTCGGGGTCGATCTCGATCCGCAATCGCGCAAGCTCGCGGTCGAGTTGGGTGTGGTTGATCGTTGTGAGGATGACTTGGCAGCTGCATGCCAAGGCGCTGATGTGATTCAACTGGCGGTGCCGATCTTGGCCATGGAAAAAGTGCTCGCGCGGTTGGCGAGCATGGATCTGGGGCAGGCGATTCTGACCGATGTCGGCAGCGCCAAAGGCAATGTGGTGCGCGCGGCAACCGAAGCGTTCGGTGGTATGCCGGCGCGTTTCGTGCCGGGGCATCCGATTGCCGGTTCCGAGCAGAGCGGGGTGGAAGCCTCCAATGCCGAGCTGTTCCGTCGTCACAAAGTGATTCTCACGCCGCTTGAGCAAACCGATCCGGCTGCGCTGGCTGTGGTTGATCGTCTGTGGCGCGAATTGGGCGCCGACGTCGAGCACATGCAGGTCGAGCGTCACGATGAGGTGCTGGCCGCGACCAGTCATCTACCGCACCTGCTGGCCTTCGGTCTGGTCGATTCATTGGCCAAGCGCAATGAAAATCTTGAGATCTTCCGTTACGCTGCGGGCGGTTTCCGCGATTTCACAAGAATCGCCGGAAGCGACCCGGTGATGTGGCACGACATCTTTCTCGCCAACCGCGAAGCTGTCCTGCGCACACTCGATACATTTCGCAGCGACCTCGACGCCTTGCGCGACGCGGTCGATGCAGGGGATGGGCACCAATTGTTGGGCGTTTTCACGCGCGCCCGGGTTGCCCGCGAGCATTTCAGTAAAATCCTGGCCCGCAGGGCCTATGTGGACGCTATGAATTCCAACGATCTGATCTTCCTGGCTCAACCTGGTGGCCGCCTGTCCGGTCGGATTCGCGTACCGGGTGACAAATCCATTTCCCACCGTTCGATCATGCTCGGCTCGCTGGCCGAAGGCGTCACCGAAGTCGAAGGCTTCCTCGAGGGCGAAGACGCCCTGGCGACCCTGCAGGCATTTCGCGATATGGGCGTGGTCATCGAAGGCCCGCACCACGGCCGCGTGACCATCCACGGTGTCGGCCTGCACGGCCTGAAACCTGCGCCGGGCCCGATCTATCTGGGCAACTCCGGTACCTCGATGCGTCTGCTCTCCGGCTTGCTGGCGGCGCAGAACTTCGACAGCGTTTTGACTGGCGATGCCTCGCTGTCCAAGCGTCCGATGAATCGCGTGGCCAATCCGCTGCGTGAAATGGGCGCCGTGATTGAAACTGCTGCTGAAGGTCGTCCGCCGATGACCATTCGTGGCGGGCACAAGCTTAAAGGCCTGACCTATACCATGCCGATGGCCAGTGCGCAGGTGAAGTCCTGCCTGCTGCTTGCCGGTCTGTACGCTGAAGGCAAAACCACCGTGACCGAGCCGGCGCCGACTCGCGATCACACCGAGCGCATGCTGCGCGGTTTCGGCTATCCGGTAAGTGTTGAAGGCGCTACGGCTTCGGTTGAGTCTGGCGGCAAGCTGACTGCAACTCACATTGAAGTGCCGGGCGACATCTCTTCGTCGGCGTTCTTCCTCGTAGCGGCTTCGATCGCTGAAGGTTCGGAGCTGGTGCTGGAGCACGTCGGCATCAACCCGACCCGTACCGGCGTTATCGACATACTGCGTCTGATGGGCGCGGACATCACTCTGGAGAACCAGCGTGAAGTTGGCGGCGAGCCGGTCGCTGACCTTCGCGTGCGGGCAGCTAAACTCAAGGGTATCGAGATTCCGGAAGAGCTGGTCCCGTTGGCTATCGACGAATTCCCGGTGCTGTTCGTCGCTGCGGCCTGTGCCGAAGGGCGTACCGTGCTGACTGGCGCTGAAGAGCTGCGGGTCAAGGAATCGGATCGTATCCAGGTGATGGCGGACGGTCTGTTGGCGCTGGGCGTGAAATGCCAGCCGACCCCGGACGGCATCATCATCGACGGCGGCCAGATCGGTGGCGGCGAAGTGCATGGTCATGGCGACCACCGTATCGCGATGGCATTCAGTGTGGCCTCGCTGCGCGCTACCGCACCGATCCGCATCCATGATTGCGCCAACGTCGCGACGTCGTTCCCGAACTTCCTCGCGCTGTGCGGGCAGGTCGGTATTCGTGTGGCACAAGAGGCTCAGTCGTGAAAAACATTGCACCGGTCATCACCATCGATGGGCCAAGCGGCTCGGGCAAGGGCACCGTGGCCGGGATTCTGGCCAAGCGTCTGGGCTGGAACCTGCTGGATTCCGGTGCGCTTTACCGTTTGCTCGCCTTTGCTGCGCACAACCATGGTGTCGACCTGACCAATGAAGAGCTGCTGAAGAAACTCGCCGCTCATCTGGATGTGCAGTTCATTGCGGCGACCGAAGGTCAGTTGCAACGGATCATTCTGGAAGGCGATGAAGTCAGCGATGTCATTCGCACCGAAAGCGTCGGTTCCGGCGCTTCGCAAGTGGCTGCATTGCCTGCCGTGCGCGAGGCGCTGCTGCAACGCCAGCGCGCTTTTCAGGAAGCGCCGGGTCTGGTGGCCGACGGTCGCGACATGGGCACGGTGGTTTTTCCGGATGCGCCGCTGAAGATTTTCCTGACCGCCAGTGCCGAGGAGCGGGCGCGCCGTCGATATTTGCAGTTGAAGGGCAAAGTCGAGGGTGTTAGTCTGTCGAGTCTGCTAGATGAGATCCGTGCACGCGACGAGCGTGACACCCAGCGAGCGGTAGCCCCGCTTAAGCCGGCGGCTGACGCCATACAGCTGGATTCCACGGAGTTGTCCATCGATCAGGTGCTTGAACGCATCATGAGCGAGATCGCCATTCGCGATATCGCCGGGTGACCAAGAAGGCCACAGGGGACCAGTCATAGTCCTGCGGCGCTTCTTCTATATGAAACTAACCCACACCGTCTGGGGTGTGGAGATGGGCGTATCCTTCGCCCTCATTTACAGGAATTAAAATGAGCGAAAGCTTTGCGGAACTCTTTGAAGAAAGCCTAAAAACCCTGAACCTTCAGGCAGGCTCCATCATCACCGGTGTTATCGTTGATATCGATTACCAGGCTCGCTGGGTAACCGTTCACGCTGGCCTGAAGTCTGAAGCACTCATCCCGCTTGAGCAGTTCTACAACGACGCTGGCGATCTGACTATCAATGTCGGTGACGAAGTTCACGTTGCTCTGGACTCGGTTGAAGACGGTTTCGGTGAAACCAAGCTGTCCCGTGAAAAAGCCAAGCGCGCCGAGTGCTGGATCGTTCTGGAAGCAGCATTCGCAGCTGAGGAAGTGGTCAAGGGCGTTATCAACGGTAAGGTTAAAGGCGGCTTCACTGTCGACGTTAACGGCATCCGTGCGTTCCTGCCAGGTTCCCTGGTTGACGTCCGTCCAGTGCGCGACACCACGCACCTGGAAGGCAAAGAGCTGGAATTCAAGGTCATCAAGCTGGACCAGAAGCGCAACAACGTTGTCGTTTCCCGTCGCAGCGTCCTGGAAGCCGAGAACTCCGCCGAGCGTGAAGCTCTGCTGGAATCCCTGCAGGAAGGCCAGCAAGTCAAAGGTATCGTCAAAAACCTCACCGATTACGGCGCATTCGTCGATCTGGGTGGCGTGGACGGCCTGCTGCACATCACCGACATGGCCTGGAAGCGCATCAAGCATCCTTCCGAGATCGTCAACGTTGGTGACGAAATCGACGTCAAGGTTCTGAAATACGATCGCGAACGCAACCGTGTTTCCCTGGGCCTGAAGCAACTGGGCGAAGATCCATGGGTTGCTATCAAAGCCCGTTACCCAGAAAGCACTCGCGTTACCGCTCGTGTAACCAACCTGACCGACTACGGCTGCTTCGCTGAGCTGGAAGAAGGCGTTGAAGGTCTGGTACACGTTTCGGAAATGGACTGGACCAACAAGAACATCCACCCTTCGAAAGTCGTACAAGTCGGCGACGAAGTGGAAGTTATGGTTCTGGACATCGACGAAGAGCGTCGTCGTATCTCCTTGGGCATCAAGCAGTGCAAATCTAACCCATGGGAAGATTTCTCTGGCCAGTTCAACAAGGGCGATAAAATCTCCGGCACCATCAAGTCGATCACCGATTTCGGTATCTTCATTGGTCTGGACGGCGGCATCGACGGTCTGGTTCACCTGTCCGACATCTCCTGGAACGAAGTTGGCGAAGAAGCTGTTCGTCGTTTCAAGAAGGGCGACGAGCTGGACACCGTTATCCTGTCGGTTGACCCAGAGCGCGAGCGTATCTCCCTGGGTATCAAGCAACTGGAAAGCGATCCGTTCTCCGAGTACGTCTCGGTTAACGACAAAGGCGCAATCGTTACTGGCACCGTGAAAGAAGTTGACGCCAAAGGCGCCATCATCGTTCTGGCCGACGATATCGAAGCGACTCTGAAAGCCTCCGAAATCAGCCGTGACCGCGTTGAAGACGCGCGCAACGTTCTGAAAGAAGGCCAGCAAGTAGAAGCCAAGATCATCAGCGTTGATCGCAAGAGCCGCGTAATTCAGCTGTCGATCAAGTCGAAAGACGATGCTGAAGAGAAAGAAGCTATCCAGAGCCTGAACTCGGTTCAGGACGCTCCAGCCGATACCACTATGGCTGCTCTGCTGAAGCAAGCAATGGCCAAACAGAACTAAGTTCTGCTTGATCATGAAAAAGGGCGACTTCGGTCGCCCTTTTTTGTGCCTGCGATTTGGTGTTCACGGCTTGCATGAGGGTTTTGGTGAAACCAATCCGCCTTCCGGGTGGTCTGTTTCTTTAATCGGATCAATCGCCTATTCACGACTAAGCTTGGTCTTAAGCGTGTAGTCGTCGGGCAGTTGCCTGGCATAAGGAAGTGGATGAACAAGTTTATTGTCCTCATGGCTGTGTTGTTTTTGGCTGGCTGTACGACCAGTGCCAAAACTCATGCGGTGCGTGGCGTCAGTGGTATAGAGGTCGACTGCTCTGGGTTGGGCTCTGCCTGGGAGAAATGCCAGAAGCGCGCGGCAAAGGAGTGCAAGGGCGCGGGCTACAAAGTGATCACGCGATCGGATGATGCCAAGGATGAAGATGAGTTTCCTTTTGGCTTCAATCCGGCGGGCTATGTGACGCGAACCATGCTGGTCATATGCCGTTAAGCGACTGTGCCCTGATTGTTGCTGCGATGCCCTGAAAATGGGCGTTTCGACGCGGTGGAAGATATGTCAATCCCTGGGCTGTTCAAAATCTTCCGGGCGTGCTAAAACCTTTCAAGCGCTGATCTAGCTGCTTGAAAAAGAAGGGAAAAATATGACGAAGTCGGAGTTGATCGAACGAATTGTCACCCATCAAGGGCTGCTCTCATCCAAGGATGTGGAGCTGGCCATCAAGACCATGCTTGAGCAAATGTCCCAGTGTCTCGCCACCGGTGATCGCATCGAGATCCGTGGGTTTGGCAGTTTCTCCCTGCACTACCGTGCGCCGCGCGTTGGCCGCAATCCAAAGACAGGTCAGTCCGTCAGTCTTGACGGTAAGTTCGTTCCGCATTTCAAACCGGGTAAAGAATTGCGTGATCGGGTGAATGAGGAAGAGGAGGAGGGGGTTTGACAGTCGCTATCTCTCAAGGGGTTGCTCATGCGTAACCTCAAGCGCATATTTCTCGGCGTTTTTATTCTTTTACTGATTTTGGTGATTCTGGCTTTTGTGCTCGAGAACCAGCAATCGGTATCGTTATTGTTTCTGGGTTTGTCTGGTCCGCAGTTACCGGTTTCACTTGTTGTGGTTTTGGCGTTGCTCATCGGCATGCTGATTGGGCCGGTGCTTGGCTGGTTTCTGGGACGTTCGTCTCGAGCGGCACGCAAGCGCCTCGTCTGAACGCAACAGGTGCGGGCATCTGTCGAATTGCGTCTCTGGCCGTTTATATCCATTAGTAAAACGTTCGTTAAGCTGTAAAATGCAACCCTTGTTCGACAATGCATATGCTGCATGTCGATTTAGACTGACTCTGACGGAATCCATCATGTCTGATGGCTTCTGCATTCATGGATTAGACAGCGCTCTTTGATGGCGCTGTCCGCAGCTCAAGGGTATGGTTTAGCGTGAAAATTCTAGTTACCGGCGGCGCCGGGTTTATTGGCTCGGCAGTCATCCGTCACATCATTTCCAATACAACCGACTCTGTTGTTAACGTCGATAAGCTGACTTACGCCGGTAACTTGGAGTCCCTGGCCGAAGTGAGTCATAATTCGCGTTATGAGTTTGAGCGCGTTGATATCTGCGATCGTGATCAAATCGACCGTGTTCTGCGTGAGCATCAACCGGATGCGATCATGCACCTCGCCGCTGAATCTCACGTCGATCGTTCTATTTCTGGTCCTTCGGAGTTCATCCAGACCAACATTATCGGCACGTACACCTTGCTGGAAGCTGCGCGCCACTACTGGTCGACGCTGGATGATGTACGTAAAGCCAGCTTCCGCTTTCACCACATTTCGACTGATGAGGTTTACGGCGACCTGGAAGGGCCGGAAGATCTCTTCACGGAAACCACTCCGTATCAACCAAGTTCGCCTTATTCAGCCAGCAAAGCCAGTTCCGATCACTTGGTTCGTGCTTGGGCCCGTACCTATGGTTTGCCAACCCTGGTAACCAACTGTTCCAACAACTACGGCCCATGCCATTTTCCTGAGAAGCTGATTCCTCTGATCATTCTCAATGCGCTGGAAGGCAAGGCACTGCCGGTTTACGGAAAAGGTAATCAGGTGCGTGACTGGCTCTATGTAGAGGACCACGCCCGTGCGTTGTACAAAGTCGTCACTGAAGGTGTGATCGGTGAGACCTACAACATTGGTGGTCATAATGAGAAACAAAACATCGAAGTCGTGAACACTCTCTGTGCGCTGCTCGATGAATTGCGTCCGGATTCCGCACACCGTCCACACGCCAGTCTGATTACTTACGTCCAGGATCGTCCTGGCCATGATCAGCGCTATGCAATCGACGCAAGCAAGATTCAGCGTGAGCTCGATTGGACCCCTGAGGAAACCTTTGAGACCGGTATTCGCAAGACGGTCGAGTGGTACCTGAATAATACTGAGTGGGTTGAGCACGTGAAGAGCGGGAGCTACCAACAGTGGATTGATCAGAATTATAGCGATCGCTCGAAGAAAACATGAAAGTTCTTTTACTGGGAAAAAACGGTCAGGTGGGTTGGGAGCTCCAGCGCTCCCTGGCGTTGCTGGGGGAGTTGATTGCTCTTGGTCGAGGTGTTTCAGAAGAAGGTCTCAGGGGTGACTTGACAGATCTCGACGCACTTCGCGCAACTATTCGTCATGTCAAGCCTGATGTGATTGTGAATGCGGCTGCGTACAATGGGGTAGATAAAGCTGAATCCGACGGCGATCTGGCTTTCCTGGTAAATGCTCAGGCGAGCAAGGTCATGGCTGAAGAGGCGAAATCGTTGGATGCCCTCTTGGTCCACTACTCTACAGATTACGTGTTCAGCGGTGAGGGTGTAAGCCCGTGGCGAGAGGGCGACATTGCCGTACCCGTTAATCAGTATGGACTCAGCAAGCTTGAGGGGGAGCGAGCTATTGTTGCGTCTGGTTGTAGGCATCTGATTTTTCGGACAAGTTGGGTCTACTCGACTTGGGGGAACAACTTCGCAAAAACCATGCTGCGGCTTGCCAGGGAACGAGAGAGTCTCAGTGTGATTTTTGATCAGGTTGGGGCTCCCACGGGAAGCGACTTGATTGCGGATGTGACCGCGCATGCCATTCTGCAGGTGCAAAAGTCCCCGCAATTATGTGGTGTTTACCATTTGGTTGCGGCTGGTGAAGTTTCATGGCACGGCTATGCTTCTCATGTCATTGATTTTGCGCGTAGCCGTGGTGAGTCTTTCACGGTGAAAGATGTGGAACCTATTGAGTCGTCTGCTTACCCGACACTAGCTCGACGACCTTTGAACTCGCGTTTGAGTACCGATAAACTGCGGAATAATTTTTCCCTGCACTTGCCGGATTGGCAGAGTGGCGTAAACAGAATGCTTATGGAAGTCTTCAACAAATGATTAATATCAAACGTAAGGGAATTATCCTGGCTGGTGGTTCGGGAACTCGTTTGCACCCACTCACACTGGGTCTGTCAAAGCAAATGTTGCCGATCTACGACAAGCCGATGATTTTCTATCCGCTCTCCGTGCTGATGCTCGCAGGAATGCGTGAGATCCTTATCATTTCTACGCCTGATGATCTTCCAAGTTTCCGTAAGTTGTTGGGGGATGGAAGCCGCTACGGTATTGAACTCACCTACGCTGTACAGCCTAGTCCGGATGGTCTGGCGCAGGCATTCATCATTGGTGAGGAGTTCATCGGCAACGATCCGTGCTGTCTGATTCTGGGTGACAACATCTTTTATGGTCAGCACTTTTCGGACAATTTGCGCTCGGCTTGCAATCAGGAGCATGGCGCGACCGTTTTTGGTTATCACGTATCCGATCCTGAGCGCTTTGGTGTGGTTGAGTTTGATGCGTCCGGGCGTGCGTTGAGTATTGAAGAGAAACCTCTCAAGCCCAAGTCAAGCTACGCCGTTACCGGTTTATACTTTTACGACAATCAGGTTGTCGATATTGCCAAGGGTATCAAGCCTTCGGAGCGTGGTGAGCTGGAAATTACCGACGTCAACAGGGCTTATCTCGAGCAGAAGACTCTTAATGTGGAGATGCTCGGTCGAGGCTTTGCGTGGCTGGATACTGGAACTCACGATTCTCTTCTTGAGGCGAGCCATTTCGTTCATACCATTGAGCACCGGCAGGGGCTGAAAGTAGCGTGTCTCGAAGAGATCGCTTACACCAATGGCTGGATTACTGACGAACAGTTGGCTGTCCAGGCTGAAGCGCTAAAGAAAACCGGCTACGGTCAGTACCTTAAGAAACTGTTGGACTCGGGCGGCTCTCTCTAAGTTTGAGAAGGTGACTTTCAGTTCAGCGTTTAATGTGCAAGCAGGAATGGCATGCCAGTAAAACATCCAAGGGTTGCGGTTTTACTGGCTGCCTACAATGGAATGCAATGGATCGAGGAGCAAGTGGACTCGATTCTCAATCAGTCTGCAGTTGATGTGACGCTATTCATTAGCATCGACCCTTCTAGTGACGGTTCCGCAGACTGGTGTGAGGCCTGTGCTATCAGGAATCAACGAGTCATCATACTTCCTGATGTCGGGCGCTTTGGCGGTGCTTCGCGGAACTTTTTCCGGTTGCTACGCGATGTCAATATTGATGCTTACGATTTCGTTGCCTTTGCAGATCAAGACGATATCTGGAACACGGACAAGTTGCATCGTGCGACACTGTCTCTCGAGTCGCGCCATTTTGACGCGTACTCCAGTAATGTGATGGCCTTTTGGCCAGACGGCAAGACAGTGCTTTTGGATAAAGCTCAGCCCCAAGTGAAGTGGGATTTCCTGTTTGAGGCAGCTGGGCCGGGCTGCACTTATGTGATCAGCAATCGTTTGGCTGTTTCGTTGAGGGAATCGATCGTCGTCAACTGGGATCAGCTGCAAGATGTAAGTCTGCATGATTGGTATTTTTATGCATACGCGCGCAGTCGTGGTTACTTGTGGTACATCGATGCGAAACCATCGATGCAATACCGTCAGCACGAGTATAACCAGGTCGGCGCCAACACTGGATTGAAGGCGTTATTTGCCCGGTATAAATCAATTCGTGACGGGTGGTGGTTCAATCAGGTACTGCTCATCGCGAAACTCGTCGATCATCAAGCCGTATGGCTAAGATCTCCCGGCTCAAGTTTGCATCGGGGGCAGTTAATAAAGTTGTCCTTCCGGGCTTGGCAGTGCCGGCGGCGTGTTCGTGACAAGTTATTTTTCTTTGTTGTCTGTTGGGTTGCTGCGATGACAGGAGTCAAGACTGGATGACGTCCCCCAAAATTCTGGTTACAGGGAGCAGTGGCTTCGTTGGCGAGGCGCTGATTTTCCGTATTTTGATGGATAAGCGCTTCACACCTATTGCTGCAACTCGCAAAGCTACGAAGCTGCTGGGGTTATGTCACGTAGTCCCGTTTGATTTGCGTACGCCACGAAGCATTCCCGCGCTGGCGGATATTAGCGTTATTATCCATTGCGCAGCGCGTGTGCATGTAATGAATGAAACGGCCGTCGATGCGTTGAGCGAGTTCCGCAAGGTCAATGTTGACGGTACTTTGAGGCTGGCGACCCAAGCGGCGGAATACGGGGTCAAGAGATTTGTCTTTGTCAGCTCGGTTAAAGTAAATGGCGAGAGCACCTCGCCGGGAAAGCCATTTGCAGCAAGTGACACTCCCGCTCCAGTTGACCCTTATGGCGTTTCCAAGTGTGAGGCAGAAGAAGGACTCCGGCGCATTTCCAGCAGGACTGGTATGGAAGTTGTAATTGTCCGTCCTCCGCTTGTTTATGGTCCAGGTGTCAAAGCCAACTTTGAAAGTATGTTGCGCTGGCTGAGTAAGGGCGTTCCTATGCCGTTGGGTGCCATTCATAATAAGCGAAGCCTGGTAGCAGTCGACAATCTTGTGGACCTCCTTATAACGTGCATTGACCATCCGGCAGCAGCAAATCAAACCTTTATGGTCAGCGATGGCGAGGATTTGTCTACAACTCAAATGCTACGTCGGCTATCCAGTGCTTTAGGCAAAAAGAGTCTATTGTTGCCGCTGCCGAGAGGGCTTTTGATTCTGGTTGGGCGCTTGATGGGGAAGAAAGCTCTTGCTCAGCGTCTTTGTGAGTCACTTCAAGTGGACATGCGCGACACGTGCGATCGACTGGACTGGCATCCTCCTGTAACCGTGAACAAAGCCATGCGTGCGACCGCAGTGCACTTTCAGGAATATAAATCAAAATGATTTTTGGATGGTTGCTGTTTGGAGTTTATGCGGCAAGCTGGTTTTTGACACTTGTCTTGCGCCGATATGCTTTACGCAAAAGCCTGATGGACATTCCTAATGAGCGAAGTTCTCATACGACTCCCACACCTCGCGGAGGTGGAGTAGCCATTGTCGTGTCGTTTGCTCTGGCGTTGCCTTTGTTGGTAAGCATGGGGTTGTTAAGGGCGTCCGATTTATATGGCTTACTTGGTTCCGGTTTGATTGTCGCTATGATTGGGTTCGCAGATGATCATGGCCACATCGCGGCCGGATGGCGTCTGCTTAGCCACTTCCTGGCATCTTTTTGGGCGCTGTTCTGGCTGGGTGGTTTGCCGCCCGTAGCGATACTCGACACCACGCTTGATATCGCATGGATCGGCTGCATCTTGGGTGCCGTTTACTTTGTCTGGATGCTCAATCTCTACAATTTTATGGATGGAATTGACGGTTTGGCCAGTGCAGAGGCAGTAAGTGTGTGTCTGGGAATGTGCCTGGTTTATTGGTTTAGTGGTGATGCGGAACTGATATTTGCTCCATTGCTTCTGGCTGCGGCTGTTACAGGCTTCCTCTGCTGGAATTTTCCCCCAGCGCGGATTTTTATGGGCGATGCGGGAAGCGGATTCCTCGGTATCGTGTTGGCGTTTATGTCGCTTGCGGCGACATGGGTTAATCCAGTGTTGATTTGGTGTTGGCTGATTTTACTGGGGGGGTTCGTCGTGGATGCGACCTGGACGTTAGGTAGAAGAGTTTTGCGTGGCGAAAAAGTCTATCAGGCTCATCGTAATCACGCGTATCAGCACGCCTCCCGGATTTATGCCAGCCATAAAATCGTCACCCTAGGCACTATTACCTTGAACGTGTTTTGGCTGTTACCCGTAGCGTTGGCAGTGGCGACCGGGCATTTAGCCGGGATTACGGGATTGGCTATAGCCTATATACCATTGATAATGCTGTGCTTGTACTTCAAGGGTGGATCCACGTGTATTGGAGACTGATCGCAGCATCTCTGGTTAGCGTGGGTTTTGATGACCTTAGATCGCGATTGGTGTGCTGGCTCTAAAGCTCCGTTGAAGGGTACGCAGTATGGGTATCAGGTTTCAATGGATCGCTCCATGCTGGTATGCTCTCAACACGCTGGTTTTTGTTGAGCGTCTAAAGTGGTGGCGTTTCGCCAGTGATTTTCGACGCTCGACTGGGAGGCTACAGTAGGCCGATTCTTCAACGTTTAGTGGGTGGGAGTAACGAAGCTTGGTTTGTTTAAATGAAAATTACTAACCGGTCTGAATGGCAGATATTTCTGTCAAAGGAAAAAAATGGTTTGTCGCCCGTAGCAAGATGGCCGACTGCTTTTAAAAAGCGAATGTTTTGACCTTTGGTCTCGGATAAGTATCGTGTTCATTACTTTTTTTAAAGAGCTTTATCAATTTCGCTTGGTGCTGAAACAGTTGATCTGGCAGCAGCTAACGATGCGTTATAGAAGGACTGCATTGGGTTTCTTTTGGACGCTATTGAATCCGTTGTTGACAATGGTAGTGACGGCAGTCGTTTTCTCAATGATCATGAGATGGCCGCTAAAGACTTTTGCTATATTTTTGTTCTCTGGACTGGTTCCCTATACTCTATTTTCGAACTGTTTGTCGCAAGGCATGCAGGCACTTCTGAATAATGAGTCTTTGATCAAAAAGATTCATATACCCAAACAGATATTTGTTGTTTCGGTGTCGATAAGTTTGTTGGTGGATGCTGTATTCAGTACGATATGTCTTTTCATAATCGCACTGGCGATCGGGGCGCCCTTCACTGCTTCACTGTTTATATTGCCAATAAACTTTTTACTGTTGTTCGGGTTCGCTGTCGGGCTGGCGTTGATGTTGAGTATTGCGACCGTATCTTTTCGTGATTTACCCAACATAGTTTCGGTTTTGCTTCAGGCTCTTTATTACCTCACGCCTATTATTTATCCGATGTCTTTCGTGCCGGACACGTATAAATTCTGGCTGGAACTCAACCCGCTGACGTTGTTTGTCGAAATTTTCAGGTTGCCGCTTTATGAAGGTGGTATGGCTTCGCTTGAAGTTTATGGCAAGGTTGCTTTAATGGCAGTAATTAGCATGATTTTGGGTATTTATGTATTCAAAAAACATGACCGATACGTCGTCTTCAAATTGTGATCAATATGAACTCAAGTATTTCGATAAAAGATCTTAGTCTTAATTTTCGCTTGTATCACGACAAGGGGCAGTCGCTTAAGGAGTTCTTCGCTGGCATGTTGCGTCGGCGAGGGAAATCTAAATATACCGAGTTTTGTGCGCTGAAGAATATCAATCTTGACATAGCGCACGGCGACAGGATTGGCATCGTCGGGCACAATGGAGCGGGAAAGAGTACGCTTCTGAAAACAATTTGTGGTATTTACTGCGCGACTGAAGGCATCGTTGAAGTAAACGGGCGCATTGCACCGCTGCTGGAAATTGGTGCTGGTTTCAATATTGAATTGAGTGGTCGGGAAAATATCTATTTAAATGGTGCGATTCTTGGCTATAGCAAAGCTATGCTCAAGAGTATTGAGCCAGAAATTATCGAGTTTACCGGCCTTGCTGAATTTATCGATACCCCTGTCAAATATTACTCGACAGGTATGTACATGCGTCTTGCTTTCGCGATCGCTACAGCCGTTCATCCGGATATCCTAATACTGGATGAGCTGTTTGCTGGTGGCGATGCAGAATTTATCGACAAGGCGCTAGCGCGCATGCATGAATTTATCGATAAGTCGAGTATAATGGTTTTTGTATCGCACCAGCCAGATCTGCTGCGAAGGCTCTGTAACAGGGTAATTTGGATCGATCACGGCAGCATCGTCGCTGATGGTGAGCCGGATATGGTTATAAACAATTATTTGACAAATCGTTTGGGGTGATATTGTGGCAGTTCAATTATTTGTTCCGAATTTCCGAGTTGATGAATGTTTGGAAGGGATTCGTGAGTGCCTTGAGAAAGGCTGGACTGGGCTTGGGTTTAAGACAATCGAGATTGAAGAGTCCTGGAAGAAATATACAGGTCTGCCACATGCTCACTTTCTGAGTTCGAATACTGTCGGCCTGCACTTGGCTTTTCATCAAATGAAGCTGAAATACGGCTGGGATGAAGACACTGAAGTCATCACTACTCCGTTGACTTTTATTTCAACTAACCATGCAATTGTGCAGGCAGGGTTGAAGCCGGTTTTTGCGGATGTTGATGAGTCTCTCTGCCTGGATCCAGTTGATGTAGAGAAAAAAATTACAGAAAGAACCAAAGCACTCATTTTTGTTGGTCTAGGCGGTAACGTTGGCCAGTACGACAAAGTCCTGAAGCTTTGTAAAGAACGTGGGATCAAGGTTGTCCTTGACGCCGCGCATATGTCGGGTACTCGCGTTAATGGCCAGCACGTTGGTCACGATGCCGATGTTACAGTTTTTAGTTTTCAGGCTGTAAAGAACCTCGCCACTGCGGACTCGGGAATGATCTGCTTCGCTGATGCGGAAGATGATGCTCGCGCACGTAAGTTGACTTGGCTGGGCATCAATAAAGATACATTTGCACGTACCGCCAGCCAAGGCGCATACAAGTGGATGTACGATGTTGAAGAGTTGGGGTTTAAATATCATGGCAACTCTATCATGGCTGCGATGGGGCTCGTATCTCTAAAGTATCTGGATCGTGATAACGCGTATCGTCGTCAACTGGCTGATTGGTATGAAGAAGCGATCAAAGGCGATAAATTGATCCGTACTATCCCGATCGCATCGGGTTGTGAATCATCCCGCCATCTGTTCCAGGTTCGCGTCGCCAAACGTGATGAGGTTTTGATGGCTTTGAATGAGTGCGAAATTTATCCGGGTGTTCACTATCGCGATAATACCGAATACAAGCTTTATGGATTTGGTGCCGGCACTTGCCCTGTAGCTCACCAAATTAGTAAGGAAGTGATCTCTTTGCCTATGCACATGGGGATTACTAAAAATGATGTAGAGTTTATCGTCGAGAAGCTCAAGGGTATCGTAAAAATCGGATCGGATAAGTAATTTCTGATTTTCTTCGTCCATGATTGCGGTCATGGGCGAAGCGTTCTTAAATTTTTTTGAACGAGCGGTTTTGGTTTTTTATTGTCTCATTAAGTTTCACTTTTTTAGTTTTGTATGTTTTTGGGAGTGGCACGACAAAGTTTTTAGTGTTGAACTTCTAAGTAACGGTTTTAGTTAGTGGTGGTTTTCATTTCGTATTGCTCGGCGAAAGCTGTTCGTAATATTTAACTATATAAAAATGGATGTGCTATGTCGTTCAGTAAGATAAACTTTTGGATCGAGGGTGATATTTCGACAACGAGAATAATATCACGTCTGCTGAATGATGTGGTTGGTCGGGGAAACTGCAATACCAAACTGGTTCGCTCATTGGATTGGAAAACCTTGACTAGCGGTTCGAATATTTTTTGTCGAGTTAGCGATCCTTCCTATTACTGGCTGCCTGCATATCTTAAAAAGAATGGAATTCCATATGCTTATTATTTGGATGATAACTTCTGGAAAATAACAGGTACAGGTCAGCTGGCACGCTATTATCAAGCGCCTGAAGTTGTAAGGTCGTTAGATGAGTTCGTTCGTGGCGCGGAGTTTGTTATCACGCATACCCAGGTTATGGCGGATTTTATTACCGATCGTTTTCCTGGTGTTAAGTGTGAAGTACTGCCC
>NZ_CABVHJ010000010.1:224880-234379 GCF_902497745.1 Pseudomonas fluorescens
GTTCTGCTGTGCGTAAAAATCCTGTTGTTGGTTATGCAGGTGGAAGCAAAAAAGAAGAGTTTGAATTTCTAGAAGTTGTCATCGCTCGGTTGAATAAAATCCGACCTGATATTCGTTTTGAGTTTATTGGCGGGTTTTCGGATGGTCTGCGCGAGTTGAATAACGTTCAATGGTTTCCAGGTTTTAATGATTATGCAAAATTCCTGGCGTTCAAAGTCTCCAGGGGCTGGACTGTAGGTCTTGCTCCGTTGATGGATAGCGAGTTTAATGCATCAAAAACCAATAATAAATTCCGCGAATATGCTGGCTGCAATATAGCTGGCTTATATAGTAAAACCAGCCCCTATGTTGAGTGTGTGCGCTCCGGTGAGTCTGGTTTGCTGGTCAAAAACAGTCCAGATGATTGGGTGGAAGCAATTATTCGGATGGTAGATGATCAATCGTTGTGTGAAAGGATTAAAGCCGAAGCTTTTTCTTTTGTAGATTCGAACTACTCTCACGAGGTCATCGCCCCGGTATGGAAGGCTGCAATTGATTCAATACCCGGTATGCCGCCGCTGAAGAACTTTGGTTCCGCTCAATTTAGATTCTTTAAGTATTATCGTTTGATTGGCTTTACAGATGCAGCGCAAGAGGATTCTAAATTCTCCTCAATGTTTAGGGCTGTCTTAAGACGAAAAGTAAGGTCGCTGTTAAATCGCGTATCGACGGGGCATTTACTTATTGTATCTGTCTTAATAGTGCTCTGTCTGGCAAATTTTTTTACGCTAATGGCTAAGTTGCTTTGAGCGTGATAGTAGTCGCATTTATAGTGAGCGGCTTTCGAATAAGGTTTTTTTCTCGTGTGCTTGATTTAATCATTTGGCTGTTAAAAAAAACAGCGGTGGTTTATTCAGATAGTTGTCTTCGATGTCTTAGTTTATATAGGGTTTGAGAGATTTCAGTGAAGATGCGTTTGCAGTCGGGTTTTATATGACTAGTCAGCTTTCAGTTTCATCGGTTTGCGCCGTAATTATCACATATCATCCAGAACTTGAGAGTCTGAAGGTTTTAGTTAATTCTTTAGCGCCGCAGGTGGAGAGCATCGTTATTGTTGATAATGGCTCTTCTGAGTCATTGAGCAATTTTGCAGTTGCTCAGTCTCATATTGAGAACCTGTCGGTTTTGAGCCTTGGCGAGAACTTTGGTATCGGCTATGCGCAAAATGTTGGAATAGAGTATGCGCAAAAAGCTGGGGTTAAATATGTAGCTTTATTTGATCAGGATAGCTGTCCAGAGCAAGGGATGATTTCAACACTATGCGCTGCTGCTGCTGATATCCAGTCGGCCGGTGTGAAGCTTGCTGCCGTTGCGCCTTGTTATAAGGATACTCAGGGTGGGGTATTATCCACCTTCGTTCGTGTGGGCGTATTTGGATTCAAGCGAATTGCTCTGGTCTCAGACGGTAGGCCCATTGAAGCGGATTTTTTGATCTCATCTGGCTCTCTTATTCCTATTTCAACTATAACTGATATCGGAGGAGTGGATGCCAGCCTTTTTATCGATCATGTTGACACAGAATGGTGTTTTCGTGCGAAAGCGAGAGGCTATAAACTGTATGGAATATCAAATGCCATTATGTTGCATTCCTTAGGTGATCATAGAATAAGGTTTTGGTTTCTCCGCTGGAGAACTGTTCCTTATCATTCACCTTTTCGCTATTACTATATGTTCAGGAATAGTTTGTTGCTACAGCGTAGGTCCTACATGCCATTCAATTGGAAGATGGCGGATTTTTGTCGCTGTATCAGAGCCGCTTTGTTTTTTGGTATCTTCTCCTCTTCCAGAATAAGCTGCTTGGCGATGATGATAAAAGGGATAAAGGATGGCATCGCGGGGGTCACAGGTAAACTTCAATGAGCATCTGAATGAGGTGAGCGATCTTTCACGAACTAGGTAGATTATTATTCCCAAGCAAATCATCGACGGAAGTGTTTGAGTTTGAGCTGAAAACGACGTAAGTTGTTTTTGTGAGCGCCGCTTTAGTTGTGGTTTCAGACAATTTTTTTGAGTGGAAGCGCGGAAGCCTTGTGTGTTCCGGGCTGCCTAGCCTGGGGGCCGATTTGTCTGGCTGCTTGCCGAAGTGAATCGCATATGCCATTAGTCTCCGTCTTGCTTCCTACTTATAATCGAAACGCATTAAATTATTTGCGCAATGCAATAATGAGTGTGCTGTCGCAAGACATGCGGGATTTAGAACTTTTTGTCATTGATGACGGATCCGTTGATGGGTCGGAAGTAACTATCGCAGAGATCGCGGCTCAAGATTCACGTGTCAACCATATTCGGACCCAAATCAATATTGGCCTGCCCGCCCTTACCTGTTTTCCGGCTTTTAAAATGAGCAAGGGAGAGTTCATTGCTTGGCAGTTTGATGACTGTGAGTGGAAGCGAGATCTTCTAAGTTCGTTATTGGAAGTTGCACGAATACACCCTGCCTCGGGAATGATTTACGGTCAGGCTCAAGTGAATTCAGAGCGCTTTACAAGGATACTTGGTCAGTCGTTCAGTCAGGAATTATTACAGCAGAGAAATATAATTCCCAATTGTTCTGTACTAATACGCCGTCAGGTATTTGCAAGTGTTGGCTGGTTTGATCCAAGCGTTATCTTGAAGCGAATGTGCGACTATGACATGTGGGTACGTATAGGTACTCAATACAAAATCGAGTTTCTTGAGAAGGTACTTGCGGTCGAAAAAGGACCCTCCCTCCCTGACTCGTTGGGTAATAGTGTCACATTTATTCCGTCACTTGCTAACGCTTATCGTAAACAAGATCGTACAAAGTACCTGAATATCAAAAACTTTAAAGCGTGGACGCCCTTTGCTTCTTGTGACTGGATGGATGATGTCCAGAGGGAACAACTAGCTCAATTGGTATTTGAACATTTCCTTAGAACGGGAAATCATCACGACGGAATTTCAAAAGTCATTGGGCTACTTCCGGCCAGGTTTGAAATGGTAAAGGGCGAGAGTTCCCGTCCCGCAGAACGTGTTTTGTTATGGTACGTTGACAGGCTCAATAAAATGCACCAGCGAAGAGAGTTAGAGATTCAGTCTTATATAGACGCGAAAGAAAAGCATATTGCTGAGCAGCTTGTTTATATCGAGCGACAATGCCAATTGATTTCGGATTTGGAGCGTGGAAAAGAGGAAGGGCACATTTCCATTGATCGACCTCGGAACGATCTTTCTAGCTAGGTTGTCTGGTTCTTGGTATCCAGTATAATCTTGACTTCATGTTTTCATTTGGAGATGGCAGGTAATGACGAAAAGTGTTTGCGAGTCTGGTTCTGGGCTTCCCTCGGTGTTGCTTTGGGGGGGGAAAAGTAAGGCTAGAATCGTAGAGGAAATGCTCAAGGAAAGTGATGCTGGTGAGGTAGGCATCATATTTGATAATACTCTTGAAGCGCCGGCATTTGAAACATCAGCAATGTTTATCAATGATGTTGCAATACTAAAGGCCAATCTTTCTCGCGTGACTCACTATGTTGTGTGTATCTCGGGTGCTCACGGATATGCAAGGGTAAAAACGGCAGAGTATCTGGAGCGACTGGGTCTTATACCCATCACCCTTATTCACGAGAGAAGTTTTGTCGAGCCGACATCCTCCGTTGGAGTCGGTTGCCAGATCATGCCTGGGGCAGTAGTACATAAATTTTCTAAAATTGGAATACACACATTCATTAATACCAATGCAACCATTGATCATGAATGCAATATCGGTGACGGCGTACATGTGATGGGAAATGCGGCTATCACAGGTATGATCGAAATTGGAGACTACGCCACAATCGGAACTAACGCGACTGTTCTTCCCTTTGTCAAAATCGGTATTGGCGCTTTTGTTGGAGCGGGGGCTGTAGTGACTAAGGATGTAGAGCCATACGCAGTCGTTGCGGGGGTTCCTGCGAAAACACTTCGGAAAAATGAGCTTCAATTTTATGAGGATATACTTTTAGAATTGGTCCGTTAATCGTTACATCGCTGGTGAAAAATGCTGGTGGTGTGGGGTAGGCATTATTTTTGCCGAACAGAGGACAGCTGGTTGGCGTTTTGAGCACCGATCCTATTGCAGGTCTTCCCAGCATTTTTCAGGGGCGTTGGTGAGAACGGCAAGGTGGGATAGTCTGGCTGTTGGCTCTATACTGCCTGACGGTAGGGCGATGAGGCACTGGAAGAAAAGATGATACTTGGGAGGTCGTTTCGCCGACAAGAAGCGCCTCATCCTATCGTTAAGCCGAAGCAAGGCGAGGGCCATAAGAATGATCGATGATGTAAGAGCTCGGTTGCTGGGACTGCCGCGACGGAAGAAAAGGCTGCTGCAAGTGATTACCGACGTGTTGCTGGTGTGGGTGGCATTGTGGCTTTCATTCATCGTTCGTCTCGGGATTGATGATTTATATAACCCGGTCATCGCTCATTTCTGGCTATTTATCAGCGCTCCCCTCATTGCTATTCCGTTATTCATTCGTTTTGGCATGTATCGTGCAGTGATGCGCTATTTCGGCAACGACGCACTTGTTGCGATTGTAAAAGCGGTCAGCCTTTCATCGTTGCTACTGGCAGTGGTCGTTTTTTGGTACAGCAATCATGAAGCGGTTGTGCCTCGATCCATCATCTTCAATTATTGGTGGCTCAGCCTCGTCATTATTGGTGGATTGCGCTTGTTTATGCGCCAGTATTTTATGGGTGACTGGTTTCACGGGGCGCAGCATGTGCCCTTCACCAGTCGCGACGACGGACTCACCAAGGTCGCAGTCTACGGTGCCGGGGGCGCAGGAAACCAGTTGGTTGCGGCGCTGCGGATGGGGAGAGCCATGCGCCCGGTCGCTTTTATTGATGATGATCCAGGCATTGCTGATCGTTCTATTGCCGGCTTGCATGTATACAAGCCCAAACATATTCAGCAGATGATTGATGAAAGTGGCGCCCAGGAAATTCTATTGGCTCTTCCATCTTCAACACGCTCGCGCCGCCGTGAAATTCTCACTTTGCTGGAACAGTTTCCTCTGCATATTCGTAGCGTTCCAAACTTCGGTGATCTGGCCAGTGGTCGGGTCAAGGTTGAGGATATTCAAGAGGTCGATATCGCTGACCTGCTGGGGCGTGATTCAGTACCAGCTCATCCTGAACTACTTGAACGGTGTATAAAAGGTAAAACGGTAATGGTAACCGGTGCTGGTGGATCTATCGGTTCAGAGTTGTGCCGACAGATCTTTGCCCTAGGTCCGATCACCCTGATTCTGTTCGAGCATAGCGAATTCAATCTCTACAGCATTCTTTCAGAACTGGAACAGCGTAGTAGCAGAGAGTCGGTATCTGTTCGATTGCTTCCGATTCTCGGTTCCATTCGTCATCAGCACAAGTTGCTGGATGTCATGCGCACCTGGAGTGTGGACACGGTCTATCACGCTGCGGCGTACAAACATGTGCCGATGGTCGAACACAATATTGCGGAAGGGGTGCTGAACAACGTAATAGGTACCCTCAACACTGCGCAGGCTGCTTTGCAGGCAGGTGTATCCAGTTTCGTTTTGATTTCCACGGATAAGGCCGTTCGCCCGACCAATGTCATGGGAAGCACCAAGCGCCTTGCGGAATTGACACTTCAGGCCTTGAGTCGTGAACTGGCGCCGGTTTTATTTGGCGACAAAGCTAATGTATCTCGTGTCAATAAAACGCGTTTTACCATGGTTCGTTTTGGCAACGTATTGGGCTCATCCGGTTCTGTTATTCCACTGTTCCACAACCAGATTAAATCAGGCGGGCCATTGACGGTAACCCATCCAAAAATCACTCGATATTTCATGACTATTCCCGAAGCCGCACAGTTGGTGATTCAAGCAGGTTCTATGGGACTGGGTGGCGATGTCTTCGTTCTCGACATGGGGGAACCGGTAAGAATCGTCGAACTCGCAGAAAAGATGATTCATCTGTCCGGTTTGAGCGTGCGTTCAGAAAAAAACCCCGAAGGGGATATCGCAATCGAATTCACTGGGCTGCGACCCGGAGAGAAGCTTTATGAGGAATTATTGATCGGCGATAAAGTTTCGGCGACCACTCATCCGATGATAATGAGCGCCAATGAAGACCATTTGCCTTGGGAGACCCTCAAGGGGCGGTTGAGCGAACTGCTGGGGGCGGTTGAGCAAGATGATTATAGCCGCGTTCGGCAGATGCTGCGGGAGACGGTGAGCGGCTACACACCAGACGGGGAAATCGTTGACTGGATCTACCAGCAGCGTCGACTTGAACCCTGATTGTTTCACATTCAGTAACGAACGCATTTTTGACAGGCTCCATTTGTCGCCTAAATTTGGGGGAGCAGCTTCGGAAAGCTGTTTCCTAAATCTATGACATGGAGTTCTCCTATGCGTACTGGCTATTTCTATTCCCTGGTTTTTGCTCTGTTGAGCAGTGCCTCCATTGCCGTGATTGCCGCGGAATCGGTTGTCTTGCAGACAGGCAAGGTACCTGTTGTATCGGACATTCGCCAAGTCTCACAGACCGACAAAATTGATCTCAACAAAGCAGATGCTGCAACGCTACAGCGCGAACTGTCTGGTGTAGGGGAGGCCAAGGCGAGCGCAATTGTTGCGTATCGTGAAACGAATGGTCCGTTTGCTTCGGTTGATGAGTTATTGGAAGTGAAAGGCATTGGTAAGGCAATCCTGGATCGCAACCGCGAGAAGCTGGAAACAAACTAACCTGAAGGTTTTTCGCTTGGAGGCCGGTCTGTGACCGGCCTTTTTGCTTTTTAATTCCTGCATTGGCGGGTTAAATTAAAGCTCTCATATTGCTTGTGAAAATTATCCTACAATAAAATATAGTGCGATTAATGCGGTCTCTCAGATCTCGGGAGCACTGTAGATAACTCTGTCCAATTTCGAGGTAAGGCACTTGTCACGGAGCCTCATCAGGCATCGGTGCAGTGTACGCGCAACGTTTGGCCGCACTCGGTTTTGATTAGTTATTGGTTGCGCGAGATCAGCGTCTACTGGACGAGGCTGCGGGCCGGATTGGCGATGATTGCAAGACTCAGGTCGAAGTCCTTAAAGGAGATTTTATACAAAAGGAAGATTTCCTTCGGTTGGACCAGCGCCTGGGCAATGATGCTCTTAAGTAGGCTTGGCGCTGAATAATGCCGGCGTAGCGATGAACGGCTCAAGGCTAAAGCTGACTCTCATCAACTGGAGCAATTGATTCAATTGAACGTCTCAGCAGTTTATACGATTGGCATCAGCTGCTGCGAGTTTTACCCGTGAGGGCCGGGGAACGATCATTAATATCGCCTCCGTGGTTGCGCTAATCCCTGAGCGATTCAATGCGAAATATAGTGCCAGCAAGGCAAGCGCGTCGAACCTAAGCCAGTGGTCAGGTGCTTAGTAGAAGGGAGCGGAGTACGAACTCAGGCTATATTGCCGGGCGTAACGCGAACTGAAATCTGGGAACGCTCGGGTAGATGCCTCTTTAATTCCAGAGCACACGATTATGGGGGCGGGGGGAGACGGTCGATGCTGCGCTGGCAGCACTCGAAATGGGAGAATTGGTCACCATCTCTTCCCTGTCGGACGTTGCCGATTCGGACGCATTTGTTGCAATTGGAGGCGATCAAGGCTTTTACTCGGCGATCAGGGACAGATTGCGGTAACGATTAACCAAATCGGCAACAGTGAATTTGCCAAGGGCAGCGGGGGTGGGGGCGTCGAAGTTATCTTCAAGCTTTTGGCTATTCGTGACCAGATTGCGCCTGCTACCCTTAATCTCGATAACCTGATATCACCGCGGGTGGATTGGATATCTTTCACGTTCAGGCTCGGCCGATGGCAACTAAATAAGCCTTGCCCCACGGGTTTGGATTCGGTGGATTCAATGCAAGTGTGTTGTTCAAGCGTTGGCACGGCTAGATCTGTGATTCATTCAGAAACGTACGCGTGATGTTGAGAATTTGTTGAGCGAGCTCGGGATTTTTGACGCTACGCGAGAGCAACAGCGCTCCAACCAATGCGGACATGATAATGATACTGCGATCTTTGCTATTTTCGCCATCAAGCGTCTTTTGAATTTGTTCAAGTCGAGCGTTGAGAACGGCGTCGGAGGTTGGGCTGGGGTTACCGCGCATACCAAGTTCAGCAGACATTGTGGGCAGTGGGCAACCCTCATGTGGTGACGTCTGGTGCCACTGCGACAGATAGGTATTGATAAAGGCTTCTAGGGGGCGTTCCTGGGCAAACAGCTCCTTACAAACGAGATCAACTTCACTGCTTGCCGCCAAAAGTGCTTTTTCCACTAACTCGTCTTTTGACTCGAAATGCGAATAGAAGCCGCCGTGAGTCAGGCCCAGCGCCTTCATTAGAGGTTGCAAGCCCGTTGCACCGATGCCGTCGCGACGAAAGCGCACCGATGCTTCCTTGATGATGCGTTGATGGGTTTGAGCTTTATGGTCCTGCGAGTAACGCATCTGATTTCTCCACAACAATGCTGCATATTACCTAATGAACATCGAATAGTGACTACACTTCTACTTCTAAAAAAAATTCAGATGCTTTCAATTGAGTACAAATAGGTAGGCGGCGTTTTCCGACATCGATCAGCTATGGGCTGTCTATCATCACGGCCGTTGAGGCGCGTCGCTGGCCAATTTGATGCAAAACTACTGACGTTTTGCGATTTTCGGCATAAGCCTATATTTTTTGGGGAGGGGGCGAATTTGCGCTGGAGCAGACGACGCTGGAGGCGCCCACAAAGCAACAAGCAGGAGGAGGGAAATTGGAGCAAAAAGTGCAGACGCGCGCTGCTGCAGAGCAGCGCAATTCAGCACTGCAGTATCACTTGGTACGCGTTAGCGGTCTTGCGCGTCCTTCGCATCCATCTCCGCATTACGTTCCGTGACGCGTTTGCGTTGCTCGTCGGTCAGCTCGACTTTGTTGGCTGTGTCTCGCAGCATCATTAGGCCGCCAACGATCGAACCGATGGCAACGACCAGAATCAACCATGCATACCAGGGCATACGGTACTCCTTGAGTGGCAGAGAGGGAGGTGTGGCCTAGCGATTGTACGTATCTCTATGAGTGATCTGCTGTCGCAGTGGTTCCATTCTACCTCGCTTGAGGTGGGCCAAGCACTCCATTCACTACGAGAACGTAACGAATGAGGGTTTACGGGGAGGGAAAGCGTGCTTGGCTCAACCCGTCTGCAGGCTAGACCATGAGGTGGAACCTATGACAAAACGCAACATTCTCATGATATTATCAATCAACGTAATACATCTAAATAAGGATTCAAATGGATTTCCCAGTTCATGGTGATGCAGATTCATACAGGATAATTGGCCAGTCGTGCGCCGATTTTATTACTGGTTCCGGAGAGGGTGTTACAGGCACCTGCTATAATGCGGTCCGGCCGATAGGGATTATGGTTTACAATGCTATTCCTTTTCTATTAACGAAAGATGCGC
>NZ_CABVHJ010000010.1:234399-245314 GCF_902497745.1 Pseudomonas fluorescens
CTATATTGTTGTGCTGTTGAATCTTGCATTTTTCATGTTGTTAGTAGCTTCATTGTTGGTTCTTTTTAAAAATTTAAGTGGCGCGGTTGCAAAGCAAAATCGCTGGGCAACCTACGTGGGTGGTACGGTGCTACTAGCGTTTACTCTAGTGTTATGTGTTGCTTTCATTCCGGTAAGACTTTCAGATATCCAAAGTCTGGCGTGTTTTACTGCGTCTGTTGCGATACTTTCCAGTGAAAGCAATAGAAGACATTTTGGAGCGTTATTTGTTTCAGGTTTGCTGGCTGGGCTTTCTGTGCTTTTAAAGCAAAACTACGTTATGTCCATATTTTTTCTTGTTGTATTTTGGTGCTGTTTCGATTTCAAGGGGCAGTTGGAAAATCGGTTCAAGCATATTTTCCTGTACTTGATCGGCGTTTCTATCTGTCTGCTCCAGGTATTCGCAGCCTATTATCATTCCGGTGTACCTTGGTTCTATGAGCCGGCGGCTATGGCGGTGTACGATTCGATTAATTATCAGCCTTATGTTGAACTTGTGGCCTATACTGATCCGATACGCAGCGCGTATGTATCGAAATTGGCCTCCGAGGTAACTCAGTTTCAATTCGTGGCGGTGAAATTTTATGAAGGTATGATGAAATTTTACTGGCCTGTTTACATTGGTAAAGCACCTTTTGATATTACACCTGAGGTGCTTGTCATTAGTGAGGCCAAATTGTTCTACATGCAACTGACTCTTGTTTTGATGGGTATAGCAACTTTGCTTACGGCATTTTTTAAGAACAAGTGGATAGCCGTTGTCTCCTTCATGACGACAGCTTCAATCTTTTTGACAACAGTTATTTTGCACACGGAAAACAGATACTTTCTTATGACAAAGATCTATCTGATTCTGATGCTGGCGGTTGTGTTTGTAAGGCTGGTAAATAAATACGTAAAAAGAAGCTCGGCTGCGCATGATTCGGTTGTCGAGTGATATTGTCTGAAAAAGCTGCCTGCGACTTGTAAGCACCTGAGTGGGCCTAAGATCAGATAGCTAGGAGTATGGTCTGGTTTAAATTGACAAAACAAAAAGCGCTTCTGACGAAGCGCTTTTTTATTGGATTTCGACATTGTGAACGGGAGCAGCGCACTGATGGAGTAGGATTTGTCTCGGGTGAAAAAGGGTCTGCACCTAGTCAATTAATTATGACGACGCAGAGCTTGATCAACCACAACAAAGGCGCTTCTCCCGCCCGCTGTCAGGCAGCTACCGGATTGATTTGGACAAGGTTTCAATGATGATGTCTTGTTGCGCTGTACTCAAACCTACCCAAAGAGGAAGGCGGATCAATCTTTCGGACTGAGTAACGGTTACTTCCATCGAATCATGAACTCTGCCGTACCGTTGTCCAGCGGGTGATGAGTGTAATGGGACATAATGGAATACGGAAAATATATTTTGCTGCTTCAAGTCGAACAATACTTTTTGCCGGTCCATTTCTTCCGGGAGCAAAATGTAGTACATGTGAGCATTGTGCTCGCAAGATTCTGGAACAACCGGCCGGCGTAACAGGCCGTCCTTCTCAAAGCCTTCCAGGGCTTCATTGTAGTAATTCCAGCTGGAAATACGCTGGTCGGTGATAGCTTGTGCTTCTTCCAGCTGGGCCCATAGAAATGCGGCGATCAGTTCGCCGGGTAGGTAAGAAGAGCCAACTTCCTGCCATGTATATTTGTCGAGTTCTCCTCTGAAGAAGCGACTCCGATCAGTCCCTTTTTCGCGGATGATTTCAGCTCGCAGTGCCAAGTCAGGATCATTTACCAGCAGTGCACCGCCTTCGCCGGAAATGACATTTTTGGTTTCGTGAAAGCTGAATGCCCCTAGGTCCCCGATGCTGCCGAGGGCTCGTCCTTTGTACTTGGACATGACACCTTGAGCGGCATCCTCAACGACTTTCAGATTGTGTTTTTTGGCGATGTTCATGATCGTATCCATTTCGCAGGAAACACCAGCGTAATGGACTGGCACGATCGCCTTGGTCTTCGGAGTAATTGCTGCCTCAATGAGGCGCTCATCTATGTTCAGAGTGTCTTCGCGAATATCGACAAAAACGGGAACGGCGCCGCGTAATACGAAAGCATTGGCAGTTGACACGAACGTGTAGGACGGCATGATAACTTCGTCACCTGGTTCGATATTCAACAACAAGGCTGACATTTCAAGTGCGGCAGTGCAGGAGTGAGTCAGTAATGCCTTGCTGCATTGAGTCTGCGCTTCCAGCCAAGAGTGACAGCGTTTAGTAAATGTGCCGTCGCCCGCCAGTTTATTACCAAATTTTGCTTCTGAAATGTAATAGAGTTCCTTCCCTGTCATGTATGGGCGGTTAAAGTGAATCTTGTCATTATTCATTATATGTCCATGCCTATGGAGGGGGTGGAAGACTGGTTTTGTTGATTGTCTTGTTTGTCGCGGTGTTCAAAAAACGCCGAGACTAAATTTAGTGGGGACAGCTCTGCGCTGTTCATGCTGTCCTCCGGAATACGAAAAACTTTAATGCAATAAACAAATACATTGCAATAACGATTATAGCTGTCGCTTGAACTATTGCGTGATTGTATCCAAGGTGGTCTGAAAAGAATATCAGGATGGCCAGGTTGATCAAGTAACCAATCAAGTGGGCGACAACGTAGCGCATTCCTGCGCCCCAAAAATGGCCGTTATACATGAATGTAATTTTTTTGTTTCCAAAGAAGCTGAATCCCGCAATCGTTATGTAGAGCAGGGACATCGCTAATTTGGGTGAAAGTCCAAGATAGGTAAGGAACAAATAGATGGCGTAACCTGTCGCGTTGCTGATCAAACCAACACAGATATACCTTATCAATTGGTGAAATTGTTGGTGTTTCATGGGAGGGTGAGCAGATCCTGTATTTTTCATGTCAAAAAAAACGAGTGCGAAATTTTTGAATTGGAAGCGCACTTTCAGGTGCGCTGTCTTTATTCATTTCAAGTATTTTTATCAGGCCGCTACCGCAAACAATCACGGGGTAATTTCCGTGCATGAATATTATCTTTCCCGCGGTACGGTTTTCGATTTTTACGTCAGCAACGACTTCACACTGGTTGATTCGGAAGGTTTCACCATCGATGGTTGTGGCGGCACCTTTGTAAGGAAATCCGAGTGCGTCGATAAATCGTTGTATGCGGTGTGCATCCCAAGTCCAATCAATAAAGTAATCTTGCTCATCTCGCCACAGGCTATAAGTTGCGTTCACCTCATTCTGGGCTGTGCTGATGAGCTCACCTCGAATAATTGAATGTGCAACCCTGATCGCGAGTTTTTGATAGCAAGGCTCCAGTTGTTCTATGGCACTGGATATCTTGACGGGATAGTCGATTTCGACAGCTTCCTGGGTAATGATCGGTCCGCGATCATATTCTTCCGAGGCCATAAGTGCGGTCACGCCTATGACCCTGTCACCATTGATTAGTGCGCTCGGAAGAGGCGCAAATCCTCGGTAACGAGGTAACAAGGAGTCGTGGAAAACGACTAGCTTCTGCTCATCATCAGCTTCGATCAACCATCTCCAGGACACCGCGATCAGATGGCTCGCATATGGAGCCGGCTGAGACCGTTCCAGCGTAGGTATTTTCAGTCGTTGCGCCAGTTCGACTATTTCCTTGTAATAATCGTTGGTGACGTTACGGTCTTGCGCGACAACGACATAAGAAATGTATTGGCTATGGCCTTCTGATATCAGTGACTGCAGTGTTGCCAGTCCCTTGGATGTCATAAGATAAAGTCCGAATTTCACGTTATTGGTCATTTTCTTGAATTTCGTCTATCAGATAAAGTGGGCGATTTTTTATCCCTTCAAATGATTTTCCGACATAAAGTCCGATCACGCCCATTATGCATATCATCAAGCCGCTTAGTACCCATACCGAAATTAGGATGCTTGCATATCCCAATACCGGGATTTCGCCGAGAATCGCACGAACCGCAATGATCGCTGCATAAAGAAATCCGGTGAATGCAACTAACAAGCCGAATTTTATCGCCAGTCTTATTGGCTTTTCCGAGTTGGCAAGACAAATGTCCAGGGACAGATTCAGCAATCTCTTGAAGTTATAAGAGGTTTCGCCCTCTGGCCGTGCCGCGTGGACAACGTCGAGTTTCGTGGATTTGAACCCGACCCAGCGAACCATAGTCGGGAAGTAGCGAATCGACTCCGGCATTCTATTGATTGCTGAAATTACTTTCCTGCTGTAAATGCCGAAGTTGGCGACTGTAGCATCTTGTTCGATGCCGGTAAGATAACTGAGTGTCCGATAGAATGTCCGGGAGAAAAATCGTTTCAACCAACTATCCTGACGCAGAGCGCGTCTGGCCAGAACGATATCGAAACCTTTTTTGGCTTCTTGATAAAGTTTGGAAATTTCACTCGGTTGGTCCTGAAGATCACAATCCATTACCACGACCCAGTCACCACCGGCCAAAGAGAGACCCGCTGAAATCGCATGGTGTTGACCAAAATTACGGCTCAGTCTGACTGCTTTGATATGTGGATAAATTTTCTGGGCTTTTTGAATTTCCAGCCAACTATTATCCGTGCTTCGGTCTTCAACTAGTATTATTTCGTATCGGGATGTAATTCCTTTTAACTCGATCGTAAGTTGCTTTAGTAGTTCATCTACTAAAGGCTCTGCTTTATAGACTGGAATGACTACTGAAATTTCCGGAGCGGGAGTAGGCTGCATGTGACTTCTGCTTAATAAGTTGATTTTTACAAATGGCTATTTTTTTCTGTAGGAAACCTGAAGTTATTCTGTAAGAAAACCGTGTCTCGAGTGTATCAAAAAGCTATGAGCATTACCGAGTCTTTAAAAATCCCCGATCAATAGGTATCTACGCTGGAGGGGCGGCAGGCCGCGCAGCGCGGCTATCTGCGCGTGATCTGAGCTGTCTCGCGGACTCGATATCGAATGCCGTTGGCAATTTAGTCTGTAAGGGTTTGCCTACGGCAGCGGCTTTCAAAGACCGGCGAATAAGGAGCAGAGGTGGGACAGCCGGCCAACACTGGTGAACGCAGTGTCAACCGGGCAATTCAGATGAGAGCGAGGGGCGTGTGCTATTCAGTGCCCGGTGAGCATTGAGTCTGCCGGCGCGTTGGCACGTAGTTGCCCGGTGAGCAAAAAGTAGCCGAAACCAACAGCCATGAAACCGAGGAAGATCAAGCCGATCAACGCGTTGAACCAGGCCATCGCCACCAGACACACCACCGCCAGCACCAAGGCAATCAGCGGAATCAACGGATAGCACGGCGCGCGGAAAGTACGCTCGAGATTGGGTTCCGATTTACGCAGTTTGAACAGGCTGAGCATGCTCATGATGTACATCACGATGGCGCCGAACACGGCCATGGTGATCATCGCGGCGGTGAGGGTCATGCCGCCAAGATTGATCAGACCGTCGCTGTAAATCGCGGCAATGCCGATGATGCCGCCGACAATAATTGCCCGGTGCGGTGTCTGGAAGCGCGAGAGTTTCGCCAGCGAAGCGGGAAGATAGCCGGCGCGGGCGAGGGCGAAGAACTGCCGCGAGTAGCCAAGAATGATGCCGTGGAAACTCGCCACCAGACCGAACAGGCCAATCCACACCAGCATGTGCAGCCAGCCGGAGTTGTCGCCCACCACGGTTTTCATCGCTTGCGGTAGCGGGTCGTTGATGTTGGCCAGGGTGCGCCAGTCGCCGACGCCACCGGCAAAGAACATCACACCCATCGCCAGCAGCACTAGGGTCAGGATGCCGCTGATGTAAGCCTTGGGAATCGTGCGCTTCGGGTCCTTGGCTTCTTCGGCGGCCATGGCGGCGCCTTCGATGGCGAGGAAGAACCAGATCGCGAACGGAATAGCGGCGAACATCCCGGCAATCGCCGGCGCGCCAAACACATCCGATCCCGCCCAGCCATTGAGGGCGAAGTTGCTGAAGCTGAACGCCGGCGCGACCACGCCCATGAACACCAGAAACTCGGCTACCGCCAATACGCAGACGATCAACTCAAAGGTCGCGGCCAGTTTCACACCGAGGATGTTCAAGCCCATAAAGACGATATAGGCGCCGACGGCTGCGTGTTTCGGATCGAGTGCCGGAAACTGCACATTGAGGTAAGCGCCAATTGCCAGGGCAATGGCTGGCGGAGCGAAGACGAATTCGATCAGCGTCGCCAGCCCGGCAATCAATCCACCTTTTTCACCAAAGGCTCGACGGCTGTAGGCAAACGGCCCGCCTGCGTGAGGAATCGCGGTGGTCAGTTCGGTAAAACTGAAGATAAAGCAGGTGTACATGGTCGCGACCATGAACGAGGTCACCAGGAAACCCAGTGTCCCGGCCACGCCCCAGCCATAACTCCAGCCGAAATACTCACCGGAAATCACCAGCCCTACGGCGATGCCCCACAGGTGCAAAGTGCCCAGCGTGGGTTTGAGTTGTGTGTTCATGCGTTTGCTCCCTGAACGGTTTGGAAAGCTCGGGGGAGGGCGTTTGCAGTGGGCGTGCCATTGCGCTGAAACAAGTCGTAATGAGTTGAAAGCTGTCGTATCGGGGATGTTCTCGGCGGGATAGCGGCTTTTTGTGCGCCAGTTGGGTGCGATGTTGACGGTTATGCCGTCTTCGCGAGCAGGCTCGCTCCCACATTTTTGAAATGCGCTCGCCTGAACAACGCCGATACCTGTGGGAGCGAGCTTGCTCGCGAAGAGGCCCGCCTATATGGCGCAAAACCCACCTGTAACGCCGGCATAAACCCACTCTTTACGCTTTCTTTATGCCCCGCAGCACCCCTCGCTCTCGTTCCTTTACAGCCTCCTTTCCGACAATGCCTGCACAAACGGCAATACGCCGTAACACGGAGATCTTCCATGAGCGTTCTGGACGGGGTGTCACTGCTGTTGGCAGTGGGGCTGTTCATTTATCTGTTGGTTGCGCTGTTGCGCGCGGATCGGAACTAGGAGCGGCTATGCACAGTTATGACTATTGGCTGATCCTCGCGTTCTTTGCGGTGGTCTTGCTGCCGGCGCCGTTCCTCGGGCGCTTTTACTACAAGGTAATGGAAGGTCAGCGCACCTGGCTGACGCCGGTTCTCGGCCCGGTAGAGCGCGGTTGCTACCGCATCGCCGGGGTCGACCCAGAGGCTGAACAGAGCTGGCAGAAGTACACGCTGGCGCTGCTGGCGTTCAACCTCGCCGGTTTCCTGTTGCTGTTCGCGATTCTGTTGTTTCAGGATCACTTGCCACTGAACCCGCAGAACCTGCCGGGCCAGGAATGGACTCAGGCGTTCAACACCGCGGTCAGTTTCATGACCAATACCAACTGGCAGTCCTACAGCGGTGAAGCGACCCTCAGCTACCTGAGCCAGATGGTCGGCCTCACCGTGCAGAACTTCGTCAGCGCCGCCACCGGCCTCGCCGTGCTGGTTGCGTTGTGCCGTGGCATCGGCCGCAAATCGACGAAAACCCTCGGCAACTTCTGGGTCGATATGACCCGCGCCACCCTCTACGGCTTGCTGCCGCTGTGCCTGTTGCTGGCGCTGTATCTGGTCTGGCAGGGCGTACCGCAGACTTTTGCGCAGTATGTGAACGCGGTGACGATGCAGGGCGTTGATCAAGTCATCCCGCTCGGCCCGGCCGCCAGTCAGATTGCGATCAAGCAACTGGGCACCAACGGTGGCGGCTTCTTCGGCGTCAACTCGGCGCATCCGTTCGAGAACCCGACCGCGTGGAGCAACCTGTTCGAAGTCGCTTCGATCATTCTGATCCCGGTGGCGCTGGTGTTCACCTTCGGCCACTACGTCAAGGACCTGCGTCAGAGCCGCGCGATCATCGCCTGCATGCTGGCGCTGTTCCTGATCGGCGGCGCGACTTCGCTGTGGGCTGAGTACCAACCGAACCCGACCCTGAACAACGCTGCGGTTGAACAGACTGCACCGCTGGAAGGTAAAGAAGCGCGCTTCGGCACCACCGCCACCGTGCTGTGGTCGGTGACCACCACGGCAGCCTCGAACGGCTCGGTCAACGCCATGCACGACAGCCTTAATCCGCTCAGCGGCATGGTCGCGCTGGTCAACATGATGGTCGGCGAAGTGATCTTCGGCGGCGTCGGTGCCGGGCTCTACGGCATGTTGCTCAACGTGCTGATCGCGGTGTTCCTTGCCGGTCTGATGATTGGCCGTACGCCGGAATACCTCGGCAAGAAACTCCAGGCGCGGGAAGTGCAATTGCTGGTGGTGACCCTGCTGGTCATGCCGGTCGGCGTGCTGGTGCTCGGTGCGATTGCCGCAGCGGTTCCCAGTGCTGCAGCGACCATCAGCAACCCCGGCCCGCACGGGTTCAGCCAGTTGCTCTACGCCTACACCTCCGCCAGTGCCAACAACGGTTCGGCGTTCGGTGGACTGAGCGCCAACACACCGTTCCACAACCTGATGCTTGGTCTGGGCATGTTGATCGGTCGCTTCGGTTACATCCTCCCGGTACTGGCACTGGCCGGCAGCCTGGCGATGAAGAAAACCGCACCGATCGGCCAGAACAGCTTCCCGACTCACGGCCCGCTGTTCGTGACCCTGTTGACCGTGACCATTTTGCTGGTGGGCGGCCTGACCTTTCTGCCGACACTGGCGCTCGGCCCGATCGCCGAACATTTAAGTATGGGCTTCTAAGGAATCCATCATGAATATGCATGTTCCTGCAAAACCTGCAGTGCCGACCAAGTCGGCAGAAGCACCGAAAACTGCAATCTCGGCCCTGTGGCGTCCGGCGCTGCTGCAAGCCTTCGTCAAGCTCGACCCTCGGCAACTGAAGCGTTCGCCAGTGATGCTGGTGGTCGAACTGACGGCGATTTTCACCACCGTGCTGTGCTTCATTCCGGATGCCGATGTGCCGACCTTCGTCGCGGCACAAATTGCTCTGTGGCTGTGGTTCACCGTGCTGTTCGCCAACTTCGCCGAAGCCTTGGCCGAAGGTCGCGGCAAGGCGCGCGCCGACAGCCTCAAGGCCGGCAGCGAAGGCCTCAGCGCCCGCCGCAAACTGGCCAACGGCAGCTTTCAAGTGGTGCCGGCAGCGAGCCTGCGCAAGGGCGATGTGGTGCGCGTCGAAGCAGGGGAAATGATCCCCGGTGACGGC
The DNA here is from genome assembly GCF_902497745.1 of Pseudomonas fluorescens. GTDB lineage: Bacteria > Pseudomonadota > Gammaproteobacteria > Pseudomonadales > Pseudomonadaceae > Aquipseudomonas > Aquipseudomonas fluorescens_BM. The sequence continues at coordinate 243,554 of NZ_CABVHJ010000010.1, forward strand.
GAAGTCATCGAAGGCATCGCGGCGGTCAACGAAGCGGCGATCACCGGTGAATCGGCGCCGGTGATTCGTGAGTCCGGCGGCGACCGTTCGGCCGTCACTGGCAACACACGACTGGTGTCCGATTGGTTGCTGGTGCAGATCACCGCCAACCCCGGCGAGTCGACCCTTGACCGCATGATCGCGCTGGTCGAAGGCGCCAAGCGGCAGAAGACGCCGAACGAAGTGGCGCTGGATATCCTGCTGATCGGCCTGACCCTGATCTTTCTGCTGGTGGTGGTGACCCTGCAACCGTTCGCCCACTTCGCCAATGGCAGCCTGCCGCTGGTGTTTCTGGTGGCGCTGCTGGTCACGCTGATCCCGACCACCATTGGCGGTTTGCTGTCGGCGATCGGTATTGCCGGGATGGATCGTTTGGTGCGCCTCAACGTGATCGCCAAGTCCGGTCGCGCAGTGGAAGCGGCGGGCGACGTGCATGTGTTGCTGCTGGACAAGACTGGCACCATCACCTTCGGCAACCGTCGTTGCAGTGCGGTGTATGCCGCGCCCGGTGTGAGTGGTCGCGAGCTGGCCGAAGGTGCGTTGTTCGCTTCGCTGGCCGACGAAACCGCTGAAGGTAAATCCATTGTCGAATACCTGCGCGGTCTGCATCCGCAGCCTGAACCGGCGCTGGAAACCCTGACTGCCGTGCCGTTCAGCGCTGAGACCCGTTTGTCCGGCGTCGACTATCAGGGCCGTGTCTACCGCAAAGGTGCAGTGGATTCGCTGCTGAGTTTCCTCGGCCAGAAGCGTTCGGATCTGGCCCCGGCACTGTCGCGGGAAATCGACAAGATCGCCCAGAGCGGCGGCACCCCGTTGCTGGTCTGCGCCGACGGTAAATTGCTCGGCGCGATCCACCTCAAGGACGTGGTCAAACCGGGCATTCGCGAGCGTTTCGCCGAACTGCGCAAACTCGGCATTCGCACCGTAATGGTCACCGGCGACAACCCGCTGACCGCCGCTGCCATCGCCGCTGAAGCGGGCGTCGATGACGTTCTTGCCGAAGCCACCCCGGAGAAAAAACTCGCGCGCATCCGTCATGAGCAGAACGATGGGCGCCTGGTCGCGATGTGCGGCGACGGCGCCAACGATGCCCCGGCGCTGGCCCAGGCTGACGTCGGCATGGCGATGAACGACGGCACCCAGGCTGCCCGCGAAGCGGCGAACATGGTCGACCTCGACAGCGACCCGACCAAGCTGCTCGACGTGGTGCAGATCGGCAAGGAATTGCTGGTGACCCGTGGTGCGCTGACGACCTTTTCCATCGCCAACGACGTCGCCAAATACTTCGCGATCCTGCCGGCATTGTTCGCCTCGATTTATCCGCAGCTGGGCGTGCTGAACATCATGCAGCTGACCAGTCCGCAGAGCGCGATTCTCTCGGCCATTGTCTTCAACGCCTTGATCATCGTTGTGCTGATTCCGTTGGCGCTGCGCGGTGTGCGCGTGCAGGCGGCGAGTGCGGCGGCGTTGCTGCGGCGCAATCTGTTGATCTACGGACTGGGCGGGATTCTGGTGCCGTTCGTGGGGATCAAGGCGATCGACATGTTGCTCACGGCGCTGCATCTGGTGTGAGTCTCAGAAGAGCCCCTCACCCTAGCCCTCTCCCAGAGGGAGAGGGGACTGACCGAGTAGTTAATCAGAGGTACATCGACCTGAAATACCGAGCCGAACTCAGGTTTTGAACTGCACAAAGATCGGCTCCCTTTCCTCTTGTCACCTTCG
>NZ_CABVHJ010000011.1 GCF_902497745.1 Pseudomonas fluorescens
GCACCGTCGAACACTTCGATTTGCTGACCCTTGGCCGCCGTGCCGCTCAGCACCACACTGGTTTCAACAGTCGTGCCACCCTCGACAATGTCCTTGTCGCTCGGCGAGCCCTTGACCGAGTCGATGGTCGGCGGATCGAGCGCCACCGGCTCACCGATGACAAAGTCCAGCACATTCGAATAACTGGTGGTGTTGCTGGCCGCCCGGAAGATTTCGTAGTGCACCTGCACTTTTTTCCCGCGATCAGGCTCGATGTGCTGCGCCACAAACGCCGCGTTCAGCGGGAAATCGACGTCCTTGTCCTTGGACAGTGCGTTGAGGTTTTTAAAGTCGGTAACAGGCTCATTGCCTTCTACGATCCAGAAATAAGTGACGATATCGTTGGCCTCGCTCGGAACAGCCACCGGCCGTGGGGCGGTGAGTTTGCTGGTGCCACCGGGCAGGTCTTTGGGTTCGAGCACGCCATCTTTTTCACCCAGCACGATGGGTTTGACCAGTTCGCGTTGCGGCTCACCAACGTTCAACAGCGCCGCGTGCAGGGAAGCGCGGCGGGTGATGGTGCCGTCTTCATCGGTCAGCAGGTTGTACGACAGATCCAGCGTGCCGCCCTCCAGGGTTTTGCCATGTTTGCCCTCGATAGTGATGATGAAACCGTTGCGGTCATTGGCCTCGTCTTCAGTCGGGAAATACCAGTCCAGTTCCGGATCGTAGGTGGTCAGGTCGGACCGGGTGCCGAACCATTTCAGTTCGATCGCGTTGTCCGGGGTGATCAGCGGGTCGTAGGGAATGCGGATGCGGTATTCGGTGAGGTCGGGGTCAATTGCGCCACCGCTCTTGTCGAGGGCGATGGGCGCGGCCAGGCGCGAGGCCTCGCCGATGATGCTGTAGGCGCGCGACTTGGATTGGTAGTTCTCGATTGGAACGCCCGCGCGCAGCACTTGGTAGGAATACATCGCCGTGCGTTTGGCCAAGGCGCGCAGGGTACTGTTTTTGTGCGGGATCGAGATCCGCGCCGGTGGCGTGCTTTCAATGTACTGGCGCACCGTTTCGCTGATCTCTTTGCCCTCGAGGCTGGTGCCGGTGACAAGGACGACGATCTCGTCGCCTTTTTTGTAGATATTCACGTCATCCGCCCAGACTTCCACCTGCGGTATCTCGTCACCCAGAACCTCCAGATCGACGATGAGACCGTCGGCCTGTTTGAGGATGGGCGCGCCGAGACGCAGGTTCTGGGTATCGACGGCGATGGACACGGCCTCGCACCAGTCCTCGGATTCGTTGTACACGCGGTCGCGAATCTTGTAGCTGACCATCACGCCGTCGGAATCGCCGGCCGAGAGGATGGTGGCCTCGTCGATCAGAACCACGACGGGATGACTGTCGGGATCGTCAATCTGTTCCTGGGTGACGGGAGCGGAATCCACGGTTTTCCCGGCCCAGGCTGCGGTGGTCACATCACCCAGGGCCATATGAAGGTACGGCACGCTGCTGCCAGGCTTGGGTTCGACGATGACCAGCACGCCTTTCCTGGCCATTTCCTTGTCGATCCCGTCACGCACCACATCCGGCGGATCGAAGGCCATGGCCAATTCCGAGTGGCCATAATCAGGATTGGTATCCTGGCCACCGGGCAACTCGAGTTTGACGAACAACTTGAGGACCGGCCCGGGTTCGACGGCCTGACTGATCCGTTTGACCTCATAGGACAGCTCCCAGTCGCCGCTGAGCAAGCGCTGCGGCGGGACGAACAGAGTGACGCGTTCGCCGACTTCGATGTCATGGGTGATGGTCTTTTGATCCACCATGGTTTTGTTCAGCAACAACTTGCAGTTATCGCCCCTATTCATGTTGGACCAGGCCGGGATCTGGATCTTCAGGCCCTTGTCGGGAAAGTTGAGCCGTGCGGCAGCAAGGTTGATGCCCCAGGTGCCGTCCGGCAACAAAATGCCGCCGGTGATTTCCGGGTCTAGCAGAGCCAGAGTCGAGATTTCTTTGCGTGGTTGGACGAGCATGACGGGCACTCCTGCCGAGGATGGGGCGATGGAGTGATTAGGAGATAAAACCGGAAAATGCGCACCTGTCAGATCTGACAGGTGCAGGCGATAATCAGACGAGTGGTAAAACTTTTGCCGGCCTGTAACTGCGAAATCTATTCATCAGATATGACGAACAGACTTCACGGAGCAGCCGGCGGCAGTGTATTGGATACCCGGACAAAGGGGTCAGCCAGCAGCGTCATCTGATCGCAACAACGTTTGAATAGTGACCTTTATCCATCGCATCGCCGTAGCCTCCTGTCACCAGGTACTTGGTTCTTCTACCCGCGAATGGCCACCAGTAAGAACTCCAGTCAGTTGACCAATAGTGGTGATTACCCATGGGCCACCTTGCGCCATAAGCGGCGTGAATTTCGTTAAGTTCTGCCATGTTGGGGATGCGCGCACCGTTGGCGTTGGCACTTGAGTTTGCCGTTTGCCAAACTGCGTTGCCCAGACCGAGGCAATGAATGACATTTGTCACAGTCACGGTATAGCTCCTGGATTGCCCGATACTGTCTCTTGCAGTGATCGCCGTGCTGCCTTTGCCACGAGCGGTTACAAAACCTGCACCGTCGACGGCGGCGACCGCCGGGTTGCTTGAGCTGTACGTTTTTGCTCCCGAGCCGCCCGTGGCTTGGTGTTGGACCGAGTTCCCCGAGTTGAAAGCGGGGAGAACGTTAGAACCTGGAATGATGTAAGTCTTGCCACCTAATGTGACTGGATTCGTATTGAAGTTCAGCGGTGGTATCGGATTGTTTCTGGTGAAGCTCCGCGTACTGGAATTCTGATCAGTCGCCACTGCTTTGGCATACACCGAATGCCCGCCAAGGGCTATTTGCAATGCATATGTCCATATACCGCTGCCATTGCTGCGCACCGTCTGTAAAGGGCTGTTGTTGTCATAAATCCGCACATCGTACAAAGGCGTCACTGAACCCCTCAGACTCACCGATGAATCTGTGGTAGTGCTGCCGTTGTTCAATTCGCCTCCCGAATGCAGGACCGATGTCAGCGTCACTGCCCAGTGAGCCTCGACTCTAAAACTGTGCAACGGTGACTCCAGTTGATCTCCATAAAGTGCCCGGACCTTGATGGCGTACGGTTTCCTGCCCAGCGAGGTCAGCTGGGTAGATCCTTTGCCCGCGCTGTCCAGATTGATAGGCGAGCCGATGATGGCGAGTTCGTCATAAAGCTGAACGCGCTGGTTGGGATCCGCCATGACCGCCACGGACACCTCAGTATCGTAGGTCAATCCGCCATGGGGAACCGGCCCCCTGGAGTCGCTGACTGCGGTAATGCTGGGTTTCGTGGCGACGCCAACGGTAAAAGTTCGCGGTTTACCAATCGGTACTTCCGCGTCGTACAGGGCTTTGACCGAGATTGTTTGCAGACCTTCCTCCAGGCGATCGACAGGGCATTCCCAAGTCCAGAGAGCTGTGGCCTGCGGCGTACCCTTGAGGTCGCCATTGATACCTAATTCGACTTTTTCACCGCGCGTCGCCGTGCCATGGATCGTCACGCGCTTGTCGTAGGTCAACCCGGCTTCGGGAATTTCCTGGCCTTGCGGATTGAGAATTCTGGTGATGACCGGCGTCACATAGTCGTAGCGTGTGCGGATCGTCAGCGGCAGGGCGGGGAACTCGATTGCAGCAGTCTCTTGCGTGCTGTTGTCGAAAATCACTTTGCATTTCACCTCCGCTGGAGAACTGTGCCGCAACTTCGAGAGCTCACTTCTGAGCAAGGACTCGTCCAGGCCTCCAGCCACTTGCTGGTCACTGATTTGATGATCTTTCAGTACATCGATCCGGTAGCTGCCGGTGCTGGTTTCGCCCTCTACACAGACCCACGTGCGCTGGCCCTTGGCAATAAATGGCCATATGTTCACCAACACCCTCGCGTCGCCGGCAAACTCCATCAAATCCAGTACAGCCTTGTCTGCCTGAGGTACTTGCGGAGTGGGCAGATCGTTTTCCGGATCCTGGAAGTCGAGGATATTCAGTGGCAGCGTTTCAGAAGGTGTCCACAAGCCATAGCGCTGTACTTCATAGTTGACGTCAACCGAGCGCCGAATGTTGGCACCCACAAACGAGGCGGGCAGGTGAAAGGTGACGATGCGGGAAGGTACTGCGGGTTGTTCCAGATCCTCTGATGTACCGGCCCCGGGCGTCCCCCGCCATTTCAGCGCGAGGGTGTCGAGGGCTTCGTCCATGCTCAGATAACTGCACTCGATATCGACACCGTTGAGCGCATCCATCGGGTTCAGCGAACCGTTGGGTGCCTGTAATACGGTAGGCGCAGGCAAATGCCCCACCGGTATGCCAATCATTACTTCGAAGGGTGCTGAATAGCTGTACTTTTCTGTCGCGGCATGCAGCAGGGTGTATCGGACAGTGACCGTATAGCCGATATTGGCCGAGACGTATTGGGCATCCACTCTAAAACGCGCGGTCTTGTCGATCGACAAATGAGTGATGGGGACGCTGCCTCTGATTGAGCTGAAAGCGGAGATACCCAACCAGTGATACGTCAGCGTGTCGCCCTTGGACCAATTGACCGGTTTGACCAGCACATGAGCCTGGGTATAAACCAGCGTCGGGTCGATCACGCCATCTTTGGCTTCTTCTACGTCGGGTGCCGGCAGTGTGGCGGGGAGTGCGCGTACCTCGACCCGCAAAAAGTCAGACTCACTGAGTCCATAATCGGCAGGGTCGTCGTTGTACACCCGGTAATAGAGTTTGAGGCTGCCGTTGTTCAGCGCGAGGATGTGCTCGTTCATCACAAAGATGTAAATGAAGCCTGCCTGCTCATCGTTACTGCTGACGTCATACGGTTCCTCATATACGTAAGGCGTCCCGTCTGACTTCGTGCCTTCCCAAACCATGTTGATCGTGTCGCCGGTTTTAAGGCTCGGGTAGGCAATTTTCACGGTCGCTGCTTTGCTGTCTCCAGGCAAAATGGCACCGATAACTTCTTCAATAATCGGCGCCGGCAACAGCGCCGGGTTACCGACCACTTTGACGAAGGTGCGCTTGGAATAGAGCAGAGGGCTACCGTCTTTCTTGCGCAAAACGTAGGAGCCATCGAGTGTCCCGATGGCGAAGAGACTGACGAAGGCAAAAGGGATCGGGAACTCGAGAATGTACGGCAGATTGCCGACGATGATTTCCTCGGTCAGTGTACGAGGCGCTGTTCCGGTGCCTCCGACACCGGCGACACTAATCACGATCGTGTCGCCCGTGGAGAATTCTTTATTGATGTCGAGCCGGATCAGCAGATTGGTCGCCTGATGGTCGAGCTGATCGAGATGGAGTTCGCCATCATCGGCATCCTCGAAAAAGGCCGGGTCCAGGCGAGCGGCACCAGCATCCACCTGAACCGTGGTCTCCTTCGACCATTTCTCGCACCAGTTCCAGACCTCATCATGGATTTCGTACCTGATCGGCAACGCATTGCTATCGCCGGCGGTCAGGATGTCACCGGGCGACGCGGTGATGACAATTTCTTGCGTGCCGTCGGCCTCGGCTTCTGTGACTACGTGCGGGGTCAGAAAAACACTGCCCCAGCGCACCCAGATGACGTCGCGCACCGTAATTTCCCGATAGTGCTTGATGGTCATGGGCACGCCCTTGCTCGACCACTCTTTGCTGACACCATTGTCGATGACATCCTGCGGCAACCCGACAATGTCGAGGTGTGAGTGCCAGGGAAGATGTTGCTCGTCATCCTCGCCGGCGGGCAAATTCAATTTCACCAACAGCGTCAATACGACGGAGGGGTCGTCAGGGAGCGATTCTCCTAGCCGGGTTACCTGGTAATAGCACTCGGAGTAACCGGGGGCGATTTCAGCCGTCGGGAGAAAGAAGAACAGTCGTTCATTGACTTCTTCAGCTTTGACTTTCAGTTCGTGAATGACTTTTTTGTCCCAGAAAATCTGGATTTCATCGCCTGCCCCCATGCCGAGGTAAGGGTCGATAAGACTGAAAATTCCTGCCTCGGATTCTTCAAATATGCCCAGGTTGATACCGCCGTCGGCATCCTCAACTGGACTAGTCATGCCGGCGAAGTAGATGGGCCATACTTCTAATGGCGCGACGGACAAGTCTCTGCGGGGAGGAAACAGAAAAAGTCTGAAAGATGTCATGAGTAGTACTGCCTGAGGACTGAAACGGGTGATCCCGTTTTAGTCCCATTCATTGCTCATTGACTACTGTCAGATCTGACAGGGGTAGGCGTTTTCCAGACGGACGGTCAAGTGCAGGCAAGTCTTTTTATTGAACGTCCGCTGAGCACTGCGCGCTACTGATGCGCAATTTGGCTGGGTCAAAATGCGTAGGGGATGCTGACTTTGGCCCACAACATTTCCCCTTCCGGCCGGTTCTCCACATCAAATTCCTTGGCCCAGCGAATCTCCGCACTGGCGTACTTGAGAAAGGTGAAGTGCAGCGCCGGGCCAATCGCGAACACTTTGCCGCGCACACCATCATCGACGTCCTGCCCGGCAAACTGCACGGTGTGGCCGAACTGTTTGTCGTCGGTGGTCTGCTTGAGGTAGTAGCCGTTGACGCCGAGCATCAGGTCGTCGGTGATCTTGTAGCTGGCCGAATAATCGAAGTGGAAAATTTGCCCTGACTTGTAATCGGTGTCCTTGTTTTTCTCGTTGAAGCTGTAGGTGGTCTTCATCGAGACTTCGGTCTTTTCGGTCGGCAACCAGGTGAACGAGAACAGCGGTTTGTAGGTGTAGAAATTGTTGCTGGTGTTGGCCAGTCGATCGACGCTGTATTCGCCGGTGGGCACGGTAACTTCCACAGCGGCGCCGAGGGTCAGATTCTTGCCCATGTCCCACAGAATGATCGGCGCGAAGGTGGTATCGCCCATGCCTTCGCGGGTGTCGCTCAAGCCGAACACCGAGACTTCCTGTTTCAGCCACGGCTGGGCGATGTAGCCGGCCAGACGTCCGCCGAACACACGCACCGGGCTTAAATAATCGAGACGCGGAATCACTGCAGTGGATTCGATCTCGACATTCGGCACCTTGCCGCCCAGCGAGCTGATGTTGAGCGTGGTCGATTTGTAATGGTTGTAGTAGAGGTTGAACGCGACCATGTTCTGCGGAAGGCTGTCGACTTCCAGCGGCAGCATGAAGAAACCGTCGGTGCCGGTGCCGATGTTGTCGACCCCGGCTTCGGTGGCAAGGGCGGGCAACGTCAGGGTGCAACCCGCGATGAAAAGGGCGAGCGGCAAGAAGGATGTTGCGCGGTTCTGGCTCATGACTGTCCTCATTATTATTGTGATTGGGACCTGGTACCGGTCGCTCGGAGCGCCGGTACGCTAGAAATAAGCGTTTGGCGTACGTTGGGGCAGGGTATTGGCGGACACCGAGGGGGGCATCTGCGGACAGCTCGCGCACCCTGTGCTAACTTCCTTCGACATAACCGGTTACAAAAATAACAATCAAGCGTGATCCGGAATGTCAGCCCCCATGAACGTAAAAGTCCAAGATCCGACCTTCGAACTGGCGCTGGTCTCGCCATTTCTTTTGCAAACCCTCGCCGAAGTCGCACAGAACAAGGGCATCGATCCCCAGAGCCTGTGCCGTGGCCTGGGTTTTACCCTTGATGATCTGCAGGATCCGGCGCAGCGGATTTCCTATCGTCAAGCCGTGGCGATGATTCAGCGCGCGCTCAAAGTGCTGCCCAATCAGGGGTTGGGATTGTGGGTCGGCGCGCAGAACGTACTGGGTACTTTGGGTCTGCTCGGGCATGTGTTGTCACTGTGCAAGACCTTGCGTGATGCCTTTGCGCTGGGCATTCGTCATCAACACACCTCGGGCGGGATTGTGGTGTCCAGTGTCGATGTGGTTGGCGGGCAGGTGCATCTCGATGCTGAATGTCGCCTGCCATTTGCCGATGTGCAGGTGTTCGCGGTCGAGGAGTTTTTCGCCAGTCTGCTGGTGTACGGCCGCGCACTGGTCGGGGCTGAGTTCAAGGCGATTGCCGTGGAATTTGTGCATGCCGCACCGGATTACCTCAGCGAATACCAGCGCTTGCTCGGGCCGGACGTGCGCTTCGGTTGCCTGCATAACCGCATGCTGATCGAGGCGCAGTGGCTAGACGTGAATCTGCCCAATCATCATTCGCTGGCGCTGCGTCAGGCCGTTGCATTGCTGGAGCTGGAAGCGGCGCAGGTGCATCAGAAACTTGATTTGATTCAGGCTGTGGAACGGGCGATTGCGCGGGATCTGAGTAGCGGCAGCCACATTGAAAAGATTGCTGGTGATTTGAATATGAGCAGCCGCACCTTGCGCCGACGTCTGACTGAGCATGCGCTGACGTTTGAGGCGTTGCTGGAGCAGGTGCGCCAGGCGCGGACGCTGAGTTTGCTGGGCAATCCTGATATGCCGATCGAGCGGATTACCGAGGAAGTGGGGTACAGCGATGTGCGCAGTTTTCGCCGGGCATTCAAGCGCTGGACGGGGCTGAGCCCTAGCGCCTGGCGTAATGACGCTAACCCTCACCCCAGCCCTCTCCCAGAGGGAGAGGGGGCCGACCGCAGTGTCTTGTGAGTTACATCGACCTGAAGAATTGCGTCGATTATGGATTCACGGCTGCACGTTCAAGTCGGTGTCTTACCTCTATTATCCCCTCACCCCAGCCCTCTCCCGGAGGGAGAGGGGGCCGATCGAGGTGTCTTGCGAGTTACATCGACCTGAAAGATTGTGTCGATTATGGATTCACAGCTGCACGTTCAGGTCGGTGTAGATCTCAAATATCCCCGAATCAGTTCCCTCTCCCCCCGGGAGAGGGCTAGGGTGAGGGGCTTTTGACTTCCATCCAAACCCCCACAAACCCTCCGGCCACAGGTAAACTCCCGCGCACTTTCCCAAGGAGTTCACATGAGTTACTACCAGCCGGGCATTCTCGCCACCCCAGTTCCTGCGCAAGCACGTCACCTGTTTTTCGCCCTTGAATCGGTGGAAGCCCTGCCGCAGGCGATCGACAACCTGATCAATCAGGTGGACGGCAAGTCGGCGGTGGTCGGTTTTGGTGAATCCCTGGCCAAGGCCCTCAATGTGCAGATCGACGGCCTGCGCAGCTTCCCGGCCATGAGCGGCGTTGGCGTCGAGAACCCGTCGACCCAACACGCATTGTGGGTGTGGCTGCACGGTGTCGACCGTGGTGAACTGCTCAACCGCTGCAACGCCCTCGAAGCCGCACTGGCCCCGGCCCTGCGTCTGGTCGAGATGCAGGAAGCCTTCCGCCACAAGGACGGCCACGACCTGACCGGCTACGAGGACGGCACCGAAAACCCGCATGACGAAGCCGCCATCGCCGCCGCCCTGCAAAGCGCTGGCATTGATGGCATGGTCGGTGGCAGCTTCGCCGCGATCCAGCAGTGGCAGCACGACCTCAAGGGTTTCCACAAACTCTCGTCCGAGGACAAAGACAACATCATGGGCCGTCGCCTCAGCGACAACGAAGAGATCGATGACGCCCCAATCTCCGCCCACGTCAAACGCACCGCGCAGGAAAGCTTCGCCCCGGAAGCGTTTGTCGTGCGCCGCTCGATGCCGTGGATCGAAGGTGATCGCGCCGGCCTGATGTTCCTCGCTTTCGGCTTCTCGCTGGATGCCTTCGAAGCACAACTGCGGCGCATGAGCGGTCTGGAAGACGGCATCACCGATGGCCTGTATCGCATCAGCCGACCGATTACCGGCGGCTACTACTGGTGCCCGCCGCTGAAGGACGGTCACCTCGATTTGCGCGCTTTGCGCATTGGCTGATCTTGAAAAAAGGGACTGAAAAATGAACGTGGTGCGCTGGGGTATGATCGGTTGCGGTGATGTCACTGAACGCAAGAGCGGGCCGGCCTTCTACAAGGTGCCTGGCTCGGCCTTGGTCGCGGTCATGGGCCGACGGCTTGAGGCGGTGACTGACTACGCCGCGCGCCATGGCATCGCCCGGGTTTACACCGATGTCGATGCGCTGATCAACGATCCCGAGGTGGACGCGGTGTACATCGCCACGCCCCCCGACAGCCACCACGCCTACAGCCTGAAAGTCGCCGCCGCCGGCAAACATTGCTGCGTGGAAAAACCCATGGCGCTGAGTGCCGGGCAAAGCCGTGAAATGCAGCAAGCGTTTGCCGAGGCTGGTTTGCACTTGTTCGTTTCTTACTATCGCCGTTCGTTGCCACGCTTTGCGCAAGTAAGGCAGTGGCTGGAGGAGGGGCGAATCGGTGACGTGCGGCACCTGAGCTGGACGCTGACCAAAGCGCCGTCGCCGGCGGATCTCGAGGGTGGCGACAACTGGCGCACCGATCCGGCGGTGGCCGGTGGCGGGTACTTTGCTGATCTGGCCAGTCATGGTTTTGATCTGTTCCAGTATCTGCTTGGCGACGTTGTCGAGGTCGCCGGTTTCACCGCGCGTCAGGCCGGGTTGTATGCGGCAGAAGATGCCGTCAGCGCCAGTTGGCGGTTCGCTTCCGGAGCGCTGGGCATGGGTTGCTGGAGCTTTGTCGCGGATCGGCGTGAGGATCGCGTCGAGATCATCGGCAGCCTCGGGCGGATCAGTTTTTCCGTATTCGATGAGCATCCCGTGCAATTGCATGCCGATGAAATCATCAGCCTGGACATTCCTCATCACGAACACATCCAGTGGCATCACGTGCTGGGCATGAATGCGCATATTCGTGGCGATTCACAACACCCCGCAGTTGCCGAGCAAGCGCTCAAGACTGATTGGGTCATGGACCAGATCCTCAAGCGCCACTGACCTTCCGGTTGTACACCTTCCCAATGTGGGAGCGAGCCTGCTCGCGAAAGCGGTGTGTCTGTTTCAAAAATATTATCTGACACGCCGCCTTCGCGAGCAGGCTCGCTCCCACATTGGGCAGTGCGTCGTCGCATCTAAGGTTATGCCCATTCGGTATTTCTCAAACTCGTCATAACAACTCTAAGATCACGTCATAACTCGTTATAACAAGTGATCCAGTGATGACCGATAACGTTCTTTCCCTTAGCAGCGTTCCTCTGCACACCCAACTGCGCGACGTCCTCCGTGCGCGGATCCTCGACGGCGAATACCCGCAAGACAGTCAGATGCCCTCCGAAAGCGAACTCGGTGCGCTGTTCAAAGTCAGCCGCATCACCGTGCGCCAAGCGCTGGGCGATCTGCAAAAGGAAGGGCTGATCTTCAAGATCCACGGCAAAGGCACCTTCGTCGCCAAACCGAAAACCTTTCAAAACGTCAGCAGTCTGCAAGGCCTCGCCGAGTCTATGACTGGCCGTGGCTACGAGGTGATCAACCGTCTGCGCAGCTTCAAATTCATCCCGGCCGACAAGCGCGTCGCCGAGCGTTTGCAAGTCGCTGAGGGCGAGATCGTCGCGCAGATCAAGCGTGTGCGGTTGATCAATCGCGAGCCGATCTCGCTGGAAATCACCTACCTGCCCAAAGCCGTTGGCGAGCGACTGGAGAAGGCTGATCTGGTCACCCGCGACATCTTCCTGATCCTTGAAAACGACTGCGGCATTGCCCTTGGCCACGCCGATCTGGCCATCGACGCCGTGCTCGCCGACAGCGACCTGACCCAGGCGCTGAACGTCGAAGCCGGCTCGCCGATCATGCGTATCGAGCGTCTGACCCACGACGCACAGGGCCAGCCGCTGGACTTCGAACACCTTTACTACCGCGGCGATGCGTTCCAGTACCGCCTGCGAATCGACCGGCAAAAAGGGGAGCAGGCATGACCCGCAACGTGCTCGAACAGGAATACGACATCGTCGTCATCGGCGGTGGCACCGCAGGCCCGATGGCCGCGATCAAGGCCAAGGAAAAGAACCGCGACTTGCGCGTGTTGCTGGTCGACAAGGCCAACGTCAAACGCAGCGGCGCGATCAGCATGGGCATGGACGGCTTGAACAACGCGATCATCCCCGGCCACTCGACGCCGGAGCAGTACACCAAGGAAATCACCATCGCCAACGACGGCATCGTCAATCAGGCCGCCGTTTACGCTTACGCGACTCACAGCTTTGAAACCATTGAACAACTCGACCGCTGGGGCGTGAAGTTCGAGAAGGACGAAACCGGCGATTACGCGGTGAAAAAGGTCCACCACATGGGCGCCTACGTGCTGCCGATGCCGGAAGGGCACGACATCAAAAAAGTCCTCTATCGCCAGTTGAAACGAGCACGGGTGAGCATCACCAATCGGCTGGTCTGCACGCGGTTGCTGACTGACCAGGAGGGCACCGTCAACGGTGTGATGGGCTTCGACTGCCGCACCGCCGATTTCCATGTGATCAAGGCCAAAGCGGTGATCCTCGCCTGTGGCGCTGCCGGCCGCCTCGGTCTGCCGTCTTCCGGCTATCTGATGGGCACCTACGAAAACCCGACCAATGCCGGCGACGGCTACGCGATGGCCTATCACGCCGGCGCCGAACTGGCCAACCTCGAATGCTTCCAGATCAACCCGCTGATCAAGGATTACAACGGCCCGGCCTGCGCCTACGTCACCGGCCCGCTGGGTGGCTACACCGCCAACAACAAGGGCGAACGCTTCATCGAGTGCGACTACTGGAGCGGGCAGATGATGTGGGAGTTTCACCAGGAACTGGAGAGCGGCAACGGCCCGGTGTTTCTCAAACTCGATCACCTGGCGGAAGAAACCATCCAGAACATCGAAGAGATACTGCACAGCAACGAGCGCCCCAGTCGCGGCCAGTTCCACGCCAATCGTGGCACCGACTACCGCACGCAGATGGTCGAAATGCACATCTCCGAAATCGGCTTTTGCAGCGGCCACTCGGCGTCTGGCGTGTGGGTCAACGAGCGCGCCGAGACTTCGGTGAAGGGTTTGTACTCGGCGGGTGACATGGCTGCCGTGCCGCACAACTACATGCTCGGAGCGTTCACCTATGGCTGGTTCGCCGGGCATAACGCTGCGGATTTTGTCGCTGGGCGCGAGTTTTCTGCGCTGGACGCCAAGCAGATCGAAAAGGAAAAGGCCCGGGTCTACGCACCGCTGGATCGCGAACACGGTCTGCCGCCGGCGCAGGTCGAGTACAAGCTGCGGCGCTTCGTCAACGATTACCTGCAACCGCCGAAAGTGACCAAAAAGATGCAGATCGGCCTGCAACGCTTCAGTGACATCGAACGCGATCTCGATCAGATGAAAGCCAACAACGCCCACGAACTGATGCGTGCGATGGAAACCAGCGTGATCCGCGACTGCGCCGAAATGGCTGCACGCGCCTCGTTGTTCCGCGCCGAAAGCCGCTGGGGTCTGTACCACTATCGTGTCGACCATCCGCAGCGCAACGATAGCGAGTGGTTCTGCCATTGCCATCTGAAGAAGGGGGATGACGGCCAGATGACCAGTTTCAAGAAAGCCGTCGAGCCTTACATCATCCCGCTCGATGCCGAAGAAATGCAGGCGTACGACCGCTTGCGGGTCGGCGCATTTGCCGCTTGATGCACTACTAAAAGAGAGTCCGAACCATGGCCTATCAAGCTCAGGAAATCTTCTTCCGCTCCAACGCGCCCGTCACCGTGGACGAGGACAAATGCATCGCCGAAAAGGGCTGCACCGTGTGTGTCGACGTTTGCCCGATGGACTTGCTGGCGATCAACCCGGCGACGCAAAAGGCCTATATGGCGTTCGATGAATGCTGGTACTGCATGCCGTGCGAGAAGGATTGCCCGACGGGGGCCGTGAAAGTCGACATCCCCTATCTCCTGCGTTGAAACCCGATCGAAATGTGGGAGCGAGCCTGCTCGCGAAAGCAATCGTTCATTCAACATTGATGGTGACTGGCACGCCGCCTTCGCGAGCAGGCTCGCTCCCACATTTGAACTGCGACACCCCAAAGCCATCCGGAAACCCCGGACGCTGGATTCACCGAAAACCCCTCGTTTCCCACCGCGCCCCGATCGCGGCGGAGACGAACTCAAATAAATGATTCGAGGGGAAACACTCATGTTGCGTGCAGCAATCGCCGGTCTGGTACTGGCTTCATTCACTGTGTCGGCCTCAGCCGAAACCATCCGCATCGCCATCGGCACCCAGGACACCACCATCAACTGCGCCGCTGGCGGACTGTTGATTCGTGAACTGGGCCTGCTCGACAAATACCTGCCCCACGACGGCGCCTACAAAGACGCCAAGTACGACGTACAGTGGAAGAACTTCACCAGTGGCGCGCCGCTGACCAACGAGATGGTCGCCGGCAAACTCGACTTCGGCGCGATGGCCGATTTCCCCGGCGCATTCAACGGTGTTGCGTTCGAAACCGCCGGCAAGCACAGCCTGTTCATCAGCGTGCTGTCGGGGAGCATCAAGGGCAGCGGCAACGGCATTGTTGTGCCGAGCGCGTCGGGCGTGCAGTCGCTCAGCGAACTCAAGGGCAAGACGATTTCCGTGCCGTTCGCCTCCACCGCCCACGGCATGTTGCTGCGTGCGGTGGCGGCGCAGGGTTGGGATCCGCTTAAAGACGTCAACATCATCGCCCAGCCGCCGGAAGTCGCCGGCTCGGCGTTGCAGGCCGGCAAGATCGACGCCCACGCCGATTTCGTGCCGTTCGCCGAACTGTTCCCGAGCCGGGGTTTCGCCCGCAAGATCTACGACGGCGCTCAGGCCAACGCACCGACGTTCCATGGTGCGCTGGTGGATCAGGCTTACGCCAAGAAGTACCCGGAGATCGTTGTCGCTTATCTGCGAGCGAGCATCGAGGCCAATCAACTGCTCGCCGCCGAGCCTGAGAAGTACAGCGAGTTGATCGCCAAAGTCACCGGCGTCGATGCCGAGGTGAATTATCTGTTCCACGGCCCGCTCGGCGTGCAGACCCGCGACCTGAGCTGGAAGCCGGAATATCGCCAGGCAGTCGGCACGGCTATCGATACGTTGAAGCTGCTGAAGAAGGCTGATCGCGGGCTCGATCTGAATACCTTTGTCGACGATCAATACATTCGTGCGGCGTTCAAGGCGTCGAACCTGGATTACACGGCGCAATTGGCCAATTACGCGCAGACGCCGTTGCAGGCTACGGATGCGGCGACAGGGAAAGCGATTACTGACGTTAGCCATGTTGTCGAGATTTGGGTGCGGGGCGAGGGCAAGGTGCGTCAGTACGCGTCGGCGGAAGAAGCCTTTACTGCGCTGGCTGCTTTGAAGCAGGAAGGCAAAAGCGTCCGTGCCGTGTATGCACAGGCCAGTGATAGCGGGATCAAGTTGCTCGCGGAGCAGGCTTGGTTTGCCAGTGACGCCAAGGGTCGCCTGAGTGCGTTTCTACTCAAGGGTCAGGCTCAGCAATATGCCTCGACGCAGGGCGGCAAGGTTTTCGACTTCACGGATGCCACGACCCAAGCGGTTGCTGCTCGCTGATTGAAGATCAAAAGCCCCTCACCCTAGCCCTCTCCCAGGGGGAGAGGGGACTGACCGAGGTGTTTGGACTCGCTACGCCGACCTGAAATACCGAGTCGAACTCAGGTTTTCAAGCATGAACACCTGCTCGCTATCGAGCCGAACTCAGGTTTTGAAAAACATAAAGATCGGCTCTTGCTTGAGCCGAACTCAGGTTCTGAAAAACATGAAGATCGGCTCCCTTTCCCCCTCGCCCCCCTTGGGGGGAGAGGGCTGGGGTGAGGGGGGTAAATCTCAGCCACAACACAGATCCAGAACTGGAAACCCGATCAATGAATTCACCCACCCTACGCTGGACATCAAGAGCCATATCCTTGCTGCTCTGCCTGCTGTTCTGGCAACTCGCCGCCAGCCACCACTGGAACCTCGGCCTGGTCACCTTCGCCAACGTACCGACACCCATCGCGGTGATCGAA
This sequence comes from Pseudomonas fluorescens, assembly GCF_902497745.1. GTDB lineage: Bacteria > Pseudomonadota > Gammaproteobacteria > Pseudomonadales > Pseudomonadaceae > Aquipseudomonas > Aquipseudomonas fluorescens_BM. The sequence continues at coordinate 15,875 of NZ_CABVHJ010000011.1, forward strand.
GCAGCGCTGGGCCTCGGCGACTCCGGCAAGCTCCTGCAACACCTCACCGCCAGCCTCAGCCGCGTCTTCGCCGGCTACCTCGCCGCACTGCTGATCGGCATCGCCCTCGGCCTGGCCATCGGCCGCTCGAAATGGGCCGAAGACCTGCTGCTGCCACCGCTGGAAGTCCTGCGCCCGATCCCCGCCGTCGCCTGGATCCCGCTGGCGATCCTGATGTTCCCGTCCTCTGAACTGTCGATGGTCTTCATCACCTTCACCGGTGCACTGTTCCCGATTCTGCTCAACACCGTGCACGGCGTCGAAGGCGTCGACCCACGTCTGATCGCCTCAGCGAAAAGCCTCGGGGCAGGGCGCCGGGCGATCCTGCTGGAAGTGATTTTGCCGGGCGCCGCACCCAGCATCATCACCGGCCTGGCGATCGGTATGGGCACCTCGTGGTTCTGCCTGGTCACGGCGGAAATGATCTCCGGCCAGTTCGGCATCGGTTACTACACCTGGGAGTCCTACACGATCCAGAACTACGCCGACATCGTCGTCGGCATGTTGCTGATCGGCGTGCTGGGCATGGGCAGCAGTCTGCTGATCAAACGCCTGGGCGGGTTGTTCACGCCTTGGCATCGACCGCGAGGAAAAGCCTGATGAGCGCGATGCAAACCCCGGAAGGACGGATCGATATTCGCCAGTTGTCCATTGTCCTTGGGCAGGGAAGGGAAGCCTTCGAAGCGGTGCGCGAGCTCGATTGTCAGATCGAACCGGGCCAGTTCGTCTGTATTCTCGGACCGTCCGGTTGCGGCAAATCGACCTTGCTCGGCGCCTTGGCCGGGCACCTGAGCGCTCATGCCGGCAGCCTGAAAGTCGATGGCGGCGAAGTGTCCGGTCCGTCGCCGCAGCGCGGCATGGTGTTCCAGCATCACACGCTGTTTCCGTGGCGTACGGTGCGTGACAACGTTGCCTTTGGCCTGAAAATGTGCGGTATCGGCAAGGTTGAGCGCCACCGCGCCGCCGATGAAATTCTCAAACTGGTCGGCCTCGAAGGTTTCGCCGAACGCTGGCCCGATCAGCTGTCCGGCGGCATGCAGCAACGCGTCGAAATCGCCCGCGTGCTGGTCAACCGCCCGCGCCTGTTGCTGATGGACGAACCGTTCGGCGCACTGGATGCGTTGACCCGCCTGAATATGCAAGAGCTGCTGCTGGACATCTGGACGCGCATCCGCACCACGGTCGTGTTCGTCACTCACGACATCGACGAGGCGCTGTTCCTCGCCGACCGCTTGCTGGTGATGAGCGCACGACCGGGACGAATCATCGAAGACTTGCGTCTGGATTTTTCCCGGCCACGCACCAGTGAACTGGTCACCAGTCCTGAGTTCTCGCGCCTCAAGCGCCACTGCCTCGACCTGCTGCGCCACGACAACGACCGACCGCTGCCGCGCCTCAACCCGCTCGGCCTGCCTCCTGAAAACCCTTTGCCGCGATTTGCCCTATGACCTCTATTTTTGCTGTGACCGATAACCAAGACATTCTCGATCTGCAACCGCGCCTGACTGCCGAAGACGCCGGCGTACGACGCATTGCCCTGATTGATCTGGCGGATCTGGAAGAACCCGATGGCTTGCTCTGGCTGGTTGATCGCCTTGGTCAGGATCCTGCTGAAGAAGTCCGCGCCGAAGCCGCGCGATTGCTTGAGGCCTGGGAAGATGAGGACGTTGTGCAAGCCTTGTGCGAAGCGCTGACCGATCCGTCGCCCGCCGTGCAATCCGCTGCTGCGCAGAGCTTGAGTCTGCTCAAGACTGAAGCGGCGGGGCAGGTGATTTTGCCGTGGACCGATCACGCCGACGTCAGCGTGCGCATCGCGGCGTTTCGCGCCTTGCGCGAATTGCGTTTCGCCGACGCCGCACCGGCTGCCGTCGCCGCACTCAACGATGCTGACGCTAACGTGCGCCGTGAAGCGGTCGGCGTGCTCGGCTGGCTCAAACAACTTGACGCGTTGCCGGCGTTAGCAAGATTGGCCAGTGACGATCCCGATACCGAAGTTCGCCGCGCCGCCACCGGGGCGTTGGGCCTGGCCTCCAGCGCTGAAGTTTTGCCGGCCCTGCGCCAGGCTTTGCAGGACAACGCCTGGCAAGTGCGCGAAGAAGCCGCGACGACCCTGGGCAAGGTCGGCCACATTGACGCGGGCCCGGCGCTGGTTGAAGCCTTGAGCGACGATTACTGGCAAGTACGCCTGCGCGCCACCCGCAGTCTCGGCCGTTTGCGGTTCGCCCCGGCACTGGACGCCTTGATCGACACCCTCGGCCATCGCATCAGCAACCTGCGCAAGGAAGCCGCGCTGGCTTTGGGCGAGTTGAATGATCGCGGCGCTGTGGCTGCCTTGCAGGCCACGCAGGACGACGGCGACCCGGAAGTGCGCAAAGCCGTGCGCATTGCCCTGAGTCAGTTGCAATGAACCCGCTGTCGGTGGGTAACTCACAAAGCGAGCAAACCCTGCGACTGACCTGGCCGGACGGCCGCGAGCAGCAACTCAACCACGCCGAACTGCGCCGCCAGTGTCCATGCTCGCAATGCCGCGCGTTTCGCCTCAAAGGCCTGACACCAATGGTTGATGAACGCGTGCGCCTGATCGAACTCAACCCCCAGGGCTACGGCGTGCAACTGGTGTTCAGCGACGGCCATCAACGCGGTATTTACCCGTGGGCCTATCTGGCAAACCTCAATCCTTAGGTCCACCAAAATCAACTGTGGGAGCGAGCTTGCTCGCGAAGGCGGCGGGTCAGTCGACATCTGTTTTGACTGATCTACCGTATTCGCGAGCAAGCACGCTCCCACAGGGTTTTGCAGTGTCTTTTCGGTTATTGCGCGGCAGTCATCGACGGTCGGCAGCCATAGAAAATATCCAGCCCCGGCTGATACACCGACGTCCTCACCTCAAACAACCCCAGCACCGAGTGAAACAGGTTGTCGTGGCTCAGATCCGCCTGCCCGGTCTTGCCTTGCAGGCAACTGCGATCAATCCCCTCACTGGCGAGCGTGCCGTCGCCAAACCACATCACCATCGGCACATGGGTCTGCGCTTCAGGTGCCAGCGCATACGGCGCTGCATGCAGATACAGGCCATTCTCGCCCAGCGATTCACCGTGATCGGAGACATACACCATCGAGGTATCCAGCGAGTCCTGATTGCGTTTGAGCAGTTCGATGACCTTGGCGAGGAAATGGTCGGTGTAGAGAATCGTGTTGTCGTAAACGTTCACTAGTTCATCGCGGCTGCAGCTGCCCAACTGGTTGGTATGGCAGATCGGTTTGAAGCGCTCCATGTCTTTCGGGTAGCGCTCGTAGTATTCCGGGCCGTGGCTGCCGTCGGCGTGCAGGACGATGATCGCGTGGCCCTTGAGGCTGTCGATGTAGCTTTGCAGATCGGCCAGCAGTGCTTCGTCGAGACAGTTGTTGCCGTCGCAGAACGGCCCCGGCTGATGCTTGGAAATATCGCGATTGGGTACGCGCAGGCAGGTGCCTTTGCAGTCGCTGTTGTTGTCCAGCCACAGCACTTGCACCCCGGCGCGCTGGAGGATGTCGAGCAGGCCTTCGTAGGTTTTGCCTTTCTTGTCGCTGTAATCCTCACGCGGGAACATCGAGAACATGCACGGCACCGACACCGCCGTCGACGTGCCGCAGGAGTGCACCTGGGTGAAATTGAGGATATCGAGTTTGCTCAGTTCGGGATTGGTCTCGCGCGCATAGCCGTTCAGCGAAAAGTGATCAGCGCGGGCGGTTTCACCGACCACAAACACCATCAGTGATTTCTTCTCGCGGCTGGCGGCCTTGGCGCTCATCACCGCGTCTTCGCCGATGGCCTGCACCACAAAGTGCTTTTTGATGCCCAGGCGTTGCTTGGTGTACTTGCTGATCGCGTAGATGTAATTGGTCGGGTTGATGAAGTGGGTGAGCTTGTCTTCTTCGCGAAAGATCGGCGCGTAGGTCGAATAGAACGCGCCCACCGACGCGGCGATCACCAGCACACAGGCGATGATCACCAGTACCTTGTTGAGCAGACCGCGAAAGAACGGCCGATAACTCACCGGCCAATGCCAGATCAACGCCGCCGGCAACACACCGAGCAACAGCAGGTAAGCCAGCAGCTTGCCGTTGAACAGCGCGGTGGCTTCGGCGGGGTTGGTTTCGAAGACGTTCTGAATCATCACCGTGTCGATGGTGATGCCGTATTCGTTCATGAAGTACGCGGCGCAGGCCGAGAGCAGGGCGACCACGGTGAGCAGCGGTTTCAGTGTCCAGCGAAACGACACCAAGGTCAGCAGCAGGGTGATCGCCGCCCACAAAAACAGACCGAACGAAGCAAAGAACGCCACTTTGTGCGCGCCTTGCAGGGTGATCAGCGTACCCAGCGCCTTCCAGGTTGCCAGGTTGTACAACGCCACCAGTGCCAGCGAAAACAGCAGGACCAGTCGGGTCGGCGTGATGGACGGTAAACGCAGTCCGTTGCCCAAAGCCATGTCAAACATCCCTCTACATAAAGAGAAAAACCACGCGGTTGCGCGGGTAACTGTAGAAGAACATTAGTAAAAAATTCGTAAACATCCTGTAACAACTACCGAGCTGGCTCACCCATTCAAAACTGTGGGAGCGAGCCTGCTCGCGAATGCGGTGGTTCATTCAGCATTGATGGCGACTGATACACCGCCTTCGCGAGCAGGCTCGCTCCCACAGGTGGTCAGCGTTTTTCAGAAGGATTTGCTGAGGCTGGCGACGACGGTGGCGGTGCAGACATCCTTGAAGCCCCAATTGCTCAGGCACTGGCTCTGCGAAAGATCGGTGTCGATATAGCTCAACCCCAACACCACCCCCGCCAGATTGTGGGTGAGTTTCACCTCCCATTCGCGGTACGACTCTTCGGCGCTGCCGGACGCCGAATACAAATGCGGATCCTTGAAATCCATATTGCCGTAACGCAGCTTCAACCCAGAGTTGTACGGCAATTCAGTTTCATAGCTGACATAGCTGTACAGCGAACTCTGTTTGCTATCAATCCCCGGCGCATCGCTGGAGTAATACGCCGCCAGCTTCACCCCGTAGACACCGATAATCCCGTAGACCTCGCTCTGGTTGAACTGGCTTTCCTTGGGGTAGGCGTACTTGAGGTAGCCCAGATCGAGGCTGACCTCCTCGGTCGCCTGCCACAGCCAGCCACCGTAGTAATCCACTTCCTGGCGGGTTTTCAGGCCGCCGCCGAAATCGACGTTGGAGCTCCACGCGCCGAGGTACAGACCGCTGCTGTGGGCGAGGGTCAGGCCGGCCTGCATGGCGGGGTCGTTTTGGGTTTGCGAGATGCCGCGAGTGCGGTAGTCGCTGGCCAGGGTCAGGTCGACCAACAGCGCAAAATCATCGTTCAAGGGAATCGCAAAACTGCTCAACGGCAGCAGGCTGAAAAAACTCAGGGCGAACAGGGGCAAGGCTTTCATGTGAAGTCCCGATGTTGTGATTATTTTTGGGGGCAGGAAGTAAACCTGTAGGAGCTGCCGCAGGCTGCGATCTTTTGATCTTGGTTTTGTAAAATCAAAGTCAAAAGATCGCAGCCTGCGGCAGCTCCTACAGGGGGGATCAGTGTTGTTATTTTGCGGCGGGGTAGACCTGGCGGCCGCCGAACCAGGTTTGCAACACTTTGGTGTCGTGCAGGGCTTTGTTGTCGACGCTGAACACGTCGCGGTCGAGGACGATAAAGTCAGCCTGCTTGCCCGGCGTCAGCGAGCCGATCTGTTTCTCCAGGCCAATCGTGCGCGCCGCGTTGACGGTGTAGGCATAGAACATCGTGTCGCGGTCCAGACGCTCGTCGGCATTGAGCACACCCAGCGGGCCGACGCGAGTAATCGCTTGGGCCATAGCATTGAACGGGTTCGGCGACGACACCGGCCAGTCACTCGCGCCGGCAATCGTCGCACCCTGTTTCAGCAGCGAGTGAGCTGGATACTGATAGCGAAAGGCGAGGGCGCTGACGTAAGGCTTGATCATGTCGGTGGTGTAATCGTCGGCGCTGGCCCACAGCAGTTGCATCGAGGCGATCACGTTGAGCGGTTTGAAACGGGCGAACTCTTTCGGGTTGACCATTTGCAGGTGAGTGATCGAGTGGGTCACGCCGCTCTGGCGATCCTTGCGCGCCTGAGCGATGCCGTTCAGCGATTCACGCACCGCGCGGTCGCCGATCGCGTGGATGTGCACCAGCCAGCCGCGCTGATCGATGGCGCTGACCAGTTCGCCGAAATGCTGCGGATCGATCAGCAGTTCGCCTTGTTTGTGCGAGTTGCTGTACGGATCGATCATCGCCGCGCTCTGCGCCGGGAATTCGATCACGCCGTCGGCGAAGATCTTGATCCCGGGTAGAGTCAGGTTGGGGATGCCCTGAAATTGCTGGCGCACCTTGTCCAGCGTCTCGAGGTCGGCGGGCACGCTTTTCGGGTTGGCCACCAGCAGCGCGGCGACGTGCACGCTCATGTCGCCGCTTTCTGACAGCGCTTTATAGGCTGGCAGCACGCCGACGGTTTTTTCGCTCGGCTTGAGCGCGAACACCGCTTCGCCCGGCGCGGCGTTGGCGGCCGGATCCATCCACGCGGTGATGCCGAGGCTGTTGTTGTAGCGCACCGCTGATTTCGCGGCCTTCAACATATCGGCGGGGCTTGGCACCGGCATTTTCGAGGCGACCCGGTCCCATCCGGCGTCGACGACAAAACCGTTCGGCTCGCCATTGGCCAGTTTGCCGATGGTGTCTTTTTCCGCGTCGGGCAGGGTTTTCAGCAGCGCGGCGTCGATGCCGGCGCGCTTGAGCATGACGTTGTTGGCCCATGCCGTATGGTGGTCGCTGCCGATAAACACCACCGGCACATAGGCCCATTCGCCGTTGTTGAAGGTGTTGCCCAAGGCCTCGGCTTGCGCCCAGTAAACCGAACTCATGCCGGCAATGCTCAGCACGTCGCCATGTTTGGCCTTGCCGTCTGCACGCCAGTCGCGCAGGCGCTTTTGCAGTTCGTCGAGGGTGACGACTTCGTCTTCCAGGTTCGCCGAGACCATTTCCAGACCGCCGAAAATCGCGTGGGAATGGCTGTCGATCAGCCCGGGCATCAGCGCTTTGCCCTTCAGGTCGATCACTTGAGTGCCGGGTTCGATCAAGGCTTTGATCTGCGCGTCGCTGCCGACTTTCAGCACTTTGCCGTTCTCCACGGCCAGCGCTTGCACTTTGGGTTGCGCACGGTCGGCGGTGAAAATCTTGCCGTTGAGCAGGATCAGATCAGGGGCGGCGATGGCTTCCATCGAGGCAAAACTTACAGCGGCTACCAACAGACTCGGGATGAATCTTTTCATTGAAGATTTCCTTGTTATTGCGTCTGATGGCGAGATTAGTGGCTGGCACCGGCCGACAGAACGCCTCCCTCACGAAAAACGTTTTTGCCTGAATGGAAAAAGCATGGACAAGTTGGGCGCATTGAAAATGTTCGTGGTCACCGCGCAGCTCGGCAGTTTCAGCCGCGCCGCCGAGCAGTTGGGCAAGACCCCGTCGGCGCTGACCAAAGCGGTCAATCACCTGGAGTCGGAGCTGGGCGCACGGCTGTTCGAACGCAGCACGCGACGGATTTTGTTGACTGAAATCGGTCGGGTATACCTGGAAACCGCGCGGCTGGTGTTGCAGCGGCTGGATGAGGCCAGTGAGGAAATCGAGCAGTTGCAGCACGGCTTGCGCGGCAGCCTGAAAATCACCGCACCGCTGGCCTATGGGCGGGCGTTTCTCGATCAGGTATGTGACGGCTTTTTGCAGCAATATCCGCAGATCAGCCTGCAAGTGGATCTTTGTGATGCCTTCGTCAATTTGCTGGAAAGCGGCTACGACCTGGCGCTGCGTGAGGGCCACGATGATTTGCCGGGGTTGATTGCGCGGGTGGTTGGCAGCAATCGTCTGGCGTTGTGCGGCAGCCCCGAGTACCTGGCTCGCAAGGGCTTGCCGGTGAATCCGCAAACCCTCGAACAGCATGAATGGCTGCTCTATCAACACCCATTGCTTAGCCGCGAATTCTGGTGGGCCGAGCGCGACGGGCAACGCTTGAGCCTGGCACAACCCGCAGCGCCGTTGTTGCGCAGTGACAATTACGATTTGTTGCTGGCGAGTGCTTTGGCCGGGCGTGGTTTGCTGCACACGCCGTTGTGGAGCGCTGCGCCGTACATTGCCGATGGGCGACTGGTGCGGGTCATGGCCGATTATGAGATCGACCCGGATACCTTTGGCCCGCACATTCTGGCGGTGTATCCGAGTCATCGTCGGGCCACGGCGAAGGTTGTTGCCTTCATTGATTACATCTCGGAATTCCTTGCCGAACGCGGCTTGGGCTGACACCCCGTTTCCCTGTAGGAGCTGTCGAGTGAAACGAGGCTGCGATCTTTTGATCTGGCTTTTTAAAAACAACATCAAAAGATCGCAGCCTTCGGCAGCTCCTACGTCGGCCTAGGCCGACTGGCGGCGCTTGTCAGGAAAATCCTACAGGAGTACAAATGTACTCCATGACGAACCTGACTCCCCGCCGTACCGCCATCCTGACGTTTATCCGCGATCGCATCGCCGAACACGGTCAGCCCCCAAGCCTCGCTGAAATCAGCGAGGCTTTTGGTTTTGCCTCGCGCAGCGTGGCGCGCAAGCACGTGCTCGCGCTCACCGAAGCCGGGTTTATCGAGGTCAACCCGCATCAGGCCCGGGGCATTCGCCTGCTCGGGCAAGCGCCGCGCCCTGAGCTGCTCGACATCCCCGTGCTCGGTCGCGTCGCTGCCGGTGCGCCGATTGGCGCCGATGCCGACATCCATAGCCGCTTGCTGCTCGACCCGGCGCTGTTCTCGCGCACGCCCGACTACATGCTGCGGGTGCAGGGCGATTCGATGATCGAGGACGGCATTCTCGACGGCGATCTGGTCGGCGTGCGGCGCAATCCCGAAGCGCTCAACGGCCAGATCGTCGTGGCGCGGCTCGACGGTGAAGTCACCATCAAACGCTTCGAACGGCTCGGCGATGAAGTGCGGTTGTTGCCACGCAACCCGGCGTATCAGCCGATTGTCGTGCGCGACGATCAGGATCTGGCCATCGAAGGGGTGTTCTGTGGTCTGGTGAGGCAAGGCTGATGGGCGCCGTCGTTGCGTTGGACACGCTGTTCAATGGCGGCCAGGTCTGGAAAGGCCGGCCTGCGCCGCCGGCCGCCAGCCCGCAACCGACCGGGCATGCGGCGCTGGACGCGGCACTGCCCAGCGGTGGCTGGCCAGAAGCGGCGTTGAGTGAAATCCTCCTGGCCGGCCCCGGTGTCGGCGAACTGCAACTGGTCTGGCCGACGCTGGCGCGGTTATCGGCGGCGGGCGAGCGTATTGTGCTGGTGGCGCCGCCATTCGTGCCGTACCCGCAGGCGTGGGAAAACGCCGGGGTTGATCTGCGCCAGTTGTCGGTGATCCAGGCCAGCGAGCGCGATGCCTTGTGGGCGGCGGAACAATGCCTGCGCTCAGGCAGTTGCGGCGCGGTGCTGTGCTGGCCGCACAAGGCCGATGACCGCGCGTTGCGCCGTTTGCAGGTGGCAGCGGAAACCGGCCAGACCCTGGCATTTGCCTGGCGTCCGTTGAGCGAAGCGGTCAATCCGTCACCGGCGGCATTACGGATTGCCATCGATGCCAAACCCGCGCAGTTGCGCGTCCTCAAGTGCCGTGGCGGACTCGCGCGTACGACGCCAATTGCTTTTGCTGTGAGTCACTGAGGTCGCCATGCGCTGGGTGTGTATTCTGTTTCCGCAATTGGCCTTGGACGCGGTGCTGCGTCAGCGTCCCGATCCCGATGAACCGTTGGTGCTGCTCAGCGGCCCGGCCCAGCGCCGGGTGCTGCAAGCGGTTAATCCTGCCGCGCGCAAACTCGGTCTGCGCGCCGGCCAGTCGATGACCGCCGCCCAAGCGATGAGCAAAGGGTTTGCCACTGCGGATTACGAGGCCGCCGAGGTCGAGCATTGGCAGCAGTTTCTCGCCGCGTGGGCCTACGGTTTCAGTGCGCAGGTCAGCGTGCATTACCCGCGCACCGTGGTGTTCGAGATCGAATCGAGCCTGGGACTGTTCGGTTCCTGGGCACAGCTCGAAGCACGGTTGCGCAAGGAGCTGAGCGATCTGGGTTTTCGCCATCGCATCGTCGCCGCACCGAATCCGGTGGCGGCGCGGGTGCTGGCCAATGCTTACGATGGCTTGGTGGTGCCGGACGGCGAGGCCTTGCAGCATCACCTCGGTCAGTTGCCTGTCGACCGCGTCGGTCTGGAACCGGCGGTGGCCACGGCGTTGTCGCGCATGGGTCTGCGCAATCTCAGTCAGGTGCAGAGCCTGCCGCGTCAGGCACTGGCCCGCCGTTTCGAGGCGCAGATGCTCAAGCATCTCGACACCTTGTTCGGTGCGCGACCCTTGGCGCTGGAATTTTACTTGCCGCCGGATCGCTTCGATGTGCGCATCGAACTGAATTTCGACGTGCAGTCGCATCAGGCCTTGCTGTTCCCGTTACGCCGTTTGACCGGTGACCTGTCGGCGTTCCTCTGCGGGCGTGACAGCGGCGTACAGCGTTTCGACCTGCATCTGGAACACGCCGGGCTGCCGGACAGCGTGATCAAGGTCGGTTTGCTCAGTGCCGAACGTGATCCGGCGATGCTTTTCGAACTGGCGCGCGGGCGGCTGGAACAGGTGCAAGTCGAGGCGCCCGTGCGCGGCTTTCGTCTGCGCGCCGAGGACCTGCCGAGTTTCGTCCCGCAGTTTCAGGAACTGTTCGACGACCGTCCGCAGCAGACCTTGCCGTGGGAGCAGTTGCGCGAACGCCTGCGCGCACGGCTCGGTGATGACGCCGTGCAGGGGCTGCGTTTTCAGGCTGATCATCGCCCGGAGTGCGCGTGGCAGCACGGCGTCGACAAACAGCGCTGCGCAGGCTTGCCGAGCGTGCACCGTCCGGGTTGGCTGCTCGGTGAACCGCAGAGCGTGGCGCAAGGTTCGGCGCGGATTCTCATGGGCCCGGAGCGCATCGAGTCCGGCTGGTGGGACGGCGACGATGTGCGCCGCGATTATTACCTGATCCAGAACCGCGTCGGCCAACAGGGCTGGGCTTATCGCACGGTGGGTGAGGGCGGTCCGTTGTGGCTGCAGGGCTGGTTTGCATGAGCGACGGTTATGCCGAACTGCACTGCCTGTCGAACTTCAGTTTTCAGCGCGGTGCTTCCAGTGCCCTTGAGCTGTTTCAACGGGCAAAAAAACACGGCTATCAGGCGCTGGCGATCACCGATGAATGCACGCTGGCCGGGATCGTTCGCGCCTGGCAAGCGGCGAAGTCCGTTGAGCTGCCGCTGATCATCGGCAGTGAAGTACGCATTGAAAACGGCCCGAAACTGGTGCTGCTGGTGGAGAACCTGGCGGGTTATCAGGCCCTGTGCGGCTTGATCACCCGCGCCCGGCGGCGCACGCAGAAAGGCCAGTATCAGGTGTTGCGCGAAGACTTCGCCGAGTCGTTGCCGGGGTTGCTGGTGTTGTGGGTGCCGGATTCACTCGATGACGTGGAAGAGGGCCGTTGGCTGCAGCAGACCTTCGCCGAACGCTTGTGGCTGGCGGTGCAATTGCATCGTGGCCAGGACGATCAGCAGCGGCTGACGGCGTTGTTAAGTCTGGCCACCGAGTTGCAGATTCCGGCCGTGGCCAGCGGCGATGTGCACATGCACGCCCGTGGTCGCCGCGCCTTGCAGGACACCATGACCGCGATCCGGCATCACGTGCCAGTGGCCGAGGCCGGGTTGCGTTTGCATCCCAATGGCGAGCGACATTTGCGCAGCGTCGAGGTGTTGCGCGAGTTGTATCCCCAAGCCTTGCTCGACGAATCGGTGAATCTGGCCCGGCGCTGCACTTTCGATCTGGGTGAATTGCGTTATCAGTATCCGAAAGAACTGGTGCCCGAGGGGCACAGCGCCAGTTCCTGGCTAAGGCAACTGACCAAGGAAGGCATCGCCTGGCGCTGGAAGAAAGGCGCGCCCTTCAAGGTGCTGCGGCAGATCAACAAAGAGCTGAAGCTGATCGCCGAACTCGGCTACGAAAGCTACTTCCTCACCGTGCACGACGTGGTGCGCTTTGCCCGCGACCAGAGCATTTTGTGTCAGGGCCGTGGCTCGGCGGCCAACTCGGCGGTGTGCTTTGCCTTGGGCATCACCGAGATCGACCCGGACCGCACCACGTTGCTGTTCGAACGTTTTATGTCGAAGGAGCGCAATGAACCGCCGGACATCGACGTCGACTTCGAGCACGAACGCCGCGAAGAAGTCCTGCAATACGTGTTTCGCCGTTACGGCCGTGGTCGCGCGGCGTTGACCGCAGTGGTCAGCACTTATCACGCTGCTGGCGCCGTACGCGATGTGGCCAAGGCCCTCGGCCTGCCGCCGGATCAGATCAACGCACTGGCCGATTGCTGCGGCCACTGGAGCGATGAAACACCGCCGCTGGAGCGCTTGGTCGAGGGCGGCTTTGACCCGGAAAGTCCGGTGCTGCGCCGGGTATTGAGCCTGACCGGACAACTGATCGGCTTCCCTCGGCACCTGTCGCAACACCCCGGTGGCTTCGTGATTTCCGAGCAACCGCTGGACACGCTGGTGCCGGTCGAGAACGCGGCGATGGCCGAGCGCACGATCATCCAGTGGGACAAGGACGACCTCGACGCGGTTGGCCTGCTCAAAGTAGATATCCTCGCCCTCGGCATGCTCAGCGCAATTCGTCGCTGCTTCGATTTGCTGCGTCGCCATCGCAATCTGGACCTGAGCCTGGCGACTATCCCGGCCGAAGACAAACCGACCTACGAGATGATCAGTCGCGCCGACACCATTGGCGTGTTCCAGATCGAGTCCCGCGCACAAATGTCGATGCTGCCACGTCTGAAACCGGCGAAGTTCTATGACTTGGTGATCGAAGTGGCCATCGTCCGCCCCGGGCCGATTCAGGGCGGGATGGTCCATCCGTACCTGCGCCGCCGCAACAAGGAAGAAGAGGAAACCTATCCGTCACCGGAACTGGAAGTGGTGCTCAAACGCACCCTCGGCGTGCCGCTGTTTCAGGAACAGGTGATGCAGATCGCCATTGTCGCCGCCGATTACAGCCCCGGAGAGGCCGATCAGTTGCGCCGCTCGATGGCCGCGTGGAAACGCCACGGCGGACTCGAGCCGCACAAGGAACGCCTCGCCGCCGGCATGAAGAAAAACGGCTACACACCGGAATTCGCCGCGCAAATTTTCGAGCAGATCAAAGGCTTCGGCAGCTACGGTTTTCCCGAATCCCACGCCGCCAGTTTTGCCTTGCTGACCTACGCCAGTTGCTGGCTCAAGTGCCACGAACCGGCGGCGTTTGCCTGTGCGCTGATCAATAGCTGGCCGATGGGTTTCTACAGTCCGGACCAGATTCTCCAGGATGCGCGCCGGCATCAGTTGCAGATCCGCCCGGTCGACGTGCGCGCAAGTGATTGGGATTGCAGCCTGGAAACCACCACAGCGGCGCAACCGGCGATTCGCATGGGCCTGCGCATGATCAAGGGCTTTCGCGAAGACGATGCCCGGCGCATCGAGGCGGCGCGGGCGCGTGGGGCATTTGCCGATGTCGCCGACTTGGGCGAGCGGGCGGCGCTCGACAGTCGGGCGCAGGCGTTGCTCGCCGACTCAGGGGCGTTGCGCGGCCTGGCCGGGCATCGACATCGGGCGCGCTGGGAAGTGGCCGGGGTGCAGAAACAGTTGGGTCTGTTTGCCGGGTTGCCGAGTCAGGAGGAACCGGAAGTGCTGCTGCCCAAACCCAGCGTTGGCGAGGATCTGCATGCCGATTACGCCACGGTCGGCACCACGCTGGGGCCGCATCCGCTGGCACTGTTGCGCGGTGAACTCAAAGCCCGGCGCTGCCGCAGTTCGCAGGAATTGCTCGACGTCGAGCACGGTCGGCCGGTGAGCGTCGCCGGGCTGGTCACCGGACGCCAACGACCGGGCACCGCCAGTGGTGTGACGTTTGTGACGCTGGAAGACGAGTTTGGCAACGTCAACGTGGTGGTCTGGCGTGATCTGGCCGAGCGTCAGCGGCAAGTACTGGTCGGTTCGCAATTGCTCAAGGTCGATGGCCGCTGGGAGCGCGAAGGCGAAGTGCGCCACCTGATCGCCGGGCGTTTGAGCGACCTCAGCCCATTGCTTAATGGCATTCGCGTGCAGAGCCGCGATTTCCACTGATCCTTTCTCCCAAGCCAAACACCAACCCAAGTCAGACACAAAACCCTGTGGGAGCGAGCTTGCTCGCGAAGGCGGTGCATCAGACAAATATTCGTTGAATGACGAACCGCTTTCGCGAGCAAGCTCGCTCCCACAATGGATTTGCGTAAGGCCAATCAAGCCAATTCACTGGCGTCAAAAAAACCTGTCCTCAATGATGGCACTTTGTCATAATGCCGGCCCTTTTCAGCTCCCGCCGCGCATTGCCGCGCCGGGACATCCCCGTTTTTCAAAGGAATACTCAGTGAGAATGATCTCCCGGATGCTGGTCTCAGGCGTCGCGATTGCTGTGCTCGGCACGATTGCCGGCACACTCGCCGGTTGCGCCACCGAAAGCTCGCGCGCGCTGCCGGTGGCCAAGGTTGAAAGCGCCTCCCAGGTCTGGACCGGCGTTCGCGTGCCAATGGCTGTGGGTAAGTTCGACAACCGCTCCAGCTACATGCGTGGGATCTTCTCCGACGGTGTCGACCGTCTCGGCGGTCAGGCCAAGACCATCCTCATCACTCACCTGCAGCAGACCAACCGCTTTAGCGTGCTGGACCGCGACAACATGGGTGAAATCCAGCAGGAAGCGGCGATCAAGGGCCAGGCCCAGCGTCTCAAAGGTGCTGATTACGTGGTTACCGGTGACGTCACCGAGTTCGGCCGCAAAGAGACTGGCGATCACCAGTTGTTCGGCATTCTCGGCCGTGGCAAGACCCAGGTCGCTTACGCCAAGGTCAACCTGAACATCGTCAATATCAGCACCTCGGAAGTGGTGTATTCGACTCAGGGCGCTGGCGAATACGCACTGTCCAACCGCGAAATCATCGGCTTCGGCGGCACCGCTGCCTACGACTCCACCCTCAACGGCAAAGTACTGGATCTGGCCATGCGCGAGGCGATCAATCGTCTGGTGGATGGCATGAACGCCGGTGCCTGGAAACCGGGTAACTGATCGACGCCCATTGCAAGGAGCAACACCCCATGACTCTGAATTTGTCGCGCTCGTTGATGGCGCTGACGCTGGCTGCCAGTGCCTTGCTGGCCGGTTGTGCTTCCGGCCCGCAAACCCTGTACCAATGGGAAGGCTACGAACCGCAGGTCTACGAATACTTCAAAGGCGAAGAGCCGAAAGAAGCCCAGGCTGAAGCACTGGAACGTGACCTGCAGAAAATCCGCTCCACCGGCAAAGCCGTACCGCCGGGTTACCACGCGCACCTTGGCCTGCTCTATCTGAGCATGGGCAAGGACGACCAGATGGTGCAGCAGTTCAAAACCGAGAAAACCCTGTTCCCCGAGTCCGGGACGTACATGGATTTCCTGCTCAAGAACGCCAAGAGCGGAGACGCGAAATGATCGCGCGTACCTTGAAGCTGCTGGCCGCCGGTCTGGCCCTGACCGTGCTGGGTGGCTGCGTTGCGCCCAAGACCGTGGATTACTCGGCTTATAAGCAGGCGCGGCCGAAAACCATTCTGGTGCTGCCACCGCTGAACACTTCGCCGGATGTGAAGGCGTCGTACAGCCTGTTGTCGCAGGTGACCTTCCCACTGGCCGAAGCCGGTTACTACGTGCTGCCGATCGCGCTGGTTGACGAGACGTTCCGCCAGAACGGCCTGAGCACCCCGGACGATATCCATCAGGCACCGCCGAGCAAACTGAAGGAGATCTTCGGTGCGGACGCGGCGCTGTACATCACCGTGACCGAATACGGTACGCGTTACATGGTGATCAGCAGCGAAACGGCGGTGACCGCGACGGCGAAACTGGTCGACCTGAAAAGCGGCACCACGCTGTGGACCGGTTCGGCACGGGCGTCGAGCGAAGAGGGCGGCAATAGCAATGCCGGCGGTATCGTCGGCATGCTGATTTCGGCGGCGGTGAAGCAGATCATCAACAGCGCCACCGATGCCGGCTACCCGATTGCCGGTGTGGCGAGCAATCGTCTGCTCTCGGCCGGACATCGGGCAGGCCTGCTGTACGGCCCGCGCTCGCCGAAGTACGGCACCGACTGAGAAACGATATAAATCCCTGTGGGAGCGAGCCTGCTCGCGAAGGCGGTCTGTCATTCAAAGATTATTTGTCTGATGTACCGCTTTCGCGAGCAGGCTCGCTCCCACAGGGGTGATGCGTTTCTCTTCTGGGTTATTTGGCGGCCGGCCAAAACCGCTCGCCACCGCCCGGCGCTTCCGTCCACGCTTGCAACGAGCGGTTCGGCAGGTCGAAGTAATCGCGGGTTCGTGCGTAGCCATGGCCACCCATGCGCCTGATCGCATCCAGGCCCAATTGATCGATATACAGCGTCTTCGGATCGATCAACTCATCGCGCACATACGCCATCACCACCTCGCCAAAAATGATCTCCCGCGACTGACCGATGTTCAGCGCCATCATCCGTTGGTATGCAATATATGAATGCAATTTGCCAAGGCCCGGATTAACCTGCGTCTGCCGCCCTTTTTCCATGGTCAGGCACCGCCAAGGGCAGGTTGCCTGACGCTAAAGGAGTGTTCGAATGACCGAGAAGAAACCGGAAACCACGGTCGACCGCGTCTACCAAGGGATTTACGAGGCGATCAGCAAGCGTTCGTTGCGCCCGGGGATGAAGCTGGGCGAGGCCTCGTTGGCCGAGTTATTCAATGTCAGCCGCACGTCGGTGCGCGCCGCATTGAAGCAACTGGAGGCCGATGGACTGGTCACCACCGAGCCCAATAAAGGGGCGTCGGTATCGCTGCCGAGCAATGAAGAGCTTCGCTCGCTGTTCGAAACCCGGCGGCTGATCGAGATCGGCATCGTCACTGAACTGTGCCGGCGCAAGGACAGCACCGCGATGCAGGACCTGCGCGAACACCTGCTGCTGGAAGATGAAGCCCATGCGGCGGGCGATCATGAGCGGCTGATTCATCTGCTCGGCGAGTTCCACATCAAACTGGCGCGCAGCCTGAATAATCCGGTGCTGCTTGACTGGTTCCAGAAGCTGATTTCCCGCGCTTCGCTGTATGCCGCGGCGTTAGACGACGACAGTCATGAAGTGTGCCGCGACGACGAGCATTTGCGCCTGATCGAGTACATCGAGGCCGGCAATCAGAGCGCTGCCATCGAGCTGACTTGCATGCATTTGAACGGTATCGAGAAAGCCATCCTCGACGTCGCCGCGAAGATGAAAACTGGCTACCATCCGCTCAAGCACCTGATCGGGGTCTAGGCTCCAGACCGGGATGAAATCGGCTATACCTCTAATGAAACCAATGCGACTGAAGACGCTCGAAACAGACGGGCGTCGCGTCGTTATGGCGCCGCGATTTATCGGGCAACCACCTAAGGACACTGAGTCAGTCGATGCAGTTTTTATCCGATAGCCATGGTTGTGAGGGCTGGAAAGGCGAAATGGCCGGACGCATCAGTGCGTTCGACTGGCGCCATACCGAACTCGGCCCGCTGGACACCTGGCCAGCCAGCCTGTGCAGCGCGGTGCAATTGATGCTGGCGTCGCCGCTGCCAATGGTCATGCTCTGGGGCCGCGCCGGCTACATGATCTACAACGATGCCTATTCGATATTTGCCGGTGGTCGGCACCCGTATCTACTCGGTGCGCCGGTGGAGCTGGGTTGGCCGGAAGTCGCCGATTTCAACCGGCACGTGGTCGATACCTGCCTGGCCGGCGGCACTTTGTCTTACCGCAATAAAGAACTGGTGCTGTTGCGCGATGGCGTCCCCGAAGACGTGTGGATGGATTTGTATTACAGCCCGATCGCCAACGATGACGGGGTGCCAGCCGGGGTGATGGCGATGGTGGTGGAAACCACGGAATTCATGCACTCCGAACGCCGCCGTCAGGCCGCCGAAAAGGCTTACCGCGCTGACAATGAGCGGGTACGTCTGGCGCTGAATGCCGGTGCCTTGCTTGGCTCGTTTGTCTGGGACGTGAAAAACAACACATTGTCAGCAGACGAGCGTTTCGCCCGTACGTTCTCTTATCCGCCGGATCATGACCTGAACAATCTGGCCCAGGACATTGCCGAGTCACGCATCCATCCCGATGATCACGCCTGGGTACAGGAACGAATCGCCCATTCCGTGCAGACCGGTGAGCCGTATAACGCCGAATATCGCGTCCGGCGCAGTGACGGCAGTTATCTGTGGGTGCTGGCCAGCGGCGCTTGCGAGTTCGACGAGCACGGCAAGCCGTTGCGCTTTCCCGGGGTGCTGATCGACATTCATGAACGCAAGATTGCCGAAGAATCCCTGCTCAAATTCACCCGTAACCTCGAACAGCGCGTCGGCGAAGAAGTCGAGGCGCGGCTGGCGGCTGAAGAGCAGTTGCGTCAGTCGCAGAAGCTCGAAGCCATTGGCGGTTTGACCGGTGGCGTCGCTCACGACTTCAATAATCTGTTGCAAGTGATCGCCGGCAATCTGCATCTGCTTGCACGTCACGAACCGAACAACGCCAATGTGCAGCGCCGAGTCAGCGCCTCACTGGCGGCGGTCGAACGCGGTGCCAAGCTGTCCTCGCAATTGCTCGCGTTTGCCCGACGCCAGCCGTTGTCTCCAGCGGTGTGCAACCCGCGGCAGATTTTCGAAGGCGTCGGCGAATTGTTGCAGCGAGCGCTGGGTGAAACCATTCAGATCGATGTGCAACTGCCGCAGCAACCGTGGCATATCAACGTCGACCGCAACCAGTTGGAAAACGCCATTCTCAATCTGGCGATCAACGCTCGCGATGCGATGAAGGGCGAGGGCACCATTGCGCTCAGCGCTGCCAACGTGCGCCTCGATCGCGAGTTCTGCGCCGGCAAAGGCATCGTCCCCGGCGAGTTTGTCCGCGTCGCGGTCAGTGACTCCGGCGCCGGCATCGCGCCAGGCATTCTGGAGCAGGTGTTCGAACCGTTTTTCACCACCAAGGCCGATGGCCAAGGCACCGGTCTGGGCCTGAGCATGGTGTTCGGTTTCGTCAAGCAGAGCGGCGGCCACGTCGAGATCGCCAGTACCGTCGGTGAGGGCACGCGGGTGCAGTTGTACTTCCCGCGTAGCCTGCGGCCGATCCTTGATGAAGCCCCCAATCTGCAACGGCAGCAGAGCGGTGGCCACGAGACGATTCTGGTAGTCGAAGACAACGACGCCGTGCGCGCCTCGGCCGTCGAGTTGTTGCGCGAGGAGGGTTACCGCGTGCTGACCGCCGGCAATGGCGATGCGGCCATGCAAATGCTCCTCGACGGCGTCGAGGTCGACTTGATCTTCACTGACGTGGTCATGCCGGGGCTGATCAAAAGCTCTGACCTGTTTGCCTGGGCCAAGGTACAGACGCCGCCGGTGGCGGTGCTGTTCACCTCCGGGCACACCCGCGACATCATTTCGCGCAATCACCAGTTAAGCCCTGACACGCACTTGCTCGGCAAACCGTATAGCCCGGAAACCATGTTGCAGATGATTCGGGTGGTGCTCGGTAGCTGAGCGTTGAACATTCCTTCACCAAGGCAGGTCGATGACTTCCAAACGCACCTCTAAAGCGCCCGCCGGCATGGTCCGGGTGCGCGGCGCCCGTGAACATAACCTGAAAAACGTCGATGTCGACATCCCCCGCGATGCACTGGTGGTGTTTACCGGGGTGTCCGGTTCGGGCAAGTCGTCGCTGGCGTTCTCGACTTTGTATGCCGAAGCCCAGCGCCGTTACTTCGAATCGGTGGCGCCGTACGCGCGACGGCTGATCGATCAGGTCGGCGTGCCGGATGTCGACTCCATCGAAGGCCTGCCACCGGCCGTCGCTCTGCAACAGCAACGCGGTACGCCGAGTACGCGCTCGTCGGTGGGCAGCGTGACGACGTTGTCGAGCCTGATCCGCATGCTCTATTCGCGCGCCGGCAGTTATCCGCCGGGGCAACCGATGTTGTATGCCGAGGACTTTTCGCCGAACACCCCGCAAGGCGCGTGCCCTGAATGCCATGGCCTCGGCCGGGTGTATGAAGTCACCGAAGCGCTTATGGTGCCCGATCCCAACCTGACCATCCGCCAGCGCGCGGTGGCGTCCTGGCCGCTGGCGTGGCAGGGGCAGAACCTGCGCGACATCCTCGTGACCATGGGCATCGATGTCGACATCCCGTGGAAGAAGCTGCCGAAAAAACAGCGCGACTGGATTCTCTTCACCGAAGAAACCCCGACCGTGCCGGTGTACGCCGGGCTGACCCCGGAAGAAACCCGCGTCGCCCTCAAGCGCAAGATGGAGCCGAGTTATCAGGGCACCTTCACCGGTGCGCGCCGCTATATCTTGCACACGTTCACCCATTCGCAAAGTGCGCTGATGAAGAAGCGCGTGTCGCAGTTCATGCTCGGCAGTCCTTGCCCGCTGTGTGACGGCAAGCGCCTGAAGCGTGAAGCGTTGTCGGTGACGTTTGCCGGGTACGACATCGGTGAGCTGGCGCAGATGCCACTGCTGCAAGTGGCCGAGGTTTTGAAACCCGTGGCAGCGCAAAGTTATCTGGAGCACGTCGAGGAAACCGGCGAGACCTTGAGCCACGCGCAAACCCGCGAGGCCCGCCAGCAGCGGGTGGCCCATGGCGCCAGCGGCCATGCCAGCGCGCCGGATGTGCGGCACACGCCGAACCTGTCGCTGGAGAAACGCCTGGCGGCGCAGCGTATTGCCGAGGACTTGCTGGAGCGGGTCAGCACCCTGACCGATCTGGGCCTCGGCTATCTGGCGCTGGAGCGCAGCACGCCGACGCTGTCGTCGGGTGAGTTGCAGCGCTTGCGTTTGGCGACGCAGTTGGGCTCGCAATTGTTCGGGGTGATTTATGTACTCGACGAGCCATCCGCCGGTTTGCATCCGGCCGATGGCGAAGCGCTGTTCGAAGCCTTGCAACGCTTGAAGGCTGACGGCAACACGCTGTTCGTCGTCGAGCATGACCTGGAAACCATGCGCCGTGCCGACTGGCTGATCGACGTGGGTCCGGCGGCGGGCGAGCAGGGTGGGCAGGTGTTGTACAGCGGCCCGCCTGCAGGTCTGGCCGGGATCGCACAGTCGCAGACTCGCGCATATCTGTTTGCCGAGTCGCAACGCCAGACAAGAACGGCACGTAAACCGACGGCGTGGCTGAAACTCGAGGGCATCACCCGCAATAATCTGAACAACCTCAGTGCCGAATTTCCCTTGGGCTGCTTTACCTCGGTGACGGGTGTGTCCGGCTCGGGCAAGTCGAGTCTGGTCAGTCAGGCATTGCTGGAACTGGTCGGCGCGCAGTTGGGCCGTCCCACGCTGGAAAGCGAACCGGAGGAACTCAGCCTCGAAGACGACGCACCGCAACTCAGCAGCGGCCAGATCGTGTCTGGGCTGGAGTCGATCAAGCGCTTGGTGCAGGTCGATCAGAAACCGATCGGCCGCACGCCACGCTCGAATCTGGCGACCTACACCGGTTTGTTCGACAACGTGCGCAAACTGTATGCCGCGACCGACGATGCACGGGCGGCAGGCTATGACGCCGGGCAGTTTTCCTTCAACGTCGCCAAAGGCCGTTGCGCCACTTGCGAAGGTGAGGGGTTTGTCAGCGTCGAGTTGTTGTTCATGCCGAGTGTCTATGCACCGTGTCCAACTTGTCATGGCGCGCGCTACAACCCGCAGACGCTGGCGATTCTCTGGCAGGGTTTGAGCATTGCGCAGGTGTTGCAACTGACCGTGGATGAAGCGGTGGAAGTCTTCGCCGAGCAACCGGGCATTCGCCGTTCACTGGAAGTGTTGCGGGACATTGGCCTGGGTTATCTGCGTCTCGGGCAACCGGCCACGGAACTGTCCGGCGGCGAAGCACAGCGCATCAAACTGGCCACCGAGTTGCAGCGCAACCAGCGCGGCGCGACCTTGTATGTGCTGGATGAACCAACCACCGGGCTGCACCCGCGCGATGTTGACCGGTTGCTGGAGCAGCTGGATTCGCTGGTGACGGCAGGGCACACGGTGATCGTGGTCGAGCACGAAATGCGCGTGGTCGCGCAGAGTGACTGGGTGATCGACATCGGGCCGGGGGCAGGGGATCAGGGCGGCAGGATTGTCGTGGCGGGCACGCCGCAGAAGGTTGCGGCGAGCAAGAAGAGCAAGACCGCGCCGTTTTTGGCTCGGGCTTTGAACCGATAGGTGTGTTGGCAGGGCTGACGTCTTCGTCGGAACGCCGCCCGGAGCAAGCTCGCTCCCACAGTGGTTTTGTGTGTACGCCTATTCCGCGTACATCACTAAAACCTGTGGGAGCGAGCTTGCTCGCGAAAGCGGTTGATCAGGCACCATCGAGGGTGCGGCGAACCTTGTCGAGCAATTCACTGATCTGAAACGGCTTGACCAGCATGTCCATGCCGCTGCCCAGAAACACCTGGCGGTTGATCGCCGTTTCCGCATACCCGGTCATGAACAGGATCGGCAATCCCTCACGCCAGCCCCGCGCAACATCCGCCAACTCACGACCGCTCATGCGCGGCAAACCAACGTCGGTCAGCAGCAGGTTGATCGACGGATCATTCTGCAGGCGTTCCAGCGCCGTTTCGATATCCGCCGCTTGGGTGCAGCGATAACCCGCGTCTTCCAGCACTTCAGTGACAAACATGCGTACCGACGGCATGTCCTCGACAATCAGCACATGCTCGCCAGTGCCTTGCGGGTCAACCACTGGCGCGGGGATGTCGGCCCCGGTCGGGTCGGTGGTGGCCGGCAACATGATCGTCACTTCGGTGCCGCGCCGCGCGACGCTGCGGATGTGCGCATCGCCGCCCGACTGGCGGGCAAAACCATAGATCGTCGACAACCCCAGCCCCGTGCCCTGGCCCAACGGTTTGGTGGTGAAAAACGGATCGAAGACTTTATCGATGACGTTGTGCTCGATCCCGGTCCCGTCGTCACGCACCGACAGCGCCACGTAAGCGCCATCGGCCATGTTCGGATCACCGTGGGAGTAGGCGGCGTAGGTGTTGACCCAGATATTGCCGCCCGCCGGCAGCGCATCGCGGGCGTTGATTACCAGGTTCAACACCGCGCTTTCCAGCTGCACCGGGTCGACCAGGGCGATCGCCGGTTTGCTGGTCAATTCAAGCTTGAGGGTGATTCGCTCACCGATGGTGCGCACCAGCAGTTCTTCCAGTGAGCGTACTTGTTCGTTGATGTCGACCGGCCGTGTATCCAGCGGCTGCTGACGGGCAAAGGCGAGCAAACGATGGGTAAGTGAGGCGGCACTCATCGCCGAATTCAGCGCCGCTTCGGAATAAAACTGCACCTTGTCCAGACGTTGATCGGCAACACGTTTCTGGATCAGCTCCAGGCTGGTGATGATCCCGGTCAGCAGGTTGTTGAAGTCGTGGGCGATACCGCCCGTGAGCTTGCCCAGTGCGTCCATTTTTTGCACTTGCAGCAACTGCGCCTCAGCGCGCGCACGCTCGGCGACCTCTTTGGCCAGTTGCGTGGTGGTGTCGTCCAGGCGCGCCAGATGCGAGCGCTCGCGATGGCGGTGTTCGGTGACGTCTTCGACAAACACCAGGCTCAGCTCCGGCGTCCGGTACGGCGAAATCTGCCACTCGGTCTCGCGAATCTCGCCCTGCACACGCATGTTCAGCGTGCCTTTCCAGCGCTCGCCATCGACCAGGCGCAGGCGCAGTTCATTGAGGATCGCGCTCTGCTCCTCGGCGAAGCATTCACGCAGGATTTGCGGGTCCTGATCGTCGAGAATCAGTTGCGCGAAGGCATGGTTGCACTCATGCACCTTGAGGCTGGCATCGAGCACCGCGATCGGCGCGGACACATTGACGAAAATCTCACGGAAGCGCGCTTCACTTTCGCGCAGGGCATTTTCCGTGTCGCGTACCCGCAGCAGCGTGCGCAGGGTGGCCAGCAGCACGTCGGGGTCGACCGGGTGAATCAGATAGGCATCAGCGCCGGCATTGAGGCCGGTGATGATGTCGCCAGTCTGGATCGAGGCGGCGGACACGTGGATCACTGGCAACAGCGCCGTGCGGCTGTCCGCGCGCAGAATCCGTACGATGTCGAAGCCGCTCATGTCCGGCAGATTGACGTCGAGGATCAGTGCGTCGAGCACTTCACTTTCGATCAACGCCAGCCCCTCGCCGCCGGTGCCGGCTTCCAGCACCTCATAGCCGTGACGCTCCAGCCGTCGGCGCAGGGCGTAGCGGGTGGCGACGTTGTCGTCGACGATCAACAAGCGGATGTCACGTTTCATCGACGTTCTCCAGAGCGATCGCCAACGGGATGATCACGAAAAAGGTCGAGCCGACCCCCGGCGCACTGTCCATCCCGACTTCACCGCCGAGCAGGGCGGCGAAGCGTTTACACAGCGACAGGCCCAGCCCGGTGCCGCGCAGACGTTTCTGCAACGGCGAGTCGACCTGGGAAAAGTCCTCGAACAATGCACCATGCAGCTCTGGTGCGATACCGATTCCGGTGTCGCTAACGGCAAAACGCACCTTGTCCGCCCCTTCGAGCCGCGCGGAAACCCGCACTTCGCCACGGGTGGTGAACTTCAGCGAGTTGGAAATGAAGTTGCGCAGGATCTGCGCGAGTTTCTTGTCATCGGTGTACAGGCGTGGCAAACCGACCGGCTCTTCGAAAATCAGGTCCACGGCGCTGGCGTCGACGATTGGCCGGAACATCCCGCGCAGGGCCGAGAACAGGTCGAACATGTCGAACCATGCCGGGGAAATGCTGATGCGTCCGGCCTCGATCTTCGCCAGATCGAGCAGGTCATCGACCATGTCGCTGAGTTCGCGCGCAGCCGTGCTGACGAACGCCACCTGCTTGTGTTGCTCGGGACTGAGCGGGCCGTCGAGCTCATCGGCGAGCAGGCTGTTGATGCTCAGGATCGAACCCAGCGGCGTGCGGAACTCGTGGCTCATGTACGACAAAAAACGGCTTTTCAGATCCGAAGCCTGGCGCAGTTCCTCAGCCTGTACATCAAGTTCGGCGTACAGCGCCAGCACGCCCTGATTGGTTTCATCGAGTTCTTCGCGCAGGGCTGCGGTTTCGCTCTGCAACTGCGCAATCAGCGCAGCCTGCTCGGCACTGCTCAGAATCGGCGACTCAGCCATGGGCGGCCTCCAGGGCAACGACCAGCACCGTTACATCGTCGCGCCCGCGGCAGAAGTCGCGGTGCAGGACGCTGGCTATCACGGCAGGATGGCGGTGCACCAGGCCGGGGTAGTCTTGAAGGTTCCAACGGGACTGCAAGCCGTCGCTGTACATGATCAATAGATGTCCGTTCACGTGAGCATAGTCAAAGGGCCGGGCTTTCCGGTATTGCACGCCGACAATGCCCGGGTGCGAAGCCAGTCCGCGGGACTTGTCGGCGTTGATCAGGCTGGCGCCGATGTTGCCGACGCCGGCGAAGGTCAGGCTGTCGCGCCGTGCATCGAATTGGGCAAACGCGACAGCGCCGCCGCGAGTACCGATCATGTCGCGGTGCATGTCTTCCATCAGCATCACCGGCTCGGCGAAAGGCATCAGAGCGAAGGTTTGCGCTCCGGCCCGCCCGGCGCGTTCGGCGTCTTCACCGTGACCGAGGCCGTCGATGATCAGCGCGCTGATGCTGCCGTTGTCATACGCCAGGTGCCAGACATCGCCGCACGCCGGATCGTTGTGCAACGAGTGCTGGCTGACCCCAAAACGCATGTCAGGCTCGCGATCCGTGCGTGGATAAAACCGGGCCAATAACACCGCGCCACGGGCATCGGCGTACACATCAAACACTTCGGTCTGGCGTGATATCGAGCCAAGGCCAATGCCTTGGGTGCCTCCGGTGGAGAACCCGTCGGGCATACAGGCCTGCAAATCAAACCCCTGAGCACGGTCGATGGCGAGCAACTCAATGCCGAAACCATCAATGCGCGGCAGCACCCGCAGATGCATTTCACCGTGGTTGGCGTGCTTGAGCACATTGCTCGCAAGCTCCGTAGCGACCAGCGCCACGCGCCCGGCATCGCGCTCATCAAAGCCATGCTGTTCGGCCAGTTGTTGCGCCGTGCGCCGTGCGTGGCCGATCTGGCTGCTGTCTTCGATCAGTAAAACCTGGGTCATCGACCCGCTGATATTCATGTCCATCGGGTAATCGTTATGCGAGTGCCCTTGCCGGGCTCGGTGTCCAGTTCGAATTCTTCGACCAGCCGTTTCGCGCCGGTCAGGCCCAGGCCCATGCCGCTGCCGGAGGTCCAGCCGTCGGTCATCGCCAGTTTGATGTCGGCAATGCCCGGGCCTTCGTCGCGGAACGTCAAGCGCAGACCGACTTTGTGATCTTCATCGAGAATCTGCCAGTCCATGTCGCCGCCGCCACCGTAAACCATGGTGTTGCGGGCCAGTTCGCTGACTGCTGTGACCATTTTGGTCAGGTCGATCAGGCGCATTCCGCATTCGGTGGCCAGTTTGCGTGCGGTCTGGCGCGCGAGCACGACGTCCTGCTCGATGTGGATGGGTTGAGTACCGCTGCTGCGTACGGTCATTGCCGGTCTACTCGTTCCTGCAGCAGTTTCATCCCGCGCTCGACGTTCAGTGCCGTGCTGACACCGGGCAGGGTCAGGCCGAGCTCGACCAAGGTGATCGCCACGGCCGGCTGCATGCCGACCAGCATGGTTTCGGCGTCCATGATTTTCGACAGGCCGGAGATCGTGCTGATCATCCGGCCAATGAACGAGTCGACCATGTCCAGCGCCGAGATGTCGATCAACACCCCGCGCGCCGAGGTCTTGCTGATGCGCTCGGACAAGTCATCCTGCAATGTGAGGGCGAGCTGGTCATGCATGTCGACCTGAATGGTCACCAGCAGGAACTTGCCCATCTGGAGAATCGGGATACGTTCCATGTTTATACCGTCTTGACGAGGCTGACACCCAGACGGGTCAGGGCCAGTTTCAACGCGTCGGCCAGATTGGCCTTGGTCACCACGCCTTGCAGGTCGAGACCGAGGTGGACGATGGTTTGCGCGATCTGCGGACGCACGCCGCTGATGATGCAGTCGGCGCCCATCAGGCGGATCGCGGTCACGGTTTTCAGCAGGTGTTGTGCGACCAGCGTGTCGACGGTCGGCACGCCGGTGATATCGATGATGGCGATTTCCGAACCGGTGTCGACGATGCGTTGCAGCAGCGATTCCATGACCACTTGCGTGCGTTGCGAATCGAGGGTGCCGATCATCGGCAGCGCCAGCACGCCGTCCCACAGCTTGACCACCGGGGTCGACAGCTCCAGCAGTTCTTCCTGCTGACGCTTGATCACCGCTTCGCGGGATTTCTGGAAGGTGCGGATGGTGTGCATGCCGAACGCGTCGAGCAGTTCCGAGACTTCCCAGAGCTGTTCGGCGAGCAGCGCAGGCTGGTCTTTGTAATGGCTCTGCAGCAGGTTAAACAGCGGGCCCTTGAGGGCGAAGATGAAACTGGCGGTCTGCTGCGAGTCCTGGCCGAGCAGGGCGCGGCTGTGGGAGAGCTTTTCGAGGAACTGGCGGGTGGCTTCCCAACCCGGTGCGGCGATGTTGGTGCCGTTGTCGTTCTCGATGCCATTGACCACCAGTTGCAGGAACTCGCTGGTCTGTTGTTGTAGATCGTGATCTTTCAGATTGCGCGTGGCGCCGCTGGCTTGCAGGCCGTTGATCCATTCGCCCAGCAGTTGCGTTTGTTTGTTTTTCATCGCATCGAGTGTGCTGTTCTGCAGTGCTGCCATGTGCCTGTTGCTCCGTCGCGAATTGGGGGGCGATCGGGAAAATGATCGCCGCGAAGCGATCGACATTTGCCGTTCGAAATAGTTGTTCGTTCCTGCACGTATATTTTTGATCTGGCGCAGGGAACGTCCCGGTAACTCTAGTCGGCGTGACGGCGAGCGGCGATGTTTTGAACGATGGCGCGGGGCAGGCTTCGAATCTTTGACACCCGGCGGATGTGTGCCGGGGGTGTTTGACCAACGAGGTGGCCATGAACGAGCAAACGAAGCAGAGCCAATCTGGCGAACCGATCAATCGCAATGATCCGGCTATCGACCCGCAGGTGCCGGGGCAGCCGGTGCCGACGCAGCAGCAAGGCGATGGCGGGCAGGCGCAGAGTGGCGATCCGGCGGTGGATCAGAAGAACAAGCACACGGACAACGACAATGAGTTCAGTCCGGGCTTCGAACCGCAGCCGGATCGGGCGAAGCCGGGGGAGGAGACGGATGCCGATATTGATACCGATGGGGGTTGATGTTCGGCGGATATGACAAGGCCGCATCTTATGGATGCGGCCTTTTTTTGCTTTGGATTTGTGGTGTGGTTTAGATCGATCCCCCTCACCCCAGCCCTCTCCCCCACGGGGGGCGAGGGGGAAAGGGAGCCGATCTCGGTGCTTTTCAAAAGCTGAGTTCAACTCGAGATTTCAAGTCGGGGGCTGTTCAGATCCTGAGTTCGACTCAAAACGTTCAGGTCGACGTAACTTGAACATCCCCCTCGGTCGGCTCCCTCTCCCTCCGGGAGAGGGCTGGGGTGAGGGTAAGGCTTTTTACTTGCTCGGATGCTTGGCCTGCAGCTCTTTAGCGGCGGCCAGATGTTTTTCCAGCCCCGGCAGCATTTTCTGCGCAAACGCCTTCAACTCCGTAGCGCCTTTGACCTTGTCATCGGTCACAGTATTGGCTTGTTTCTTGAACAGCTCGATGGTCTCTTCGTGTGCCTTCACCTGATTGTTGGCGTATGCCGCGTCGAAAGACTCATCACGCACTTCAAGGATTTTTTCCTTGGCCTGTTTGACCAGGGTTGTGGTGTCCGGGACTTCGATGTCGTTGGCCTTGGCAATGGTCGCCAGCTCATCGTTGGCCTTGCCATGATCGGTGATCATCATGTTGGCAAACGCCTTGATGTCAGCCGATTGGCTTTTTTCCAGGGCGAGCCGACTGGTTTCGATTTCAGCAATGCCACCGGCAGCGGCGTTATCGACAAAGTCATTGTCAGTCGCAGCGAAGGCGCTGCCCATGCCGCTGCTCAAAGCGACAGCCAGAACCAGATGACGCAGGTTGAATCCGTCCATTGGTGTATCTCCACGCAGTTTTTGTTGGTGTTAACCAATGGAGGCAATGCGACGAATAAAGGTTTGATCGCATTTGCGAAAGGGCGACGAACGGGCACCGCTGGTCTGACAGGTGGTCGACAGAACCGTGCAACCGAGGCCATTCTGATAACTGGCCAGCGCAATCGGTCGCGTTGGCCAGCCGATCAACTGACGGAGGTGTTCCATGCCGGTGACCCATGATCTGTTACAGGACTTGAAGCTTACAAAGGAAGAGATCCAGCAAAAACGCACCGCGGATCCACATCTGGACGCACTGATCAACAAGTATTCCCAGGCGGACGCCGAAGTAGTCAAGGCCGAGACTGCCACCTCGGATGCTCCCAGCGACGACACGCTGAAAAAACTCAAAGAAAAGCGCTTGCAGGTCAAAGACAAGATCGTCGAGCAATTACAGGCGCGATCCTGAAACCCGGTTGATCCGCCGACCTGCGGTTGCGGATTGACGGGAACGACAGCCACGACCGGCACCTCGAATGTACAGAGTCTTCCATCAGCGACTCTTTGCGAGGTGCCTTATGAACGATCCCAAATTCCCCAGTGAAGAGCAGGGCGCATTCGACCCGGTTCCCACGCATCCCGAACCCAACAGCCCGGCGCATACCACGGCCAACCCCGAAGAGCCGGATGAGGATCTGCCTGAAGACGAAGATCCGGACAAGTTCGATAAATCCAGCAACTGACAGACCGTCTTCGTCGGAACGCCGCCCGGAGCAGGCTCG
This sequence comes from Pseudomonas fluorescens, assembly GCF_902497745.1. GTDB lineage: Bacteria > Pseudomonadota > Gammaproteobacteria > Pseudomonadales > Pseudomonadaceae > Aquipseudomonas > Aquipseudomonas fluorescens_BM. The sequence goes on from NZ_CABVHJ010000011.1 coordinate 45,936, forward strand.
CTCCCACAAGGTTCTCGGCTGACCACAGCATTTGTGGTCAACACAATCCAATGTGGGAGCGAGCCTGCTCGCGAAGGCGTCAGTCCATGCAACACAAAAACATCAGGTTCACTTAAGGGCTGCATCCAACGGCATCCGCGCCATATGCATCGCCTTCAACGAACCGAAATACAACCACGCCCCATACTCGCGCACCGTGGTGATCGGCGAATAATTGCCACTGCTCGCATCCTGCAAATTGGCAATCACCTTGCCGTCCAGGTCCAGCCCCAACACAAACCCGCGCTTTTCCACCGGTTTCGGTAAAACCTTCAGCGCCCGCACAATCATCTTGCGCACGAACGGGTGCCCGGCCGTACCGTCGAGCAACGCATTACGCGGCGCATATAACGCCACCCAAAACCGGTTGCTGCCATTGAACGCCAGGTTGTCCGGCAGCCCTGGCAGATTGTCGATGAACACATCATGAGTGCCGGCTTTCGGCCCGGTCAGCCAGTAACGGCTGATGCGATAGGCGCCGGTTTCGTTGACCAGTACATAGGCGTCGTCCGGGCCGAGGGTCACGCCGTTGGCGAACTCAAGCTTATCGAGCAGGACACTGGTTTTGCCGCTCTGGAAGTCATAGCGCAGCAGACGCCCATCGCCGCCGTGCTCGATGATCGCTTCACCGTCATGGCCATAACCCCAGCGGCTGGAAGCATCGCTGAAATAGGCGTAATGCCCGGACTTGTCGATGGCCACGTCATCAGTAAAACCGAAGGCCAGACCATTGGCCTCCGTGGTCAAAGGAACCAGCTGACCTTGCGCATCGAGGGACAGCAAACCCTTGACCCCATCGGCGATCACCAGCATGCCGTTCGGGTGCCGGGCCAGCCCCAGCGGGCGGCCACCGGTGTCGGCGAGGACTTTGCGTTGCTGGCCGTCGAGGCTGGTGCGGATCAATCGGCCGTCGTGCAGCCCGGTGATCAGGAAGTCACTCTCCAGCAGCAACGCTTCCGGCCCTTCGATGTCGCTCGGCCCGACCTGTGCTGCGCCTTTGAGTTTCTGGTTCTCGGCGTAAATGCCTTCTGTTAGCGAAGGTGCTGGAAGCGGCGTCCAAGCCACAGGTTCGACCTTGGTGGGCATCAACAATAAGAACGCGATGACGATGAGGATCAGCAGCAACAACAGATGCCGTAGCTTCACGCGCTGGCCCTCGCCGTGGCCAGGTACTGGGCGGCCATGTCACGCAGCGCCAGCATCGATGCGGCGGATTCGCGCTCGATGCGCCGTTTCAGCAGCAGGTGATTGGCGATGCGCATGCCCAGCCCGTCAAAACGATAATCCAGCGTGCGGACAAATCGTGTATCGCTGCCGTCGATGCTGCACTCATACGTCAGCAACAGCGACAAGCCATGATCGCCTTGCGCCCGGGCGCACCAGCGCCGACCGGGCAGGTACTCGGTGACTTCCCAGCTCAAGTGGCCCGCGCGCCCGCCGGCATGAATGTCCTCTTCGAAACGCGCGCCGGCATGCAGTGGGCCGTGTGGGCCGTCGATCTTCAGCGACGACGGGTGCCACTCTGGCCAGCGCCCGACACTGGCGGCGTAGGCGAGCACGGAAACGGGTTCGCCAGCGATGTCGATCGTGTGCTGCATGCGGGTCATGGCTTGTCTCGGATAGTTCAATGGGGCGGTTTCCGGCTCCCAGTAAAGGGTGCCGAACAGGTAGTCCATCAACGGCAGGACGATATTGAAATTGCGTTCCTGCATGCGCTCGCGGCGGTGATGCAATTCGTGCAGGCGGCGCATCTGGCGGATCCACGGCAGGTGGGTCAGCGGGTTGTGCGGCGGCAGGTGTTCGCAGGCGTGGAAAATTTCGTAAGTCAGATAACCGAGCACCATGCAGCCTCCGAACAACCCGGCGACATTGGCGTTGGCTTGTGCGATCAGCCACCACAGCGGCAGGGTAATCACTAGCGTGTGCAGTACGATCAACCAGGCGGGAAACAGAATCACCCGCCAGTCGCGGGCGCCGTCGTAGGTCATATGGCCGGGGGTGAAGAAGCTGTGATGATCGCCCGCATGTCGGGCATAGAACATTTTTGCGAAGGTCTTTTTGTGGTGACCGAGATGGCGGTGGACGATGTACACACCGAAATTGAACAGCAGCAGGGTCAACGGCACCGTCAGCCATTCCAGCAGGCTGACCTGCTGCACACTGCTCCAGAACGCAGTGATGGCCAGCACGCCGAACAGCAGCACGAACGTACCGTGCAGCCACGGGTTGTACAGCGGATGAATGGCCGCACGGTAACGGCTGCGGAATATCTCGGTGGTCTGCCTCACTGCATCACCTGCGGGGATCGTTGTTATACCCGGCAGATTAGCCGATCCGGCCGTTTGTGCAGGCCGAACCTCAGTGGCACATGCGCCATGCTCCGGTACCAAGCCGTCGCTTCAGCTCAGAGGGTTCCAGCGTTGCGACCAGTCGTCATCGGTGCGGATCACTTCGCGCAGCAGGTGGAAGGCCTGCTGCAGCGTCGCCGAATCGCGATCGCGTGAGTAGACCAGGTAAGTCGGGTAGCCGAATTCCGGAGCTTTGGTCACCGCTTCGAGGGCGCCGCTTTCCAGATAGGTGCGTACCACGCGGGTGCGGAAGTAGCCGCTGCCGCCGTGTTCGAGAATGTATTGCAGGGCCAGTGGGCCGAGGTTGAAACTCAGCGCCGCTTTGGCTTTTTCCGGCAGAGCGGCGTCATGCTGGCGGCGGAAGTCCGGGCCCCAGTCGATGTAGACGTAGGGATCGGGGCGCTCGGGCGCACGCACCAGAATCAGTTTTTCTTCCAGCACTTGCTCGACCTGCAAGCCCGGCCAGTATTCCGGCTGATAGACCAGCGCGGCGTCGAGCACACCGAGTTCGAGCTGGCGCAGCAGGTTTTCGCCGTCGCGGATTTCCATGCGCAGGGCATGCCCGGGAATCTTTTCGCGCAGCTCCGCCGCCCAACTGAGCATCAACGGGTTGCACAGACTGACTTCACCACCGATGTGCAGCACGTTGTGGTAGCCCTCGGGCAGCGGCAGATCGCGGCGTGCGGCCTCCCAGGTCTGCACCAGTTGATTGGCGTAGACCACAAAGGCCTCACCATTGGGCGTCAGTTTCGCCCCGGCGCGGTTGCGCACGAACAGCGTGCTACCCAATTGGCTTTCGAGTTTCTGCACCCGGGCGGTGATCGCCGTTTGCGTGACGAACAGCTTTTGTGCGGCCGCAGCGAGGCTGCCGTGGCGGACGATTTCCAGAAAGGTGCGAGCGAGATCGATGTCCATGGGCGGGCCGGTGTTTGAGGTGGCGGGCATTGTAAAGGCAAAAGCCCCTCATCGGATCGCCGCCCGCCTATCCCTCTCCCCGAGGGAGAGGGGACTGACCGAGGTGTCTCGCGTCATACATCGACCTGAAAGATCGGGTCGATTATGGATTCAGAGCAAGACTCTCAGGTCGGTGTAAATCTTCAATACCCCCGGCTCGGTTCCCTCTCCTTGGGGAGAGGGCTAGGGTGAGGGGAAAGCAGTCACCGCAAAATCAACTGGCCAACTCGGTCAAACGCACCCGCGCCCACTCCTCAATCAACCGCGCCGGCGTGCCACACACCTTGCGCTTGTAAACAAAGTTTCGACACTTCTCGGCAAACTGATTGCGGTTGTAGAGCATGTCTTCCTGCATCTCCTGCAACTCGGTTTCACGGCATTGCTGGATCAACACCTGATCAACCCGCGCCTTGCGCTCACGCACCGCGGCATAGGTCGGATCGCTCAATACGCCGTTGGCCCGTTGCAGCAACCACAGGGAAAACTCGTCCGGGCAACGCGGGCCGATTTCCTGAACCATGCCCAGTTGCCACGCCTGCACCGCGCTCACCGGCAGACAGGCCTGGGTCAATTGCTCGGCCATGGCCGGGCCGACGGCGCGGGGCAGGCTGTAGGTCCAGTATTCGGAGCCATACAAACCCATGCTCTTGTAATGCGGGTTGAACACGATATCGGCGCGGGCAAACACAATATCGGCGGCCAGCGCGAGCATCACACCGCCGGCGCCAGCATTGCCAGTAACGCCGCTGACCACCAGTTGTCGGGCCGTCAGCAGTTCTGCGCAGACATCGTCGATCGCCTGAATATTCGCCCAGGCTTCAGCACCAGGATCCTGCGCGGCCTGAATCACGTTCAAATGCACACCGTTGGAAAAACTGCCGCGCCCGCCCTTGATCAGCAACACCTGCGTATCACGAGATTTGGCCCAGCGTAGCGCGGCGACCATGCGCTGGCATTGCTCGGTGCTCATGGCGCCGTTGTAGAACTCGAAGGTCAGCTCACCGACGATGCCGGATTCGCGATACCGCAGCGGTTGATAGGCTTCGTCACTGAACGGCTGCGTGGCAATCGACCAGTCCAGCACCGGCACGTTGACCAATTGCTCGGCCAACAGGTGCCGCGCCGGTTGCTTGAAGGTTTCTTCGCCGGGTTGCGGTTTGCGTCGCAACGAACCAATCCACAAACTCTGATCACCGGCCGCGACCAGCACCGCATCGTCATGCACCGCGAGAATCTCGCCGGGCATGCCGCTGCGCGAATCGAGGTGCGCGTCGTACACGTAATACTGACCGCCGGCCAGGCTCGCCAATACGCCGGGCTGACCGTCGGCGGCATCGATGCAGCGTTTGATGAAACGCGCGCAGTCGTGCCAGCTGAAACTGCGGTCGACCTGTTTCATGTTCGGCTGCAAGCGCCCGCGCACTTTTGTATCGGCATAGTCGAGGGCAACCGGTTCAAAGCCTTCGACGAACTTCTCCACCACTTCGCGTATGCAACGAATCGCCGCATCACTGACCCGACCGTTATACAGCTCGGATTTGCGCAGGCCCGCCGGCAGGTTGAATTCGCAGGTGGCCCACACCGGGCCGGCGTCCATTTCCTCGACCGCTTGCAACGCGGTGACGCCCCAGCTCGGCAGCTCGTTGGTAATCGCCCAGTCGAGGGCACTGGCGCCGCGATCGCCGACGATGCCGGGATGAATGATCACCACCGGACGCTGCGTATTGCTCCACAGTGCTTCGGGCACACGGTCCTTGAGGAACGGGCAGATCACCAGATCGGCGCCGCTGTGTTCGATCTGCTCGCATACGGCTTGTTCATTGGTAAACAGCACGACGCTGGGCGAGTGCCCGGCCTCACGCAGTTCCAGCCAGGCGCGTTGGGTTAGGCCGTTGAAGGCCGACGACAGCAGAATGATGTTGAGTGGTCGCATGCTTGCTCTTCCTTGAGTGGGTTCAGCCACGGGCTCTCGCTGAGCCGTCCCTGGCCTTCGATGGAGCCGCGAGATTAATCAGTGGGCGGCCACGCGCCAGTGACCGAGGTCAACGTTGTGTCAGCCAATGTTTCTGCGGCGACGAAGCGGCTTATGCTCAATGGTTTGCTTGTGCTGATTTTTTATTACTTCAAATGTCTTCGAGGCTATTGCACAGTCGCGCCTGATCAGAGCCGGACGATCCCGGCAGAACGATGGTTTTTCGCAGCGGGTGGGACCCGTTTCAGGGAGCAAGGCATGGGTGGGTACAACCCGCATTACCAGATCATCGGGCAGATGTTCCAAAAGGACTATCGTTGGCTGTGCGCTGCCGTTGGTCGCACGCTGGGTTGCCCGCACAGTGCGCAGGACATCGCTTCGGAAACCTTTCTACGGGTGCTGGCACTGCCGGACCCCACGGCCATTCGCGAGCCACGGGCACTGTTGACCACCATTGCGCGGCGGTTGGTGTACGAAGGCTGGCGTCGCCAGGACCTTGAACGCGCTTATCTGGAAAGTCTGGCGCTGGCGCCCGAGCCGGTGCATCCGTCCCCGGAAGAACGGGCGCTGGTGATCGAAGCGCTGCTCGCGGTCGATCGTTTGCTCAACGGGCTGTCGGCCAAGGCGAAAGCGGCGTTTCTCTACCATCAACTCGACGGCTTGACTTACAGCGAGATCGGCGAGCGCCTCGGCGTGTCGACCAGTCGCGTGCAGCAATACATGGTCGAAGCGTTCAAGCGTTGCTATCAGGCGATGCAGGCATGAGGCCGGACGAGGCGGTGATCGACGAGGCGGCGCAATGGCTGGCGTTGCTGCAGTCGGGCGAGGCGGGCATGGCTGAGCGGGCCGCATTCGAGGCGTGGCGTGTTGCCGATCCTCGGCATCAGCAGGTCATCGAGCAAATGGGCGGCGGCCTGAATCTGCTGCGCAACCCGAGCTTGCGCAGCGTGCCGCGCAACAGCCTGCTGCACAGTCTCAATGCGCCGTCGAGTCGTCGACGCTTCATCAGCGGCAGTTTGAGTGTGCTCGGTGTTGCGCTGTTGGCCGGGTTGCTCGGGCGACGTTACGGCTGGCTGCCGGAGGCGGGGGAGTTGTCGACCGGAACCGGAGAGCGGCGTGACTTCACACTCGCGGACGGCAGTGGGCTGACCCTCAATGCGCGCAGCCGTGTGGTGCCTTTGTTCGACCATCAGCAACGGCTGCTCGCCTTGCGCAGCGGCGAATTGTTGGTCGATGTGGCGAAAGAGTCGGCGCGACCTTTTGTAGTCGAGACCGAGCACGGCCGCATGCGGGCGCTGGGGACGAAGTTTCTCGTGCAGTACAGCGAGGAAACGACGCGATTGGTGATGCTCCATTCGCAGGTCGAAGTGCTCACCGCAAGTGGCGCGCGGCAAGTGGTACAGGCGGGCGAGAGTCTGCTGTTCAACGGCGCCGGGTTACTGTCGCTGGAGCGCAGCAGCGGCCAGGAAAGTGCCTGGGTGCAAGGTCGACTGGAGGTGCGCGATCGGCCTTTGTACGAGGTCATCGACAGCCTGCGCCGCTACCGTCGCGGCATCTTGCATCTGAGCCCGGAAGTCGCCGACCTGCGCCTCAGCGGCCTCTATCCGCTCGACGACAGCGATCGTACGTTGCAACTGCTGGAGCGCTCGCTGCCGATCCGCGTCACCTGGCACAACCCGTACTGGGTGAGTATCGACGCGCGGTTATAAACCCATAACTTCTTGGCCTAATCGCCGCCCTATAAAAAGCGCCGGCCTGCTGCTCATTCCCTGCAGATGCCTCCAACAGGGAAACCCTTCGATGTTCTCACTCAAACAACAATTACCTCGATTGACCCTCGCCGCTGCCTTGGCGCTGGGCGTCAGTCCATTGGCGGCGGTGGCCCAGGAATCGGCAGCGGCGGTGTCCACCTTCGACATCGCCAGCGGGCCGCTCGACGAAGTGCTGCTGGACATCTCGCGGCAGAGCGGCGTGCCGATTTCCTTCAGTCAGGAACTGGTGCAGGGCAAACGCAGTGCGGCGGTGCGCGGTGCGTTGGGTGGCCGCCAGGCGGTGGAAAAAGCCCTGCTCGGCAGTGGTTTGCAAGTCGAACAAAGCGCTCAGGGCCTGACCGTTCGCGCAGCCGATGCGCCGGCGAAAGTCACTACCGCAGCGCCGGTCACCAGCGCCGATTACCGCATGGAAAAAGTCACCGTCACTGGCTCACGCATCGCCCGCGCGCAAAGCGATGGCGCCACGCCGGTCAACGTCATCACCCACGAAGAAATGGAAGCGCGCGGCTACAAAAACGTCTACGACGCCCTCGCGACGCAAACGCAAAACACCGGCATGACCCAGGGCGAAGATTACGGCAACACCTGGCAACCGGCGGCCAGCGCGCTGAACCTGCGCGGCCTCGGCCCGAACCATACGCTGGTGCTGATCAATGGCCGTCGCGTGGCCGATTATCCGACGCCGTACGACGGCAAGGTCAACTTCACCAACCTGGCGAACATTCCGTCGGCGGTCATCGAACGCATCGAAATCCTCAGCAGCGGCGCCTCGGCGATTTACGGCTCGGACGCGATCGCCGGGGTGGTCAACATCATCCTCAAGGACAAGATCAACGGCGTCGACGTTAACCTCAAGGGCGGCACCAGCGAACGCGGCGGCGGTGACAACCAGCGCTTGCAGATCAGCGGCGGCGGCAGTTGGGGGGATTTTGACGGCTTGTTCGGTCTGGAACTGACTAACCGTGATCCGATCTGGGCCGATGACCGTGGCTTTATGCAAAACGGCCCGCTGGCGGACGTCGGTTACCGCCGCGACCTGAGCAACAGTCGTTATCTGGGACCGGGTTGCGGTGCTTATCAGGGCACCTTCGACAACAAACTGGTCAACAGCGGCGGGCGCTGCCGCACCGATCAGATGTACAACGATTACTGGACCGTGCAGACCCAAAAGGAAAACTACGACGGCTACACCCGTGGCACCTGGCACTTCAGCGACAGCGGCCAGGTCTTCGCCGACTTGATGTACGGCCTCGACCATATTCAGAACAACACACGCGGGCCGACCTTCACCTCGCCGGACTTCATCAACCAGAACAGCGGCAATCTGGAGCGCTGGTATCGACGCTTCGGTGAAGAGGAAATCGGTGGCCGTACGAGCAACAACAGCAAGTGGCGCGACACCTCGTGGACCGGTACCCTCGGTCTCTCGGACAAGATTGCCGACACTGGCTGGAGCTACGATCTGGCGGCCAATCGCTCGGAATATCGCAGCGTCAGGACCACCCGTTACACCCCGCTGTCATCGATTCAGGATTTCTACCTCGGCCCGCAGTTGGGTGTGAGCGGTGGTTATCCGGTGTTCGCCCCGGATGCCTCGCGGCTCGACCGGCCGCTGACGCCGCAGGAATGGCAGCAGTTTCGCGGCAACCTGACCCAGAGCAGCAAGTCGGTGTCGACCAGCTACAACGCTTCGGTCAACGGTGATCTGTTCGATCTGCCGGCTGGGCCCGTGGGCTTCGCCGGTGTGCTGGAGGCGGGCAAACAGGAATACCGCGTCGATCCGGATGACGGCCTCAACGACGGTACCTTTTACGGCGTAAGCCCACAGCAAAGTTCCGGTGGCTCGCGCAAGCGTTATGCGGCGGGCGGCGAGTTCAGCATTCCGGTGACTGACACGATTCTGGCGACCGCCGCCGGGCGCTGGGACCAATACAAGTTCAGCGGCCGCACCGAGCAGCAGAAAACCTACAACCTGGGGCTTGAGTGGCGCCCGGTGACCAGCCTGTTGCTGCGCGGCAGTTACGGCACCAGTTTCCGCGCGCCGGATCTGAACTACATCTATCAGTCCGACAGCAACGGCTACTACCCGGCGCAAATCGATTACTACGGTTGCAGTCAGGGCGTGGAGGGCGCCTGTGATCGCGGGCGCGTCGACTACACCCAAAGCGGCACGGCGAACCTGGAGTCGGAACGCGGTAAATCATGGACCTACGGATTTGTCTGGTCACCGTCGCGCAATTTCGATTTCTCCACCGATTTCTGGCGCGTGGAGATCGACGATCTGCTGACCACCGTCGATGAAAACCGGCTGCTGCAACAGGAAAACGAATGCCGCAATGGTACTCAGGACATCAACTCGGCCAATTGCCAGTCGACGCTGGCGCGCATTGATCGTAACGCCGGCAATGCGGCGGTCGACCCGAACCAGTTGAATCGCGTGCGGGTCAACGCCATCAACGCCGCTAGCGAGCGGGTCAGCGGCCTGGATTTCAAGAGCAACATCCGCTGGGGCGCCGGGCAGTACGGCGCGTTCAGTTCGGCGCTGGGTTACACCTTGGTGCTTTCGCATTACTACAAGGAATCGGAAGAAGCCCCCACGCAAGACTGGCGCACCTCACGCACCAACTACGATTGGCGCAGCAAGGTCAACGCCAGCCTGACCTGGGATTACCAGAAGGCCACGGCGACGCTGATGGGCATTCGTTACGGCTCGGTCACCAATGGCGCGGGAGACGGGCGTCTGTCGCCATGGACGGTGTTCAACGCCAGTGCGCGTTACAAGCTCAATGACCGGGCGAGTGTCGGGCTGACCGTGAACAACGTGCTCAATCAGGTCAAGCACGATGACTCGGCAGGGTGGCCGTATTACCCGACCGGCAACTATGACCCGTACGGGCGGCAATGGTGGCTCGATGTGAGTTATCACTTCGGCGGCTGATGGCAGGAATCTCGCGTTGACGTCCTACGGAAAAAGCCAGGTTTTTCGGCAGGCAGGGGATATTTCCGACGACTTTTTCAGGTTGGTCGTCGGAAGCGCGATCTATAGCATCGGACCTGACATTGAAGTCGCTGAGCGGCTTGGACGCTCAGGCTCCCAGATAAAGGATCGATTATGCGTACCCCACACATCGAGCATGAAACGCCTGCTTATTCCCTGCGTAACTTCTGGATCGACGATCGCGCCAGATGCCCCATGGAGGATGTCGCGATGCCCACAGCAAAAGTACCCCGGCTGACGGGGCTGAAGAAGGTCGCGGGCAAGCCTGTCGATTTGCTCGTGCACGGCCAGGACCTCGGTGACGATGCCATGTTGATTGTCCGCCTTACCGACCAGGGCTTTGAGCTGAGCGACGTCGTCAACATGCTTTCAACTTCCGAAATGTACCTGCGCGAAGACATGGTCAAACGCATCACCGGCAGGTCTGTCAGAACCGTGCAGCGGCTGTTGAAGGAAGGCAAATCGATACGGCTTGACTCGCAGCAGAGTGTCGTCGCCTATCAATATGCGCTGGTGCTGGAGATGGCCACTCGGGCGTTCGGGGGGCTGTCACAGGCGGAGATATGGATGCAAAAACCCACCCCTTACCTTAACGGCTACGTGCCGTTGGAACTGACCCGCCACCCACTGGGTTTCCAGATGGTCGAGCAATACTTGTGTCAGCTCCTGTACGGGGGTTACCCATGAATCCCTTGCCTTGGGAAGGGCACTGGTATGGCTGGCGCCTGGATCAGGAGGCCTACGGAGAGACGTGGGACAGCGGGATGGGTTCTAAACTGAAGGGCGGTCGATGGAATGCGCCTGGCCGGCGAGTCGTCTATGCATCTGTCGACCCGTCCTCGGCCATTCTGGAGGTAGCAGCCAATAACAGTTTTGATGCACTGGACAGAGAGCCTTATGTGCTGACGTGTTTTGAGGTCATCCGCGATGCACGGGTCAAAGTCGTCCAGCCTGAAGAGGTACCGAATCCTTACTGGTTGAGTCCCGCGTGGCCGTCACCCAATCAACAGCGGTTTGCCGACGCTTTACTGGATGAGCATCCGTTTGTCCTGATTCCCTCGGCGGCAACCCGCCACTCTTGGAATCTGCTGGTGAGCTGCGACCTGGCAGAGGGGCAGTTCAAGATGGTCTCCCAGGAGCGGTTTGGCCTGGATACCCGGTTGTTGAGGGAGGTGACATTGGCTTGATACGGACGCACGGCATTTTGTGCATAACCTCATCACCCAACGGTCTAAACCGCCCTCTATAAATCCTTATTCTTCATCGCACATCCCTGCATAAACCAAAACGCAGGGATGGCTGTTCATGATTCAGTTTTCACCCGTCAAATCACCTTTGAGCCTGGCCTTGCTGCTGGCAATCAACACGCTGCCGGCCATCGCTGCCGACAGCACGGCATCCGAACCGACGACTCAACTGCAGCGCGTCGAAGTCACGGGGACGGCAATCCGTCGGGTCGATGCAGAAACTGCGGTGCCGGTGACCATCCTGCGCGTAGAAGAGCTGCGCGAGCAGGGCGTATCCACCACCGAGGAACTGGTCAGCCGGATATCCGCCAACCAGTCTTCAGTGGGTTCCGGTCGCTCGGTAGGGTCGAGCAGTGGTGGCGCGTCGTATGCGGACTTGCGTGGCATTGGCCCGAATAAAACCCTGGTGCTGCTCAACGGCCGTCGTCTGAGCAACAACGCGACCAACGCAATCAATGGCTCGGGTGTCGATCTCAACACTATTCCGTTTGCCGCCATTGACCGTGTCGAAGTGCTGCGTGATGGCGCCTCGGCGTTGTACGGCACCGACGCGATTGGCGGGGTGATCAACTTCATTACCAAGACCAGCCTCACCGAAGGGCAGATCAGCACCAACTACGATACGCCGACCCATTCGGGGGGCGGTGAAAGCCGTAACTTCAGCGGCAGTTGGGGTTTCGGTGATTTGCAGGATGATCGCTTCAACGTGTTCGGCGTGGTCAGTTACGACAAGCAACAACGCCTGGCCGCCGAAGATCGCGGCTACACCTATAACTACCAGCCGAATCGCGGACTCGACTACACCTCCGGCACCGCCTCGCCGGCCAACTGGAGCCAGGGCAGTAACGCCACCAATCCATTGGCTGGTTCTGGCTGCAACGCACCGGGTTTGCTGGCACGTAACGGAATCTGCCGACAGAGCTTGTGGAATTACCTCGATCTGGTGCCGGAAACCGAGAAGACCTCGGCCTTCGCCAAAGCCACGGGAAAGCTGTCGGACGATCACAACGTCAGCCTCGAATACTTCTGGGCGCGCAACGAAAACCGCACGCAAATCGGCCCGGGCACGCTGATGGGTAATCAGGTCAACCCCGGCACGGCGTTCTATCCGGGTAACGGCATCACGCCGGGGCCGAACGGATTCGCCCTCGACCCGACACAACCGGTTGACGTCAACTGGCGCGAAACCGCCGTCGGCGCGCGTCAGCACGAAGACGACAACACCAGTCAGCGCTTGCTGCTGAGTTTCGACGGCACGCTGGTCGGGTGGGATTACAACGTCGGTGCCTCGTACAACCAGAACAAAGTGGTCAACAGTATTCAGGACGGTTACGTCAACGACCGCGCCGTCAGTGCCGGTATTGCCAACGGTGTGATCAATCCGTTCGGTCCGCAGACAGCTGCCGGTTCCGCGCTGTTGGCGGCCAACGCGGTGGACGGTGATTACGCCACGGCGGTCGGGCGGGTGAAGGCCATCGACGGGCGCATCAGCCGTGAAATCGGCGACTGGTTTGGTGCCGGTCCTTCGGCGTTGGCGCTCGGCGGCGAGTATCGCAAGGAAGATTTCCATCAGGATTTCGCAGCATTTGCCGGCGACGTGCAAAGCCTCGGTGTCGATCCGAATGGCAGCGTAGCCGGGGATCGCAGCGTCTCCGCCGAATACGCCGAGGTCAACGTACCGGTGCTCGACAGCCTGGAACTGTCCGCCGCCGTACGCCATGACAAGTACAGCGATTTCGGCAGCACCACCAATCCGAAGTACTCGTTCCGCTTCCAGCCATTCAAGGAACTGGTGGTGCGCGGTGCCTACAGCGAAGGCTTTCGCGCGCCGTCGTTGTATGAGTTGTACAACCCGACCTTCACCAGTTTCACCAACGCCAACTACAACGACCCGCGTTTGTGCGCTGGCGGCAATCCGAGCAATGGCGGCATCGCCAACCGTGACTGTGCGCAACAGTTCAATCGCACCAGCGGCGGCAATACCGATCTGAGCCCGGAAACCGCACGCAACGTCACCCTCGGCTTTGTCTACCAGCCGTTCGAGCGCCTGAGCGCCGGGCTGGATTTCTGGTGGATCGACATCGCCAACCAGATTGCCGAGTTCCCCGAATCGGCGGTGTTCGACAATCCTGAACTGTACCCGGATCGCCTGATCCGCAAACCGGACGGCTCCATCGATCACATCGTCACCGGGCTGGCCAACCTCGGCAAGATCAAGACCAACGGCGTCGATGTCAGCTTCGATTACCGTTTACCGAGCACGCCGTACGGCAACTTCGGCATCGGCCTGCAAGGCACTTACGTCACTCGGTATGACTATCAGCAACAGCTCAAGGGCGACTACATCGACAAGCTGGGCGATTTCCGTGGCGGTGACTTTGCGTCAGCGGGTGCCGTGGCGCGCTGGCGCCACAGCCTGACCGGTAGCTGGAATTACGGCCCATTCGGTGCCGCGCTCACCAACCGCTACACCAGTGGTTACCACGACTCCGATCGCGACACTCACGATTACGTCGGCTCGTACAACGTCTGGGATCTGGCCGGCACCTACACCTGGCGCAAGACCCTGAGCGTGACCCTCGGCGCGAAAAACCTGTTCGACCGCGAGCCACCGTTCAGCAACCAGACCTACACGTTCCAGAGCGGCTACGACCCGAAATATGGCGACCCGTTTGGCCGGACGCTGTACACGCGGGTCAGTTACAAGTTCTGAAAGTGATCAGTTGTGGCGGGTTTTAGTCACCGATTGATCTAAAGCCTGCTCTATAAAAATCGCCGGCCTGTTGCACATCACAGGTAGGCAGAAGGTGTGTTGACTGCATTGACGCTTTCGCGAGCAAGCTCGCTCCCACAGGGATTTGTGTTCACGGAAGATCCATGTGGGAGCGAGCTTGCTCGCGAAGAGGCCGTCAGCGACACCGTGTAAAAGGATCTGCCCATGTTCTCCAGGCTCATTTTATTCAGCGCTTTCGCGCTTTTGACTCCGTTCAGCTGGGCCGCCCCGCAACCGGCGTTAACCGTGTACGGCGAACCTCCCAAATACGCCCCCGACTTCCAGCACCTGGCCTACGCCAACCCCGATGCACCGAAGGGCGGCAGCCTGCGCCGTTCTTCGCTGGAAAGCGGCCCGTTCGATCACCTGATTCCCTATACCGACAAAGGCACTGGCGTGGCCGATATCGATGGCTGGCTCTACGCACCGCTGGCCTATCGCAGCAAGGACGAGCCTTACAGCGTCTACGGTCTGGTGGCGCAGCAGATGGAGCTCGATCCGGATCGCCGCTGGTTGCGTTTTTACCTCAACCCCAAGGCACGTTTCGACGACGGCACACCGATCACCGCCGAAGACGTACGTTACACCTTCGAGCTGTTCACCACTCAGGGCAGCCTCAAATACCGCCAGCAGTTTCGTGATGTCGCCGAGGTTGTCGTGGAGTCGCCGACGCAAGTGCGCTTCCTCTTCAAAAAAACGACAGCCGCACCTTGCCGCTGGACCTGGCGACACTGCCAGTGCTGCCCGAACATTGGTGGCGCACTCGCGACTTCGCCGAGGGCGGCGGTTTCGAGATTCCGCCGGGTAGCGGCCCGTACCGCATCAGCGCGGTGGATGCCGGGCGCAGCGTGAAATTCCAACGGGTGCAAGACTGGTGGGCCAAGGACCTGCCGATCACTCGTGGCCTGTACAACTTCGATCAACTGAGCGTGGAGTTCTTCGCCGACACCGACGTATCGCGGCAGGTGCTCAAGGCTGGTGGCTTCGATTACAACCGCGAGTTCTCCGCCACCAGTTTCACCATCGGTTACACCGGGGCCGCGCTGGAGCAAGGCAAATTGCGCCGTGAACACCTCGCACCCGGTGCTGCGCAAGGCGCGCAGGGTTTTGTGTTCAACCTGCAAAAACCGCTGTTTCAGGATCGCCGGGTGCGTCAGGCCATCGCCATGCTCTGGGATTTCGAATGGAGCAACCGGCAAATGATGCGCAGCATGTACCTGCGTCAGCGCAGCTTCTTCTCTCACAGCGCACTGGCGGCCACCGCGTTGCCGGATGCCGAAGAGCTGAAGATTCTTGAGCCGTTGCGCGGACAGATTCCCGATGAAGTGTTCACCACGGTGTTTGAAGCACCGAAAACCGACGGCAGTGGCAACATCCGCGCTGAACAATTGCAGGCACTGAAACTGCTGGAGGCCGCTGGCTGGAAACCTCAGGGCGATCAGTTGGTGAACGCCAGTGGCGAGCCGCTGCACTTCACTTTCCTTAATGGCCAGAAGGGTTTCGAACGGCTGTTGTTACCGTTCAAACGCAACCTCGCGCAGATCGGCATCGGCTTCGATATCCGTCAGGTCGACACGGCGCAATACACCAACCGCGTGCGTAATCGCGACTACGACATGATCGTTGCCGGTTACCCGGTGAGTCAGGCCCCGGGGCGCGAGATGTTCAACTACTTCGGCTCCGACGGCGCCGATGATCCCGGCTCGAACAATTACATGGTGCTGCGTGATCCAGCCGTCGACACACTGCTCGAAGGGCTGGTGCAGGCCGACAATCGCGAGAGTCTGCTGCGCCACGCTCATGCACTGGATCGGGTGTTGCAGTGGGGCTATTACTGGGTCCCCAACTATTACCCGCCGGGGATTTCCACGGTGTGGTGGAACCGCTTCGGCCGACCGGCGATTGCCCCGCTGTACGACGCCGGTCTCGACACCTGGTGGGAAATCAGCCCGACCGCACTGAGCGCAAACCAGATGCCCAAGGAGTACAGCCATGTGGGGTTATAGCTTGCGGCGTCTGCTGCTGATCGTGCCGACCTTGCTCGCGATCCTGCTGGTCAATTTCGTCATCGTGCAAGCCGCGCCCGGTGGCCCGGTAGAGCAAGCCATCGCGCGCTTGCAAGGCATTGGCGTCGGCGCGGCAGTGGGCTCCAGCCACGTCGAAACCGTTGGTGGCGAATCCCGCGCGACCCGTGGGCTGGACCCGAAACTGGTGGCCGATATCGAGCGCCAGTACGGCTTCGATAAGCCGGCCAGCGAGCGCTTGTGGCTGATGCTCAAAAGCTATGCGCAACTGGATTTCGGTCAGAGTTTCTTTCGCGGTGCCAGCGTCACCGAATTGATCTGGCAGAAGTTGCCAGTGACGTTGTCGCTGGGTCTGTGGGCGACGCTGATCACCTATCTGGTGTCGATTCCGCTGGGCATTCGCAAAGCCGTGCACAACGGTTCGGCGTTCGATGTCTGGAGCAGCGTGGCGATCATCATCGGTTATGCGTTGCCGGGATTTCTCTTCGCGCTGTTGCTGATCGTGGTGTTTGCCGGTGGCACGGCGCTGGACTGGTTTCCGGTGCGCGGGCTGGTCTCGGACAACTTCGCCGAGCTGTCGCCGTGGGCGAAGGTGGCCGACTATTTCTGGCACTTGGTGCTGCCGGTGACTGCCTTGGTCATCGGTGGTTTCGCCACGTTGACGATCCTCACCAAGAACAGCTTTCTCAACGAGATCTCGCGGCTGTACGTGGTGACCGCGCGCGCCAAAGGGCTGAGTCAAAGGCAGGTGTTGTACGGCCATGTGTTTCGCAATGCGATGCTGCTGGTCGTTGCCGGTTTGCCGCAAGCGCTGGTGACGGTGTTCTTCGGCGGCTCGCTGCTGATCGAAGTGATCTTTTCCCTCGATGGTCTCGGCCGCCTCAGTTACGAAGCGGCGGTGGCACGTGACTACCCGGTGGTGTTCGGCTCGCTGTTTATCTTCACCCTGTTTGGCCTGCTGATAAAACTGCTCGGCGACCTCTGCTACACGCTGGTCGACCCGCGCATCGACTTCACCGCGAGGGCTGCCTGATGCTGACGTTATCTCCAATCGGTCAGCGTCGCTGGGCGCGCTTCAAGGCACATCGGCGTGGCTGGTGGTCGTTGTGGCTGTTTCTCGCGCTGTTCGGCCTGAGCCTTGGCGGTGAGCTGGTGGCCAATGACAAGCCGCTGCTGGTGGCGTATCAGGGCGACTGGTATTTCCCCGCGTTCAAGCGCTACACCGAGCAGGATTTCGGCGGCGAGTTGCCGTTTCAGCCGGACTATCGCAGCACGCAGGTGCGGCAATTGATCGAGGGGCAGGGCGGGCGGATGTGGTTTGCGCCGATTCCGTTCGCGTTCGACACGGTCAATTACGACCTGACGGAACCGGCACCGAGTCCGCCCAGTAGCGAAAACTGGCTGGGCACGGATGATCAAGCGCGCGATGTGCTGGCGCGGGTGATTTTCGGCACGCGTATATCGCTGCTGTTTGCCTTGGCGCTGACCGCAGCGAGTGCAGTGATTGGCATCGCTGCCGGCGCGTTGCAGGGTTACTACGGCGGTTGGGTCGACTTGATCGGTCAGCGCTTGCTGGAGGTCTGGTCGGGGCTGCCGGTGTTGTACCTGCTGATCATTCTGTCCGGGTTTGTCGAACCGAATTTCTGGTGGTTGCTGGGGATCATGGCGCTGTTTTCCTGGTTGAGCCTGGTCGATGTGGTGCGGGCCGAGTTCCTGCGCAGCCGTGGCCTGGAATATGTGAAAGCGGCGCGGGCTCTGGGTGTCGGCGATGCGCAGGTAATTGTTCGACACATTCTGCCCAATGCCATGAGCGCCACGCTGACCTATCTGCCGTTCATTCTCACCGGGGCGATTGCGACTTTGTCGGCGCTGGATTTTCTCGGTTTCGGCATGCCGGCCGGCAGTGCTTCGCTGGGCGAGTTGATCGGTCAGGGCAAGAGCAATCTGCAAGCGCCGTGGCTGGGTTTGACCGCGTTCTTTGCCTTGGCACTGATTCTTTCATTGCTGGTTTTCATCGGCGAGGCCTGCCGTGATGCGTTTGATCCGAGGACTTGAGATGCCTGAACATCTGATCGAAATACGCGATCTGCGCGTCGCCTTCAATGGCCAGTCTGTGGTGCACGGCATCGACCTTGATATCCGCCCCGGCGAATGTCTGGCGCTGGTCGGCGAATCCGGCTCGGGCAAATCGGTGACGGCGCACAGCATTCTGCAACTGCTTGACCCGGCCATCACCCGGATCGACGGCAGCATCCGTTATGCCGGCGAGGAGCTGCTTGGCGTGCATGAGCGCTACTTGCGGCAGTTGCGTGGCAACCGTATCGCGATGATTTTTCAGGAGCCGATGAGTTCGCTGAACCCTTTGCACACGATTGAGCGGCAACTGGGCGAAAGCCTCGCGCTGCACAAGGGACTGGCCGGGGCGGCGGCGCGCCAACGGATTCTGCAGTTGCTCGAACTGGTCGGCATTCAACGCCCGCGCGAACGGCTCAAGGCCTATCCGCATCAACTGTCGGGCGGTCAGCGACAACGGGTGATGATCGCCATGGCGCTGGCCTGCGAACCGCAGTTGTTGATCGCCGACGAGCCGACCACCGCGCTGGACGTGACCGTGCAACGCAAGATTCTGCTGTTGCTCAAAGAACTGCAGGAGCGCCTGGGCATGGCGCTGTTGATCATCAGTCATGATCTGAATCTGGTGCGAAACATCGCTCAGCGAGTGGCGGTCATGCGTGGCGGTCTGATCGTCGAACAAGCGTCGTGTGAACAGTTGTTCAGCGCGCCGCAACATCCTTACAGCATCGAGTTGCTCAACGCCGAGCCGGGTGGCGAGGCGTTGTGCCGGGAGCCTGCGGAGGATTTGCTGGAGGTGCGCGATCTCAATGTGCGCTTCCGTTTGGGCGGCGGATGGCTGCGCGCGAAGTCGTACTTGCACGCGGTCAACGGCATTGACTTGAATCTTCAGCGCGGCAAGACCTTGGGGATTGTCGGCGAATCCGGTTCCGGCAAGTCGACGCTGGGCCAGGCGATTCTGCGTTTGCTCGACGCGCAAGGCAGTATTCGCTTTCAAGGAGAGGCGCTGGAGCATTTGAGCGGCAAACAACTTCGGCCGCTACGCAAACGTCTGCAAGTGGTGTTTCAGGATCCGTTTGGCAGCCTCAGTCCGCGCCTGTGTGTGGAGCAGATCATCGCCGAAGGTCTACAGGTGCACAGCGATTTGAATGCCGCTGAGCGCGAACGGGCGGTGATCGATGTGCTGCGCGAAGTCGGTCTCGACCCTGCCACCCGCCATCGCTATCCCCACGAGTTTTCCGGTGGTCAGCGGCAACGCATCGCCATTGCCCGGGCGCTGGTGCTCAAGCCTGACTTGATCCTGCTGGATGAGCCGACGTCGGCACTGGATCGCACGGTGCAAAAGCAGATCGTCGCGTTGCTGAGGCGTTTGCAGGCAGAGCACGGCCTGACCTATCTGTTCATCAGCCACGATCTGGCGGTGGTGCGCGCGTTGGCGCATGACTTGATCGTGATGAAGGATGGCGAGGTGGTGGAGCGCGGTGAGACGAACGCGCTGTTTCATGCGGCGCAGCATTCGTATACCCGGGAGCTACTAGCCGCGTCATACACCGAGTAACCCTGTAGGAGCTGTCGAGTGAAACGAGGCTGCGATCTTTTGACTTTGGGTTTGAAAAAGCAAGGTCAAAAGATCGCAGCGTGCCGCAGCTCCTACAGCGCCGAAACGCAAAAATCCCGCCACTGGGGGCGGGATTTTTGTGTCACTGAACGTCGCTATTACGCCGGGAACAGCTCGGACAGTTTCATCGACAGCATCATGTCGCCTTCAACGCGCAGCTTGCCGCCCATGAAAGCCTGCATGCCATCGGTATCGCCGCTGACGATACCTTTCAGGGTTTCGCTGTCCAGCACCAGCGTGCAGTTGGCGTCCGGGTTTTCGCCTTCCTGGATGTCGCAGGTGCCGTCTTTGACGATCAGCGAGTACTGCTTGTCTTCGTCAGTGATGTTGAAACCGAAGACCAGATCCAGACCGGCAGCAGCGGCTGGGTTGAACTTGGCTTGCATTGCTTTTACGGCATCGGCTACGGAGGTCATGGTTCGATCCTTATGAGGTTGATTACAGCAAGGTTCACAGTTAACCGGACTCAGCGAAAAGTGATGAGTTCCGGAGCCTTCAACAGCTGCAGATGCGCATGACTGTTGAAGGAGGCCAAAGCCACCTCGCGACCGCGGAACTTCAGCTGGTTGAGCGAGGTGTTGACGATTTGCCAGTTCAATTCAAAGGCCTGTCTGGCAGGCATTTGCGTAATGAGGTGGAGCAGGGCAGTGATGGTGCCGCCGGAGGTGAACACGGCGATTTTCTGGTTTTTATCGGCCAGATCGAGGATCCGGTGCAGCCCGGCCTGGACGCGTTCGACGAAACCCAGCCAGCTTTCCAGCCCCGGCGTGTCGTATGTGCCGGCCAGCCAGCGTTCGATGATCAGGGCGAAAATACGTTGGAATTCGCCACGGTTCTGTGCGGCGTTGCGCAAGATGTCGAGGGCTTCCGGCTCGTCCGCCAGCATGTCCGGGAGCAGGGCGCGGATCACCGCATCGGCATCGAATTCGTTGAAGGCGGAATCGGTTTCCAGGATCGGTACCGACAGCCCTTTGGCGGCGAACTGTTCCAGCGCGCTGGTGGCCGTGTGCTGCTGACGACGCAGGTCTCCGGCGAGGCAGCGATCGAAGCTGATCCCCAGTTCAGCGAGGTGCTGACCGAGGATTTCTGCCTGACGCACACCGGTCGGCGACAGGACGTCATAGTCGTCTGCACCAAAGGAGGCCTGGCCATGTCGAATCAAATAGATACTGCCCACGTCCGCGTCATCCCGGTACGTTGAAGGTTTGGCGAGGTTATGAGGATGACGGGTAGCTGTCAATGAAAAAACATACGCTTGTTTGAAATGCCCGTTACAGGGGTGTTGCCAGAGGTTTCACGGCTGGCCGATGAGCCGGCGCATGGGTATGCTGGAGCCATCCCGCGTGTGTTTCACATCCACGCACTGTTCTAAGGAGTCTCTGTGGAGTTTTTCACCGAATACGCCAGCTTCCTGGCCAAGACCGTCACTCTGGTGATTGCCATTCTGGTGGTGCTTGCCAGTTTTGCTGCATTGCGCAGCAAAGGCCGGCGCAAATCTGCCGGTCAGTTGCAGGTCAGCAAGCTCAATGATTTCTACAAGGGTCTGCGTGAGCGGCTGGAGCAGACTTTGCTCGACAAGGATCAGCTCAAGGCTTTGCGCAAGGGCGAAGCCAAGTCCGAGAAAAGCGCGAAAAAGCAGAAGAAGCAGCCAGAAGCCAAATCCCGCGTATTCGTCCTCGATTTCGACGGCGACATCAAAGCTTCCGCGACCGAAAGCCTGCGCCATGAAATCACCGCGCTGCTGACCCTCGCCACACCCAAGGACGAAGTGGTCCTGCGTCTGGAAAGCGGTGGCGGCATGGTCCATAGCTACGGCCTTGCATCGTCGCAACTGGCGCGTATTCGCGAGGCCGGCGTGCCGTTGACCGTGTGCATCGACAAGGTCGCGGCCAGCGGCGGCTACATGATGGCGTGCATTGGCGAGAAGATCATCAGCGCGCCGTTCGCGATTCTTGGTTCGATCGGTGTAGTGGCGCAATTGCCTAACGTCAATCGCTTGCTGAAGAAGCACGATATCGACTTTGAAGTCCTCACCGCCGGCGAGTACAAACGCACCCTGACCGTGTTTGGCGAAAACACCGAGAAGGGCCGGGAGAAGTTCCAGGAAGACCTGGACATCACTCATCAGCTGTTCAAGAACTTCGTCGCCCGCTATCGCCCGCAACTGGCGATTGACGACGTGGCGACCGGTGAAGTCTGGCTCGGCGTTGCGGCGCTGGATAAGCAACTGGTCGATGAACTCAAGACCAGCGATGAATACCTGGCAGACCGGGCGAAAAAGGCCGAGGTCTATCACCTGCACTACGCCGAGCGCAAAAGCCTGCAAGAGCGCATTGGCATGGCTGCCAGCGGTTCAGTCGACCGCGTGCTGCTGAGCTGGTGGAGTCGCTTGACCCAGCAGCGCTTCTGGTAAATCGAACAGGCATAAAAAAACGCCGGTCACATGACCGGCGTTTTTTTGTCCGCGCTAAACCTGAAGACTTAGCGGCGACGGAACAGCGGCAGCGGCTCGTCAGTGGCGGCCTGATAGGTCACCGAGAAGTCCTTGAGACCTTCAAGGGCTTCGTACGGGTCTTTATCGGCACGGATGGCAAAGGCGTCGAAGCCACAGCGGTGCATGTAGAACAGCTGATCGCGCAGCACGTCGCCAATCGCCCGCAGTTCACCTTTGAAACCGTAACGGTCACGCAGCAGGCGGGCGTTGGAGTAGTTGCGGCCGTCGGTGAACGCCGGGAAGTTCAAGGCAATCACCTGAAACTCAGTGACGTCTTCACCGATTTCCTCGGCTTCTTCGTCGGCGTCCAGCCACACACCCAGACCGCCGTCGCGAGCCTTGAGCATGCGGCTATGTTCGCGCCACAGTTGCAGCGGCACGATCAGATCGTCGCAGTTGCTGATCTCGTCGATGTTGAAATCCTTGGGCAGCAAGTGCCAGGTTTCGTCGACGACCTCGTTGTTCTTAATGATTCGCTGCATAGACGCGTTCCTTGAAGAGGTCGATGCCAATACGCTGGTAGGTGTCGATGAAGCGCTCGTCTTCGGTACGTTGTTCAACGTACACGTCGATCAGCTTCGAGATCACGTCAGGCATGGCTTCCTGAGCGAAGGACGGGCCGAGGATCTTGCCCAGGCTCGCATCACGGCTGGCGCTGCCGCCGAGGGAGACCTGATAGAACTCTTCGCCTTTCTTGTCGACGCCGAGGATGCCGATGTGGCCGACGTGGTGGTGACCGCAGGCGTTCATGCAACCGGAGATGTTCAGATCCAGCTCACCGATGTCGAACAGGTAGTCGAGGTCGTCGAAGCGACGCTGGATCGACTCGGCAATCGGGATCGACTTGGCGTTGGCCAGCGAGCAGAAATCACCGCCAGGGCAGCAGATGATGTCGGTCAGCAGACCGATGTTCGGCGTAGCGAAACCGCCTTCACGCAGCTCGCCCCAAAGGGTGAACAACTGACTCTGCTCGACGTCCGCCAGAATGATGTTCTGCTCGTGCGAGGTGCGCAGTTGACCGAAGCTGTAGCGGTCGGCCAGATCGGCGACGGCATCGAGCTGCTTGTCAGTGATGTCGCCCGGGGCAACGCCGGTCGGCTTCAGCGACAGGGTCACGGCGACATAACCCGGCTTTTTGTGCGCCAGGGTGTTGCGGGTGCGCCAGCGAGCGAAACCCGGATGCTCTTTGTCGAGATCGGCGAGTTGCGCGGTCTGGTTTTCCAGCGCTTTGTAGTCCGGGTCGACGAAGTGCTTGGCCACGCGTTGCAGTTCAGCGTCGGTCAATGTGGTCTGGCCACCGCGCAGGTGTTCCATTTCCGCATCGACTTTCTGCGCAAACACTTCAGGCGTGAGGGCTTTGACGAGGATCTTGATCCGCGCCTTGTATTTGTTGTCGCGACGGCCGTAGCGGTTGTACACACGCAGGATGGCGTCGAGGTAGCTCAGCAGGTCCTGCCACGGCAGGAACTCGTTGATGAACGCGCCAACCACCGGCGTACGACCGAGGCCACCGCCCACCAGCACGCGGAAACCCAGTTCGCCAGCGGCGTTGTGCACCGGCTCAAGGCCGATGTCATGGACTTCAATGGCGGCACGGTCAGCGGTCGAACCGTTGACGGCGATCTTGAATTTACGCGGCAGGTAGGCGAATTCCGGGTGGAACGTCGTCCACTGACGGACGATTTCGCACCATGGGCGCGGGTCGATCACTTCGTCGGCGGCGACGCCGGCGAACTGGTCGGTAGTGACGTTGCGCAGGCAGTTGCCGCTGGTCTGGATCGCGTGCATCTGCACGGTGGCCAGTTCAGCGAGGATGTCCGGGATGTCTTCCACCGCCGGCCAGTTGAACTGCACGTTCTGCCGCGTACTGATGTGGGCGTAGCCCTTGTCGTAGTCGCGGGCAATCTTGGCCATCATGCGCGTCTGACGCGAAGTCAGCTGGCCGTAAGGCACCGCCACACGCAACATCGGCGCGAAGCGCTGGATGTACAGGCCATTTTGCAGGCGCAGGGGGCGGAATTCTTCTTCGCTCAGCTCACCTGCCAGATAGCGTCGGGTCTGATCACGGAACTGCTTGACGCGGTCCTCGATGATCCGCTGATCGTACTCGTCGTATACGTACATATAAGTCCTGTTCTCAGGCTTTGGGCTACTCGGAAAACGCTGCGTTTTCGCTTGCTGAAGTCCGATGGTGCCTCTGCAATTCTGCGCGCACGGCCGCGCGCTCCCTAAGGGAGCCGGGGCAATATACCTGTTTGCAGTTATGCGCAAAAGTGATGTTTGAGTATATGGAAAGAACCAAATCGCCTAACGAGAATGGCTGTCAACTAACCCACATTTGTCGTGCGGACAATCATCGTCTTAACTGTGGTCGAGTCTTTCTGCAATCACCGATAAAACCGACAAGAGGCGATGCAATGAGCAATCCGACCAAGGCAAGAAAAAGCGACAGCAGTGTCGATGCGTGGGCCATTTTGTTCCTGATCATTCTCGTAGTAGGGACAGCGGTATTCTGGGTCAGCCATCAGTAAACGACCCATCCGGGCCCGCACCCGACGAATTGTCGGACAAAAACGGGATCAGGCATCAATAGCCGGTGGATCGATGGCTATAATGCGCGGCCATTTTTCCTTGGGCCCGGATGTTTCATGTTCAAGCTCTTCCACATCAGTCTTCTGTTGTTCGGTGCGCTGTTCCAGAGCAGCACGCGGGCCGAGTCTGTGCTGTTTCTGAATCCGGGCTCGACGCAGGAAGCCTTCTGGGTCAGTTACTCGCAATTCATGCAGGCGGCCGCCCATGATCTGGGTATCGACTTGCAGATCCTCTATTCCCAGCGCCAGCCCGAACTGACCCTGGCGCAGGCACGCCTGGCGTTGCAGGGACCGAATCGTCCCGAATACCTGATTTTCGTCAACGAACAATACGTCGCCCCGCAGATCCTGCGCCTGGCCCAGTACAGTGGCGTGAAGCTGTTTATGGTCAACGCCGCGTTGACGCCTGATCAGCAGGCGCTGGTCGGTGAGCGTGACGATCGCATCGGCAGTCTGGTGCCGAATGACGAGGAGGGCGGCTACTTGATGATGAAAGAGCTGATCCGCCTGCATCCGGCAGCGACAGGCACTGAGCCGATTGAAGTGCTGGCGTTTTCCGGGCTGAAGGTAACCCCTTCGGCGCAACTGCGCGAGCGCGGCATGCAGCGGGCGTTGGCCGAACATCCACAGATTCGCCTGCGGCAACTGGTGTACAGCGGCTGGACGCAAGAACGCGCCTATGAGCAGGCCAAACAGCTGTTCGCCCGTTATCCGAAGGTGTCGCTGGTGTGGTCGGCCAATGATGAAATGGCCTTCGGCGCGATGCGTGCGTACGCCGAGACGGGCAAAGTCCCCGGCAAAGATGCCTTGTTCAGCGCGGTCAACACCTCGCCGGCAGCCTTGCAGGCATTGGTCGACGGGCGCCTGAGCGCGTTGGTCGGCGGGCATTTCACCCTGGGCGGCTGGGCATTGGTCGAGTTGCATGACGTGGAACAGGGTGTCGATTTGAATAGCTACGGCGGCCGTGATCGGCAGATTCCGTTGCTGCAACTGATCGACCAGCGTCAGGCCCGCCAAATGCTGGCCATGGGCAAGTCGCCGAACTACGGCGTGAATTTCCGCAAGCTCTCAGCCAAGGGGCAGCCGGATTACTACCGCTACCCGTTCACCTTGCAAACCCTGATGCGCTGACCGCGTCAGACCCCGGCGAAATGCAGCACCAGTTTGACGATGGCAAACAATGCCAGCGCAAACACCGCAGTGAACAGAATCCCCAGCATCACAAAATGGCTGGGCTTGCCATGGGTGAAGTCCCTTGCCCGGTTCTTGCCGCTTTGCACCCCAAACGCCGCCGCCATCACGCTGTGCAGCATCTGCCAGAAGGTCGGCGGTTTGTTGTCGACTGGATCGTCCATAAATCCCTCGTCTGCCGTGTGTGTCAGACAAGCATAGCCAACCCTCTGCAGAACACCTTAAAAGCAAATGTGGGAGCGAGCCTGCTCGCGAAGGCGTCGTGTCAGTCAACATCAATGTTGATTGATCGACCGCTTTCGCGAGCAGGCTCGCTCCCACAGGGTGATGCGTTGAAGCTGGATTAGTTGTCGTAGCCGAGGTTCGGCGCCAGCCAGCGCTCGGTCACGCTCAACTCCTGGCCTTTACGCGAGGTGTAGCTGGCGACCTGATCCTTGTCGATCTTGCCCACGGCAAAGTACTGCGCCTGCGGATGGGCGAAGTACCAGCCGCTGACCGCTGCCGCCGGGAACATCGCGTAGTGCTCGGTGAGGAACACACCGCTGCGACCGGCGCGCATCTCTTCAGCTTCCGGATCGAGCAGGGCAAACAACGCCGCCTTCTCGGTGTGATCCGGGCACGCCGGGTAACCCGGGGCAGGGCGGATGCCGCTGTACTGTTCTTTGATCAGCGCTTCGTTGTCGAGGGTTTCGTCCTTGGCATAACCCCAGTGCTCTTTACGCACTTGCTGGTGCAGCCACTCGGCGCAGGCCTCGGCCAGACGATCGGCGAGGGCTTTGACCATGATCGAGTTGTAGTCGTCGCCAGCGTCCTGGTAAGCCTTGGCCACTTCTTCGGCGCCGATGCCGGCGGTGGTGATGAAACCGCCGACGTAGTCGGTCACTTCGCTGTCCTTCGGCGCCACGAAGTCGGCCAGCGAGAAGTTCGGTTTGCCGTCGGTCTTGATGATCTGCTGACGCAGGTGATGCAGTTTGGCCATTGGCTGACCGTCCTCGCCGTACAGCTCGATGTCGTCGTCATGCACCTGATTGGCCGGCCAGAAACCGAACACCGCGCGGGCGCTGATCAGCTTCTCGTCGATCAGTTTGGCGAGCATCTCTTGCGCGTCTTTGTACAGCGCGGTGGCGGCTTCACCGACCACTTCGTCTTCAAGGATGCGCGGGAATTTGCCGGCCAGATCCCAGGAGATGAAGAACGGCGTCCAGTCGATGTATTCGGCCAAAACCTTGAGGTCGATGTTGTCCAGAACCTTGCTGCCGGTAAAGGTTGGTTTGACTGGCTGATAGGTCGCCCAGTCGAACTGCGGCTTCTTGGCGATCGCGGCGGCGTAGCTCAGACGCTCGGTACGGGCACTGCGGTTCGAGGTGCGTTCGCGCACATCGACGTATTCGAGGCGCGTTTTCTCGACGAAGCCGGCCTTCAACTCTTTCGACAGCAATTGCGTCGCCACGCCCACGGCGCGGGAGGCGTCGGTCACGTAAACCACGGCATCGTTGCTGTACTTCGGTTCGATCTTCACCGCGGTGTGCGCTTTGGAAGTGGTCGCGCCACCGATCATCAGCGGCAGGTGGAAGTCCTGACGCTGCATCTCACGCGCTACGTGGACCATTTCATCCAGCGACGGCGTGATCAAACCGGACAAACCGATGATGTCGCACTTCTGTTCTTTGGCCACCTGCAGAATCTTCTCGGCTGGCACCATCACGCCGAGGTCGACGATGTCATAGCCGTTGCATCCGAGCACCACGCCGACAATGTTCTTGCCGATGTCGTGCACGTCACCTTTCACGGTCGCCATGAGGATCTTGCCCTTGGCTTCCGGCTTGTCGCCCTTTTCCAGCTCGATGAACGGGATCAAGTGCGCCACGGCCTGCTTCATCACACGGGCGGATTTCACCACTTGCGGCAGGAACATTTTGCCGGCGCCGAACAGGTCGCCAACGATGTTCATGCCGGACATCAGCGGGCCTTCGATCACTTCGATCGGGCGGGCGAACGACTGACGCGACTCTTCGGTGTCTTCAACGATGTGCGTGGTGATGCCTTTTACCAGCGCATGTTCCAGACGCTTGTTGACCTCCCAGCTGCGCCACTCTTCGGTTTCGGCTTCCTTGACGCTGCCATCGCCCTTGTACTTGTCGGCGATGGCGAGGAGGGCGTCGGTGCCTTCCGGCGTGCGGTTGAGGATCACGTCTTCCACGGCGTCGCGCAGCTCTTGCGGGATCTGGTCGTAAATCTCCAGCTGCCCGGCGTTGACGATGCCCATGGTCAGGCCCGCGCGGATGGCGTAGAGCAGGAACACCGAGTGGATCGCCTCGCGCACCGGGTTGTTGCCGCGGAACGAGAACGACACGTTGGACACGCCGCCCGAAGTCAGCGCATATGGCAGTTCGTCGCGGATGTAGGCGCAGGCGTTGATGAAGTCGACCGCGTAATTGTTGTGTTCTTCGATACCGGTGGCGACGGCGAAGATGTTCGGGTCGAAGATGATGTCTTCCGGTGGGAAGCCGACTTCGTTGACCAGAATGTCGTAGGAGCGTTTGCAGATTTCTTTTTTGCGCGCTTCGGTGTCGGCCTGGCCGGCTTCGTCGAACGCCATCACCACTACCGCCGCGCCGTAGCGCTTGCACAGTTTGGCGTGGTGGATGAACTGCTCGACGCCTTCTTTCATGCTGATCGAGTTGACGATGCCCTTGCCCTGAATGCACTTGAGGCCGGCTTCGATCACTTCCCATTTCGACGAGTCGATCATGATCGGCACGCGCGAGATGTCCGGTTCACCGGCGATCAGATTGAGGAAGGTCACCATGGCCTTCTTCGAATCGAGCATGCCTTCGTCCATGTTGATGTCGATCACCTGCGCGCCAGCCTCGACCTGTTGCAGGGCGACTTCCAGCGCTTCGGTGTAGTTGTCTTCACGGATCAGGCGGGCGAATTTCGCCGAGCCGGTGATGTTGGTGCGTTCGCCGACGTTAACGAACAGCGAGTTGCGATCGATGGTGAACGGCTCCAGACCCGAGAGGCGGCACGCCTTGGGGATGTCCGGAATCTGCCGCGGTGCGTAACCGGCGACGGCTTTGGCGATCGCTTCGATGTGCCCCGGCGTGGTGCCACAGCAACCGCCGACGATGTTGAGGAAGCCGCTCTGGGCGAATTCTTCGATGACTTTCGCGGTTTGCGACGGCAGTTCGTCGTACTCGCCGAACTCGTTCGGCAGGCCGGCGTTCGGGTGCGCGGAAACGTGAGTGCTGGCCTTGTTCGACAGCTCTTCCAGGTACGGACGCAGTTCACTGGCGCCGAGCGCGCAGTTGAGACCGACGGAGATCGGCTTGGCGTGTGCCACGGAGTTCCAGAACGCTTCGGTGGTCTGGCCCGACAGGGTGCGGCCGGAGGCGTCGGTGATAGTGCCGGAAATCATGATCGGCAGTTCGAGGTGCAGCTCTTCGAACACGCCCTGCACGGCGAAGATCGCCGCTTTGGCATTGAGGGTGTCGAAAATGGTTTCGATCAGAATCAGGTCGGCGCCGCCCTCGATCAGCCCTTTGGTGGCTTCGGTGTAGTTCTCCACCAGCTCATCAAAGGTGACGTTGCGATAGCCGGGGTTGTTGACGTCCGGCGACAGCGAGCAGGTGCGGCTGGTCGGGCCGAGCACGCCGGCGACGAAACGCGGCTTGGCCGGGTTCTCGGCGGTCTTGGCGTCGGCGACCTTGCGGGCCAGACGTGCGCCTTCTACGTTTAACTCGTAGGCCAGCTCTTCCATACCGTAGTCGGCCATGGAAATGCGCGTGGCGTTGAAGGTGTTGGTTTCGAGGATGTCGGCACCGGCATCCAGGTAGGCTTTCTCGATGCCGCCGATCACGTCCGGACGGGTGATCACCAGCAGGTCGTTGTTGCCCTTGACGTCACTCGGCCAGTCCGCGAAGCGCTTGC
The DNA here is from genome assembly GCF_902497745.1 of Pseudomonas fluorescens. GTDB lineage: Bacteria > Pseudomonadota > Gammaproteobacteria > Pseudomonadales > Pseudomonadaceae > Aquipseudomonas > Aquipseudomonas fluorescens_BM. The sequence goes on from NZ_CABVHJ010000011.1 coordinate 75,960, forward strand.
CGCGATAATCCTGCTCTTCGAGCTTGTAGCTCTGGATCATCGTGCCCATACCGCCGTCGAGTATCAGGATGCGCTCTTTGAGAGCTTGCTTGAGAGCTTGAAGGCGGACGCTGCGATCGGACATTTGGACTACTCGGAAAGACCATTACGAAGGAGCGGGATCATAGCAAACCTGTGCGCTTTTAGAGCATGCGGGGCTTTTGCATGAATATCGCTCATGTTGGTACGGGCGTCATACTGTAGAATCGCGGCGTTTTTTAACAATCGGGATCAGTAGCATGTCTTACCGCGTCATGGGTTTTGTGTTGCTGTTTCTCAGCTGGGGCGCCGTGGCGCAAGAGCCAGCGACTGCACCGGCCATTTCTTCTTCGATTTCGTACGTCCGCGACATCCAGCCAATTTTCACCGAGAAGTGCGTGGCCTGCCATGCGTGCTACGACTCGGCCTGCCAACTCAATCTGGGCAGTGGCGAGGGCGCGGCCCGTGGTGCGAGCAAAATGCCGGTGTATGACGGCGAGCGCACCGTCGCGGCGCCGACCACCCGATTGTTTTACGACGCCTTCGGCAAACGCGCCTGGCAGCAGAAAGACTTCTATTCGGTGCTAGATGCGCAGGGCAGTCAGGCCGCGCTGATGGCGCGCATGCTGGAGCTGGGTCACAAAACGCCGCTGACACCCAACGCCAAACTCCCGCAAGACATCGTGCTGGGCCTGAACCGCCAGAATATGTGCGCGCTGCCCGCCGAGTTCGAAGGCTATGCCGGCGCCCACCCAAAAGAAGGCATGCCGCTGGCGGTCACCGGGCTGACCGATCAGCAGTATCAGACGTTGCAGCGTTGGCTGGCGTCAGGTGCGCCGATTGACGAGCAAAGCCTGGCGCCGAGCGCGAAAGAGGCGCTGCAAATCGTCCAGTGGGAAAATCTGCTCAATACTCCCGGCGCCCGGCAGAGTCTGGTCGGACGTTGGCTGTACGAGCACTTGTACCTCGCGCACCTCTATTTCAAGGATGGCGAGCCGGGGCATTACTTCCAGTGGGTGCGTTCGCGTACGCCGAGCGGTCAGCCGATCGACCTGATCGCCACCCGTCGCCCCAACGACGATCCGGGCACGCAGGTGTATTACCGCTTGTGGCCGGTGCAAGGGGTGATCGTGCACAAAACCCACATCACCTATCCACTGAGCGCGGCGAAGATGGCGCGGGTGAAAAGCCTGTTCTACAGCGGCAACTGGCAGGTCAACGCGCTGCCCGGTTACGGCCCGCAGAGCCGCGCCAATCCGTTTGCCACCTTCGAGGCGATTCCGGCGCAGGCGCGTTATCAGTTCATGCTCGATAACGCCGAATACTTTGTCCGCACCTTTATTCGCGGCCCGGTGTGCCGTGGGCAGATCGCAACCGATGTGATTCGTGACAACTTCTGGGCGCTGTTCCAGGCGCCGGAACACGATCTCTATATCACCGACCCGAACTATCGCGGGCAGGCCACGCCGCTGTTGGCCATGCCCGGGCAGAACGACGATGTCGGCAGCGTTTTGAGCCTGTGGCACAACTACCGCAACAAAAGGAACGAGTACGAGGCTTTGCGTCGCGACAGCTACGCCGATGTGCCCGCGCCGAGCTGGTCGACCCTGTGGGCCGGCAACGACAACGCGTTGCTGAGCATTTTCCGCCACTTCGACAGCGCTTCGGTGACCAAAGGCCTGATCGGCGAGGTGCCGCAGACAATGTGGCTGTTCGACTTTCCCTTGCTCGAGCGCACCTATTACCAGTTGGCGGTCAACTTCGATGTGTTCGGCAACGTCTCGCATCAGGCACAAACCCGTCTGTATTTCGACCTGATCCGCAACGGCGCCGAGCAAAACTTCCTGCGCCTGATGCCGGCCGATTCTCGCGAGGATTACCTCGACGATTGGTACCAGAGCAGCGGCCAGTTCAAGATGTGGCTCGATTATGAGGCGATTGACGACGACAAGCCGACCGCGCTGAAGCTCGATGAGAAGGATCCGAAATACGACTTCGCCATGCAATTGCTGGTGCGTTACGGTGATCTCAATGCGCGCCCGGATCCGATCAATCGCTGCGATGGCGCTTACTGCTCGCGGCCGAATATCGACCCTGCGTTGCAAAATGCCGAACAGGCGCTGAGCCGTCTGACCTCGCGTCCGGCGGCCGGTTTGAAGGTTATCGATCAGTTGCCGGAAGCAACGATGCTGCGCATTGAAACCGCCAGCGGCAAACGCGAGGTCTACAGCCTGCTGCGCAACCGCGCGCACAGTAACGTAGCGTTCCTGCTCGGTGAATCACTGCGCTATCAGCCTGGGCTGGACACCCTCACGATTTATCCGGGCGTGCTCAGCAGTTATCCGAATTTCATCTTCAATATCCCTGCCGCTCAAGTGCCTGAATTTGTCGATGCCATGGAAAACGCCAAGGATGCCAATCGCTTCGAGAAAATCGTCGAACGCTGGGGAATCCGTCGCAGTCATCCGCAATTCTGGTTCTATTTCCATGATCTGAGCCAGTATCTGCACGAAACCGACCCGGTGGAAGAGGGCGTACTGGACATGAACCGCTACGAGAATCTTTGATCGTTTGAAACAGGCCGACTGTCATAGCTTCAGGTAACACAACAAATCCCCTGTGGGAGCGAGCCTGCTCGCGAAGGCGGAGTGTCAGGCACCGAATACATTGAAAGTGCCGTCGCTTTCGCGAGCAGGCTCGCTCCCACAGGTTGAAGTGGTGTTTTTGCAATTGTGATCGGGAGCGGCCGATGTTGATTTCAGTGCAAGCCCTGCGTGCGCTTGCCGCGTGGACGGTGGTCTGCCATCACTTCATGCAGATCTTCTTCGAATTTCAGGCACGTGGGCCCATCGGGCAGCTGTTCATCGACAAGGGCGCGGTGGGCGTCGATATCTTCTTTGTCATCAGCGGCCTGGTGATTTTCCTCTCGACCGAAAACAAACCGCTGCCGCCGGCGCGCTTTCTGCTTTACCGCCTGTTTCGCATCGTCCCGGCGTACTGGCTGTACACGCTGTTGATGGCACTGCTGGTGGTGTTCGCCCAGCCGTTGCTGCCGGATCAAACGGTGGACTGGGGCCATTTGCTGTTGTCGTTGCTGTTCATCCCGACTGAGAACCCCGGCGGCTACGGCTTCTATCCGACGCTGAATGTCGGCTGGACGCTGAATTACGAAATCCTGTTTTACGTGCTGTTTGCCTGGGCGTTGCTGTTCCGCCTGCAGGTGCGCCTGTTGGTGGTCGCGGCATTGCTGTTTGCAGTGAGTCAGGCGTGGACCGGGTTTGGCTGGATAAGCGAGTTTTACCGTTCGGACATCGTCTATGAGTTTCTGCTGGGGATCGGCATCGGCATGCTCTATCGCCGGGGCTGGATCGGTGCAGGACTGTGGCTGCCACTGGCGGCCATCGTCGTGGCGTTGCTAACGATTTATCACTTGGCGCCGGCGCCGAGACTGCTCAACTGGGGCGTGCCGAGTGCGGTGCTGGTGATGGCGTGTATCTCGCTTGAGCGTTATGTCGAGCGCAGCCGTGTGCTCAAACTGCTCGGCGATTGCTCGTATTCGGTGTACTTGATGCACGTTCTGGTGCTGTCGGTGGGTGGATTTATCGCGCGGCGCTACGGTGTCAACCCGTATCTGATGTTTGTCGTGTGCGCGCTGGCGATCGGCGTTGGCTCGTGGCTGAGCTACGAATGGGTGGAAAAACGCAGCTATCGCTGGCTCAAGGCTCGTGTTGATGACGAGCCCGACGAGAATCTTTCCCGACAAAAATACTAGGACTTTGTCCGGCGCAACGATTGGCGTAAACTGCGCCCAAGCCTGCGAGGAGTTTCCATGACCGCTATTACCATTACCGACGCCGCCCACGATTACCTGGCTGATCTGCTCTCCAAGCAGAACACCCCGGGCATCGGCATCCGCGTCTTCATCACCCAGCCTGGCACCCAGTACGCCGAAACCTGCATTGCCTACTGCAAGCCGGGCGAAGAAAAACCTGAAGACACCGCGCTGGGGCTGAAAAGCTTCACCGCTTATATCGATCACTTCAGCGAAGCGTTTCTCGACGACGCCGTTGTCGATTACGCCACCGACCGTATGGGCGGCCAGCTGACTATCAAGGCGCCAAACGCCAAAGTCCCGATGGTCAACGCCGACAGCCCGGTCAACGAGCGCATCAACTACTACCTGCAAACCGAAATCAACCCGGGGCTGGCCAGCCACGGCGGTCAGGTCAGCCTGATCGATGTGGTTGAAGACGGCATCGCCGTTCTGCAGTTCGGTGGCGGTTGCCAGGGCTGCGGCCAGGCGGACGTGACCTTGAAGGAAGGCATCGAGCGCACTTTGCTCGAGCGCATCCCTGAACTGAAGGGCGTTCGCGACGTGACCGACCATACGCAGAAAGAAAACGCCTACTACTAAGGTGTTCGCTGCGGACATGAAAAACGGCGCCCCGTGAGCGCCGTTTTTTTATGCCTGAAATTCAAGAAAGCCTTCGCGAGCAAGCTCGCTCCCACATTTGATCGCATTCCCAATGTGGGAGCGAGCCTGCTTGCGAAGTGGCCTTCAAGGGCGATAAAGGTGCGCATGCCCCGCGCGATACAGCGATGACTCGCTAAACACTTCACTGCCCAAAACCCGCCCGACCAGAATCAACGCCGTACGCCGAAAACCTTTGGCCTCAACCTTCCCGGCGATATCGGCCAGCGTCCCGACCACCCAATCCTGATCCGGCCACGTCGCCCGGTGAATGACCGCAATCGGGCAATCCGCGCCGTAATGCGGCAGCAGTTCCACCAGAATCTTCGGCAAATGGTTAACGCCCAGATGAATCGCCATGGTCGCGCCATGTTGCGCCAGGCTGCCCAGTTCCTCACCGGCCGGCATCGCGGTTTTATCGGCGTAGCGGGTCAGAATCACGCTTTGCGAGACGTCCGGCAACGTCAGTTCCGCACCGAGCAACGCGGCGCAGGCTGCCGTCGCCGTCACACCGGGAATGATCTCGAATGGAATATTCAGCTCGCGCAGATAGCGAATCTGCTCACCAATCGCGCCATACAGGCTCGGATCACCGGAATGCACGCGCGCCACATCATCACCGTTGGCGTGGGCGGTTTTGATCAATTCGATGATCTGTTCCAGATGCAATTCAGCGCTGTTGACCACCGTCTCGGCTTGATGGCCGTCGAGCACCGCCGCCGGCACCAACGAGCCTGCGTAGATAATCACCGGGCAGCTGCGGATCAGCCGCTGGCCTTTGACGGTGATCAATTCCGGGTCGCCGGGGCCGGCACCGATGAAGTAGACGGTCATGGTTGAATCCTGTGAAAAAGGGGCACGGCAATCGCTTCAGATGAAGATTGCTCATGATCGGTGGCGGGGATTATCGGGAATTTATGCCGCGCCGGCCAATGCGAAGGTGGCCTGAGCGTATTTTTGCCGGGAAATCAGCAGTTTTGCCGGTGCCTGAATCAGCTGTTCGGCAAGGGCCAGCGCGGCACTTTCGGCGACGCCATAGCAACCGGTCCGTTCGTAAGCGATCTCGGAACGGTGGCTGAGTCGTTCCTGATAACTGGCCAATTCTTCGCTGCTGAAGTACAGCAACGGCAGCGCCAACTGTGCGGCGAGTTCCTGTAGACCGGGCTCATCACGCTTCAGGTCGATACTGGCCAAGGCCTTGACCGCTTGCAGCTCAATCCGATGTGCCTGTAACGCCTGATCAAGTAACGCGCGCAGCGTGCTGGCCGGGCAGCCGCGCTGGCAGCCCAGGCCGACTACAAAGGTCGGCGCTGCGCTGTCATCGGTCATGCGTGGTATTGGCCATCGCTTTTGCGGCGGAACAACCAGGCGCTGATCAGGCCGAGGGCCAGCCAGAACACTACGTTGGTCAACTGCGAAGCGATTTTGAACTGGGCTTCCAATGCCTCGGGAGCGAGCATCGAATGCACTTCCGGCTGGGGTGCGCCGATTACGTGGGGCACAGCAAGGATGGCCACACCGAGGACTTTCATCAGCCAGTGACGGCTGAACGCGATCAACGACAGGCCGACCGCGGTCGACGCGGCCGTGCCGATCCACCACATCTGGCGTGAGGCCAGATCAGCAGCGGCAGTGCCCGGCAATTCAGGTGGCAGGCCCATCGTCGGTGCCAGTACGAATGTTGCGTAACCGGCCAGGCCCCAGAGCAGACCTTGCGAGGTTTTGGTTGGCGCGCGCAGGGTGTACAGGCCCGCGAGCATCAGGGCGAAACCCACCGCCACCACCAAATTGCCACCAGTGGTCGAGACCACACGCTGCCAGCCGTCTTCCGGCTCCCAAGCTTCAGCATCGTGGGTGTGCGCAGCGCTGCCGGCGGCGTGTTCATGAACTTCAGCGACCGGTTCGGCTTTCTCGAAGGTTTCCGCCTGAAGGATCAGCGGCGACACCCAGAAACTTTGCAGCAGAGTGAGGAGCAGGGCGGCCAGCAGACCAGTGAAACCTGCGGTTTGCGCAATACGCTTGATCATGTCGACAGGTCTCAGTGGCACGGGAACGCGGCGCTGTGGCGGGTATCGTGGGCGGCGTTGTGCACCGCTTCGATGTGCGAGAAACCGGCGAAGTAGACCAGGCTGGCGCCGAGGATCGACGCAAAGATCGCGGCGGCCAGGCGTTGGCTCAGGGTGGCGGTGCTGGAGATTTTGTCCGTGTTGCTGCCGGTGCTGCTGATGATCGACATGGCGCTTCCCTCTGGAGTGTCAGCGGGTGATTTGAGCGCATGAAGACCCCTGCGGGTCGGGCTCGCAGAGGTTCGAACAGCGCCCGCCCACCGCGGGTTTGTTATGTTCAGCGACGCACGAGGTGCGGGCTGTGTGTTGCGGGCCGGTCTCCGGGCTCACGAGGGGTTGGCGTCAGGCCGACCTGCAAGCGTCACCTTCCCATGCCGTACAGACACAGTGGTTTTGACGCTTCGCTCGCTTACCGTTGCGGGGGCAGCACCGGACTGACATGGCTCTGAGTAAAGCACATGATTCACCGGTTTCCCGTTTCACCCTGTGAAGGGCACCCGTAACAAGTTGTGTAGGAGAGCATGGGTTGGGGATTTTAGTCAATTTGGTGGGGGGCTGATCCGTTGCTGCGGGTGTTGCTGATTACGGTTTCGCCCTTACGGCGACTCACTTTTTTTCAAACGCCAAAAAAAGTAAGCAAAAAACGCTTGCTCCTGCGTGCGGCCCGCTCGCTGGGGCTCGGGGTTCCTTCGCTGCGGGATCGATCCGGGCGCAGCGTCTCCGGTTTGCTTCGCTGCACCTACTCCCGCTGTGTTTGGCTGCGCCAAACGGTCGCTGCGCTCCCACGCCCGGATCAATCCCTCCACTCAGCCTTCCGACGTCGCCCGTGGATCAAGATCAAGAGCAGGCGAGCTGACACTCGGCCTATTGAGTGGTGAAGAGCGCGGGTGTTCGGCTTTTGATTGCGTTGTTTGCTGCCCCTCACCCCAGCCCTCTCCCGAGGGAGAGGGAGCCGATTTTTGGGCTTTTCAAAGCTTGAGTTCAACTCGGTATCGCACGTCGGCGTATCTCTCCCAAACACCTCGGTCAGTCCCCTCTCCCTTGGGGAGAGGGCTAGGGTGAGGGGCTCTTGATCTTTTTTGTGATCTTTGCTTTTCAAAGCCTGAGTTCAACGCGGTATCGCACGTCGGCGTAGCTCTCCCAAACACCGCGATTAGTCCCCTCTCCCTCCGGGAGAGGGCTAGGGTGAGGGGCTCTTGATCTGGCTTTGGCTCTTGATCTGGCTTTTGATCTGGCTTTTTGCCCCTTCGGCAGGCCGAGCGTAGGTGTTCATCCGGGGTAGGCGCGCAGCGCCGTGCGGCGAAGCCGCATTCATCGAGAGGAGGTGCAGCGAAGCAAACCGTAGGCGATGCCCCCGGATGGACACCGTAGCGAGGGAACACTGAGCCTCAGCGAAGTGCCGTACGCCGGGGCAAAGCCTTTTGGGTTACCTTTTCGGCGTTTGGAAAAGGTGACTCGCTGTAAGAGCGAAACCGCCAGCGGCCGCACCCGCAGCAACGGATATGCCCCCAATCCAAAACCCCCAAAGCATTGACCCATAAGCAAGCCATGCGTAGCCTTGCGCTTTCGAGGTTCTTCGGCCGTTGCCGAAGCTAAGAAGGGAACGCGGTCAATGCCGCGGCTGCCCCCGCAACTGTGAACGGTGATGTTCGCTGCCACGCCACTGCCAGCTCAACCCATGAGCCAGCGGGAAGGCGCAGCCAACGCCAGGCCCAGCGCCTGAACACCGTCAGCCAGGAGACCTGCCTCGTCACAGATTCTCACTACAACCGGGCGGGGTGATCCGGTGGCGAACGCTTCCGGCGCGCACGCGCGTTGCCGGTTCTCGTCCCGTATGCCCGCCGCTTGCCAAAGGGCATACCGATGAAAACACTGGCCAAACTCCCCGTCACCATCGTCACCGGCTTCCTCGGCTCGGGCAAAACCACGCTGCTGCGGCACATGCTCGATAACGCTCAGGGCCGTCGCATCGCGGTGATCGTCAACGAGTTTGGCGAGTTGGGCATCGACGGTGAAATCCTCAAACAGTGCACCATCGGCTGCACCGAAGAAGAAGCCACCGGCCGCGTTTACGAACTGGCCAACGGCTGCCTGTGCTGCACCGTTCAGGAAGAGTTCTTCCCGGTGATGCGTGAACTGGTCGCACGTCGCGGTGACCTCGACCACATCCTTATCGAAACCTCGGGCCTGGCCCTGCCGAAACCACTGGTGCAAGCCTTCCAGTGGCCGGAAATCCGCAGCGCCTGCACCGTTGACGCGGTGATCACCGTGGTCGACAGCCCGGCAGTGGCCGCTGGCACCTTCGCGGCGTTCCCGGATCAAGTCGATGCGCAGCGCAAACTCGACCCGAACCTCGATCACGAATCGCCGCTGCACGAACTGTTCGCCGACCAACTGGCCAGCGCTGACCTGGTGATCCTGAACAAGGCCGACCAGACCAGCCCGGAAGACCTCGCTCGCGTCCGCGCTGAAGTCGCCGAAGAATTGCCGCCAGCGGTGAAAATCATCGAAGCCAGCAACGGCCGTCTGCCACTGGACGTGTTGATCGGCCTCGGCGCCGGTTCCGAAGAACACATCGACAGCCGCCACAGCCATCACGACCATCATCACGGTGAAGGCGATGACGATCACGATGACCACGATCACGACGCCTTCGATTCAATCTCCATCGAACTGCCGCAAGCCGACGAAAGCCTGCTGCTCGACGCGCTGACGCAACTGGTGGTCAAGCACGGCATCTTGCGCGTGAAGGGCTTTGCGGCCATTCCAAACAAGCCAATGCGCCTGCTGATCCAAGGCGTCGGCACGCGTTTCGACAAGCATTTCGACCGTCAGTGGGGCGCCGAGGAAGCGCGCGTCACCCGTCTGGTATTGATCGGTCAGGAACTCGACGCCGCCCAACTCGAAGCGCAACTGCGCGCCGCGCTCAGCGTTTAAACCATGCATCTGCTCAGGACCCAGCCCGGCGGTTTCGTCTCGGATGACAACATTGCCGACCTTGGCCAAACCCCCGCCGAGTTGGTGATCCTGTGCAGCGGAGATTCCAGCCTGGCGCTGCTCGCCGAAGCCGCGCAGCAGTTGCCGGAAGATTACCCGAGCCTGCGTCTGGCCAATCCGATGCAGGTGCAGAATCACGCCTCAGTCGATCTCTACGTCGACGAAGTGCTGCGTCACGCCAAGGTGATTCTGATCTCGCTGCACGGCGGCATTGCCTATTGGCGTTATGGCGTCGAGCGCTTGGTCGAGCTTTCCGAACGCGGCGTGCAGGTGATTCTGGTGCCGGGCGATGACCGTCCCGATCCGGAGCTCAGCGACTTGAGCACCGTCAACGCCGAGGATCGCGACCGCCTCTGGCAATTCCTGCGGCAGGGCGGCCTGGGCAATGCGCTGGATTTCTTCCGCTGCCTGGCTGATCGTTGGCTCGCCCGCGATTACGCTTGGGAAGAACCGCAAACCCTGCCGCGCACGGCGATCTACCACCCGAACAAAACCAGCGCAGCACTGAGTGACTGGCAAGCCGAATGGCTGCCGGAAAACCCGGTGGCGGCGGTGCTGTTCTACCGCTCGCACCTGCAAGCGGCGAACACCGCGTTCATCGATGTTTTCTGCCAGCGCTTGCAGGCGGCCGGGCTTAATCCGCTGCCGATCGCCGTGGCCAGTCTGAAAGAACCCGGCTGCCTGGCGGTGGTCGAGGATTGGCTGGACGAAGTCGAGGCCGGGGTGATTTTGAACACCACCGGTTTCGCCCAGTCCAGCCCGGAAGCGCCGCATTTACGGCCGTTTCGCCGCAACATTCCAGTGATTCAGGCGATCTGCGCGCAGGACAACGAACCCGGCTGGCGCGACAGCGAGCAGGGCCTCGGCCCGCGCGATCTGGCGATGCACATTGCCTTGCCGGAACTCGACGGGCGCATCATCAGTCGGCCGATCAGTTTCAAGGATCTGGCCTGGCGCAGCGAGCGCAGTCAGTCCGATGTGGTCTGCTACCGCGCGCAACCCGAGCGCATGGATTTTGTCGCTGAACTGGCGCGGCGCTGGATCGATCTGGCGCGGGTGTCGAATGGCGAAAAACGCATCGCGCTGATCCTCGCCAACTACCCGACCCGCGACGGACGCATCGGCAACGGCGTCGGCCTCGACACTCCGGCAGCGGCGCTGAACATCCTGCGCGCGTTGCAGGCTGAGGGCTATCCGCTCACCGCTGAACTGCCGATTAGCGGCACCGAGTTGATCCAGCAATTGCTCGGCGGCGTCAGCAACGATCTCGACACGATTGATCTGCGCCCGTGCCAGCAAAGCCTGGCGATGGACGCGTACCTGACGATGTTCAATGCGCTGCCCGAGGCCAATCGCGCCGCCGTTGTCGAACGCTGGGGCCCGCCGCAAAACGATCCGATGTGCCGTGACGGGCGCATGATGATCGCCGGCATTCGCTTCGGTCTGACCTTCGTCGGCATCCAGCCGGCGCGCGGTTATCAGGTTGATCCAAGCGCGGTGTATCACGACCCCGATCTGGTGCCGCCGCACGGTTATCTGGCGTTCTATTTCTGGTTGCGCAACACCTACGGCGCGCACGGCGTGATTCACGTCGGCAAGCACGGCAACCTCGAATGGCTGCCGGGCAAAGGCGTGGGCCTTTCGGAAAACTGCTGGCCGGACGCGTTGCTCGGGCCGCTGCCGAACATCTATCCGTTTATCGTCAACGACCCGGGCGAGGGCGCCCAGGCCAAACGGCGTACGCAAGCGGTGATCATCGACCACCTGATGCCGCCGCTGACCCGCGCCGAAACCTACGGCCCGCTGCGCAATCTGGAGCTGCTGGCCGACGAATATTACGAAGCGCAACTGCTCGATCCGCGTCGTGCCCGCGAGTTGCAGCGCGACATTCTGCAATTGGTGCGCGAGACGCAGATCGACCGCGAACTGCAACTCGATGCCGGGCTGGACAGCGACGCCGATGCGGCGATCTGGTTGCCGCGCCTCGATACCTATTTGTGTGATCTGAAGGAATCGCAGATTCGCGATGGCTTGCACATTTTTGGCGAGTCGCCGACCGGGCGTTTGCGCATTGATACGTTGCTGGCGTTGTTGCGTATTCCGCGCGGAGACGGGAAGGGCGCGCAGTCGAGTCTGCTGCGAGCACTGGCCAAAGCATTCGAACTGGGTTTCGATCCGCTCGATTGTGCACTGGCCGATCCATGGACAGGCCCGCGCCCGCTAGAGCTGCAATCTCAAATCGACGAGGTTTGGCGCACCGCCGGCGACACCCGCGAACGTCTTGAACTGTTTGCCACACAGCTGATTTTCCAAGCTTTGCACGATCCATGTGGGAGCGAGCTTGCTCGCGAAGGCGTCGTGTCAGCCAGCACTTCATTCACTGACACACAGCTTTCGCGAGCAAGCTCGCTCCCACAGGGACCTCGGTGGTCTGAAGTCAGTGCAATCATCGACCATCTGCGCGAAGTCGTCGCCCCGCGCCTGGACGCCTGCGGCCCCGCTGAAATGCGCGGCCTGCTCGACGCCCTCAGCGGTCGTTTCGTCCCCGCCGGCCCGAGCGGCGCGCCCAGTCGTGGTCGCCTCGACGTGTTACCGACCGGCCGTAATTTCTACTCGGTCGACGTGCGCAATCTGCCGACCACTACCGCGTGGCGCATCGGTTTCCAGTCAGCAACGTTGATTCTTGAGCGTCACCTGCAGGACCACGGCGATCACCTGCGCCAACTGGGCCTGTCGGTCTGGGGCACCGCGACCATGCGCACCGGCGGCGACGACATCGCCCAGGCCATGGCGTTGATGGGTGTGCGCCCGGTGTGGGCCACTGGCAGTCAGCGTGTCGATGATTTCGAGATTCTGCCGCTGAGCCTGCTCGATCGCCCTCGTGTCGACGTCACGCTGCGGGTTTCCGGATTCTTCCGCGATGCCTTCGCCAATCTGATTCGCCTGTTCGACGCCGCCGTGCAAGCCGTTGCTGCGCTGGATGAACCGGACGACCTCAACCCGTTGGCCGCGAAAGTCCGCGCCGAGCGCGAGGCTCTGCTGCAATCGGGTCTTGATGAAGAAACGGCGCGGCGTCAGGCCGGTTGGCGAATCTTCGGGGCCAAGCCCGGTGCCTACGGTGCGGGCGTGCAGGGCGCCATCGACGGTCGTTTGTGGCAGAGCCGCGAGGATCTGGCCGAGGTTTATCTGAACTGGGGCGCTTACGCCTACGGTGGTTCCGACGACGGCACTGCTGCGCGTGAGCAGTTCGTGCAGCGCCTGAGTCAGGTGCAAGCGGTGTTGCAGAATCAGGACAATCGCGAGCACGACTTGCTCGATTCCAACGACTACTACCAATTCCAGGGCGGCATGCTCGCCGCCGTGGAAACCCTGCGCGGCGAAGCGGCGGCCAGTTATCACGGCGATCACAGCCAGCCGGATCTGCCGAAGATTCGCACCTTGAAAGAAGAGCTGAACCGGGTCATTCGCTCGCGGGCGGCTAATCCGAAATGGATCGACGGGGTCAAGCGACACGGCTATAAAGGCGCGTTCGAACTGGCGGCGACGGTTGATAACCTGTTTGCGTTTGACGCTACCACGCAGTTGATCGATGACCACCAGTATGCGTTGTTGGCGGATGCCTATTTGCTCGACCCGGCGACTCGGGAGTTTGTGCGCGAGCATAATCCGCATGCGCTGAGGGATATGACGGAGCGCATGCTTGAGGCACAGCAGCGCGGGATGTGGCAGGAACCGGGGGCTTATAAAGAGGCGCTGGAAAATCTGCTGCTGGATATTGAGGAAGATATGTAGCCGCTCAAAAGCTACCCTCACCCCAGCCCTCTCCCGAAGGGAGAGGGGGCCGATCTATGTTGCTGTCAAAACTTGAGCTCGGCTCGATATATCAGGTCGGCGTACCTTGAAAGAACACCTCGGTCAGTTCCCTCTCCCTCTGGGAGAGGGCTAGGGTGAGGGCCATCCCAACTGACACACCACAATGCCAAGAACACCAATGACCACGACAGAGAAAACCCAAATGACCGACACCCCGCATTTCCCGCTCTCCGCCGTGGTCGGCGCCGATGACTTGAAACTCGCCCTGTGCCTCACCGCCATCGACCCGAAAATCGGCGGCGTGTTGATCGAAGGCCCGCGTGGCATGGCCAAATCCACCCTGGCCCGTGGCCTGGCCGATCTGCTCGCCAGTGGTCAATTTGTCACCTTGCCGCTGGGCGCTACCGAAGAACGTCTGGTCGGCACCCTCGACCTCGACGCTGCCCTCAGCGAGGGGCGGGCGCAGTTTTCGCCGGGCGTACTGGCCAAGGCTGACGGCGGTGTGCTCTACGTCGATGAAGTCAATCTGCTGCCTGATCACCTTGTCGACCTGCTGCTCGATGTCGCCGCCAGCGGCACCAACCTGATCGAGCGCGACGGTATTTCCCATCGGCATTCGGCGAAGTTCGTACTGATCGGCACCATGAATCCGGAAGAGGGCGAGTTGCGCCCTCAGTTGCTCGACCGCTTCGGCTTGAACGTCGCCCTCAGTGGCCACACGGCACCGACCGAACGCGGACAGATCATTCGTCGGCGACTGGATTTCGACAGCGATCCGCAAGCGTTCTGTGCGCAGTGGGAAGCTGAGCAACAAGCCCTGCGTACTCGCTGCGAAACCGCTCGCGTTGCCTTGGTCAACATAGCGCTGGACGACGTGTCGCTGGCACAGATTACCGAGCGTTGTTTTGCCGCCGGGGTCGATGGTCTGCGTGCCGATCTGGTCTGGTTACGCGCCGCTCGTGCCCACGCTGCATGGCGCGGGGCTGCGGTGATTGGCGAAGAAGATATCGACGCCGTGGCCGAGTTTGCCCTGCGCCATCGTCGTCGTGAGCAACCGGCATCGAGCCCTCAACAGTCAGCACAATCGCCCGCAGAGGCTCAGGCTTCGCCGAGTGAAGGGCAGGGCCAGTGGGGCGACATGCCGGCGCCCGCGCTCGCCACGGGCGCGCGCCGCGAAGTGCCGAGCTGGCCAAAAAAGCTTTAGGCATTCGCCCCCGGTCCGACGCGGGGGCGAATGCCAGACCCCGCGCCGGATGGCTGGACAACGGACGCCAAGGCAAGCGTCATGTCGCTCGCAGCGGTATGGTGAACTGGCCGGGCACGTTGCTCAACGGGCGTCCTCAGGGGCGTGAAGATCTGCTGTTTCAACTGCGCACACGCTCGCCGCATGAACTGTGGCTGGTGGTCGTCGATGCGTCGGCCTCGACACGGCGCCATCAGGCTTTGAGCGATGCCAAAGGCCTGCTCGCGCAACTGTTCGATGACGCTTATGGCCAACGTGCGCGCCTGGCGTTGTTGACGGCCAGTGGCTCGGCGCCGAAATGGCAGGTGCAAGGGTTGAAGGCGTCCAGCGGTTTGCATGCCTGGCTGGAGGCGTTGGGCGCTGGCGGTGGCACACCGTTGCTGGTGGCGCTGGTGCAGGCCGAGCAATGGTTGGCGGTGCGGCGCAAGCGTTTTCCTGCCGAGCAGCAGCGGTTGCTGGTGGTGACCGATGGGCGTTTGAAACAGTGGTCAGGATTGCCGGCACTGGCGTGTCCGGGCTTGTTGATCGACATCGAGCGTGGGCCGATCCGGTTGGGGCGGGCGCGGGATCTGGCTTCAGCGTTGGGATCCGAATATCGACACATTGATGAGCTGATTTCTCTCTAACCTTTTCGGCGATTGTTCTACCGTCTTCGCGAGCAGGCTCGCTCCCACCTTGGAATGCGTTCAACTGTGGGAGCGAGCCTGCTCGCGAAGGCATCGACTCGGTACCCGGTCAGGAACATCAAAACCCGCATCCCTGCTCTATGCTGCACCCAGCCCAATCACAAGGAGTGAGCGATGCGCGTACTGGTCAAAAACCCCGCAGAGGATTTCCGCGTCAAAGCCTACGCTGGCACCAACGGCGTGCTGCTGGCCATGGATCTGGCCGAGCCTCGGCGCAAGGGACTGTTGGGTTTTGCCATCGAAAAGCAGCAGGGCAGCAAACCCTGGTTGTTCCTGTTCAACAGCCTGACGTTTCCCGCAAAGGCTCACACGTTCCCCCAATTCCACGCCACACCGAGCGATACCGCCCCGCTGCAGAAATTTCGCTGGGCTGATTACGCGGTCAATCCGGGCATGACCCTTCACTATCGTGTGCACCTGGCCTACGGCTCTGCCGATGCCGTGCAGTTGGGCGAATCGCTGGAGCTGACGATCACCTCCGATGACGGTCATCCGCACAATCAAAGTGTGATTTTCAATCGCGCCGTCGCTGCCAGTCAGGCATTCCAGCGCAAGTTTCCCGATCTCGACGCGCAGATCAGCGCCAATAAAAACATGCCCATCGAAGCCTGGCCCGATGCGGCCCGTCAGTGGCTGGAAAACGGCTTGCTCGGGCGCTTGCTGGGTTTTATCGAGCGTGCCGTCGATGAGCAATGGGCGCTGGACATTGCCATCTATGAATATCAATTGCAGGCGATCATCGATGCGGTGAACGCGGCATTCGCGCGGGGCGTAAAGGTGCGGGTGCTGTATCACGCGCGGCTGGATGACGAAGACACCACGATCAACCAAGCGAGTCTGGCGGCGCTGCCGCTCGCGAGCAAACGCGGGCGGGTGACCCATAACATCTTTCACAACAAGTTCATCGTTCTGAGTCGCGTCGATGGCGGCGGCGAGCATCAGCCTGCAGCGGTGCTGTGTGGCAGTACCAACTTCACCGCCAACGGGATCTATCGTCAGGCCAATGTGGTGCATGTCCTGGACGAGGAATCGGTTGCTGCCAGTTATCTGCAAACGTTCGAGCAGATCTGGGTACAGCCGGATGATGTCGGTGTAACCCGCGACTGGGTCACCGAACACAACCCGATGAATGCGCAACAGCCGTTATTCGTCGGTTTTTCACCGCGTACCGGCGGGGCTGACCTGAAAGCGTTCGTTGAGATCATCAGCGCGGCAAAAAAGGACGTGCTGTTCGTCACCGCGTTCTCGCTGCCGGACGCGATTCTTAACGCGTTACTCGGCCAGCCGCACGATGACATTCTGCGTTATGGCCTGCAGAACACCGCCAGTCGCATCAGCGGATTCCACGCCGACCGCAGCGCCGAATTCGCCGCCACCGCGCTGCTCAATACCGGGCTGGAAGGCTGGCTGCGCGAGAACATGAAAGGCCAGAAAGGCAATCTGCTGGTGCACACCAAAGCGGTGGTTACTGACTTCACCACAGACACTCCGACCATCATCAGCGGCAGCCACAATCTCAGCGCTTCGGCCAGCAATGGCAATGATGAAAACTACCTGATCATTCGCGGCGATACCGATCTGGCCGACCGCTATGGTCTGGAATTGCTGCGGTTCTACGAGCATTACCGCTTTCGTTATTTCGCGAAGAAACTGGCGTTGAAACAGGTGAGTCCATTGGCGGCGGATGACAGTTGGACTAACGATTACTACGTCGAAGGGGATTTACGGCAGTTGTCGCGTTTGCGTTTTGCCGGCCGTTGACACCGTACTGTAGGAGCTGCCGCAGGCTGCGATCTTTTGATTTTAATTGTAAAAAACAAGATCAAAAGATCGCAGCCTTCGGCAGCTCCTACAGAGGTATTCGGTGCTGATTACAGATTTTGAAATGATTTGCCGCTGTAGGAAATGTTCCCAAAGCCTGTACGCTCCAAGGCCATTTTTCATTCAGGATCTACATGAACACCCTCTCGGAGCCTCCCAGTTTCAGCTTCCCTTCGCGCCATGGCGCGGTCTTGACGCACTCGCAACATCCAGTTTTCCGACACCCGACTATCGTTGCTAACGCGGCCCCAGAGCCTTTGCGTTGCGCTTTGCCGTGTCCGGCAGCCTGAATCAATCGAGAGAGATAGAGACGTTTTATGGAATGGTTAGCGGATCCCACGGCCTGGTTAGGCTTGTTGACTTTGATCGTGCTGGAACTGGTGCTGGGTATCGACAACCTGGTGTTCATCGCAATCCTCGCGGATAAATTGCCACCGCATCAGCGCGACCGTGCGCGGATTATCGGCCTGTCGCTGGCGCTGATCATGCGCTTGGGCCTGTTGGCAAGTATTTCCTGGCTGGTGACCCTCACGCAGCCGTTGTTCGAGGTGTTCGACAAGAGCTTCTCCGGCCGTGACCTGATCATGCTGTTCGGTGGTGTGTTCCTGTTGTTCAAAGCCACCATGGAGTTGCACGAACGCCTTGAAGGTCACGTCGGCGAACGCACGACCAACAGCGCTTATGCCTTGTTCTGGCCGATCGTCGCGCAGATCGTGGTACTCGACGCGGTGTTCTCGCTGGATGCGGTGATTACCGCCGTGGGCATGGTCGATGAACTGGCGGTGATGATGATCGCGGTGATCATCTCGATTGGCTTGATGATCGTTGCCAGCAAGCCGCTGACGCGTTTCGTCAATGCACACCCGACGGTGATCATGCTGTGTCTGGGCTTCCTGATGATGATCGGTTTTGCCCTGACGGCCGAAGGTCTGGGCTTCCACATTCCGAAAGGTTATCTGTACGCCGCCATCGGTTTCTCGATTCTGATCGAGGTGTTCAACCAGATCGCCCGGGCACGCCGCAAACGTTCGATGCAAGGCCTGCGACCGATACGCGAACGCACGGCTCACGCGGTCATGCGCTTGCTGGGCGGGCGCAAACTGGCGGCGGAAGAAGTCGGCGAGGAAATCTCCGACCTGCTCGACGACGGTGACGCGCCGAGTGCCGAACTGTTCGACCGTCGCGAGCGGGTGATGATCAGCGGTGTGCTGCAACTCGCCGAGCGGCCGATTCGCGGGCTGATGACCGTGCGCGCCGATGTCGACACGGTTGATCTGGCCGATGACCGCGAGGCGATTCGTACCCGCTTGATGCACTCGTCCTATTCGCGTCTGCCATTGATTCGCAACGGTGCGGTGGATGAGCCGTTGGGCTTCGTGCACAAGAAGGAACTGCTCAAAGAGTACCTGGCCGGCACCGAGCCGAATCTGGAACATCTGGCGCGCAAGACCATCAACTTGCTCGACAGTTATTCGATCCTCAACGCACTGGAGCAGATGCGCGCTGCGTCGACGCACATTGCTTTTGTGGTCAACGAATTTGGTGATTTTGTCGGCGTGTTGACCATGACCGACATCCTCGAATCGATTGCCGGTGAGTTGCCGGATGCCAGCGAAATCGAAGGCCCGGATGTCGTCGAGGAGCAGGGCGGGTTTATGGTCAGCGGTGCGCTGAACCTGGCGCGGGTGCGCCAACGCACCGGGTTTGGCGCCAGGCCGACCGAGGACTATCAGACCATGGCCGGGTTGGTGATGAGCCTTCTGGATCGTCTCCCGGTCATAGGTGATCGTCTGGAACTTGAAGGCTGGCACATGACGGTCAAAGCCGTGGAAGAGCGGCGGGTGACGCGGGTGCTTTTGGAGCGCGCGCCAGCGTAATCCTGGAGTTCTCTACTAACTGCGCTGGCCTCTTCGCGAGCCTGCTCGCGAATGCTTTGGTTCAAGCACCGCAGTATTCACTGATGAAAAGTGTAGCGATCCTTCCTGTTCCCACCCAAGTGCGAGAAATATCAGATTCTTCATGTCCAACTCTCCCTGAGATTTTTGGGTAATGCTGCTGCGAAACCTTCAGCCAGCCCGTTCAGCAGTGACTCCTCAGGCACGTACGCGAAACTGTGCGCAAAGTGCGAAGTGTCTGACGCAGCCAAAGCAGATCATGTGTTCGTTTGCGGGGCGCAGCAGGCGCTTTGGTCTTGCCGATATGCTCGGCGAAATCCCGTGCGAGGGTTTCTTCGGTGCCGATGCCTTTGAGTTTTTTCACCAGTCTGCCGTTCTTGTAAAACAGCACGGTGGGCGTGCCGGTGACCAGCGGGTGGCGCGGGGACTCGCTGGTATTGAGCATGTAGATATTGGCGCGCTGCCGGTATGGCTCGGCCGTCTGGCGAAAGATCGGCCCGGCCCATTCGCAGGCGGGGCAATGTTCGTTGGCGAAATACAGGATTACCGGGCGCCAGGTTTTCAGCGCTTTGCGGTAAGTGGAGGGTAACTTGGAGCAGTCGGCAATCGCGTCCATGGAAAACCTTCTTGTGTTCATATCTGGAAAAGAAAGCGGTTCACTGATGGACAGCAAGCCGCTTTCAGGTATCAAGGCTTCACACGGATTCGCGCAATAGCTCCAAGTCGTCGAAGTAGGCACCTTTCCCGCCGATCACCCCATCGTCCGCCTGCAACTTGACGATAAGTTTGAGAGTGCCTGCTTGTACCGTGAAGTTTTTCTCAGCAACGAACCAATCTTCCCCACCGCCGGCGTGAAGAAGATCAAACTTCTCCCCACTGGGAACCGTCTCCACCGAAACTTTACTACCGAAACCATCCTCGGTTTTCAACTTCGCGCTCAGCTTGAACATCCCCCCATTACCGATGATGACGTCCTGAGTGATGTAATCCTCCAAGCCGATCAGGCAGTAGCCCGACTCATAAAACACATTGTCGGGATTGGACGCTGTCCATTCATTGCCTTCTTGGGAAAAGTCGCCGTTCTTGATCAAGTTAGCCATTTCAAAGTTCCTTTCTGATATCAGGGTCAGTTGACGCTGCGCCAAATGGGCGCACTGAGCGATTAGGCGACTTGTATCGCGAGTCGGCAACTGTCAGATCTGACAGGTGGAGCGTTAAATCCGATGAGCGGTCGCTGTGATGCCGGAGGGCAAACATCGAGCGGCGCACCCCGATGTGGCATTCCTTCCCAGAAAGGTAGCGTTCCGTAGCGCGGCCGAAAAAGCCAAGCGCGGAAGGAGGCTGCGTTCGTCTCTCTTAACCCAATGAATTCAATGAATTTTCAAAGCTTGCACGATTTACATCCAATCCTGTGGCACACTTTCTGCTGTCTATTCCGTAGTAACAAACCGTGTTCCGGTATAGCGGAATAAACACAATTCTGGAGTGCTTGCCATGCATCGCCGTCCTTCGTTGTTCAAAGCGTGTGTTCTTGTTCTTGCGGCTTCGTCCGCTGTCATGGGTATGGCCCAGGCAGCCGACAGCAAGCTCGACAGTGTTCTGGCCCGTGGCAAGTTGATCGTGGGCACCGGCAGCACCAATGCGCCGTGGCACTTTCAGGGCGCGGACGGCAAGTTGCAGGGCTTCGATATCGACATCGCGCGGATCGTCGCCAAAGGTCTGTTCAACGACCCGAGCAAAGTCGAGTTCGTGGTGCAGTCGTCCGATGCGCGGATTCCCAATCTGCTCACCGACAAGGTCGACATGAGTTGCCAGTTCATCACCGTCACCGCCAGCCGTGCGCAGCAAGTGGCGTTCACCCTGCCGTACTACCGCGAAGGGGTCGGCCTGTTGCTGCCGAACAACAGCAAGTACAAGGAAATCGAAGACCTGCAAGCCGCCGGCGACAGCGTCACCGTGGCCGTGCTGCAAAACGTCTACGCCGAAGAGTTGGTGCATCAGGCATTGCCCAAAGCCAAAGTCGATCAGTACGACAGCGTCGACCTGATGTATCAAGCGGTGAACTCCGGCCGCGCCGATGCCGCCGCCACTGACCAGTCCTCGGTCAAATACCTGATGGTGCAGAACCCTGGCCGCTACCGCAGCCCAAGCTATGCGTGGAGCCCGCAAACCTACGCGTGTGCGGTTAAACGCGGCGATCAGGACTGGCTGAACTTCGTCAACACCGCACTGCATGAAGCCATGACCGGCGTTGAATTCCCGACTTACGCGGCGTCGTTCAAACAGTGGTTCGGTGTTGATCTGCCGTCGCCCGCCATCGGTTTCCCAGTCGAATTCAAATGATCCCGTGAGAGTGGGGCGATTAAAGTCGCCCCGCTCAAGGTACTGCTGACCATGAACTATCAGTTGAACTTTGCCGCCGTGTGGCGCGATTTCGACACCTTGCTGGCGGGGCTCGGTCTGGGTCTTGAACTGGCCTTGGTGTCGATCGCCATCGGCTGCGTGATCGGCCTGCTGATGGCGTTTGCCTTGCTTTCCAAGCATCGCGCCTTGCGGGTGCTGGCCTCGGTGTATGTCACGGTGGTCCGTAACACGCCGATTCTGGTGTTGATTCTGTTGATCTACTTTGCGCTGCCGAGTCTGGGGATTCGGCTGGACAAGATCCCGTCGTTCATCATCACCCTGTCGCTGTATGCCGGGGCATACCTGACCGAAGTGTTCCGCGGTGGTTTGCTGAGCATCCCCAAAGGTCAGCGCGAAGCCGGGCTGGCGATCGGTCTCGGCGAGTGGCAGGTCAAGGCGTACGTCACCGTGCCGGTGATGTTGC
This sequence comes from Pseudomonas fluorescens, assembly GCF_902497745.1. Taxonomy (GTDB): domain Bacteria; phylum Pseudomonadota; class Gammaproteobacteria; order Pseudomonadales; family Pseudomonadaceae; genus Aquipseudomonas; species Aquipseudomonas fluorescens_BM. The sequence continues at coordinate 97,797 of NZ_CABVHJ010000011.1, forward strand.
GCAACGTCTTGCCGGCGCTGTCGAACAACTTCATCTCGCTGTTCAAGGACACCTCGCTGGCCGCCGCAATTGCAGTCCCGGAGCTGACCTATTACGCGCGCAAGATCAACGTCGAGAGCTACCGGGTGATTGAAACCTGGCTGGTGACCACGGCGTTGTATGTCGCGGCCTGTTACCTCATTGCCATGCTGCTGCGATACCTCGAGCAGCGTCTGGCGATCCGCCGATAGGAGGCTGCGATGTACGAATCTCCCAGTTGGTTACATGAATTGTGGGTCGCGCGTGAGCCGCTGTGGCAGGGCTTTTTGACCAGTGTGCAAGTATCGGCCCTGGCGATTCTGCTCGGCACGATGCTTGGCGTGGTCGCCGGGCTGGTGTTGACCTATGGCAAATTCTGGATGCGCGCGCCGTTTCGTTTTTACGTCGACCTGATTCGCGGCACACCGGTGTTTGTGCTGGTACTGGCCTGCTTCTACATGGCACCGGCGCTGGGCTGGCAGATCAGCGCGTTTCAGGCCGGCGCCTTGGGCCTGACGCTGTTCTGCGGCTCCCACGTTGCCGAGATTGTTCGTGGTGCGCTGCAAGCTCTGCCGCGTGGGCAGATGGAGGCGAGCAAAGCCATCGGCCTGACCTTTTACCAATCTCTCGGTTACGTGCTGCTGCCTCAGGCACTGCGGCAGATCCTGCCGACCTGGGTCAACTCGTCCACCGAAATCGTCAAGGCCTCGACCTTGCTCTCGGTGATCGGCGTCGCCGAATTGCTCCTCAGCACGCAACAGATCATCGCCCGGAACTTCATGACCCTGGAGTTCTACCTGTTCGCCGGTTTTCTGTTCTTCGTCATCAACTTCGGCATCGAGTTACTCGGCCGGCACATTGAAAAACGGGTGGCTCTGCCATGACTCAAGCTCAAGTTTCTTCACAGCCTCAGGCGTTGCTGGACATCCGTGGCCTGCACAAACAGTACGGCACAGTCGAAGTGCTCAAGGGTGTCGATCTGAGCATGCAGCGCGGCAACGTGGTGACGCTGATCGGCTCCAGCGGTTCGGGCAAGACCACGCTGCTGCGTTGCGTGAACATGCTCGAGGAATTCCAGGGCGGGCAGATCCTGCTCGACGGTGAATCCATCGGCTATGACGAGGTCAACGGCAAGCGTGTGCGCCACGCGGAAAAAGTCATCGCCCGCCATCGTGCGATGACCGGCATGGCGTTCCAGCAATTCAACCTGTTCCCGCATCTGACCGCGTTGCAAAACGTCACCCTGGGTTTGCTCAAGGTGAAGAAAATGCACAAGGACGAAGCCGTCGCCCTCGCGGAAAAATGGCTGGAGCGCGTCGGTTTGCTGGAGCGGCGCAATCACTTTCCCGGTCAGTTGTCCGGCGGTCAGCAACAGCGCGTGGCGATTGCCCGGGCGATTGCGATGAACCCGAGCCTGATGCTCTTCGACGAAGTCACTTCCGCCCTCGACCCGGAACTGGTCGGCGAAGTGCTCAACGTGATCAAGGGCCTGGCTGAGGACGGCATGACCATGTTGCTGGTGACCCACGAAATGCGTTTTGCCTTCGAGGTCTCGGACAAAATCGTTTTCATGAATCAGGGGCGGATCGAGGAGCAGGGGCCTCCCAAGGATCTGTTCGAGCGCCCGCAATCGCCGCGTCTGGCGGAATTTCTCAAAAGCACGCGGTTTTGACTTTTCACATTTTCAATCAGGAGAAACACCCATGAGCATTACGCGTTACGGCACCGGCAGCACCGCCGCTGGCGGCCAGCCACGTCCCTTCGCTCGCGCCGTTGAAGCGGACGGCTGGCTGCACGTTTCCGGCCAGGTACCGGCGGTGGATGGCGAGATTATTGTCGGCGGCATCGTCGAGCAGACTCACCAGACCATGAAGAACCTGATCGCGATTCTCGAAGAGGCCGGTTATGGCCTGGAAGATGTGGTACGTGCCGGCGTGTGGCTGGACGATCCGCGTGATTTCAGCAGTTTCAATAAGGTTTTTGGCGAGTACTTCAAACCGGAACATGCACCGGCGCGCGCCTGTGTGCAGGCAAGCATGATGGTTGATTGCAAGGTCGAGATCGACTGCATTGCGTACAAGAAAAAGGCTTGAAAATTGCTGCGTTGCTTAGGCCACAGCCCCTCACCCTAACCCTCTCCCAAGGGAGAGGGGACTGATCTGTATCGATGCGGATTTTGCGTATGACGCTTACATTTACATCGATACGGTCAGGCTCCCTCTCCCTCCGGGAGAGGGCGGGGGGTGAGGGCAGCAATCCAACTGACACAACACCAAGGGCCAGTTACCATCCGGCGACTTTGAATGGGATCCACTGAAATGACCGAAGACACCATCAAGCGCCGGGCCCGCGGTCTGGACCGGGCGTTCGATATCCTCGATTTCCTCAAGGAAATCGGCCAGCCGCTGCGTCCGAACGACATCGCCAACGGCATCGGCAGCCCGAAATCCACCGTCTACGAACTGGTCGCTGCGCTGCTGGAACGACGGATTCTGGAACCGGTTGGCAAGGACGGTCACGTCTATCTGGGCCGGCAGTTGTACTTTCTCGGTCAGGCGCACTTGCGTCACTTCGACCTCAGCCGTGAGGCCGATCACGCCTTGCAGGAGATCGTCAGCCAGACCCGTGAAACCGCGCAGATGTGCCTGCTCAACGGCCGTAAATACACGGTGGCGTTGATGAAGGAGGGCGAGCGGCATTTCCGTATTTCCTCCGACATCGGTGAAAACGCGCCGATCCCGTGGACGGCTTCCGGGCGTCTGTTGCTCGCACACCTGAGCGATCAGCAGATCATCGACCTGATCGACGAGGACGATTACATCCTGCCCGACGGCGAGCGTTTGCCATTGGAGCGTTTTCTCGCCGAAATCCGTCAGGCCGGCATCGATGGATTCTTTTCCTTCGACAGCGTTGCCGACACCTTTACCCATTGCTTCGCCGCCCCGGTCAAAGACCCCAGCGGTGTCGCCATTTGCACCTTGTGCATCGTCGCCCCTCGGGCCGATGCGAAGAACAATTACCACGACTATCGCCGGGTTCTGATCGAGAGCGCCAACAGCCTCGCCCGGCGCATCAACGAATAACCGCGGCTGCCTGCGGCCGCGAAAGTGAGGAGTTCGAACATGACGACTGCCATCAATACCGCTGTGGAAAAGGGCGACGCGGCCATTGGCGCGCACCTGACGCGTGACGTCAGCCTGCCGGCGCTGGTGCTGCACCGCGAAGCGCTGGAGCACAACATCCGCTGGATGCAGAAGTTTGTCAGCGACAGCGGCGCGGAACTCGCGCCCCACGGCAAAACCAGCATGACCCCGGCACTGTTCAAGCGTCAGCTCGACGCCGGCGCGTGGGGCATCACCCTCGCCAGCGCGACCCAGACCCAGGCTGCTTACGCCCATGGCGTGCGCCGCGTGCTGATGGCCAACCAATTGGTCGGCACGCCGAACATGGCGATGATTGCCGATCTGCTGGCCGATCCGTCGTTCGATTTCTATTGCATGGTCGATCACCCGGACAACGTTGCCGATCTCGGTGCCTACTTCGCCTCGCGTGGAGTGAAGCTCAACGTGATGATCGAATACGGCGTCGTTGGCGGACGTTGTGGTTGCCGCAGCGAGCAGGAAGTCATCGAACTGGCCAAGGCGATCAACGCGCAACCGGCGCTGGCCCTGACCGGTATTGAAGGTTACGAAGGGGTGATTCACGGCGATCACGCGGTCAGCGGGATTCGTGAGTTTGCTGCATCCTTGGTGCGTCTGGCGGTGCAGTTGCAGGACAGCGGCGCGTTCGCCATCGCCAAACCGATCATCACCGCCTCGGGTTCGGCATGGTACGACCTGATTGCTGAATCGTTCGAAGCGCAGAACGCTGCCGGGCGTTTCCTCAGCGTGTTGCGCCCGGGCAGTTACGTGGCGCACGACCATGGCATCTACAAAGAGGCGCAGTGCTGCGTGCTCGACCGCCGCAGTGATCTTCACGAAGGTTTGCGTCCAGCGCTGGAAGTCTGGGCGCATGTGCAGTCGTTGCCGGAGCCGGGCTTTGCGGTGATTGCGCTGGGCAAACGCGACGTGGCGTACGATGCCGGTTTGCCGGTGCCGCTGCTGCGTTACAAGGCCGGCGTGGTGCCGGCGCTGGGCGAGGACGTCGGTGCGTGCAAGGTCACGGCGGTGATGGATCAGCACGCATTCATGACGGTGGCACCGGGCGTTGAATTGCGCGTTGGCGACATCATTTCCTTTGGTACGTCGCATCCGTGCCTGACGTTCGACAAGTGGCGTGTGGGGCTGTTGGTGGATGAACAACTGTCGGTGATCGAGAGCATGGAGACTTGTTTCTAAAGCTTGAGACCGAGTCGCGGCCATTCGCGAGCAGGCTCGCTCCCACACTTGGAATGCATTCCCCTGTTGGAGCGAGCTTGCTCGCGAAGGCGCCAGTCCCGACACCATCGATCAACCAGAGACAGCACAAGATGAATACCCTCAGCCTTTTGGGCCCGAACATTCCACGTATCGCCCTGATCGGCGAATGCATGATCGAACTGCAGCAACGCGCCGACGGCAGCCTGCAGCAAAGCTTCGGCGGCGACACCCTGAACACCGCGGTGTACCTGTCCCGCGCGATGGGCGACAAGGCCCAGGTCGATTACGTCACCGCGCTGGGCGATGACAGCTTCAGCGATGCCATGTGCCGGATATGGACCAGCGAAGGCATTGGTCTGGATCTGGTGCAGCGTCTGCCGGGTCGCTTGCCGGGCCTGTATTGCATCCAGACCGATGCCAGCGGCGAGCGGCGTTTTCTCTACTGGCGCAATGAAGCGGCGGTTCGCGACTGTTTCACCACACCGGCCGCCGAGCCGATTCTGGCGGCGCTGCCGGATTACGACGTCTTGTATTTCAGCGGTATCACCTTGGCCGTTCTCGGTGCATCGGGCCGGGAAAAACTGATCCAGACGCTGATCGAAGCGCGCCAGCGTGATGCGCGCATCGTCTTCGACAACAACTACCGGCCGCGTTTGTGGGCCTCGGTGGAAGGCGCGCGCGACGCCTATCGCAGCGTGTTGCCCTACGTTGATCTGGCGCTGCTGACGGTGGAGGACGAGCAGGCGCTGTTCGGTTTCGCCGATTGCGCGGCGGTGTTTGCCGCTTACGGGCAATTCGGCACGCCGGAAGTAGTGCTCAAGCGGGGCGCCGAGGCGTGTCTGATTCGCTGTGATGGAGAGACATTTGAAGTGCCGGCGCAGAAGGTCGAGAAGGTGGTGGACACCACGGCGGCGGGGGATTCGTTCAGTGCGGCGTATCTGGCCAGTCGCTTGCTCGGCGCAAGTCCGGCTGAGGCTGCCGAGGCCGGGCACTTGCTGGCAAGCAAGGTGATTCAGGTGCCGGGGGCATTGATTCCCAGACCCTGAAATGCAATCCCTGTAGGAGCTGCCGAAGGCTCGGGCCGCGATCGGACGATCTTTTGATCTTGATGTTACAAAACAAGATCAAAAGATCGCAGCCTCGTTTCACTCGACAGCTCCTACAGGAAAGCGGTGTTTAATCGCGGTAAAACACCTGCACCAGGTGATACCCGAACTTGCTCTTGATCGGCCCATGCACGGTGCGCAGCGGTTTCTTGAAAATCACCGCATCAATCGCCCCGACCATTTGCCCCGGCCGCACTTCACCCAGATCGCCGCCGCGCTTGCCGGACGGGCAGGTGGAAAATTTCTTCGCCAGCACATCGAACGCTTCACCCTTGGCGATGCGTTGTTTGAGCTGTTCGGCCTCTTCGGCGGTTTTCACCAGAATGTGGCGGGCTTGGGCTTTCATCGTGCGGTACCTGATAACGGGGTGACGGCGGGGCGCGGATTATGCCTCAAGTCACGGGGTTTGGCTGAGCATCGTGCGGATCTTGCTGGCCAGCAGCTCAATGGCAAACGGTTTGGCGACCATGTCCATGCCGTCCTCGAGAAAACCCTGACGCTCGGCGGCTTTCTGCGCATAACCGGTCATGAATAACACCTTGAGACCCGGCCGATGCTGACGGGCGATTTCCGCCAGCTGCCGGCCATTCATGCCGGGCAGGCCGACGTCGGTCACCAGCAGATCCACCCGCAGACCGGACTCAAGCATAGGCAGGGCGGTCTTCGCATCCTCGGCTTCGTAGGCTTGATAACCCAACTCCCTGAGCAGATCGAGCACCAGCATGCGCACCGCCGGGTCATCTTCGACGATCACCACGGTTTCGCCGGTCGCCGTCGCCGTCGCCGTCGTCGGCGCTTGCTCAAGCGGTGCGATCGCTGGCCGTTCCGGCTCGATACCGTACAAACGCGGCAAATACAACCGCACACAAGTGCCTTGGCCCGGCAAGCTGTCGAGGCTGACATGCCCGCCCGACTGCTGGGCAAAACCATAGATCATCGACAGTCCCAGCCCGGTGCCCTGGCCAATGGGCTTGGTGGTGAAGAACGGATCGAATGCCTTGGAACGCACGGAAGGCGTCATGCCGGTGCCATTGTCGCTGACTGCCAGCATCAGGTAATCGCCGGCCTTGACCGGTTCCAGTGTGGTGATGTCGTTGCCATCGAGATACACGTTGGCGGTTTCAATCACCAGTTCGCCGCCATCAGGCATCGCATCCCGGGCATTGATGACCAGGTTGAGCAGGGCGTTTTCCAGTTGGCTGACGTCGGTGCTGACCGGCCATACATTCTCGGCCAGACGCAGTTTGAGTTCGATCGGGTCGCCCTTGGTCCGGCGGATCAGATCTTCCAGCGAATGCACCAGTTCATTGACGTTCAAGGTTTTACGATCCAGCGACTGTCGCCGCGAAAACGCCAGCAACCGGTGGGTCAGTGCTGCCGCACGATTTGCCGAGGACACCGCCGCTTCGGTAAATCGACCAATTTCGTCGGCCCGGCCGTTGGCAATATAGCGCTGCATCAAATCGAGACTGCCGATGATCCCGGTGAGCATGTTGTTGAAGTCGTGGGCGATACCGCCGGTGAGCTGACCGACAGCCTCCATCTTCTGCGCATGGCGCAAGGCATCTTCGGCACGCTCGCGTTCGAACATCTCGTTCTGCAAACGCTGGTTGGCCTGCGCCAGTTGTTCGGTGCGAGCGCTGACCCGTTCTTCCAGGGTTTCGTTGAGATTGCGCAAGGCTTCTTCGGTTTTCTTGCGCTCGGTTTCATCGATTACAAAGATGTAGAAACCATTCACCGCGCCGTCCGCACCGTAACGTGGCAGGTAATTCATCAGCGCGTGGCGAATGCTGCCATCGCGGTGCGGGGTGTACAGGCTGAACGAACAAGGTCTGCCGGCCAGGGCCTCGGCGATGTAAGGCAGACGCAGGAAATAGGCCTCTTCACCGATCACGTCGCGAATCGTGCGCCCATAGAGCTCCTGCGGCGTCAGCCCGTACCAGTCGAGGTAGGCCGCGTTGTTCAGGCGGAAGCGCTCTTCACAGTCGACATAACTGATCAGGATCGGCATGGCGTTGATGATCAGTTGCAGCTCGGTCTGGCTCTGACGCAAGGCCTGTTCGGTATGTTTGCGCTCGGTCAGATCCAGCGCTGCTCCGAGGAATCGCGTGGGCCGGCCATGATGATCCTTGTAGCAGCGTCCGCGAGCGAACACCCAGCGCACCTCGCCGTCAGCCTGCAACAAGCGGTATTCCTCAGCGTATTCGGTGCCATGGGTGATGCAGTGTTTGATGCTGCGCGCGATCATCGCGCGGTCTTCGGGATGCACGCCTTGCAAATAATCGCTGATCGGCAATTGACCGGACAGGCCGGGGTCGACGCCATGCAACTGAGCGAAATGCGCATCGGCGATAAAGCGATCTTCGCCGATATCCCAGTCCCAGGTGCCGACGGCGTCGGTGGCGGCCAGGGCCAGTTGCAGACGTTCCTCGGTTTCGCGTTGGGCCTTGAGGCTTTCCTCGGAGCGTCGCTGCAGTTCCAGAGCAATGCGTCGGCGTTCGTTGGTTTCGATGGCAGTCACCAGAATTCCGGCGACTTGCCCGGTTTCATCGCGGATCGGGCTGTAAGTCAGATCCAGCCAGAAGTCAGACTCTTTGCCGTCACGTTGCAGGGTGAAGCGTCTTTCGCTGTAGGTGCGCACCTGGCCTTGTAGGACTGCTCTGTAAATGGGGTCGGTAAACTCTTGAAGTTCTGGCCAGATCTGGTGCGCAGGCTGTCCGAAAGCGTGCGGATGCTTGTGCCCGGCGAGCAGGGCGAAACCATTGTTGTAGATCTGCGTGAGTTGCGGGCCCCACAACAACAGCATCGGCATCGGCGAGTGAATCACGATGTCCACCGCGGTACGCAGGCTCTGCGGCCAGTTGCCGGCAGCGCCCAAGGGGCTGCGGCTCCAGTCGGTACGGGCGATCAGAGCCTGCGCGTCGTCGGTGTTCGGTACAGCATTCATTACATCAGTCCTGAGCGTGGTTCGTTGAGGCGACGTCTATCATTGTTGCAGTCGATCTGCGCCAGGCGCAGGCCATTGTCTGTTCATTGAATGCTTCGCGGGTGCTTTTTGCCATGGAAATCGATGCACTGTTGTCAGTTTTGTCCAATAAAAACGGTTCGGATCTGTTCCTGTCCACGGGCGCACCGCCCAGCGCGCGGGTCGACGGCGTGCTCACGGCGTTGAGCGAGCAGCCTTTCAAGATCGGTGAAACCGCCGCCATCGCCGCCTCCCTGATGGACGCCGAGCAACGACGGGAGTTCGACCGGGATCTGGAAATGAACCTGGCGATTTCGCGAACGGGCATCGGCCGCTTTCGCGTGAACATCTTCAAACAGCGCAACGATGTATCGATCGTTATCCGCAACGTCAAACTCGACATCCCGCGCTTCGCTGACCTGAAACTGCCGCCCGTACTGCTCGACACCGTCATGCTCAAGCAAGGGTTGATCCTGTTTGTCGGCGCCACCGATTCGGGTAAGTCGACTTCGCTGGCGGCATTGATCGACCACCGCAACCGCCACAGCACCGGGCACATCATCACCATCGAGGACCCGATCGAGTACATCCATCGGCACCAGCGTTCAATCATCAATCAACGTGAGGTCGGGGTCGATACGCGCAGTTTTCATGCGGCCTTGAAAAACACTTTGCGCCAGGCGCCGGATGTAGTGCTGATCGGTGAAATCCGTGATCGCGAAACCATGGAGCATGCTTTGGCGTTTGCCGATACCGGGCATCTGGTGCTGTCGACGTTGCATGCCACCAACGCCAATCAGGCGCTGGATCGAATTATCAATATGTTCCCGGAAGAGCGGCGGCCGCAGTTGTTGCAGACGTTGGGCAATAATCTGAAAGCATTTATCTCGCAGCGGTTAGTGCGCACTGTTAATGGGCAACGAAGGGCCGCTGTAGAGGTGTTGTTAGGTACACCGACAATTGCTGATTCAATCCGCCGAAATGAGTTAGGCGAGTTGAAAAGCATCATGGAAAAATCCGCCGAGTCGGGCATGCAGACCTTCGATACAGCACTGCTGCGGTTGGTCGAGGAGCGTGCGATTACAGTGGATGAGGCATTAAAAAATGCAGACTCGGTAAATAATTTAAGGCTTGATATAAAGCTGAAAGTCGAGTCTGCAGGGAGCGCTGATATGTCTGCAGGTGATTGGGGTTTGGTGGAATAAGTTGCTGTGTGTGGATGTCGACTAATATCGTTGGGTTGGGTGGTGAAATGTCGAATAATATTTAAGTGGTTGAAAGTTTTTCTGTTTTTATTAAGTTTGGCTTGCTGTTCTAAAAGTCCTAATTAATAAACAGAGTCGTGATATGAAGAATCGATGTGGTTTGAACAAGATTTCCGGGTTAGTTGCTGTCGACAATGTGCGCTGTTCTGCTGCAGATGAAGCGGAGCGGAGGGTGTTGATCGAGCAGTTGAAAAAGTTCCGGGGCGAAGTGCAAGAAAATGAAGTGCCTAATCTATCGGTCAATAGCGAATGGGTTTTAAGGCTGTGGCCAGAGTCTTCTTTCGGACGCTTGCATAAACCCGCGAGTGAAATGCTTGAGGAATTGAGAAATCTGATCGGGTCAACGCTGTACAGCAGGGTGACGTCTTCTGGTGAGCTTCATGTATATGTGTCTCACGAAGGCTGGGTAGATGTGACGCACAACGTTAAACCTAATGCCGAGGCAAGCCTTAAACTTGAGCGGATAGCTGCGATTGCCATGGAACTCGGCGGCTTTGTTCACCTTGATAACACAGTGTGGATCTCGCAATGGTTAAGCTTTCACGGGTTCAACATACCGGATGACAGGACAAAGCTAGATAGTTTGATTGGCTTTCTTGAATGGAAGTGGCCTGAGGCAGATAACTTTGTTAACTATTGGGGGCAGATAACAGGTTTCAATGATGAATCGATCGCCTTGACGCCGCTTCAGTGTGCCGAGATTCGTGCGTTGACTGAAAAAAAGTTTCCAGCGGGTGAAAGCTTGCTTGGCAGTATTTTTAAGCGGGTCAAGCCATATAATACAGTTACTGTCGATTGGAATAGTGCGAATGAGGTCATAGCGATTTTGGTTCGCCATTCCACCTCGCAGCAACTTGCCCGGGAATACGTCGAGGCATTGGGCTGGTGGGGGGCAACGGAATCCCAAAAAGTCGATGAAGACGACCTTGCACAGGTTTTGCTGACCGCTATTATTTTGCAGTCGGACGCTTCTATCGGGATAAGTGGAAAGCGTAATTGCATTGGGCCTTTTGATATTTACGATCCGGGTTCAATGGCTGACAAGCCTTTATATACGCTTCGAGAAAATTTTGAGGCCTATCTCGCTGCAAAGGGTCAGTCGCACTCGATCGTTCCATTGATTTCTCATTTACTGTTGGCTCACGTGGCCCCCGCACTCTTGGTGAAAAACCTGCCGGCGGAACTTTATGTCGGCTCGATAGGCTGGGTGACTTTTTGCCAAGCGCTAAATTTTGTCGAGGTCAATCGAAGAGGGGCCTCTCGTTTCATGTCTTATGAGCAGATCATGAAGTTCGCAAATATGGAGACGGTTAGTCCGGTACTGGGGCAACTTCAGGGTATTGCTGCTATCGACCCTATCATTGACTGGGCATTGATCAACGAGGTCATCACTCATGAAAATCTGAAGACCTCTGCTACTGCTGCGGCCCAAAGTGCCCTGGATGCCTATAAAGTTCATGTCGATGCAATGGTCTTGGGAGTCAAGGCGTTTGCGGCGCCCCCACCCAATCGAAAACGATTGGCGATGACGGCCTTGCGGCAGGCATTACCCAATTGTGATTTTATCGAAGAACCGCTGTTACGCCCTGAAGCCTTCTCCGCAATGAGGGCTTCGATGCTTGATCTGCATATCGAAGGTTTATTGACATCCGCGACATGGGATTGGAATAAAGAACCCAATATATTTAATGCCTTCCCCAACCTGTTGCTGTTGCCTCCCATAAAGCCGATGTTCGAAGCGGAATTGTCCAGTTATCACAAAGATATTCATAAGGCTATTGGTTCGAATATCAAATTGGCTATAGCCGGAATGCCGCGTGCCGATCGGGAAATATTTGCCTCCAGCAAGGTCACTTTTTTTACTGTTCGGCCCTCGGTCGCGGAGTTGTACTATCCCGCATCGAGTAATTACAACCTGGTGGGTGTGGCTAATCTACCACCTAAAAATATCGAGGTTCAGATAAAGAAGGATCAAGCGGTAGGGCGGTTTGGCGTGATCATGATAGCGTCCTACGGCAATAATCAGACGTTATGTTATGAAATGTTCACCTTGCTGGGCGAGTGCAGAAGGAATGACGAGTTAGGCAAACTGATTGTCTACACTCAAAAAATGAATATGCCTGGCAGGGTAGAGTACAAAGGGAAGCTTAATGATGCATTTATTCCTTTGCCCGCAACGCATAATGTGCCAACTGATTTCGATAGCTACATTGTCGGGAAAAAACCTGTCCGGAATGCTTCAGGGATCATGGTCATAGAAAAGCTGGGCTCTGTCCCGGCGCCGACTTCCACGCCAAAAACAGCCCGTAATTGTTATCAGTTTTTTGTCAGTAAACACATCGAAAATATTGCCCGGTTTGTAGTGGAAAACAGGCCCTTGGGCACTCTTCAGGATTTCAGGGATGTATTCACCGAGTACACAGATCGTGAGCGTACAGCCAATATATATAAAGAGGTGTTGACCTATATTATTGATTTGTGCGTCCCATTCAAGAAGTGCATTGAGGACTTGGCTTCGGGGAACAGGAATCAGATTGTTGACGGTATTTATGCATGTACGATGGATGCGATCGGTATATTTTTCACTGTATTGGGTGCCCCGGCGAAAATTTTGCACATCGCAGCCAAGACAGTATCACTGACCGCAAAAATCGGCAGCCTGGTCAGGTTTGGCATGTCGCTGACGGTGTCCACCTTCAACCCGATTGATGGATTACCGACCGCAGGTTACCAAGCGTCTAAAGCATTGTTCAAAAGCGTTATGCATTTGGGCGTGTCGGGAGCGAAAGTGGTGGAAGCTGCGGTTGTCCAGATGGGCAGGTTGACCGGTACTGCGCAGGAATTTCACAAACTGGCGAGTGCTGCAGATCTGGGGCTTGGTAAGTGGCGTCCATTGGGAAGCGCGGCGGCAGCCTTGAATGTTTGCGCCATCAATAAAAGTAGTCAGTGGTTTGCAGTCAATCGTTTGGGTAAACCGTGGGGAAAGCGACTTGTTAATTTCGATCATCAACAGAAATTCAGTTTGCCGCTGCTACAAAAGCCGATACCGGATATTTTCACGAGCCATATTGTAGAGCGCAGCCTGACAGCAGCCCGCTTGAAAATTGACAACGCAATCGATGTGTTGCGGTCTCCCGCCTTGAAATTCGAAACTGATCTCGCAATTGGGCTGTTCTTGGGCAGTACTCCGGCTGCGCGTGACGGCTTATCGAATTTGTTAGGTGCAATCAGGCTGGATTTTGGCGGCATTTCCGCGAGTAACGTTTACCTGGACGTTTTGAAAGTCGATGACAGCGTCATCCAGGTAAACCCATTCGATTATGCTAAGTGGAAAAATGCGGGCGCGCAGGAGAGGAAGCATCTGCAGTACATGACGGTCAATACGACCAACTTCAATCAGCGATTCAGCTTGTCGGGTTATGGCGAAATCGCGGATGACCTCATTCATGAAATGACACGGGTTACCCCTGCCAAGACCAGTCTGGTCACTGCAGAAAGTGCGACTATCAATGGCGAGATAGGCTTGGATGTGGCGCCCTTGCTAAACCTGGCGAAGGGCTGCCAGCCGCGAGAGATGAGCGGCGCTGACGGTTTTCACAACAGCGCTCAAGCACTTGCCAATGCGGACTCGCTAGCGCTTGTGGTGGCATTGCTCAGTCTGTTGAGAACCAACGAAACCGCGTTTTCGATGAACGTTAGCGTCATGCGTGCCGCAATTGACGCCAGTGCGAATCAGCCGATTACGGGTGAAGTTGTGGTCAACCTGAACTAAAACCGTGCAACGCGAGTTTCATCTTTGAATGACCTCGGTCGCGCCAAGCTCCGGCCGATCCCGAAACTGCTCCAACGCTTCGGGATTGGCCAGCGCATCGGTGTTTTTCACCGGTCGGCCGTGCACCACCTCGCGCACGGCCAGTTCCACAACCTTGCCGCTGATGGTGCGCGGAATGTCCGTCACCGCAACGATCTTCGCTGGTACGTGTCGGGGTGTAGTGTTCGCGCGAATCGCCTGACGGATACGCTGCTCCAGCGCCTCATCCAGCTCAACCCCTTCACGCAACCTGACAAACAGCACAACCCGCACGTCATCCTGCCACTGCTGACCGATGGCGACGCTGTCCAGCACTTCAACGACTTTCTCAACCTGACGGTAGATCTCCGCCGTGCCGATGCGCACGCCGCCGGGATTGAGTACGGCATCCGAGCGCCCATGGATCAGCATCCCGCCATGAGTCCGTTGTTCGGCGTAATCACCCTGTGCCCAGACACCGGGAAACAAACTGAAATACGACTGCCGCAGTCTTGTTCCGTCCGGGTCATTCCACAGGCCGATCGGCATGGCGGGGAAGTGCCGGGTGCAGACAAGTTCGCCTTTTTCGCCCACGACCGGCTGGCCGGCGTCATTCCAGACTTCAACCGCCATGCCCAGACTCTTGCCCATGATCTGGCCGCGCCGCACTGGCGACAGCGGGTTGCCATTGACGAAACACGAGACGATATCGGTGCCGCCAGACATCGATGCCAAGCACACATCAGGCTTGAAGTCGCGATAGACGAAGTCATAGCTTTGCGGCGATAGCGCCGAACCGGTGCACAGCAACGTCTTGAGGCTGCCCAGATCATGACTGTCGCGGGGTTTGGCGCCGCTGCTTTCCAGGGTGGCGAGGAACTTGGGGCTGGTGCCGAACACACTGATGCGCTCGTCGTCGATCAAGTCGAGCAAACGCTGGTTGTCCGGGTAAAACGGCGAGCCGTCATACAGCACCACGGCGCTGCCGACCGCGAGCGCGGAGACCAGCCAGTTCCACATCATCCAGCCGCAGGTGGTGTAGTAGAAAAGTCGATCGCCCGGGCCAAGATCGCAATGCAGGCCGTGTTCCTTGACGTGTTGCAGCAGTACGCCGCCGGTGCTGTGAATAATGCATTTCGGCACGCCAGTGGTGCCGCTGGAATACAACACATACAGCGGATGATTGAACGGCACCGGGACAAAATCCGGGTCGCCGCCCGCTTCGTAAAAGTCATCCCACAAGGTCACTTCCGCGCGAGTCCGGTAAGTCTCGATGCGGGCGTGCGGGTGAGCGTAAGGCACGATGATCAACTGCCTCAACGTTGGCAGTTGTTCGAGTATTCCGTTGATTTTGTCGCTCTGGTCGATCGCCTTGCCGGCATAGCGATAACCGGCGCAAGTGATCAGTACGTTCGGTTCGATCTGGCCGAAGCGGTCTATCACACCGTGGGTGCCGAAGTCCGGCGAAGAGCACGACCAGATCGCGCCAAGGCTGGTGGTGGCGAGCATCGCCACCAGCGTCTGCCAGGTATTGGGCATGCAGGCTGCGACGCGATCGCCGAGGCCAACCCCGGCGGCCTGCAAGCTCGCCTGAAACCCGGCGACGTGCGCGGCCAGTTCAGCCCAGGTCAATTGCTCACGCTGACCATTTTCCGCCACGCTGACCACGGCCACAGAATCGTCGCGACGACGCAGCAAATGTTCGGCGAAGTTCAACGTAGCGCCGGGAAACCACTCGGCGTCCGGCATTTTCGCGCCTTCACGCAGTACGGCATCAGGCTGCGTGTGGAAGCGGATATCGAAGAAATCGACGATCGCTTGCCAGAACTCGGCGCGCTGCTCGACGCTCCATTGGTGCAGGGCCGGGTAGCCGTCGAGTTTCAGGTTGTGGCGTTGATTGGCCGCACGACGGAAAGCGTCCATGCGCGACTTGGCGATACGGTTGGCATCGGGTTGCCAGAGGATGTCGGACATTGGTTGCCTCTTGTTTTATTCATGCACAAGGTCGAGCGCACACATGACACCTGTGGGAGCGAGCCTGCTCGCGAAGACGTCCGTGCACTCAACGACTTCATTGGCTGACCCAGCGCTTTCGCGAGCAGGCTCGCTCCCACAGAGAGGGGGATGTCTTTGCTATTGGGCGAGCCACCCACCATCAATATTCCACGCCGCCCCGCGTACCTGGCTGCCAGCCTCGCTGCACAAAAACAACACCAGTTCACCCAGATGCTGTGGTGTGACGAATTCCAGCGACGGCTGTTTCTCGGCGAGCAGATCATGTTGCGCCTGCTGCGGATCGACACCCTTGGCCGCACGGTCATCGATCTGCTTCTGCACCAGCGGCGTCAGCACCCAACCCGGGCAGATCGCGTTGCACGTAACGTTACTGGTAGCGGTTTCCAGGCCGACCACTTTGGTCAAACCGATCACACCGTGCTTGGCGGCCACGTAGGCCGCTTTGCCGGTCGAACCGACCTGGCCATGCACCGAGGCAATGTTGATGATTCGCCCCCAACCCTTGGTGCGCATCCCCGGCAAGCTCAGTCGCGTGCTGTGAAACACCGAAGACAGGTTGATGGCGATGATCGAATCCCAGCGTTCGACGGGAAAATCTTCCACCGCCGCCACATGCTGGATTCCGGCGTTGTTGACGAGAATGTCGACGCCGCCGAACTCGCGCTCGGCGTAAGTGATCATCTCGGCGATTTGCGCCGGGTCACTGACATCCGCCGGATGATGGCCAACCTTGCCACCGAGTTGCCCGACCTCGGCGATGACTTTCGAGGCATCACCAAAGCCGTTGAGAATCAGGTTCGCGCCTGCCTTGGCCAGGCTCAGTGCGATGCCCAGGCCGATGCCGCTGGTGGAGCCGGTTACCAGTGCAGTCTTGCCGGAAAGAGTGGTCATGAATACCTCACACAATGCCAGTGGCGTAGAAAGTGCCGATCACTACGAAAACCGCCAGGGTCTTGATCAGCGTAATACAGAAAATGTCTTTATAGGCTTCGCGGTGGGTCAGCCCCGTCACCGCGAGCAAGGTGATGACCGCGCCGTTGTGCGGCAAGGTGTCCATACCGCCGCTGGCCATCGCGGCGACGCGGTGTAGCACTTCCAGCGGAATGTTCGCGGCATGAGCGGCGGCAATGAACTGCTCGGACATCGCCGCCAGCGCAATGCTCATGCCGCCCGACGCCGAGCCGGTGATACCGGCCAGCAGCGTCACGGTGATGGCTTCGTTGACCAGCGGATTGGGGATCTGCTTGAGCCAGTCCGCCAGCACCAGAAAGCCCGGCAGCGAAGCGATCACTGCGCCGAAGCCGTATTCCGACGCGGTGTTCATCGCCGCCAGCAACGCACCGCTGACCGCGCTTTTACTGCCCTCGGCGAGCTTGCTGCGAATCGCCTGAAAACCGAACGCCAATACCATCAGAATGCCAACCAGCAAAGCCGCTTGCACCGCCCAGATCGCCGTCAGTTTGGCGATTTCGGTGGTAATCGGTGTGGCCATGCCCGGCAGCGCAAGGCTGTGAGTCTTGCCATACCACTGCGGAATCCATTGGGTGAACAGCAGGTTCATGATGCCCACTGCCAGCAGCGGCGACAGGGCAATCCATGGATTCGGCAGCTTCAGGTCTTCAGCGGTTTCCGGTTCGTTGCGCAGTTCAGTGCCGTAGCCTTCACCGGCGCGCTGCGCTTTGTTGCGTTGACGCTGGAGAAACAGCATGCCGGCGCAGAACACGAAAATCGTACCGATCACGCCCAGCCACGGCGCCGCCCAAGCCGTGGTGTTGAAGAACGTGCTGGGGATGATGTTCTGGATCTGCGGGGTGCCGGGCAGGGCGTCCATGGTGAACGAGAACGCGCCGAGGGCGATGGTTGCCGGGATCAGCCGTTTGGGGATATTGCTTTGGCGAAACATCTCGGCGGCAAACGGGTACACCGCAAACACCACCACGAACAGCGACACGCCGCCATAAGTGAGCAGGGCGCAGACCAGCACGATCACCAGCATCGCCTGTTTGGTGCCGAGCAAACGAATGGCCGCAGCGACAATCGAGCGGGAGAACCCCGACAGTTCGATCAACTTGCCGAACACGGCACCGAGGAGGAAAACGGGGAAATACAATTTTATGAACCCGACCATTTTCTCCATGAACACACCGGTGAAGGCAGGCGCGACGGCGGAGGGGTCGGTAAGCAGCACCGCGCCAAGGGCGGCAATCGGCGCGAAGAGGATAACGCTGTAGCCACGGTAGGCGGCAAGCATCAGCAGCGCGAGGGCTGCCAAGGCAATGATCACACTCATGGTGTGTCTCTCCAGAATTGTTATTTTTGTGGGTGGAACGGGTGTGGGAGAGGCGTTAGCGAGATCCGTGCCAGATATTTAAGTTGTTGAAATATATGGAATTTATTGGTTGCAGATAAAGCTTTTCAACGGTTTTGTCTCGTTTTAGAGACTAAGTTAAACCGAAAAGATCGCAGCCTTCGGCAGCTCCTACAGTGCGAGCGCGAATTCCCCCTGTAGGAGCTGCCGAAGGCTGCGATCGTTTGACCTTCAAATAACTGATCTAAAAAAAGAGATCGATGTCTCTTTATAGAGACTCAAGCAATCCCCAGCGCCACCATTTTTTTGTACAACGTCGACCGCCCGAGTCCCAGTCGAGCAGCTGCCTCCGGCACGTTACCCGCACATTGCGCAAGGGCTGCCTGAATCAGTTGCCGATCAAATCTCTCCCGCGCCTGAGCAAATGTCTCGCCAGCCAGCGTTTCAACGGTACCCATCGACGCACGTTCAACCGGCGTCAACGTACCAATCGCCGCACGAATATCCTGCTCGCTCAGCATCAAGTCATCACTGAGCAACGCCGCCCGTTCCAGCACATTACGCAGTTCGCGAATGTTTCCCGGCCACGCGTGCTGTCCGAGCAACGCCAGCGCATCCCGGTGCAGTTCATGCTGGCTGCGCAGCTCTTCCAGAATCGCTTCGCTGAGCGCTGGCAGATCATCAAGACGCTCACGCAATGGCGGCACCTGGATCGGCAACACATTGAGGCGGTAGTACAAATCGGCACGGAATTCACCGCGTTTGATCGCCGCTTGCAGATCGGTCGAAGTCGCGGCGATCACGCGAACGTCGCTCTGAATCACCTCGTTGGAACCGACCGGTTCGAATTCCTTTTCCTGCAGCACACGCAGCAGCTTGCTCTGCAAGGGCAGCGGCATGTCACCAATCTCGTCGAGAAACAGCGTGCCGCCCTGTGCGATCTGCAGCTTGCCGGTACGACCCTTGCGGTCGGCGCCGGTGAACGCACCGGGTGCCGTGCCAAAAAATTCCGCCTCCAGCAGCGCCTCGGGAATCGCCGCGCTGTTGATGCTGACGAACGCTTTGTGCGCCCGTGGCGAAGCACTGTGAATCGCCTGGGCCAGCAGCTCTTTACCGGTGCCGGTTTCGCCGAGCAGCAGCACCGGCGACTCGGCGCTGGCACTGCGCCGGGCACGGCGCTTGACTTCGAGGCTGGCGGCGCTGGTGCCGATGAAATGGGCGAAGTTGTATTTGGTCTGCCGGGCGCGCAGCAGAGAACGGGTCGAGGCCAGTTCTTCTTGCATGCTCAAGTAGCGTTTGAGCATCGGCGACAGAGTGCGCAACTCGTCGAACAGGGCAAAACCGATCGCGCCGATCACCGTGCCGGCGTCATCGTGGATCGGCAGGCGCATCACCACCAATGGCTCTTTCGGGGTGTCTTGCATGTCCAGAAGAATAGGGCGACCGGTACGCACGACCTCGCGCAACAGACTGCCGGGGATCACGCTTTCACAAGGCTTGCCGATTGCGCCTGCCGCCGATTCAAGACCGAAACGCCGGGCGTAGCGCTCGTTCATCCAGACGATGTTGGCATCGCGGTCGACAATCACCGTGCCTTCGCTGGACTGCTCGATGATCTCGAATAGCGAACGGATCGCCAGGCTGCGAACCCGTTGGTAGTCCTTGAGGCTTTCGGTGGTATTCATGGAGGCTGATCCTGATTGTGTATAGCCTGTGCCGGCCCCTTCGCGAGCAGGCTCGCACACAGTAGATTTGGTCGTTGCCAAATTTTGTGTCCAGCGCGAACCTTGTGGGAGCGAGCCTGCTCGCGAAAGCCTCGACCCGGTTCCAAGCCGAACACATATGACGCCTACCCCGGATGCGCCGCCGCCAAAAGCTCTTTGGTGTACGGATGCTGTGGCGCGTCGAACACATCATGGCTGGCGCCACGCTCGACCACTTTGCCGTCCTTGATCACGATCATGTCGTGGGCCAGAGCGCGCACCACCGCCAGATCGTGGCTGATGAACAGATAGGTCAAACCGTGTTTTTCCTGAAGCTGACGGAGCAGGGCGACCACTTGTTTCTGCACCGTGCGATCCAGCGCTGAAGTCGGCTCGTCGAGCAGAATCAGCGCCGGTTTCAGCACCAGTGCCCGCGCGATAGCAATGCGCTGGCGCTGGCCACCGGAGAATTCGTGTGGGTAGCGATGGCGACTCTCGGGATCGAGGCCGACTTCTTTAAGCACGCGGATCACTTGTTCGTCGCACTCATCGGCGGTCGACTCGCAGTGCACTTCCAGGCCTTCGCTGATGATCTGCGCGACCGACATGCGCGGGCTGAGACTGCCGAACGGGTCCTGAAACACCACCTGCATCTGTCGGCGCCACGGGCGCATCTGTTTCTGATTGAGGCCGTCGAGCGCTTCACCCTGAAAGCGGATACTGCCTTCGGAGTCGAGCAGACGCAGGATCGCCTGACCCAGCGTCGACTTGCCGGAACCAGACTCGCCGACGATGCCCAACGTCTTGCCGCGCTGGATACTCAGGCTGATGCCATCCACCGCCCGCAGGTACTGTTTGCGCTGGAACAGACCGCCACCGACGACGAACTCAACCTTCAGATCATCCACTTCCAGCACGTTTTCGCGCTCATCCCGGGGCAGGGCTTCACCTTCGGGTTCGGCGTTGAGCAGCACGCAGCTATAAGGATGCTTCGGCTCGGTAAACAGGGTTTCGCAGGGCGCCTGTTCGACGATTTCCCCGGCCTTCATCACGCACACGCGTTGAGCAATGCTGCGCACCAGATTGAGATCATGGCTGATCAGCAGCAGCGACATGCCCAAGCGCTGTTGCAGGGATTTGAGCAGCAGCAGGATCTTGCGCTGCACCGTCACGTCGAGTGCGGTGGTCGGCTCATCGGCGATCAACAGCTCGGGTTCGCAGGCCAGGGCCATGGCGATCATCACCCGTTGCCGTTGTCCGCCAGAGAGCTGATGGGGATAGGCCTTGAGCCGTTCCTTGGGTTTCTGAATACCCACCAGTCCCAGCAGTTCGAGGATCCGCGCCTGCGCCGCTTTGCCGCCAAGACCTCGGTGCAACAGCAGGGTTTCGCCAATCTGTTTTTCGATGGTGTGCAGCGGATTGAGCGAGGTCATCGGCTCCTGAAAGATCATCGCGATACGGTTGCCGCGCAATTCGCGCAAGACCTTGGGATCGGCGCCGATCAGTTCCTGTCCGCGATAGCGAATGCTGCCGGTGGTTTGCGCTTCACTTTCCGGCAGCAATTGCAGAATCGAATGAGCGGTTACCGATTTGCCTGAGCCCGACTCGCCAACCAGGGCCAGACATTCGCCGGGGCGAATGTCCAGGCACAGGTCGCGCACCACGCTCTGGCCATGGAAGGCAACGTTGAGGTTACGGATTTCAATCAGGTTGTCAGTCATGGTCACGCTTCAGGATCGAGGGTCGAATGCGTCACGCAACGCTTCGCCGATGAATACCAATAAAGAAAGGATCAGCGCCAGGGCGAAAAATGCCGTCAATCCGAGCCACGGTGCTTGCAGGTTTTGTTTGCCCTGACCGATCAACTCACCCAGCGAAGCACTGCCGGCAGGCATGCCGAAACCGAGAAAATCCAGCGCGGTAAGGGTGGAAATCGCTCCGGTCAGAATGAATGGCAAATAGCTCAGTGTCGCGTTCATGGCGTTGGGCAGAATGTGCCGGAAAATCACTTTTCTGTCGCTCAGGCCCAGCGCACGCGCGGCTTTGACGTACTCCAGATTGCGTCCGCGCAGGAACTCGGCGCGCACCACATCCACCAGTGCCAGCCATGAAAACAGCGCCATGATCCCCAACAGCCACCAGAAATTCGGTTCGACAAAACCGGAGAGGATGATCAACAGATACAACACCGGCAGCCCCGACCAGACTTCCAGCACGCGTTGCCCGAGCAAATCGACCCAGCCACCGTAGTAGCCCTGCAATGCCCCGGCGGCGATGCCGATCAACGCGCTGACAAAGGTCAGCATCAAGGCAAACAGAATCGATACCCGTGCGCCGAAAATCACCCGTGCGAGCACATCCCGCGATTGATCGTCCGTGCCTAACCAGTTGACCGACGTCGGCGGGCTCGGCGCCGGTTTGTTGAGGTCGTAGTTCGGCGTGTCGTCACTGAACGGGATCGGCGGGAACAGCAGCCAGCCACCGTCCTTGCGAATCAGGTTCTGCACATAGTCGCTGCGATAATCCGCCTGGAACGGCAGTTGCCCGCCGAACTCCTGCTCGGTGTGTCGCTTGAATACCGGGAAGTACCATTGGTCCTGATAGCTGACGACCAAGGGCTTGTCATTGGCGATCAACTCGCCACCCAATGTCAGCACGAACAGGCCGATGAATAGCCACAGCGACCACCAGCCGCGACGGTTTTTCTTGAAGCGCTCGAAGCGCCGACGTCCCAGAGGGGAAAGCTTGAACATCAGGCGTTCCTCGCGGCGAAGTCGATACGTGGATCGACCAGCGTGTAGCACAGGTCGCCCACCAGTTTTATCAGCAGGCCGAACAGGGTGAAGATGAACAACGAACCGAACACCACCGGGTAGTCCCGCGAAACCGCGGCTTCGTAGCTCATGCGCCCGAGACCGTCGAGGGAGAAGATCACTTCGATCAGCAACGAGCCGGCGAAGAACACACTGATAAATGCCTGCGGGATACCGGAAACCACCAGCAGCATCGCATTGCGGAATACATGGCCGTAGAGCACACGGCGTTCGCTCAGGCCTTTGGCGCGGGCGGTTACCACGTATTGGCGAGTGATTTCATTGAGAAACGAGTTTTTGGTCAGGATCGTCAGCGTGGCGAAACCACCGATCACCAGCGCCGTCACCGGCAGCACCAGGTGCCAGAAGTAGTCGGCAATCTTGCCGAGTGTCGACAGCGATTCGAAGTTGTCCGAGACCAGGCCACGCACCGGAAACCAGTTCAGCGACGTGCCGCCGGCAAACACCACGATCAGGAACATCGCAAACAGAAACGCCGGCATCGCGTAGCCGATAATGATCGCCGTGCTGCTCCAGATATCGAAATGACTGCCATGATGCACGGCCTTGCGGATCCCCAGCGGAATCGAGACCAGATAGGTGATCAGCGTCGCCCACAACCCGAGGGAAATGGTCACCGGCATTTTTTCCAGGATCAGATCGGTGACTGTCGCGCCACGGAAAAAGCTTTTGCCGAAATCCAGATGCGCGTAGTTCTTCAGCATCAGCCACAGGCGTTCGTGGGCCGGTTTGTCGAAACCGTACTGTTTTTCGATGTCCTTGATCAGTTGCGGATCGAGACCGCGACTGGCGCGGGAGGTGCCGCTCATGGTTTCGCTGGCGCCGCCGCCGACACTCGCGCCGCCGATGCCCTGCAGGTGGGCGATGGCCTGTTCTACCGGGCCACCGGGCGCGGCTTGAATGATCACGAAATTGACCAGCAGAATGATCACCAGCGTCGGGATGATCAGCAGCAATCGCCGCAGTATGTAACCCCACATCAGTGCGGCCCTCCGGGTCTGCCACGGGCGATTTTTTCGGCGGTCATCTGCTGATTGGTCAGTGGTGTGCTGCTTATTTCCCACCAGCTCTCGATGGCTTCGTCATTGCTGGCTTGCACCGACGGTATGCCGAAACGGTTCCACCAGACGGTCGAGGTGCCCGGCGGATAGTAGTTGGGAATCCAGTAGTAGTTCCATTGCAGCACCCGATCCAGAGCATGCGCGTAATGCAGCATGTCGGACTGGGTTGAGGCGCGAATCAGGCCG
This sequence comes from Pseudomonas fluorescens, assembly GCF_902497745.1. Classification (GTDB taxonomy): domain Bacteria; phylum Pseudomonadota; class Gammaproteobacteria; order Pseudomonadales; family Pseudomonadaceae; genus Aquipseudomonas; species Aquipseudomonas fluorescens_BM. The sequence continues at coordinate 121,407 of NZ_CABVHJ010000011.1, forward strand.
TTGATCAGCGTATCCACCGCCGGGTTTTTCAACACCATGTAGTTGTTCGCGCCCGGGTCGTTGGCCGATGCGGAAGCAAAGTAATTGAGCAACTCGCCTCCCGGCGAAGTGCTGACCGGGTAGCCTGTGACGATCATGTCGTAGTCACGGCTCATCAGGCGATTGACGTATTGCGAGGAGTCGATGCGGCGAATGTTCATGTCGATGCCGATCTGTTTCAGGGTGCGTTTGTACGGCAGCAGCAAGCGATCCATGCCGTTCTGGCTGACCAGGAAGGTGAAGGTCAGCGGCTCGCCCTGGGCATTCACCAGTTGATCGCCATCCGGTTTCCAGCCAGCCTGTTCGAGCAATTCGAGGGCTTGCAATTGTTTGTCGCGGATCAGGCCGCTGCCGTCGGTTTTCGGCGCTTCAAAGACTTTGCTGAAGACTTCATCGGGAACCTGGCCGCGCAGCGGTTCGAGGATTTTCAGTTCCTGTGCATCGGGCAATTCGCTTGCCGCCAGTGGCGTGTTGGAAAAGTAGCTCTGCTGACGGATATACATGCCGCGCATCATCTGCCGGTTGCTCCATTCGAAGTCCCAGAGCATGGCCAGGGCCTGGCGCACACGGCGATCGGCGAATACCGGTTTTTGCAGGTTGAACACAAACCCCTGCGCCGACTGCGGCGCCTCGGTGGCCAGATGAGCTTTTTGCAGGCGCCCGTCGCGCAGTGCGGGGCTGTCGTAGCCGATCGAGTAGCCGGTGGCCGAGAACTCGCGGTTGTAGTCATAGGCACCACCGCGCAGCACTTGCCGAGCGACGTCGGTATCACCGAAGTACTCGATGCTGAAATGATCGAAATTGTAGAGGCCGCGACTGACCGGCAAGTCTTTGCCCCACCAGTCGGCGTTGCGCTCAAAGGTGATGCTGCGCCCCGAATCGACTTTGCCGACTCGATAGGGGCCGCTGCCCAGTGGCGGTTCATAGCCGCCACCTCCGGCGAAATCGCGGCTCTTCCACCAATGCTCGGGAAATACCGGAAGGGTCGCGACGTCCAGGGGCAGGGTGCGGTTTTCATTGCTCTTGAAGTCGAACCGCACGGTCAACGGGCCTTCCACTTCGACGCCTTTGACGTCAGCAAACTGGGTGCGATAACGCAGGCTGCCCTGGGTCATCAATAAATCGTAGGTGTAGCGTACGTCTTCGGCGGTAATTGGCTTGCCATCGGCGAAGCGTGCCTTGGGATTGATGAAGAACCGCAGCGACAGACCATCGTCCGAGCGCTCCATCTTTTGCGCAACCAGGCCATAGACGGTGTAAGGCTCGTCCAGCGAGCGCTGGGCCAGTGGCGAATAAAGCAAGCCATCGATCTGCGTGACGCCGATGCCTTTGTCTATATAAGGAAGGACATGGTCGAAGTGGCCGATCTCGATGGCCGAGCGACGCATCGTCCCACCTTTGGGCGCTTGCAGGTTGGTGTAGTCGAAGTGGCTGAAACCGGCAGGGTACTTGGCAGGTTCGCCGTAAACGGTCAGCGCGTGTTGCGGTGCAGCGCTCGCGCCAGCGGCACCTGTCAGCAGGGCGAGGGCGGTGAGCATCAATGTGGGGAAAACCAGTCGCATTGTCAGCCTTGGAACCGGGAAATCGATAAGCGCAAGTTGTACGCGAGAGGCGCGTCAGTCGCCAGCCGTATATGTAACTGAAACACAACGGCCCACCAGAAGGCGGGCCGTTGGTAAACAATCAGGCGACGGATCAGTCCTGACGGCTGGTGACTTCCAGCAGGTGATAACCGAACTGAGTCTTCACCGGACCTTGCACAACGTTGATTGGCGCGCTGAAGACCACGGTGTCGAATTCCTTGACCATCTGGCCAGGACCGAACGAGCCCAGGTCGCCGCCCTGACGGCTGGACGGGCAGGTGGAGTTGGCTTTGGCGACTTCGGCGAAATCAGCGCCGCCTTCGATCTGGGTCTTGAGTTCGTTGCACTTGTCTTCGCTGGCAACAAGGATGTGGCGGGCAGTGGCTTTAGCCATGGGGAAACTCTCCAATCTATTTCAGTAAAGTGTGGAGCCTACCGGATTCAGTGGGCGAATTCTCGGCAAAGTTCCTTTCGATTGTCCGTGGCTTTGATCAGAGATTCGCGGCGCACAGACGTTCGGCATGTTCAACATACAGCCCAATCGGATCGGGCACAGGCGTGACGGGACTGGCTGTGCGGCGCAGGCTGCCCAGATGGTCCAGCGGATAGTCGGAGCGGATCACCTGTCCCAAGTGAGAGCTGAAGCGGCCGACGAAGCCATCGTTCTGCTGCGTCTCGGTCATGAAATATTGCGACAGTGCATGGCAAATGTGCTGGGCGGGATCGAGTGTCGACGGGTTGTTTGCCGGCAGGACGCCGCTCCACGAGTAATAACGCACACCGTTGACCTGTTCCGGGCCGTGTCCGCCCCAGGTCCTGGGCAGGCCCTGCGGAAATTTGTCGTTGAAGTCGCCCACTCCTTCGGTCGTCAGCGCATTGAGCGCCGCCAGCGCGTTCTGCGGCAACGTCATGCTGCCGCTGAGCAATGAAAGGAAGTTGGCAAACAGCGTCGCGACGTTCTGTGCGACAGCCTCCGGCAGGCGCCCGGGTACCAATGCCTTGCGCAGAAAATCAGCCAGTTCCGAACCGTGGTTCGGCCCGCTGACGGAAGTCACCGAGGCGACGGCGTGTGGTGCAAGCGCAGCAGCATATCGAGCGGCCAGTGCTCCCTGACTGTGTCCGATGAGGTTGACTTTGTCGGCACCTGTGCCACGCAGCACACGATCAATCTGTGCAAGCAGTTGCTCACCCCTTGTTTCGTTTTTGTGGGTAGCAGAAAGGTGCGGAACAAACACTCGGCTGCCGGCCGTTTTCAAGGCGTCCTTTACATCATGGAACAGCTCGAAATGACCGATGCGCTCGAATCCGAACAGGCCGTGTACCAACAGGATGGGATAGCGAGTTGAAGCATTCCGTTGCATGTTCTTACCTTTTTCACAGAAGTTCATCGGGGAATCCGGTGGCCACTCTAAAACACTCATCTCGTTGAAGAAGTAGGAAGAGACTTCTCTTGGCCGATGAATCTGGACTAGGACTTGTACGAATTTTCAGATACTTATGAAATCCGAATCGGAACTTGCAGCCATCTATCGCTAGGTTGATCGCGTTTTTGTGCAGTTTGCCTACCGAGTTCGATGCCTTTGCCGAGTGCGTGCGGCGGAGCCGGCTGACATCGGAAATGTGAGGGTTAGCGTTCAATGTTGGTTGTCGACGCCGCCCACGAAGCGGCGTTTTTTCCAAGGAATGGAGGCACTAATGAACACGCACGAAGTCGAGTTTTGCTACCGGATGCGCCACCACGTCAGTCCCTGTGTGGCGAGCGAACTGCTGCCAGCGGTCACCATCGATTCTCTGGAGGGAACGGTGCTGGATCCTTCGCTGGGCAAGGTCGTTATCCGAGTCGCTCCTTATCCAGACATGGCTTGCGGCGATCAGTTGCTGTTGAGTTGGGAGGGCCTCGATATAGAGGGCTTTGCTTATCAGCATGAGATGGTCCGCCATGTCAGCGAAGCCCAGGTCGGCAAGGATGTCATTTTCGTCATCAAGGGCATGCATATCGCGGCGCTGGATGGCGGTTCGCTGGAGATCCACTGGAAGTTGCGCAGTGCAGGAGTCGAGCTTGCGCTGTCTTCGCCTGTGCAATTGTCTGTCGGAGATACACGGTCGCAGTTGCTCGCACCGATTGTCGAGGGGCTGATCGGCGGGACTCTGGATCCGGCGCGAGTGACCGAAGGCACGCTTGTCGTGCTCCAGCCTTACGCCCGAATGGCTGTGGGAGATCGGATTACGTTGCAGTGGGGCGCAGATGCATTGCCGGCAACGTTCAGCGATTGCTTGAAGGTCGAAGCCTTTGCTGTCGCGGAGGTGTTGTCATTTTGGGTGGACGGGGCGCATATCGCTGAGCATCTTGGTGGCGAGGTGGTGGTGCGCTATCGCGTCGAACAGTCCGATGGAACGGTTCGCGAATCCGAAGCTGCAAGGATTCTGGTCACCCCGTTTCTGCGTGGTGAGCTGGACGCTCCTGATGTGCTTGAGGCTGAAGATGGCGTGCTGCTGAAAGAGGATTAGATCGATGGCGTCACCGTCGTGATGGGTAATGCTCAGACGCAGGAAGGTGAGTTGGTTTACCTCAAGTGCGACGGGGATCTTTTCAATCACCGGGATGACCGCGAAATCACTCCTGAGACGGCGGGAAAACCACTGATCTTTATCGTGCCGCATCGATTCTGGCGTGAGCACCATGGCACGACTGTGCGTGTGTCTTACACCGTTGAGCGTCTGGACGATGTCAGTCAGGAGTCAGCGGTGGCGCTGGTGCGAATGGAGGTTTAGCGGCAGCGTCACCTGCCCTCCGGATTGCAATCAATCAGGAGGGCAGGCCTGGCAATCAGCCTTTGGCGTGTGCAGCAAGACGCTGCGCGGCGTCAAGGAGCAAGCGTTCCGTTGCGCTGAAACCGAGGCAGCCATCAGTAATCGAAATCCCGTAACGCAGGGATTCGCTCAGCGGTTGGCAACCTTCGAACAGGTGAGACTCAATCATCATGCCGATCAGAGCACGATCACCTTGCAAGCGTTGCTCAAGCACTTCGTTGAATACGGCAGGCTGACGCAATGGGTCCTTGCCGCTGTTGGCGTGGCTGCAATCGACCATGATCCGGCTCGGAATTTTCAGTCGGTTCAGGTCGGCGTGGATTTTCGCCACGCTGTCGCGATCATGGTTCGGCCCTTTATGGCCCCCGCGTAGCACCAGATGGGTGTCGGGGTTGCCTGGCGTTTGAATGATGGCCGGATGCCCTTGGCTGTCGACGCCGAAATGCCGGTGCGGATGGGCGGCCGAACGCATGGCGTCAACGGCAATGGTGGCGCCGCCGTCGGTGCCGTTCTTGAAACCTACCGGCATGCTCAGTCCACTGGCCATTTCCCGGTGGATCTGCGATTCAGTGGTGCGGGCGCCAATTGCGACCCAGCTCAACAGGTCATCGAAGTATCCGGCCGCCATGGGTTGCAGCAACTCGGTGGCCACCGGCAAGCCGAGGCGGATCATTTCCAGCATCAGCTCGCGCGACAGCGTCAGGCCGCCAGCCATGTCGTCGCTGCCATCAAGATGCGGGTCGTAGGCCAGGCCTTTCCAGCCGACCGTGGTACGCGGTTTCTCGACGTAGGCGCGCATCACCAACAGCATTTCGCCGCTGACGTCTTCAGCCAGTCGAGCGAGCTTGCCGGCGTACTCAAGTGCAGATTGTGGATCGTGGATAGAACAAGGGCCAACGATGACCAGCAGTCGCGGGTCCTGGCCGTTGAGAATGGCGCGAATTGCCTGACGATGGGCGGCGACTTGCAGGTTCAGGGCATTGCTCAGAGGCAATTGCTGTTTGAGTTGCAACGAGCTGGGCAGACGCAGGGTCAATGCTTCGTTGGCAGAGTTCAAGGTGGGCAGCGGCAGAGCAGAAACGGACGAGTTCATATTTGGTCTTCCTGGGCTGGCGGCGGGTTCTTCCCGCGCGCTCGGCCCTACTGGGGTGTTCGACAGTTGGCCGTATTGGCTACGTGTATGTGCTTGCCACCTGTAGGTGACCGATCGGAGGCGGCAGGCTGTCCCGAGCGGAAGCTGGTAAATCGCCAGGCGCTGGAGCTGTCGTAACGGTAATAAGTGGCGTAGTTCATGTCGTGAATCCTCAAAATGTCTGGTGTGTTGCGGAAAAAGTCTGGGGCTGAAAAAACAAAACCCCCGGTCGGGAGGCCGACCGGGGGTTGAGAATTCTCTGGTAGGCGACCCGTTTTCATGGGCGCCGTTTGGGTATCAGGCGCGCCAGTGGCTAAACCAATACCCAAAATAAAAGCTGACCGGAGCGCAAACGTCATTCACCCGGGCAGCCGCAACCGAGCGCAAGGCGCTGGCGGTACGAAGCTGTGAAAGGGCGTTGAGCATGGTCTGTCTCCGATGAATGGGCCGAGCTTACTAGAGGCCGATAGGCCTCAGCAATCAGAAATTGCTATCGCATAATCAACAAAACGCCTATTGCTCGATTCACGCAAGAGTTGTGACACTCTGCGCTTCGCTTGATTGCCAAGGATGAATCGTGTCGACATTGACCATTGCCGCAGCCCAGAGCATTTCCATTGCCGGTGACCTCTCCGGGAATATTGCCCGACATCGTCGCTTCCTCGAGGCAGCAGCAGAGCAGGGTGTCGAGTTGCTGGTTTTTCCCGAGCTGTCGCTGACTGGCTACGAAGGAGAAACGGCCGCAGCGTTGGCGATCGAACCGCAAGATGCCGTGCTGCAACCGCTTAGGGATTTGGCCCGAAAGCTTGGGGTGACTGCCGTCGTCGGCATGCCAGTTCGGCTGGAGGACAGTGATTCGGTGCGCATTGGTGCTCTGGTCCTGGGGGCTGATGGTTCGCTCGGTGTTTACAGCAAGCAGCATTTGCACGCGGGCGAGGAATTGGTTTTTGCACCCGGTCTCGGCGGTCCGACATTGAACATCGGCGGCGAAGTGGTCGCGCTGGCAGTGTGCGCCGATTTCTCACATGCCAGCCATGCCGCGACGGCCGCAGACCAGGGCGCAGGCTTGTACGCGGCCGGCGTGTTGATCAGCGAAAAAGGTTACGCGGCCGACACAGCGATACTTCAGGGCTACGCCCGGCAACACGCAATGGCTGTGCTGATGGCCAATCACGGAGGGCTGACGGGTGGTTGGCAATCCGCTGGGCGCAGTGGCATCTGGTCTGAAGACGGTTCACTGATCGTCGCAGCTGCGGGGGCGGGCGACCTGTTGGTCGTGGCTCAGCGTAGCGATGGTGTGTGGCAGGGACGGATTGTTCCTGTATTGAGCACGCCATGACATTTCAGCTCCGAGAGGCAGTGCCAGAGGATCTGGCGTTTGCCCGCGATCTCACCTGTCAGAACATGTTGCGCTACTACATTCGCCATGACCTCTTATGGCAGGACGAGGCGTTTGACGTGGCATGGTCAGGGCGGCAGAACTGGCTGATAGTGCAGGGCGGGCTGGCGGTGGGCTTCCTCAGTCTCAGCCGGGATATGCGCGCACTGTACATTCGTGAATTGCAGATTGCGGAAGCGTTTCAGGGGCGAGGTGCGGGTTCCTGGGCGATTGATCAGGTTATCGACATGGCCCGCAAAGAAAGGCGCCCGGCTTTGCGACTGACCGTATTCGAAAATAATCCGGCAAGAAACTTGTATGAAAGAAAAGGACTACAGGTTCAGGGTGCGGACGAGTGTTTTCTGCGAATGCAGCTTGATATCAGTACACGTGTGCTCTGAAAGCCACGGCCGGCAAGCCCTCAATGATGAATTGAAACTTTTTAAATGACGCATTCTGCTAGGTCTGCGTGGCACTTTTTGCTAAGGTGTCCGGCATCCCAATTTGACCATATCGCGAGGTGTCTGCTTGATTAGGGTGCTAGTGGTCGATGACCATGATCTCGTTCGTACAGGCATTACACGTATGCTGGCCGATATCGATGGCTTGCAGGTGGTTGGCCAGGCCGAATCCGGGGAAGAGTCCCTGATCAAGGCCCGAGAGTTGAAGCCCGATGTGGTGCTGATGGACGTCAAGATGCCTGGCATCGGCGGCCTGGAAGCCACGCGCAAACTGTTGCGCAGCCATCCGGATATCAAGGTTGTCGCGGTTACGGTGTGTGAAGAGGATCCTTTCCCGACACGCTTGCTACAGGCAGGGGCTGCGGGTTATCTGACCAAGGGTGCCGGATTGCCGGAAATGGTCCAGGCCATTCGCCTGGTGTTTGCCGGTCAACGCTATATCAGTCCGCAGATTGCCCAGCAATTGGCTATCAAGTCCTTCCAGCCGTCCAACGATTCTCCCTTCGATGCGTTATCCGAGCGGGAAATTCAAATCGCCTTGATGATTGTCGGCTGTCAGAAGGTACAGATCATTTCCGACAAGTTGTGTCTGTCGCCGAAAACCGTGAACACCTATCGCTACCGTATTTTCGAGAAGCTTTCGATCAGCAGCGACGTCGAGTTGACACTGTTGGCGGTTCGTCACGGCATGGTTGATGCCAGCCTCTGACCATGACTGAAACATTCGATTCCGGCGCGTTTCTGTCGACAGTCAGCGGGCGCCCTGGCGTCTATCGCATGTTCGACAGCGATGCGCGCCTGTTGTACGTGGGCAAGGCCAAGAACCTCAAAAAGCGTTTGGCCAGCTACTTTCGCAAAACCGGTCTGGCGCCTAAAACTGCTGCATTGGTCGGGCGCATTGCGCAGGTCGAAACGACCATCACCGCCAACGAAACCGAAGCGCTGCTGCTTGAGCAAACCCTGATCAAGGAATGGCGGCCGCCTTACAACATCCTGTTGCGCGACGACAAATCCTACCCCTATGTGTTTCTGTCCGATGGCCAGTTCCCGCGCCTGAGCATTCACCGCGGAGCGAAAAAAGCCAAAGGCAAATATTTCGGTCCCTATCCAAGCGCTGGCGCCATTCGCGAGAGCCTGAGTCTGCTGCAAAAGACTTTCTTCGTTCGCCAGTGTGAAGACAGCTACTACAAAAACCGTACCCGGCCATGCCTGCAGTATCAGATCAAACGTTGCAAAGCACCTTGCGTCGGCTTGGTCGAGCCTGAGGTTTATGCCGAAGACGTGCGCCACTCGGTCATGTTCCTTGAAGGTCGCAGTCACGCGTTGACCAATGAGCTGTCAACGGCGATGGAAGAGGCGGCGATCAATCTGGAGTTCGAACGAGCCGCCGAGTTGCGGGATCAGATCGCACTGCTACGTCGAGTCCAGGATCAACAAAGCATGGAAGGCGGCACGGGGGATATCGATGTCATCGCGGCATTCGTCAACCCGGGCGGCGCCTGCGTGCATTTGATCAGTGTGCGCGGCGGACGCGTGTTGGGCAGCAAGAATTTCTTCCCGCAAGTCGGGATCGAAGAGGACGTATCGGAAGTCATGGCCGCTTTTCTTGGCCAGTATTTCATCAGCAGCCCTGAGCGCGATTTGCCCAGTGAACTGATCGTCAATGTGGTGCACGAAGATTTCCCGACGCTGATCGAAGCGATCCATGAGTTGCGGGGCCGCGAGCTGGCCATCAGTCATCGGGTGCGCGGCACGCGTGCGCGCTGGCAGCAACTGGCTGTAACCAACGCCGAGCAGGCATTGGGTGCACGTCTGGCCAACCGTCAACATACCGCAGCGCGGTTTGAGGCGCTGGCCGAAGTATTGAACCTGGATGAACCGCCGCAACGTCTGGAATGCTACGACATCAGTCATTCCAGTGGTGAAGCGACGGTTGCGTCCTGCGTGGTGTTTGGCCCTGAAGGTGCGATCAAGTCGGACTACCGGCGCTACAACATCGAAGGTGTCACGGCCGGTGACGATTATGCCGCCATGCATCAGGCCCTGACGCGACGCTTCAGCAAACTCAAGGAAGGCGAGGGCAAGTTGCCGGACATCTTGCTGGTGGACGGTGGCAAGGGCCAACTGTCAATGGCCCGGGATGTTCTGAACGAGTTGGCTGTGCCCGACCTGATCCTGCTGGGCGTTGCCAAGGGCGCCACGCGTAAGGCCGGCTTCGAAACGTTGTATCTAAATGATGCGGCGCATGAGTTCACATTGCGTGGCGATTCGCCGGCGTTGCACCTTATTCAACAGATTCGCGATGAGGCTCACCGCTTCGCTATCACAGGACATCGCGCTCGCCGTGGCAAAACCCGCCGTACGTCAACACTGGAAGGCGTTGCGGGTGTCGGGCCGACCCGACGTCGCGACTTGTTGAAACATTTTGGTGGATTGCAGGAGCTGTCTCGTGCAAGCATCGAAGAGATCGCCAAAGCCCCGGGGATCAGTAAAAAGCTCGCAGAGTCGATTTATGCGAACCTGCATAGCGAGTAGAATGCCCCTTCACCTCGTAGCCAGTTGTGCCGATGAATATCCCTAATCTGATTACCGTTCTACGCGTCCTGCTTATCCCGATCTTCATTTTGCTGTTCTATCTGCCTTATCAGTGGAGTTACATGGCGTCCGCTTCGGTGTTTGCCTTTGCGGCAGCGACTGACTGGCTGGATGGTTATCTGGCCCGCCGTCTGGAGCAAAGCACTCCGTTCGGAGCGTTTCTCGACCCGGTCGCCGACAAACTCATGGTCGCAGTGGCGCTGGTGCTTCTGGTCCAGGAACATGGCAATCTCTGGCTCACCTTGCCAGCGGCTGTCATCATCGGTCGCGAGATTGTAGTGTCGGCCTTGCGTGAGTGGATGGCCGAACTCGGCGCCCGCGCCCACGTAGCCGTTTCCAATCTCGGTAAATGGAAAACCGCAGCGCAGATGCTCGCGCTGGTGATTCTGTTGGCCAACCCGAAGGACTTCAGCTTCTGGGTAGTTCTTGGTTATGCCTTGCTGATGATATCCGCCGGCCTGACGTTGTGGTCGATGGTGCAATACCTTCGCGCTGCCTGGCCGCACCTGAAGACTGATGTTGAAAAGAAATAAAACTTTTTTGAATCAAGGGGTTGACGGAGCTTCTTAATTCTATAGAATGCGCATCACCAAGCGGGAATAGCTCAGTTGGTAGAGCACGACCTTGCCAAGGTCGGGGTCGCGAGTTCGAGTCTCGTTTCCCGCTCCAAGTTTAAAACGCATTTGTTGTTGTGCTACTGATAACAAATGTTTTGAGGCCGAGTAGCAAAATGGTTATGCAGTGGATTGCAAATCCACCTACGCCGGTTCGATTCCGACCTCGGCCTCCACTATAAACAAGCTCCGTAGATCCATGATTTACGGAGCTTTTTTATTTGCACTGCGCTGCAAGATTTAGTCTTGAAAAACGGCCATTGCGAACTTGCTTCACCGGGAAGTGATGTATATATTTCCCGCTCTGCTGTTCAAGGCTGGATCCTTCAAGGATTGCTGCTTTGCAGCGGAAGACTGCAGCACCGCGCTACCGCCCGAATGGCGAAACTGGTAGACGCATGGGACTTAAAATCCCCCGCTCGTAAGGGCGTGCCGGTTCGATTCCGGCTTCGGGCACCATCTTGAATCAAGGGTTTGCGGGCGAAAGCTGATGCAAACCCTTGTTTGTTTCCGGTCCGCTATTTTGATGTTGGTCCGCATTCCCTGGTCTGCATGACCTCCTTACCTAATGACAGGTCGCGATATTGAGCGGTCGCGACTGGTCTACAGTTGTCCCAGGTGTCAGTTACTGGGGGCAATGAATGTTCAGCCGTTATCCCGAGCAGAAGCAGAGTCGTAAGGTACTCTGTTCACTGGGTGCCGCAATCCTCGCATTGGGAGTATTTCTGATTGCAATCGAGGGCGTGGGTGGAGTTCTTTTCACCGTCATGGGCGGCGGCTTGATGTTGGCGTGTTTCACCGGTGAACGAACATTCGCAAGGATACTTCGCCTGCTGAGTTGGTTTTGAGTGGAGAATTCCCCATTCCTGGTCAGGCGGCCGTAGGGGAGTGCTCTCCACCATTTGCCGGCCAGCGCTCCGACCATCAGGAGAGAGCCAGGTGTTTCAGTTCGATCCCTGCTGGGTGCCAAAAATATAAAAGGCCTGCATGAGTTTTCTCATGCAGGCCTTTTTTGTGCCTTATGCAGTACTAGACAAATGCCTGGCCACTAAAGCCGCGAGGCAAGCGCTGAAGTCCGGCCATTGCTGTCAGTCGTTCGATCCACTCCGCGCGCCAGTTTGCTGCGCTGTGCGTGTCTCTGGGCTGGCGAGCCATTCGGCGGGCCGCGTTGCGCTGATCCTTTCGTGCCTGCTTGTAGGCATCGGTATTGCGGCAGCTGCGGCACTTGACGCGATTGAGTTCACGGCTCGCCGCAAGCTGTTTGCCTTTGTGCCCACAGGCCAGATGCCCGTCGACGTTGAAATGGATAACCATAAACCGTCTCCTGTGCGACGTGTATTGATTTTGACAACTCACGGACCACACCGTTCGGCGCTGGGGTGCAGGCAAAAAAACACCCGCATGCGGGCGGGTGTGAGCGTTGCTGCAGAGCAAAGGAGTGATTTCACTGTAAACGCGTAGATGTGGTCATTCTGTGAAAAACGCCATCGCAGAAAAAGAATATGGCGTGCAGACAAACACGCGGTGACCCGTGTGTCACCGCTGGTGAGGCCAATTCTGAAATAGCCTTGGTGGGAACGGCGTTATCTGAACCGAGGCAATGGCCGATCGACAGGCTTGAGCGCCGACAGCGTATTGCGAATCAGCGGAGCATCCTTCTCGATATCATTCAGCCGGTCACGGATGCGCAGGGCGGTCGGGTGTCCGCCTTGGTGGTCGACCCAGTCGGCGATCTCTTTGCAGGCGGCCGCCAAGCGCGCCTGCCGGGCGTCGAGCAGGGTGAGGAGGGTGGTGATGGACTCTTTTTCGGACATGGAACACCTCCGTTCTATGAAACCTGAGCTGCAGCAAAAAGCCCGCGTGTTGCGAGCCTTCTGCCATGGGCGCTGCTCCTTCAGCTGGTTTCAGTATAGACCCGCTTCTGATCGGCATCAGCCGGACGGTGCGCGGGCCGGTAGTGGGGAACTCACTGCGTTGAGACGCTTGCATTCGCGCTGTGCGTCTTCCTCTTTTTCATAGCCATCGCCGATGAAACCGTTAGTACGCGTGTCGCAGATGCGAAACCAGCTGTGCGCATCGGCTGGATCATGCTGACTGTCTCCGGCCCGTCGACCATAAATGATGATGTTCTTGCAACGCTTCACGACGAAAATGTCTTCCATGGCGTCACCGCAGCTGATTCGTGTCAGATCAACTATAGAAGCCCTCGGCAATCGTGCAAAAAATACCCGGTTCAGCTCGTCGGTTGCCAGCGCCAGCCTTCGCGGTGCCAGGTCAAATGATGGCTCGGGTTTAACGCCCGTAGAAACGCCTGATCGTGGGAAACCGCGACAATCGCCCCGGGAAAAGTCTGCAAGGCCTGTTCGAAAGCTTGCACCGACGTCAGATCCAGATGGTTGGTGGGCTCATCCAGCAACAGTAATTGCGCGGGCGTCTGGCGCCACAAAGCCAATGCGAGGGCGGCTTTCAAGCGTTCGCCGCCACTGAGTGAGGCGCATGGTCGAGTGACGCGTTGTGCGTCCAGTTGTAATTGCGCGAGGTAACTGCGCAACGTTCCTTCGCTCAGGGGCGTTTGCTGGGCCTGTAATTGATCGACAATGGAAGTGTGGTCATCCAGCAGTTTCAGTTGTTGATCGAGAAAGGCAAAAGGCACATGCGTGATGCACTCGCCACTTGATGGTGTGCATTCACCCGCCAGCAATTTCAACAGCGTTGATTTGCCACAACCGTTGTGACCGCTGACAGCGATGCGCAGCGGTCCCTGAATGGTGAGGTCAAGCCGAGTGGTGGGCGCATCTGCCGGCAACCATGGCAGACACGCGTCGATCAGTGTGCACACTCGGCGAGAGTTTGGAACCACACTGCCCGGCAGATTGATCAACACGCCGTCGTCCGGCAATACGTTTTCGTACGCCTGGCGAACGCGCTCATCCAGTGCGGATTTGTGCGCCTGATGGCCGACCTTTACATGTCCCATGATTTCCCGCGCAGCCGCTTTCAACGCTGCCCGTTCGAACCCGGAAACATTGGCGGTTTGGGCATTGCGACGGCTGCTGGCCGCATGACGCTGGATCGTGTCGTGCTCGCGTTGCAACCGCGCACGTTCGCGTTGACGTTCGATTCGAGCCTGATCGAGTTGTGCTTGCGCCGCTTGTTGATGCATTCGCCGTTGCTCGGCGAAGTCCGAAAACCTGCCGCTGAAAACTGTTGCCCCCAGAGGCGTAAGTTCGACGATTCGTTGCATTTGCTCCAGCAATTGCCGGTCATGACTGACGACGATCAGGCCGCCGCGCCAGCGCTGAAGCGCGCGCATTAGCCATTGTCGACCGGCACTGTCGAGGTGATTGGTCGGCTCGTCGAGCACCAGCAATGGCGCTTTGCTCATTAGCGCGCCGATCAAGGCAAGTCTGGCTTGCTGGCCGCCGCTGAGATGTTCCGTCAGATGTGTAGCTGTGATGTCGCCCAGCCCCGCGTCATCAAGCATCTGGCGCAAGCGTACCGCCAGATCCCAGCGTTCGCCGATGAGATCGAAATCTGCAGTTGTGGCACCAGCGAATTTCAGTCGTTCCAGTGCGCTGAGCACCGAGGCCGTTCCCGTTGCGTCAGCTACGGTTTGCCTTGGTGTGGTGACGAACGTTTGCACGACGTAATGCACGCAAACCGAACGTGTCACGCTGCCAGCGGTGGGTTGTAGCTGTCCGGCGATCAAGCGTGCAAGCACACTTTTGCCAACACCATTACGCCCGACGATAGCGGTCGGTTGACCATCGAAATTCAGGTTCAGGGCTTCGAACAGCGTTACGCCATTGGCGAACTGAAAACCCAGTTGATTCAGGGAAACGAGTGCAGGTGTACGCGAGACGTGAGTCATCGGCACCTCCAAAAATGTCGTGAATACTGACAAGCGCCGAGAGCGGCGTGTCGCGATTACATTTTTAGAAGGCTGAGTTTGTTCACTTCTGCGGTCATCCGGAGGAGGGCAAGGTCGCTAGCCTAGATGACGCAGCGAAGCGGATCAAGGTGCGCCGGCCATTTCACTCATTCGCTCGAGAAACATTGCCAATGCGACTTCCTCGGCCCGCAAGCCCTTGCGTACGCGCGGACGCGGCAGTTCGGCAAGCGCGCCGAGCATGAATTTTTCCACCACAGCAGGGTGGATGTAGCATTTTCGGCAAACCGCCGGGGTGTTGCCGAGTTGCTTGGCGACGCCTTTGACCATCTCGACCACGTGCCGCTTGGCTTCGGTCTCGGACTCCCATTGCAACTCGCGCAACACCGCCAACGCCAAAGCGCTACCGGCCCAGGTGCGGTAATCCTTGGCGGTGAAGTCGGCGCCGGTGAGGGTTTGCAGGTAGGCGTTGACGTCGGAAGAACTGACGGTGTGGCGCTCGCCGTTTTCATCCAGATACTGGAACAGGTTCTGCCCGGGAATTTCCAGACAACGCTTGATGATGCGCGCCAGGCGCCGGTCCTTGACGGTGATCTGATGTTCGATGCCACTCTTGCCGCGAAACTGGAACAGGATCGCACTGCCGTTGACCTCGACATGGCGACTGCGCAGGGTGGTCAGGCCATAGGAGCGGTTGTCGCGGGCGTATTGCGTGTTGCCGACGCGAATCAGTGTGGCGTCGAGCAGGGTGATCACCGTGGCCATGACCTTGTCGCGACTGAAGCCGGGCGCGGCCAACAACGCCTCCAGTTGTTGGCGCAACTTTGGCAGCGCCAGACCGAACTCGCGCAGTCGCGAATACTTGTCGGCATCGCGCACTTCGCGCCAGCGCGGGTGATAGCGATATTGCTTGCGGCCACGGGCGTCACGGCCGGTGGCTTGCAAGTGGCCGCGTGGATCGGCGCAGATCCACACATCGGTATAGGCTGGCGGCACGGCGAGCGCGTTGATGCGTTTGATTTCGTCAGGGTCGCTGATGCGCTCGCCTGACGGTTCGAAATAGCTGAACTTGCCGCGCAGTTTTTTGCGGGTGATACCGGGCTGGGTGTCATCGACGTAATGCAGATCGGCTGGCAGTTCTACGGTCAGCGCGGTGTCGGGCATGGCGGTTTCCTTCGGTGGCACGGCGGTCTGTAAACGATTGACCGCATGCCGCTGCCGTGGTGCCGAATGATTTAAGCGAGGACCGCAACTGCTTTGATCTGCGCCCACAATTGCTGTCCCGGGTGCACACCCAGCTGATCTCTGGAATAGCGCGTGATGCGCGCGAGCAGCGGGGTGCCGCCAGCATCTAGACGAATCAGCACGTGGGCGGCGTTGTCGGCCGATTGCTCGCTGACCACCGTCACCGGCAGTCGATTGAGAATGCTGCTGGCCTCGCTGTTCTGCAGGGTCAGGCTGATATCGCGCGCGTGTACTTTACAGCGCAAGGCCTGACCCAGTGCCATCGGCGCGTGGGTGACGCGAATGCTCATCTCGGTGGCCGGCAGTTGCAGGCTCAGCAATTGATATTCGGCGTCGTAAGCACTGACCTGGCCTTCAATGATCACGCCGGCGTCATCGCCCATCGCCATCGGCAGATCGAGGCGTGCGAGGGTTTCGCCGATCGGGCCGCTGGCCAGCGCTCTGCCTTCGCTGAGCAGCACCATATGGTCGGCCAGCCGTGCGACTTCATCCTGTGCATGGCTGACGTACAGCACGGGAATGTGCAGTTCGTCATGCAGGCGTTGCAGGTAAGGCAGGATTTCACGTTTGCGCTGACTGTCGAGCGCCGCCAGGGGCTCATCCATCAGCAACAGTTTCGGGCTGGTGAGTAACGCTCGGGCGATACCGACGCGCTGGCGTTCGCCACCCGACAAATGTTGCGGATGGCGTTCGAGCAAATGACCGATGCCCAACAGTTCGGTGGCTTGCGCCATGTCGACCCGGCGCTGGGATCTGGCGATGCGCTTGAGGCCGAATTGCAGATTGGCCAGCACCGACAGATGCGGGAACAGGCTGGCCTCTTGAAACACGTAGCCGAGCGCACGTTTGTGGGGTGGGACGAAAATGCCGTTATCGCTGTCCTGCCAGACTTCGTCATTGATCTGAACGAATCCTTGCTCGGCGCGCTCAAGCCCGGCGATACAGCGCAGGCAGGTGGTTTTGCCGGAGCCCGAGTGCCCATAAAGCGCAGTCACGCCACGGCCCGGCAAGTTCAGGTCGACATCGAGGCTGAAGCCCGAAAAGACCATGTTCAGACGTACATCGATCATCGATCAGCTCCAGCCTGCGCGGGTCTTGCGGCTGGAGTACAGCGCCAGCAACACCAGAAAGGAGAACACCAGCATCGCCCCGGCCAGCCAGTGAGCCTGTGCGTATTCCATCGCTTCGACGTGGTCGTAGATTTGCACGGAAACCACGCGGGTCTTGTCGGGAATGTTGCCGCCGATCATCAGCACCACGCCGAACTCACCGACGGTATGCGCGAAGCCGAGAATCGCCGCCGTAATAAAACCGGGACGCGCCAGCGGCACAATCACGCTGAAAAACGTGTCCCACGGATTGGCGCGCAAGGTCGCGGCCACTTCCAGTGGACGGGGGCCGATCGCCGAGAAGGCGTTTTGCAACGGTTGCACCACGAACGGCATGGAATAGATCACCGAACCGATCACCAACCCGGTGAAGCTGAACGTCAGGGTGCCCAGCCCCAGCCATTGGGTGAACTGGCCGAGAAACCCGTGCGGACCCATCATCAGCAGCAGATAGAAACCGATCACCGTTGGCGGCAAAACAAGGGGCAGGGCGACGATCGCCCCGATCGGGCCGCGCAGCCACGAACGGGTGCGCGACAGCCACAGGGCAATCGGAGTGCCGACAACCAGCAGGATTGCGGTGGTCAGCGACGCCAGTTTCAGGGTCAGCCAGATCGCCGCGAAATCGGCACTCGTCAGTGACATTTACAGCTGGTATCCGTAGGACTTGATCACCGCAGCGGCTTTCGGGCCTTTGAGGTATTCAACCAGTGCCTTGGCGGCGGCATTGTCTTTGCCTTTGTTCAGAATGACGGCGTCCTGTTTGATCGGGTCGTGCATATCAGCAGGGACGATCCATGCCGAACCGCTGCTGACGTTGCCGTCCTTGTAGATCTGCGACAGGGCGACAAAGCCCAGTTCGGCGTTGCCGGTCGAGACGAACTGGTGAGCCTGGGTGATGTTCTGGCCTTCGACGATCTTGGCTTTGGTGGCCTCGGTCAGTTTGAGTTTTTCCAGCACTTGCGTTGCGGCAAGGCCGTATGGTGCGGCTTTCGGGTTGGCGATGGACAGGTGCTGGTACTCGTTCTTTTTCAGAACCTCGCCCTTCGCATCGACATAGCCTTCTTTCGCCGACCACAACGCCAGCGTGCCGATGGCGTAGGTGAAGCGCGAACCTTTGACGGTGTCGCCTTCTTTTTCGAGTTTTTCCGGGGTGGTGTCGTCAGCGGAAAGAAACACTTCGAACGGCGCACCGTTCTTGATCTGGGTGTAGAACTGGCCAGTGGCGCCGTAAGCTGCAACCAGTTTATGCCCGGTGTCTTTCTCGAAATCGGCGGCGATGGCCTGAATCGGCGCGGTGAAATTGGCCGCAACCGCCACCTGCACCTCATCGGCCTGAACAGCGCCGACGGCGAATACCGCAAGCAAAGAGGCCAGACAGGCAGGTGCAAAACGTGAGGCACGAGTGGTCATGTAACAGCTCCGTGGTTGGCAGGTGCAGAGGGCAGCTATTGTTGGAAATGGACTGCGCCGATGCGAGGGGTGTTCGCTATATAGCGAAATATATAGCGAAATGCCGCCAAACAGGAAGTGTTGGTTAAAACCCGTGTGAGGATGCCTGAATTCTCACGATGGGCTGCTTCAATGACGAGTAAGTTTTGCCAGCGCACCTTCAGCCAGTTGCCGGGTCAGTTCAGCGCTACCAATGTCTTTGCCCAGGGTGAATGCCTGACCGGCCCAGAGGTTGGCAAACTCTGCCTCGTTGATCGCTCGCAACGGCATCAGCGCACCACCGGCCAAAGGAAACGCCGGTGCTATCGACGACATCGGGCCCAGCTCACGCATGACGCGGTTGAGAATTCCACGCGCTGGACGTCCGGTGAAGAGATTGGTGATCGCGGTTTCGCTTTCCTTGGCGGTACGCAGCGCTGTGTGGTGAGCGGCGCTGACTTTTGCTTCTGGCGTGAACAAATAGGCCGTGCCGACCTGAACCGCCGATGCGCCCAATACAAACGCCGCCGCCACGCCGCGTGCATCGGCAATAGCTCCAGCGGCAATCACCGGCACGTTAACCGCATCGACTATCTGAGGCACCAGGGCAAACGTACCGACCTGACTGCTCAGGTCATCACTGAGAAACATGCCCCGATGACCGCCAGCCTCGTAGCCCATGGCGATAATTGCGTCGCAACCGTGCTGTTCCAGCCAGACCGCTTCATCGACAGTAGTGGCCGAGGACAGAATTTTTGCCCCGGTCGCCTTGACCCGATCAAGCAGGGATTTCTCTGGCAGACCGAAGTGAAAGCTCACGACCTCAGGTCGAAATTCTTCCAGCACTGCGCAGGCTGCCGCGTCGAACGGTGCTCGGTTTGACACCGGCGTCGGTGCGTCGAAATCGGCCCCCAGTTCGCGGTAGTACGGCTCGAGCAGATGCTTCCAGTCATGCGCACGTTGCTCATCGGCTGCCGGTGGCTGGTGGCAGAAGAAGTTCACGTTGAAGGGCTTGTTGGTGTGTTGGCGAATGGTTTTCAGCTCTTCGCGCAATTGCTCGATGCTCAGCATGGCCGCCGGCATCGAACCCAGGCCACCGGCATTGCACACGGCGATGACCATGGACGAATTCGTCGCGCCGGCCATCGGGCCCTGAATGATCGGCAATTCAATGCCGAGCAGGTCAAGAATGCGCGTATCTGGCCATTGACTCATGAAGGCTGGTCTCCGAACGGTGAAAGGCAGAGCTGGTTTTTAACAGCAAAACCGGATTCGCAGCCAGTTCGAAATTCAGAACAACCCGTGCAGTTTTTCAGCGTCGATGAAATCCGCCGCCTCCACCGCCGCCAAACGAGTGATTCATGAATTGCGAGGAGTTGTGAAAGTTGTTGGTTCGCTGGTTGCCGAAGTTGCGCGCAGCGGAGTCACGGTTGAGGTTCTGCAACTGCGCATTGTTGTTGATGGGTGCGCTACGCGTCGTGCCGCCGCCGACCATCGACTGCCAGCCGTTGTCGGTCTTTTTGTACACGTTACCGTCGTGGCCGGCATAAACGTTGTCGCCGATGTGTGCAGCGCCGCCATTGCGTCCCCGAATGCCGCCATATTGGGTGGTGTTGCCCGTGTTGGGGTTGTAGACGGCGCCCCGATTGGCGGTGACCTGCGTACCGTTGCGCGCATTGCCGGCGGTGACCCGTTCGCCGGCAATTGCGCCACCGTTCGGTCCGACTGCCACGCCACTGCGTCCGGCTGCATAATTGCCGGTGTAAACGTTATGCACGGCGCCCCGTTGACCGGCGGCTGCGACGCCAGTGCGGGAGGTGTAGGAAGCGCCGACCTGACCGGCCCAGCGATTGCCAGTCCAGGCGTTGTAACCGGCACCGTAGCGGCTGACCGTGGCCCGGTCGCCCCACTGATGATAAATGTTGCCGGTGGTGCCGGCCCAGCCACCGGGACCCCAGGCCACTGCGCCACCGCGATAACCGTAAGCGGCGCCACCCCAGGCCAAAGGCGCCGGATACAGATGCGGACCCCAGGCGTAACCCCAGCCGTAGTTGCCCCACCACGGGTAAGCGCCCCAGCCCCAACCCATCGCTACAGTGCTGCCGCCCCAGCTCCAGCCAAAGCCGAAACCAAAGGTCCAGCCAGTCCACGGCGTATAGCGGATGGCGACGCCGAAACCGTAAGTCATCGGCGGCCCATACCAGACGCTGCCCACCCACGGTGTGTAGGGATAACCGGTGCCATAAACCACGACGCCTGTGGCCGGATCCTGGTTCGAACCCTGATATCCCGGCGTGTAGCCGACCACTACCGTGTCCCCGCTGGACTCGTAGACTTTGACGTAGGTGAGGTAGTGCATCGGCGAACTCGGCGGGATCGAATAGATCACCGCCGGCACGGAACTGGCGACAACCCAAGGGCCATTTACGGTGGTGGCGGTGAACCAGATACCGTTCTCCACCGCGTACCAACTGTTGTTGTCGACGCGGATGATGGGCGTGGCGCTATTGACCATGTATTGCAGGGTTGTGGCGTTGATGGCTTTGAGTTGCGGCTCGCCATCGAACTGCGGCGCGGTCATTTTTACCGCGCTTTTCTTGATCGCTGAAGTTTGTGGAATGGTTGCAGCAATGGCCGCTTCTTTGGCTTGCGGCGTGCCGGCGACCGAGGCCTTGACGTTCTCTTTCGGGCTGTCGTCGGGAATGTTGGCGAAGTCCGCCGGCAGTTTGTCTGCGGGGGTAAACGTCCACGGGCCATTCATGTCAGTGGCGCGAAACCAGCGCCCGGAGATCAGCACATAGCTGTTCTGGTCACCGATTTCCTTGAAAATGTGCCCGGTGGTATTGCTGACATACAGCAACCCGGTGCCCTGAATGGGCGTCCATTGCGCTGCGCCGTCAGTGACCAGTAATTCCGTGGGGGTGGTTGCGATGAAAATCTTCGGTTGTGGCGGTTTGGCCAGGCTTGGAATCTTGTCTTTGGGATCGCTTTGCCCAGTCAGCAGATCCACTTGCCGGCTCTGAATGGCGACCTGTTTGGCTTTCTCCAGTTCGGCAAGCGGTGTGGCCAGGCGGGTATACGCGCCATTGATCTGGTCCGCGACCATCCAGCCATCAAAGACGTGCAGATAATGTTTGCCCTGCGCGTCTTTCAATAATAGCGGGCGAGTATTGATCACCCGCTGCATCGCCGTGCCTTCTACCGGTCGGTACGCCGCGTCGCCATCGATATAGACGAGCAGGGCGGGTACGTCGGAACTGATAATCGTCGGCGGGGTGTTTTCCAGTGGCGCGCTGTCGGCTTTCTGTTCTGCAGAGATTACGCCGACCGCAGCTTCGAGCTGATCAAGCGAAATGGTTTTCTTGCGGTTCTCGGCATCTTTTTGCAGCGCCGCGATCCAGGTGTCGGCTTGACTGGCATCGGCGGGGAAGTCGGCTTTGATGATTTTGTACTGATCCAGCGCGACCCAGCGGGTGGCCTTGTCGACCAGTGTATGTGCGCTGAACTGGACAATTCCGTAGGTGGACTTGCCATCGGCGCCGGTGGCTTCAACGGCTGCGCGAGCATTGAGGGTATAGCCGTCCCAGCTGTCGAGTTGCGGCTGATACACCGTCAGTTTCGCCTTGCCGCTGCTGATGACTTGCGGCCAGGTAGGCTCGCTCGGAGCCTCGGTGGCTGGCGCCGCCCAGGCACTGCCGAACGCCAGCAGACTCAGCATCAACATCACAAGTAACGAGCGCGGGTAAGGCATTGTCAGCTCCATCGACAGGCCGATTTCTGAAGAAATAACGGCGAAACCACGACCGTCGAAAAAGCATAGTCGCCCGCGATGGAAATACCCGGCCGATTCGCCGATTGGCGCAAAGTCGAATGTGGCAGCGTGTTGCGATGTGGTATTTCAGGGCACGACATTCCGAAACCAGTCATGCGAGGCAGTCATGTTCAACGCCATTGTGATCGACAAAGACGACAGCGGTTATCGCGCCAACCTGCAGCAGGTCAACGAAGAGCAATTGCCTGAAGGCGATGTCACCGTCGGCGTTGCGTACAGCACGCTGAACTTCAAGGATGGCCTGGCGATTACCGGCAGCAGTCCGGTGGTGCGCAAGTTTCCGATGGTGCCGGGGATCGACCTGGCGGGCACTGTAGAAGCCAGTTCGCACCCCGACTACAAGGTGGGTGATCAGGTGCTGCTCAATGGCTGGGGTGTCGGCGAGAATCACTGGGGTGGCCTCGCGCAGAAGGCGCGGCTCAATGGCGACTGGCTGATCCCATTGCCCGCAGCGTTCACGGCGGCGCAAGCCATGGCCATCGGTACGGCCGGTTATACCGCGATGCTGTGCATTCTGGCGCTCGAGCGCAATGGCGTGACGCCAGAGCAGGGTGAAGTGCTGGTGACGGGCGCCAATGGCGGCGTCGGCAGTTTTGCCATCGCACTGCTGAGCAAGCTCGGCTATCGCGTCGTCGCATCCACCGGCCGCGTTTCCGAGCATGAATATCTGCAGCAATTGGGCGCTGGCGAAATCATCGACCGCGCGACCTTGTCAGCGCCCGGCAAACCACTGGCCAAAGAGCGCTGGGCAGCGGTGATCGACTCGGTGGGCAGTCACACGCTGGCCAATGCCTGTGCCAGCACTCGCTCCGAAGGCACCGTCGCCGCGTGTGGTCTGGCGCAGGGCATGGATTTCCCGGCTTCGGTCGCCCCGTTCATTTTGCGTGGCGTGACCCTGGCCGGCATCAACAGCGTGACCCAGCCCAAGGCTCGCCGTCTGGAGGCGTGGGATCGTCTGGCCAAGGATCTGGATTTCTCGTTGTTGGCATTGATCAGCCATGAAATCGGTCTGAGTGAGGCCATTGATGCGGCGCCGAAGTTGCTCGCCGGGCAACTACGCGGACGGGTTGTGGTGGACGTCAATCGCTGATAGCTGCCGACGAGGCGAGACGTCCGCTCAGGACGTCGTCTCGCGCTCAAGCAACTGACGTTTGCGCTCGACGCCCCAGCGATAGCCCGAAAGATTGCCATCGCTGCGCACCACGCGATGGCAGGGGATCGCCACTGCCAGACGGTTGGCGCCGCAAGCCTGAGCCACCGCGCGCATGGACGTCGGCGCACCGATGCGCTGGGCAATTTCGGCGTAACTGGCCGTGTGGCCCGCCGGAATTTCCCGCAGCGCCTGCCACACACGCTCCTGAAACGCAGTGCCGCGAACGTCCAGCGGCAGATCCAGGCCAATCGCCGGAGCTTCGATAAACCCCACCACCTTGGCAATCAGTTGTTCGAAACCGGCATCGGCCCCGATCAGGTTGGCCTGGCGAAACTGATCCTGCAGATCGCACACCAGTTGATGCGGATCGTCGCCCAGCAGAATCGCGCATACGCCACGCTCGCTTTGCGCCACCAGAATCGCTCCGAGCGAGCACTGGCCAACGGCGAAGCGGATGTCGTTGTTCCTCCCGGCCGCACGATAGTCACCCGGTTTCATGCCCAGCAAGTGATCCGCTGACTCGTAGAAACGGCTGTTGGAATTGAAGCCCGCGTCGTACAGCGCATCCGTCACCGAACCGCCATCTGCCAGACGCTCACGGACTTTGCGCGAGCGATGGGCCGTTGCGTAGCCTTTGGGCGTCAGTCCCGTCGCAGCTTTGAAGACACGGTGGAAATGAAACGGACTCAGGCCGGCGGTCTCCGCCAGTTCATTCAGTGCCGGCAAGGTCTCGGCGGATTCGATAAGACGGCAGGCAATGGCGACGGTCGCGGCATGCTGCGCGGCCACATCACTCTGATCTTTGCTGGCACGCTTGCTCGGACGGTAGCCCGCGGCTTCGGCCTGTTCAGCGGTATCGAAAAACTCGACGTTCTGCGGTTTCGGCAACCGTGAGAGGCTGCTCGGACGGCAGTAGATACCAGTGGTTTTTACTGCGTAGACAAATTGCCCGTCCGCCCGTGAGTCTCGCGCAACCACAGCGGCCCAGCGTGGATCGTTTTCGGTGTTGAAGGTGGTCGAAAGCGTTTTCATGAGCGGTTATCCGTTGACCTGTTTGATTCAGGTTAACCAGCGTCGCAAGGCACAACACTCCGAGCCTTGCGGTCAAACTTTTGCAGGTTATCCGGCCACGCGAAAGGTCAGATTGATCCGCTGCTCACCCAGACGTGGATGCCGGCCCTGTTTGATCGGCAGCACACCGTGATAACGCAAGCGATCAACGCCGCCCCAGACCACCATGTCGCCATGCAGCAAGGCAATGCGCTGGCTCTTGTCGCTGCGACTGAAACCACCGAAGAGAAACATGGCCGGCAACCCGAGTGACAGCGAAACGATCGGTGCGCTGTAGGCCTTTTCGTCTTTGTCCTGATGCAATGACATCTTGGCACCGGGGATATAGCGGTTGATCAGGCAGGAATCAGCGTTGAAGTCAGTGAATCCGGCTCGCGCCGCTGCCGACTGCGCGAGTGTCGAGAATACTTGCGGCATCGCCGGCCAAGGCAAATCACTGAGCGGATCGACGCTCGAGTAACGATAACCGTGGCGATCAGTGATCCAGCCCAGAGCGCCGCAACTGCTGGTGCCCACCGACATGCTGAATCCACCCGGTGTGACCATGTGGCGCAAGGGGGCTACGGCAAGAATCGCATCCAGCGCCGGCAGGATCTGCTCGATCAGCGGCAGGGCGAAACCATGCAGCACCCATGATTGCTCGCCAATCTGTTCGGCGCGCGGGCGTTGCTCGGGTTCGTGATCGGCGAAAAGATCGAAAGTGCTCGGTTGCATGGCAGTCATGTGGCGTCGTGAAAGATGATGCCTAGGGTATGCCTTTTTCCACTGTGCAGGCGACTGACGCCATGGCGCATGGTTACCCGATAATCACCGCGCAGGCCTTTGACCGGGCGCTGATTGACAGCAAAGATCACCGCATCTCCTTTCTTCAGATCCAGCACGTGCGGCCGGGATTGCATGCGCGGGCGTTGTTCGGTGAGAACAAATTCGCCCCCGGTAAAGTCTTGACCGGGTTCTGACAGAAGAATCGCCACTTGCAGTGGAAATACCGATTCGCCGTACAAATCCTGGTGCAGGCAGTTGTAGTCCTGCGGGCCGTACTGCAATAGCAGAGGAGTCGGGCGGGTCTGACCGGCGGCATGACAGCGCTGTAGAAATTCAGCGTGATCCAGCGGAAAACGCTCGGCCAGGTTCATGCGTTCGTACCAGCGATTGGCCAACGGAACCAGGCGTGGATACAGCGCGCAGCGAAGGCGTTCTGCGGGTGTCGGCAGGGGGTAGCGAAAGTATTTGTACTCGCCGCGACCGAAACCGTGGCGGGCCATGATGACCTGCGAGCGAAACGGTTCGGTCTGCGGATACAACTCACTCAATTGATCACAGGTTTCGGCCTGCAGCAGCGAACGGATGATCGCACAGCCGTCTTGATCCAGTTGCTGCTCAAGGCTTGCCCAGTCGAGCGAATCCAGCCGGGAAGGGGACATCGACATGCTGACTCCTTGACTCATGGTCGAAGAAAGTCAGTCTAGGCAGGGTCTTGCGGCGGAACACTCCGCCGCTTGCGGTCGAATTCCTGTCGATGCTTACAGCGCTTTGCTGACGGCGATCTCGCTGATCACGTCGTCGCTCTGGCCGTGAAGGGCATCCAGAGCAGCCTTGGCTTCTTCTTCAGTGCCGTTTTCCAGTTGCGCGAACTCGAAGCGGCGTTCACCGTTGAGTTTGTACTTGATGACGTATTTGGTCGTTTGGGCCACGGTCGTGCATTCCTTTCTGGTTGGACGGTGTGTCTCAGCTGAGTTTGGTGCTGGAGCGGCGGATGATCTTGATCGAGTGAGTCAGTGTCGGCTTGCGCGTCACGCTGATCGCACGGCGGTTGACGGTGTCGATGGTGATGTTCCAGAAGCCGGTGCTCGGCGCGGTGATACGGGCCGGGAAGGTGTCGAACGCGCCGCCGTGGTAGGTGTGACGGCCGCCATTCTTGAAGCTGCGGAAGTTGGCGTCGTTCATCAGACGGATGTTGCACATTTGCGAGCATTGGATGACGACGATGTCGTCTTCGTTGAGGTGTTCGCGCTGGTGAATGAATTTCATGGGCGCCTCCAGAAGGGCTTTTTCTACAAAATCAAAACGATAGCTTGTCGATTGGGCGCAGTTTATCAGCCCGCACGGGTTATTATCTGGCCGTCGGGCGTTGGTTTGACAATTTTGAACAGATATTCGCAATCGGATGCGGGTTAAATGCAGAAGACCCCGGAGAAAAACGGCATTTGTGCTGTCGGACGGTCTTTAACGGAGGTTTTGTATGAAGTGGGGTGTGGTGTGTCTGCCGTTGGTTCTGGCTGTGGGTGGTTGCGCGAGTGTTTCCGAAATCAATGAAACGCTGCCGACCATGAGCGTAATCTCCGGCAAGAAACCCCATGAATATGCCCAGTGTCTGGCCGAAAAGCTGGCAGACAGCCGCGGCGCGCTGCAAGTCCAGCCGCACAAGGACGGGGTTCAGGTGATCGTGCCGGGGAAACTTTCCACCGGCGCAGCAGCGGTGTTTGATATCGAAGATCGCTCGGGCGGCAGCAGTATCAAGCTGCATGAGCGCATGTCGAATGTGCCGGTTCGCCCGCGTGATGTGCAACGCGCCGCCAATGCGTGTATTTCCGGCTGATAGACTGCTCGTCATCAGCACCAATGCCGTCGCAGCGATGCTGTGACGGCATTTTCATTTCTGGAGTCGCGATGAAGCGAGAACAAGTACGTGAGCGCCATGCAGAGGGCCTTATCTCTGCCACCCATGTCATCCAGAACCCGGCGAATCCGGGGGAGTGGATCGTGTTTTTCAAGAAGAGCGCCGGCCGCAGCTACTTTCTGGTGGACGATAATGACGAAGTCGAGTCGTTCGCTCGCCTCGACGATCTGATCGAAGTCGTGCGCGGACTCGGTATCAAGTTCGCCGAAATTCACATGTAAGGTTTATTTGCAGACCACCACAACGCTGCGGTTCTTGTAGTTGCCGACATCGACGCCAAGGGTTTTGTCGCTTTCTTTGGGCTGAGGCGTGCCGTCTGTGCCGACGATGCGATAACCGGTGCCTGCGCAGGACGCATCGGCTTTTTCATAGCAGGTTGCCCAAGAGTTGGCTTCGCCGGAACAATCGATCGACAGCCCCTGCTCGCCGTTGTTCAGGTACGTGGGTTGGGAGGTCGCACAGCCGGCCAGTGCCAATACCGCAATCAGTGGCAGCAATTTTTTCATGGTCATGTTCATGGTCTTCAGCGAGGGGGACTAGACGCTGTGACAGCGCCGGTGGCAAAAGGTTATAGCGTTTGGCCACTTGTTTGTAAGTGGGCACAAAAAAGCCCTGCTCAAGGGCAGGGCTCGGGCGTATCGCAACTGATCAGTCTTGATCTTTGCCACGGCGTTTCGCCGATGCCGGCGTGTCCGTGAACACGGAAGCTACATCAGTCGCCATTTGTTCGCTGTCGAAAGGCCCGGCGATGTGTTCGCCATTGGTGGTGGTCAGCGTCCACTTGCCGTCTTTCTTGTCGATCACGTACCCGTTGATGATTTTTACCGCAGCCATCTATCTGTCTCGTTCGCTGGTTCAAAGGCGCCATGATACCGGCAAATGCTGGCATTGGGGGGCGATGAGCGTATGGTAATCCGGATTGGCGACAGCTTTGAGCTACGCTGATCTGGCTGCGCCAGGATGTCGATGGAACTATCGGCGAGAATATTTCTCTATGTTGGCATCGGTTAGCCAGTGCGGGGCATTGTAAGGTGCACGCCGCCTGATTAGACTGCGCCGAAACTCGTACACACAGCCCTTTCAAGGACTTATATGATCAAGAAATGCTTGTTCCCAGCAGCCGGTTACGGTACTCGCTTCCTGCCAGCGACTAAAGCCATGCCTAAAGAAATGCTGCCGGTGGTAAACAAGCCACTGATCCAGTACGGCGTTGAAGAAGCTCTGGACGCTGGCCTGACGGAAATCTCCATCGTCACCGGTCGTGGCAAGCGTGCTCTGGAAGACCACTTCGACATCAGCTACGAGCTGGAAAACCAGATCAAAGGCACCGACAAAGAGAAATACCTGGTCGGTATCCGCAAACTGCTCGACGAGTGCTCGTTCTCCTACACCCGTCAGACCGAAATGAAAGGTCTGGGCCACGCGATCCTGACCGGTCGCCCGCTGATCGGTGACGAACCGTTCGCCGTGGTCCTGGCGGACGACCTGTGCGTCAACCTCGAAGGCGACGGCGTACTGACCCAGATGGTCAAGCTGTACAAGCAGTTCCGCTGCTCGATCATCGCCATCCAGGAAGTCGATCCGCAGGAAACCAGCAAGTACGGCGTGATCGCCGGCGAAATGATCCGCGACGACATCTACCGCGTGCACAGCATGGTCGAGAAGCCAAAGCCGGAAGACGCGCCATCGAACCTGGCAATCATCGGTCGTTACATCCTGACCCCGGACATCTTCGACCTGATCGAACAGACCGAGCCAGGCAAGGGCGGCGAAATCCAGATCACCGACGCCCTGATGAAACAAGCCCAGAACGGCTGCGTCATGGCCTACAAGTTCAAAGGCAAGCGTTTCGACTGCGGTGGCGCTGAAGGTTACATCGAAGCGACCAACTTCTGCTTCGAGAACTTCTACAAGACTGGCAAGGCTTACTAAGAGCGCTTGATTGGTCTGCAAGAAAAACCCGCTTCGGCGGGTTTTTTCATTTTACGTCCCCATATGACTGGCAGTGCTTGCCCAATGGGTGTCTGCAGGTATGCTGATCCCCTGCCGAGGAGATAGAAATGGCCTACGATTTTGACCTTTATGTGATTGGTGCCGGTTCCGGCGGTGTGCGCGCTGCGCGTTTTGCGGCTGGTTTTGGCGCGAAAGTGGCGGTGGCGGAGAGCCGTTATCTGGGCGGGACCTGTGTCAATGTCGGCTGCGTGCCGAAAAAGCTGCTGGTGTACGGCGCGCATTTCGCCGAAGACTTCGAGCAGGCGTCCGGGTTTGGCTGGAGCCTGGGCGAAGCGAATTTCGATTGGGCGACGCTGATCGCCAACAAGGATCGCGAGATCAATCGCCTCAACGGCATTTACCGTAATCTGCTAGTCAACAGTGGTGTGACCTTGCACGAGGCGCACGCGAAAATCGTTGGCCCGCATGAAGTCGAAGTGAATGGCGAGCGCTTTACTGCGAAAAATATTCTGATCGCCACCGGTGGCTGGCCGCAGATTCCGGAGATTCCGGGGCGCGAACACGCGATCGGTTCCAATGAGGCGTTCTTCCTCAAAGAGCTGCCAAAGCGTGTACTGGTGGTTGGCGGCGGTTATATCGCGGTCGAGTTTGCCGGGATTTTCCATGGTCTTGGCGCGAACACCACGCTGCTGTATCGCGGCGATCTGTTCTTGCGCGGCTTTGATGGTTCGGTGCGCAAGCATTTGCAGGAAGAGCTGACCAAGCGTGGTCTGGATCTGCAATTCAACGCCGACATTGCGCGTATCGACAAGCAGGCTGACGGTAGCTTGAAAGCCACCCTCAAGGATGGTCGTGAGCTGGAGGCGGACTGCATTTTCTACGCCACCGGCCGCCGCCCGATGCTCGACAATCTGGGGCTGGAAAACACCGACGTGCAGCTCAACGACAAAGGCTTCATCAAAGTCGACGAGCAGTACCAGACCAGCGAGCCATCGATTCTGGCGCTGGGCGATGTCATCGGTCGTGTGCAACTGACGCCTGTGGCGTTGGCCGAAGGCATGGCTGTGGCGCGACGTCTGTTCAAGCCAGAGCAATATCGTCCGGTGGATTACAAGATGATCCCGACGGCGGTGTTCAGCCTGCCGAACATCGGTACGGTCGGTTTGACGGAAGAAGAGGCGCGCGAAGCCGGTCACGATGTGGTGATCTTCGAAAGCCGTTTCCGTCCGATGAAGTTGACGCTGACTGAGTGTCAGGAAAAGACCTTGATGAAGCTGGTGGTCGACGGCAAAACCGATAAAGTCCTCGGTTGCCACATGGTCGGCCCGGACGCTGGCGAGATCGTTCAGGGTTTGGCGATTGCTTTGAAGGCTGGCGCGACCAAGCGTGACTTCGACGACACGATCGGGGTGCACCCGACGGCCGCCGAAGAATTCGTCACCATGCGTACGCCGGTCGGCGCTTAAGCGTCTTTCGGTTTGGCCGAGTCTGGCGCTGCCGCAACGGTAGCCGCCAGACGCTGGCTTTCTTCCAGGCTCGTCCGAGCCTTGTTCAATTCCTTTTCCAGTGACTGGTTGAGCAGCGTTTGCTCCTCGACGCTCTGTTTGAGGGTCTGGCTTTCCAGTGTGGCCACGCGCAGGCGTTCCTGGAGGAGGGTGCGTTCGCTGTCGACGCGGGTCGCTTGCTCCAGCAATTGGTCCTGACGCTGATTGCTCTGTTTCAGCTGATCCTGCAGCAGGCTCAGCTCACGTTGGGTGCCACGGTTTTCCGTGAGCAGGCGCTCGTTGTCGCGGTGCAGCTGCGTGATCTCGTCCTGACGAACCAGCGCACTTTGCTGCGCCTGACGCAGTTCGGCCTGAATCTGTTGCACTTGTGCTTCGTGACGGCTCTGTTCCTGCTCGCGCTGCTCTTTGCTGGCGTTGCGATAGTGCTCCAGCGCATCACGGGCGTGCAGGTGCTTTTCTTCCAGCGAGCGGATCTGCTCGTCCTTGTCCTGCAGGCGCAATTCAAAGTCGGCCAATGCCTGATTCAGTCCGGCATTGCGGGTTTGCTCAGTTTGCAGCATCGATCGGGTGTTGTTCAGGGCTTCGGACTCGCGCTCCAGCGCTGCGCCTTGAATGTCGTGCTCCTGTTCGAGCTTTTCCAGCGCCTGGCGAGTTTGTTTCAGCTCCGACTCCAGTGCTTCGCGCTGTTCCTCAAATAGTTCGCGAGCCTGTTCGATAGGCTCTTGCGCTTGTTCCTTCAGACGCTGAGCGAGGCGAGAGACAAGGGCGGTCAACTCATCATCGATCGGCTCTGCCGAGGCTTCAACCGGCTGCGCGCCGTCGTCCAGCTCTTTCAGATAGCGATGGATCGTGGTTTTCGAACCGGTGTTGCCCATTTCAATGCGTACTGCATCGATGCTCGGGTGTTCGCCACGGGCGAGGATCGCTGTGCGCGCTATCTGCACCAAGGCTTTGGTAATGCCGCCACGGGCCATATGAACTCCTACGGTTACGTACTGTGGTACATGCCACTAAAAAACGCAGTGTACCATCTCAAAAATAAAGATAAACCTTTGATAATAAAGACGCGGGATATACTGGTATTACCCAGTGTCAGGCGGCAAAATGCGTTTCTGCATCCCTGTCTCAGTACGCCAGCGAGAAAACAGCCCATGAGCGATCTGGATCGCTATCTGCAAGCCGCCACCCGCGATAACACCCGCCGCAGCTATCGCGCGGCCATCGAGCATTTCGAAGTGAAGTGGGGCGGGTTTTTGCCGGCCACAGCCGATAGCGTTGCGCGGTATCTGGTGGCGCACGCCGAAGAGCTGTCGATCAATACGTTGAAGCTGCGCTTGTCGGCGCTGGCGCAGTGGCACAACAGCCAGGGGTTTACCGATCCAACCAAGGCGCCGGTGGTGCGCAAAGTCTTCAAAGGCATACGTGCGTTGCATCCGGCGCAGGAGAAACAGGCCGAGCCGCTGCAGTTACAGGATCTGCAGCGAGTGATTGACTGGCTCGAACATGAAGTACAAGCCGCGAGAGAACAGCAGGATCGTCCGCTCTTGCTCAAGGCTTATCGTGATCGCGCACTGATTCTGCTGGGCTTCTGGCGCGGTTTTCGCAGCGACGAGTTGTGTCGCTTGCAGATCGAGCACGTGCAGGCGCACGCCGGCAAAGGCATCACCTTGTATTTGCCGCGCAGCAAGGGTGATCGGGAAAATCTCGGGCAGACCTATCAAGCCCCGGCGCTACTCAAGCTTTGCCCGGTGCAGGCCTATATCGACTGGATCACCGAAGCGGCGCTGGTGCGTGGCCCGGTTTTTCGCAGCATCGACCGCTGGGGCAATCTGAACGAGGAGGGGCTACACGCCAACAGCATCATCCCGCTGCTGCGCCAGGCTTTGCAGCGCGCCGGTATTGCTGCCGAAAACTACACCAGCCATTCCCTGCGCCGAGGCTTCGCCACGTGGGCCCATCAAAGCGGCTGGGATCTGAAATCGTTGATGAGTTACGTCGGCTGGAAGGATATGAAGTCCGCAATGCGCTATGTTGAAGCCAGCCCATTCCAGGGGATGGCTCGGATTACGGATAACCCGGCTTCGTCGTAGATATCGTTTTCTTCTATTAATACAGTCGGCTAATAGCGAAAACAAATCAGCAGCATCAGGTTTGCCAATGAGCCATCCGTCAAGTGAGTGGGTAGGATTCACCCATCGAATTCACAACCACTGACGGAGAGTCATCAATGCCTATCATCAACAGCCAAGTAAAACCGTTCAAAGCTACCGCGTTCAAAAACGGCGACTTCGTTCAAGTCTCGGACGCTGACCTGAAAGGCAAGTGGTCGGTCGTGTTCTTCTACCCAGCCGACTTCACCTTCGTTTGCCCAACCGAGCTGGAAGACCTGGCTGACAACTACGCTGCCTTCCAGAAACTGGGCGTAGAGATCTACAGTGTTTCCACCGACACCCACTTTGCCCATGCTGCCTGGCACAACACTTCGCCAGCCATCGGCAAAATCGAATACACCATGATCGGCGACCCGACCCACGCCATCTCCCGCAACTTCGACGTGCTGATCGAAGAAGCTGGTCTGGCTGACCGTGGCACCTTCGTGATCAACCCTGAAGGCCAGATCAAAATCGTTGAACTGAACGATGGCGGCGTTGGCCGTGACGCTTCCGAGCTGCTGCGCAAGATCAAGGCTGCTCAGTACGTTGCTGCTCACCCAGGCGAAGTTTGCCCAGCCAAGTGGAAAGAAGGCGAGGCCACTCTGGCGCCGTCCCTGGACCTGGTCGGCAAGATCTAAGTCTGTGACACGCAACTCAGGGCGGTACGCCGCACCTTCTTAAGTACGCTGCACCGCCCAATAAAAATGCCCGGGCGAGTTTCGCTCGGGCTTTTTTTCGCCTCAAATAAAGGAAATCGCCCGTATGTTGGACGCCAATCTTAAAGCCCAGTTGAAATCGTACCTGGAACGGGTCACCCAGCCGATCGAGATCGTTGCCTCCCTCGACGACGGTGCGAAATCCCGTGAAATGCTGGAACTGCTGAAAGACGTTGCCAGTCTTTCGAGCCAGATTACTTTGATCGACAGCGGTGACGATGCTCGCAAGCCGTCGTTCTCGATCAACCGCCCGGGCGCCGACATCAGTCTGCGTTTCGCCGGCATCCCGATGGGCCACGAATTCACTTCGCTGGTGCTGGCCTTGCTGCAAGTCGGCGGCCACCCTTCGAAAGCCAGTGTTGAAGTGATCGAGCAGATCCGCTCGCTCAAAGGCCAGTTCAGCTTCGAGACGTACTTCTCGCTGTCTTGCCAGAACTGCCCGGACGTAGTCCAGGCGCTGAACCTGATGGCCGTGCTCAACCCGAACATTCGTCACGTCGCTATTGACGGTGCGTTGTTCCAGGACGAAGTCAACGATCGCAAGATCATGGCTGTGCCGAGCATCTACCTTAACAGTGAAAACTTCGGTCAGGGCCGCATGGGCCTGGAAGAGATTCTCGCCAAACTCGACACTGGCGCCATCGAGCGTCAGGCCGAGAAAATCAGCGCCAAAGAAGCTTTTGATGTACTCGTCGTCGGTGGTGGCCCGGCCGGTGCTTCGGCAGCGATTTACGCTGCACGTAAAGGCATCCGTACCGGTGTTGCGGCTGAGCGTTTCGGCGGTCAGGTGCTCGACACCATGGCCATCGAGAACTTCATTTCCGTGCAGGAAACCGAAGGGCCAAAACTGGCGACGGCGCTGGAAGAACACGTCAAGCAATACGACGTCGACATCATGAACCTGCAGCGCGCCGACAAGCTGATCCCAGGCAAGAACGGCGAGCTGCATGAAGTCCGCTTCGCCAGCGGCGCAACCCTCAAAGCCAAGAGCGTGATTCTGGCGACCGGTGCGCGGTGGCGCGAAATGAACGTGCCGGGCGAGCAGGAATACCGTAACAAAGGCGTGGCGTACTGCCCGCACTGCGACGGTCCACTATTTAAAGGCAAGCGTGTGGCGGTCATCGGCGGTGGTAACTCCGGCGTTGAAGCGGCCATCGACCTAGCAGGTATCGTGTCGCACGTAACGCTGCTGGAGTTCGACGTACAACTGCGTGCTGACGCCGTATTGCAACGCAAACTGCACAGCCTGCCGAACGTTACCGTGATCACCAGTGCGCAAACCACTGAAGTCACCGGTAATGGCGAGAAGGTCAACGGCCTGCGTTACAAGGATCGCACCACTGACGAACTGCGCACTGTCGAGCTGGAAGGGATCTTCGTGCAGATCGGTTTGCTGCCGAACACTGACTGGCTGAAGGGCACTATCGAGCTGTCGCCGCGTGGCGAGATCATTGTCGATAACCGGGGTGAAACGTCGATCGCGGGTATCTTCGCTGCCGGCGACGTGACCACTGTTCCGTACAAGCAGATCGTGATTGCGGTGGGCGAGGGCGCCAAGGCTTCGTTGAGTGCTTTTGATCACTTGATCCGCACTTCGGCCCCGGCGTAACTGCCAGGCCTGAAATGAAAAAACCCGTGAGCGATCACGGGTTTTTTTATTGCGTGTGAAAAGCTGCCCCTCACCCCAGCCCTCTCCCGAGGGAGAGGGAGCCGACCGAGGTGTCTGGCGTTGTACATCGACCTGAAAGATCCAGTCGATTATGGATTCAACGCCAATCGTTCAAGTCGGCGTAATTCTTGAATATCCCTCAATCAGTTCCCTCTCCCGAGGGAGAGGGAGTCGATCGAGATGTCCGAAGTGGGGTGTCGATCTGTAAGATCTAATCGATTATGGATTCAGCGCCATTCGTTCAAGTCGGCGTACTTCTCCAATATCCCCCAATCAGTCCCCTCTCCCTTCGGGAGAGGGTTAGGGTGAGGGGCTTTTCAGCTTTTCAGCTTTACAGCGGCGCAGGCTGAATGATCTCGACCCAGTAACCATCCGGATCCTTGATGAACGCCAGGCTTTTCATGCGGCCATCGGTCAGACGCTTCTGGAAGTCGCAGCCCAGTTCTTCAAAGCGCGCACAGGCCGAGACAATATCCGGCACCGAAATGCAGATATGACCAAACCCACGTGGATCGGTATTGCCATTGTGATAAGCGAAATCCGCGTCATTCTCGGTGCCGTGGTTATGGGTCAGTTCGAGAATGCCTGGAATCGACTTCATCCACTCGGTGCGAGCGGCGGCGTCGGCCGGGATCTGCGCCTTGTCGACCAATGCTAGGAAGTACAGACTGAACTCGGCTTCCGCGAAGTCACGCTTCTCGACCAGCGAGAAACCCAGTACGCGGGTGTAGAAATCCAGAGATTTGGTGATGTCTTTGACGCGTAACATGGTGTGGTTGAAGACGAAGTTACGGGTTGCGCTGTCTGGGGTGGCGGTTACGCCGGGGAAAGTGTTGAGTTCGTGCAGGCTCATGGGCCCTCCAATAACTATGGGCGAGTGAATGGGCGCAATGATACGCATGCCTGCCGGCATCGCCAAATGAAAGGGCAGACTTGCCCTGCGTGCGGGTGAGGCTCAGACTTTACGGCTCAATCTGCGAGTGTGTCCGGCAATGATCCGACTGTTCAAATTCCTGTTTGTGTTTTTTGCGTGTTCTGGCGCTGTCAGTGCATCAGCGGGTGAGCCGAGCATTACCTGGCCGGCCGGTTGGCAAGTCGAGGTGCTACCTGAAACGACTGCGCAGGTTTCCCGTCAGCGTGCGGTCAAAAACGACGTCGATGGCAATCAGGTGATGGTCATGGAATTGACCATGACGCAGGTGGAAAGTGGGCATCAGGTCAACTTGCAAGGCGTGCTGCTGGAAATGCGCAAGTCGATCCAGAAGGACTTCTTCCAGGGCGGCTACCAAAGTGTCTGCAACAAAGTGCATCCGGCCACGCTGGGTACGTTATCGGCGCTGGAAACCACTTGCACGATCACCGAGAACGGTCGACATGTGTTGTCGCAAACCCTGGTAGCTGCGGTCGAGGCGGAAAAGGCTTATGTGCTTTCTTACGCTGGGCAGGCAGAGGTTTATAAGGCTAGCGCCGACGAGATAGTGGCGGTGAGAAACAGCTTGAAACTTTAAGTCACTGTACTCTTCGTGGGATGGTTAGATACCCGAAGGCATTAAGCACAAAGTTTAACGTTGACCCTGAATCGCAACATTGCGCATCAAAATGTTTGAGTATGTGGCTCAGTAACGTTACAGAAAAATCGCAACTTGTTCGATGAAAATCATTTCATTTGTTAGATATTGTCAATAAAAAAGCCCTGCATGATGCAGGGCTTTGTTGTTGGCGCTGGATTAACCGCGCAACCAGGAATCAACGGTGGCTGCACCGTATTGTTCCTTCCACGCTTTCAGGCCGCGGTGGTTGCCGCCCTTGGTTTCGATCAGTTCACCGGTGTGCGGGTTCTGGTAGACCTTGACCACGCGAGCGCGGCGGGTTTTAGGTGCTGCAGAGGTCTGCAGACCGGATTTTGCCGGGTTCGGATCGAGAATGGCGATGATGTCTTTCAGGCCTTTGCCGTAGTTTTTCATCAGCCCCTGGAGCTTTTCTTCGAATTCGATTTCTTTCTTCAGCCCGGCATCGTTCTTCAGCGATTCCAGTTGCTTGAGCTGTTCCTGAAGGGCCTTTTCAGCTGCGCGAAATTCAGCGAGTCTGGACAATATCTTTACTCCAATAGTGTGTTTGGCTGATACCAACCGCAAACAAAGCTATAAGCCAAGAGCCTTGAAGCGACTCGGTGATAAATGGCTCACCTGCCAATTTTGCTCAGGTTGAAAAAATTGTAGTAGTTAATGCGCCAAGAGTAAATCCTGATGTTGTCTTCATGTAACAACAGCGGTCTTTTGTATCAATTTGGTGCGTCTGATCGGTACGCTCGTCTTAATCAGGCTTAGTTAATGGTGAGTTAATGCGCTGATGAAATCCGCAGCCGGCATCGGTTTGCCGAACAGGTAGCCTTGCAGGAAGTTGACGTGATGCGCTGTCAGATAATCGGCTTGCGCCTGAGTTTCGACACCTTCGGCAACAATACCCAAATCAAGCTTGGCCGACAGTTCGATAATGGTGTCGAGAATGTGCCGGGACAGCGCATCGATGCCGATCATGGCGACGAAACTCTGATCTATCTTGAGAAAGTCGACATTGAATTTGCGCAAGTAGCCGAGGCTCGAGTGGCCGGTGCCGAAGTCGTCAATCGCGATCTTCACGTCCAGTGCATGCAATTGCTCGAACAGTTGCCGGGTGATGTCGGTCGGTTCGATCAACTCCCGCTCGGTCAGCTCCAGCACCAGGCTGATGCTGTCGGGCGCGAACGCGGCGAGAAACGCCCGGCAGTCCTCAACCAGTTCGAGATCCTTGCAGTGGCTCGCAGTAATATTGATGCCGATATGAAACGGCGGGGTGAAGGTTGCTGACAGTGGCCCCAGCAGCGTCGCGGTCTGTTGCATCAGGGCGCGGGTCATCGGCACGATCAGGCCCGAATGCTCGGCGAACGGGATAAACAGATCCGGGCGCACCAGCCCTTCTTTGGGGTGTGTCCAGCGCATCAACACTTCGGCCCCCGACCATTTCTTGCTGTCACCATGCACCACGGGCTGGAAGTAAGGGATGAATTCGCCGGCCTCAAGCGCGCGGAGCATCTCGTGGCTCGGCGACGTAGAGCGCTTTTGCAAGACATGTCCTATGGCACCGGACACCACGCCAAAAAAGATCAACAGACTGAACAGCGGCGGATATTTATCGGCCATGTAGCGCCAGGTTTCGCCCTCGGGAAAACCGGCGGAGACACTGAACGCGTACCGCGAAGAATCCAGTGTGTGCTGGGCTATCGGCAACGCGGGCAGGGCACCAGTGTGTACTTTGCCGTCGGCCGCCAGCCAGTTGTCGCCCACTTGCAGCACCAGCAACATGTGCCGGCCGATCAGACGCAACATGTTGCTTAGATGGTAACCGTCGAGTGTCGTCAGGGCGCCGCCACGACCTTCGCTGAGCCGATAGACCAACAGGGCGGTGTTGGGTGTCACCGGGTTGCCATTCATCAGCCACAACTTGCCCTGGTTATAGTCGCCCGCGTTGACGGCTTCCTTGAAGTCGCCAAACAACGAGCTGCAATAGAGGTTGTCGTCCCACACCAGATTGGTCGAGCGCACGAACGGGCGGCGGGTCACTTGCTCGCGCAAGGCGAGTTTGACGTTCTCACAAGTCTGGCCGGCCAGTGGCAGCAATTCATGAGCGGCTTGAGCAGTGTTGTCGAGCATTAACTCGAATTGGCGCAACGCCTCTTCGGCAGTCTGTCGTGAACCTTGCTCCAGCGTGCGTTCGGCCTGCATGTAAAGAATCGCGCTGCCCAGCAGCACCGGAAGCAAACCGCTGAGCAGGGTGAAGACGATGCGGGTGCTGCGCTTGCGGCGGGGTCTGACGGTCAACGGCATGGGCGCATCCTGTCGCGGTGGAGTGGGGCTCTCGAATGCAGGCCGGATTACGGCGCGCCGCTGAAAAACACATCAGCCAGAGGGGAGGATAGATGGCCGAAGGCGCTCGCGCCGCTCATCAGTGCTTCATCCGCGTTGCCAGCTCGATAAAGGCCAGAGTAGCGGGTGACGCCTGACGCTGATCGAGGACGGCAAGTCCGACCTGACGCTGCACGGCGGGCAACAACGGCCTCTTCACGTAGCGCGGCGTTGCTTCCTCCGGCAATGAACCTTCGGCAACAATCGTGATGGCGTCACCACGGCTGACCGTGTCGAGAGTGCTGAGCAGTTGCGAACAGCGATAGCGAATGTTCGGTTGCAAACGCGCGGCCGTGAACAGCCGCGATACCAGTTCCGAAGAACCAGCCTCAGTAAGCACGAAAGGTGCGTCGCACAGATCCTTGAGACTCAACGCCGACCGCGCTGCCAGGGGATGATCCAAAGGGAGCAGGGCAACCATCTGATCTTCGAGCAAGGCAAACGTGTCGAAGCGCTCCTCTGGCAGCACCACAAAACCGATGTCGATCCGCCGCTCTTCCAGCCATTGAATCACTTGTCGATCCGGCCCTTCATCGATGTGCACTTCGATGCCCGGATGCGCCTCGCGATATTGCCGCAGAATATCGGGCAG
The DNA here is from genome assembly GCF_902497745.1 of Pseudomonas fluorescens. Taxonomy (GTDB): domain Bacteria; phylum Pseudomonadota; class Gammaproteobacteria; order Pseudomonadales; family Pseudomonadaceae; genus Aquipseudomonas; species Aquipseudomonas fluorescens_BM. Next base: position 160,959 of record NZ_CABVHJ010000011.1, read on the forward strand.
CAGCTTGATCGACGAAGTCGGGCCGAACGAGCCGATGCGCAAGGTACCGCTTTTCATGCCGCGTGCATCAGCGGCTTCCTGGCGCAAGGTGTTGGCCAGCCCGAGCATGGCGCGGGCGCGTAGCAGCAATTGCTCACCGATATCACTGAGTTCCACGGACGACTGATGCCGGCGCAGCAATTCGACGCCGAGTTCCTGTTCCAGCGACTTCATCGCGTGGGACACCGCCGACTGCGAAATCCCCAACCGATGGGCCGCGAGGGTGAAACCGCGCAGTTCGGCGACCAGCGAGAAGATCTCCAGCTGCGTGAGGGTCATGAGTATTTGCTCATTTTACGATGACAGAGAATGAGATGAATGATACGGCATTCCTCAAGTTCCTGAATCTGGAGCGTCATGCGCAACGTCGACCAGCTGCACACAACATCATCCGACATCCCCGTTTACCTGAGTCTGGCGGCGGTCACCATGATCTGGGGCGGGACCTTTGTCGCTGGACGTTTCCTTGCGGGCAGCCTGACTCCGATGTTCGCCGCCAGCCTGCGCTTCCTGCTCGCCAGTGCGGCGTTGCTCGGCTTCCTGTGGCTGGCGCGGATCCCTTTGGCGCGGCCGACTCCACGACAATGGCTGCATCTGGCACTGCTGGGGTTCTTCGGGATCTTCTTCTATAACCTGTGCTTTTTTTACGGCCTGCAATATATCAACGCGTCGCGGGCTTCGTTGATTGTGGCGTTGAACCCGGCGGTGATTGGTCTTGTCTCGTGGTGGTTGTTGAAGGAACGTCTGGGTCGGGTGAAAACCGCCGGCATCGCGATCTGCATAGTCGGCGCTGGCCTGGTGATCATCAGTCGCAATCCGCAATTACTGGCTGCAACGCCGCATGCGTGGATCGGTGATCTGTTGATTCTTGGCTGTGTGCTGGGCTGGGGCGTTTATTCGTTGTTTTCCCGTGATTTGAATCGGACGTTGGGGCCGGTGCAGACCGTGACGTACTCGATCCTGATCGGCACAGTCATGTTGTGCGCTCTGGCGGCGGTACGTGGCGAGCTGAGCTGGCAGACGCTGAATAATCTGGGCCTGGCGCAATGGCTGAGCCTGCTGTACCTCGGCGTCCTGGGCTCGGCGCTGGCCTACATCGGCTATTACGACGGCATCCGCAAGATCGGCGCGACACGCAGCGGAGTGTTTATCGCGCTCAATCCGTTGACGGCGGTGATCCTTGGCGCGCTGCTGCTGGGCGAACAATTGACAGCGGCCATGTACCTGGGTGGCGCGCTGATCCTGAGTGGCATTTACCTGTGCAACAAACCCCTTGCACCGGGCGCAAAAAAGCGGATTTTATAGGGAGGGCAGACAAGCCTATTTACGCTGTGTAGAATCGGGTTACGCATACAATAATAATCGTCTTCTGGCAGCAGAAGCCTCGCCCGCAAGAGCCTTGGGTCGACAATGAAGATATTCGGGTTTCAACTGATCTACGGTGACTTCCTCGCCCGCAGTGTGCGTGGCATCTCCTGCGCGCCACCCACCGACCTCGCATGACTGACAAATAACCCTGGTTAATTGATAAGAAATGATGAGGCGCCACCATGGCAGATTTATACGAAAACCCAATGGGCCTGATGGGCTTTGAATTCATCGAGCTCGCATCGCCGGTGCCGGGAACCCTGGAGCCGATCTTCGAGATCATGGGCTTCACCAAAGTCGCCACCCACCGCTCGAAGAACGTGCACCTGTACCGTCAGGGCGCGATCAACCTGATCCTCAACAACGAACCCAACAGCGTCGCTTCGTACTTCGCGGCTGAGCACGGCCCGTCCGTTTGCGGCATGGCGTTCCGCGTCAAGGATTCGCAGAAAGCCTATAACCGCGCACTGGAACTCGGCGCCCAGCCGATCCATATCGAAACCGGCCCGATGGAGCTGAACCTGCCGGCGATCAAAGGCATTGGCGGCGCGCCGCTGTACCTGATCGACCGTTTCGGCGAAGGCAGCTCGATCTACGACATCGACTTCGTGTTTATCGAAGGCGTTGATCGCAATCCGGTCGGTGCCGGCCTGAAGATCATCGACCACCTGACGCACAACGTGTATCGCGGTCGCATGGCCTACTGGGCGAACTTCTACGAGAAGCTGTTCAACTTCCGCGAGATCCGTTACTTCGACATCAAGGGCGAATACACCGGCCTGACCTCGAAAGCGATGACCGCACCGGACGGCATGATCCGCATCCCGCTGAACGAAGAGTCGTCCAAAGGCGCGGGCCAGATCGAAGAGTTCCTGATGCAGTTCAACGGCGAGGGCATCCAGCACGTTGCGTTCCTCACCGACGACCTGATCAAGACCTGGGATCAGTTGAAGAAGATCGGCATGCGCTTCATGACCGCGCCGCCGGACACCTATTACGAAATGCTCGAAGGCCGTCTGCCTAACCATGGCGAGCCGGTGGATCAACTGCAATCACGTGGCATCCTGCTCGACGGCGCCTCGGAGCAGGGCGACAAGCGTCTGCTGCTGCAGATCTTCTCGGAAACCCTGATGGGCCCGGTGTTCTTCGAGTTCATCCAGCGTAAAGGCGATGATGGTTTCGGCGAAGGTAACTTCAAGGCTCTGTTCGAGTCGATCGAGCGTGATCAGGTGCGTCGCGGTGTACTTGCTACCGAGTAATCGGCCACTGAAATGAAAAAATCCCGGCCTGCAGAGATGCAGGGCCGGGATTTTTTTCAAGATCAAAAGATCGCAGCCTGCGGCAGCTCCTACAGGAAAAACGCATTCCAAATGTAGGAGCTGCCGCAGGCTGCGATCTTTTGCTTTTAAGGGCGGCGTTGCCGCGTCAGGTGTTTGAAGCCTTCGAAGACCAGCACCACAACCGCCAGCCAGATCGGAATATAGGTCAGCCATTCACTGGACTTGATGCTCTCACCGAGCAGCAACGCCACGCCGAGCAGCAACACCGGCTCAACATAACTCAACAAACCAAACAGGCTGAATGGCAGCAAGCGACTGGCAATGATGTACACCACCAGTGCCGACGCGCTGATCAGGCCGAGCAGCGGAATCAGCCACATCAGCCCCGGGTACTGATCAAACACGCCAAAGCCTTGCTCGCCACCCTGCACAAACCACCAGGCGACCGGCAGCATCAGTGTCATGTCGATCCACAAGCCGCCGAGGTTGTCGGTCTTCAGGTATTTACGCAGGACGAAGTACAGCGGATAGCCGACGACCACCACCAGTGTCGCCCAGGAAAACCCGCCGACCTGGTACAGCTCGTTCAACACACCCAGAATCGCGAAGAACACCGCAACCTTTTGCAAATACGACAGGCTCTCGCCGTAGGCAATTCGCCCGGTCAGGACCATCGCCAGTGGCAGCAGAAAGTAGCCCAGCGACACGTCGAGGCTGTAGCCATTGAGCGGCGCCCACATGAACAGCCACAGTTGCACGCCGAGCAGGGCGGCCGAGACGATCAACCCGGCGACCAGTTTTGGCTGTGCCGCCACCATCCGAATCAGCTCCAGCACCCGCCGCCATTCTCCGGACACCAGCATGAACACGGTCATGCACGGTACGGTCAGCAGCATCCGCCAGCCAAAGATCTCCACGCCACTCAACGGTGTGAGCAACGAGGTGTAGTAATACATGACGGCAAACAGCACCGAGGCTGAAACCGATAGAGCGATACCTTTAGACAAACTGTCCTCGCGGGTTGATGGTCAAACGGGGCGCGAAGGATACGTGGTTTTTGTGCTGAATATTGGCCGGATGCTCAATATTCCTCACACACATTTCCCTGCAACAGCTCCTGCACAAGCGTAGTCAGTGTGAGTGAAACATCACTGCGCAACCTTCAACGGATTGCCGAAACGCCTCAGGTACATCTCGCCGAACTTGTAAGAGGCGTAATCGGTGATGTGGCCAATGTCACGATAGACCGGTAAACCGTCGACAGTGGTCATGCACGCGGCGTCTTTGCATTGCACGATTTTTGGGTCAATGACGATCAAGCCGGGGTATTCAGTCTTCAAGTCATTGAACAGTCGTTCGAGCACCGGCTCTTTCGCGCCTGACCATGGCGCCGTGGCGCAGAGGCTGCTTTGCTCGGCACTGCCCATCAACCCGCGCAGCTTGACCTGTTGCAGCAGGCAGGTATTGATCCCCGCAGGCATAGGCAGCGTGTTCTCCAGAAAGACCGGAGTAGCACCGGATTCGACAATGATATCCAGGGCTTTGCGGATCGCTGTGCCGAGGCGTTGTTGCGACAGCTCCGGGCTGCGCGGGTCGTCCAGTTTGGTGACGATGTCATCCTTGAGATAAGCCTCCCAGAACTGGCCAACGATCACATACTTGAAATGCTTCTTCGCGATCAAGTCGTAATAGCGACGCGTCGCGTTGTGGCATTTTTGATACAGCCCGTTCGTGTACTTACTCACGTCATAGAGGTAGATCCCGGGCAAGGCCAGGCATGCCGGATAACCCTGTGTGAGGACGGCAAGATTGGCATCCTTGGCCAGTGTTTCGACAAAGCCCCAGTAGTGATTCGAAAATGAATCGCCCATCAGCAATATTTGCGGCGCGGCCTGCGCGGCGCCCGCTATACAGCCCGGATCGGCGCCGTCACTGACACCCAGGCATCCCTCCCGAGTGGCTGGAACAGACGCTTTCAAACCGTTGAAGACGTTGTTGTAGCCTTCGTTGAAGCGGTTCGGCCAGCCTTCCTGTCTGACGCTGGCCGCGTGGAGCAGCGACAGGCCGATTGCGGGCAGGATCATCAGCACGACAAGGGTTTTGGCAAAGCCGAGCCTGGCCTTTCGAAAGCGGTTTTCGATCAGCACGTAGCAGAGCCAGGCCATGACGAACGTGGAGACGAAGTAAACGACCGTCGCTGGCGCGGTGAGGGTGATGCCCATGTAATTCATCAGCGCCAGGATCGGCCAGTGCCACAAGTACAGGGAGTACGAAAGCGTGCCTATGAACACCAGGGGTTTGAACGCCAGCAGTTTCGAGGTAAAGCTCGCATCGCCAATCCCCTGAAACAGCAAGGCTGCAGTGGCGAGGCACACGGCAATGGCGTGGTAGCGCGGAAAGCCCGGCAGGATATCTGCCAGAGTGGCGCAGTAGAGGATCGTCGCCAGCGAAAACGCACAGACCAGCGTGGCGCTCAGGCGATTGAGCCTGAACGTGTCCGTGCTGAAAATGACTGCACAGGAGCCGATCATCAATTCGAAAATTCGCGCGGTGAAGAAGTAGTAGTTTTTGTCAGGAACCGAGTAAGACAAGTACAGCGCGAGCGCCATTGCCGCCAGGGTCAAGCCGAGCACCACCGCTTTGAACAGGCTTTTCGCCAGATAGCGGTAGAGCAACCAGAGGCCCAGCGGCAGGGCCAGATACCACTGCCATTCGATGGCCAGCGACCAGGTGTGCAACAGCGGCAGGCTGGCCGCATCAGGCGTGGCGTAGCCCGTTGTGACTTTGGAAAAATACTGGTTGGAGATGATTAGCGATGTGTACTTTTCGCTTTTCAGAAAGTCGACATAGTCATCGGGCAAGTACAGCAGCGTTGTGATAATCAGGGTCACGGCCAGCAACGCAATCACCGCTGGCTGCAAGCGCCAGATTCGCCGCGTATAGAACCCCGAGAACGTGAACGTGCCGTTGTTCAGCGATTTCATGATGATCGCGGTGGTCAGATAACCCGAGATCACGAAGAAGATATCGACGCCAATAAACCCGGACGGGAAAAGCGTCAGACCGCCGTGGAAAATCAACACCAGCAACACTGCGATTGCACGTAACCCGTCGATATCCGCACGATACTCGATCGATGGTTTGCGATCCCCGGTAGCCACGGTCGCCGCTGGCGAAAGAGGCTCGTGCAGATTTTTCGCGCCACGCAGTTTGAACAGCAGCCCGCGCAAAGGCTTGCTGGATACCTCAACGGGGCGATTGAGCATTTATCAGTCCCTGGTCATTGCCGGGCGATCAATCAACAGTCCATTTGATCGCGCTTGATTCGTTGAAAGACAGCCGAGGGTATCGGCTGTCGAAGGCTTGCAGTAAAGCTCAACCCTGATGGGGTTTACGCCCCGACACAAAATGACTGACATCGTTGAATCCCGGTGTCGACGCGTGACCCGGCGAGACCAGCGAATCGATAAACGCCTCATCCTGCGCCGTGATCTGCACGGCCTGCGCCTTGGTATAAGCATCCCACTGATCTTCAGTTCGCGGCCCGACAATCGCCGACGTCACCGCACTGTTATTCAACACCCAGGCAATCGCGAACTCGACCATCCCGACCCCGCGCTGCTCGGTGTACTGCTGAATTTTCTGGGCGATGCGAAGCGATTCCACGCGCCACTCGGTTTCCAGAATGCGCTTGTCCTGGCGTCCGGCGCGGCTGTTGGCGTCCGGTTTGACATCCGGCGCGTACTTGCCGCTGAGCACGCCCCGGGCCAGCGGACTGTAAGGCACTACACCAAGGCCGTAGGTTTGTGCCGCAGTGATCTGCTCGGTCTCGGCCTGGCGGTTGACGATGTTGTACAACGGCTGACTGATCACAGGACGGTCAACGCCGAGTTTATCGGCGATGCGAATCACCTCGGCAATCCGCCAGCCGCGATAGTTCGACAGGCCCCAATAACGAATCTTGCCCTGACGAATCAGATCGCCAATCGCCGACACGCTCACTTCCAGCGGCGTGTTGTGGTCTTCGCGGTGCAGGTAATAAATGTCGAGATAGTCAGTGCCGAGCCGGGTCAGGCTGGCATCGATGCCATTGAAGATGTGTTTGCGGCTCAAACCGCTGCGATTCGGCACGCCGTCCACCGGGCCGAAACCGACCTTGGTCGCCAGCACCCAGTCATGCCGATGACGGGCAATCGCTTCACCGACGATCTCTTCGGAACGACCGTTGGTGTAGACGTCGGCGGTGTCGATGAAATTGATCCCCTGATCCCAGGCCTTGTCGATGATGCGCAGCGAATCCTCAGCGCTGGTCTGCTCGCCAAACATCATCGTGCCGAGGGTGAGGGTGGACACCTGCAAGCCCGAGTGACCGAGTGTGCGATAGCTCATGCCGAAATCCTTTTGTCGGTGGGAAAGCTCTAATCAAATACCAGAAGCAAGACGTGTCGGCAAAGCCAGTTTGCGCTCAGTGAGTGACCATTCGTCGTAACTGTCAGATATGACAGTAGGCAGTCATCAGGTAAATCTGGCCTGATCCTGAACGATGGAGTTAGCCCAAAAAGTCCTATTCCATGAGCCAGATCAGGAGTGTTTCCATGACTAATCAACCTTGTTTTTCAGCGACACCCGATGAGTCTGTACTAGTTCTTTATCCGCCGCAGCTGCCGGACAGTAACAAGTCTGTGGCTGGCGCAGATTGCGGTATTGGCATGCAGTTTTATGACCTGACGCCAAGCGGCGCTACGGTCATCATTGATTCCTACTTGGGACAAGCACCGCTGGACACTGTTCAGCTAAATTTGAACGGCGAAACTAATATCGCCAGCACCCAGACTCAATCCACTGATGATTCGGTGGTGCTCTATATACCCAAAAAAAAATTGAGGTCGGATCCCGGCTACCTCAACCAACTTACGTATACAGTCGTTCGTGGAAGCAGTAATGAAGGCACTTCGGAACCGCCACTAACGATTTTGTACAACGCTATTCGGCCAGGCATGGACGACCAGATCGCCGGTGATGAAGGACATTCCGAACTTGAACTCGTACTGCCTCAAGACCTGATTGACGACGGTGTTGATGCCGACAGGGCAGCGCAGGGCGTGCAGGTTTACTTCTCCTACCCTTACTGCCGGGCCTACGACAGAATATTGCTTAACTGTAATGGTCATGATGTATCGCGCGAAGTGCACCCTGACGAGGCTCCAGCCACACCCACTAGCGTGCCCACCCGGCTCGGTCTGCTACTCGATAAAGCCGACTTAGAGGCTGCAGGCGATCATCCGCAGTTCGCTTTTTCTTATACCGTGAGCGATCAAATTGGCAACGGTGCCGACTTGAATTCGCCATGGTCGGCGGCGATCCGGGTCGTGGTTGATCTCAAGGGTACACGGCTGGCAGCTCCCGATATTGCCGAAGACCCGGATGACCCGCACGACGCGCCAGACACGATTGACCTGAACAAACTGGGGAACAAGGACCTGACCATCCAGGTGCATGTTCTGGAATCTCTCTGGGCCACTAACGACACTGTCCGCGTGAAATACACCGCGACGCCGAGTAGCGGACCCGTTGTCGTACATACGGTTGACGAGCCTGTCGGCAGGCTTCCTTTTGTGCACAGGTTGATGATTCCCAATGCCAAGGTCATTGGCGACAGTGCGGTCGCTGTGCTGTATGAGCAAGTACGCGGGGGAATCGTTATTGCAACATCGAAAGTTGCCCGGGCACGGGTGATTGTGAAACCGCTTATTTTGGCGGTGAAGAATTCGTCCGGAGGAGACGTGCAGAACGGCGGCACGGTTTCGGATAATAAAGTGGTGTTGTCAGGCTCTGCGCTGGCAGGCGTGGTGCTGCAGCTGTTTGATGACGGAACTTATGTCGAAGATATTCAAGTCGCGGCCAACTATAAGTGGCAGAGCAAATTGATACCGATCGCCGTAGGTCAGCACAGCTTTATTGCGAAGGAAAAAACCGGGAATCAACTTGAGTCGGATCCTTGGCGGTTTCAACGTTTGGCGTTGAGCATCGACCGGACGCAGATGAAGCTGGACGGGTTTTCGGTGAAGATTCCGCAGTGGCCGAAAACCGGGGAGGATTCGATTGGCAATACGGGTGTTCGTGTGCCGACGGGTGGGGTTCCGCCGTATGACTATGCGTCTTCGGATCCGTTGACTGCGCCGGTGACTGCGGCGGGTAAGGTGACGGGACTCAAGCAGGGTGTGGCGACGATATATGTCACGGATCAGGAGGGTGAGACAGTTAGTTACTTGGTGGCTGTTACGAATGTTTTTCAATTGCGGATCAGTGCTGAAAAGCTTCGGGCGGATGATGCAATTGCTTGGATGCATACGCTAGGTGGGATGCAGGTTTATAATTGGACCTTCATTGGAGACATACGACGTGTTTATTTTCCATCCATCCCTGAGCATGTAAATGCGTGTTGTTTATTCGGTAGCAGCTATGTTTATATGCGGCCAGATACAACCTTTTTTGGTTCTCCTGGGCGTCATGTACTCACATCGTGGTGCCTCCTACCTCTGTAGTTCAGTATTGTTTTGATCGTCCTCCCGGTCGGGAACGATCAAAACACGCTACGGGGCAAAGTGATTTATCGGCTCAGCCCGGTGCAGCGCTCTTGCAGAAACCCCTGCAATACCCTGACCCGTTCCGACACCTGCACCCGATGCGGACACAGCAAATTGAACGGCACGCTTTCCCCGTCCCAATCTTCGAACAACGTCACCAGCCGCCCGGCGCGGACATCTTCGGCAATGTCGAGCCAAGCCTTGTAAGCGATGCCATGCCCGGCCAGCGCCCAGCGGCGGGCGACTTCGCCGTCGTCGCTGAAGTAGTCGCCGTGGACTTCGACTTCCAGCGTTTCATCGCCGCGACTGAAGCGCCAAGTGTTGTAGGGACTGCCGTTACGCAAATAGAGCAGGGCACTATGCTCGCTCAGTTCGGCGGGATGTTGCGGAGTGCCATGGCGCGCCAGATAGTCAGGGCTGGCGCAGGCAACCCGCCGGTGTTGCGGCAGAATCGGCAACGCCACCAGCGTCGAATCACTTGGCACGCCGAAGCGCAGCGCCACATCGACGGTCTCGCGAAACAGATCGGCATGCCGGTCGTTGAGTAGCAGTTGCAGTTGAATATTCGGGTGTTCGCGCTTGAAATCATCGAGCCACGGTAACAACACGTTGCGTCCGAAGTCCGACGGCGCAGCCAGTTGCAACACGCCGCTCAACCCTTCGCTTTGTTGTTTAAGTGCCTGTTCACCCTCGGCCAGCGCCGCCAGTGCCAAGCGCACGCTTTGCAGATAACAGCGACCTTCTTCAGTCAGACGAATACTGCGCGTGGAGCGTGCGAATAAACGAATGCCGAGGCGGGTTTCCAAGCGCTTCAGCGCAATACTGGCGGCGGCTGGCGTCAGCTCCAAGGCACGAGCGGCGGCGGAGATGCTGCCGGCGTCGGCGACACGGACGAAGATCTCCAGATCTAGAATCGAGCTCATTGCTAAAAATCCTTTAAAGATCTTTGCGTTTTTGCGGGATTTTTCAGTGATTAGCAAGGGCAGATACTGCAATCAGTCAACAATCGCAGGAGAGGCGCATGACCTGGACATTCGATCATCTGGCCTTCAATACCGCTGACGGTCAGGCCTTGCAGGACGGTTTCGCCAAGTTGCTCGGGCTCAAGCCGGGCCGTCGACCGCCGTTTCCGTTTCCGGGGCGTTGGCTGTATCAGGATGAACACGCCGTGGTGCATGTGATCGAGCGGCCGCTGCCCGATGACACTGAACTGAGCCACATCGCGTTTCGTACTGATGAGCCGGCGGAAACGGTGTTGCAGCGGGTGCGTGAGAGTGGATTGCCGTATCAGTTGGCGCAGGTACCGGGCGAGGGGATCGCGCAGATTTTTGTGCAAATGCCCGGTGGTCTGGTGATTGAGCTGGATGCCAAAGCACTGCCCTCACCCTAACCCTCTCCCAGGGGGAGAGGGGACCGACCGAGGTGTTTGAACGAGGTACACCGACGTGCAATAGCGAGTCGAACTCAGGTCTTGAAAAGCACCAAAATCGGCTCCCTTTCCCTTCGTTACTGGAGCAACCGAACTCTTTGTAATGCCATGCAATTCCAAGTCGAACTCAGACTTTGAAAAGCCCGAAGATCGGCTCCCTTTCCCCCTCGCCCCCTGGGGGGAGAGGGCTGGGGTGAGGGGGAAAAGATCTCCAGAACAGCACAAAAGCCCAGCCGAAACCCCAATAAAAAACGACCCTGAAAAGGGCCGTTCTTCCATCCATCAAAAAACTCAAGCCCGCAACGTCCGCGTCATGCGCAACGCCAGCAAACTCCCGCCAACAATCACACCCGCCAGCAGATACAGCGCTGCATCGGTCGAACCGGTGCTGTCCTTGACCCAACCCACCAGATAAGGGCTGAGGAAGCCAGCCATCTGCCCCATCGAGTTGATCAACGCCAGCCCGCCCGCCGCAGCGCCCGCACTCAACATGGCCGTCGGCACCGGCCAGAACATCGGCAGACCCGTCAACGCGCCCATGGTGGCAATGGTCAGGCCGAGAATCGCAATCGCCGGGTTCGCCGCAAAGTTAACGGCGATCACCAGACCGATCGCACCCATCAGCATCGGCACCACCAAGTGCCAGCGACGCTCCTTGCGCAAGTCCGCCGAACGCCCGACCACCAGCATGAACACCGCCGCCAGCAGATACGGAATTGCACTCAGCCAGCCGATCACCAGGTTATCGCTGAAGCCGAGGTTTTTGATGATCGACGGCAGCCAGAAGTTGATCGCGTACACGCCGCTCTGGATGCAGAAATAGATCAGACCGAACGCCCAGATCGCCGGGTTCTTGAACACGGCCAGCAGCGAGTCGGAAGTGGTTCTCGGTTTGTTTGCCAAATCTTCGGCCTGATCCGCTTCCAGCACCGCACGCTCATGCGGGCTCAGCCACTTGGCGTTGGCGAAGCTGTCGCTCAGCAGGAAATAGGCGAGGGCGCCGAGGATGACGGTAGGAATGCCTTGCAGCAGAAACATCCACTGCCAGCCGGCCAGACCGCCCTGGCCCGCCGCAAAGTGATTGAGAATCCAGCCAGAAAACGGGCTGCCGAGCAAACCGGACACCGGGATCGCCGACATGAACAACGCCATGATCCGCCCACGGCGAAAGGTCGGGAACCACTGCGAGAGATACAAAACAACGCCGGGGAAGAACCCGGCTTCAGCCGCACCGGTGAACAGCCGCAGGGTGTAGAACTCGGTCGGCGTGGTGACGAACAACAGGCAGGTCGACAGCGTGCCCCAGGTGATCATCATCAGCGCGATCCAGCGCCGTGGACCGAATTTGGTCAACGCCAGGTTGCTCGGCACGCCGCACAGCACGTAGCCGATGAAGAAAATACCGGCACCGAGGCCGTACACGGTTTCGCTGAATTTCAGCGCGTCGAGCATCTGCAGTTTGGCAAATCCAACATTGACCCGGTCGAGGTAGTTGAACAAGTAGCAGATGAAGATGAAGGGGATCAAACGCAGGGTGATGCGTTTGTAGACGGCATTTTTATCGTCAACGATGGTCTGGGTAGCTGCGGCGCTCTGCGACATAGCGGCTCTCTCTTTATTATGATTTTTTGCGATGCAAAGGGTAACGTTGATCGCCCCGAGAGTCTCGGTCACCTTTGGCCGGATTGTCTTTGTGCCTGAGCACAGGGTTTGCCGCCAGACCCTGTGCGGGTGAACAACTGCCAGTGCCATAAATCAAGGATTGCCGCCGCTATGTTCGAACTCGATCACGACCTCGCCCAGGACATCGTCGACCGGGCCATGGCCATTTTGCCCTACAACGTCAACGTCATGGACAGCCAGGGGCTGATCCTCGGCAGCGGTGAACCGGAGCGCATCAACACCCGTCACGAAGGCGCGCAACTGGTGCTGGCCAACGGTCGCGTGGTCGAGATCGATGCGCAGACGGCCGTGCATCTGAAGGGCGTACAACCGGGAATCAACCTGCCGCTGTTGCTCGATCAGCGCTTGATCGGTGTGCTCGGCATTACCGGCGAACCGGAGCAACTGCGCACGTATGCCGAACTGGTGCGCATGACCGCCGAAATGCTCGTCGGCCAGCGCAATCAGCAGGCCGAGCAGCAATGGCGGCGCCAGCGTTGCGATGATCTGCTGGCGTTGCTGTTGAGCGAGGCCGGGGACTCGCCGCGTTTGGTCGATGAAGCGCAGCAGCTTGGGCTCAAACCGCAATTGACCCGGGTGCCGTATCTGTTCGAGCTGGGCCTTGAACATGGACCGGGGCAAACCGTTGAGGCGTTGAGTGCCTGGCTGACGTCGCGTTATCCCGATAGCTGGTGCGTGAGTTCCGCGAAGTCTTCCCTGTTGTGGTGCCGGCCGGCGAGTCAAAACGTCGAGCATGATCGCTTGCTGGAGAAGCTCGATGGCCTCGGCTGGAAGGTGCTGCGCATTGCCGTGGGCGGGCAGGCTGACGGACTCGCCGGGCTGCGCCGTTGTTATCGGCGCGTAGGCGACTTGCTCGCCTATGGTCGCGAAGTGTTGCCGCACTCGCGATTGCTGACGTTGAACCGCTATCGCTTGCCGGTGATGTTGTGGCGGCACCGCAATGACGACGCACTGGACGAATTGCTCAAGCCGCTGCGCAAAGTGATCGCCAAGGACGGCAACGGCCAGTTGCTGGCGACCCTGCGCAGTTGGTGTGAGCACGATGGCCAGAGTCAGGCGTGTGCCGATGCGCTGGGGATTCATCGCAACAGTTTGCGTTATCGGATGGAGCGGATTGCCGAGTTGAGTGGGGTTGATCCGCTCAGGCTGGACGGGATGCTGGCGCTGTATCTCGGGGTACAGCTGCTGCCACAGACAGATCCGGGTTAATTGGGCATCTTCAAAGACGCCTTCGCGAGCAAGCTCGCTCCCACAATGAAATGCGATCACCTGTGGGGGCGAGCCTGCTCGCGAAGGCGGCGGAACATTCAAAACAGATCTTTTGTGAAAATGAACAATAAACGTCCCCGCCACTTGTGCAGCGGACAGGCGTCAACACGCAGGCGGACTGGCAGCATGAGGGACATTGCAACCGGAGAATTCCCATGAAGATCGTCATCGCCCCCGACTCGTTCAAGGACAGCCTGAGTGCTCAAGGCGTCGCCGAAGCCATTGCTCTTGGCCTGGCGCAGGTCTGGCCGCAGGCAACGCTGGTCAAATGCCCAATGGCCGATGGTGGCGAAGGCACGGTCGAGTCGATCCTCGCTGCCTGCGAAGGCGAAATGCGCCGCACCCGCGTGCGTGGCCCGTTGGGTTCGGCAGTCGATGCGGCGTGGGGCTGGTTGCCATACAACCACACCGCAATCATCGAAATGGCCGAGGCCAGCGGCCTGCAACTGGTGCCACCGGGGCAACGCGATGCCTGCATCAGCAGCACCTTCGGCACCGGCGAATTGATTCGCGCGGCGCTGGATGCCGGCGCGCAACGAGTGATTCTGGCGATTGGCGGCAGCGCGACCAACGATGGCGGCGCCGGGGCAATGCAGGCGTTGGGCGTGAAGTTGCTCGATGCGCAACATCAGTCGCTGGTGCCCGGCGGTCTGGCATTGGCGCAACTGGCACAACTGGACCTGAGCGAACTCGATCCACGTCTGGCGCAGGTGCGTTTCGATATTGCCGCTGACGTCAACAACCCGCTGTGCGGCCCGCACGGTGCTTCGGCGATTTTCGGCCCGCAGAAAGGCGCATCACCGACGCAGGTGCAGCAACTCGATCAGGCGTTGGGGCACTTCGCCGAGCTGTGCGCGCAGGCCTTGGGCAAAGACGTTCGTGACGAGCCGGGCAGTGGCGCGGCAGGTGGTCTGGGGTTTGCGGCCAAGGCTTTTCTCGGCGCGCAATTTCAAGCCGGGGTGGAAGTGGTTGCCGAACTCGTCGGCCTCGCCGAAGCGGTCGAAGGCGCTGATCTGGTGATCACCGGGGAAGGGCGCTTCGATGCGCAGACCTTGCGCGGCAAGACGCCGTTCGGTGTTGCGCGGATTGCCAGGCAACACGACGTGCCGGTGATCGTCATCGCCGGAACGTTAGGTGAGGGTTATCAAGAGCTTTACGATCACGGCATCGATGCGGCTTTCGCCGTGACCAGCGGCCCGATGACGTTGGAGCAGGCCTGCGCCGAAGCACCGCGACTGCTGCGTGAACGCGCTACCGATATTGCCCGCGTCTGGCAAATGGCCAAACACAACGTGTGAAACAGGCTCACAGGGTGTTTCAATCTTGAAACACCCGGAAAAATAGTTGCCCTTGACCCGCAATCTTCCTAAAGCCTGGCCGATACAGCTAACAGGCGCGCACATAACTACCTAAAACAGTGACGCCGGACTGAGCCCGCCCCCCCGGGCCAGTGATGACGCATGGACGCTCGTAGTTTCTATCTTTCGAGAGCTCAACTATGTCCCTGCGTAACCTGAATATCGCGCCCCGTGCCTTCCTCGGTTTTGCCTTTATCGCCTTGCTGGTGATCGTGCTCGGCGTATTCGCCGTCAACCGTATGTCGATCATCCGGCAGGCGTCCGTCGAGATGGATTCGACGCAACTTCCCAGCGTGACCCAGCTCAGCGTGGTGACAGAAAACGTCCTGCGTCTGCGGATTCTGTCGTTCCGTGTGCTGGTCAATCGCGAAGCGGCTGGTTTGCAGGAGGCGCAGACCCGCATCGGCGTTCTGGTCGACAAGGTTCGCGCCGCGCAGGCCAGTTACGCCGCACTGCCGGCCGGCCCGGAAGAACGGGCGTTGTACCAGACCTTTGCGACCACGCTGGACAACTACCTGCAAGCGCAGAACCAGATGATGGAGCTGTCGCGTCAGGACAAACTCGACGAGATGCGCAGCCTGATCAACACGCGGATCAAGGACGGCACCGACCAGATGGGCGAGCAGCTCAACAAACTGATCGCGATCAATGCCGCCGATGCCAAAGCCGCGTCGATTCAGGCCGGTGAGCATTACGACAGCGCCATCACCGGCATTATCATCGTTGCCGTTGTTGCGGCGTTGGCCACCGTGTTACTGGCCTGGCTGCTGACCCGCAGCATCGTCACGCCGCTGAACCGCGCCGTGCAGGCCGCACAAACCATCGCCAGCGGTAACCTGACCAAAGCCATTGAAGTCGACGGCAAAGACGAACCGGCCCGCCTGCTCGAAGCGCTCGCGGCGATGCAGAACAATCTGCGCAAAACCATCGAACAGATCGCCGGCTCGGCCACGCAACTGGGCGCTGCTGCCGAAGAACTCAGCGCGGTGACCGAAGAAGCCTCCCGTGGCCTGCAGCAGCAGAACAACGAAATCGAGCAAGCCGCCACTGCTGTCAACGAAATGACCGCCGCCGTCGAAGAAGTCGCGCGCAACGCCGTGTCGACCTCGGAAGCCTCGAACCAGTCGACCCACGCCGCCCGCGAAGGTCGCGACCAAGTGGTGAAAACCGTCGACGCGATCCAGACCATGACCCATGACGTGCAGAACACTGCGCAAATGATTGAAGGCCTCGCCACACAGGGGCGCGATATCGGCAAAGTCCTCGACGTGATCCGTGCCATCGCCGAACAGACCAACCTGCTGGCACTCAACGCCGCGATCGAAGCAGCGCGCGCCGGTGAGGCCGGGCGTGGTTTTGCGGTCGTGGCGGACGAAGTTCGGGCATTGGCCCATCGCACCGCGCAGTCGACTCAGGAAATCGAAAAAATGGTCGCCGGCATCCAGAACGGCACCGGCGAAGCGGTTTCGTCGATGCAGCAAAGCAACCAGCGCACCCAGTCGACTCTGGAAATGGCCCGCGCCGCCGGTGTGGCGCTGGAGCAGATCACTCAGTCGATCCATCAGATCAACGAGCGCAACCTGGTCATCGCCAGCGCCTCGGAAGAGCAAGCGCAGGTCTCGCGCGAGGTCGACCGCAACCTGGTCAATATCCGCGATCTGGCCACGCAATCGGCCGCCGGGGCCAATCAGACCAGCGCTGCGACCCATGAACTGTCGCGTCTGGCGGTAGATTTGAATGCGATGGTGGCGCGTTTTGTGATTTGAGATACGGTGAAGGCTGGAGACCGCGCAATCAGGAGACGTACATGCGCTATTCAGCCTTGACCCAACGAATCGCCGGAGAGGGAGCCGCCGCCTGGCAGATTCACGACCGAGCGCTGGAGTTGCGCGCCGAGGGTGTCGATATCCTGCTGCTGAGCGTGGGTGGCCCGGATTTCGATACACCGCTGCCGATTGTCCACGGCGCGATCGACAGCTTGCTCGCTGGCGATACCCATTATTCCGAAGTGCGAGGTCGTTTGGCGCTGCGTAAGCTGATTGCCGAACGGCATCGTCGGCGCAGCGGACAAGCAGTCGATGCTGAGCACGTGATCGTCATGCCTGGCGCGCAATGCGCGGTGTATTCGGTGGCGCAATGTCTGCTGGATCCGGGCGATGAAGTGATCGTCGCCGAACCGATGTATGTCACCTACGAAGGCGTGTTTGGCGCGTGCGGCGCGACGGTGGTGCCGGTGCCGGTGCGCCCGGAAAACGGCTTTCGTGTCGACCCGGTCGACGTCGCTGCGCGCATCACGCCGAAATCACGCGCCATGCTGTTGAACAGTCCGAACAATCCGTCTGGCGCGAGCCTGCCACTGCTGATCTGGCAGGAACTGGCGGCGCTGTGTATCCGCCATGACTTGTGGCTGATCAGCGACGAGGTCTACAGCGAACTGCTTTATGAAGGTCAGCACGTCAGCCCGGCGAGCCTGCCGGGCATGGCTGAGCGCACGGCGACCATCAACAGCCTGTCGAAATCCCACGCCATGACCGGCTGGCGCATCGGCTGGATGATCGGGCCGAAATCGCTGGCCGAGCATTTGGTCAATCTGTCGCTGAGCATGTTGTTCGGGTTGCCGGATTTTGTGCAGAAGGCCGCGGAGATTGCGTTGGAAACCGATTTGCCGGAAGTGACGCAAATGCGCGAGGAATATCGCCTGCGCCGGGATCTGGTGTGCGAGCGTTTGAGCGGTTGCCCGGGGCTGTATCCGATCCGTCCGGATGGCGGCATGTTCGTGATGGTCGATGTGCGTCAGACCGGGCTGGGCGCTCAGGCGTTTGCCGAGCAGTTGCTGGAAGGCTATGGGGTTTCGGTCCTTGCCGGTGAAGCGTTCGGGCCGAGTGCGGCGGGGCACATTCGGATTGGTCTGGTGCTGGACCGGGTGAAACTGGCGGATGCCTGTGCACGAATTGCGCTTTGTGCGGCGCAGCTTCTACAGATGCGCAGTGCTTGATGGTCTTGTATTGCCTGTACCGGCCTCTTCGCGAGCAAGCTCGCTCCCACATTGGAAATGCATTCCCCTGTGGGAGCGAGCTTGCTCGCGAAGGCGGCATTACAGCCACCGATTAATTCAGCCCTGCCATGCCGATGGATTCACCAGATTCGCCGGTTTCTCCCCAATCAACGCCGCCAACAGATTCTCCACCGCACAGCGCGCCATCGCCTCCCGCGTCTCATGCGTCGCCGAACCCATGTGCGGCGTCGCCACCACATTATTCAGCTGCAACAACGGCGAATCGTGATTCAACGGCTCACGCTCAAACACATCCAGCCCCGCCGCACGAATCCGCTGGTGACGCAGCGCGTCGATCATCGCCGTCTCATCGACCACCTTGCCCCGCGAGATATTGATGAAGATGCTTTCCGGGCGCATCAGCGCGAACTGCTCGGCGCCGATCAAGCCTTCGGTCTGCGCCGTCAACGGCAAGGTCAGGCAAATGAAATCGGCTTGCTGGAGCAGATCTTCAAGGCTGCGATATTGCGCATCGAATCGCGCCTCGACCGCCGGTTTGCGCGACTGACTGTGATAGAGCACCGGCATGCCAAAACCAAAATGCCCACGCTGCGCCAATGCCTCGCCGATGCGGCCCATGCCGATAATGCCCAGCGTCTTGCCATGCACATCGGTGCCGAAATGCGCCGGGCCGATATTGCGGCTCCATTGGCCGCTGCGCACCATGTTCGCCAGTTCAACCACACGCCGCGCGGCGGCGAGGATCAGCGCGAAACCGGTGTCGGCGGTGGTTTCGGTGAGCACGTCCGGAGTGTTGGTCAGCAGGATCTGGCGCTGGCTCAGGTAATCGATGTCGTAGTTGTCGACCCCCACCGAAACGCTGGCAATCGCCTCCAGTTGCGGCGCGAGATCAAGCAACGCCGCATCAAGTTTCAGGCTGGCGCCGAGCAAACCGTGAGCGCGGGGCAGGGCGTCGCGCAGTTGCATCAGACCGTCGGCGTCGAGGCTGTTGATCAGCGTGACTTCGCACTGTTCCTGCAAACGCGTCATCAGCGCGGGCGAAAGTTTCTTGTACAACACAACCTGTTTTTTCATGGCAAAAGTCTCTTCAGGAATGCGCTGGCACGGCACGCGTGGCAACGGCTTTGGCGACGACGCGATCACTGGCGCCGGGCTTGAGAAAAATCGTCAGCACCACCGACAGCAGCAGCGCGCCGCTCATCAGCAGATACGAAGCGCCGGGCGAACCGGTGGAGCTGTTCAGATAACCGACCAGATACGAGCCGCCGAACGAACCGAGCGCGCCCATACTGTTGATCAGCGCCATCGCGCCACCGGCGACGTTGGCCGGGAGAATCTCCGGGACGATGGCAAAAAACGGCCCGTAAGGCGCGTACATACAGGCGCCGGCAATCACCAGCAGCGTGTACGACCACCAGAAATGTTCAGCGCCCAGGGCGTAGGAACCGTAAAACGCGATGGAAGCGATCAGCAGCGGTGGCCAGACAAAACGTTTGCGCTTCTGCAACTTGTCCGAACCCCACGACACCACGAGCATGCCGATCACCGCCGCCAGATACGGCAGCGCCGACAACCAACCGGCTTCGATCATGTCCATTTGTGCGCCGGCCTTGAGGATCGACGGCAGCCATAACACGAACCCGTAGACGCCGATGCTCCAGCAGAAAAACTGCAGCGCCAGAATGATCACCTTCGGCGAACGGAACGCCTCGGCGTAGTTTTTCACCGCTTTGATGCCGACCTGTTCGGCGGCGAGTGCGCTTTCCAGATCCTGTTTTTCCTGATCACTGAGCCATTTGGCCTGCGCCGGACGATCATCGGCCAGACGCCACCAGATAAATGCCCAGAGCACTGCCGGCAGACCTTCGATGATGAACATCCAGCGCCAGCTGAAATGCTGCACCAGATACCCGGAAACCACCGACATCCACAACATCGTCACCGGGTTGCCGAGGATCAGAAAAGTGTTGGCTCGCGAGCGTTCGGCACGGGTGAACCAGTGGCACAGATACACCAGCATCGCCGGCATTACAGCGGCTTCGACCACGCCGAGCATGAAGCGAATGACGATCAGCCAATAGGCGTTGGAGACCACACCGGTCAGCGTGGCGAGACCGCCCCAGAGAATCAAGCTGACAAAAATCAGCTTCTTCACGCTGTGTTTTTGCGCGTAGATCGCACCGGGCACCTGGAAGAAAAAGTAACCGAGGAAGAACAGCGCGCCGAGCAGCGACGACAGGCCCGGGGTGATCATCAGGTCGGCGGCCATCCCGGAGGCGGCGGCGAAGCCATAATTGGCGCGATCGAGATACGCAAGGCTGTAGGTGATGAACACAATCGGCATGATGTACCACCAGCGGCGGGTGGCGAGGGTTGCGGTTTTCATGGGTGTTGCTCCTGAGCTTGTTGTTTTTGTCGCAGCAGGTTCAATTATTTGCAGTGACTAGGCTGGCCTCTTCGCGAGCAGGCTCGCTCCCACAGTGGATTTTCTGAGCTCACATAACCCCTGTGGGAGCGAGCCTGCTCGCGAAGGCGGCCTGAAACTCAACCGATAACTCCTGGCGGGTAGGCAACCCCTCCATATCCCCGCGACTCTGCACCGCGCGACTGCCAATCCAGTTCGCCCGCTGCACCGCCTCGGCAAAACCCTGATGCTCGAGCAGGGCGCTGATCATCCCCACCGCAAAGCCATCACCGGCACCGACCGTGTCGACGACATTGGCCACCGGCACACCAGCGACAAATCCCGACGCCAGATGCGTTCGGTAATAAGCGCCTTCTGGCCCGAGTTTGATCGCCACGGCTTCTGCACCCTGATCGAGATAAAACGCAGCAATGTCCGCAGGGTCGTCGAAGCCGGTCAACAAGCGGCCTTCACTCAACCCCGGCAACACCCAATGGGCGAGGGCGGCGAGGCGATTGATCTCAGTGATCATTTCGCGCTCGGTGGCCCACAGGCTCGGGCGCAGATTGGGGTCGAACGACACGCTGCGCCCGGCATTGCGCATGCGCGTCATCAGTTCGAAGGACATCTCCCGCGCCGAAGCCGAGAGCGCCGGAGGAATGCCGGTGGCATGCAGATGGCGGGCGCTCAGCAGGCTTGTCGAGATCGACTGTGGTGACAGATGACTGGCCGCCGAACCACGACGGAAATACTCGACCTGCGGGTCGCTGCCATCGTCATTGCGCGATTTGAACTGGAAACCGGTCGGGTGCTGTTTGTCGACATCGACGTTACTGCAATCCAGACCTTCCTTGATCAAGGTCTCGACCACAAAGCGTCCGAGCGAATCATTGCCGACCCGGCTCAGCCACGCGACATTGAAACCCAGACGCGAAAGCCCGATCGCGACATTGCTGTCAGCCCCGGCGATGCGCTTGTGGAAGTGCTCGACCGCCGCCAGATCTCCGGTTTGCTCGGCGACCAGCATCGCCATAGTTTCACCGAACGAGAGAATATCGATCTCAGACATGGGCAGGCTCCAGGCGGGATTGGCCGAGGCGGGCGAGGGCGGCGACATGCTCGGTGGTCAGTTGCACCAGATCATCGCCCTGCAACGGGTATTCGGCCGCGCGCATAACGCCTTGGGCCATGTGCCGCAGCAGTTGTTCCCACAGATGCAGGTCACTGACGGCCGGCGGCACTGCGACCAGTTTGCCGTCTGCGCGACGGGCCACGGCTTTGCAGTGCACATAGCCGACATGCCGGCCGAGCAGGCGGGCAGCGCTGGTGGCGGACTGGTCTTGCCACTGCCAGTTGCCGATATCGAAAGTCATCTTGATTGGCAGGTTGTGCTGCTCGACCGCGGCGAAGAAGCGCTGAAACGGTTCGATACGCCCGCCATGCAAGGTCTGGTCGTTTTCCACCAGCAATTGCACCGGGCTGTGTTTCAAACGCTCGGCCAGGGCTTGCAAATCGTTGTTGTCGGTGAAGTAGCCGAGAGAAACCTTCAGCCATTTCGAACCGAACGCTTCGGCCTGTTGCAGCGCGGTGATCAGCTCGGGATTAGGCTGCGCCTGCCCGGCCAGCCACAATTCGGTCGGTGAGGAATAGATGCTTTGCAGGCCCTGCGCCTGAGTGGCCTCGGCCAGTTGCGCAGGGTCTTCACGGGTCAGCAATTCTTCGCGCCATTCGATGCGGTTGGCCCCGGCCGCAGCCAGAACATCGATGAAAGCATCCTGCCCGCGCAGGCGGACAAGCTCGGCGCCGTAGCTGGACAGACTGATGGAAACGGCGGGTTTGTTCATTGTTATTGACCTCTGAAACCGGTTTCATTTTTGTGCAAAAAAATATCAGTGAGTGATGTGTTGTTTTTGCTGGCCCCTTCGCGAGCAAGCTCGCTCCCACATTCGGAACGCGGTCACTTGTGGGAGCGAGCTTGCTCGCGAAGGCGTCAGATCAGACACCGCCAACCTCACGGGTCGACCCACGCTCAACCAGCACCGGCGCAAAATCCATCACCCGCGCCACCTCATCATCACCACGCAAGCGCTTGAGCAGACACTCAAACGCCCGCGCACCAATCTCTGCCGTAGGCTGAGCCAGCGCAGTAATTCCGCTGCCCACCAACGGATACCAATCCAGATCATCCAGAGCAATCAGCCCGACATCCTCGAACAACCGGCAACCCATCTGGCGCAACGCAGTCGTCGTGGCCAACGCCGCCACGCCATTGGCGCAAAACAGCGCTTTCGGGCCATCGCCGGGTGTGTTTAAAAAGGTCTGAAGTTGTGCGTTCAGATCATCGCCGGTTTCCAGCACCGCCCCAGTCAGCGCCGAGCGCTGGGCGATCTGCGCCTGAAAACTGCTGACCCGCTCGATCCGCGAACTGGTGCCGTCATACGGTTCAGTCACCAGCACCAGATCCCGATAGCCGCGTTGTTCGAGATGCGCCAGCGCCATCTCCACCGCTTGCGGGTTGTTCAGCCCGACCATGTCGCTGTCGAGCCCGTCGACCTTGCGATCCACCAGCACTAACGGCATCTCGCGGCGCAGTTCATGCAATTCGTCGCGGTGATGGCCCAGGGTATTCACGATCAACCCTTCGATGTTGTACGAGCGCAACAGCGCCAGATGCTGGCGTTCCTGCTCGTCATCGCGATCGGTGTTGCACACCACCAAGCTGTAGCCATGCGCACGGCAGGCGGTTTCCACCCCGTGCATCACGGCAATCGAATAAGGGTTACGGATATCGGCCACCAGCATGCCGATCAGGCGCGTACGTCCGCGCTTCAGACCGCGAGCCATCTGGTTGGGGCGGTAGCCGAGTTCGCTGATGGCCTGTTCGATGCGCAGGGCAATGGCATCGGAGAGCAGGGCACGGTCATCGCCGATGAAGCGCGAAACGCTGGCCTTGGACACGCCGGCGCGCTCGGCGACGTCGAGCATGGTCACGCGGCTGCGCTGGGCGGATGAGAAGTCGTTCATTAATGAACCTTGTTGTTATAGGAATGCGCTGAAACCGGTTTCAGGAGATCCGATTTGCAGGAAAGTCGTCAAGCGATTTTATTTGCTGATAGGACCGCATTCCGACAGGCGGTCGAAATACCTGTCAGATATGACAGTAGGCAAGAAGTCTGACACGACGTTTAATCGGACCGAGGCTTTTCATTAATTCCCAAAGACATCAAGGGGCTTTGACGTATGTCTAACCAAGGGCCGCTGAATTTCGATCCCCCGAGAGTCATCGGTGTAGAAGATGCCGATATTGACCCGGACGGATATATCCCGCTGGATTTGTTACTGGCAGGAATCGACGTGGTCATTCCCCTGTGGCCCAGTTACGCAACGCTGCCTGATGATAGGGATATTTTAACGGTTTACTTTGATCAGCCAGGTCAGCCGCTGGTCAAGATCGAAAATACTTACACAGCAGCGGACATCCAGCCAGAATTTATTATTCGTATCAATGCGAGCTATCTGCAGGTTAACGGCGTTGGTCAGTTGCGCTACGAGGTTTTGGATACTGCGGATCAACTCTCAAGGTCAGATCCTCGCAATCTTACAATTGATCACATCCCCATTCCACGTGATCTCGATGAGCCGGATTGCCCCGATAAAGATTTCCATGGATATCTGAACTGCGACACAGATCCGCCTTTATGGGAGGGCGTTAGAGTATCTGTTCCGCCCTTGCCGGGATTCAAGGTTGGAGATCGAGTTGAGGTGCTTTGGCGAGGTTATCCAAGTTTGAACGGAAGTGATTTGGAGTACGTGAGGGCTCGTAAGAAAAGTATCCGTTTTCCACTAAGCGAGAATGATATAAAAGACGGATATTCGCTGGTGATCGAGCCTTACGACGTTCATATAAAGCCCATGGTGAAGAATGCCTCAGCGGTCGTTCAATATCGAATTTTTCGTGGCCGGAGACTTGTTGGGGTCTCCAAAGTCACAGTGGTTAAAATCGATCGAATAGTTGTTGGTGAGGAACTTCCATGCGGGCCGTAAAGTATGGAGTGACAGTGGTCAGTAATAAACGCGTGATAACCAAGTGACTAGAAGATTTTCCTGATATGCAAACGTATGGAGAGAATCATGAACGCTATAGTTAAAAGGGCACACCTGTCCAGGCTGGCGGCGCTGAAAGCAAGGTCCACCGTGCATAATGCTGTTGATGCAGACCCGCCAGAGGCTGTTAAATTTCCTGCGCAAACACTACTTCCTGATCTGCGCATCCCGATTGCTTCTCTTAACGGTGATTTGGATTATGTGGTACCAAAGCCGGCAAGTGAGGACGACGATGATGCGTTTCAACCACAGATTCGAAGAGCAGGTACGACGCCGTGGCTGGACGTTGTTGATTTAGCTGATCCAGACCATCCGTTTATTATTCCCGGTGCGATCTCTGGTCGAGACTGGACGGTGCCTTACAAGATTCGACGCAGCTTGTTTAGAGAGGAGCTCACGCCTGAAACGCCTACCCAATGGGAGTTCCGATATGTTTTCTTTTCTGGCGGTATTAATGATGTTGCATCCGGTACCGCTACCTTCGCCATCGATCTTACACCGCCCTACAAAGTAAAAAACCCGCCCTCCGACCGAACCCCCGGAGCGCCTACATGGCCTGCCGATTTAGGGCCGAGTGTTCCCATTGATGAAGCCTACCTCGAAGGCAAAACCCATATCATCGTCAAGCCCGTGATTCCCGCAAACTACGATGTAACTGACGTTTACAGATTTTTCTTCGGGACTGCACCGGATCCCGGCCGCGATACTCCCGTGTTTAATGATGTACTGTCGACGGCTCAGGAAGCTGCAATTCCAGTCAAAGTGTTTGTCGATGCCGCTGAAGGACCTAATCAGCTTATTTATGTGTCCAAAGATCTGCCGGGAAATGAAGGGCGCCGATCAAACTTCAGTCAGCGTACCGTTCAACATGCCAAGGATCCCGATCCCGGTACGGTGGTGCCACCGATTGTCACGCTGGCAAACGGTACCAATGGCGACAACTTGATCGATCTCGCAGACACTCAGTTTGATCCTCAAGGTGTAGAGTTCAAGGTCAAAGTTCCTACTCCCAATGCTCCAGCGGATACAATTGCCGGCTTCTGGGCGGGGCAAGAGGCAGGCGCCGAACAGCGCGTGGGTACCAATACCGAACTGACGTTTTACGCCCCCTATGATCTGGTCAAGCAGGCATACGGCGATACCGATGGCATCGTTAAAACCAATGTCAGTTTCAATATGTTTCGTGGTGCCCGTCAGTTGGCTGACTCAAACGTTGAAATCGATGTTGATATTTCATATATCGGTCCGGATCCAATAACCATTGGTCTGGACGCGCCAACGCTGGAAACAACGGCGGGTACTGACAACGCAATCGAGGAGGGTGATTACGGAGATGAAGCCATTACTGCGACTATCAAACTTTTTGCTGCCCCACCGACAGAAGAAGGTTGGCTGATCGATCTGTTTTATGACGACATCCAGATTGGCGATCCCATTGCGTTAACAACAGGTCAAGAGGGCACGGACATAACTCGTGTCATTCCGTGGTCTGTTATTCAAAAGCAGGAAAGTGGGCCCAACAAGGTTCTACGGTATACCCTCTACACTCCGGGCGCGAACAACCCAACTCCGTCGAGACCGAGGGATATCCGGGTCGATCCATTCCCGATTGAAATGGCTGCGCCGATAATAATGGGGCTGGCGGGGGCGGTAAGAAGGATTGGATGCTCCACCTTGAACTTCCCTACGGAGACTATCCCAAATGATGGCACCGCGAGACGAAATCTGCTCGTTCGTGTAATGCCCAATACGTATACGGTCGATGGTGAAACCATTACTTTGAAGTATCAGGCATTTGAACAGGCGGACCCGCCGCAACCTATTCCCGGTACTGATGCAACGTCGACTTACCCAATCTCGGGGACATTTCCACCCGATGGTGTGATTATCAATATTGGTGATTACGATGAAGATTTCAAGCCGGCTCATATGCAAGTTGCCAGAGTGACTTATTCCATTTCCCGCGGTGCCGGTACTCCGACACCGGACTCGCTGCCTGCTGTGAACACACTGGATCTGGATGACAGTCAAGGTCGTTTTTGTGAGGAATTTATTCCCGTTCCAAGTCCATGATGGGTAATTGTGGGGGGGGCGATCGCAAAGTTTGTGACCGCCTCCCCCGGTTACTGACATCTGGTATTCAATCTTCTAGCCCAAAAGAGTTTTCGCCAACTAACTGAGGATAAGTCCTACATAAATTTATGAGTCTTCTCTATAGCCTTGCGCCCCTCCAGGAATGGCTACGACTGCCATTTCACCAGTCAGACAGCAGGTATTCACTATGCGGGGTAAGTCATTGTCGGGTCCAGGCCGTTTGCGGCGTTACATAGTTTTCAGCCCTTCGTTGTTGGCAATTTTGAGTGCCTGCGCCAGCGCGGCTCCGGTCGTGGGCCGCGAGGAAACAGTAAACGGTGGCACGCCGGAACGATGGGACCTTTCCCAGAACGCCACGCTGACGGTCAACGGCGCGCAAACGCTAGCCATCAACTCTGAAAATTCCACGTTGATCGTGAATCCTGGTAGCACAACGCAGCAGATATCGGCTCGCGAAGGGTCAACGGTCAATCTGAGCAATGCGACCGTTTCGGCTACCGGGGGCTTGGCGGCGGTCTTTTTAAGTAGCTCTCAAGCGACGATCGACAGCAGTTCGATTACCGGAAATCGTGTAGGACTCCAGGTGGTTCGCGATGCCAATACACAGGACGGCTCCAGTGTTTCTGTCACCAATGGCACGAAGATCACAGGTGTAACCGGGGGAGCGTTGGTCAGTGCCTTCAGCGTCCTGAACCTCAGCGATTCCGACCTTCTCGGCACCGGAGCCAGCAGCTACGGACTTCGGCTGAATAGCGGTCAAGCGACAGCCCAAAACAGCTCTATCATTGGTGGTCGAGAAGGCGTCGTCATCGATTCCGATCTCAATCAGGTTCAACCGGCGACGTTGAATCTTGAGAACACTACAGTGCAAGGCAAAACCGGCGCTGCCATTCTGGTCGACTTTGCCAACACCACAGATTCGACGGCGGCCATCACGTTGACCAACTCGCGCCTGCTCGCTGGCAACGGCACCTTACTGGATGTCCGAGGCGGGGCGGATGCCTCGCTGGTGGTCAACGACAGTACGCTCAATGGTGACATCGTCACGGAGCAGGGCAGCACCACAAAGTTGACTCTGCAAAACAACTCGAAGCTGACGGGTCAACTGCAAAATGTGGCCAGTGCCACGATCAATGACAGTTCTCAGTGGGTCCTGACGGGTAATAGCAGTATAGACCAGTTGAGCCTGAACAACGGTGGCTCGGTGGTCTTCGGGGCTACTGACGCCTTTTATCAACTCAACGTAACGTCTTTGTCCGGCAATGGCCGGTTTGTGATGGGCACCAACTTCACCACGGGTGAAACGGATGTGTTGAATATCACGGGCACCGCCCAAGGGACACACGAACTGCTGATTGCCAGCAGTGGTCTTGACCCTGCTAGCGGACAACCTGTCCGCGTGGTGCAAACCGCAGGCGGCGACGCTCGGTTCTTCATGAGCCGTGATGTCGATCTGGGGACGTATTCCTATGGTCTGGCGAAAATTGGCAACGACTGGATACTTGATCCCAGTACGCGGACCATCAGTCCTGGGGCTCGCTCTGTGCTCGCTCTGTTCAACACGGCCTCAACGGTGTGGCTGGGCGAATTGACTTCATTGCGCACGCGTATGGGCGAATTGCGCTTCAATGGTGGTCAATCCGGCGCGTGGGGGCGTACTTACACCAACAAGTACAACATCGCCGATGGCTCGGGTGTCGGGTATCAGCAACGCCAGAGCGGGTTTACTTTAGGGGCGGATGCGCCTTTGCCTGTGGGTGACGGGCAGTGGTTGGTCGGGGTGATGGCGGGTCAGAGTCAATCCGACCTCGATCTTGACGCAGGCACCTCCGGGAGCGTGGACAGCTACTATGTGGGTGGCTATGTGACCTGGCTGGATGCGCAAACCGGTTATTACTTTGACGGAGTATTGAAGGCGAACCGCTTCAATAATGATGCCAAGGTAGGGCTGAGTGATGGAACGCGGGCCAAGGGTGATTACCACAATTCCGGGGTCGGTGGTTCGGTGGAAATCGGTAAACACATCAGTCTTGCTGACGGAAACTTCCTGGAGCCCTACACGCAATGGTCTGCAGTGGTCATTGAGGGCAAGGATTATTCCTTGAGTAATGACTTGCAGGCAGAGGGTGATCGAACTCGTTCATTCATCGGTAAAGTGGGTGTCACTGCCGGTCGAAATATCGAACTGGATCAGGGGCGGACTGTACAGCCTTATATTCGACTTGCCTGGGCACATGAGTTTGCAAAGAACAATGAAGTCCAGGTGAATAACAATGTGTTCAATAATGACCTGTCCGGCTCTCGTGGGGAACTGGGTGCTGGCGTCGCTGTAGCGATAGCCAGAAGTTTCAGCGTGCATGCCGATTTCGAGTACAGCAACGGGCGCTACTTTGAGCAGCCCTTGGGTGCCAACATCGGGATTCGCTATATTTGGTGAACGAGGCAATAAAAAAGGAAGCAAAAGCTTCCTTTTTTTTGTTTGCCGGCACTATGGTTATGCAGCGATCGACCGAAATCCACGTAATTTCACGATGTCTCCCTTTGCTGAAAATCTAACTTCCAAGGTTAGTTCTTTCTCCACATCGTCGTCTCGATTCTCCACCACGACGTTGTTCAGGTTCCCGGAAAGAGTAGCGGAGTCAGGATCATAAGCGATAATAGCTGCCCCCGAACGCTGAGTATAAGTCACAGGCTTGGCTGGATCGCTGTTGTCGACAAATGTCAGGCGAACCTCATGGGATGTTGGTGTGAGTTCGTAGCTGTCATTCGGCAGTTTTTTGGAGAATGACAGGGTGATTTCTTTGGTCGTGAAGTCCGCTTTACGTTGACGGGCAAACATTACGTAGGCCTCACCATGCGGCAGCGGGAAGGTTTGCTCGGAGAGCTCAACCAGGCTTGCTTTAAACGGTTCTACGGCGTTGATTGTCCCTACACACTCACCTGTGCCGATCGCATTTCTACGTTTGAGAATTTTATTGATCATTTTTGCGGTCTCCATGTCATGACGAGATATCCCGTTATCAGGAAACTTTCGGGATGAGCTATCAGAACGCTAATGAGGCGGACTGTAAACTGTCAGACTTGACAGTTTACAGTTGGCAGGAAGTGTGATTTCCGAATTGGGTTATTGGCGAAGGTTAGTTCTTCATGGGGAAAGTGATTCAAACGGTTCAGGCTCCCGATCATCAGGTTAGCGGATCTGCGCCGCCCGCTTGGAAGGACGGTCTTGGTGGACAGTAAAATAATCAGCCAAACAGTCCCGCCGCGATATTGATTGAAAATCCCAAAATAGCCGTGTTGAACACAAACCCGATCAGTGATTGCGCCAAAACGATTTTACGAATGTCCCGAGTGGCCACGCCCACATCCGCTGTTTGCACCGCGACACCAATGGTGAACGAGAAGTACAAAAAGTCCCAATAGTTAGGCGTGGTCAACCCTTCGGCGAAGCGCAGCGCCGGTTCCTTGCCATCCCAGGTGTAATACAACCTCGCGTAGTGCACGCAGAAAATTACCCCGATCAGCAGCCACGAACCGATTACCGTCAGCGCGGTGAAACCGTAATGCATGAGTTTGCGCGTGGTTTCCAGATCCTTGCTGCCGGCCAGTTCGAAAGTGATGGTCGCCAGACTGGCCAGTGCGGCGATGCACACCACGAACAGTACCAGCCCGGCATTTTCGTCTTCGACTTCAGCGATGCGTTTGACGTCCGGGGCCTTGGCACGCACGGTCAGCCAGAACATCAGGATCAGGTAGGTCCAGACACCGGCGTTCCAGCCGATGAGGATTTTGCTGACGATGGAATCGGCGGGGGCCAATAGACCGGTAGCGAGGCCGAGGAGGGCGGCGGCGGAAAGGCGAGGGTGGGTGCGGGCGAGGAAGCGCATGAGGACTCGATGGGCCAGGGTGGTTCAGACACCTTAGCCCAGCGATGGAGGATATGACCACAGGCTCGAGTTTACGAAGATCCCTGTGGGAGCGAGCCTGCTCGCGAATGCGTCCGTACATTCACCATTGATGTTGACTGACCGGACGCCTTCGCGAGCAGGCTCGCTCCCACAGTTTGGATCAGTGGGGTTTGGTAAATCGTTGTACGAGCTTCATGACGACGACGAAGAAGACGGGGACGAAGATGACTGCCAGCGTCGCAGTGATCATCCCGCCAATCACCCCGGTGCCGATGGCTTGTTGGCTTGCGGAACTGGCGCCAGTGGCAATGGCCAGTGGCACCACGCCGAGAATGAATGCCAGCGATGTCATCACGATCGGCCGCAAGCGCAAACGTGCAGCCTGCAGCGTTGCATCGATCAGGTCATGGCCTTCGTCATACAAGCTCTTGGCGAACTCGATGATCAGGATCGCATTCTTCGCCGACAGACCGATGATGGTAATCAGACCAACCTTGAAGAACACATCGTTGGGCATACCGCGTAACGTCACCGCCAACACTGCCCCAAGTACGCCCAGCGGCACCACCAGCAACACCGAAGTCGGAATCGACCAGCTCTCGTACAACGCCGCCAGACACAGGAACACCACCAATAGCGACAAACCGAGGAGGATTGGCGCCTGGTTGCCGGACAAGCGTTCCTGCAACGACAGGCCGGTCCATTCCTGGCCAAGACCTTTCGGCCCCTGCGCCACCAGACGTTCGATTTCCGCCATGGCCTCACCGGTACTGTGCCCCGGCGACGGTTCGCCGGAAATCGCAATCGCCGGATAGCCGTTGTAACGGGTCAATTGCGCCGGGCCCTGAATCCAGTTGGCCTGCACGAACGCCGAGAGCGGCACCATGTGCCCGGTGTTGTTGCGTACATGCATTTTCAGCAGATCGGCGACCTGACTGCGTTGATCACCTTCGGCTTGCACGACAACGCGCTGCATGCGCCCCTGATTGGGGAAGTCGTTGATGTAGCTGGAACCCACCGCAGTGGACAGCACGTTGCCAATATCGGCAAACGAAACACCCAAGGCATTCGCCTGTTTGCGGTCAACGATCAATTGCACTTGCGGCGCTTCGGCCAGCGCGCTTTCGCGCACGTTCATCAGCACCGGGCTTTTTTCGGCTGCTGCGAGCAGTTCGCTGCGCGCCTGCATCAACGTCGCGTGGCCAAGACCACCGCGATCTTGCAAACGGAACTCGAAACCGCTCGATGTGCCGAGGCCATCCACGGGCGGTGGCAGCACCGAGAACGCCATGGCGTCCTTGATCTCGCTCAGCGCAATGTTGGCGCGATCGGCAATCGAGCTGGCGGCATCATCGCTGCCACGCTGCGACCAGTCCTTCAGCGTCGAGAACGCCAATGCTGCGTTCTGGCCGCTACCGGAGAAGCTGAAACCGAGAATCACTACACTGTCACTGATGCCCGGTTCGCCGGCGTTATGCGCCTCCAGCTGTTCAGCCACGGCCACCGTACGATTCTTGGTGGCACCGGGCGGCAATTGAATGTCGGTGATGGTGTAACCCTGATCTTCCACGGGCAGAAACGAGGAGGGCAGGCGCGCGAAGCACAGCCCCAGCCCGACCAGCAACACGACGTAGATCAGCAGATAACGGCCGCTGCGTTTCAACGCATAGCCAACCCAGCCCTGATAACGATCGGTCAGGCGCTCGAAGCGGCGGTTGAACCAGCCGAAGAACCCGGACTTCTCGTGATGCTCGCCCTTGGCAATCGGTTTGAGCAGCGTCGCGCACAATGCCGGTGTGAGGGTCAGGGCGAGGAATGCCGAGAACAGAATCGACGTCGCCATCGACAGCGAGAACTGTTGATAAATCACCCCGACCGAGCCTTGCATGAACGCCATCGGAATAAACACCGCGACCAGCACCAGGGTGATGCCGATGATTGCGCCGGTGATTTGCGTCATCGCTTTGCGCGTGGCTTCCTTGGGCGACAGGCCCTCGGTGGCCATGATCCGTTCGACGTTCTCCACCACCACGATGGCGTCGTCGACCAGAATACCGATGGCCAATACCATGCCGAACATGGTCAGCACGTTGATCGAGAAACCCAGCGCGAGCATGGTCGCGAACGTGCCCATCAGTGCCACCGGCACCACCAGCGTCGGGATCAGCGTGTAGCGCACGTTCTGCAGGAACAGGAACATCACCGCAAACACCAGCAGCATCGCTTCGCCCAAGGTGTAAACCACTTTGGTAATCGAGACTTTGACGAACGGCGAGGTGTCGTACGGAATCTTGTATTCCACGCCCGCCGGGAAGTAGCGCGCCAGCTCATCCATCTTCGCCCGCACCAGCGTCGCGGTGTTCAGCGCGTTGGCCCCCGGTGACAGCTGCACGCCGACGGCAGTGGACGGCTTGCCATTGAGGCGCGTGCCGAACTGGTATTCCTGACTGCCGATTTCCACGCGAGCGACATCGCCGATACGCACGGTCGAGCCGTCGCGATTGGCCTTGAGGACAATGTCGGCGAACTCTTGCGGCGTCGACAACTGACCCTTCACCAGAATGGTCGCGGTGATTTCCTGGCTGGACGGATTGGGCAGATCGCCGATGCTGCCGGCGGAGACCTGAGCGTTCTGCGCCACGATGGCTTGATTGACGTCAGCCGGAGTCAGGTTGAACGCGATCAGCTTCTGCGGATCGATCCAGATGCGCATGGCCCGTTCGGCGCCATACAACTGCGCCTTGCCGACGCCCTCCAGACGCTTGATCTCGTTCATCACGTTGCGCGCCAGATAATCACTGAGCGCCACGTCATCGAGCTTGCCGTCACTGGAGGTCAGGGTGATTAGCAAGAGAAAACCGGACGAGACTTTTTCGACCTGCAAACCTTGCTGATTGACTGCCTGCGGCAGACGCGACTCGACCACCTTGAGGCGGTTTTGCACGTCAACCTGCGCCAGTTCCGGGTTGGTGCCCGGTTGAAACGTGGCTTTGATCGTCGCGCTGCCGAGGCTGCTTTGCGATTCGAAATACAGCAAGTGATCGGCGCCGTTAAGCTCTTCCTCGATCAGGCTGACTACGCTTTCATCGACGGTCTGCGCCGAAGCGCCCGGGTACACAGCGTAGATTTCGATCTGCGGCGGGGCGACGTCGGGGTATTGCGCCACCGGCAACTGCGGGATGGCCAGCGCACCGGCCAACAGGATGAACAACGCGACGACCCAGGCAAACACCGGGCGGTCGATAAAGAACTGCGGCATAGAAAAGCGTCCTGCTTACTGACCAGAGGTCTGGGCAAGTGGAAGAGGGGTGTCGTCGATCTGCACGGTTTCGCCGGGACGGGCATGTTGCAGCCCTTCGATGACGATGCGGTCGCCGGGCTTGAGGCCGCCGGTGACGATCCAGCGATTGTTCTGCACTGCGCCGAGTTGTACCGGTTGCTCGGCGACGCGCATTTGTTCGTCGACGGTCAGCACCTGAGCAATACCGGCGCTGTCACGCTGCACGGCGCGTTGCGGCACGGTAATGCCGTTCTGGATGGTGGCCTGCTCCAGACGCACGCGGATGAAACTGCCGGGCAGCAAGTCGAGATCCGGGTTGGGGAATTCGCTGCGCAGGATGATCTGGCCAGTGCCCGGGTCGACAGTGATGTCGCTGAAGAGCAATTTGCCCGGCAGCGGATACAGGCTGCCGTCATCCTGAATCAGTGTGGCTTTGACCTGATCCTGGCCGACTTCCTGCAACTGCCCGGAGCGGAACGCGCGGCGCAATTCATTGAGTTCACGGGTCGACTGAGTGAGGTCGGCGTGAATTGGATTTAGCTGTTGAATCAGTGCCAGCGGCGTGGTTTCGTTTTGCCCGACCAGTGCGCCTTCGGTGACCAGTGCACGACCGACACGGCCGGAAATCGGCGCGGTGACGGTGGCATAACCCAGATTCAGTTTCGCCCGTTCGACGGCCGCCTTGTTGGCTGCAACGTCAGCGGCGGTCTGTCGGGCATTGGCGCGGGCGTTGTCGTAGTCCTGAGCGCTGATGGCCTTGTCGCCGATCAACTGGGCGTAACGCTGCTCCTGCAGTTTCGCCTGGAAGGCATTGGCTTCGGCCTTGCGCAGCGCGGCTTCGGCGCTGTCGAGGTCAGCCTTGAACGGTGCCGGGTCGATGCGAAACAGCACGTCGCCCTTTTTCACGTCGCTGCCTTCGCGGAAGGTGCGCTGCAAGACCACACCGGCCACCCGTGCCCGTACTTCGGCAATCCGTGGCGCGGCGATGCGGCCGCTGAGTTCGCTGCTGATCGTCAGGGGATGCGCTTCGATCGTCTCGATGCGCACCGTGGCCGGTGGCGTCTGATCCTCTGCCTTCGAGGACGAATCACAGGCGCTCAGCGTCAGCGCCATCGCGATCAGGCCGAGCCCGGCCAGCAGTTTGTTCGACATGTACAACCCCCAATATTGATGCCCGCATCCTACGGGCAGACGCCGAGATTAGCGGTGAAGCTTTGTAGGCGCTGTGTGAAATTGTGTAAGGGTTTTGCTCAGGGATGGGCGAGGGCGTATATCCTTCAGGTCTTGAAATTTATTGCGACAGATAGATAGCTTTCGCGAGCAGGCTCGCTCCCACAGGGGATCGCATTCCAAGTGTGGGAGCGAGCCTGCTCGCGAATGGGCCTTATCGGTCGCCACAGCACTTTCTGGATCACCCCATGCCCAACATCCTCCTGGTCGAAGACGACACCGCCCTCGCCGAACTGATTTCCAGCTACCTGGAGCGCAACGGTTATTCCGTCAGCGTGATCGGCCGTGGCGACCACGTGCGCGAGCGGGCACGGGTCAATCCGCCGGATCTGGTGATTCTCGACCTGATGCTGCCGGGCCTCGACGGGCTGCAAGTCTGTCGTTTGCTGCGCGCCGATTCGGCGACGTTGCCGATCCTGATGCTGACGGCCCGCGATGACAGCCACGATCAAGTACTGGGCCTGGAAATGGGCGCTGACGATTACGTCACCAAACCGTGCGAGCCTCGGGTCTTGCTGGCGCGGGTACGCACGCTGTTGCGCCGCAGCAGCCTCGGTGAACCGCTGACCGCCAATGACCGCATCCTCATGGGCAATCTGTGCATCGACCTGTCCGAGCGCACCGTCACCTGGCGCGATCAACCGGTCGAGCTGTCCAGCGGCGAATACAACCTGCTCGTGGTGCTGGCTCGCCATGCCGGCGAAGTATTGAGCCGCGACCAGATCCTGCAACGCCTGCGTGGTATCGAATTCAACGGCACCGACCGCTCGGTGGACGTGGCGATTTCCAAGCTGCGTCGCAAGTTCGACGACCACGCCGGCGAGGCGCGAAAGATCAAGACCGTGTGGGGCAAGGGCTATCTGTTCAGCCGTTCCGAGTGGGAATGCTGAGCTGATGTTTCGCATCCTGTTTCGCCTGTATCTGGTGACGATCATCTCCTACAGCGCGGCGATCTATCTGGTGCCGGATCTGGTGGTCATGGCGTTCAGGGATCGCTTCGTCACCTATAACCTCGACTATTCGCGCGGTTTGCAATCGCTGATCACCCGCCAGTTTCATGCGGTGCCCCATGAGCAGTGGCCGGCGCTGGCGGCGTCGATGGACAAGGATTTCCAGCCACTGCACATCGTCCTGGCGCGGATCGACAATGCCGAGTTCACCGCGATCGAGCAGGAGCGCCTGCGCCGTGGGGAAAACGTTGTGCGCATTGGCGATTGGGGCTGGCGTACCCTGGCGGTGACGCCGCTGGATGACACCACCGCGGTGCAAATGGTCGTGCCGCCGGACCCGATGGACGTCAATCTGTTGTACTGGAGCATCAACGTGCTGATCGGCGCGACGTTGCTGGCCTGCCTGTTGATGTGGCTGCGCCCGCACTGGCGCGATCTGGAGCGCCTCAAAGGCACCGCCGAACGTTTCGGTAAAGGCCATTTGAGCGAACGCACGAAGATTGCCCAGAGTTCCAACATCGGCAGTCTCGCCAATGTCTTCGACACCATGGCCGGCGATATCGAAAACCTGCTCAACCAACAACGCGATTTGCTCAACGCCGTGTCCCATGAACTGCGCACGCCGTTGACGCGTCTGGACTTTGGCCTGGCGCTGGCTCTGTCCGATGACTTGCCGACCGCCAGCCGCGAGCGTTTGCTGGGCCTGGTCGCGCACATTCGCGAGCTGGATGAGTTGGTGCTGGAGTTGCTCTCTTACAGCCGTTTGCAGAATCCGGCGCAACTGCCGGAGCAGGTCGAGGTGTCGCTGGATGAGTTTATCGACAGCATTCTGGGCAGTGTCGATGAAGAACTGGAATCACCGGAAATCGTCATCGACGTATTGCTGCACGGTCAGCTCGAGCGCTTCTCGCTTGATCCACGCCTGACCGCACGGGCGATCCAGAATCTGCTGCGCAACGCCATGCGCTATTGCGAAAAGCGCATTCAGATTGGCGTGCAGGTCAATGGCGAGGGCTGTGAGATCTGGGTCGATGATGACGGCATCGGTATTCCCGATGATGAGCGCGAGCGGATTTTCGAGCCGTTCTATCGGCTCGATCGCAGTCGGGATCGGGCTACGGGTGGGTTTGGTCTTGGTCTGGCGATCAGCCGTCGGGCACTGGAAGCGCAGGGTGGTACGTTGACTGTAGAGTCTTCGCCGCTGGGCGGGGCACGGTTCCGGTTGTGGTTGCCCACCACTGTCTAGCCTGCGAAGAACTCCATGTAGTAGTGAGCCTGCTCGCGAAAGCGTCGAGTCAGTCAATGCATACTTGGCTGACATACCGCCTTCGCGAGCAGGCTCGCTCCCACAGGTGGCCGGGATTGTTCAGACCAGTTCTGTGGATTGAATCAACCCAACCCCGGCACTTTGCATCCGCTCAATCGCTGCCGCCAGTGATCCATTCATATCGATCGCCCGGCACGCATCCAGCACCACATAAGCCTTGAATCCCGCCGCCCGTGCATCCAGCGCCGAAAACATCACGCAGAAATCCAGCGCCAGCCCCACCATGTAGACCGTATCGATCCCGCGCTCTTTCAGGTAGCCGGACAGCCCCGTGGTGGTGCGACGATCGGCTTCCAGAAAGGCCGAATAGCTGTCGATATCAGGATTGCAGCCCTTGCGAATGATCAACTGGGCATGAGGCAAGTCGAGTCCCCGGTGAAACTCGGCCCCTTCTGTCGATTGCACACAGTGGTCGGGCCAGAGTGTCTGCTCGCCGTAAGGCAACTGAATGACATCGTAGGGCTGGTGACCGGGATGACTCGAAGCAAAGGATGCGTGACCGGTCGGGTGCCAGTCCTGGGCAATGACCACCTGCGTGAACTGGCGGGCGAGCTGGTTGATCAGCGGCACAATCAGGTCACCTTCCGGTACTGCCAATTGGCCGCCGGGGGTGAAGTCGTTTTGAACGTCGATAACCAGTAAGGCAGATCGGGATGAATCAGGCATATTGGAGTCGTCCTTGGAAGAATACTGGCTCAGCATAGTGCAGGATCTAGCCGGTGATTAAGCGGCTTTTCAACAGTTTCGCCTTGTCTTCCAGTGCTAGCGCGGCGTCGTGTCCGATCAGCATCCACGCATGTTCACGCTCGGTCCAATAGACCACATTCATCTCACGCCGACGCTCATGGGCCAACGGCTGACTGCCGCTGTTCGAGCGGGTCACACACAGCGCCAATGGTCCACGCTTCGCATCCAGATAAACGATCTGCGCAATGGGCACGCCGTCGTACTCAAGCATTTGTGCCCGTTTGAATTCGGCACCCGGCAGCTTCAAAGTCGCTGGCGAAAGGTTCAGGCCAAGGCGTGCATCAATCGTGCGTAGTTGCGCGCGCTGCGCGGCTTCGTCGGTGGGCAGATGATCGAGCGTCTGCGGCACGTACAGGGCCATGTAATCGCCCACCAATGCGCGCCAGTTGTTCGATTGCGCGGCGTGCCAGCCGAGGAATAAGCGGTCGGCCAACACGCCACCCGCTAACAGCGCAGCGGCGGCGCCACCGATAAACCAGCGTCGGTTGAAGCCCGGACGCTGCGGCGATGGAATGGCATCCAGCCGCGCTTGCAGGCGATCCAGCGGCGCCTGTTGCGCCAGTTCGTCATAAGCCTTCTTGTACGGTAGATTGCTGCGGCCGAGCCATTGCACGCGCAGACTGAGCAACGAGTCCTCGGCAATGGCGCTGTCGAGTTGATGGCGATATTCCTGCTCGAGTTCTCCGTCGAGGTAGGCGACCAGTTGCTCATCCGAAGGTGTGTTCATGAGCGGTCTCCTTCGGTGGGTTTCGGCACCGCCTGCAACGGCGGGTATTCGGCGAGTTTGAGGCGGGCGGTGGCCAGACGGCTCATCACCGTGCCGATCGGTACTTGCAGGATCTCGGCGACTTCGCGGTAGGACAAACCCTCGACATAGGCCAGATACACGGTTTCGCGCTGGGTTTCCGGCAGCGCATCGACGCGGCGGATCACTTGCGCGGCCATCACGTGGGTCTGCGCGGCGTATTCACCATCGAACGCCAGTTGGCCATCGGCATCCACTTGGCCCGCGCCCTGACGCACGCGCCGAGCGCGCACTTCGTTGAGCCAGATCGAATGCAGAATGCTCAGCAACCAGCGATCCATGCGCGTGCCGGCCACATATTGAGCGGAACGTTCCAGCGCCCGCACACAGGTAGCCTGCACCAGATCCTCGGCCACGTGCCGGTTGCGCGACAGCAGCAAACCGTAGCGCCACAGTCGCGCCAGATGCTGTCCGAGTTCTGCTCTGAATGCCTGATCGTTGAAGATGATGGCGGCCCTTATAAGTGCTCAGGTTTTCGATGAATCGTTGATGGCTGCGGCCAGATCCTGGTATTCCTCGCAGGACATACCGCAAATCGATTTGATCTGCTGCAACTGTTCCTGCGCCAGATCGACGCGACCTTTGATCACATAGGCCTCGCCGAGGTATTCGCGTACTTGCGCGTACTGCGGATCGAGCTGCACCGATTGCAGGTAATAACCGATGCCCTCGTCGGTACGCCCCAGTTTGCGCGTGGCGTAACCGCGATAATTGAGGGCCTTGGCGGTGTTCGGTTGCTTGAGCGTGTCGAGCAGTGCCAGGGCTTCTTCGTAGCGACCGGCCTTGGCGAGGCGATAGGCGTAGTCGGTACGGTCAGCGTCCGGCAACAGGCTGCTGGTTTGCAGCACGCACTTCTGCGTTTTGCTGTCCCACACCTGGCCTTTCGGGCATTCGGGCTTCTGCACCTCTTCTTCATCACCGTTGGCCAAGGCCAAATGGCTGGCCATCGCTGCGACCAGCAGCAAAGGGGCGGCGAACATAACGGAACGGATCGTCATGGGCAAGGCTCCACAGGGGGTTATGTTTGACTTTGAACACCACAGCGTGAATTTTTATTCATTGCTTTATCAGTGACTGTTCAAGTTCAGCGTTAATTCAAGCGCTATGCTCGGGAGCGTCTGCCGTCGATCCGATGTTTTGTCGTGAGGAGAGTTGCCATGCCCAATCACGTCCATCACTCAGCCGCTAGCGGCTACAAAAGCGCT
This sequence comes from Pseudomonas fluorescens, assembly GCF_902497745.1. Taxonomy (GTDB): domain Bacteria; phylum Pseudomonadota; class Gammaproteobacteria; order Pseudomonadales; family Pseudomonadaceae; genus Aquipseudomonas; species Aquipseudomonas fluorescens_BM. The sequence goes on from NZ_CABVHJ010000011.1 coordinate 201,042, forward strand.
GCCGACACCTACGTCAAAGGGCGGCCGGATTATCCGCCACAGGTCAGCGAATGGTTGACCACGACACTGGGCCTGGATGGGTATAAAACGGTAATTGATCTGGGTGCCGGTACTGGCAAATTCACCGGGCGCCTGGTGGCGACCGGCGCGCAAGTGATCGCGGTTGAGCCGGTGGCGCAGATGTTGGAGAAACTCTCTGATGCATGGCCCGATGTGCTAGCCGTGAGCGGCACCGCCACCGACCTGCCGTTGCCGGATGCTTCAGTGGATGTGGTGATTTGCGCGCAAGCGTTTCACTGGTTCGCCAGTACTGAGGCGCTGACGGAAATCGCCCGGGTGCTCAAGCCCGGTGGCAAGTTGGGGCTGATCTGGAACCTTCGTGACACCCATGCCAGCTGGGTGCCGAAACTGGACGCCATCGTCAACGCGCTGGAAGGTGACACGCCGCGCTATTACACCGGCGCCTGGCGCACAGCGTTTCCGCACCAGGCGTTCGCGCCTCTGCAGGTCGAACGTTTTCACCATGGCCATACCGGATCGCCCGAAGACGTCATCTTCAACCGCGTACGCTCCACCAGTTTCATCGCCGCGCTGCCGGATGCGCAGCGGGTGCAGGTCGATGAGCAGATACGTGCATTGATTGCCGCAGAGCCGGCGCTGCGTGGCAGGGATGCGGTGACGGTGCCGTATGAAACCGCCGCGTTCGTCGCTGTGAAAAAAATCTGACATGTGGGAGCGAGCCTGCTCGCGAAGGCAATCTACCCGGCATCCGATAACCCGGATCAACCCACCCGAGCCAGATCCACCGCCTTCTTGTTGCGCTCGCGAACCCCACGCACCACCAGATACAACAACGGCCCGATCGACACGAAAACCGCCGTCAGCAACAAATAAGGCAGCACCGACCAAACCGACTGCCCACGCGACCGCGCATCCTTGACCATCCACACACCGGCCAGTGTCGCCAGCAGATACAGATCAATCACCACCTGCGCGGTATCGGGCTGCGACATCAGGCTGATGCCGAAGTCGATCAGCGACTGTTCAGCCTGGAGCATCACCGAAACGGTATAACCGCTGAACGCGAGCAAAGCCGTGAGGGGCAGGGCGATAGCCATCATGCAATCCTTCCTTGGTGTGATGAGAGAGTCGCCAGACTAACGCCGCCGCGCAAAATTGGCCATTGACTTGCCACTCGCGCGCAGGCTAATTTCCAGCCCATGACTTCGACTGTATCGCGTTGCCAGCCAATGATTATTACCGCCATTCCTCATTTGGCGGGCTAGCTCACGACTGCAGCACCCAACCCGCCCTAGAGGCGGGTTTTTACTTTCTGTCTCCGGGGTTTTTGAAATGTGGCTCATGTAGGAGCTGCCGAAGGCTGCGATCTTTTGATCTTGTTTTGATTTAGAAAAACCAAAGTCAAAAGATCGCAGCCTACGGCAACTCCTACAGAGACCGTGTGAAATTCTGCCAAGGAGATGTTCATGAGTTACACATACGATCAGCAAACCCTGCTTGAGCACTACGTGAAAAAGATCCTCGCCGCGCCGGTGTACGACCTCGCGGTGCGCACGCCGTTGCAAGCGGCGCCAGCGCTGTCGGAGGCGCTGGGCAACCGGATTCTGCTCAAGCGTGAAGACCTGCAACCGACGTTCTCTTTCAAGATCCGTGGCGCCTACAACAAACTGGTGCAATTGAGCGACGAACAGAAGGCTTGCGGGGTGATCACCGCATCGGCCGGCAATCACGCGCAAGGCGTGGCGCTGGCAGCACGCGAGCTGGGGATTGCGGCGACCATCGTCATGCCGGCGACAACGCCGGAACTGAAAGTGCTGGGAGTGCGCAGTCGCGGCGCTGAAGCGTTGCTGCACGGCGAGAGTTTCCCGTTCGCGCTGGCCCACGCGCTGCAACTGTCGGAACAGACTGGACGCACCTTCGTGTCTCCATTCGATGACCCAGAGGTGATCGCCGGGCAAGGCACCGTGGCAATGGAAATCCTCCGCCAGCATCAAGGTTCGCTGGATGCGATTTTTATCCCGGTGGGCGGTGGCGGTCTGATCGCCGGCATCGCCGCGTACGTCAAATACCTGCGCCCGGAAGTGCGGATCATCGGCGTCGAATCCGAACACTCAGCGTGCCTGAAGGCTGCGCTGGAAGCCGATCAGCGCGTGGTGCTGCCAAGCGTCGGCACCTTTGCCGATGGCGTGGCAGTAGCGCAGATCGGCGCGTTCGGATTTGAGGTCTGCCGCTTTTGCGTCGACGAAGTGATCACCGTCAGCAACGACGACCTCTGCGCAGCGATCAAGAATATCTACGACGATACCCGCTCGATCACCGAACCTTCCGGCGCACTGGCCGTGGCGGGAATCAAGCAATACGTAGCGCGAACCGGGGTGCGCGAGCAGACATTCGTGGCGATCGACTCGGGCGCCAATATCAACTTCGACAGCCTGCGCCATGTCGCCGAGCGCGCCGCCGTGTGCGGCGTCTCGGCGTGAAGAGGTCTACGGCAGCAACGGGCGCAGGAAGCTGCGCTCATAGCTGACGATGAACTTCTTCTCGACCAGGCTGGCAACCAGTGCGGTGCTTTCCGGATCGGTCAGCGCGATGTGCCGATAGCTTTCGTAATCCGCCAGCGACGGAAAACTGAACAGGCAATAAGCGATATTGTTCGCGCCCTCGGAAGGCAGGAAGTAGCCATGATGGGTGCCGCCCAAGCGCTCGACGATGCCGAGCCAGGCCTTGGCGTAGGCCTCGAACTCGGGCAATTGGTACGGATCAATGACATATCGGACGTGGCAGGTAATCAAGCGACGCACTCCTTGTTCGGGTTATTCCTGCAGGGCTGTACCGACTTTCTCCGACGCCGACCAGATGCGATAACGCACTTCAACATCGGAAGGTGCATACACCACGACCGGCAACTTGCTGTTGTAACGCAGCATGAAACCGTCACCAACGACCGGCACGAAAGCGCGCTTCTTCTGGCTGCCGGGCGGGCAGGCCATCATCGTGCTCATCGGCCCAATGATCTTTTCCAGGCGATAGAACGGATAACCCCAACCTTCAAGATTCTTCTCATCGAGAACACCGCCCAAACGCTGACGATTGCAGTCCACTTCCAGGGTTTTGCCGGCGAGGATTTCCACCTGGAAGTTCTCTTCCTGTTCTTGCTTGGGCAAGTGAATGACCTGGCGGGTAAACCCGGCTTCAGCCTTTGGATACGGCGCGACGTCTTCAAGCTTGGCGGCGTGGGCGAGGGTGGACAGGTTGGCGATGAACAGCCCGGTGGTCGCGTAAACGCGGAAAGAACCCATGGAAGCCTCCGTGCGGGTGTAGGGTGGATGACGGGCATTCTTACCGTCATGGGCCGTGATTGCAAACCAGCGTCGAGTTGCAAATTGCAGTACCCGCCGAGGCCATTCTTGCAATTTGCAAGTAGCCAAATACTGGCACCGCCGCCAAGTGCTTGATTTCATGAGGGTGAAAATGAACCGATGAAAGGCACGCTTTATGCGTCTTTTCAGTGCGGCGCACCGGCCTTGGGCGCCTACACTCCAATGGGCATTTCGCAGTACCACCGCTTGTCGCACCAGGGAAACAGCGGGGACACACCCGTGCAGGGGCAGCAACGGTCAGCGTGAATACTTGATTGGCATCTCACAGTAAGGAGAGGGTTTCGCCATGTTTCTGTCTGCCTTGGAACTACGCAATATCATTGAAAGCAGTTTTCTGCCGAAACGCTGCCAGTGCACGTTGTCGCCGGACTTGTCGATGACCGTCAAGGTCTTCGGCGATCACCAGACCGATCAGGTCGATCTGCTGGTCAGTGGCATCGACGCCAGCCACCTCAATGGCTGTCGTGAAATCAACGAACTGATCGCCGGGCTGCGCTCGGATCTGAACCAGCAAACTGTGCAACATCACTACAGCCCACGCTCCAGAGTCGTTTAACGCACCGTTTCACCCAGTTCGACCGTCACGCGCCGGGCCTGCACAAAGCCAAGGCCCAGCGCGAACTCGACCAGCACCGCGAGCAAAATCCCGGGGCCGGCATGACCGTTCAGCCATTCCGCAAAACCCAGCACCGCCAAACCAAAACAACCGACGATAAACCCGTTGCTCAGCGCATTGCGCCCCAGCGACGGCGGTGCATTGCGCACCAGATAAAACATCACCCCCAACGCCGCAAACAGCACCGCACTACGCCGCGCGACAAACCCGGCAGCGTCGGAATACTCGATGCTCCAGATCGCCAGCAGCCTCTCCGGGAAAACGCCCCAGGCCAACGCCAACAAAAAACACAACGAACACGTGAAGCCCGACAACGTGCGAAACGACAACTGCATGGCGAATCCTTGCGGCAGTGAGGAGGGCTCCGAGCATAACCGCCGAAACTCCCCACGCCTACCGCAAACCCGCAAATCAGACGTTTCTGTCAGTTCTGGAAATTGCACGCGTCAGACAATTTCCGATAGCTGATTTCCTCAGGCTTACCGGCATTGTCGATGTACTTCATATCGGCCGTGACCACTTTGCACAGTTGCGTTGGTGGCTCGGTCAACGACACTACTTTGGCCACCTGCAGCGGCATGCCGTACTCATACGGCACGGCTTTGGAAGTGCCGGAAGTGTCATTGGCCTGGGCCAGCCCGGTAAACGCGGTGCAGGCGAGGGCAGCAGTGAGCAATAAAGGACGAATATTCATGAAAGGACTCCCGAGTGGCGGTTCTATAGTTCGGCGTGATGCACCCGAACCTGCCGCACTGGGCAACAGCCAGAATGGCTGAGGGCGTGCGGTTCAGTAGAGTTTTTGACCACGGCGTTAAGGGATGGTTAACCGAGCTGAACGCCGGCTGTCAGGGAGTGCGGCGGTTTTCTTTGGAAGGTTTGGCGAATTCCTACAAAGGCTGGTGCCTTGTCTGCTTTCGGCGGCTGGAGCGGGGCGGTTATTGTCGGTTGCCGCTGCAAAATCAGTGGTTCGGGTTTGGTCACCTGAGAAAAGTTCATTGCATATGTGCCATCATTTGCACCGCTCGGATTTCTTGATCCGTGGAGTGCATTGCTATGGCGGCTGCGTGCAGGACGCCTTCGGGCGAGCTGAGTTTTGAACTGTTCTCGGTTGACCAAGCCTGTACACGGCCGCCTCCCACCGTTTGGTCACGGCTATGGCGGTTACCTTCTAATACAGTTGAGTAATCAAAATGCCAATAATTAAACTGCTACAAAACCGCTATCTCCCCCTCAGCAGCAACGTCACCGAAACCCCGACACTGCTCATCGACACCCAAGCCAACCCGAAAGACATCCTCGAAGCCGCCGTCCAGCGCATCCGCGCCGCCGCCGACCTGCTCGAAACCTTGCATTGCTTGTGCTTCAAGCACGCCGACGTGCAGGACATCCCACACATTACCCATGCGCTTTACCTGCTGACGCAGGATGGCAATGACTTGCTGCAGGTGGCGCAGCAGCAGATGTTGAGTTGGAAGGCGCCGGTTTGATGGGCTAGTGAAAACGGCAGGGGTGAACAGCTGAATTTACGCGGGCTGATTCACTTGCTGCCGGTAAATGAAGGCGGTGTGTTGTGCGACTAACCGCTGGGGCTGCGGTCAATCTCCTAGTTTGTCAGGAAAAAATGAGACGGGTGGGTGAGTGTCTTTCCACTGTTTTGCGAAAACTTTTGATTGCTCGATTTGCTCGGGTGTCATCTTCTCAGCGATTTTTTCTATCTTCCGATCAACATAATCTTGAATGCCTCCGGCATCATTCAAGTCTTTCATTAGATAGAACATCGCATAGCCTTCGACTAGATTCAGTGGGTAGCCAATTTTATCTGGCGTATGCGAAATGTAAGCACCATAGTTGCTCATGGCATCTTGCTCGCCAGTTTCAGCTGCAATTTTTAGCCAATGATGGACAGCCTGCATGTCGCCGTCCCTGTAAAGAATTTCCAAATAGTTATTCATCGCTTTAGGGTATCCACCCTCTGACGAAAGCCTTAACCAATTTCGGACCGATTCGTCGCGTTTCCCAGGGATAAAAAAGAATCCCTTCCCCTGCCGCTCACTCACCGCCATCCAATACTGCGCAAGTGGGTAACCAGCGTTTGCTGACTTTTCAAGCCATTCGTCATTCAAAGTTATTTCATACATCAAGAATAGAGACTCAGCGTCACCGCTGTTCGCTTTTGCCAACGCTAGTTCTTTAGCATACGCAAACCACTGAGCAGGACTTTTGGAACTGGCAGGGCAGTTATCCATTATCTTGCACAAATCCGAATTTTTACGGCCTAGCTGAATCATCGCGTATATGGAACCATTCATCGCAGCCGTTTCATACCAGTGCTGTGCTTCGGGCGTCATGTATCGGTTTCGCTTTCTTAGCGCTTCGCCTAGGTAGTATTGCGATTCCACGTTTCCAGCTTGCGCTTCTTTTTCTAATACAGGAAAGGCTGCATCAAGCTTTAGCTGATTATATAAAGTAATGCCTGCAGATACTTTGTGCGCTGGCTGCGACGCAAAAGTAGGTGTGGCACTTGTTAATAGTGTCGCGATAATAAAGTATCTAAATAGCCTCACTGGCGTTAATATCCTAACTTGTCAGGGAAAAACGAGAGAGGCGGGTGGTTGGCCTTCCACGTTTTTGCGAGTTCTTTTGCTTTCCCTATCTGCTCTTTTGACATGTTTTTTTCTATGCTGGGTAGTGTGTCATTGACGTCTCGTACTACATTGCCTCCACCATTAAGTTCCAGCAGGTTTGAAAGTAAAGCATATGATTTTATTGGGTCGAATGCGAAACCGTATTTTGAGTTTTCTTCGCCTATGTAGGATGCATATCCAAATACACCTTCTACGTAGCTCGAGTCAGCTGCTTTTTCGTTCCAGCTTCTGAACGAGGCTAAATCATTTTTTTCGATCATGATTGCGGCTAACCCCATCATTGCAAGTGGATAACCATTTTCAGCGGACGCCTTCATCCATCGTTCGATAGCTTGGTTGCGTCTCGAGGGTAGTAAAAATGAACCACTCCCTTCTTGGTACTTCGTCGCCAGACGGAACTGCGCTAATGCGAATCCGTTCTCTGCTGATTTCTCTAACCAGTCATCGTTGCCTGTCATTTCATATAACAGGTACATTGATTCGCTATCTCCCTGCGTTGCGCGTTGAATTGCAAGGCTTTTAGCTTTAATTACCCAGCTGCTAGGAGAGTCTTCACCTGGTGGACAGTTTTTCATGGTTGAACACAAGTCGTCTTCAATTCTCCCAAGGCGAATCATAGAGTAGATGTTCCCCTTTTTTGCGGAGCTTTCGTATGCTTTTTTAGCTTCCGGAGTCATGAAGCGGTTATTTTTTCTTAACGCTTCGCCCAGATAGTAGAGCGCCTCATCATCTCCGCCGTCAGCGGCGGTTTTCAAAAAATCGATCGCAGACATGGTTTTGTATTGATTGAAGAGTTCAATGCCCTGGATTTTTGCCTGAAACTGCTCGTGCGTAAGAGCAGATGATTCGGTTGCTATTATAGTTAACAACGTTAACGCCGCAGTCATTAGTTTTATTGGTATCTTTGCTGAACTCATGGGTGGTTGTTTCTTCTCTGCGGAAGTAAGGGGGGCGGTTAGTCTTCGATTAAAATTCGGCGGTCCGCGCCTCCCTAAAGAAATACCAAAAAATCGGAGTCAGTCGCTAAGTTTTTCGGGGAAAAAAGAAATCGGTGGATGGGTGGCTTTCCACTCTTGCGCAACGATTTTTGACTGTTCAATTTGTTCTGGTGTCATTTTTTCAGCAATCTTTTCAATTTTACGGTCAACATAATCTTGCACTCCACCGCTGTCGCCGAGTTCCTTTAACAAAGAAAAAATAGCGTGGCCTTTAACTAGGTCGAGTGGGTAGCCAACTTTGTCGGGAGTATGTGAAATGTACGCTCCATATTTGCTAAGAGCTGCTTGCTCGCCGGTTGCTGCGGCCACTTCAAGCCAGTGCCGAGTGCTCTCCATTTCTCCTTTTACATACAGTGTTTCTAGATATTCCATCATTGCTTTTGGGTTGCCACCCTCGGAAGAGAGTAGTAGCCATCTTCTTACTGACGCATCACGTCCTCCAGGAATGAAGAAGTAACCTTCACCTGGTCTTTCACTTACAGCCATCCAATATTGCGCGAGTGGATATCCTGCGTTTGCAGATTTCTCTAACCATTTATGATCCAAGGTGATTTCATACATTAAATACAGAGATTCTGGATCGCCATCATTTGCCTTCGGTAAAGTGATTTTCTTGGCTTCCACGAACCACTCGGCTTGAGTTTTTTTAGACGGTGGGCAGTTTTCCATTATTGCGAAAAGATCGTTTTTTGCTCTGCCCAACTGAATCATAGCGTATATGGAGCCATTCAACGCCGCCGTTTCATACCAGTGCTGTGCTTCTGGCGTCATATATCGGTTGCGCTTTCTTAGCGCTTCGCCTAAGTAGTATTGCGACTCCACATTTCCAGATTGCGCTTCTTTTTCTAATGAGGGAAAGGCTGCGTCAAATTTTAACTGATTATATAACGCAATGCCTGCAGAAACTTCGCTCGCTGATTTTGACGCAAAAGCAGGCGTGGTACTGATTAAAAATGTTGCGACAAAGAAATACCTGAATAGCCTCACTGGCGTTAATATCCTAGCTTGTCAGGGAAGAACGAGAGAGGCGGATGGTTGGCCTTCCACGTTTTTGCGAGATCTTTTGCTTTCCCTATCTGCTCTTTTGACAGGTTTTTTTCCACTTCTGGCAAAACATCGTTAACATTGTTTATTACGTTTCCACCACCATCAAGCTCTAGTAAATTTGATAGTAGCGCATATGACGTCACTGGGTCTGAGGTGAATCCGTATTTTGGTTCAACTTCGCCTATATAAGAAGCATAACCAAAAACCGCTGATACGTAGCCTGAATCTGCAGCTTTTTCATTCCAAGTTCTAAACGATGAAAAGTCGGCTTTTTCGAGCCTGGCAGCGGCAAATCCCATCATAGCTGGAGGATAGCCATTCTCTGCAGACGCTTTCATCCACTTTTCGATTTCATCTGATCTTCTGGAGGGCAGTAGGAATACTCCGCCACCTTCTTGATATTTAGTCGCTAAACGAAATTGCGCCAATGCGAAACCTTTTTCTGCAGATTTTTCTAACCATTCATCGTTCCCTGTTATTTCCCATAACAAGTACATAGACTCAGCATTTCCATGAGATGCCTGATCAGTTGCAAGCTTCTTAGCTTCATTCATCCAGCCTTCAGGCGATTGCTCAGAGGGGGAACAATTCTTCATGGTTACGCACAAGTCTTGTTCCGCTCCTCCGAGCCGGATCATAGAATAAATATTGCCTTTTTTTGCTGACTCCTCGTAAGCTTTTTGTGCTTCCTGAGTCAAGTATCTGTTGTTTTTTCTTATTGATTCACCTAGGTAATAGAGTGCCTCATCATCGCCACCATCAGCAGCGATCTTCAAAAACTCAATCGCAGAAATGGCTTTGTATTGATTGTATAGCTCGATGCCCTTTATTTTTGCCTGAGATTGTTCATGCGTAAGCGCGAATGACTGAGTTGACGCTAGGGCTAACAACATGATCGCAGTGGCCATCAGTTTCATTGGTGTTTCTGCCGAGTCTATGGAAGCTGGTTGCTTCGTCCGGGATGTTAAAGGGTGGTAGCCCACCACCATGAAATCCGGAGTGCGCCACCCTGAAAATACGAGAAAATCGAATCAGTTACTCAGTTTGTCGGGGAAGAACGAAAGCGGCGGGTGAGTGGCTTGCCACTCCTGCGCGACAACTTTTGATTGTTCAATTTGTTCCGTTGTCATTTTTTCAGCAATGCTGTCTGATTTTTTTTCGACGAATCTTTTTATTCCTCCGCCTCCATCAAGATCTTTCAGCAGCGAGAAAAGCGCATAACCTTTAACTAGATCCAGGGGATAACCCAGCTTATCTGGTGTATGCGAAATATAAGCGCCATAACTGCTTACTGCTGCTTGGTAACCGGTGTCAACGGCTAATTCAAGCCAATGGTGAATATTCTCGGTGTCGCCTTCTCTATGTAAAATTTCCAGGTAATCCATCATGGCTTTTGGATATCCGCCTTCCGACGAAAGCAAAAGCCATTTTTTTACAGACGCATCGCGTTTTCCTGGAATCAAGAAGAAGCCTTCGCCCTGTCGTTCGCTGATCGCCATCCAGTACTGCGCAAGCGGGTATCCTGCGGTTGCGGATTTCTCTAACCAATCACGATTCAGAGTGATTTCATACATTAGATACAAGGATTCGGGATCGCCTTCCTGCGCCTTTGGTAGCGCTAATCCTTTAGCTTGTGCAAACCATTCTGCTTGGGTTTTCTTGAATGGAGGGCAGTTGCCAATCTTCTGACAAAAGTCATTTTTGTGTCGGCCCAGTTGAATCATTGCGTATATATTGTCTTTTTCTGCTGCCTTTTCATACCAATGTTGCGCTTCGGGTGCCATGTAGCGACTTTTTTTTCGAATGATTTCTGCTAAGTAATATTGAGAATCGGAATTCCCATCGTTGCTTTCAATTTGCAGTTGTTGAGTCGCTGCGTTTATTCTAAGTTGATTGTATAAGACCAGCCCTGAAATTTTTTCGGGTTCGCTGTCTGTCGCTAGGCTTAGATCTACCCAAAAAAATATAACAATTAATAAAGGCCGCATAGAAAATTTAGACACTACTATTGCCTGCCTAGTTTTTCCGGGAAAAAGGAGAGTGGAGGATGTGCCGCTTTCCATTCTGAAGCGAATTTCTCGGCGCTCACAAGTTGTGCTGGAGTCATTTTCTCTGCAATCTCTGGAAGTACTTCATCTACATAAGATTGCATCCCTCCACCTTCATCTAGTTCCTTCAGAAGTGAGGTTATCGCATATCCTTTTACCACATCAAATTCGAATCCGAACCTTTCAGGAGCATGTGCTAAGTACGCGCCGTAACTGGTGACGCCGCTCTCATATCCGCGTTCGGCGGCGGTTCTAATCCAATGGCGAGCGGTTTCAAGATCACCACTATTTTCATGTAGATAAGCCGCATACTCCATCATCGCGCGGGGATTTCCACCTTCGGCCGATGCTTTCAACCAATTACCTACGGATGCGTTGCGCCTGCCCGGAAGGAAGAAACCTTCGCCTTGTCTATCGCCAATAGCCATCCAATATTGCGCTGTTGCATTTCCAGCAAGCGCTGATTTTTCCAACCAGCTACGATCTAACGTTATTTCATACATAACATACATCGCCTCAGCGTCACCGTGTTCAGCCCTAGGCTGCGCTAGATCACGTGCATTACGAAGCCAATCGACTGGAGCTTTAATAGAGTTTGGGCAATTGTTCATACTTTTACATAGATCATCACCACTACGCCCTAACTGAATCATTGCGTAGTAGTTCCCTTGCTTTGCAGCAGCTTCATACCATTTTTGCGCTTCAGAGGTCATGTAGCGATTTCTCTTTCGTAAAGCTTCTGCTAAATAGTATTGTGCTTCATCATTTCCGGCTTCAGATGCGGATTTTAGATAAGGAATCGCTGATGAAATTTTAAGTTGGTTGTAAAGAACCACTCCCTTTTCTGCTGGAGAAGGTTGCACTTGATTGTCGCTCGCTATTGCAATTGCTGGCACTAAAGCGATAAATGTAAAGAAAAAACTTCTCAATAAGCTCATTTGTTATTAGCCTGTATTAGCGAGACGGCTCGACGTATGTGGCTCGGGGCGAAGAGGTATAGGTTCTGCCTTGAAAATTACTACGCTGGCAAGTTCCATCTAGATTTGCACCAAGTAGCTTCACGTGTTTTTTGTAATTTTCACGCATCCTGTCGTTTGCTGGGCTCATTAAGCTAAGTACGGGGGTGCTCATGAATCTATCTAAAATTAATCGATTACTGCAGTAATTTTGATTGGAGTCTTTAATTTCTACTCCGAAACCGTTCATGCGGATGCAGGCTCGTTCAAACTGCTTTTGCGCTTGACTAACGGTGTTTTGCTGCTGAGCATTTTTTGTAATCCAGTTAAGTAATCGCTCTATTGCTCGCTGTTGTATCAGATGTGACTCCGAGTCATTGTATTCGCGTTTTTTGCTTTTTAGTGTTTCGTTATCGCCGTTGTTTAGAGCGACTGTAAATGATTGTGGCGAGCTTGTAAGGGTCAGTAGTAAGGGGCCAAGTGCCTCTGGAATAGCATTTACGCACCACTCTTCTAACTCTCTCTGATCTGCGTATTCGATAATCGCATCCGCAATCGGACCTCCCTTGCCCCCACTAGTTAATGCTTCATACAAACTCATTACTACGTCTAAACGCATCATGTATGCCATGGACACGTTCAGACCAGCAGCGCCAAGTGTATTGAGCGCCGCGGCATACTCACTTGCGTCCTGCTCCATCCATTCGATTTTTCTGCCTTGCGCCTTATGCAACTCTTTGCGATACAGGTTGATGAGGTCAACGACTGCCTCATAGCCAACTTCGAATTTAAAGCTACCGTTAGCACCCGGACCCAGCACTACCGCAGCCTTCAGGTTCAGAATAAACCGCCCCTTATCCAGAGACACCTGCGCTGTTCCCTGAAAGCCCGCACCTAAGGCCACGCCAACGGAGCCGCTTAGCTTGGCCAACGTCAGCCATGGATTTGCGCTTTTCGCGTCTTTAGCGCTGCCAACGCCCATCGTTGGCGCGGTGCGCAGGGCGACGAGTTCCTTTGGCGGTGCCCAGTTCAGCGCTCCGGTGAGTTCGATGGCGGCTTGCAAGCCTCCAAACACATTGAAGCTGGCTTTTGCGCCGTTTTCGACTTGCACTTTGGCGAAGCGGCCGCCTCGCAGTTGGTCTGTGCTCTTGGAATCGGCGTAGGTGCCGGATTTCGATTTGTGTTCAAGATCGGGAGTAGGGCTGTCGTCACCGCTGTCGGCCTTGGCTTGCTTGGCGGCGGCGTGATCGGAGCGTTCTTCTTTTGCCGAAGCATCTTCACGCTGTGCGCGTTTTACCGGGCTCAGTGACGCTCCGTACTTGACGTTGCCGAAGATCGGGCTCAGCTCGACGCTGCCGGCTAACAGCAACGATGCGCCGGCGTAACCCCATGCCTTCACACCAAAGTGGAAGGAGAAGCGGCCGAAATTCATTTTTTGCGGGCTGCCGTCCAGGAAGTAATCAAGCGTGATTTCTTGAGCGCTGGCTTTGGCAGGCATGTCGACTTTCATCAACTGAACTTCGCCACGGGCCAGGTCCAGGCTTAAGCCCATCTCGCCAGATATCTGGAAACCCTCGGCGGCGGACATTTTCGGGCCTTCGAGCTTTACTTCACCGTGAATGTTTGGCTGTGGAGGTGTCAGGCAACGGACCAATTGCGCCTGAGGGCTGGCATCAAAAAGTCTTACTTTGCCGCGCACACTTTTCTTGAACACCAGTTGCTGAAGGTGTTCGCCCCAGTTGGTCAGGGTCGCGTCGTCTTCCAGTTCAGTGACCTCATAGCCTTGCTTTTTCAAGTAAGCATAAAAGTCTTTGGCTTTGAACCAGCCTTTTTCATCGAAACAGTCGCCGACCTGATCGCTGAACTTGATGGCGCCCTGATCTAGAAGCCATTGGCGGAACGAGTTGATTTCACTGTTTTTATCGGAGCCTTCGGTAGCGTCCGCAGGCAAACTTTTACCTACCTTTTTTATCGCGCCGGCTGCTTTTTCGAAATCCTCTTTCATGATCTTTTTTGCGTCTTTCAGGTTCGCCATGCTGAACCAGCCCAAAGGCGTGCCTTTGGCATCCGAAAGACTGACTTCACGCAGCGGAAAGCCCGGTTTCACCATGCGGTCGACCGGTTTTGGCTGGAACTCTTCCGGGTCCCAAATCAGATAACGCGCAGGCTTGCTGTTGCTGACATTGCTTTGGGCTTTTGCTTGAAGGTCGTCTTTGGTCTTTTGCAGGCTATCCCATTTGGTCCGTTCCACATCAACCAGGCCCGCTGGTGCTTGCGCATTCTGGCCTGTTGCCTCGATCCAGCGTTTGTATTTCTCTTGAAGCTGCGCTGTAACTTCCGCCTGCTCTTTCTCGGTATCCAGATACAGTTTGAACTGCTCGATGCCGGAAGGAAGGCCGTCACTGATCAAAGCGAATTCTGGAAGTGCGATGCCGTACTCAGACGCTTTGATAATGGATTCAGTGTAAGCATGATAATCAAGCGCATCGGCGTTTTTGTAGAGCGTCAAGACATACCCGACCAGATCGGCGGTGCAGTCATTCATGCCGCTGCAGATGTTTTCGTAGCTTTTTTTCTTTTCCGCCAGGGCTTTCGCAACGTCTTCCAGCGGGACCTGCTTGAAGTCTTTGTTGCCGAGGAGTTTTTTACGAGCCTCCAGATAAGCCTGCACACGTGCGCGCGCTTCAATCGCCTCTTTGGAGTAGAGCGAGCCGCTTTCGTAGGTGTAGCCTTCCAGCTTCGCAGCCGCTACCGCTTCTTTTTTCAGCGCATGCCACTCAGCCCTCCGCTTGTAAAAATCGGCATAGGCTTGGTGGACGTCCTGGTCAGTAGCCAGGTCTGCCGTTAGACGGTCAATGCGCGATTGCGCGGTGTCCTCTTGAGGAGACTGTGCAGGAGCCGCTGCCGGTTTGTTTCCGTTAGCTTCGTTTTGCCTCTTTTTGGCGGTGGCGGGATCGATTTCGATCTCATCCCCCATCGCTTCAAACTCTTCCATTCGCGTACGCTTCTCGCCCGTGAGGAAGTTGCTCAACTTGGGCTCAAGGAAGTATTCCAGCAAACCTGATTCCTGCAGCCCGTTCAGGCGTGCATCACGTGGTTTGCTGGGGGCAATCATTTTATCCAGCGCGAACATCGATTCTTTGATGGCAGACTTTGCCCGCTCAGGGAGCAGCCAGAACTCTTGCTCCTCAGTGGCATAAATCGCGCTGGCAAACTTTTTAGAACACGGAGGTGCGTGGGGTTTGAAGGTCTTTGAACTCTGATCAGGAGCGTCCTTGACCGGATCCAGTTCAACCAGATCCTCAGCGGAACACTGAGTGGGCGCTTCCGTGGTTGCCTGCGCAGGCGCTTGAGGCGCTGCGGGCGATTGAGCGGCAGGCGCGGCGGTCGCTTGAGCGCTTTTTGGCACGCTCAGATTCCAGCCGACTTTGACGTTATCCGCATTGGTGATGAAGGGATTGAGCTGGCGAAGTTGCGCCACGGTGCTGTTGTAGCGCGAAGCGATCTGGCCCAGGGTTTCGCCGGGCATAACGGCGTGATTCGTGATTTCCATGGTGATTCCGTTCTGTTGTCGCGTCGCCCTAACGTTGGGCGACGGCGGCTGATTCCAGGAGCCGATCTACTTTGATAAACGACTCGTCCTTAGATTGCAGGATCGCCATGATCTCAGGCTGTGTCTCAAATAGCGGACCGTTCACGGCGTGGCCAAGCTTGAGCAGGTGATCACCATCATAAATATTGCTTTTGAGCAGCAGGTCGAGGTTGTCAGCGATATCGTTCAGGCGTTCATCGTCTGGTTCTTCAAACGCTGCGTATTCCTCATCAATCCAATAAACCCATCCCAGGCGCGCTTGAACTTGCGCGGCTGCCTCGGGAAGGTTGAACGCCGCTTTGTCACCAAGCCAAGTCGATTCCTCGTTGGCTTTCCAGGCCAACCATGGACCGCGCTGCTGACCGAAATGTATCGGCGCAGGGCAGTAGACGGCGCTCCAGCAACCCAGCAACTGGTCGAAGGTTTTCCCAGCTGTATAAGTCAGCGCTGCCCACAGACTCGGTTTGTGAAAGCTCAACAAGCTCTGCCCGCCGGAACCGTCATTGGCTCGGAGCAACCAGCGCGCATGAGCCAATGCTTGTTCAGGATCAGGTGTTGAGATCGCAATTCCCGAAAAGCGTTCCTCACAAAGTTTTGCCGCTACGTTTGCCACTTTGCTGCCCTTGGGGGCCACTAGCCACAGGGGGCCATCAGGAATCTCTGCGAAGTCAGTGCCGAAAAACAGCCCTTGGGAAACCACCGGTCCGCCTACTCGGTAGAGTTGACTCAAGGCTTCTGGCTGGAGTCCCTGGTCAATGATGAAGCAAAGCGATTCGCTCGCAGTCGGCAGGTCCGAGAAGTTGTAGCGAGGCTCTGCCAGCAGAGCGCTCAGCGCTTTTACATGCATGTGCAATCCTTACGGCTGCAAGCGCCGTTACTCTGTTTTCCGCACAACGGTGTGATGCCTGATTCATTCAGGCGGGCGGGGAGTGGTGCTTTACCAGCCTTATCCGCATCCGCTACCTTCATCGGTCCCGGCAGCAATGGTGCCGCAGGCGTCCCAACCCCAGGCGAGCCGCCGGTATTGATCTTCACCTCCGCACCGCTGATGGTCACGCCACCCGCATCGACCTTGACGAAACTCCCGCCAGCCTTGGCCGTGAGCTCCATTGCGCCTTCGACCACAACCTTCTGGCCGGCGTAGTAATGGATTTCTGACCCAGCCTCGACGAACTGCGCAGTCCCCACCTTCAGATGCTGCGTCACACCCACCGTCAGGTGATCATCCGCACGCATCTCGCTAATCCGATCCAGATGCGTAATCCGGTGCTCTTCAACCTTGAACTCGCTCAGCGTATTGGCTTCAACGGTGTCATGCCGTTCATTGCCGACGCGGATTTTCTGGTCGTGCTCGATGTTCTCGTCCCAATCGCGCTGGGCGTGGATGTAGATCTGCTCGGCGCCTTTCTTGTCTTCGATGCGGAATTCGTTGTAGCCCTTGCCGCCCGGTGAACTCAGGGTCTTGAAGGTGCTGCGGGTCTTGTTGGCCGGCAGGTCGTAGGGGACGACGTTTTCCTTGTGGTACAGGCAACCGGTGACCAGCGGCTGGTCGGGATCGCCTTCGAGGAAGGTGACGAGGACTTCCATGCCGATGCGCGGGATGGCGATGCCGCCGTACGCGGCGCCGGCCCAGCCGCTGGCGACGCGCATCCAGCAGGTGGTTTTGTCATTGGACTGACCGTCGCGGTCCCAGTGGAATTGCACCTTGATGCGGCCGTACTGGTCGCAGTGGATTTCTTCGCCTGCGGGGCCGGTGACGACGGCGGTCTGGCTGCCGAGGACTTTTGGTTTCGGGTGTTCAAGGGCAGGGCGGTAGTGCGCGTCCCACGGGGTGGCGAGGAAGCTGTTGCGGTAGCCCTGGTGGAAATCGCTTTTGTGGTCGGTGACGTCGCTGGTGACGTTTTCGCCGAGGACTTGCGGTTGTTTGCCTTCGTGGAAAACTTCCAGCAGCAGCCACAGTTCATTCCACTCGGCGCGCGGGTGTTCAGCGAGCGTGAGGAAATGGCCGCTGGTGAGGGTCGGTTCGTCACCTTTGCCTTCGGCGAGTTTGTAGTCGCTGCGATGGCGTTCGAGGGCGCGGGTGGAAAGGAACTTGCCGCGCTCGCGGGTGGTGAAGCGGCCGGGGTAGTCGTAGTCTTCGAGGTCCGGAGCAAAGGTGCTTTTCGCCGTGCCTTCGGGGAGGATCTGCGGTTTTTCGAAGTCGTAGTCGCGGCGGCTGACGCGGGTGGTGCGGGTTTCCAGGCGCAGGTTGAAGCGTTTGATCACCGGTTTGTCGGCGGCCATGCCGGAGTCTTGCTGGTAGCTCACCGGTTTCAGCTTGCGGAACACGGTCTGGTCGTCGCCGAACACCAGTTTGTGGCCGCTGCTGCTGTGCTGGAAGTGGAAGTGAATGCCTTCTTCTTCGCACAGGCGCTGGATGAAATGCAGGTCGGATTCGTCGTACTGCACGCAGTAGTCGCGTTCCGGGTATTCAGCGTTGAGCTGGAAGCTGTAGGCGTCGGCAAGAATGCCGCGATCCTCCAGCACCTGGGCGATGATCTTCGGCACGGTCAGTTGCTGGAAAATCTGCTGATCGTGGTTGTGCCGCAGGTAGGCCAGTTGTGGCACCAGGCTGAGGCTGTAACGGGTCAGGGTCTTGCCGGAGTCGCCTTGCTCGATGCGATAGACCAGACCGTGGATCTTGCCTTCGCCGGTTGGGCCGAAAGTCAGGACGCCGGGCTTGTGCAACAGCTCTTCGAGCTTGAGGTCCGGGCGGGCGCTGACGAGTTCGAGGTCGAAACGGAACGGTTGGTTGAGGGCTTCGCGACCGGTGAAGCTGAGGACTTGCAGGTCGGCGTTGGCGCCTTCAAGCGTGAGGGTGATGTGGGTTGCGTTGGCGTCCAGCATGCCTTGAATTCCGTCCGTTGAAAAAGCAGGTGACGGATGATGGAGGATTCAGCGGCCTCGTTCAAGGCACAAAAGCCGTAGGTCTGGCAGGTTTGCGGTATAGGGAAAACCCTTAGATGAGGTGTTTGGCCCAATGAAACCGGGCGTTTTCTGCGAATTGGCACTCACTGCTGGCAACTTTTCCCACGACCCTGCGTTGAAGAATCCTCAGTCAGATTCAGACTAAAGTCGCCTGTAGCCCATCAAAGCCATCTGCCATCATTGCCGCTCACCCCTGCGTGTTCACTTTCTCCTGGTTCAATCTGACCCGGGACGGGA
Source organism: Pseudomonas fluorescens (assembly GCF_902497745.1). Taxonomy (GTDB): domain Bacteria; phylum Pseudomonadota; class Gammaproteobacteria; order Pseudomonadales; family Pseudomonadaceae; genus Aquipseudomonas; species Aquipseudomonas fluorescens_BM. Next base: position 219,549 of record NZ_CABVHJ010000011.1, read on the forward strand.
GCTATTTTTCTGGCTTGTTGCGCACTTGCGCAAACGCTGCATTGTTGGAGTTTTTCATGCGTCCCCCATTTCCCCTCATCACCCCGCGCCAGTCGTTTGGCTTCGGAGCCTTTGTGCTGTGCGCAGGTTTTACCGCACAGGTTCAGGCCAGCGGATTCTTTGAAGACACCACGGCGAAAATCGAATCGCGCACGGTGTACTTCAACCGCGATTTCCGTGATGGGAGCACCTCGAACGATCAGGGCGCGTCCAAGCGTGAAGAGTCGGCACAGGGCTTTATTCTCAACCTGCAATCTGGCTACACCGAGGGCACGGTGGGGTTTGGTCTCGATGCGCTGGGCATGCTCGGCTTTCAACTCGATTCCAGTCCGGACCGCAGCAACAGCGGCTTGCTGCCCTCCAGCGGCAACGACCCGCGCGGCTCGAAAGGCCAGTACGCGAAAATGGGCCTGACCGCTAAGGTCAAGGTCTCGGACACGGTGCTGAAGTACGGCGCGCTGCTGCCGGATCTGCCGTTGCTGAAATACAACGACGGACGTTTGCTGCCGACCATGTTCAATGGCGCCATGCTCACCTCTAAAGAGGTGAAAGACCTGACCTTCATGGTCGCGCGCCTGGACAAGTACACCGCGCGCGATTCCACCGATTCGCAAGACATCCGCGTGCACTGCAAGAACAAGCGCTACGCGTGCAACACCACCGCCGACCATTTCGACATGTACGGCTTCGACTACAAGATCAACGATCGCCTGACCGCGCAGTATCACTACGCCGAACTGGAAGACATCTATCGTCAGCACTTCGTCGGGCTGTTGGGAAATCAGCCGTTAGCTGGGGGTGTACTTAAAGCGGATCTGCGCGTGCTGAAAAGTGCCGACAGCGGTGATGCCAAGGCCGGTTCCATTGATAACCGGGCGTTGAGCGGTATGTTGTCCTATGCGCACAGCGGCCACACGTTCAGTGCCGGTTGGCAGCGCATGAACGGCGACAACTCGATGCCGTACCTCGATGGCAGCAATCCGTATCTGGTCAACTATGTGCAGGTCAATGACTTCGCCGCTGCGCAGGAGCGCTCGTGGCAGTTGCGTTATGACTATGACTTCAAGGCGATTGGCATTAATGGCTTGAGCTTCCTGACTCGTTATGTGAACGGTGATCACATCAAGGTGTTGGGCAGTGATCAGGAAGGCAAGGAGTGGGAACGTGACAGCGAGTTGAAGTATGTGATTCAGACGGGCACGTTCAAGGATGTGAGTCTGCGTTTGAGGAATGCTACGTATCGCACCAACTACGAGAAGTTTGCGCGGGATGTGGATGAGACACGGTTGATTGTGAGTTATAGCTTCTCCGTCCTGTAAAGACCTCCATTGTAGGAGCTGCCGCAGGCTGCGATCTTTTGACGTTGATTGTTAAAAACAAGATCAAAAGATCGCAGCCTTCGGCAGCTCCTACACGGGATCCCGAAACTGTTACAACCAATGCCAGAACCGGCTCCAGAACCCCCGATTCAAATCCTCCTTGCACCCGGCATATTGCCGCGCATACACGTCCGAGCGGTTCTGCACTTTGCGCGCCGTCGGCATCAGCCAGGCTTTGCTCGCGTAGGTCTTGTTGCGGAAGCCGCCCCAGCCTTCGTGGTAGTTGAGGTACTGGTTATAGGCGTCGTACTTGTACACGCCGTTGATCGAATAGGTCTTGTCCATGTACCAGCCGACAAAGTCGATGGCGTCGTCGAAGTCTTCGCGGTCGGCTCCGCTGCGGCCGGTGCTTTTCTGGTAGTCGGCCCAGACTTCATCCTTGGCTTGCGCGTAACCCGAGGCGGTTGATACGCGGCCCCACGGGATCACCCACAGCAGGTATTTGCGCGGGGTCTTGGCGTCGTAGCGGTAGCCGGATTCCTGATACATGATCGCGAAGGGCACCTGAATCGGCACGCCCCAGCGTTTTTGCGTGACTTGCGCAGCGTCGTACCAGTCGCTTTTCTCGCGGAAGATTTCGCAGATGTCTTCCGGCGAACGGGGCGGCGAGGTGCCGCACCCGCTCAGTAGCGTTGCCAGTGTCAGTAGTCCAAGCGTCTGCCTGTAATTCAAAAGCCGTTATCCCGTCGTGCGCAAAAAGGCCGACAGTCTACGCTCAGCTCAATTGATGACGATAGGGCAGATCCGGGCCGGTCTTGCTGCAGGTCAGCGCGGCGGCTTGCACGGCGAACCTGAGCATGGCGTCGATCTGCTCGCGCGCGAGTTGCTGCACGCCTTCGACCGAATCCAGACCCTGTTCGGTCAACCAGGTGATCAGTGCGGCCTGGAAGGTGTCACCGGCGCCAACGGTGTCGGCGATTTTCACCGAAGCTGCCGGCACTGACCATGTGCCGTGTTGGCGGCTGAACACTGTAGCGCCATCGCCGCCTCGGGTGAGGAAGACGACCTGGCAGCGATGTTCGAGCCAGCCTTCGATCACCCATTGCGGGTCCTGTTCGGGGTAGAGCAGGCTCAAGTCTTCGTCACTGACCTTGATCAGATCGGCCAGTGGCACCAGCGTCGCGATGCGTTCGCGCCACAGATCGATGTTCGGCTCGGGATTGAGGCGTACGTTCGGGTCGAGGGTGATCAGGCGCTTGCCGCTCTCGCGCTGCACCAGCGTCAGCAAGGTATCGCCAATCGGCTGCACCACCAGCGAGAACGAGCCGATATGCAAGCCGCGAACATCCGGCCCCAGCGCCGGCAGATGCGCCAGACTCAACTGCCGGTCCGCGCAGCCTTCACCGCGAAAGCTGTAATGCGGCGAGCCATTGGCACCAACGGCAACCATGGCCAGCGTGGTCGGCGCGGCGAAGTCCACCAGATAGTCCGGGCGCACCCCTTCATCCTGCAGCACTTGCTGCAAGCGGCGGCCAAGGTAGTCGGTGGACAGTCCGCCAAACAGGGCCGAGTCCACACCCAAACGGCGCAAACCGACGGCGACGTTGAACGGCGAGCCGCCGGCAATCGCCTTGAAATTCACTTTCGAGGCCAGTCCGCTGGCGTCGTCTTCGCTGAAGAAATCAAACAGGGCTTCGCCACACACCAAATACATAATTGTTTGCTCTTTATAGGGTTGCGACATGCTGTTGATAGCGTTCATAGGCCTGCTGAAACGCCGCGACGTTGGCGGCAATCGGCAGGGTTTCACTGCTGGAATCGAGTTTCACGCAGCGCTGGCACAGGTCGGCGAGGCTGTCTTCGTGGCCGTTCGACCAGGATTTGCACCACGCCGCTTGAATCGCTGCGCCGAGGGCGGCGGCTTCGCTTTGTTCGGTGCAGATCACCGGGGTGTTCATGATGTCGGCGACGATCTGCCGCCACACCGCGCTTTTCGAACCGCCGCCGATCAGGCAAATGCTGCGGCTTTGTAAACCATTGTGGCGGAGCAAATCCAGCCCGTAACGCAAACCGAATGTGGTGCCTTCGACGGCAGCGCGGCACAGGTTGGCCTGGGTCAGGTTATCCAGCGTCAAACCGTGCAGGCTGCCGGTGGCATGGGGCAGGGCGGGCACCCGTTCACCGTTGAGGAATGGCAGCATGCTCACGCCGTCGGCGCCGATGGGAGCCTGGGCGACGAGGTCGTTGAACTGCTGCAGATCGAGGTCGAACAGCTCGCGAATCGCACCGGTGGCGTTGGTCAGGTTCATGGTGCAGATCAGCGGCAACCATCCACCGCTAGATGAGCAGAACGTCGCGACCGAGGCGTCCGGGCTGACTTTCGGCACCTCGGAATAGGCGTACACCGTGCCGGAGGAGCCGAGGCTCATGGTGATCGCGCCGGGTTGAATATTGCCGGTGCCGATGGCGCCCATCATGTTGTCGCCGCCGCCGCTGGAGACCAGCGCGTTGGGATTGATGCCGAGGTGTTCGGCAATCGCCGGGAGGAGGGTGCCGACAGATTGATGCGCATCGATCAACTCAGGCAGTGCCGCTTGCAGGCGTCCGCTGGCGTCGATGTCGCGCAGCAATTGCAAGTCCCATTGGCGGGTGCGCACGTTGAAATACCCGGTGCCGGAGGCGTCGCCGTATTCGCTGCAGGCGCGGCCGGTGAGCCAGAAGTTCAGATAGTCGTGGGGCAGCAGAATGCGCGCGATGCGTGAGAACACCACGGGGTGTTGTTCTTTGGTCCAGAGCAGTTTCGACACCGTGTAGCCCGGCGCGATGACCACGCCCAAGCGTTCCAGCGAGCCTTTTTCGCCGCCCAGATGAGTCAGCAGACGGTCGTTCTCGGCGCTGGTTTCGGTGTCGCACCAGAGCTTGGCCGGGCGCAGGACTTCGCCCTGGTCATCGAGCAGGACCAGACCGTGTTGCTGGCCGGAGACGCCGATGCCGAGGATCGACTGGCCATCGACATTCGCCGCCAGCAACGCCTGGCGGGTGGCTAGGGTGAAGGCTTCCAGCCATTGTTGGGTGTCTTGTTCGCGGCGGCCGTTGGCGCCGCTGATCATCGTGTGGGCGGCGGCGCCTTGGCCGAGGACTTGACCGCTGATGGCGTCGAGGATGATGGCTTTGGTGCCTTGGGTGCCGCAGTCGATGCCGAGGAACAGTTGTTGTGTTGTCATGTGTGAACCCGTTGGGTTGCGGTGAAGATCAAGAGCTACCCCCTCACCCCAGCCCTCTCCCCCAAGGGGGCGAGGGGGAAGGGAGCCGATCGGGGGCTGTTCAAAACCTGAGTTCGACTCCGGTTCTCTAAATCAGAGGTTGTTCAAATCCTGAGTTCGACTCCGGACTGTCAGGTCGATGTATTCCGAAAGAACCACTCGGTCAGTCCCCTCTCCCTCGGGGAGAGGGCTAGGGTGAGGGGCTTTTCAATCCAGAATCCGCTGCAAAGTCCGCGTCACACCCTCTTCACGCAAGTTGTTGCAGCACCACTCAAACGCCGCCACAAACTCCGCCGAACGCGGTATCGCCGTGCCAAAAATCTCCTCAACCGCCAACAACCGCTGGGTAATTAAAGCATCGTCCGCCACCAACGCCTGACAAAACGTCGCCCGTGGATCCGGGATCGAATAGGTATCACCATTCTCATCCACCCCCTTCAAATACAACGCCCACGCCGCCACCACCAACGCCGCACGCTTGGTCTCCTGTCCATCGGCAATCAACCGGTTGATCGTCGGGATGGTGAACTTGGGAAACTTCGACGAGCCGTCCGAGCACACCCGCTCCAGCTGATCGGCAATTGCCTGATTGGAGAAGCGCGCAACCAGCGTGTCCTTGTAATCCCGCAGATCAATCCCCGGCACCGGCGCCAGTTGCGGGGTCACGTCCAGATCCATGTAGGCGCGCATGTAACGCACGAACAGCGGGTCGTTCATGGTCTCGTGCACAAAGCGATAGCCCTTCAAAAAGCCCAGATACGTCAGCGCCAGATGGCTGCCGTTGAGCAGTTTGATCTTCATTTCTTCATAGGGCGAAACATCGTCGGTGAACTGCACGCCGACCTTCTCCCAAGCCGGGCGACCGTTGACGAATTTGTCCTCCAGCACCCATTGCACAAACGGTTCGCAGACCACCGGCCAGGCATCGTCGACGCCGTGTTTGTCGGCCAGTTGCAAACGGTGCGCGGTGCTGGTCATGGGCGTGATGCGATCGACCATGGCGTTGGGGAAACTGACGTTGGCGTCGATCCAGCTGCACAGATTGCTGTTACGCAGCGTGGCAAACGCCAGCAGCGCCTTGCGCGTCACGGCGCCGTTATGCGGCAGGTTATCGCAGGACATCACGGTAAACGCCGGAATGCCCGCCGCCCGACGTTTTTCCAGGGCCGCACACAAGAAACCGAACACGGTTTTCGGCGCATCTGGGTGGGCCAGATCATGCTGAATCTGCGGCAGGTGCGCCATGAACTCGCCGTTGCTGTCGTCGATGCAGTAACCGCCCTCGGTGATGGTCAGCGAGACGATGCGGATCTGAGGATCGGCGAGTTTATCGATCAACGCCTGAGCGCCGTCCTCGGCCAGCAGCATGTCGCGAATCGCGCCGATCACGCGCACTTCGGTGTCGTCGCTGTCACCCAGTTCGAACAGGGTGAACAGGTAGTCCTGTTCCTTGAGATCGTCGCGGGCACGGCGGTCTTCGGCGCGCAGGCCAACCCCGCAAATCGCCCAGTCAAGGGCTTCGCCGGTGCTCATCAAGGCGTCGGTGTAATACGCCTGATGCGCGCGATGAAAGCCGCCGACGCCGATGTGGGCGATGCCTTGGCGCGTGTCGCTGAGGCTGTACGCCGGTAGTTGCACTTCGGCGGCCAGACGATTGAGATTTTGTTGATTGAGTTTCATCGGGAGTTCTCGAAATCAGGCCGCAGCGCGCAGCGGACGGGTCAGCGCGATACCTTCGGCATCGAATAAATGGCAGTGAGCAGCATCGAGGTGCAGGCTCAGTTGCTCGCCGTAACGGCTGGCCAGATCACCGCGAACGCGCATGGTCAGGGCTTCGCCGGCATTGGTGGTGACGTGGCAGAAAGTGTCGCTACCCAGACGTTCGCTGACGTCGGCGGTGACTTGCAGGCTGCAATCACCAGGTTGCGCCAGTTCCAGATGCTCCGGGCGAATCCCCAGGGTTACGGCGCTGCCGACACTGAGGTTGGCAGCATTGAAGGGCAGGGTGATGCGTGTGCCGGCGTCCAGCGAGACTTCACAGCTCTGGCCGTCGACGCGGGCAATCTTGCCTTTGAGGAAGCCCATTTTCGGCGTGCCGAGGAACCCGGCGACGAAGAGGTTGGCGGGGTTGTGATACAGGTCCAGTGGCGAACCGACCTGTTCGATCTTGCCGCCATTGAGCACCACGACTTTGTCGGCCATGGTCATCGCTTCGACCTGATCGTGGGTCACGTAGATCATCGTCGCTTGCAGGTCTTTGTGCAGGCGCAGCAGCTCCAGACGCATCTGCACGCGCAGCGCGGCGTCGAGGTTGGAGAGAGGTTCGTCGAAGAGGAAGATTTTCGGATTGCGCACGATGGCGCGACCGATCGCCACCCGCTGGCGCTGGCCACCGGAGAGTTGTTTCGGCTTGCGCTCAAGCATCGGCCCGAGTTCGAGAATGCGCGCCGCTTCGCCGACCTTCTTCTCGACTTCGGCTTTCGGTACGCCGGCCAGATCGAGGGCAAACGACATGTTTTTCTTCACGGTCATGTGTGGGTACAGCGCATAGGTCTGGAACACCATCGCCAGATCGCGCTTGGCCGGGCTGACTTCGGTGATGTCGCGGCCATCGAGTTCGATGGTGCCGTCGCTGACCTCTTCCAGGCCCGCGATCAGGCGCAACAGGGTGGATTTGCCGCAGCCCGACGGGCCGACGAAGACCACGAATTCCTTGTCGTTCACTTCTAGATCGATGCCTTTGATGATGGAGAAACCTTCGAAGCCTTTTTGCAGATTCTTGATTTTCAGGTTGGCCATGAGGATGGGCCTCCGCAATTTATTATTGGGTTAAACCAGATCGGCTTTTCTGTGGGAGCGAGCCTGCTCGCGAAGGGGCCGTGTCAGTCGACATCAGGGTTGAATGACACTCCGCTTTCGCGAGCAGGCTCGCTCCCACAGGGAATAGGGTTGGATTCGGGATGTTCATTTCACGGCGCCAAACGAGAGGCCGCGTACCAGTTGTTTCTGGCTGATCCAGCCGAAGATCAGAATCGGCGCACACGCCAGGGTCGAGACCGCCGACAACTTGGCCCAGAACAAGCCTTCCGGACTCGAATACGAGGCGATCAACGCCGTCAGTGGCGCGGCTTTCGACGAGGTCAGGTTCAGCGACCAGAACGCCTCGTTCCAGCACAGGATCAGCGACAGCAGCACGGTCGAAGCGAGGCCACCCTTGGCGATCGGCAGCAGCACGCGAACCATTTCCTGCCACAGCGTGGCGCCGTCGAGGCGGGCGGCTTCGAGGATGTCTTTGGGGATGTCCTTGAAGTAGGTGTAAACCATCCAGACCACGATCGGCAGGTTGATCAGCGTGTAGATCACGATCAGTGCGATGCGCGTATCGAGCAGGCCGAAACTCTTCGCCAGCAGATAGATCGGCATCAGCACGCCCACTGGCGGCAGCATCTTCGTCGAGAGCATCCACAGCAGCGTGCCTTTGGTGCGCTGGGTTTCGTAGAACGCCATCGAGTACGCCGCCGGTACCGCGATCAACAGGCACAGGGCCGTGGCACTGAAGGAAATCACCACCGAGTTCCAGGCGAAACTGAAGTAATCGCTGCGCTCATTGATGTGCAGGTAGTTCTCCAGTGTCGGCGTGAAGATGAACTGCGGCGGCGTGGCGAACGCATCGATTTCGGTTTTGAAACTGGTCATCACCATCCACAAGATCGGGAAGAAAATCACGATCGCGATGGCCCAGGCCAGGGTGCCGAGCAGCAGGCTTTGCAGCCGGCGGGATTGTTGGAGAGTCATGGCAGGCCTCAGGCTTTGTCAGTCAGGTTTTTGCCGATCATCCGCACCAGAATGATCGCGGCGATGTTGGCGATGACCACGGCAATCAAGCCGCCCGCCGAGGCCATGCCGACGTCGAACTGCACCAACGCCTGGTTGTAGATCAGGTAGGCGAGGTTGGTCGAGGCGTAGCCGGGGCCGCCGTTGGTGGTGGTGAAGATCTCGGCGAACACCGACAGCAGGAAGATCGTTTCAATCATCACCACCACGGCAATCGGCCGGGCCAGATGCGGCAGGGTCAGGTGCCAGAAAATCGCGATCGGCCCGGCACCGTCGAGGCGCGCGGCTTCTTTCTGTTCCTGGTCGAGGGACTGCATCGCGGTCATCAGAATCAGGATCGCGAAGGGCAGCCACTGCCACGAAACAATGATGATGATCGACAGCAACGGGTAGTGGGCAAGCCAGTCCACCGGTTGCGCGCCGAACAGCTTCCAGATGTAGGCGAGGATCCCCGAAACCGGATGGAAAATCAGGTTCTTCCAGATCAACGCACCGACCGTGGGCATGATGAAGAACGGCGAAATCAGCATGACTCGCACAATGCCGCGACCAAGGAATTCACTGGCCTCCAGCAATGCGCTGATCAACACGCCCAACACCACACTGATCAGCAACACGCTACCGACCAGCAACAGCGTGTTGGTGGCGCCCGGCATAAAGCCCGAGTCGGTCAGGAAATAGGTGAAGTTCTCCAGCCCGACGAATTCGTTTTCACCGGGGTAGAGCAGGTTGTAGCGGATCATCGAGAAGTAGATGGTCATGCCCAGCGGCACGATCATCCACAGCAGCAACAGGGCAACCGAAGGGCTGACCAGAAACCAGCCGGGATTGCGTACGCGGACCTTGCGCGCAGGTGGCGACAGGTCGAGGTGGGCTTTGGCAGTTGAAGTA
>NZ_CABVHJ010000012.1 GCF_902497745.1 Pseudomonas fluorescens
GTGCACGTCGGCGTGCAGGCCGGCAGCGGCCAGACCGGCGCGCCGGCAGGAGGCAAGTGATGCTGATCAGCCCGAACCTCCACGCTGCACTGACCCGCTCTGTATTGATCAGCCTGTTCACCTGGCGCCGCGCCGCCGATGACGACGCCCTCGATGACGACGAGCGTTTCGGCTGGTGGGGCGACACCTTTCCCACCGTTGCCGACGACCGCATCGGCTCGCGGCTGTGGCTGCTGCGCCGGGTGAAACTGACCCGACAAACGCAGATGGACGCCGAGTTCTACGCCCGTGAAGCCTTGCAGTGGCTGATCGACGACGGCCACTGCAGCGCCATCGACATCATCAGCGAACGCCTCGACGCCCAGCGCCTGAACCTGCGCACGGTCCTCACTCTGGCTGACGGCGAACGTCTGGACATCAACCCCGATAACAGTTGGCAGGTGATCTATGCCGTTTGAAACCCCTTCGCTGCCGGTGCTGATCAAGCGCACCCAAAGCGACCTGGCCGGCGATTCGCTGCGCCAGTCCGATGCGCAAGTGCTGGCCCGTACCCTCGGTGGTGCGGCTTATGGTCTGTACGGTTATCTCGACTGGATTGCCGAGCAGATTCTGCCCGACAAGGCCGATGAGTCGACCCTGGAACGTATCGCCGCGCTGCGCTTGAACCAACCGCGCAAACCCGCGCAAGTCGCCACCGGCAGCGTCAGCTTTACCGCGACCGCTGGCGCTGTGCTCGACGTCGACACCCTGCTGCAATCGAACGACGGTCGCACCTACAAAGTCACCGCCGCGCGCACCACGACCAATGGCAGCAACACCACCACGATTGCCGCGCTGGATGCCGGCAGTCTGGGCAATGCTGACGCCGGGCTGGCGCTGACCCCGGTGCAGCCGATTGCCGGTGTCGTCGGCAACAGTTTTGTGGTGCTGGCGCCGGGACTCAGCGGCGGTGTGGCGCGGGAAAGTCTGGAGTCACTGCGTTCGCGGGTGATCCGTTCCTACCGCGTGATTCCCCATGGCGGCTCGGCCAGTGACTACGAAACCTGGGCGCTGGAAGTGCCCGGCGTGACGCGCGCCTGGTGCCGTGGTGGCTTTCTCGGCCCAGGCACCGTGGGCGTGTACATCATGCGTGACGACGATCCGCAACCGGTACCTAACGACGAGCAACTGGCCGAGGTGCAGGCCTATATCGAACCGTTGCGCCCGGTGACGGCTGAAGTGCATGTGCGTCCGCCGATTCAGGTGCCCGTGACCTATCGCCTGAAGTTGACCCCAGACACCAGCGCCGTACGCGCGGCGGTCGAAACCCAATTGCGCGACCTGCACAACCGTGAGGCTGACCTCGGCGAGGATCTGCTGATCAGCCATATTCGCGAAGCCATCAGCAGCGCAGCGGGTGAAACCGACCACGTGCTGACGGCCCCCGTCGCCAACGTGTCGGCCAACGACAGCGAACTGCTCACCTTCGGAGGTTGCGTATGGGGGGCATAAGAACCGCCGCGCAATATCAGGCGCAACTGCGCGCCTTGCTGCCCAGTGGCCCGGCGTGGGATCCGGAGCGCGTGCCGGAGCTGGAGGAAGTACTGCAAGGCGTCGCCGTTGAACTGGCACGCCTCGATGCGCGTGCTGCCGACCTGCTCAACGAAATGGACCCGGCCGGCGTCAGCGAACTGGTGCCGGATTGGGAGCGGGTGATGAACCTGCCCGACCCGTGCCTCGGCGCCACACCGCTGTTCGACGACCGCCGCCTCGCCGTACGCCGACGCTTGCTCGCGGTCGGCAGCCAGGCTGTCGGTTACTACATCGACATCGCCAAAAGCCAGGGTTACCCCAACGCGACCATCACCGAACTCGAAGCACCACGCATGGGCCGCTCGCGTTTCGGCTCAGCGCATTGGGGTACGTGGGAAGCGCAGTTCATGTGGACGCTCAATACCGGCGGGCGCTTGTTGCTGGGTCGGCGTTTCGGCGCGAGCTATTGGGGGGAGCGTTTCGGTGTCAACCCGGGTTCGGCGCTGGAATGCCTGATTCATCGCAGTGCCCCGGCGCACACCAAGGTGCACATCAATTATGACTAGGGAGGAATGAGCCATGGATTATCCGAACAGTGTGCCCAGCGCCGGCTTGGTGAATGGGAAGTTTGTCGATGAGAACCCGATGACCGGAACCCCGGGATCGCTGATTCCTGCGGATTGGGGCAACGGTGTCACGTTGGAGATTCTCAACGTGATCAATGCGGCCGGGTTGACGCCGGACGAGAAGAAATACGATCAGCTGTTGCAGGCGATTCAATCGGTGACGGCCAAAGGCTGGAATCAGGATCTGGCGTTGCCGCTGGTGGCATTGCCGCTGCCGACGGTGGCCACCGCCGATGGTCGGTTGACGGTCAGCCCGGCTGCGGCATCCACCAGTGGTGGCAGGGTTTCGATAGCGGCGGGCACTTATATCAGCCTCGGTCAGGAAGTCGTGAATGGTCAGTTGGGTCGTTCGCGCACGTTTGTGACGTCTGCCTGGAGCAGTGCGGATCTGTTGCCCAGCAGCCATTACTTTTTGCGCGCTCAGGTCTCTGGCGGTGCGCTGACGTTCTACGTGCAGCGTGGCAACATCCATGACGTGACGCCCGATTCGTTGAAAGGAACGGTAAACGGTGCCGCCGGTGGCGGCTTCCAGTCAACGGCACTGGACATGTGCCTGGCCTGGGTCGTGACCGGTGCGCCGGGTTCGGTGCCGACGGTGCGAACGATCTACAACCGTGCCCGTTTGACCTGGACCCAGACCGTCAACGGAACGGGCGCAATTTTCCTGCCACTGGATCCCCATGCTCGTTCTGCACGATTGGTTGCCGGCAACCCGACACCGTCGTCAACTGCAGTGACGGCTGTTGGTTTTCCATCAACTGGTTGGGCGGGGGGCAACTATTGCTTCCTGTCGCCCATTATCGCTGGCAGCTCCAATAATGCAGGTGGCTGGAACCCCGCAACGGTTACTCCTTGTGTGTTGTTCACTAACAACATCGTCAACGACGTGACGGTTTCAACGCTGGTCGCCAGCTTCGATCACGCCAATTTGCGCTCGCTGTGGCAGTGCTATCAGGCAGAGCACAACCTGGGACAGTCGAATGCCGACAGTGATGAGTTGTTGCTGAGCATGGGCATCAAGAGCCATCCGGTCACTGATTACAGTGTCGGAATCGCGGTCAATTTTTCCGATGCCGTCAACGTCCAGTTTTCCTGGGAGCTTATTCGATGATCGTAATTCAGGAGCTTCATCAGTTAGACGGCGAAATGCGCCTTCCTCAACCTTCTGCCGCACATGACTGGGACGGTGAGGCATGGGTTCTGAACGCTGACAAACAGACTGAACTGAATGCGCAGGAAGTTGAACAGATTTGCGTCAAAGTTGACGCCGCTGCCGACAGCACTCGCATCGCATTGGCCGGCGACCCGCTCAAAGCCATGGAATACGCCCAGGCCGCCGCCGACGCACAGGCCTATCAGGACGCCGGTTACCCAAAGAAGGAAGTGCCACTGTCGGTCGCTGCGTGGGTTGCCAAAGGGCGCAGCGCCAAACAGGCCGCCGAGCAAATTCTGAGCAAGGCCGATCAACTGACCGACCATCTGCTGGCGCTGCGTACGTTGCGCTTGAAGGCCAAAGCGCAAATTCGCGCGCAGGCTGCCAAGGGCAAAATGGATCTGGCGCGCAGCGCTGGTGACGAAGCTTTGGTCGCCATTCGCGAATTGGCCAGCGGTCTTTCCAACTAAGCCGAAAGCCTTCGTTCAGCGTCACCCGAGCCCACTTCGTTGTGGGCTTTTTATTTTCAGAAAACAGACCGTGGACAGGCACGCAGAAGACGCTGTGTCGACGCCGGTCATTTGTCATTTCAAAGGAACGAACAACCTATGGATTATCCAAAAAGCGTCCCCAGCGTCGGCCTGGTCGATGGCCGCTTCGTCGATGAAAACCCGGTGGCGGGAACGCCGGGGTCGTTGATCCCAGCGGTGTGGGGCAACAGTGTGACTCAGGAAATTCTGAGTGTGATTACTGGTGGGGGGCTGGTGGCTTCCGAGGCGGATACCGGGCAGTTGTTCAAGGCGATTCAATCGATTGTTAGCAGCGCTAGTCCGATGCGTTCGGTGATTACCCGGCTTACAGCTTCCAAGTCACTGGCTGAGCAGGAACTCGGTCTGGTTTTGATCGATGGCAGCCCCGCTCCCGTGACCCTGACTTTACCTCCGGCGGATGTTTCCCTGGGTGTACGCGATGTGATTCTTCGTCGTGTCGACAACAGCGGCAATCGCCTCGTTGTTCAAGCATCCGGCACCGACAGGATTCGCTTTCACACCTACTTGTCGGCCAGCGGTTATCCGTTTCTGGTGTTGATGGGGGGAGGTGACTGGTGGCATCTGCGCAGTGACGGAGCCGGGAGCTGGTGGCCGATAGGACGCTTCGACAATACCGCCTTGGGACGCCCGTTTTTCGAGACCACCACAGCGCTTAACCCGGGAGGTTATGGGGTTCCCAACGGTGATCTGTTCAAGCGAGCCGAATGGCCGTGGCTGTGGGATTTTGCTCAGGCGTCCGGGGCACTGACGACCGAAGCGGCCCGAGCGGGCAGAGAAGGTGGCTGGACCAGTGGCGATGGCGCTTCGAACTTTCGAATTCCCGAAATTCGGGGTGAGTTTTTGCGGGTGCTGAGTGAGAACAGAAGCGTTGACGCTGGACGTGTAATAGGCAGTCTGCAAATGCACGCCTTGCAAAGCCACAACCATTATCTGCCGACTGGAACCGGGGCGACATTCAAGCCTGCTCCAGCGATTCCGGATACCGCCTGGGACGTTACCACCAACGTCAATTTTTTACCGACTTCAGCAACGGTGGCAACGACCTATCCCAACCCAGCATTCGACAATGATGCCTACATCGGCAATATCGGCAATTTCGCTGGCGAAACCCGACCGCGAAACATCGCCTATCCCGCGCGAATCAAACTGATCTGAGGTGCACATGTTCAATTATTTGATAGATGACAGCGGTGCATTGACCGGGCCTGTCGAGTTTCCGCTGGTGCCCGGGATCGGTCTGCAACTGCCAAGCAATGCTGTGACGCTGAGTATCGAACTCTCCCCTGCGCCTGAGGGGTTTGCCTGGGCCTATAACAAGGGTTCGTTGCAACAGCAGATCGATTGTCGTGGCGATGTCTATCGCACTGACACAGGCATTCGGGAAACCTGGAACGCGCTTGGCGAATTGCCGGAGGGCTTCACCCGGTTGCCTTTTCCGGGTGGCTTTCACGTTTGGTTGGACAACGCCTGGCAGGTCGATGAGGCCGCGCAACTGGCGGATCGCAAACGCATCGTCCTCGCTAAGCGCGACGCACTGCTACGCGATGCCGTGCTGCGCATCGCGCCGCTGCAATACGCCGAAGACATCGGCGATGCCAGCCATGACGAACAACTGCTGCTGATCGAGTGGAAGCTCTACAGCGTCGAGCTTAACCGCATCGAAAAACAGGCCGGTTTCCCCGATGAAGTTACCTGGCCGGTCGCCCCCGGCACAGCCGTAGCCAACTGATTTCAGCACAGGGAGCAGTGCAATGGATTATCCAAAAAGTATTCCCGGGGTCGGGCTGGTCAACGGCGGCTTCGTTGATGAAAACCCGCTCGCCGGTTCGCCGGGATCGTTGATTCCGGCCGCTTGGGGCAACAGCGTCACGCAAGAAATTCTCAATGCGATCAAGGCTGCCGGATTGACACCGGATGAAGCCAGAACCGATCAACTGGCCACCGCCATCGGCGCTCTCGTTGATTTCACCAAACTGAAAAATACCCCAACCACGTTGGCCGGTTACGGCATCACCGATGCGGTGGGGCGATTGCTGGCAGTCAGGCAGTTCGAAACGGTCGGGATCACGGTTTACAAGCCCAACCCAAGAGCCAAACGCATTCGTGTGCGGCTGGTCGGAGCCGGTGGCTCGGGAGGCGGCTGTGCACCGGTGGCAGCGGGTTATCACAGCATCGGCGGTGGCGGTGGTAGTGGCGCCTATGGCGAGAGTTTGTATGACGTGAGCGCGGAAATGATGGCCGGCGTGCCAGTTTCACTGGGCGCGGGTGGCGCTTCACGTAACGCGTTGGGACAGGCCGGTGGTGGTGCTTCTTTTGGCAGCTACATGAGCGCAGCGGGAGGTATGGGCGGGCAAATCCTGACCTTTCCCGTGACAGCCACGGCTGTCGGCTTCGTCCAGGGTGGCGCCGGAGGGCAAGCCGTCACGGGTGGCAACCTGGCTAACGCACGGGGAATTGGCGGTGGTTATGCCATGTACAACGCCAATTGGGGCGTATTGGCCGGCGGCGGTGGGGCGAGTCCGTTTGATGGCGGCGGCCCGTTGATGGGCCTCAGTGGCCCCGGTACCTCAGGAAGCCGAGGCTCGGGTGGCAGTGGTTCTTGTTCGACCAGTGCGTCCGCCTCTGTTCTTAGCGGTGTCGGCGGTAACGCCTTCTGTGAAATCTGGGAGTACGAATAATGACCCGTTATGCCCGAGTGGAAAATGGTGTCGCGGTTGAACTAATCGATACCGGAGACTACGCGATTTCCCAACTGTTTGCCCCCGCTTTTGTGGAGACGATGGTGCTGGTGCCGGAGGGCATGCAGATCGAAATTGGCGCGCCAGTCGGCGAACTGCGTCAAGAGATATCGGCGTTGCCGGTAGTCGACAATCCGGTCGTTCCCGCCGAAACCATCATTGAAGAACAGGAGCCTTTGGTAGCAGCGCGTACCTGGCGTCAGTCCAGCCTGTCGGCCACGGAATGGTGGGTGACGCGACATCTAGACGAGCAGGCGCTGGGGCGCGGGACGACGCTCAAGGCCGCGCAGTATCTGCAGTTGCTGGAATACCGCCAGGCACTGCGCGACTGGCCTGATTCAAGTCAGTTTCCTTCGCCAGTTTCCCGGCCTTCGGCCCCGACGTGGCTGGCTTGCAAAACAGGAGAGAAATAATGGATTACCCGAATAGTGTTCCCAGCGCCGGTCTGGTGAACGGCAAGTTTGTCGACGAAGACCCGATCAATGGCTCGCCAGGTTCGTTGATCCCAGCCAATTGGGGCAACGGTGTTACCCAGGAAATCCTTGGGGTGGTGCGGGCGGGTGGTCTGACGCCGAGTGAGGCGTCGAATACTCAATTGCTCGGTGCTCTTCGCAGCAACCAATTGTTCCAGACGGCAGCACCATTCGATGTCAGCCGTTCGGCCGCAACGTCCGAGTTTGTGCAGCGCGCACTGGGTAATTACGCCGGAGCGCGTGGCGTGTCTGCTGCGACACAACTGACGGCAGCGGATGTGGGCTGGACGATCGGTCTGGGGGGGAATTCGGCGTACACCGTAACCCTGCCGGACATCACCACGGTCCCCAACGGTGCAACGATCGGCTTTCACTGCCGCAGTAATGCCGTGATTACCGTCGCGTGCATGAGCGGTACGCAAATAAGCCCGCAAGGTGCCTATCTCACATCGATCGTGATGAACAGCGGCGAGAGTGCCAACGTGGTCAAAGAGAATGGCATCTGGACGGTTCACGGAACGGCCAGTCTGAAATATGCCGCGTTGTTTTCCGGACTGGTGAGTAACCCCGGATATCAAAAACATGCCAGCGGGAACATCGATCAGTGGGGCTCGGGAATGTCCAATGCCGAGGGCAATGTGTACGTGACATTTCCAATTCCGTTTCCCAAGGGATTCTTCTCGCTTGTAGCCACCCATTCGGGAGGCGATGCGGCGATGGTTGCGGTCATCGCATACAACCAGCAGGGCTGCACGCTGAAAATTCGCAATTCTGTCGGCCAAGTAAGCGCAGGTTGGTCTGTGAACTATTTTGCAAAGGGTTACTGAAATGAACACCTTCAATGTTTTGTTCAGCGCCAGCACCCGGAGTGCTTATGTGCCGGGTATCAACTCGACGGATATTCCCGACGACGTTATCGAAATTCCTCAGGGTTACTGGATCTCGCTGCTGCAGCAATTGGCAGTCACTCCAAAAATGATTGGCGTGAGTGCCGACAACGGTTACCCGGTTCTGGTCGATCCACCACCACCTTCGCCGGACGAAGCCGCTCAAACCGAGCGTTCTTGGCGCACGGCGCAGCTGGCGGCCACTGACGGTCTGGTGGCACGCGATCGGGATGAACTGGAGGACGGTGGTGGCACGACCCTGACCACCGAGCAATACGCCGAATTGCAAACCTATCGTCGTGAACTGCGGGATTGGCCGCAGGGTTCTTTTTTTCCGTTCAGCGAGCATCGGCCGGTAGCCCCGAGGTGGTTGGCTGCTGCGCTGTAAGTCATCAGGGAAGTTGAAATGGACTATCCAAAAAGCGTTCCCAGTGTCGGGCTGGTGAATGGCAAATTTGTCAATGAAGACGTCGTCGCGGGATTGCCCGGATCGTTGATCCCGGCAACCTGGGGCAACAGCGTCACCGATGAGTTGTTGAACGTCGTCAAAGCCGCCGGCGTTGAACCGAGCGAAGACGATGCAACCCAATTGTTGCAAGCGGTGAAAAAACTCAGTCAGGCAGGTGAAGACAAACATGCCACTGACATCGGCGCGGCCAATCTCTATATGGCCAATTATTTGCCTGCCGTCACTGTATTGAAGGACGGCTTGGCGCTGCGCTTTACTGCCGGTAATGCCAATAGCGGGGCGAGTACGTTTGCACCGAACGGCTTGATGCCCAAGCCGCTGGTCAGTCTTGCAGCGAGTGCATTGCGGCCTGCCGAGATTGTCGGCGGTAGTGTGTGTTCGGTGGTGTACAGCGCAGCACTGGATAGTTGGGTGCTGGTGTATGCCAGCGGCGGTAATGCTGTAAGCGGCCGGTTGTTGGGAGTGAAGACGTTTACCGCATCCGGCACCTATGAGCCGACAACCGGGATGAAGCATGTTCTGGTCAAGGTGGTGGCCGGCGGTGGCGGAAGTGCGGGAGTCGGTGCGACCACAACCTCCCAGTATGCAACCGTGGGTGGCGGCGCATCCGGAAGTTATGCTGAAGCATGGCTGTCTTCCGACGCGATTGGTTCTCGTCAGGTCGTCACGGTGGGGGCTGGCGGAGGCGCGGGACTGGCAGCGGCGAATGCCGGAGGTGGTGGTACCAGTTCTTTCGGTTCGCTGGTTTCTGCTGCCGGTGGTGGAGGGTCGCCGTGGATTGGATTTGTCGCGAATCAGGGCATGGGGCTTTATACCGGAGGCTATCCCGGTCAGACGGCCAGTGGAGGCAACATCGTCAATAGCGCGGGAAATGCAGGCGCCCCCGGGATATCTGTCAACGGCTCGACCCTTGCTGGGCACGGTGGCAGCTCGCCGTTGGGCGGAGGCGGTTTTGGCAACAGCGCAGCAGGCTCTCTGGCCGCACCAGGTTCCGGTTTCGGTTCCGGTGCGGGAGGAATCGCTAACGCCCCCAATCAACCTGGCAGACCAGGTGGCACAGGTGCTTCAGGCGCCGTGATCATCTACGAGTACGCCTGATGAAAACCTACGCACGCATCACCCACAACACCGTGGTCGAACTGTTCTCGACCAACGGAAACATGGCCGAAATGTTTCATCCGGATCTGCTCTGGGTCGACATCACAGAAATCACTCCGACACCGCAAATCGACTGGACTGCCAATTTCGGAACCCTCGGTTGGATGTTCACATCCCCCGAAGAACTTGCGCCGGACAACTCACTGAAAACTCTGGCAAGAAAATGGTTCACAGGTGTTGGTCGTCAATCGTGATTCAATCGGGGGCAATATCCAGGGAGGATCAAGCATTATGCAAATAACTGAAGACAACCTTATCGACATCATGCCCAACGCCCGCTCCCAAGCGGGCGTTTTTGTTTCTGCGCTCAACAGTGCCATGGCTCGCCGCCATATCGACTCGCCCAAACGTATTGCTGCGTTCCTTGCGCAAGTTGGCCATGAGTCGGGGCAGTTGCGCTATGTGCGCGAACTGGGCAACAACCAATACCTGAGCAAATACGACACGGGTACGTTGGCCTTGCGTTTGGGCAATACACCGGAGGCCGATGGCGACGGGCAAAAATACCGAGGTCGCGGGTTGATCCAGATTACCGGCCGTTCGAATTATCGCCAGTGCAGCCTCGGTCTGTTCGGCGATGAGCGTCTGCTGTCCCTGCCCGAACTGCTCGAACAACCGCAATGGGCCGCCGAGTCCGCGGCATGGTTCTGGGAACAAAACGGCTTGAACGAACTGGCCGATCGCGACCAGTTCAACACCATCACGCGGCGCATCAACGGCGGGTTGAATGGTTTGCAGGATCGCCTGGAAATCTGGGCGCGGGCGAGGGCGGTGTTATGCCAATCCCCTGGCGAATGATCGGCATCCTGTTGCTGGCCGCTGGTGCTTTTGCTACGGCGTGGCAGTTTCAGGACTGGCGCTACGGGCGGCAATTGGCGGAGCAGGCAAGGTTAAACGCCGAATTCTTCAATCAACAGAATGTTGCTGCTGCTTCAGCGCAACAGGCTGAGCAGGATAAACGCCTGGCGCTGGAGCAACGGCTCGCGACCAGTGAACAAACCCATTATCGAGCGCTGAGCGATGCCCAACGTGATCAGGATCGCCTGCGCGATCGTCTTGCCACTGCTGATGTGCGCCTGTCAGTCCTTCTCGACGCCAGCGACACTGCCGCAGGCTGCAACATGCCAGCCGCCACCGGCGCCAGCGGCGTGGATCATGCAACCGTACGCGCCCGACTTGACCCGGCGCATGCTCAACGAATTATCGCCATCACCGATACCGGCGACCGTGGACTGATCGCCTTGCAGGCGTGTCAGGCGTATGTCAGAGCGCTGGCGCCCGAACATTTTGAATGAGTCTGTGTATTGAAAGCGCAACCGGCTCGTGTACGGTGGAGGCATTCCACACGATCCGGAGCACGCCGTGAAAGAGATCACTCAACTGGCCGCCGACCTTGGCCGACGTCTGCAACTGCTCAATGCCCACGTCACCACGGCTGAGTCGTGTACCGGTGGCGGGATTGCCGAAGCCATTACACGGATTCCCGGCAGTTCGGCGTGGTTCGAGGCGGGCTATGTGACGTATTCCAACCGGCAGAAAACCCAGCAACTGAATGTGCCGGCCGAGTTGTTCGCAACGGTGGGCGCGGTCAGTCGCGAGGTGGTCGAGGCGATGGTGCGTGGTGCCCAGGAGAAAAGCCTGGCGCGATTTGCCGTGGCGGTCAGCGGTGTGGCCGGTCCGGACGGCGGCTCGCCAAACAAACCGGTCGGCACTGTGTGGCTGGCCTGGGGTGTTGGCGAGACCGTGACCAGTGAGGTGCAGCACTTCCCCGGCAACCGCGATGACGTCCGCCGACAAACGGTGAAGGCCGCGCTAGAGGGGCTCCTGCGACTAGCGGCACGAGAAATCGAAAATCAGGGGTAGGCGATCCGCGAACGCTGTGGAATAATACTGGCTACTTATACAGGTGTTGGCCGTCAGGCCTTATTGATTACGTGAGGACTTTAATGGACGACAACAAGAAGAAAGCCTTGGCTGCGGCCCTGGGTCAGATCGAACGTCAATTCGGCAAGGGTGCCGTAATGCGTATGGGCGATCAGGACCGTCAGGCGATCCCGGCTATCTCCACCGGCTCTCTGGGTCTGGACATCGCGCTCGGCATTGGCGGTCTGCCAAAAGGCCGTATCGTTGAAATCTACGGTCCTGAATCTTCCGGTAAAACCACACTGACCTTGTCCGTGATCGCCCAGGCGCAAAAAGCCGGCGCGACCTGCGCATTCGTCGACGCCGAACACGCCCTCGACCCTGAGTACGCCGGCAAGCTGGGCGTCAACGTCGACGACCTGCTGGTGTCCCAGCCGGACACCGGCGAACAGGCTCTGGAAATCACCGACATGCTGGTGCGCTCCAACGCCGTTGACGTGATCATCGTCGACTCCGTGGCGGCACTGGTACCGAAGGCTGAAATCGAAGGCGAAATGGGTGACATGCACGTGGGCCTGCAAGCCCGTCTGATGTCCCAGGCGCTGCGTAAAATCACCGGTAACATCAAGAACGCCAACTGCCTGGTAATCTTCATCAACCAGATCCGCATGAAGATCGGCGTGATGTTCGGCAGCCCGGAAACCACCACTGGTGGTAACGCGCTGAAGTTCTACGCCTCGGTTCGTCTCGACATCCGCCGTACCGGCGCGGTGAAGGAAGGCGACGAAGTGGTCGGTAGCGAAACCCGCGTCAAGGTTGTGAAGAACAAGGTCGCTTCCCCGTTCCGTCAGGCCGAGTTCCAGATTCTTTACGGCAAAGGCATCTACCTCAACGGCGAGATGATCGACCTGGGCGTGCTGCACGGTTTCGTCGAGAAGTCTGGCGCCTGGTACGCTTACGAAGGCACCAAGATCGGTCAGGGCAAGGCCAACTCGGCCAAGTTCCTGGCAGACAACCCGGAAGTCGCCGCGAAGCTCGAGAAGCAACTGCGTGACAAGCTGCTGACTCCTGCGGTGATCGACTCCAAGGCTTCTGCAGTCAAAGAGACTGAAGACGACCTGGCCGACGCTGATATCTGATTGCAGCGATGACCACCGCCGTACTCGATACCCTCGTCGCTGTGCGGCGAACCGCCATGGACCTGCTCGCACGCCGCGAGCATGGTCGAGTCGAGCTGACGCGCAAACTGCGTCAGCGCGGCGCCGAGGCGGAGATGATCGAAACAGCCCTCGACCGTTTGACGGAAGAGGGACTGCTTTCCGAAGCCCGTTACCTTGAAAGCTTTGTTTCCTACCGCGCCCGCTCCGGCTATGGCCCTCTGCGGATTCGTGAGGAACTGAGTCAGCGTGGCTTGCAACGCGCCGATATCGAACTCGCCCTGCGCGAAAGCGGTATCAGCTGGCAGGAACAACTGCAGGACACCTGGCGCCGCAAGTTCTCCGGACATTTGCCGATTGATGCGAAAGAGCGGGCCAAGCAAGGCCGGTTCCTGGCGTATCGGGGCTTCTCGATGGAGATGATCAACCGCTTGTTCAGCGGTCGAGGCATGGACGATTAAAACGATTCAATAAAAACGGCCCGCTATGAAAATAGCGGGCCGTTTTTTTTGCCCTCAAATTACCTTTGAGGGCTCGCGCGAACGTTGCGCAGTTTGCGGTTTTGAATCAGCCCAGTTTTCCGGCAAATTGATGTAGTCGATCAATTCCCGCAGACGCCCGTGGGTGCGCGCATTGAAGGCGAATGCCAGTCGCGCCAGATGGCTGAACTGTGCTTCATCCTGCTCCTCACCGCTGTAGGCGTGTTGATGGAACTGGCCGCTCAGGCACAAATCCGCGAAGGCATCCTGCATATGTTCAAGCGCTTGATCGCTGAGCTTGTGATGCATGCGGATCACGAATTGCCGCTTGAGCCAGCGGCTGGAGTGGAAGTTGCTGTAGAACTGGTTGATCTGATCCACCGCCTCTTCGACGGTGTAAACCAGTCGCATCAGTTTCATGTCGGTAGGCAGGATGTAGTGGTTGGCCTCCAATTGCTGGCGGATGAAGTCCATCGCGCCTTGCCAGAATGTGCCGCCCGGCGCATCCAGCAACACCACCGGCACCAATGGACTTTTACCGGTCTGGATCAGCGTTAACACTTCCAGCGCTTCATCCAGTGTGCCGAACCCGCCGGGGCATAAAACCAGGGCGTCAGCCTCTTTGACGAAGAACAGCTTGCGCGTGAAGAAAAAGTGGAAAGGCAGCAGATTGCCGGTACCGTCGACGGTCGGGTTGGCATGCTGTTCGAAGGGCAGGGTGATGTTGAACCCGAGGCTATGATCGCGGCCGGCGCCTTCATGGGCGGCGGCCATGATGCCGCCCCCGGCACCGGTGATGACCATCATCTCCGAGCGCGTCAACGCTGCGCCGAGCTCTCGGGCCATGGCATACAAAGGATGTTCGACCGGTGTGCGCGCCGAGCCGAACACCGTGACTTTACGTCGGCCCTTGAATTGTTCCAGCACCCGGAACGCCTGCTCCAGTTCGCGCAGTGCCTGCAGGGTGATCTTGGCGTTCCAGCGGTTGTGGTCTTCCTGAGCCATGCGCAGCACGGTCAGGATCATGTCGCGGTAGATCGGAATGTTCGGGCTGTTGGGGGAAACACGGTTGAGTTGTTCTTCGACCTTACTGATGAGGTCGGGGCCGCTTTCCTGAAAATGACGACTCAAGAGGTCATTCGGTTGATAAGGCATTCAACGTCTCCTTCTGCACAGAGCGGTTGGCCCTGACGAGCGGCGTCAGTGCCGCGCTGCAAAAAACACACGATCGGCAGTTCCTTGTCTGCCGTTGAAAAATGATCGGGAATACTCTGAATCTAGACCCTTGCGCGCAATCGCGCTGACTTGATCATTGCGCTGCAAGGTTTTGGCTGGCAACCGTTTATTGATTTTCCGCGCGTTCCTTCACCGCTCGTCCGAACGTGCGCCGAGCAGCAATCTCTCTGATTAACTAACTTACAGGCGCCGTACGACGGCTTTGCGTCAACAAACGTAAAGGTGCACGCGATTCAAGGATTTGCGGGTGGCAAGGAGGCGAGGCACATGGCCAGAGTGATTCTGGAGATCGATACGCAGTTGTATCGAATGTTGAAGGCATCAGCCGAGACCAATCATCTCAGTCTCGAAGAGGAGTGCTGCCGGCGGTTGGCGGGCGGCGAGCGCCGTTCGCACTATTTACAGGCCTTGCTGGCCGAACTGCGCGCCGAGGATGAACAGCGGCGCGCCAATTCGCGATGATTACTTCTTCTTCGCCGGGCCGGCTTTCGGGCAATCCGATTCCTGGTAGCTGGCGGAGCCGATCGCTTTGTTGGTTTTCACTTCCGTGAAGTCGTAACGCATGATCGCACCCTTGGCCATCAGCTTGCGAAACGACGGGTTGTTGCACACCGAAGCGCCCAACTGGAAATACACGGCTTTAGGATCAGCGCGCATCTTGTCGGCGTGGCTCTTTTGCACGCTCAGGTGGTTGATCAACTGCGTGCCTTCAACGGTGAAGCCCTGATCAAGAATGTCTTCACTGATGGCGCGTGGCGTGCCGACGCTGCTCTGGGCGGCGACGTTGCGCAGCTCGCGGTTCAGATTCTGCTCACTCAGGGAGGCAGCCTGAGCGGTGAAGGACGACGCCAGCAGAATGGCAGCGGTGGGAACGATAAGGCGCAGCATGAAAC
The DNA here is from genome assembly GCF_902497745.1 of Pseudomonas fluorescens. Classification (GTDB taxonomy): domain Bacteria; phylum Pseudomonadota; class Gammaproteobacteria; order Pseudomonadales; family Pseudomonadaceae; genus Aquipseudomonas; species Aquipseudomonas fluorescens_BM. Next base: position 15,196 of record NZ_CABVHJ010000012.1, read on the forward strand.
TCTCCTGGTTCAGTGACTGGTGGTTCGACCAGCCACGTGACTGTGCGTTCAGTGGCGGCGAATTATAGGGGAGCCGGTCGGGAGGGTACAGGCTTGTGCCCGTTGCTCTGGTAAACTGCCGGCCTTTATTGCCCTGCCGAGTGTTGTTCGTGTCGAGTTTTCCTGCTTTTCGGCGTTATCCGCGATGAACCATGCCCCAAACGCCGTCGCTCGTCTGCGTGACCAGCGCGAAGATGAAGGCATCAAGCCGATTCAGGCCCGTGGTTTTCGCTCCGAACGTTGCCGCGACTGTCGGGTGATCATCAGCCATTGCCTGTGCGCCTGGCGGCCCAGCGTCGAAACCCGTTCGGGTGTGTGCCTGATCATGACCGGCAAGGAAGTGTTCAAACCGAGTAACACGGGATGGCTGATTGCCGATGTGGTGCGCGATAACCACGCATTCATCTGGTCGCGCACCGAGCCCGATCCGCAGATGCTCGCGCTGCTCAACGATCCCCAGTGGCAGCCGTATCTGGTGTTTCCCGGTGAATACGTGGAGCCGTCGCGAGTGACCAACACCGTCGCGATCGATAGTAGCAAGCGCCCGCTGTTCATTTTACTGGATGCGACCTGGACCGAAGCGCGGAAGATTTTCCGCAAGAGCCCGTATTTCGACCGTTTGCCGATCCTCAGTCTGCTGCCGGATAAACTTTCGCGCTATCGCTTGCGCCGTTCGACCCGCAGCGAGCACTTGTGCACTGCCGAAGTCGCCGCGTTGTGTCTGGAACTGGCCGGAGACAGCAACGCCGCCTCTGCGCTGGACGCCTATTTCGACGTGTTCAGCCAGCATTACCTCGGCGCCAAACAGCAGGTCGACATGAATGAGTCCACCCCTGCTCACGCCGAGTTGCTGCCCTATATACGAAAGCCGCAGCCGGAGTTGGCCCAATAGTGGCCCATACTGTACACAGCGGCGGCCGTGCTGCTTGACCACCCCGTCTTCGCTGGGCATGCTTGGCGCCGTTTAGGGTGCGGCCAAGGTTTGAAACGCCGTGTTTGCTGTTGATTGGCGTTGAACGTGCCCCTGTGGATATCGCTTCAAAAGCGGCATCTTGAGTTGCTTTGGCCTGACCGGAATGCACCGCGTCTGCCATCAAAAACAGGATCATTTGAAAAATGGCCACATACGACATCCTGATTGCCGATGATCACCCCCTTTTTCGTAGCGCCCTGCATCAAGCGGTGACGCTGGGCCTTGGCCCGGATGTGCGGCTGGTGGAAGTGGCGAGCATCGCCGAACTGGAAACCCGCCTGACCGAAAAGGCTGACTGGGATCTGGTCCTGCTGGACCTGAACATGCCCGGCGCTTTCGGGTTTTCCGGATTGGTCATGCTACGCGGGCAGTATCCGCAGATTCCGGTGGTGATGGTTTCGGCGCAGGAAGAAGCTTCGGTGATGGTCAAATCCCGTGAGTTCGGCGCCAGTGGCTTTATTCCCAAGTCCAGCGACCTCAGCGTGATTCAGGAAGCGGTGCGCAAAGTGCTCGATGGCGATGTCTTCTGGCCGCCGCAAGCGTTTGAAGCGGTCGCTGTTTCCGACGAAGCCAAAGCCGCTAGCGATGGCCTCGCCAGTCTGACGCCGCAGCAGTTCCGCGTGTTGACCATGGTCTGTGAAGGCCTGTTGAACAAGCAGATTGCCTATGAGCTGAGCGTGTCGGAAGCGACCATCAAAGCCCACGTCACGGCGATCTTTCGCAAGCTGAATGTGCGTACTCGCACGCAAGCGGCTTTACTGCTGCAACAACTTGAGTCAATTCCGAGCCAATAATGGCTGGCGTCTTCACGCTTTTTTGACTTTTGTTGCTCTAGCTTTCCCACTCCTTTTTGGTTGGTTTCTACTTTATGTCACCTTTCAAGGGCCAGACCGGCCTGAAACGCATCCTCAACGCCTCCGGTTATTCGCTGGACGGTCTGCGCGCAGCCTTCACCGGTGAGGCGGCATTCCGTCAGCTGGTGCTGCTCAATGTCGTGCTGATTCCGCTGACATTCTTTCTCAATGTCAGCCGTGTCGAACAGGCTTTGCTGATTGCCGTGTGCCTGTTGGCGCTGATCGTCGAGCTGCTGAACTCGGCGGTAGAAGCGGCCATCGACCGCATCTCGCTGGAACTGCACCCGCTGTCGAAGAACGCCAAGGACATGGGCAGCGCCGCGCAATTCGTGGCACTGAGCATGATCGCGCTGGTGTGGGCAGTGATTCTGCTTTAAGCGATCGTCGGCAAAACGATCTCGTCGCTGCGCTGCACCCCGGCGGTGAAAGCGCGGCACAGGTCAAGAAATTCGCGCATTGCAGAAGTCTGATACTTCTGTTTGTGCCAGATGAAGTAGAACTGTCGCGCCAGATCCAGATCCGGCGTTTCGACCGGCACCAGACTGCCACGGCGGAACGCATCGCGCAGCGCCAGCCGCGAGATGCAGCCAATCCCCAGTCCTGACTCCACCGCGCGTTTGATCGCTTCGGTGTGCTCAAGCTCCAGACGAATGTTCAGTGCACTGCGATGGTGGCGCATAGCCTGATCGAAGGTCAGGCGTGTGCCGGAACCCTGCTCACGCAGAATCCACGCTTCGTGGGTCAACTCTTCCATGGTTGCACTGCCGCGTTGGGCCAATGGATGCTGCGGCGCGCAGAACACCACCAGTTCATCCTCGACCCAGCTCTGCACTTCGATGTCCGGGTGGCTGCAATCGCCTTCGATCAGACCCAGATCAATTTCGTAGTGGGCAACTTGTTGCACGATATTGGCCGTGTTCTGCACGTGCAGCTTCACCTGGCTTTCCGGGTGGCGCTGCATGAAGCTGCCGATCAGCAGAGTCGCCAGATAATTGCCGATGGTCAGCGTCGCGCCCACCGACAGTGAGCCGAAACCGGATTTGCCGTTGAGCAGGTCTTCGATTTCCTTGGCCTGATCGAGCAGGGCCACCGCCTGCGGCAACAGCTGTTTGCCGAGGGCGTTGAGGCTCAGGCGTTTGCCGGCGCGGTCGAACAGCTGGCAGCTGGATTGGCGCTCGAGCTCGGTGATCGAGGTGCTGGCAGCCGACTGCGAGAGGTTGAGCAGACCCGCAGCACGGGATACGCTTTCCTGCTGGGCGACGGCGACGAAGACTTGCAGTTGACGGAGAGTAAATCGCATATCGATATAACCGATAACCCTTATCTTAATAATCCAGTTAACAGATATTGTCGTCGCTATTAGAATGCGATGCAATTGCGCACCGTCGCCTTTAAAAGCCAGCGCAGACCCAATCTCCAGGAGTCAAACGTACATGAGCAACATGAACCACGAGCGTGTCCTCAGTGTTCATCACTGGAACGACACTCTGTTCAGCTTCAAGTGCACCCGCGATCCGGGCCTGCGCTTCGAGAACGGTCAGTTCGTGATGATCGGCCTGCAACAGCCCAACGGCCGCCCGCTTATGCGCGCTTACTCGATCGCCAGCCCGAACTGGGAAGAGCATCTGGAATTCTTCAGCATCAAGGTGCAGGACGGCCCGCTGACTTCGCAGCTGCAGCACTTGAAGGAAGGCGACGAGATCATCATCTCGAAGAAGCCTACCGGCACCCTGGTGCTCGACGACCTGAACCCGGGCAAGCACTTGTACCTGCTGAGCACCGGCACTGGCCTGGCGCCGTTCATGAGCGTGATCCAGGACCCGGAAACCTACGAGCGCTTTGAAAAAGTGATCCTGGTTCACGGTGTGCGTTACGTCAACGAAGTCGCCTACCGCGAATTCATCACCGAGCACCTGCCGCAGAACGAGTTCTTCGGCGAAGCGCTGCGTGACAAGCTGATCTACTACCCGACCGTGACCCGCGAGCCTTTCGAGAATCAGGGCCGCCTGACCGACCTGATGCGCAGCGGCAAGCTGTTCAGCGACATCGGCCTGCCGCCGATCAACCCGCAGGACGACCGCGCGATGATCTGCGGCAGCCCGAGCATGCTCGACGAGACCAGCGAAGTGCTCGACAGCTTCGGCCTGAAGATCTCGGCGCGGATGCGCGAGCCGGGTGATTACCTGATCGAGCGTGCGTTCGTCGAGAAGTAAGCTCCACTGAAAAAGCCCCCATTGCCTGAATTGGCAATGGGGGCTTTTTTATGCCCGAAACATTTCCTTCATGCCTGCCACAATCCATGTAGGAGCTGCCGAAGGCTGCGATCTTTTGATCTTGCTGTAAGATCAAAAGATCGCAGCCTTCGGCAGCTCCTACATTGACCGAGGTCTCAGGCTGTGGCGGGAATGACTTCGAGCACGCGGATCTGCTCCGGAGTCGGGTAATGCCAGCGCACATCCAGATCCCAGAACTGCGCGCCGTATTCGCGCTCAGGCACCGGGGTTTGATACGCCGGACGCGGATCCTGAGCCAGGCACTGTTCAATCAGCTCAACCAACGGCTCGTCGAGGCGCTGAGCGTGTGTGTGCGCTTGTTTCAGTGCTGAGTCCGTCCACTGCACGTCAATCAACTGCGGTGCGGCGCTGGCGATACTGTTGGAGGCCTCGGGAATGATGTCCGCATAAGGCACGTAGGGTTTAATGTCGAGAACCGGTGTGCCGTCGAGCAAGTCGATCCCGGAGATGAACAGGCGATTGGCTTCGACTTTGTCCAGTTTCACCACCGACTGGCCGATGCCGTTCGGTCGGTGTGTGGCGCGGGTGGCGAACACGCCCATGGACTTGTTGCCGCCCAGGCGCGGCGGACGGACTTTCAGTCGCGGTTTATCTTCCAGCGCTTGATGAAACAGGAACAGCAGCCACACATGACTGACCTGCTCCAGACCCTGCACGGCGTCACCCTGATCGAACGGCGCCACCAGTTCCAGCACACCACGGGCGGCCGGGGCCAGTTGCGGTTGGCGGGGGATAGCGAATTTCTCCTTGAAACAGGAGCGCACGAAGCCGATGGGGGAGACGCTGTAAGTCATGGTTTGCATTCGAAGCGGGGGCAGGGTGGGCATGATAACCCGTCCAACCTCAAGTCTGGTGGTGGCAGGGCTGGCCTATTCGCGAGCAAGCTCGCTCCCACAGGGATCTTTTGCACGCCATAGATCCAATGTGGGAGCGAGCCTGCTCGCGAAGGCGGCACCGCCAATCTCAGAGGCTAAACCCGCCATCAAGAGGAATAATATTCCCGGTCATATAAGCCCCAGCTGTACTCGCCAGACTGATCGCCAACGCCGCCATCTCTTCCTCACGCCCCCAACGCTTCATCGGAATCAGCGCCGTGTCCTCAGCCAACGCCTGCTGATCGCTGCCAATATGCTGAGTCATCTTGCTCGGAAACCGCCCCGGTGCGATCACGTTGACATTGATGTGCTGGCTCACCAGCTCCCGCGCGAGAATCCGCGACAACTGATGCAGGGCCGCCTTGCTTGGCCCATAGGCATACGCCTGCTCGCCAAACGAAGAAATCCCCGCCACCGAACCAATGTTGATAATCCGCGCCGGATTCGCTGCCGAGCCAGCCTTGCGCAACAACGGCAGAAACTGCTGGATGCAGGTGAACACCGACGTTACGTTGAGCTGCATGACCTTTTCCCAGCCCTTGACCGGGTAGCTCTCCAGCGGCGCGCCCCAAGTGGTGCCGGCGTTGTTCACCAGAATATCCAAATGCGTGATCTGCTGACCCAAGCGCGCGGCCAGTTCCTGCACGCCTTCTTCCGTCGCCAGATTCGCCGCCACGCCGTGGCACTTGCCCAAGGCGCTGAGCTCTTCAGCGGTTTGATGGCAGGCTTCGGCGTCGCGCGAGCAGACGTAAACGCGCGCGCCGGCCTCTACAAAGGCTTTGGCGATCATTTTGCCGATACCACGGGTGCCGCCGGTCACCAGAGCGGTGCGGCCTTGCAGGGAGAAATACGGGTGCATGGCGAGTCCTGAGGATTAGGGATCAATACACCCTAGTCGTCAGCCGCGAAAAGCGGAGCCACTATTTTCGGAGGGAATGAACGGTCATGCGTTGCGGTGGCGACCATCGATCACCACCGCAGAGAGGATCAGGCTGGGCGAACGCGCAGGGTCAGACCCTTGAGGAAGTTGCGCAGCAACTGGTCGCCACACGGGCGGTAGTTGGTGTGGCCGACCTTGCGGAACAGCGCGCTCAGCTCAGGCTTGGACACCGGGAACTCGGCGGCCTTGAGGATCGCGTGCATGTCGTCTTCTTTCAATTCGAAGGCCACGCGCAGTTTTTTCAGGATGATGTTGTTGGTCACCGGCACTTCGATCGGCTGCGGCGGACGGCTTTCGTCCTTGCCACGCTTGAAGATCACCAGACCGTCGAGGAAATGCGCGATGACTTCGTCCGGGCAGCGCACGAAACCTTCTTCGTCTTCTTCTTTCTTGTCGAGCCAGGTCACTACATCGGCGAGCGCTACGTCCATGCCGCCGAGTTTGATGATCTCGACAACCTTCTTGTCGCTGATGTCGAGCATGTAGCGCACGCTGCGCAATACGTCGTTATGAATCATGTGAGTAATCCTGATAAGCGTTGTGGGCAGCACGCAGGCGCGCTGCCGGAATGTGTGGCGGCAGTGGAAGTCTTAGAACTTCTCTTTGCCGGACAGGTAGCGCCATTGGCCGACCGGGACTTTGCCGATCGAGACGCCGCCGATGCGGATGCGGCGGATGCCGATGACCTTCAGGCCGACCGCTTCGCAGAACTGGGCGATGATGCCGGGCTGCGGGTTTTTCATGGCGAAGCGCAGACGGTTTTCGTTCTGCCAGCTAGCCTTGACCGGCGGCAGCTCCTTGCCCTTGTGCGTCAGGCCGTGCTGCAAGCGGTTGAGGCCGTGGGCGACCATGTCACCTTCGACCTCGACCACGTATTCCTGCTCGATCTTCGCGGCGTCGGCGGTGAGCTTGCGCAGGATCTTCCAGTCCTGAGTGAACACCAGCAGGCCGCTGGCCTTGGGCTGCAGGTCAGAGCTGGCGGTCAGGCGCAGGAAGTGCCCGCGCAGAGGGCGCTTGCTGTAGCGGTGCTCTTCGCTGAGGGTTTCGGCGCTCAGCGACTGCATGGCAGTCTCGACATCCATGCCGGCGGGTGCGTTGAGCAGGATGGTCACCGGCTCCGGTGCGGTGGCCTTGGCATCCTTGTCGAGTTCGACCTTCTGGTCGCCAACCTTGAATTGCGGCTCGTCAATCACTTCGCCGTCCACGGTGACCCAGCCGCCCTCGATGAACAGCTCGGCCTCCCGGCGGGAGCAACCGACCAGTTCGATGAGGCGTTTGGAGAGGCGAATCGGGTCAGTCATGACAGGGCCGTAACAAAAAAGGGGTGGGCATTGTACCTGTGTGGCGCCGGTTAAGCCCGGTTCCATTTAAAGGCGCTGAATTCAATGTTGGAGCGAGCTTGCTCGCGAAGGCGTCCTGCCAGTCTATATGTGCAGTGACTGATACACCGCATTCGCGAGCAAGCTCGCTCCCACAGGAGTTCCATGGTGTGTCAGCCGTTGCCTGAGCGCTGCTGATTTTGTCGCAGGCGCATGTGCAGCAACGGATACGGCTGGCCCATGCCATCGACTTCCGAGCGGCCGATCACCTCGAAACCCTGCTTGAAGTAGAACCCCAGCGCCTGCGGGTTCTGCTCGTTGACGTCCAGCTCATCGGCATTCAGATGCTGCATGGCATAGTTGAGCAGTTTCTTGCCCAAGCCCTGACCGCGATGATTGGGATCGATGAACAGCATCTCGATCTTGCCCGCCGCAACCCCGGCAAATCCGGTGATGCGCTGGTCGGCGTCCTTGGTGCAGACCAGCATTACCGCATCGAGATAGCGGGTCAGCACCAGATTGCGCAGCAGCTCGATATAACTGTCCGGCAGAAAATCATGGGTGGCGCGGACCGAGGCCTCCCAGACCCGGGTCAGTTCCTGATAATCGCTGAGTTTCGGCGTATGGATGACCGAATGGTGACGCATGCCTGTCTGCCTCTTGTCCGTTTCAAGGGAGTCCATCCCCCGCTAAACGATAGCCGTAAAAAAGCCCCGCATCTTGTAAAAAGAGCGGGGCTTTCTGTATTTGTTGCGGTGTCTGGCTGGCTATTTCTGTCGCCAGCAAGATCTCTCCCCCTCACCCCAACCCTCTCCCCCAAAGGGGGCGAGGGGGCAGGGAGCTGATCTTCATGCTGTTCAAAACCTGAGTTCGACTCGAACGTTCAGGTCGGTGCAGCACGCAAGAACACATAGATCAGTCCCCGCGCCCTCCGGGAGAGGGCGAGGGGGAAGGGAGCTGATCTTCATGCTGTTCAAAACCTGAGCCCGACTCGAACGTTCAGGTCGGTGCAGCACGCAAGAACGCATAGATCAGTCCCCTCTCCCTCTGGGAGAGGGCTAGGGTGAGGGGCTTTTGATCTTCAGATCAGATCTGCTCAGCCCACAGGTCATACTCGTCAGCGTCAGTAACCTTGCACCAGACCTTGTCACCCGGCTTCAGATTGCTGCCGTTATCAATAAACACGTTGCCATCGATTTCCGGGGCATCGAAGAAGCAGCGGCCAACCGCGCCTTGCTCGTCGACTTCGTCCACCAGCACTTCGATTTCACGGCCGATGCGCATTTGCAGTCGCGCCGAGCTGATCGCCTGCTGGTGCGCCATGAAGCGATCCCAACGGTCCTGCTTGACGTCGTCCGGTACGATCTCCAGATCCAGATCATTCGCCGGAGCGCCATCCACCGGCGAGTATTGGAAGCAGCCGACGCGGTCGAGTTGCGCTTCGGTCAGCCAGTTCAGCAAGTACTGGAAGTCTTCTTCGGTTTCGCCCGGGAAGCCGACGATGAAGGTCGAGCGGATGATCAGATCCGGGCAGATTTCGCGCCAGTTCTTGATACGCGCCAGGGTCTTGTCTTCAAACGCCGGGCGTTTCATCGACTTCAACACTTTCGGGCTGGCGTGCTGGAACGGGATGTCCAGGTACGGCAGGATCTTGCCGGCGGCCATCAGCGGGATCAGCTCGTCAACGTGCGGGTACGGGTAAACGTAGTGCAGACGGACCCAGACGCCGAGGGTGCTCAGCGCTTCGCAGAGTTCGGTCATGCGGGTTTTCACCGGCGCGCCGTTCCAGAAACCAGTGCGGTATTTCACGTCAACGCCGTAGGCGCTGGTGTCTTGCGAAATGACCAGCAACTCTTTAACGCCGGATTTGACCAGACGCTGAGCTTCGTCCAACACATCACCAACCGGACGGCTGACCAGTTTGCCGCGCATCGACGGGATGATGCAGAACGAGCAGCTGTGGTTGCAGCCTTCGGAAATCTTCAGGTACGCGTAGTGGCGCGGGGTCAGCTTGATGCCTTGCGGCGGTACCAGGTCGATCAGCGGGTTGTGATCCTGACGCGGCGGCACGACTTCGTGCACGGCGTTGACCACTTGCTCGTACTGCTGCGGACCGGTTACGGCCAGCACGCTCGGGTGCACGTTGCGGATGTTGCCTTCTTCCACGCCCATGCAACCGGTGACGATCACCTTGCCGTTTTCCTTGATCGCTTCGCCGATCACTTCCAGCGACTCAGCCTTGGCCGAATCGATGAAACCGCAGGTGTTGACGACTACAACGTCGGCGTCCTGATAGGTGGACACCACGTCATAACCTTCCATGCGCAGCTGGGTCAGGATGCGCTCGGAGTCGACCAGTGCTTTCGGGCAACCCAGAGATACAAAGCCAACCTTTGGATTGGCCGGCGCAGGAGTGGTGGACATGTCTAACCTCGGTATTTTGTGACATCGCTTTCTTGGTGCGAAAGCCGACGGACGGGCGCTTAGGGCGCGCCTCTGATCAAAAAGTGCGCAATTCTAGCGGCGGGCAACGCACTTGACCAGCTTTATGCAGGGAAATACGACGAGTGCTGCGCTATGCTTCGCGCCGTTGAGCTTTACCAATTTTTTACAGTCAACAAAACGTCTGTAACAACAGGTAAAACAGCGCATGCTGCACCACAAAGCATAGTGCTTCATTCAAGAAGCCGGTTCTGAGAAGTAGGAGTGTTGGATGGGTCAGGCAAGTAGTCATGCGGCAGGCGCCGAGGGTTCGGCCACCAAGCCGCTGAGCATGCTGGTCGCGGCGGTCGGGGTGGTTTACGGCGACATCGGCACGAGCCCGTTGTACACCCTCAAAGAAGTGTTTTCCGGCGCTTACGGCGTATCGGTCAATCACGATGGCGTGCTGGGCATTCTGTCGTTGATCTTCTGGTCGCTGATCTGGGTCGTGTCGATCAAATACATGATGTTCGTGCTGCGCGCCGACAACCAGGGCGAGGGCGGCATCATGGCGCTCACCGCACTGGCGCGGCGGGCGGCGGGGCATCGCAAGAAATTGCGCTCGTTGCTGGTGGTTTGCGGACTGATCGGCGCGGCGCTGTTTTATGGCGACAGCATGATCACCCCGGCGATTTCCGTACTGTCGGCGATTGAAGGTCTGGGGCTGGCGTTTGATGGTATCGACCATTGGGTGGTGCCGCTGTCGTTGGTGGTTCTTGTCGCACTGTTTCTGATTCAGAAACACGGTACGGCGCGGATTGGCATTCTGTTCGGACCGATCATGGTCACCTGGTTCCTCGTCCTCGGCGCCCTCGGTGTGTATGGGATCAGCCACGCGCCAGAAGTGTTACATGCGATGAACCCGATCTGGGCGGTGAATTTCTTCGTCGTTCATCCGGGCATGGGCGTGGCGATCCTCGGCGCCGTGGTGCTGGCGCTGACCGGTGCCGAAGCGCTGTACGCCGACATGGGCCACTTTGGCCGCAAGCCGATTGCCCGCGCGTGGTTCATTCTGGTTTTGCCGGCGCTGGTGCTCAATTACTTCGGTCAGGGCGCCTTGCTGCTGGAAAACCCTGAGGCGGCGCGTAACCCGTTCTATCTGCTGGCACCGAGCTGGGCGCTGATTCCACTGGTCGGTCTGTCGACGCTGGCCACGGTGATCGCTTCGCAAGCGGTGATTTCCGGTGCGTTCTCCCTGACGCGTCAGGCAATTCAGCTCGGCTACATTCCGCGCATGTACATCCAGCACACCTCCAGCGACGAGCAAGGCCAGATCTATATCGGCGCGGTGAACTGGGCGCTGATGGTCGGTGTGGTGCTGCTGGTGCTCGGCTTCGAATCCTCCGGCGCCCTGGCCTCGGCCTACGGCGTGGCGGTGACCGGCACCATGCTGATGACCACCATTCTGGTGTCGGCGGTGATGCTGCTGCTGTGGAAATGGCCACCGATCCTCGCGGTGCCGGTGCTGATCGGCTTCCTGCTGGTGGACGGTCTCTACTTCGCTGCCAACGTGCCGAAGATCGTGCAGGGCGGCGCATTCCCGGTGATCGCCGGTATCGCGCTGTTTGTGCTGATGACCACCTGGAAACGCGGCAAGCAATTGCTGGTCGAACGCCTCGACGAAGGCGCGCTGCCGCTGCCTATCTTCATCAGCAGCATCCGCGTGCAACCGCCGCATCGTGTGCAGGGCACCGCCGTGTTCCTCACCGCACGCTCCGACGCCGTACCGCATGCGCTGTTGCACAACCTGCTGCATAACCAGGTGTTGCATGAGCAAGTGGTGTTGCTGACGGTGGTCTACGAAGACATCCCGCGCGTACCGCCATCACGGCGCTTCGAAGTGGAAGCACACGGGGAGGGTTTCTTCCGGGTGATCCTGCACTTCGGCTTCACCGACGAGCCGGACGTGCCGCAAGCGCTGAAGCTGTGTCATCTGGATGATCTGGATTTCAGCCCGATGCGTACCACTTACTTCCTCAGCCGCGAAACGGTGATTGCCTCGAAACTGGAAGGCATGGCGCGTTGGCGTGAAGCGCTGTTTGCGTTCATGTTGAAGAATGCCAATGGGAACTTGAGGTTCTTCAATCTGCCGCTGAACCGGGTGATTGAGCTCGGCACGCAGGTGGAGATGTAAGCCCCGCCGCAACTCAAAAGCCCTCGTCAGCTTGAAGGCTGTCGGGGGCTTTTTTGTGCTTCACATAAAATTCCAATCCACTGCAAATCCCCTGTGGGAGCGAGCTTGCTCGCGAAGGCTTAGTGTCAGGAGAAGCATTCTTCGGCTGACCCACCGCTTTCGCGAGCAAGCTCGCTCCCACAGGGTATTGGATGGAATCAAGAGGTGCGTTCAGATAAATCAGCTTCAGATTCAGTCTTCGTCCGCGCAGGTCGTGGGATCAACGCCTGAATCACATCATCAATCAAAGCTTTGCCCATCACCGTCAGGTAATGCGCAGCCCAGGCATGGCGGTCGGTGTCTTTGATGAAGGCTGCATCCTCGGCGAAGGATTTGGCGAGGGACAGCAGGTCTGAGGATTGGGACAAGGCATCGATGATCGGGATGCCGGCGCGGACATTGAAGAACGCTTGATCCGAGTTGTAGAGGAAAGGGGTGAAGCCGATGGTTTTAACGGTTGCGAGTCCGTGCAGATCAGTTTCGGTCATCGTGTTACTCCTTAGTTCGAAGTGCCGCGACTTTCGTTACCACGCGAAAGGGAGGCAACTGTACGCAGGGTGGTAAACCGGGAACCAAGGAAACCGGCACGCCCGAAAGCGTCCCACGCACAGCCGCCATAACTTGAGGAGCGCGCTGTTGCGATGGTTTCTCCGGGTTACCACACCCGATCGCTGAATGGGGCAGCGACGTCCGGAGAGTATCCCGTCGAAAAACAGCGCAATAGAGCGGCAAAGCGCCCGAACACGAGTTTCGGAGTTTGCCTACAAGGTCTGTGGGCGTCATCTGATATTGCGAGACTGGAAGTAAACGATACTAAACGTCTGACACGAACTGGCGTGTGCAAATGAGCGAGGCAGGTATGACGGCATCATCGGAACAAGAAAAGCATGATGATCTCGAGAACCTTCGAATTGAAGCCGAAGCAATGGAACGACTGATCAACCTCGATCCGGCTCAAGTGATCAGCCATGACGATATGCGGGCAAAGTACGCCTGTGAGGATTGACGATTATTTGAATCCAGCGCAATTCCCCTGTGGGAGCGAGCCTGCTCGCGAAGGCGTAGTGTCAGTCGACGAATCTGCAAACTGACCCACCGCTTTCGCGAGCAGGCTCGCTCCCACAGGGTTTTTTCGTGGCTGCTGGAATGTAAAAAGCCCCCGCACTGCGAAGTTGCGGGGGCTTTTTGTGGGCGTGGCTCAGATCACTCTTCGGCGACCGAGTCCTTGCTCTGACGCTTCTCGATCAAGTCCACCAAGCGCTTGGCCAGCGCCGGGTAGTTCTCGTCGAAGTGGTGGCCGCCAGGCAGTTTGACTGCCTCGCCCACCGCAGTTTTGTCCGTGCAGCCACTTTCATCGGTCTCTTCTTCACCGTAGATGCACACAACCTTGGCCGCTGGCAGCTTGGCCATTTCCGGGCCGGTGGCGGCTTCTTTGCCGGCGTTACCCAACCAGCCTTCGACTTCGATTTCGAAGCTGCCGGTGCGGGCGAAGGCCAGCAGGATGATTGCGTCTACGCGCTGCTGCTCGGTGTCCGGCAGGCGGTTGTAGATCGCTGGCAGTACGTCAGCACCGAACGAGTAACCGGTGAGGATGAAGCGCTTGGTGCCCCATTTCTGCCGGTAATGCTGCATCAGTTCGGTCAGGTCCAGCGCGCTTTGCTCCGGGCTCTTGTGCTGCCAGTAGTAGCGCAGGGTGTCGATGCCGACCACCGGATAGCCAATCTTGGCCATTTCGCCCGCGACGTCGCGGTCGAGGTCGCGCCAGCCGCCGTCACCGGAGAGGAACAGGGTCACGGTGTCTTTGGCTTGGCCGGCCGGCACTTCAACCACCGGGATCGCCAGACCACCGTTGGCCTTGTCGCCACCAACGAGGATTTTGCGCAGTTCGTTGTTCAGCACTTGCGGCAGGTTGATGTCGTAGTCGCTGATGCTGGTTTCGGCGTTTGGTTGATCGCGTACAAAACCCGCGCTGGCATCATCCGGGTTGTCGTTCCATGCCACCAGCCAGTGACCATGCGCGGCGGATTTCGGCAACAGGTGAGTGCAGCCGGGTTTTTCCAGCGCGAGGTCCACGGAAATCGCTTGGGCCTTGTCGTCCTTTTGCTCGGACAACCAACGCCAGGCCAATACCGCGCCGGGGCCGATACCGCTGACCAGCGTAGCCGGGCCGTTCAGTTCGCGCAGACCGGTTTGCAGAGCGCGGCTTTGCAGCAAGCAGTCCTTGGGCAGAATCACCTGAACGATCTGCGCCGAGGCGCTGCGGCTCAGGGTGGTCAGTTGTTTTTCAGAGAGTTTCTGGTCGTCGTTGACCGCGACCAGCACCTGCGCCTTGGGTTTGGTGCCGGGGATGACTCGGATCAAAACGGTGCCGTCTGCCGCCGTAACAGGTTCGAGCGTTGGTTCCGGTGCCGGACGTTTGAGGTACCAGAAACCGCCGCCGGCAATCACGGCCAGCACGATCAGTGCAGCCAGGATGTACTTCAGGGAGCGTTGAATCATCAGCGTTTCACCAATCCAGTCAAGCCGCCCGCGATCAGGGCAGCAGTGTCGGCCAGCGCCACCAGCGGATCGAGTCCGGCGGGCACGGCCATATAACGGGGTTCCCAGTCGGGCTGGAACTTGTCTTTGAAGCGGCGCAAGCCTTGGAAGTTGTACAGCTGCTCACCACGGCGGAAAACCATCGAGCCCAGACGCTGGGTCAGCGGTGCACCACGCCGGGGTTGCAACCCCGACAACGGCACCATGCCCAGGCTGAAGCGCGCGTATCCGTGACTCTTATAGTGTTGAATCAGGCCGACCATCATGAATTCCATGGTCAGCTTGGGGGCGTCCGGGTGCGCGCGCATCAGGTCGAGACTGGCCAGGTCGTGGCTGTAAGTCTCGAGCAGGTTGGCGAATGCCACCGGGCGACCTTCGAAGCGAATCACCGCGATGCGGAAATGCTTCAGGTATTCGTCGCTGAAACGGCCGAGGGAGAAGCCTTTCTCACGCACGTTCTTGCCGGTCAGCCACGCATCGGAAATCACTTTCAGTTCGTCCATCGGCGCCTGACCCGGTTCGTGGATTTCCAGCGACAAGCCATCGCGGGTGCCACGGTTCCAGGTGTAGCGCAGGTCCTTCATCTCTTTGCCCTTGGCTTCCAGGTCAAAGCGATGCAGGTCGACCCGGGCTTCTTCGCCGAGTTTGATTGCGGTCAGGCCGATGTCCATGTAGTACGGCAGGTTCTCCGCGCGCACCTGGTAGAACACCGGGCGGGCGTGGTGAATGTCACAGAGGTCGCGGAACTGCCAGATCATCTCGGCGCGTTGCTGGCCGGGGCCGATCGGGTCGTACAGGGCCACCAGACTGCGGCCACGGCGCGCGTACATCAGGAACGCTTCGTCGTTCTGGTGAAACAGCAGCGCCTTGTCACCAGTCAGCGCGAGGCCACCGTCGGGTTGCGACGACGCCATCAGGATCTTCGCTGCACGATCGAGTTCGTCAGGCGTCGGCAGGTGAATGACCGGGCGCGCGGTGCGCAGCAGCCAGGTCAACGCGATCACCAGCAGCAGGACGGCGGCGCCGAGCAGCGAGCGCAGGCCACGCGGGGCGTCAGCATCCAGGGTGAACTGCCACCACAGTTGATGGCTGTACGGCACGTCCTGATAGGCGAACAGCAGCAGCCATGTCGAAGCGCCCAGCACACAGAGGCTGGCCACCAGATACAGCGGCGAGAAAGGCAGTTCGGTCAGGCGACTCGGACGATAGAACGAGCGACGGAACACACCGAGCAGCGCAGCCGTCAGTGTCATCAGCGTCGCTTCTTCCCAGTCGAAGCCTTTAAGCAGCGAGAGCAGGGCGCCAACCAGCAACAGAATGGTGGTGAGCATCCACGCGGCCGACAGGCGACGGCGCAGGCCCTGGGCGAGCATCAGGCAGAGCACACCGATCAGGCTGGCGCCGAAGTGTGAGGCGTCGACCAGACGATGCGGGATCAGAAAGCCGATGTGCTCAAGGCGTGTATCGATCTCGGGAGTAGCGCCGGAAAACAGCAGCACCACGCCGGACAGAAACACCAGCACCGCCAGAATCGGTGCCGCCAGACCGGACGCCGCGCGCATGGTCTGGGTTTGAAACAGGCGTTGACCTTCATTGATCAGCAGGAATACGCAGGCCACCAGCAGCGGCAGCACCACGTAGATCAGGCGATACAGCAGCAGCGCAGCGGCGAGAGGCGCGGCACCGAGCTTGTCAGCGAAAGCGGCCAGCAGAATCGCTTCGAAGACGCCCACGCCGCCGGGTACGTGGCTGAGTACGCCGGCAGCCAGTGCCAGCAGATACACCAGCAGGAACGCACCAAACGGCGGCGCTTCCGGCAGCAACAGATAAAGGACCGTGGCGGCAGCCGCAACGTCGAGGGCGGTGATGATAAGTTGCAGGAAGGTCAGGCGACGCCCCGGCAAGCGCAACGTGCGGCGGCCAACCCTGACCAGCAGGTTGTCGCGCAACGGTTGTTCCGGCAGGCGCCGACGGTAGATGCCGATAGCCAGTACTGCGCCAAGCGCCAGCACGACAGCGGCGACTGTGCCGAGCAGGCCTTCGGACAAACCCAGCGCCTGCGAGGCAGCAGGCAGGTCGCTCAGCGTTGCCAGTGCGGCCAGCGGTGGCAAGGCGCAACCCAGCGACAGGCTGGCGAACAACGTCATGTGCGCGACTTCTGAAGCGCCCAGACCCAGTCGTGCATATAAACGGTAACGCACCGAACCGCCGGACAGCAGCGACAGACCGATCGCATTGCCAATCGCAAACGCGGTGAAGCCGCCCAGCGCCAATGTGCGCGGTGGCAAAGTCACGCCGGCATAGCGGCTGGCCGACCATTCGTAGCCGAGCAGAATGATGAAGCCGATCACGGTCGCAGCGAATGCGCCGAGCAGGGCGGGTTTCGGCACGTCGAGAATCGAGTCGTGCAGCGCATCGAGATCGAGTTCGGCGAGCAGATGACGACAGGCAATCAGCGCAATGGCGAACAGCAGCAAAGTCACCGCCAGACCAATCGGTTGTCGGTATTTGCTCAACCGATCCAGCAAGCGCAAGCGCTCGGGTTTGATCGGGTGTTCCGCTGTGACGGTGTCTTGTGGATCAGACGAGTTGGCGCGCATCAATCACCTCTTGGATTGTGCGCGACAGGATGGAGGTATCCAGCCAAGTTACCAATCCCTGTAGAAAAAAATAATCACAAAATACTACGCCTCTCACCGGGTATCGGCGAGGGCAGTTCCTGGATTGCAGAGGCGTTGCCTGCGACTCAAGCATAGTCGCAAGTCAGCACCTCTGAAGATCCCAAGCGGTTCACTGCACAGTGACAGATCATTGTTGCGAAAGGACTTTTTCAACAGATACAAAAAAGGCCACTCTTTCGAGTAGCCTTTTTTGATGTTTGGTTGCGGGAGCCGGATTTGAACCGACGACCTTCGGGTTATGAGCCCGACGAGCTACCAGACTGCTCCATCCCGCGTCTGTGTGGCGGCATTTTACAGGCGAACGGCGAGGTGTCAACCGCTAATCCCGTAAAGGGTCAAATAAGTGTGCAATCGCGTCAAACGGTCGCAGGTGGCGCGTTAAGTTTCGGAAATGCAACGAATTCCTGTTTGGCGATCGCTTCTCTATATAAAGAGCAAATCCACAAAACAGACGCGCACAAAAAAGGCCACTCTTTCGAGTAGCCTTTTTTGATGTTTGGTTGCGGGAGCCGGATTTGAACCGACGACCTTCGGGTTATGAGCCCGACGAGCTACCAGACTGCTCCATCCCGCGTCTGTGTGTCGGCATTCTACAGAGGAACGCCGGGGTGTCAACCCGCAATCTGGATAAAATCTGTTGAGGTTCAATCGGTTAGCGTTCTTTCTCGGGTGTTTTTTACGCTGCAGGGCAGGTGGGACAAGGCTTTTAGCTCTATTGGTGGCCGCTCGTCGATTGAGAAAATAAATTCAAAGGACATTTCCTACCGCCTGGAAAGAACATTCATACCACTGGTGCTATATACAGGTGTCAGTGAGATACTGCAGGTCCGGCTTGCCACATTTCCTTTTCTGACATGACTCAGCGAAAAATCATCCACATCGACTGCGATTGCTTTTACGCCGCCATAGAGATGCGCGATGACCCGCGTCTGGCTAGGAAGCCGTTGGCGGTGGGTGGTTCGGCGGACCGGCGCGGGGTGATCGCCACCTGCAACTATGAAGCGCGCGCGTATGGCGTGCGTTCGGCGATGGCGTCGGGGCATGCCTTGAAACTGTGTCCGGATCTGACCATCGTCAAGCCGCGCATGGACGCCTATCGCGAAGCGTCGAAAGAAATACACACGATCTTCAGCGACTACACCGACCTGATTGAACCGCTGTCGCTGGATGAGGCCTATCTCGACGTATCCGACAGTGCGCATTTTGGCGGCAGCGCCACGCGCATCGCTCAGGACATCCGTCGCCGAGTCTCCAATCAATTGCACATCACCGTTTCTGCTGGGGTCGCGCCGAACAAGTTTCTGGCGAAAATCGCCAGCGACTGGAAAAAGCCCAACGGCTTGTTCGTTATTACGCCGGATCAGGTGGAGGATTTTGTCAGCGGTTTGCCGGTGAGTAAGTTGCACGGTGTCGGCAAGGTCACCGCCGACAAACTGGGCAGGCTCGGCATCGTCGACTGCCTGCAATTGCGCGAGTGGGACAAGCTGGCGCTGGTACGCGAATTCGGCAGTTTTGGTGAGCGACTGTGGAGTCTCGCCCGTGGGATCGATGACCGGCTGGTGCATAACGACAGTCGGCGTCAGTCGATCAGTGTGGAAAATACCTACGACGTTGATCTGCCGGACTTGCGCAGTTGCCTGGATAAATTGCCGGAGCTGTTGGAAACCCTGAAAACCCGTATGGCGCGGATCGACAGCAGTTATCGACCGGGCAAGCCGTTCGTCAAAGTGAAATTTCATGACTTTACCCAGACGACACTGGAGCAAGCCGGGGCAGGGCGGGATCTGGGCAGTTATCAGTTGATGCTGACGCAGGCGTTCAATCGCGGCGGGAAACCAGTGCGGTTGTTGGGGGTTGGGGTGAGGCTGGAGGATTTGCGCGGCGGGTTTGAGCAGATGGAGTTGTTTGAGCGGTAGATTTGCGGTGTTTGTCAGGGCCTCTTCGCGAGCAGGCTCGCTCCCACATTTGGAATGTATTCCACCCTGTGGGAGCGAGCCTGCTCGCGAAGCTTTTAGCTTTTAGCTTTTAGTTCGGACCTGGATCCGCCACCAGACGCCCGGCATCCTTGGTCAGCGACTTGAGAAACTCAGTCTGCAACTCAGGATCGTTGCGCGTCAGTTCGATCAGGCTTTGTTCCAGTTCGCTGGCTTCTTCTTCCAGACCCAGTTCCGACAGACGTTTGACCCGGTGCACCCACTGACTCACTTCGTCGTCTTCCAGGTCGTCATAAATCAGCCCGTGGGCTTCCAGCAGCTTGCCACGTAAATGACTGCTGATCATCAGCGATGAGTCCGAGTGCACGTCATCCTTGGCATCTTCGACGCTGATCTGCAGTTTGCCGACGTGATTGAGGTCATTTTCGGCAAACGGACTGTCGAGCAGGTTCAGACGCAGCACACCGTTACGATCGGTGGTCATGTCGAAGGTCTGCTTGCCAGCCTTGACCTGCACCGGGCGCTCGCTCCACGGCAGGCTCGAATACTCCGTGCGCTTGTCGCGCTGGACTTCATCGATACCGGCGAGGTTCTGTTGAGCACGACCGTTGGACTGCACGTTCATGAACGGGTTGAGCCCGGCAAAACCGTAGCTCAGCCAGTCCTTGGTGACGCTGTCCGGCAGGTTGCCGAGGGCAAACACGTTGACCACGTTGGCGCCGACGCCACCGACTACGGCCACCGCGCCCAGCGGGATCTCGTAGACCTCCCGCCAAGGCTGGTAAGGCGTGTAGCGATCGTAGCGACGCGTCACTTCGAACTCGGTGACTTCAAAAGTCTTCTGTTCGTTGATCTTCACGCGTCGCTGCGGCAGCTCAAGCTCCTTAGGCTCACCGACATCAATCTGCAGGCTATGGTCGAGTAACTTTCGCTCGACCCGCTCTTCGTGCTCGCTGCGTTGTGACATGTGATTGGCACAGCCGCTGACCAGCAGGGCACCGCACAGGGCGGTGCCTCCGAGGCCTAAGGTGTTTCGCTTGAACATGACGTCTCTATCTGGTTTCAGCGGCGGATACGGGCCTGAAGGAAGGACAATACGTCAGCCACCGGCAATGCTTGCGCTTCGCCTTCGGTACGGCTCTTGTATTCCAGGTTGCCTTCGGCGAGGCCGCGGTCGCTGACCACGATCCGGTGAGGAATGCCGATCAGCTCCATGTCCGCGAATTTGATGCCCGGGCTGGTTTTCTTGTCGCGATCGTCCAGCAGCACTTCGAAGCCGGCGGCCGTCAGTTCGGCGTACAGCTTGTCGGTGGCTTCGCGGACCTGCTCGGTTTCATAGCGCAGCGGCACCAGAGCAATCTGGAACGGCGCCAGAGTGTCGCTCCAGATGATGCCGTTTTCGTCGTTGTTCTGCTCGATGGCCGCAGCCACCACGCGGGATACGCCGATGCCGTAGCAGCCCATTTCCAGGGTAACCGGCTTGCCGTTCTCGCCCAGCACTTCGCACTTCATCGCCTTGCTGTACTTGTTGCCCAGCTGGAAGATGTGCCCGACTTCGATGCCGCGCTTGATTTCCAGTGTGCCTTTGCCGTCCGGGCTTGGGTCACCGGCGACAACATTACGCAGGTCGGCCACGGTCGGAACCGGCAGATCACGCTCCCAGTTCACGCCGAAGTAGTGCTTGTCGTCGATGTTCGCGCCGATTCCGAAATCGCTCATCAGCTCGACCGAACGGTCGATGATGATTGGCAGCGGCAGGTTCAGCGGACCGAGCGAACCGGCGCCGGCGCCGATGGCGTCACGCAGTTCGGCATCAGTGGCCATGACCAGCGGGCTGGCCACGCCAGGTTGCTGAGCAGCCTTGATTTCGTTGAGTTCATGGTCGCCACGAATCACCAGCGCGATCAGCTTGCCCTCTTCTTCGGCACGCACGATCAGGGTCTTGATGGTCTTTTCAATTGGCAGATTGAATTTTTCCACCAGGGCCGCGATGGTTTTGGTATCTGGCGTATCGACCAGGCGCAGCTCTTCAGTCGCAGCAGCGCGCGACGTTTCGCGTGGCACGGCTTCGGCTTTTTCGATGTTCGCTGCGTAGTCGGAACCGTTGCTGAAGACGATGTCGTCTTCGCCGGACTCGGCCAGTACGTGGAACTCGTGCGAACCAGCACCACCGATCGAACCGTTGTCGGCTTCAACCGGGCGGAATTTCAGACCCAGACGCGTGAAGATGTTGCAGTACGCTTCATGCATGCGGTCGTAGGTGATCTGCAACGACGCCTGATCAGCGTGGAACGAGTACGCGTCCTTCATGATGAATTCGCGACCACGCATCAAACCGAAGCGTGGGCGGATTTCGTCACGGAATTTGGTCTGGATCTGGTAAAGGTTGATTGGCAGCTGTTTGTAGCTGCTCAACTCGTTGCGCATCAGATCGGTGATCACTTCTTCGTGAGTCGGGCCCGCGCAGAAGTCGCGACCGTGGCGGTCTTTGATGCGCAGCAGTTCAGGGCCGTATTCTTCCCAGCGCCCCGATTCCTGCCACAGCTCGGCCGGTTGGGTGCTCGGCATCAACACTTCCAGAGAGCCGGCGGCGTTCATCTCTTCGCGAACGATGGCTTCAACCTTGCGCATGACTCGCAGGCCCATGGGCAGCCAGGTGTACAGGCCCGAGGCGAGTTTGCGGATCATGCCGGCGCGCAGCATCAGCTGATGGCTGATCACGACCGCGTCGGAAGGCGTTTCTTTCTGTGTGGCGAGCAAAAATTGACTGGTGCGCATGGTTGGCCGTTGTCGGTTGCTATGACTGGAAATGACTCCGCAGTGTACCGGCGAGTTTTGCCGACGTACAGGCGTGAGGTCAGTGGGGAGGCACGACGGCGGGATTCCTCCCGCCGTTGCCGAAACGTCTTACGATTCTTCTGTGACCGGCGTCGGGACAGGCTCGGGCGTTGGCGTCGGGCCTTCGCGGCGGCTCTCCTGGAACCAGTGCAGGGCGATCAGCACCAGCGTCGGCACACCGAGGAGGGCGGTGATCAGGAAGAAGCTGTGATAACCAAACTTTTCGACCAAGACCCCGGAATAACCGCCCATCAGGCGTGGCAGCAGCAGCATGATCGAACTGAGCAGGGCGTATTGGGTGGCGGAGAACTTCAGGTTGGTCAGGCTCGACAGATAGGCTACGAACGCCGACGTCGCCAGGCCCGAGCTGAAGTTGTCGAGGGAAATGGTCACCACCAGCATCTGCAGGTTCGGGCCCATGTCGGCGAGCATGACGAACAGCAGGTTGGTAGCTGCCGAGGCCGCGCCGCCGATGAACAGAATCGGCAGGATGCCGAAACGCACGATCAGCAGGCCGCCCATGCCGGCGCCAACCAGCGTCATGATCAGGCCGAAGATCTTGCTGACACTGGCGATCTGATCCTTGGTGAAACCCTGGTCGATATAGAACACGTTGGCCATGACGCCCATCACCGTGTCCGACATGCGATAGGTGGCAATCAGACCGAGCAACAGCAGTGCCTGCCAGCGATAACGCAGAATGAAATCGTTGACCGGCGTCAGCACCGGCGCCAGGCCGCGACGGCCCATGGTCGACAGGCACAGGCCGGTGAGCAGCGTATAGAGAATGGCGCGCAGGAAGGCGCGGTCTTCGAGCAGCAGGTCGAGCGGGCTCATGTCGCCGAACAGCACGCCGGCGAAATCGGTGTTGTACAGCTGAGTGAACATCGCCGGCACCGAGACCAGCAAAACGATCAGCACAAATACCGACATCAACTGATGCATGAAGGTGTAACGCCCGGCCTGCAACTGTGTGCGTAGCGGCACTGGCGGTTCGCGCATGAATAGCGTGGTCAGCAGCGCGGGCACCATCAATGCACCGAACAGTGCGTAGGTGCCGGCCCAGGCGGAATGTTGATAGTTGAAGCCAGTGGAGCCGAAGCCCTCTGCGAAGAACAGCGCACCGGCAGTCGCCAGCAGTGCTGCCACGCGATAGCCGGACATATAACTGGCGGCAAGAGCGGCCTGGCGGTTGTCCTCGGCGATTTCCAGGCGATAGGCATCCACCGCAATATCTTGAGTGGCGGAGGCAAAGGCGACGACAACGGCGATCGCGATCAGCCAGGACAAATGTTTCTGTGGATCACAGAAACCCATGCCGATCAGGCCGAGGATGACCAGTACCTGTGAGAGCACCAGCCAGGAGCGGCGACGGCCAAGCTTGCCCAGCAACGGCAGGCGCCATTGGTCGAGCAGGGGTGACCAGACCCATTTGAACGCATAGGCCAGGCCGATCAGGCTGGCATAGCCGATGGTTTCACGGGCGACGCCGGCTTCACGCAGCCAGACGGAAAGCGTTGAAAACACCAGCATGTACGGCAGGCCGGCGGCGAAACCGAGCAACAACAGCACGAGCGTCGAAGGACTGGCATAAGCGGCTAGCGCGGCGCGCCAGGTTTTACGGGGCATGGGCTGGAGTCTGCCTCAAGATTGCGAAAACAAAGCGCGCACTCTAACCGCTGTGCTCTACCGGACGCCAGCCATGGCGCTGAATATCCACACGATTGTTCAGGACGGTGATGCCTTCCATGCGCAATCGAGCCCGTTGTTCATCGCCCGAAGGGCTGCCCACCGGCAGGCTGATCCGACCGCCGGCGCCCAGCACGCGGTGCCAGGGCAGCTTGGTATCGCCGGGCAACTGGCTCAAAGTGCGGCCGACCCAGCGGGCGGCGCGCCCCAACCCGGCCAGTTCAGCTAACTGACCATAGCTGACGACTTTGCCCTCGGGCACTTGAGCGAGCGTGGAATAGAGCGCCGTGCGTCGGATTTGCGCTTCACTGTCACGGTCGTGGGGCTGCTCTGTCACGGGCGCGGTTCCTGAACATTGGCGGATTTGATGCTTCAAGGGTAATCCGTCGCGGCGTAGTTGAGAAATGAACTCAATGGAAATCGTCCGGTCAGTCCTTGTCAGGGTCTTATTCCTACGGATAATGCCGACCTTTTCGCAAACTTGAGCCCTAGATTCGCTTATGTTTTCCAGATCCTTGCTGTGCCTTGCTGTTTTCAGCGCGTCCACGCCCCTGCTTGCCGACACCGTCTGGTTGAAGAACGGTGACAAGTTGAGCGGCACCATCACCGTGTTCGATGGCGGCAAGCTGTTGATCCAGACCAAATATGCCGGTGCGGTCACCATTGACTGGAAAGAGGTCAAAACCCTGGACAGCGATCAGCATTTGCTGGTCAAACAGGATGCCTACACCGGTGAAGTGTCCAAGTCGCTTACTGCCGCCGAGGATGGCAAGGTCACTCTGGCCAACGGCGAAGCGCCGAAAACCGTCGAGCTGGCGAGCATTCAGCAGATCCTCAAGCCGAAACCGGTGGTCGAGGATCTGGTGTGGAAGGGTAATGTCGACCTGGCGCTGGACTATCAGCGCGCAGAGAAAGACACCGATGACTACGATGTCGGCTTCAAGACCACGGCCCGTCATGGGCGCTGGCGTCATACCGCCGAAGGCGAATACAACCGCGAAGTGCAGGACGACGAGACCACTACCAACAACTGGCGTGCTGAATACGCACTCGACCGCTTCCTGACTGATAAATGGTTCTGGCAGGGTCGTCTGAATTACAAGCGCGATCACATCGAAGAGCTGGCGCGTCAGCGCGTGGTCGGTACCGGTCCTGGCTACCAGTTCTGGGATGACGAGTTGGGCGCATTCTCGCTGGGCTCGCTGCTTAACCGCACCGACTACGAGTATCGCGATGGCAGCAAGGACAACTTCTACTCTGTCGCCATGAAATGGGATTACAACCGTTACCTGATCGGCAAGAAGGTCGAATTCTTCACCAACGGTGAAGTGGGCAAGCCGCTGTCCGGTGTCGCTGATTACGCGCTGGATGCTGAATTGGGGCTGCGCTACAAAGTTACCGATTGGGCCTCGCTCAACCTCAAGGCTGAGCGTGACATCATTAGCGGCACCAACGATGCGGACCTGAACAAGACCCGTTACACCGCAGGTTTTGGCGTGGCCTGGTAAGTCGCCCAAAAAAAATCGCAGCCTGGTCGGGCTGCGATTTTTTTTGCCTGTACAAAACAGGCGCCCACAAAAAAGCCCCGCTTTTAAGGGCGGGGCTCTTTTCTAAAGAAGCTACAAGTTAGATAACTTGTACTTCTTCAGCTTGCATGCCTTTCTGACCGCGGGTAGCGATGAAAGAAACCTGTTGGCCTTCTTTCAGGCTTTTGAAGCCGTCGGATTGGATAGCTTTGAAGTGAACGAACAGGTCGTCACCGGATTGTGGGGTGATGAAGCCGAAGCCTTTTTCATCGTTGAACCACTTAACGGTACCGGTTTGGCGATTAGACATGGTGTAACTCCTTGAACAAAGATAACTGCGACGCAGGAAGAACCCTGGCCGAGACTGAGTGCAAAGAGCAGGAAAAATTCTTGTAGATGGTTGGATCGAAATTCAACATATCGTGTAGAGATTCTCAGTGACACAAGCAGCACAGTGGCGCCACCTTAACCCTTTTTCCGGGACGTGCCAATGCTTCTTGCGAAGGTTTCTTTGATTTAGGGATCGGCGGTGTGACGGTTCGTCGCCAGACTGCGTAAATCATGGGGGATCGGCGAGAATTGCAGCCCGCACTTTGAACCCGGCGGCGCGCCCGGTAAGATGCCGGACAGAATTTTTCCACCTCGCTATTCAGGACACCCCGCCATGAGCATCAAATCGGACAAGTGGATTCGCCGCATGGCGCAGGAACACGGCATGATCGAACCGTTCGTCGAGCGCCAGATGCGCGGCAGCGACGACAGCCGTGTGATCTCCTACGGTGTATCGAGCTATGGCTACGATGTACGTTGCACCAATCACTTCAAGGTGTTCACCAACATTAACTCGTCCATCGTCGATCCGAAAAACTTCGACCCGGGCAGTTTCGTCGACGTCCACAGCGACGTCTGCATCATTCCGCCGAACTCTTTCGCCCTGGCCAGCACCGTTGAATACTTCCGCATTCCGCGCAATGTATTGACCATCTGCCTGGGCAAAAGCACCTACGCGCGTTGCGGCATCATCGTAAACGTCACGCCGCTCGAGCCTGAGTGGGAAGGCCACGTGACGCTGGAATTCTCCAACACCACCAACCTGCCGGCGAAGATCTACGCCAACGAAGGCGTGGCGCAGATGCTCTTCCTCGAATCCGACGAGGAATGTGAAGTGTCTTACAAGGATCGCGGCGGCAAGTACCAGGGCCAGCGTGGCGTGACCTTGCCGCGCACCTGATCGGTCCATCCGACAGATCGCGGGAATTCTTTGGCGGGCAGACACTCTATGGGGTGTACTGCCCGTTTTTGCTTTCGGCAAAACGGGCCTTCGCCGAGGAGTGCCCTATGAAGATCGATCCGCAAATCACTGCCGAACTGGCAAGGCTCGAGCCCAATCAGATTGGCGTATTGGCCTGGTCCTTGTTGGCGCATCCGCCACTTAGCATGGCCGGCGGAATTCCCGGTCAACCCGATCCCGATACCCCTAACGAACAACCGACCGAACCGGGCGAACCGACGCTTCCGGACGAGCCACCACCGGCACCGGTTGCCTGATCTGCATTGAAAACGAATGGCCAGTCAGATGAGGTCTGCAAAGACTTCAACTGACTGGCCATATTTCGTTATCGCCGACGACGAAAATCCTGCAACTGTCTTCCCGGTCAACCGCGTATCCGCCGGTAAATGCGCCGAATGCCGGGAGCAGGCTGATGCGTTCGCCGAGCCTGAAACACGCCAGGCGCAAACTCTGCCGACCCTTGCCGTGCAGCCGGTAGACCGGGTGTACGTGACCCGCCAGCACATGCCTTTCAGGGTGGGGGTCAGGTTCATGCTGCAAGGCAAATGGCCCGAGCAGCAGCGGTTCCGGCACCACCCGGATATTCAACGATTCAGGCGGATCACCTGCGCGTTGGTCGTGATTGCCGCGAATCAGCGTCATCGGCAGATCGACATGACGCGCCCGCCATTCGGCCAGTGCGCGCAAAGTCCCCACGGCATGCGAGCCGGGTCCGTGCAGGAAGTCGCCAAGAAAGATCAGTTGCCGGCAGGGCAGTTTCGCCAGTAATCGATCAATCACCGAGATATTGCTCGCCGTGGTGCCTTGCGGGACCGGTTGGCCGAGGCTGCGGTAAGCGGCGGCTTTGCCGAAATGCACATCGGCAATCAGCAATGTCTGTTGCGCCGGCCAGTACAGCGCTTTTTCCGGCAAAAGCCAAAGTTCTTCGCCGGCCAGACGCACCGGGTAGCCTGAGTTCATGGGGATTTATCCTTGTCGGCGCTATTCTCCAGATCACCCACCATCCGTCTGATCCGGTCAGCGAGCTTTTCCGAACTCATGCTTTCGCGCATGCGTTCCACCAGCAGCGGAAATCCTAGCGGTGTAGGACGTTTAACCTGATGCACGTCCAGTTTCATCCCGTTAATCCGCTCCAATGTCAGTTCCAGGCGACGAATATCCAGTTCTTCGCGTAAGACTTCTTCCCCGGCCTGGGCCAGCAACAGGTTGTCGGCATCGTATTGCTTGAATACTTCGAAAAACAAACCGCTGGATGCCTGGACCTGCCGGGTACTTTTCGGTGCACCGGGGTAACCGGCGAAGACCAGCCCGGCAATCCGCGCGATCTCGCGAAAGCGCCGCAGCGCCAGTTCGCCGGCATTCAGGCTGGCCAGAACGTCCGCTAACAAATCATCGGCATTGAAGAGATCGGCATTCAAATGCCCGACCCAGTCGATCGGCGTAGCGCTGAGCAATTCCAGGCCGTAATCGTTTACCGCGATGGAAAACGTCACGGGCTGGCGTTGACTGACGCGCCATGCCAGCAGGCTCGCCAGCCCCAGATGCACTTGGCGGCCGGCAAACGGATACAGGAAAAGGTGCCAGCCTTCGCGGGACTTCAATACTTCGGCCAACAGGTTTTCTGTGGTGGGCAAACCCGACCAGCGCATCTGGGTTTCCAGCAACGGTCGCAATGCCTGCATTTCCGGGCCGACAAACTCGCCCTGCGCGGCGGCACTGAAGCGCCTGACCACGGCCTCAGCCAATTCGTTGGAAAGGGGCATCCGTCCGCCATTCCAGCGCGGTACGGCGGCTTTCTTCGCAGTGCTGCGTTTGACGTAAGCGGTCATGTTTTCCACTCGCACCAACTCCAGCAAACGCCCGGCGAAGAGAAAACCATCACCGGGTTTGAGCCGCGCGATAAAGCCTTCCTCGACGCTACCCAACTGCTTGCCACCGCCACCCTTGCTCCAGAATTTCAAATGGATGCTCGCATCGCTGACGATGGTGCCGATGCTCATGCGATGGCGCCGCGCCAATCGCGCATCCGGTACGCGCCAGACGCCGTGCTCGTCCGGTTCGACCCGGCGATAGTCCGGATAGGCTGTCAGAGACATCCCGCCATGGCGTACGAAAGCCAGGGCCCACGCCCAATCGGCGGGTGTCAGGTCACGATATGCCCAGGCACCGCGGACCTCTTCGTACAAGTCCTCAGGAATAAAGCCACCGCCAAGGGCCATGCTGACCAAATGCTGCACCAATACATCCAGCGGTTTGAGCGGTGACAGGCGAGGTTCGATACGCCGTTGTTCGACGGCATCACGGGCGGCGGCCGCTTCGATCAATTCAAGGCTGTGCGTCGGCACCAGTGTCACTCGCGACGTGCGTCCCGGTGCATGACCGGAGCGGCCGGCGCGTTGCATCAAACGCGCGACACCTTTGGCCGAGCCGATTTGCAGCACGCGCTCGACTGGCAGGAAATCCACGCCCAGATCCAGACTCGATGTGCAGACCACGGCTTTCAGTTGGCCGTCCTTCAAGGCTTTCTCAACCCAGTCGCGAGTGTCGCGTGACAAGGAGCTGTGATGCAACGCGATCAACCCGGCCCAATCGGGTCGTGCCTCCAGCAGTGCCTGATACCAGATTTCCGATTGCGCCCGGGTGTTGGTGAACACCAGCGTGCTGGCGCAGGCATCCAGTTCAGCAACGACCTGTGGCAACATTTTCAGACCGATGTGCCCGGCCCACGGAAAACGCTCGATGGCCGGCGGGAGGAGGGTGTCAACCTTCAGCGATTTTTCGCTTAGTCCTTGAATACTGATTCCGCCGCCCTGCGGGATTAGCACCTGCTCGGCGTGGGATTGGTTACCGAGGGTCGCGGATACGCCCCAGACAATCAGATCAGGTTGCCAATGGCGCAGGCGGGCCAATGCCAATTGCAACTGCACGCCGCGCTTGTTGCCCAGCAGTTCGTGCCACTCATCGACGACGATCATGCGCAAACTCGACAGCGCGACTTGTGCGTCGGCGCGGGCCAGCAGCAGCGTCAGGCTTTCCGGCGTGGTGATCAGCGTGGTCGGCAGGCGTCGGCTTTGGCGGGCGCGTTCGCTGCTGCTGGTGTCACCGGTGCGCAGGCCGATGCTCCACGGGATCTGCAGATCATCGACCGGGGTTTGCAGGGCGCGCGCAGTATCGGCGGCGAGCGCGCGCATGGGGGTGATCCACAGCACTGTCAGCGGTTCGGCCGGCGGTTTG
This sequence comes from Pseudomonas fluorescens, assembly GCF_902497745.1. GTDB lineage: Bacteria > Pseudomonadota > Gammaproteobacteria > Pseudomonadales > Pseudomonadaceae > Aquipseudomonas > Aquipseudomonas fluorescens_BM. Next base: position 44,875 of record NZ_CABVHJ010000012.1, read on the forward strand.
CGTTTGCGTGAGGTTTCGATGGGAGGCTGCGAGCGAGCGAAACGACTGAGTGCGGCGAACCACACCGCATAGGTTTTACCGGCACCGGTGCTGGCGTGGAGCAGACCGGATTCGCCGTTTTTGACCGCCGCCCACACCTGTTTCTGAAAGGCGAACGGCTTCCAGTCGCGGGCGCTGAACCAGATTTTTGCCAGGTCGGGGGATTTCGCCATGCGGGCTGCGCGCGCTCTGGAGGGGTTCTTCCAGTGACCACGCAGCGGGCGGACAAGTTTGATTTTTGTAGACGATGGAAAACGAATGTGGGAGCGAGCCTGCTCGCGAATGCGGTGTGTCAGCCAACAATTTCTTAACTGACACACCGCTTTCGCGAGCAGGCTCGCTCCCACAGGGGGGCGTTGTACGGCGCTATTTGAGGTTACCGCTGAGAAATTGCTTGAGGCGTTCGCTTTTCGGGTTGCCGAGTACATCCTCGGGCGCGCCTTCTTCTTCCACCAAGCCTTGGTGCAGGAACAGTACCTGGCTGGAGACTTTCCGGGCGAAACTCATCTCATGGGTCACCATGATCATCGTCCTGCCTTCTTCCGCCAACCCTTGAATCACCTTCAACACTTCGCCGACCAATTCCGGGTCGAGCGCCGAAGTCGGCTCATCAAACAGCATCACCTCCGGTTCCATCGCCAACGCCCGGGCAATCGCCACGCGTTGCTGCTGGCCGCCAGAAAGAAACGCCGGATATTGATCGGCCACCCGTGCTGGCAAACCAACCTTGTCCAGATAACGCCGCGCGCGATCGTCGGCCTCCTGTTTGCTGCAACCCAGCACCCGGCGCGGGGCCATGGTGATGTTTTCCAGCACGGTCATGTGGCTCCACAGGTTGAAATGCTGGAACACCATCGCCAGACGTGTGCGCAAACGTTGCAGTTCATCGGCGTCGGCGACGTGCATGCCGTGACGGTCGGTGACCATGCGGATCGCCTGGCCATCGAGGCTCATGGCGCCATCATTGGGTTGTTCGAGAAAATTGATGCAGCGCAAGAAGGTGCTTTTGCCCGAGCCGCTGGCGCCGATCAGGCTGATCACGTCGCCGGTCTTGGCCTTGAGCGAAACGCCTTTGAGCACCTGATGGTCGCCATAGCTTTTATGCAGGCCTTCAACGGTCAGTTTGTACATGGGACAGACATCCTCAAGGCGAAAGTAGGTAGCCGCTGCGATAGGCCTCAGCGCCCGCAACATGGGCGATGACCATGCCGGCAGTGGCCATGCGTCGCAGCGAACGGGCGTACATCACGCCGGCACTGGTGCAATGAATGGGTGTGACCCGGTCGTGGATCGGGTCGATGATTTCGGCGATCTGTTGCCCGGCTTCCAGAACCTGCCCCGCGGTGGCGGTGTACACCAGCAGGCCGCCGACCGGGGTGGTCACCGGTTCCACGCCAGCCAGTGGCGTGGCGGGGAACGGCAGCGGCGGTTGCGGTTTGGTCTCGCCGACGATCGCATCAGACTGGATCAGGTAATCGATCAGCGCCTGGCAGTCGCGACTGGCCAGCGGATGGGTAACGTCACCCTGGCCGCGCAACTCGACGGTCACCGAGAAACTACCCAGCGGAATTTCGAAGTGTTCGCCGAAGCGTTCCTTCAATTGCCACCACAGCAGGGTGAAGCATTCGTCGAACGACTGTCCGCCGGAGTCGGTGGCCAGCAGGCTCGCCTGCGCTTCGATGTAGCGCGCCAGCGGTTCGACCTGCGGCCACGCTTCGGGCGTGGTGTAAAGATGCACCACAGATTCGAAATCGCAGTGCAAGTCCAGCACCATATCCGCGTCGCAGGCCAGCCGTTGCAGAGTCAGACGCTGGGATTGCAGTTGCGTGCTGGCAGTCTGGCGGGCGAGGGCGTTGCGCAGATGCGTGCGGATCAGTTCGAGGTTGTGCTGCGGATCGTCATTCAGCTTGCCCTCGATGGCGTTGCCGATCTCTTCACTCAGGTCGACGAACCAGCGATTGAAGTTCTGCCCGCTCTCCAGTTCGTAGCGGCCCAGTGGCACGTCCATCAACACTTGCTCGAGGCCAACCGGGTTGGCTACCGGCACCAGCACGATTTCGCTGCGCAGGCGGCCGGCGGCTTCCAGCTCGGCCAGACGTTGCTTGAGGTGCCAGGCGACGAGCATGCCCGGCAGTTCGTCGGCATGCAGCGAAGACTGGATGTAGACCTTGCCCTTGGCCTGCTCCGGGCCGAAGTGGAAGCTGTGGATCTGTCGTGCGGTCCCCGGCAGCGGGGCCAGCAAGTCATGGATCAGGTGGCGCATTTGCAGAGTTGTCCTAGTGAGTCGGGCCGAGGAAGGCCAGCCATCGGCGTTCGGCAAGGCGGAACAGGCCGACCAGCGCAAAGGTGATGGTCAGGTAGATCAGCGCGGCGATGCCGAACGACTGAAAGGTCAGGAAGGTCGCCGAGTTGGCGTCCCGGGCGACTTTCAGAATGTCAGGGATGGTCGCGGTGAAGGCCACGGTGGTCGAGTGCAGCATCAGGATCACTTCGTTGCTGTAATACGGCAACGAACGGCGCAGGGCCGAGGGCATGATCACGTAGGCATACAGCTTCCAGCCGGTTAGCCCGTAAGCCTTGGCGGCTTCGACTTCGCCGTGGTTCATGCTGCGAATCGCCCCGGCGAAAATCTCCGTGGTGTAGGCGCAGGTGTTCAGGGCGAAGGCGAGGATCGTGCAGTTCATCGCATCGCGAAAGAAACTGTCGAGCAATGGCTGCGCACGCACGGCGGCGAGGCTGTAGATCCCGGTGTAGCAAATCAGCAACTGGATATACAGCGGCGTGCCACGGAACAGGTAGGTGTAAAACTGCACCGGCCAGCGAATGTAGAAGTGCGGCGAAACTCGCGCAATCGACAACGGAATCGACACCAGGAAACCGATGAAGATCGAGGCGCTGAGCAGCCACATCGTCATTGCCAGCCCGGTGATGTTCTGGCCGTCGGTATAAAGGAAGGCGCGCCAGTATTCCTGCAGAAGTTCGATCATCGTACGGCCTCCCGGGCACCGGCGGCGTAGCGGCGTTCGAGCCAGCGCAGGATGAAGTTCGAGGCACTGGTGATCAACAGGTAGATCAACGCGGCGAGCACCAGGAAGTAGAACAGTTGATAGGTGCTTTTACCGGCGTCTTGCGCGGCTTTGACCAGATCGGCCAGACCAATGATCGACACCAGCGCCGTGGCCTTGAGCATCACCATCCAGTTGTTGCCGATGCCCGGCAAGGCGAAACGCATCATTTGCGGGAACACCACAAAGCGGAAGCGCTGGCCGCGTTTGAGGCCATACGCGGTGGCGGCTTCAACCTGACCGCGCGGCACGGCGAGGATCGCGCCACGGAAGGTTTCGGTGAAATACGCGCCATAGATGAAGCCCAGGGTCAGCACCCCGGCGCTGAACGGGTCAATCTCGATGTATTCCCATTCCATGTAGTCGGTCAGGGTCGTCAGCCAGGTTTGCAGGCTGTAGAAAATCAGCAGCATCAGCACCAGATCCGGCACCCCGCGAATCAACGTGGTGTAGAGCTGGGCGGGCAGGCGCACCAGTTTGACTTTTGACAGCTTGGCACTGGCGCCGAGCAGGCCGAGCAACACGGCCACCAGCAGCGACAACGCCGATAATTTGATGGTCATCCAGGTGCCTTGCAACAGCAACGGGCCAAAGCCCTTGAGGCTGAAGGCGGCGAGCCCCAGATTTTGTAAGAGGTTTTCGAACATAAATCAGCAACCTGAGCGGATGGAAAAGGCGCCCATCGAGGATGGGCGCCGGGGCATTATTTGCCGCTGTACAGATTCAGATCGCCAAAGTGTTTCTTTTGAATCTCGGCGTATTTGCCGTCGTCGTGTAACGCTTTGATACCTTTATCTAAAAGCGCTTTCAGCTCAGTGTTACCTTTCTTAATACCGACAGCGGTTTTGGCTGGCAGCAATTCGCTGTCGACTGGCTTGCTGACGTCATAGTCGGCGCCCTGTGGCGACTTCAAAAAGCCCAGTTCCGCTTGCAGCATGTCCTGGATACCGGCGTCGAGACGGCCGGAGGTCAGGTCGGAGTACACCTGATCCTGGTTCTGATAGGCCTGGGTTTTCACGCCGGCCTTGTCCAGCACGGCTTTGGCGTAGGCTTCCTGAATGGTGCCCTGCTCGTAACCAACGGTTTTGCCCTTCAGGGACGCGACGTCGGCGGTGATGCCGGAGCCTTTTTTCGACACGTAAGCGGTCGGGCCGGAGAACAGTTCGCTGGAGAAGTCGATGACTTTTTCGCGGGCCGGGGTCACGGTCATCGACGAGATCACACCGTCGAATTTGTTGGCCTTGAGGCCCGGAATCATGCCGTCAAAGTCACTTTCGACCCACTTGCACTTGACCTTCAGTTCGGCGCAGATCGCGTTGCCCAGGTCGATGTCGAAGCCCACCAGGCTGCCGTCGGCCGCTTTCGACTCAAACGGTGCGTACGAAGGGTCAACGCCAAAGCGCAGCTCTTTGTATTCCTTGGCCAGCGCGGAGCCAGCGGCCATGCACAACGCCAGTGCAGAAAGGGTCAGCAATGCTTTTTTCATTATTCAATCCCTAAGAACCAATATGAGCGCTTGTGGCGCAGAATTATTGTTACTGGAACGCGTACGACCTATAGAAAGTAGCAATTTCCGAACCAGAGTCCCGAACAAGTGTTTTAAAAGGTTGGCGCAGCGATTGGATGAGCGAGTCAGTGCCCGCAAACGGGCACTGAAAATAGCTTGCACTGATTCAGGGCTGACCGTTCCCACGCTCTGCGTGGAAATGCAGCCCGGGACGCTCCGCGTCCCATCCAGAGCCGAACGCGGAGCGTCCGTTGAGACATTCCCACGCGGAGCGTAGGAACGATCTTCGCGTCATGTTGAACTCAGGCGAGAAGATCCTGCAATGTGGCTAGGCTATCCGCCTCGTCCACGGTTTTATCCTGGCGCCAGCGCAGCATCCGTGGAAACCGCACGGCGATCCCGCTCTTGTGTCGCCGCGAAAGGGCGATGCCCTCGAAACCCAGCTCAAACACCAGGCTCGGTTTCACGCTGCTCACCGGGCCGAATTTCTCCACGGTGGTCTTGCGTACGATGCTGTCGACCTGGCGCATTTCCGCATCGGTCAGCCCCGAATAGGCTTTGGCAAACGGCACCAGCGCGCGTTGGCTGGACTCGGGCGGACCGTCCCACACGGCAAAGGTGTAATCACTGTACAGACTGGCCCGCCGACCATGGCCGCGCTGCGCGTAAATCAACACGGCATCGACACTGAACGGATCAACTTTCCACTTCCACCACACGCCCATGTCCTTGGTGCGTCCGACGCCGTACAGGGAATCTCGCGCCTTGAGCATCATGCCTTCAACACCCAAGCGCCGTGAGGACTCGCGCTGGCGGGCGAGGTCGAACCAATCAGTGCCGCTCAGCACTGGTGAGGGCAGCAGCACCGGGCTGTTGCAGCGGGCGATGACCTCTTCCAGTTGCGCGCGGCGCTTGGCTTGCGGCTGGTTGCGCCAGTCTTCGCCCTGCCATTCGAGCAAGTCGTAGGCGAGCACCACCACAGGTACGTCTTCGAGGATTTTCTTGTCGAGAGTCTTGCGGCCTATACGTTGTTGCAGCAGGGCGAAGGGTTGCACTGCGGGAGGTTCGGTCGATTGCGGATCGAAGGCGTCTTCAGTGCGCGGATGCGTGCTTTTCCACACGACGATCTCGCCGTCGATCACCGTGCCATCGGGCAGTCCGTGCACGAGCACATCAAGTTCGGGAAAGCGCTCGGTGACCAGTTCCTCGCCCCGCGACCAGACCCACAACCGGCCTTCACGCTTGACCACTTGCGCGCGGATGCCATCCCATTTCCATTCAATCTGCCAGTCGCTGGCCGGGCCGATCAGCGCTTCGAATTCTTCCACCGGTTGCGACAAGGCATGGGCGAGGAAGAACGGATACGGCTGACCGCCACGCTGGGCATGTTCATCGCTGGATTCAGGGGCAATCAGCTTCAGGTAACTGGCGGCGCTCGGCCGGTTGGACAGATCGGTATAACCGACCAGACGTTGCGCCACGCGCTTGCTGTCCAGCCCGGCCATTGCAGCCAAGGCTCGGGTGACCAGCAATTTCGACACGCCAACCCGGAAACTGCCGGTGATCAATTTGATGCACAGCATCAGGCTTGATCGGTCCAGTTGCGCCCACAGGGCGGGCAGTTGTCGGTTCAGGTATTCCGGTGTTTCACCGCGCAGCGGCAGGAGTTTGTCTTCGATCCACTCGGCGAGGCCGGCGTCGGAACTGTGCGGGTTTTCCGCGAGCACCAGCGAAATGGTCTCCGCGAGGTCACCGACGGCTTGATAACTTTCTTCGAACAACCACGGTTCCAGGCCGGAAATCTCGACAGCCAGTTCGCGCAGGACTCTCACTGGCACCAGCTGCCGGGGCCGGCCACCGGACAGGAAGTACACGGCCCACGCAGCGTCATGGGGTTCGGCCTGGGCGAAGTAGGTTTGCATCGCCGCCAGTTTGGCGTTGCTTGACGTGGTCGCGTCGAGTTCAGCGTACAACTCGGCGAATGCTTTCATGCTGGCATCTCGGCGATGGTCGGTTCGGCAGCGATGTTTTCTTCTTCGTCATCGCCGTATTCGGTGTTGAAACCTTGGGCATCCAGGCCTTTTTCACGCAGATGCCGCACCAGCACGCCAATCGAGCCGTGGGTGACCATCACCCGTTCCGCGCCGGTCTGTTCGATGGCCCACAACAGACCGGGCCAGTCGGCGTGATCGGAGAGCACGAAACCGCGATCGACACCGCGCCGCCGGCGGGTGCCGCGCAAACGCATCCAGCCGCTGGCAAACGCGTCGCTGAACTCGCCAAAACGACGCATCCAGCTGCTGCCTCCCGCCGAGGGCGGGGCGATGACCAGAGCCTGGCGCATGATCGGGTCGCTTTTCTTCACGTCGCCGGCGTAGATCGTCGGCGGCAGGTACACGCCAGCCTCGCGGTAGACCCGATTCAGCGGCTCGACGGCGCCGTGACTGAGGATCGGGCCGAGGCTTGCGTCGATACCGTGGAGAATCCGCTGGGCCTTGCCGAATGAGTAACAGAACAACACGCTGGCTTTGCCGGCGGCAATGTTCGCTGCCCACCACAGATTGATCTCGCTGAACACCTGCGCCTGTGGCTGCCAGCGGTAGATCGGCAGGCCGAAGGTCGATTCGGTGATAAAGGTGTGGCAGCGCACCGGTTCGAATGGGGCGCAGGTGCCGTCGGGTTCGATTTTGTAATCGCCGGACGCCACCCAGACTTCGCCACCGTATTCCAGACGCACCTGCGCCGAGCCGAGAACGTGCCCGGCCGGATGAAAACTCAAGGTGACACCGTGATGCGTCAGGCGCTGGCCGTAGGCGAGGGTTTGCAGGTTGATGTCCTGCCCCAGTCGCGCGCGCAGAATCCCTTCGCTGGCGCTGCTGGCGAGGTAATTCTGGTTGCCGGTGCGCGCGTGATCGCCGTGGGCATGGGTAATCACCGAGCGCTCGACGGGGCGCCACGGGTCAATGTAGAAATCTCCCGCAGGGCAATAAAGGCCTTCGGGGCGGGCGATAACAAGATCCATGTCGTTACCAGAAATGGGGGGCTTGTTAGCTATGAGGTTGGCGTGTGTCCGGAAGTTCTATCGACTTTGAAGGGCAACCCTCACCCCAGCCCTCTCCCGGAGGGAGAGGGGGTCGACCGAGGTGTCTGGGAGAGCTACGCCGACGTGAAATACCGAGTCGAACACAGATTCTGGACCAGAGCAAAAGCCCCTCACCCCAGCCCTCTCCCGGAGGGAGAGGGGGTCGACTGAGGTGTCTGGCCAGCTACATCGACCTGAAAGACCGAGTCGATTACGGATTCGGCAAGGCACGAACCGAGTTGATTATGGATTCGGCAGTGCCCGTTCAGGTCGGCGTATATCTCCAGCAACCCCCAATCAGTCCCCTCTCCCTTTGGGAGAGGGTTAGGGTGAGGGGCTTTTGATGTTCAGCTTATTTGCCGGGAGAAAGGGTCAGGCGGGTTTTGCCATACACCCGGTCAAAGTTCTGCGGCTGCATCGGCAAACCGATGTACTGTCCCTTCAACCACGCATCGATGCCATTGAGGTAATTCGGGCTGACCGGATTCCCCGATTGCCCCGTACCGTTCTGCCCCATCAACGGTTCAGTCTGGCCGAAGTCGACAATGAAACGCATCGACGGCGCACGCGTGGTGGTGAAATCCTGACCCCAGGCGAACGCCGAAGTGTTCAGCGTCGTGTGATCGCCCCCCGCCGCCAGCGGCCCGCGTACGGTCTGACCATTGCTGTTCTTCCAGGCATAACTGTGCAGTTTTCCCCACTGCCAGGCGCGATGGTCGCCGCCCAACTGACTGTCGCCAGCGCTGATCGCTGCGGCGAAGCTGCGGGCGAGAATCACCGCTTTGTCCTCTTTCTGCGGCGTGCGCAGGTCATCCCAGAACGGACTGTCCTCGCGTCCCAACAGATGGTCAGCCTGCGCCGCGTAGGACAAATCGCCGTTGGCGATAAACGCCTTCCACGCAGGGCTCGATTCCGGGCCGAGTTCGTCGAGGAAGATCTGCTTCATGCTTTCCTGCAGGAACAACTCATAGATTGCCGCGTCTGCCGAGGTCGGGCTGAGTTTTCCGTCGAACGCCATCAACCGGGTAAACGCTTCGCGTGCCTTGCTGCGATCCGCTTCCGGCAGGGCATCAATTGCCTGTTTCAGCGGCTGCTTCATGCCCGGCGCTTCGAAGACTTTCTTCAGCTTGGCGGCAAACGTAGTGGTCTGGTCGTACTGCATGGCGATCACGCTGCGGCTGTCGTGCTTGCCGCTGCCGGCCAGTTCGGCCAGACGCTCGCCACGCTCCGGCGCCGCCCAGGAGTTCGACAACTGCATGCCGTAACCGTGTGGGATCACGCGCTGGTTGGCGGTGCCGAGCCAGCCTTGTGCCGGATCCTGATCGTAGGGGTGCAGCATCGGGTCAGCGTAACCGTCCCAGTCGTAGCGACCTTCCCAGCCCGGGGATGGCAGCAGGCCTTCGCCTTCGCGGCGATTCGGGAAGCGTCCGGTGACTTGCCAGCCAATGTTGCTTGCATCGGCGAACACCAGATTCAGGGCAATGGCGCGGATTTCCCGGCTGGCATCCGAAGCTCGTTCTACAGTTTGCGCGCGGGTCAGATCAAAAAACGCATCCAGCGACTTGTCGTCGGTGAAGCTCTGCGTTTGCAAGGCCAGGCCGAAACCGCTGCCTTGCGCCGCTGCCTGAGCACTGTTGAGCAACGCGCCGTGACGGGTTTCGTACACCGCTTCGCGAATCGGCCGCTGACCTTTGACGAAGTAGGTTTCGTTACGCACGCCCAGCGGTTGCCATTTGCCGTTGACCTCGTAGGTCAGGCTGCTGCCCTGGCGGCGGATTTTTTCCAGGAACAGATCCTGGTTGTCGCCGAGCACGCTGGTCATGCTCCACGCCACTTTGCCGTTGAAACCACCGAGGACCAGCGGCAAACCGGCCACGGTAACGCCGGCGGCTTGATATTTCGGTGCGCGGATCTGCACGAAGCTCCACAGCGACGGCGCGGCCAACGGCCCATGGGCGTCGCTGGCCAGCAGGCTCTTGCCGCTGCGGCTGCGTTGCGGGGCGATTGCCCAGTTGTTCGAAGACGTGGTGCCCAGCAGGTTCAGTGCCGACAGTTGCTGGTTGGCGCTGCTCAGTTCGGTCAGCCCCGGGATTTGCCCGTTGAGCTTGAGGCCTTGCAGCTTGTCGGCTTCAGCCAGCGGCAGGTTTTCGTCGGGCGCGGACGGCGTCAGCCAGGCGAGTTTGTCGCTGGTGACGGTTTGCGCGAGCACCAGCGAGGAAATCTCTTCCGGCAGGTTGGCCGACTGGCTGAAATTCAGCAGGGCGAAAATCAGCGCCGAATCTTCCGGCTTCCAGTATTCCGGCTTGTAACCGCTGGAGGCGAGGTCGCCCGGCAGTTTGTCGGCGTAGCGGAACAGGTAAGCGTTGACGCCCCGCGCATAGACTTCGAAGAAGCGCTTGAGGCGTGGCGACGAAGCCTTGTACAGCTCGCCGGCGCTTTTCTTCAGATTGACCGCACGCATGTAGCGGTCGGCATCGAGCATCGAGGCGCCGGACATTTCCGCCAGACGGCCCTGAGCGAGCAGGCGCAGGGTGACCATCTGGTTGATGCGGTCGCTGGCATGGACGTAGCCGAGGCTGAACAGCGCGTCGTGGAAGGTGTTGCTCTCGATCAACGGCATGCCCATGGCATTGCGGCGTACCGACACGTTCTGCGCCAGGCCCTTGAGCGGTTGCACGCCGGAGGTCGGCGGGAGGGTGTCCTGAGCGTTCCAGGTCTGGCAACCGGACAGGCCCAAAACACCGGCCACTGCTGCGGCAACGCCGAACCGGGGAAGAAAATGAGTAAGGGCTGGCGAGGCCATGGCAAAGCTCCTGCGGGGGTGTAGAGGCTGGGGGCGCAATAAAGCCGCTACGTTAGTGAGCAGGAGGTGGCCGCGCAAGCGGGGGCAGGGGTTATTTGTGTATTTCTGTCGAATGGAAAAGATCGCAGCCTGCGGCAACTCCTGCATAGGCATGCATTCCCATGCAGGAGCTGCCGCAGGCTGCGATCTTTTGCCGTTAAATCAGGATTTGGGTGGATTGATTTTCTGCACCAACGCGTAGGCCTTCACGGTCGCAGGGCGATCCTTGATGTGGTTGAACCAGCGCAGTACATGCGGGAAGTCTTCCAGGTTCTGGCTCTGCCATTTGTGCGAAACGATCCACGGATAAATCGCCATGTCGGCAATGCTGTACTCGCTGCCGGCGACGAATTCGTTATCAGCCAGTTGCTTGTTCAACACGCCATACAAACGTGCGGTCTCGTCGATGTAGCGCTTGATCGCGTAAGGAATTTTCTCCGGAGCGAACTGGCTGAAGTGATGATTCTGCCCGGCCATCGGTCCCAGACCACCCATTTGCCAGAACAGCCATTGCAATGCCGTTTGCCGACCACGCAGGTCTTTGGGCAGAAACTTTCCGGTTTTCTCCGCCAGATACAACAGGATTGCCCCGGACTCGAACAGCGACAGCGGCTCACCGCCATCGGCCGGTTCATGGTCAACGATGGCCGGAATGCGGTTGTTCGGGGCGATCTTCAGAAAGTGTGGCTGGAACTGCTCACCCTGACTGATGTTGATTGGGTGCACGTTGTACGGCAGGCCGGCTTCTTCGAGGAACAGGGAAATCTTGTGGCCGTTGGGGGTGGTCCAGTAATACAGGTCGATCATGGAGAACTCCAAAGCAGAAATGGACTTGCGTGCGGACAGCAAACGCCGGCGTCAGGTCGTCCCGTGTGCATTCGATAGCTTGCTTAACAGGAAGAGGTGATGCTGAACTGCGCAGAATTCAATGACCCCGCGTGAGAAAAATCGCCATGGAGCTTCACGCCAACGCTGCACTGATCATCATCGACCAGCAAAAGGGCATCCTGCAGCCGCGTTTGGGACGGAGGAATAATCCGCAGGCGGAAGAGCGAATCCTTGAACTGCTGGGGCTTTGGCGGCGTAGCGGGCGACCGGTGATTCATGTGCAGCACCTGTCGCGTGAGCCTGATTCAGTGTTCTGGCCCGAGCAGGAAGGGGTGGAGTTTCAGCGGCGGTTCTTGCCGCAGGACGGCGAATGGCTGATTCAGAAACAGGTGCCGGATGCGTTTTGTTCCACCGGATTAGAACCGCGGTTGCGTGAGGCGGGGATCGGGCAACTGATCATTGTCGGCGTGGCGACCAACAACTCGGTGGAGTCAACGGCGCGTACGGCGGGCAATCTGGGGTTTGCAGCTTGGGTGGCGGAGGATGCCTGTTTCACCTTCGACAAGGCCGATTATTTCGGCACGTTGCGCACGGCTGAAGAGGTGCACGGGATGTCGCTGGGGAATCTGGATGGGGAGTATGCGACGGTGGTCAGCTCTGCCCTGATTCTAGGAGCTGGCTGAAAAAAACTTCGCCGTATGTGCCGGCGCCTTCGCGAGCAAGCTCGCTCCCACAAGGTCTGCGGATGTCCACAAAAAATGTATTCGGCGTAGATCCACTGTGGGAGCGAGCTTGCTCGCGAAGGCGGCAGGTCAGGCGAAGAGGGTCTTCGCCCCGGACATCACGCCCCGTGGCACTTCTTGAATTTCTTGCCGTTGCCGCATGGGCACGGGTCGTTGCGGCCGACGTCTTTCAGGGCGTTGCGCACCGGTTCCTGGTGAGCGTGGCCGCAGTTCGGGCCGTGAACATGGCCGTGGTCATGCTCGTGGTGATGGTCGTGATCGTGGTTGCAGTCAGGGCCATGGACATGAGGTTGCTGGGTCATCGGTGTTGCTCCGGAATTAAATCGGCGGGGATTATCACGCCATTGCGCTCAAGGTGCACGTAGTGGGCGATGAATAAACCGGTTTCCATTTCGCCCTGCAAACGATAGGGAATCTGCTGGTTGGGATTTTTCAGCATTTTCACCACGTCTTTTACCCGAGGCCACAAGTTGGTGCGGATCGGCACCTTGAAATACGCACTGCGTTTCGGCCCGACCGTGAACCAGTGTTCATGCTCACCCTCGGCCAGCAGCATATCGGCCAGATGAATACGGTATTCGAGGCCGCGCACCGTCAGGTCGCTGTCATTGGGGTTATCAACGCGAAAGTGCAGGATGAATTTCTGTTCGAGCAGCTTGGCGCGCACCACCTCGACTTTTACCAGGTGCACGGCGGGGTCGACGCTGTCATCGCTGAACCACGACGCACAGCCGCCGAGATTGAGGATCAGCATCAAAAACAAAAAATGTAATGTGCGCTGGCAACCGAGCATGATTTAACTCCCTTTGGTGCCAGTCTAGACGCTAAAAGATCGCAGCCTTCGGCAGCTCCTACAGAGAAACGCATTCCATGTAGGAGCTGCCGAAGGCTGCGATATTTTGATCTTAAGCGCCAAAATACCCCGCACAGCACTTCTTGAACTTTTGCCCACTGGCGCACGGGCAGCTGTCATTGCGCCCCAGCTTCAACTGCACCGTCGGATCAATGAAGTACCAACGCCCGGCATTCTGCACAAACGACGAGCGTTCGCGGTGGCTGTGTTCGCCCTGGCTGTCGTGCCAGCGTGCAGTGAAAGTGACGAAGGCGTGTTCCGGCTGGCCACCGAAGACTTCCGAACTTTCGACATCGAGGCCGAGCCATGTGCTCTGCGCGCTCCAGTTGCTGATCGACTGGCGATCCAGCCCTGCTTGCTGAGCAGGCAGGGTGGTCGCCACAAGGTAATCGATCAAACCCAGCACATAGGCGCTGTAGCGCGAACGCATCAGGGCCTCAGCGCACGGCGCCGGATGGCCTTCGTGATAATGACCGCAGCAGGCATCCAGCAGATTGCCGCTGCCGCAGGGGCAAATGGCTGTACTCATTGCATTACCACCAGTATTTCCCGAAGTTTTCCGGATTGGCCCAGAACCTCGAGTTGAGCCAGTCGGGGACTTGTTTGTAGTCAAGCAGATCGTAGGTGAACAGGGTCAGTACTTGATCGTCGCGTTGAAAGCGCTCGCTGGCTTGCAGCGCCAGCGAATAGAAGTCGGTTTCCTGCCAGCCGCTGGCCGACAGGTCCGCCAGCACGGCGATGCGACTGGCGTTGAGATTACGAATTCCGCCCAACAGATTCAGGCCATCGCGTTTGGGTAAGTGTTCCAGGCAATCGACCACCAGCGCCAGATCGAAACGTTGCGCGGCCAGTTCGGCGGGCAATGCGCCCGGCGCTGTATGGGCGACGACGGTGTCCGGGTGCGCCTCTTTAAAGGCGCTCAGGGCTGGAAATTCGCTGGCGCCGATCAGCAGCAGACGCGCCGGGGCGTAGCGATCCAGCAAAGCGGCCAACGCCTGCTGCGGCGTGCGGGAAGAAATGGCGACGTTCATCGAGGCTCCTCAATCAGACCGCCAAGACTAGCCTGCCTGACGATGTCGGCAAAGAGCCCAGTTCCGTCAGTTACCGACTATTGCGCCAAAGTCCTGTGAACACGGTCGCAAACAGGCATGGCCTATTGCTGGCGGAGATTAAAACTCCGGTCTTTACTCCCTGAATCGGTTTTAAGCCGATCCCTCAGGAGAAAACCAGATGAGCATAGTTCGGACAGCATTACCTTTGATTCTGCTAACCAGTGTGTTGACTGGTTGCGCAGGTTTGCAGAAAACCGACTGGCCGACCTGTGCGGCGGTCGGTGGTGTCGTCGGTGCCGGTCTCGGCGCCACCGAAAGTTCGGCATGGGCCGGCTACGGTGCGCTGCTGGTCGGTGGTACGGCAGCGGCCTATTGCTGGGTACACGGTGATGGCGACGAGGACGGCGATGGTGTGCCGGACAGTCGCGACAAGTGCCCGGGCACGCCTAAAGGCGTACAGGTCGACGCTGATGGTTGCCCTCCACCAGTGCCTGCACCCGTGGTCGAAGAAGCTGTAGTGGTCAAGGAAGAAACCATTGTTATCCGTGATGTGCACTTCCAGTTCGACAAAGCCACGCTGACCGGCCCTGACAAGCAAGTACTCGACAAGGTCGCCACCCGCCTGAAACAGGAATCCTCGACGGCGCAACTGACCGTGACCGGTCATACCGATAGTGTGGGCAGCGATGCCTACAACAAAAAACTCTCGGATCGTCGCGCGCATTCGGTGGTGGATTACCTGATCCAGCAAGGTGTGCCGCGCGCCAGCTTCGTTTCGGTGTCCGGTCTGGGTGAAAGCCAGCCTGTTGCCGATAACAAAACCGCTGACGGTCGTGCGCAAAACCGTCGTACCGAAATCAAAATCCAGCGTTGAGCCCCTCTCGCATCCGCAGCTTGTGCAGTCGCGGATGCGGGTCTTTACTCCTGTGTAACCGGTATGGGCCGGTGACACAGGAGCTTTCACAATGACTGTTTTCTCAAGGTCCGTCTTGCCGGTGCTGCTGCTAGGCAGCTTGCTCACCGGTTGCGCCACCCACAGCGATGGCACTGCACCCCTCAATCAACGTACGTGGCCGATCTGCAGCCTTATTGGCGGGCTGGTCGGTGGTGGCCTTGGCGCCCTCGAAAGTGGCGGCTGGGCCGGTGGCGGCGCAGCGCTGGGGATCCTTACCGGCGGACTGATCTGTTATGCCCAGGACGGCGATGAAGACGGCGACGGCGTGTTCGACCGCCGTGACCGTTGCCCCGATACCCCGGAAAACACCCCGGTCGATCACCGTGGTTGCCCGCTGCCGCAGTACCCGGTCACGGAAAAAGTGCCGGAGCCTGTACCGCAAACTGAGGTCATCACCCTCAGCGATGCCGGCAACGTGCTGTTCGATTTCGACAAGTCCGACCTGACCCCGGCGGCCAAAGCCCAGCTCGATACGCTGATGGACAAGCTGCGCAATGCCGATGTGGTGAGCATCAAGGTCATCGGCCACACCGACAGCAAAGGTTCGGATGCGTATAACCAGGCGTTGTCGGAACGTCGGGCGAGCAGTGTCGCGGCGTATTTGCTGAGTCAGGGGCTGGCGCCGAACAAGCTCACCAGCGAAGGGCGCGGAGAAAGTGAACCGGTGGCCGATAACGCAACCGATGAAGGGCGCGCGCAGAATCGTCGCGTGGAGTTGCATATCAATCGCTAGGACGCCTCTGTAGGGCGCAGGCTAGAGCTGCCGGACGATTTTCAAAGTCGTTCCGGCAGCCATTTGGCGGCGCAGCGAAGTTTTTTCATTTGTGCCTCTGGCTTATCCCCCGCAGAAGCCGTTACTGTGCGCCCAAAGAATAATTCGCAACACGGGGGAGCGTATGAAAGTGTTCTGGGGGCTGGGGCGGTTGTTGACCCTGCTGTTCTGCTGCGTGGTGCTGGCCAATCAGTTGGTGCCGTTCGTACATCCGCTGCATCTGCTGGTCAATCTGGCTGGCGGCCTGCTGTTGCTGATTCATCTACTCGAAGTGCTGCTGTGCAATCGCAGCCTCAAAGGCCGTCCGCACCCTTGGCGTGACCGTGGCCGCATCCTGCTGTTCGGCGTATTCCACTTGCAATCCATCCCGGCCCCGGCCGCTCCGGAGGCTTCTTCCCATGCGTAAACTTTGCCTGCTCGCTGCATTCATCAGCCCTTTGGCCTGTGCCCAGGTGGTCAGCGTTGAAACCAATTCGCTAATGCGTTTGCCCAACACGGCCAGCACGTTGCAGCTGGAAAAACTGGAAGTAGCCGATTACGGCACGTTGCTGATTCCTGCCAACGTGACCGAACTGACCGTGGGCGAGTTGCGTCTTGGCCATGAAGCCCGTATCGCGATCGTTCCGAGCGAAAACGCTTTGGAGATGAAGGTCGTTCGTGCAGAGCTGAGCGATGGCAGCCGGATTACTGCTCGGGGTGCACCGGGTACTTATGAAAAAGCCGCCCGTGCCGGGCGCAATCTGAATCTGCAATTCAAGGCCTTGAACGCGCCGCAACTGTTGGTCGATGCCCGTGGCGGCACCGGTGCCCCGGGGTTTGTCGGCCTCGATGGCGGTAATGGCGAAGACCCGGGCTGCACTTATGGCTCGGCCGGGCACGGTTTTGATGGCAGTAACGGCAGTGACGGCCAACCGGGCGCACCGGGTGCGCTGGTGCGCCTTGAAGTGCCACGCGAGTTTCCGGCCGAGCTGATCAAGGTCAATGTCGCGGGCGGTGCCGGTGGCCCGGCGGGTGTTGGCGGCAGGGCAGGGAAGGGCGGCAAGTCCAAGGGCTGCCTGGTGTACCGCGCTGATGGCGGCAAGAACGGCAAGGCCGGGGCGGATGGACAGCCTGGGCCAGTGGGGGCAGCGGGGGCTGTGACTGTGCAGCGCCTGTAAAGGCAGACCCTCACCCCAGCCCTCTCCCAAAGGGAGAGGGGGCCGACCGAGATGTCTGGCGTTATACATCGACCTGAAACTCCGAGTCGATTATGGATTCAAAACCGCTCTTTCAAGTCGGCGTATCCCACAAATATCCCACATTCAGTCCCCTCTCCCTCCGGGAGAGGGCTAGGGTGAGGGGCTTTTGATCTTTACCCCATCTTCAGATCATCGGCCTTGCCGCCGCAATCGCCACCAGCACCAGCCCGACAATCAGATTAAGCCCCACCACCCGGCGAATCCGCCCCAACACCGCCGCACCCGCCGGCCAGTCCTTCGCTTCCACCGCTTTACGCAGCTCAGGCAGCATCAACCCCTGAATGCGGATAAACAGCGCCGTCATCACCACATACAGCCCCATCATCACCTGCACATATTTCGGCGCGGTATCAAAGCCGACCTGCTGCAAATGCAACATTCCCACGCCGCTGATCGGCAACAGGATCACCGCAACCCAGACCCAACGGAAAAAACCTTGAAACACTTCCACCCACAAGGTCAGTCGGGCTGGGCCGTCGAGGGCCTTCACAGCCGCCGGGCGCAGGACCATCCAGGCGAAAAACATGCCGCCGACCCAGACCAGGGCGGACAAGACATGCAGCGGGTAGACGAGGCTAAAAAGTGTCATTGGGTTACTCCGTTCTGCGCAGGATCGATTCGCGGGGTATGATAGCCGCCGATCCAAACCACTGAAAATTTATCCAGCGTTTTTTTGCGCCCGACACTCAATGATCAGCACTGAACTCAAAACCACGATCCAGGGCGCCTATTCGCGTTTTCTAGAGGCCAAGAGCCTAAAACCGCGTTATGGCCAGCGCCTGATGATTGCTGAAATCGCCAAAGTCCTCGGGGATATCGACACCGACGACGAAGGCCGGCGCAGTGGCGACCCCGCGATTGTTGCGGTGGAAGCCGGCACCGGTACTGGCAAGACAGTTGCCTACAGCCTGGCCGCGATCCCGACCGCGAAACTGGCCGGCAAACGCTTGGTCATCGCCACCGCGACCGTGGCCCTGCAAGAGCAAATCGTCTACAAGGATTTGCCCGACCTGATGCGCAACAGTGGGCTGAACTTCAGCTTCGCCCTGGCCAAGGGTCGTGGTCGCTACATGTGCCTGTCCAAACTCGACATGCTCTTGCAGGAAGGCCACGCGCAAACCGCCACCGCCCAGCTGTTCGAAGAAGAAGGCTTCAAGATCGAGGTCGACGAGGCCAGTCAGAAGCTCTTCACTAGCATGATCGAAAAGCTTGCGGGCAATAAGTGGGACGGCGACCGTGACAGTTGGCCGAATGCGCTGGAAGACGCCGACTGGGCGCGCCTGACCACCGATCACAGCCAGTGCACCAATCGTCATTGCCCGAACTTCGGCCAGTGCGCCTTCTACAAGGCCCGCGAAGGCATGGGCAAGGTTGACGTCATCGTCACCAACCACGACATGGTCCTGGCTGACCTGGCGCTGGGCGGCGGTGCGGTACTGCCGGATCCGCGCGACACCATCTACGTGTTCGACGAAGGGCACCACCTGCCGGACAAGGCCATCGGCCATTTCGCTCACTACACACGCCTGCGTTCCACTGCCGACTGGCTGGAAACCACTGCAAAAAACCTCACCAAACTGCTGGCCCAACATCCGCTACCGGGCGACCTCGGCAAATTGATCGAGCAGGTGCCGGAGCTGGCGCGCGAGATCAAGGCCCAGCAGCAGTTCATGTTCAGCGCCTGCGAGCAGGTCGCCGATTTCAAACCCGGCGAAGACGTCGAGGGCCGTGAGCGGCCGCGTCATCGCTTCGTCGCCGGGGTGATTCCCGAGCACATGCGCGAAATGGGCATTGAGCTGAAAAAAGGCTTTGCCCGTCTCAACGATCTGTTCACGCGCCTGACCGACCTGCTCAAGGAAGGCATGGACGGCGAGGTCAACATCGGCATCGCCAGCAATCAGGCCGAAGAGTGGTATCCGCTGTTTGGCAGCCTGTTGTCCCGTGCCTCGGGCAACTGGGAACTGTGGACAGCGTTCACCGCCGAAGACCCGGAAGACAGCCCGCCGATGGCGCGTTGGCTGACCCTGGCCGAAAGCGGTTCGCTGTTCGACATCGAGGTCAATGCCAGCCCGATTCTGGCGGCGGAAACCTTGCGTCGCAGCCTGTGGAACGTTGCCTATGGTTGCCTGGTAACCTCGGCGACCCTGACTGCGCTGGGCACTTTCGACCGTTTTCGCATGCGTGCGGGTCTGCCGAAAAAAGCCGTCACCGCCGTGGTGCCGAGCCCGTTCCATCACGCCGATGCCGGTGTGTTGCGCGTGCCCGATCTGAAGGCCGACCCGCGCGATGCCGCTGCTCATACGGCAGCGATCATCCGTGAGCTGCCGGACTTGGTCGAAGGCTCACGCGGCACCCTGGTGCTGTTTTCCTCGCGCAAACAGATGCAAGACGTGTTCGACGGTCTGGACCGCGACTGGCGCAAGCAAGTGTTCATTCAAGGCAACCTGTCGAAACAGGAAACCCTGAACAAGCACAAGGCGCGGGTCGATGGCGGTGATTCCAGTGTGCTGTTCGGTCTGGCCAGTTTCGCCGAGGGCGTCGACTTGCCGGGTGCCTATTGCGAGCATGTGGTGATTGCCAAGATCCCGTTCTCGGTGCCGGATGATCCGGTCGAGGCGGCGTTGTCGGAGTGGATCGAGGCCCGTGGCGGCAATCCGTTCATGGAAATCTCCGTGCCCGATGCCTCGCTGAAACTGGTGCAGGCCTGCGGGCGTCTGCTGCGCACCGAAGAAGACCGCGGCACCATCACTTTGCTGGATCGGCGGCTGGTCACCCAGCGCTACGGCAAGGCGATCCTCAATGCGTTGCCTCCTTTCCGTCGTGAAATATCCTGAGACAACGGTGGGCAGTTTTGCCCGCCGTGTTGTCTATCTCTCTGCCATCGCTTTTCCATTGGCCATTGTTGGTCGTTAGGGAGAACTCCGTTCTTATGATCCGCCGTTCGTTGCCTGCCGTATTTGCCTTGATCTTCGCCACGCCGCTGTTCGCGGCGCCTGCGGGTCAGCAGACCCTGTTCAACTTTGTTCGTCCTGCCGACGTGGTGAAAATCGCCACAGAGAATGCTGATCTGCCGCAAGCGAATGCCGAGCAAACGCCTGAGGGCGAAGTGCTGCGCCGGGTGACCTTCAACCCGGTGGCCCGCCCGACGTTGCGCCTGACTCCGCAAACCGGCGCGTGGGACTGGTCGCAATCGGGAATGATGACCCTGCGCTTACAGAGCGCAATGGACTGGGCGCTAACGGTCTACGTGCAGATCCAGAGCAATGACGGCCGCACGCTGGTCAGCCGCGTCGACCTGCCGGCCGGCCCTGCGCAAACCCTTTTGGTACCGCTAGTGGCGTCTAGCCCGCTGAGCCAAGGCATGAAAGCCGGGCCGCCAATGCCGATGACAGTCGATGGTCAGCGGATCCTGCTGGCCGCCAGCAGCGGCGAAATCGATCGCAGCCAAGTGGTCTCGGTGAGCCTGTCGATGGATCAGCCGAAAGTCGCCCAGAGCCTACTGCTCGAGCGTTTTGGCGTGCAGGACGGCGAAGCGGTCAACCAGGCAGTGTACGGCAGTCTGGTCGACGCCTACGGGCAGTCGACCCGCAGCAAGTGGCCGGAAAAAGTCGCCAATGACGAACAACTGAAATCCGCTGCCGCCAAGGAACAGCAGCAGCTGAAAACCTGGCTGGCCGAGCGCGAGAAGGCTTCGCTGGACAAATTTGGCGGCTGGAACAAAGGCCCGGCCTTCAAGGCCAGCGGTTTCTTCCGCACCGAAAAGCGTGATGGTCGCTGGTATCTGGTCACGCCTGAAGGTCACCCGTTTTACTCGCTGGGTGTGAACACCGTCAGCCCGCAGGTCAACCAGACCTACGTGGCCGGGCGTGAATACATGTTCGAATCTCTGCCTAAGCCGGAAGAACCACTGGCCAAGTATTTTGGCGAGGGTGACAACCGTGGCGGCAACGGCGTCGATCAGGGCCGCGGTTATGGAAACGGGCGTTGGTATGACTTCTATGGCGCCAACTTGCAACGTGTCTACGGTGACCCTTGTAAAGCGGACAGTGAGAGCAAGTCCGGGGTGGCAGAAGCGGCTAAATCCGAGGCCGCTGAAACCGCCGCCGTAAAAGCCGCGCAGCCTGCTGCTGTACCCGCTGAACCGAAGTCCGGAGTTGCCGAAGCCGCGCAGACTGACGCAGTGCAAGCAACCAGCGAAAACGCTGCTCCGCCGTGCAAGGCAAGCATCGATGAACAGCGATGGACCGGTCACACCCTCGATCGCCTGCAAGCCTGGGGCTTCAACACCGTCGGTAACTGGAGTGCAGATTCGCTCAGTGATGCCGAGCGTGTGCCGTACACCTTGCCGCTGTCGATCGTCGGCGACTACACCAGCATCAGCACTGGCAGCGACTGGTGGGGCGGTATGCCGGATCCATTCGATCCGCGTTTCGCCATGGCCACCGAGCGCGCCGTCGCCATCGCTGCCCGCGATCACCGTGACGATCCATGGCTGATCGGCTACTACGCCGACAATGAGCTGGCGTGGGCCGGTCCCGGCGATGATCCGAAATCCCGCTACGCGCTGGCCTATGGCACGCTGAAAATGACCACCGACGTGCCGGCCAAGCGTGCGTTCCTCAAGCAATTGCGCGACAAGTACCGCAATCAGGCCGGGCTGTCGAAAGCGTGGGGCATTGATCTGCCCGCGTGGGAATTGATGGAAGATCCGGGCTTTGTACCGCCGCTGCCGAACCCGGAGCACCCGGAAATCGAGGCTGACTTCAAATACTTCCAGAAAGTTTTCGCCGATACCTACTTCAAAACCATCTCCGACTCGCTGAAATGGCACGCGCCGAACCAGTTGCTGCTTGGCGGCCGTTTCGCCATCAGTACGCCGGAAGCCGTGGCGTCCTGCGCGCAGTATTGCGATGTGCTGAGCTTCAATATGTACACGCTCAAACCGCAGGATGGTTATGACTTTGCTGCTTTGGGGGCTTTGGATAAACCGGTAATGATCACCGAATTCAACTTTGGCTCAGCGGATCGTGGCCCGTTCTGGGGCGGCGTCACGCCAGTGGCCAAGGAAGAAGATCGCGGCCCGGCTTACGCCAACTTCCTCAAGCAGGCCTTGAGCGAACCATCGATTGTCGGCGTGCATTGGTTCCAGTATCTCGATCAACCGGTGACCGGGCGTCTGCTCGATGGCGAGAATGGTCACTTTGGTCTGGTCGGGGTGACGGATCTGCCGTATCAGGGTTTTGTCGAGGCAGTGCGCAAAAGCAATTTGCAGGCCATTGATCAGCTTGGCAAAGAGGCTGAGAAAGCGGCCGCCGCAGCAGGGCATGAGGCTGAAGGCGGGCGCAAGGGCGAGGCCGGTAAAGGGCCGGGGGCAGGGCATGCCGGTGGTCATTCCGGCAATGGTCACTAACTTGTGATGCTCTAAAAAGATCGCAGCCTGCGGCAGCTCCTGCAAGGGAACGCGTTTCTCTGTAGGAGCTGCCGCAGGCTGCGATCTTTTGACTTGGCTTTTAACCGTCTGGCCCGCAGCTGTTCCCAAATCCCTCAAGGGCTGGAACAATGCGGGCCACTTTGTAGAGCGTTTTCGCGGGGGAGTTGCGGGTGCAGATTCAGGGACATTACGAGCTTCAATTCGAAGCGGTGCGCGAAGCCTTCGCCGCACTGTTCGACGATCCCCAGGAACGCGGCGCAGCCCTGTGCATCAAGGTCGGTGGAGAAACCGTCCTCGACCTCTGGTCCGGCACTGCCGACAAGGACGGCACTGAGGCCTGGCACAGCGACACCATTGCCAACCTGTTCTCCTGCACCAAAACCTTTACTGCTGTCACCGCTCTGCAACTGGTCGGCGAAGGCAAGCTGCAACTGGATGTTCCGGTTGCGCGCTACTGGCCGGAATTCGCCGCCGCCGGCAAAGAATCCGTGACCCTGCGCCAATTGCTTTGCCACCAGGCCGGTCTGCCAGCCCTGCGTGAATTGCTGGCGCCGGAAGCACTGTATGACTGGCAAACCATGGTCGATGCCCTCGCGGCAGAAGCGCCATGGTGGACGCCGGGTACTGGCCACGGTTACGCCGCGATCACTTACGGCTGGTTGATCGGTGAATTGCTGCGCCGCGCCGACGGTCGTGGGCCGGGTGAGTCCATCGTTGCTCGTGTCGCCAAACCTTTGGGTCTGGATTTTCACGTCGGTCTGGCTGACGAGGAATTCCATCGCGTGGCGCATATCGCGCGCGGCAAGGGCAACGCTGGCGATGCCGCCGCGCAACGTCTGCTGCAGGTGACCATGCGCGAGCCCACCGCGATGACTACCCGCGCTTTTACCAACCCACCTTCAGTGCTCACCAGCACCAACAAACCGGAATGGCGACGCATGCAGCAACCGGCGGCCAATGGCCACGGGAATGCGCGCAGTCTGGCCGGTTTCTACGCTGGTTTGCTCGACGGCAGTTTGCTCGAAAGCGACATGCTTGAAGAGCTGACCCGCGAACACAGCCTCGGCGAAGACAAGACACTGTTGACCCAGACCCGTTTCGGTCTGGGCTGCATGCTCGATCAACCGGACGTGCCCAACGCCACTTATGGCCTCGGCCCCAAGGCGTTTGGTCATCCCGGCGCGGGCGGTTCCATCGGTTTTGCTGATCCTGAGCATGATGTCGCCTTCGGTTTTGTGACAAATACCCTTGGGCCGTACGTCTTGATGGATCCGCGCGCGCAGAAGCTCGCGCGGGTGCTTGCCACTTGTCTGTAAAGTTGCATCCGAGGTCCCAGGGTCGGAACCTCAAGCGGTTTTTCGTTTCAAAACGGCTGTTTATCCGGGCGAAAGTGCTCTGATTTTTCATTACTTCATTTTGTGGATTTTCAATGTCATCTAAAAAGACCCTCGCCCTGGCCCTGTGTGTAGCGATCACCGGTTGTGCACAGACCCCGAAAAACGATGCGGACGGCGGCAGTTGGTGGCCGTTCGGTTCTTCCGACAAGGTTGCGGCCAAAGAGCCGGCTCCGGCCCCCGCCCCGCTGAAACCTGCGGCCACTGCACCTGTGGCCAAGACTGAAAGCAGCAGTCCGTGGTACTGGCCGTTCGGTTCCGATGATGAAGCGGTCAAAGCCGACATGAAGGCGGAAGTCGCTCCGGAAGCGAAAAAGCCGGTAGCCGTTGCCAAAGCTGACGCCGACGCGGGTGGCAAATGGTGGTGGCCGTTCGGCGGCAAGGATCAACCCACCACCAAAGCTGTGCCGATGCCGGATCCGAAAGTGACCCAGGCCTGGCTCGACGACTACGAGCCGCGTCTGCGTGAAGCGGTCAAGGACAGCAATCTGCAACTCGAACGCCGTGAAAACGTGCTGGTCGTGACGGCACCGGTCGAAGGCTCGTTCAACCCGGATCGTCCAGCCATGCTGCTGCCGGTCACCCTCGGCCCGTTCACCCGAGTGGCGAAAATCCTTGAAGCCGACCCGAAAACTGCCGTGCTGGTCCTTGGCCATAGCGATTCCAGTGGTGCCGCGCCTGCCAACATCAAACTGAGCCAGGAGCGTGCCCAGTCCATTGCGGCGATCTTCCGTCTCAGCGGCTTGCAGCGTGATCGCCTGATGCTGCGCGGCATGGGTTCCGAAGCGCCGCGAGCCGCTAACGACAGCGTTGAGGGTCGTGCCCTGAACCGTCGCGTTGAGCTGCTGGTGACCCCGCAGAACACCATGGTTGCCCTGCTGAGCAAGTACAACATGCCGGCACCGAAGCCAGTGACCATGGTTGCTGCGCAGGACGCCAAGCCCGCCGCCAAACCGGTAACCCCGGCTCCTGCGGCGAAAAAAGCTGCTGTTCCGGCAACCAAAAAGGCTCCGGCCAAGAAAGCCGCTGCCAAGGCTCCGGCGAAAAAAGCTCCAGCCAAGGCCCCAGCGAAGAAAACTGCACCAGCCAAAGCCGCCGCGACCGACAAGAAAGTCGCCGCGACCGATGCCACCAAGAAGTGATCCGCTAACGAAAAGGAATGCGCCATGACCCAGGCTCTGGCAGATATGCGTCGTGATTACACCCGGGATGGTCTGACCGAGGCGCAAGCCCCGGCCGAGCCGTTTGCGCTGTTCCACCAGTGGTTCGCTGACGCGGTGAAAACCGAACAGGCACCGGTGGAAGCCAACGCCATGACCCTGGCCACGGTCGACCAGGATGGGCGACCGCACTGTCGCATTCTGCTGCTCAAGGGCCTGGACGAGCAGGGCTTTACCTTCTTCACCAACTACGACAGCGCCAAGGGCCAGCACCTGGCGGCCAATCCATTTGCCGCCATGACCTTTTTCTGGCCCACCCTCGAACGCCAAGTGCGCATCGAAGGGCGGGTGGTCAAGGTCACTCCCGCGGAGTCCGATGCGTATTATCAGGTGCGTCCGCTGGGCAGCCGTCTCGGTGCCTGGGCATCACCGCAGAGCCGGGTGATCAACGGACGCGGTGAACTGGAAGATTTGCTCAAGGCTACCGAGCAGCGCTTCTCCGATACTCAGCCCGACTGCCCGGAACACTGGGGCGGTTACCGCTTGCTGCCTGAGCGCATCGAATTCTGGCAGGGCCGTCCGAGCCGTCTGCACGATCGCCTCAACTACCGTGTGCAGGGCGCCGACTGGATTCTTGAACGTCTGGCACCTTAAGCAGTCTACCGAGCGGGATAGCTTGCCGCAGCGGCCTCCAGCCACTTCGGCAGATCCCGGCGCTTGATCTTCTGCGCCTGAGCGCGAGCCAGTTGTTCGAGCATGAAGGCGCGTTTGTCTTCGTCTTTGCCAGCCAGCGACAGCGCCAGATCGCGATCCATCCAGCGTTTGATCCGCACGTACAACCACCAATGGAAGTACAAACCGGCGGCAGTGGTGACGACGATGATGAAGTAATCCATGAAAATCCTTGGTGTCGGTGGCGCAGATTTGGCAATTTGGCGCTACTGTAGGGGCTATGTCAGGGAAAGCGTGCAGGCGTCTGTACCGCGCCTGAATGAAAGCCAATTTATCCGGGCTGAGTCGTGACAGGCGTCAAGCCACGGAGTTTAATGACTATATGTTTCTTTGGAGTTGATGCTATGCGTAAGTCTGTTCTGCTGGTTGCTTCCTTTTCCACGATGGCGATGTTGCTTACCGGCTGCCAATCGAGCCTGACCGGTGACTCCTACTCCCGTGACGAAGCGCGTCGCGTGCAGACGATTCGCATGGGCACCATCGAATCCCTGCGCCCGGTGAAAATCGAAGGCACCAAGACCCCGATCGGCGGCATCGCCGGAGCAGCAGTCGGCGGCGTCGGCGGCAGCGCCATCGGCGGCGGCAAGGGCAGCATCGTTGCCGCGGTTATCGGTGCGGTGGCGGGTGGTCTGATCGGTTCGGCCACGGAAGAAGGCCTGACTCGTACGCAAGGTGTGGAAATCACCGTGCGTGAAGACGACGGCAGCATGCGTGCCTATGTGCAGCAGGTTCAGGAGAATGAAGTGTTCCGCGTTGGCGAGCGCGTGCGCATCTCCACCGTTGGCGGGACCAGCCGCGTTTCGCACTAAGCGATAGCGAGTTGTTGAATAAAGCCCTGATCAGGTGACTGGTCGGGGTTTTTTTAGGAAATTTACTCGCTTCCATGACAACCCATTTGAAAATTGTACTTAGAGTCGTAGAAAGCTCGACCGATTAAAGCTTCCAATTGCTTTATCTGCTCTTGGTCGAGGTCATAACCAAAGATTTCGTCTTCGGGGTTGACCCAATGCATGATTATTCTGAGCCGCTCAATGTTTCCATCGGGAACGGGGATCTCGAAAACCAACCGATCTGTGCGTTTATTAAATGCCTCGACGGTGTGATTGAGCTTGAAATTGCCGTAAGTCATTCGATGCACACCAACTGAACTATGTGATTTGCGTCCAAGAGCTTTTCTCCAGTCCAGTCCTCCAAAACTTTGATCTGCTCTTCGTCTAAATCAGAGCCATCGAACTCATCTTCAGGTTCTTGCCAGTTCATCAGCGCCTTCAATGCTTCCTCGTGATGCGCCGCGATCTCTACGGTCAGGAGCAAATCCTCAGTCTTTCGATCGAATACCTCTATTACATGCTTCATTTTTCTACTCTCCTTGTGGAATCGGCAGGCTTTGTTTGTTCCCCTGTTTTCGGGTCGTATTCTCCAAGATGTTTTCCTTGCTTGGTGTACATCTCAACCTTGCCATGCTGAGAGTCCCATTCATAAATTTTCCCCGATGCATCTTTCCAACGTCTTCGCTTTTTTCCTCCACCGCGAACGGAGGTTTTCAGTGGTGCAGGTTTTGCGTCTGGAAAGGCCGGCAGCGAAGCAGGGGCGGGGTGGTATTTGAAATCGTTTGGAACGTTTAAGACTATATATACCGGCTGAACCAACGAGCCAGGTGGAAAAACCAGAATAAAATCCCGGTACTCCGGCGGATAAACCGGATTGACCAGAATTCCATCCGCCGCTTTTGTCGGCGGGTACACCCAGATGTGCGGTGCCTGCGGTGCAGCCTCCAGCGCGGGAATACCAAGGATGTCCGAGCCATCTACAGCAGGCGTCCAGATCAGTTCTACACCTTCGCCCAAGTCAGCAATGAACTGGCTGCCACGCAACTTGAACTGCACGACATCAACCATTTCCCAATCGCGATTCTTGCCGGTGTAGAAGCCGTAGCCCTTCAGACTGCCGTCGGCCTGCTGTTCGACCCTCAACCGAACACGCGTTCGCGCCTGTTCGAGTCCACGCAGTTGCTCGTCGGTATAGAGCGCGCTGTCGCCAAGGCTCGATGGCATGACCAGCGCCACTAGAGTCACCAATGGCGTGACCACTGCGGTGGATATAACGGTGGGCAGTGCTTTGAAAGTTGAACCCGCCAACGCAAAACTGCCGAAACCTGCCGGGATGGCCGTTGCACCGATTTTTTTGAGAGGAACTGCGCCGTTCTCATCGGCCTCACGCGCGCCCAGCAGGATCAGGTCGCCGTAATCCTTCAGGCTGTCAGTCGGCACCATCCCCGAGGGATTGGAGTAATCGATAATCGCATCCGGCAATTTGCAGGACTTGGCGAATACGCAGCCAGCGCGAACAGGATCGGCTTTTTTGACCGCCACCTCACGGCTGCGCTCGAAAGCATCCTGTCGGGCCAGCATGGCGTCGTAAGCGTTTTGTCTGGCCTCGCGCTCGGCCAATTCCGTGGCCGTCATGTAGCGGTAGGTGACGTGATGCCCGTCGCCTTGCGGTGGGTTTTGAACCCGGGGAATGTCCTTGTTGCCAGCCACTGATCGTCCTTTCGCTCATCCATCGACAGCCCTTCGCAAAGGGCTGCGCAACGTTAACGAAGCAGGAAAATGGTGGCTGTAGGACGCGTCTCTAAAGACGTAGGGATTGTTCGACGGATGCTGATCTGTAGATAGGCTGTTGTTCGAGACTCAGAGGACTGAGCCCGCAGGAAAAATTTGTTCAGCGCACTACAGTAATTTGTCGAGCACGAACTCTTTGAACCAAGGTGGCTGAGTATCTGATTTGATCTCAATCAGCTCGCCATCGGTGATCTCCGCAATCTGCGTGAGGCCTTCGCTACCTTCATCCGAGTTGTCGAAAATGTAGGCTCTGTTGGAGGTCAGGATGGCATCAGACAGAAGCTCCAAAGATCTCCAGTACCGCGCCTCTATCTTTTCAGGAGGAACGCTGTGCCCACCTTGTTTAACACGATACGCAACCCTGGCAATGTTGATCTGAGGGTCGGCGGTAGCGACGTAGTAAACATAAACCCGGTAACCGGAAGCATGAGCTTCGGCGAGCAGTTTGACCTTGTCAGAGGACGACATGACAGTTTCAAACGTAAAGCTGATTCGCTCTTTGATCAAAGATCTTCGTATGAAGTCGGAAAGGGCTGATGCGACGTACGAGTCGATTACAGTATTTGCGAAGCTAAGCCGTTCACCGTCGATTGTCAGGGAATCCAGCTTTGCCAATGAGTGAGGGGATTTCTTGAGTAGAGCGTGCTCACGAAAGAATTCAAAGATGTCTTCTTTGTGAGCTTCGATGCGATAGGAGGTGAAGTCAAAATACCCTGTATCTTTGATTGAACGTTCTATGTCATCAGGATTTATGTAGTTTCCCAGCAAATGTGCGGGAACCAGTCGATTGAAGGTGCTTTTTCCTGACCCGTTCGGGCCGGCGAATATCCGTATTCTCGGTGTGCTCAAGAATTAACCTGTTTCGAGGATTTGTTGATTTGCAGGCGGGTGCCGCTTTTCAGGTTTCCATAGGTACCGATTGTGCGCAAAACAACGGAACTCTTCTCTGTCACTTCAAATAGCTGACCATCTTTAGCAACGAGCACTGCAGCGCCATTGGCGAGCGCCATTTTGTAGGCGTTGCTGAATGCCTTCAGAGCGATGTCCGGAATCCGAGACTCCTGTATGGAAATCTGATCGTCCGTCATTGGGCGTTTTTCTGCTTTACGTGACATGGATGACTCCAGAATCGGTGCTGAGAAGGTGCGGCTGTCGATCAAAGATATAGCACACTTGCGAGGTTCAGAGCCAAGCCCCTCTGGATAGAAGGGCCTCGACTTTTGTAGAAAAATGCGTCTCAAGCGTTTTGCAGAGTATTCCGGCGACTCGCCGCCGCCGTCACCGCATAACCAATCAACGCCGCGAGAATCGACCCGGTCAAAATCCCCATCCGGTCCATGCCTGCGTAATCACTCACGCCCGGTTCAAACGCAAGCGAACCAACGAACAGGCTCATGGTGAAGCCGATGCCGCAGAGGATCGCCACGCCCAGCACCTGACCCCAGTTGGCGCCTTGGGGCAGCGCGGCGATGCCGGTTTTGACCGCCAGCCAGGTCAGGCCGAACACGCCGACGGTCTTGCCCAGCAGCAGGCCTACCGCAATGCCCATTGGTACGTGATGGGTGAAGCTTTCCACGGTGACGCCGCTCAGCGACAGGCCGGCGTTGGCGAAGGCAAACAGCGGCAGGATGCCGTAGGCCACCCACGGGTGAAGCGCATGTTCGAGAGTCAGCAACGGCGACGGTTCGGCGTTTTTCGTGCGCAGCGGGATGCAGAACGCCAATGTCACACCGGCGAGCGTCGCGTGGACACCGCTCTTGAGTACACAGACCCAGAGGATCAAACCGATGATCATGTACGGCCCGAGTTTGACCACGCCCAAGCGATTCATCGCCACCAGTGCCGCGATGCACGCTGCCGCCAGACCCAGCGACAGGGTCGACAGTTCGCCGGAGTAGAAAATCGCGATGATCACGATGGCGCCGAGGTCATCGATGATCGCCAGGGTCATCAGGAACAGCTTCAGTGACACCGGTACGCGCTTGCCGAGAAGGGCCAGCACGCCGAGGGCGAAGGCGATGTCGGTGGCAGTCGGGATCGCCCAGCCGTCGAGGGCTGCCGGGTTATCGCGGTTGAGGAACCAGTAGATCAGCGCCGGCACCAGCATGCCGCCGATCGCTGCGGCGCCGGGCAGGACGATCTGCGACGGTTTCGACAGCTGGCCGTCGAGGACTTCGCGCTTCACTTCCAGGCCGATGAGCAGGAAGAACATCGCCATCAGACCGTCGTTGATCCACAGCAGCAGGGGTTTAGCGATTTTCAACGCACCGATCTGCGCCACCACCGGGGTGTCGAGCAGGCCGGTGTACAGCCACGACAGTGGCGAGTTGTTGATAATCAGGGCCAGGATGGCTGCGGCGATCAATAACAGACCGCTGGCAGCTTCCAACTGAAAGAAACGCGTGAAAGTGCTACGCAGAGGCAAGGTCGCTCTCCATCGAATCGTCAAAAAGGTGGGACACCCTAACCCGTACTGTTAGTTGTTAAAACAAAAGTTATATTCTTTTTTGTTATATGGCGTTACAAGGTGTCTGGCTCAAGCCACGCTGAGCCTAGCAGTTGTCTGACACATTGAGACTCAGCTGTATCTGTGCGCGCTATCGGAATTTTCCTAAGCTGATAAGTGAGCCTTTCGAACAGATTCATCTCCTGCCGATTCAACGAGAACCATCACCATGAGCGACAACCGACAGTGGGCCCGCGAAGCCATCCGCATCATCGAAGCGGATTTTCAGCGCAGCGCCGACACCCACCTGATTCCTTTGCCGCTGCCGGGTTTTGCGGGCATCGAGTTGTATTTCAAGGATGAATCCAGCCATCCGACCGGCAGCCTCAAGCACCGTCTGGCTCGTTCGCTGTTTCTCTATGCTTTGTGTAACGGCTGGCTGAAACCCGGCGCGCCGGTGATCGAGGCGTCCAGCGGTTCTACAGCCATTTCCGAGGCGTACTTTGCACGGATGCTGGGCTTGCCGTTTATTGCGGTGATGCCGGCGACCACGTCCAAAGAGAAGATTGCACAGATCGCTTTCTATGGTGGCCAGAGCCATCTGGTGAAAGATCCCACGCAGATTTACGCCGAATCCGAACGCCTGGCCCGCGAACATGGCGGCCACTTCATCGACCAGTTCACCTACGCCGAGCGCGCCACCGACTGGCGCGCGAACAACAACATCGCCGAATCGATTTTCCAGCAGATGCGCTACGAAAAACATCCGGAACCGAGCTGGCTGATTTCCAGCCCCGGCACTGGCGGCACCACCGCAACGCTCGGTCGTTACGTGCGCTATCGCCAGCATTGCACCCGCGTGCTGTGCGCGGATGCCGAGCGTTCGGTGTTCTTCGAGTACTACCAGACCGGCGACGCCAATTTGCGTCTCGATTGCGGTTCGCGCATTGAAGGCATTGGCCGGCCGCGTGTCGAGGCCTCGTTTCTGCCCAAGGTGATCGATGCGATGGTCAAGGTGCCCGACGCCTTGTCGCTGGCGGCCATGCATTATCTGGCGCAGCGTCTGGGACGGCACGTCGGTGGGTCGAGCGGGACCAATCTGATTGGCGCCTTGATGGCGGCGCAGCAGATGAAAGCGGCGGGGGAGTCGGGGTCGATCGTGGCGATCTTGTGCGATGGTGGCGAGCGGTATGCCGACACGTATTACGATCAGGATTGGCTGAAGGCGCAGGGGTATGAGTTGGCGGGATTGATCGAGGCGGTGACGGCGAGTGCCGAGCGCGGTGAGGCGCTGCCGACCTCAGTGCTACGCGCCAATATCTAAAGGCGAACGCAGAAACCAATGTGGGAGCGAGGTTGCTCGCGAAGGCGTCATCTCATTCAACATCATCGTTGACTGAAATACCGCTTTCGCGAGCAGGTCGAATCGTCGCACCGTCGCTCCCACATGGATTTGAGTTACTTCAGATAATTAGTCAGTCAGGCCGAGGATGTCGCGCGCCACGGCTTCTGCAATGCGAATCCCGTCAACACCCGCCGACAGAATCCCGCCCGCATAACCCGCGCCTTCACCGGCCGGGAACAAGCCCTTCACGTTCATGCTCTGCAGCGTTTCGTTACGAGTGATGCGCAGCGGTGACGAAGTACGCGTCTCGATCCCGGTCAACACCGCGTCGTGCAGCGAGTAACCGCGAATCTGCTTCTCGAACGCCGGCAACGCTTCACGGATCGCCTCAATGGCAAAATCCGGCAGCGCCAAGGCCAGATCGCCCAACGCCACACCCGGCTTGTACGACGGCTCGACTTCGCCCAGCTCGGTCGAAGGAATGTCGTTGATGAAGTCACCGACCAATTGCGCCGGCGCTTTGTAATCGCTGCCGCCCAGAATGAACGCGTGGGATTCCAGACGCTCCTGCAACTCGATCCCAGCCAGCGGGCCGCCCGGGTAATCGACTTCCGGGGTGATGCCGACAACGATGCCGGAGTTGGCATTGCGCTCGTTACGCGAGTACTGGCTCATGCCGTTGGTGACCACGCGGTTCGGCTCGGAAGTCGCCGCGACCACGGTGCCGCCCGGGCACATGCAGAAGCTGTAGACCGAGCGGCCGTTCTTGGCGTGGTGCACCAGTTTGTAGTCGGCAGCGCCGAGTTTCGGGTGCCCGGCGTATTTGCCCAGACGTGCACGGTCGATCAGCGATTGCGGGTGTTCGATGCGGAAGCCCACCGAGAACGGCTTGGCTTCCATGAACACGCCACGGCTGTGGAGCATGCGGAAAGTGTCGCGAGCGCTGTGGCCGAGGGCCAGAACCACGTGTTTCGAATGCAGGGT
Organism: Pseudomonas fluorescens; assembly: GCF_902497745.1. Lineage (GTDB taxonomy): Bacteria > Pseudomonadota > Gammaproteobacteria > Pseudomonadales > Pseudomonadaceae > Aquipseudomonas > Aquipseudomonas fluorescens_BM. The sequence continues at coordinate 77,964 of NZ_CABVHJ010000012.1, forward strand.
TTCGCCGCTGGCCAGTTGTACGCCGACCAATTGGCCGTCCTCGATCAGCACGTCGGTGACGCGTTCCTGGAAGCGCACTTCGCCGCCCAGTTCGCGAATCTGCTCGCGCATGTTTTCAACCATGCCGGTCAGACGGAACGTACCGATGTGCGGCTTGCTGACGTAGAGGATTTCTTCCGGTGCACCGGCCTTGACGAACTCGTGCAGGACTTTGCGGCCGAGGAACTTCGGATCCTTGATCTGGCTGTACAGCTTGCCGTCGGAGAACGTCCCCGCGCCGCCTTCGCCGAACTGCACGTTGGACTCGGGATTGAGCACGCTTTTACGCCACAGGCCCCAGGTGTCTTTGGTGCGCTGGCGGACTTCGGTGCCGCGTTCGAGGACGATCGGCTTGAAGCCCATTTGCGCCAGCAGCAGGCCGGCGAAGATCCCGCACGGGCCGAAACCGACAACGATCGGACGCTGGCTCAGGTCGCTCGGCGCCTGACCGACGAATTTGTAGCTGACATCCGGCGCCACGTTGACGTTACGGTCATCGGCGAACTTGCCCAACACGTTGGCCTCGTCGCGTACGTTGAGGTCGATGGTGTAGATGAAGCACAGTTCGGAGGACTTTTTGCGCGCATCGTAGCTGCGCTTGAACAAGGTGAAATCGAGCAAATCATCGCTGGCGATGCCCAGACGTTGCACGATGGCAACGCGCAGGTCTTCTTCGGGATGGTCGATTGGCAGCTTGAGTTCAGTGATTCGTAACATGGCGAGGATCCGGGTTCGCGGGGCGCACAACTGCGCCAGGGCGTTTGAAGGCCGCGATTATAAGCCGCAAAGGCCGGATCCTGTGAGGCTAAAACGCTCAGTCGTTGCGCGATCCGCCGAAATACCCGCAACCGCGCTGCACCTGGCCGTCGATGCGCAACTCGGCGCTCATGTGCTGGACGCTACCGGTGCTGATGTCGACGCAGCGTTGCGGCGCGACCCACAATTCGATGCGCTGATTGTTGGCTTCGCTGCTCAGATTGAAGCGGCCATCGCCCAATTGATCTTCAATATACGGCACGGCAAGTGGCGGCTGACCTTCGCGGTCGATGACCATGCCTTTGCCGCTGACTTTGACGTTCCACTCCGGGCCATGGCCGGCGGCACGCAGGATCAGCAGTTTGAAGTTCGGGTCATCGCAGGCAGTGCCGGAGCGTTCGACGCGATACAGCTGTGTCAGATCGAGCCGATCACCGGCGACTTTGCCGCGAACATCGGCAAACAGTTTGCCCTGCTCGTCGGCGAGGGTAGCGGCCTCTTGCAGAATACTGGTGCCACCGATGTCATTGACCACCAGTTGACGCTGATCCTGACATGGCTGAAACACCAGTTTGCCGTCAGCGGCGGTCAGTTGCCCCTGCATCCGCGTCTGCCCGACGTGCGAGGCACTCTCTCGCTGGCCATCGAACAACTGGCAAGCGGCGAACAACGGCAGCAGGGCAACAACGACTAACGAACGGGCAACACGCATCTTCGGCTCTCCAGACAAGTGCCGCCACGTTACTGAGGCTGAGTGCCGATCACAAGGTTTGTCTGGCCACCATTGAGTTGGGCAATGGGTCGCCGCATAGTCTTGCGCTTGTCTGGTTTAATGGATCGAGGTGCACTCAATGCAATGGAAGGTCGCGATACTGCTATTGGTAACGTCATGCGCTGGCACCAGCCAGGCTGCCGATCTGAATTTTTCCTCAGCGGCTGATTTCGCAAGGATGGAAATCCTGCTCAAGGATGATCAGGGCGCCCATCCGGACTTTGCTCAGCTTTCCGTTACCCTGACTCCCGAAGCGACCGCCCGGGCCAAGGCAATCAGTCGTGAGGCGCTGGGCCAGCCATTGAACCTGTCGATCAATGGCCAGCACATTTCAACAACTACAGTGCATTCGGAGCTTGGTGGGCTGCTCAGGATCGTGATACCGCGCCCTGTTGCCAAAAGCCTGTTACCGACTTTGATCGAGTAAATGAAGCTCAGCCCACGTGAAACGTCTGACCTGTCTGCAGGCCTTCGACACTTTTCGCGTAGGCCAATGCCACATCCGCCGCAGGAACCGGCTTGTACCCACGGAAATACGGGGCGTAGCTGCCCATCGCTTCGAGCAGTACGGTCGGGCTGATCGAGTTCACTCGCAGGCCGCGTGGCAGCTCGATGGCGGCGGCGCGAACGAAGCTGTCGAGGGCGCCGTTGACCAGCGCTGCCGAGGCGCCGCTGCGGATCGGGTCGTGGCTGAGCACGCCAGTGGTGAAGGTGAATGACGCGCCGTCATTGGCGAATTCACGACCAATCAGCAGCAGATTGACCTGGCCCATCAGTTTGTCTTTTAGACCGAGGGCGAAGCTGTCTTCCGTCATCTCGCCCAGCGGTGCGAAGGTCACGTTGCCGGCAGCGCAGACCAGTGCATCGAACTTGCCGGTTTTTTCGAACAGTTTGCGGATTGATGCGCTGTCGCTGATATCCACCTGCAAATCACCGCTGCTGCGCCCGATACGGATGACTTCGTGGCGTTGCGAGAGTTCTTTGTCCACCGCCGAACCGATGGTGCCGCCAGCGCCTATCAACAGAATCTTCATCGAGCTGTACCTCAAGTGATTGAACGAGGTTTCAGTCTAGAGTGGTTTTTTCTGCGGATAAGCGCACTAATAGGCAACCTTTGGTTTTCAAATGGAAACAATCCATGAGCGAGATGGATGATCTGGCGGCGTTCGCGGTGCTGATTGAGGCGGGCAGTTTTACTCTGGCCGCGCAGCAATTGGGCTGCAGCAAGGGGCAGTTGTCCAAGCGCATCAGCCAGATGGAAGCTCGATTTGCCGTGGTGCTGCTGCAGCGCACGACTCGACGCTTGAGCCTGACTGCCGCCGGCGCAGCGTTGTTGCCGCAGGCGCAGGCTTTGGTCGTTCAGGTGGAGAGGGCGCGTCAGGCCTTGGCGCGGTTGAAGGACGATATGGCCGGACCGGTGCGAATGACCGTGCCGGTGTCGCTGGGGGAAACCTTCTTTGACGGCCTGCTGTTGGAGTTTTCGCATAAATATCCCGAGGTACAGATCGAGCTTGAGCTGAACAACAGTTACTGCGATCTGTCACGGGACGGCTTTGATCTGGCGATCCGCAGCGAAGTGGCCAATGACGAACGACTGGTCGCCAAACCGTTGCTGGCCTGGCAGGAAATGACTTGCGCAAGCCCGGCTTACCTCGAACGTTTCGGTGAACCGCTGACGCCACAGGCACTGGCCGAACATCGCTGTTTGCTCAACAGCCACTACAGCGGACGTGAGGAATGGCTGTATCACCAGCAGCATGAATTGCTGCGGGTTCGCGTGTCAGGACCGTTTGCCAGCAACCATTACAACCTGCTCAAGAAAGCCGCGCTCAGCGGCGCTGGTATCGCGCGATTGCCTTCCTACTTGCTGCAGGCGGAATTGGCTGACGGCCGATTACGCTGGCTCCTGCGCGATTTTCAGACCCGACGCATGCCGATGTACCTGGTGCATCCGTATCAGGGCGGCTTGCCGAAACGCACGCAGGTGCTGGCGGATTATCTGATGGGCTGGTTCAAGCGCAGTGGCGAGGCGTTGGATCGACTTCAGCGCTGACTTCATTCTCCTGTGGGAGCGAGCCTGCTCGCGAAAGCGGTTTCACAGACACTTCATGTGTTGACTGAACCAACGCATTCGCGAGCAAGCTCGCTCCCACAAGGAATTTGTTTATTTTGCGAAACGGCGGGCGATCAGATGATCGATCGACAACTTGCCCGGCCCTGTTGCCATCAGGTATAGCAACACCGCCGCCCAGGTGCCGTGGGTCGGATAGGCATCGGGATACACAAACAGTTGAATGGTCAGAGTCATCCCCAACAGCGCCAACGCCGAAAACCGTGTAGCGAAGCCAATCAAGATCAGCACCGGGAAGAAGTGCTCGGCGAACGCCGCCAGGTGCGCGGCAATCTCTGGCGACAACAACGGCACATCGTATTCGCTTTTGAACAACGGAATTGTCGAGTCGGCCAGACGTGGCCAGCCGAGTTGAAAAGTGCCGTCAATCAAATCAATGGCCAAACCTTCAACCTTGGTCTGTCCTGATTTCCAGAACACTGCGGCAATCGAGAAACGCGCAATGAACGCGACCAGGCTGTGGGGTATTTTTTCCAGCAGCGCGATGGCGCGGGTGATGAGCGTTTTCATGGCAGTTCCTTGTTATGCAAGTGGGTAATGGCGTTGCGCGCGATCAGTAAGCCGAGGGTTTGCGCGAGATCGAATTCAGGGCTGTGTTCAGCCGCTGCCAGCAGTGGCTGTCCATCGATCAGGTTGCGGATAAACGTGCTGGCGCCGGGGTCGAGGGCAAACACTTCGACGTCCAGGTCATTGCGCAACACCAGCGCGTGTTGCCTTTGGTTGACGTCGATCCCCTCCAGCGTCGAGTCGTGTTGATGTGCGCCCCAGATCGCGATTACGGCATAGGCTGAGTCGAGCAGGTGAAGGGAGGGATGAAGGTCGAGGCGCAGCTCACTCAGCGTTTGCGCATCAGCCAGTGCTGCCGTGATCTGTTCCGGACGCACGGGAAGGGCGTCGGCCGCGTGGTAGGCGAGGGTGCGCAGGTGCTCAAGGCGCGCCACATCTGCCAGATAAGGCACGCTGCCGGCCGGTTCAAACGCTGCAATGAAGTCCGCAAATACCTCGCCGTAGCGATTCAGCAACGGACTCTGCGGCGGCAGCTGTTGTACGAAAACGGCCGCCATGGCGCGAAAGAATTCATCGCCGACCAATTGCAAAACCACCGGATAACTGTCGCTCAACGCATTGATCAGCGAGCCCTGCACGTTGTTGCGATACACCGCGAAACGGCTTGCCGGATCAGCGCCGTTGGCACTGCACAGACCTTCGGGGCAGGGCAGCCGCGTGTCGATGAGCGCGGCAGCGAAAGTGCGTTGAGTGCTCATGTGCGTGCTCCGGCATCCAGCAAAAGCGCATCAGCCTGTTGCGCCTCGGCCAGCAGCACCGCAAACGCCGGCACTTGATTATCGCGTTCGACCAACGTCGCCACCGGGCCGGTGCGAGCCAATACTTGTTGGTACAGAGCCCACACTGCTTGATCAATTGGCGCGCCGTGATCGTCGATCAACAAACGGTCACCGAGGCTGTCGCAGTCTTCGGCAAACCCGGCCAGATGAATTTCCCCCACCGCGTGTAATGGCAGCGCATCGAGATACGCCAACGGATCTCGCTGATGGTTCACGCAGGAAACGTAGACATTGTTGACGTCCAGCAACAGGCCACAGCCGCTGCGGCGGATGACCTCGGCGATGAAATCTGCCTCATCGAGGGTCGAGCGCTGAAACGCTAGATAGGTCGCCGGATTCTCCAGCAGCATTGGCCGTTTGAGTGTGTTCTGCACCTGATCGATATGCTCGCAGACGCGGTTCAGCGTCGGCGTGTCATAGGCCAGTGGCAGCAGGTCATTGAGAAACACCGGGCCATGGCTCGACCAGGCCAGATGTTCGGAAAAGGATTGCGGTTGATAGCGCCGAATCAGTTCGGCGAGGCGCTTGAGGTGCTGTTCATCCAGCGGCCCTTCAGCACCGATGGACAAGCCGACACCGTGTAGCGACAGCGGATACTGCTCGCGGATCAAACCGAGAAAATAATGAAACGGACCGCCGGCCACCATGTAGTTTTCGGCGTGGACTTCGAAGAAGCCGATGTCCGGTTGTGAGCCGAGCACTTCACGAAAGTGCCCGGTCTTGAGTCCCAGCCCGGCACGGGACGGGAGCCCGGTGCGGGCTGCCTGAGTGCGGGCTTGGGCATAGTCATTGATCGTGAGCATGATCGTCACTCAGGCAGGCCAACGATCAGGACTTGGCTTTGAACGCTTCCAACTGACCGAAACCGGTCGGCGAAGTCTTGCTCTCAGTGGTAGCGCAGGTGCCCTTTGGAACGAGTTTCCAGGCGTTGGCCTGATAGTCCATTTTTGCGGTGCCGGCACAGGTGGTGCCTGCACCAGCGGCGCAATCGTTTTTGCCTTTCATGGCCACGCCGAAGCATTTTTCCATGTCGGCGTCAGCGGCATGGACGGTCGATACAGCGGCCATGCTCAGGGCAGAACCGAGGGCCAGAACCAGGGCGGTGGCGGACAGGGTGCGGGTGGTAGCAGTCATGGTGTTTCTCCAGTCTTGGTCAGGGTTTTTACAAGCACGATTGCGCTTGCTTGTCCCTCTAGAGAAACGAGGTGGCGTTGCGTTACAGCCCGCTAAAAATCTTTTTGGAAAAACGCAAAACCCTGTAGGAGTGAGCCTGCTCGCGATGGCGTCATGTCAGATACCGGCGATGTTGAATGACACGACGCCATCGCGAGCAGGCTCACTCCTGCAAGGGATTTTTGGATAATCTGAAAGTCGTGCAGGCACAAAAAAACGGCCCGAAGGCCGTTTTCTTGTTGGCTGAAATGCATCAACCGCCGAGGTACGCCTCGCGTACTTTCGGGTCGGTCAGCAGTGCTTCACCGGTGCCTTGCATGACCACGCGGCCGTTCTCCAGAACGTAGGCGCGGTCGGCGATTTTCAGCGCCTGGTTGGCGTTCTGCTCGACCAGGAACACCGTCACACCGTCCTTGCGCAGCTGTTCGATGATGTCGAAGATCTGCTGGATGATGATCGGTGCCAAGCCCAGCGACGGCTCGTCGAGCAGCAGCAGCTTGGGCTTGCTCATCAGCGCACGGCCGATGGCGAGCATTTGCTGTTCACCGCCGGACATGGTGCCGCCGCGCTGGTTGAAGCGTTCTTTCAGGCGCGGGAACAGGCCGAGGACCTTGTCCATCTGTTCCTGATAGTCGCCCTTGTCGGTGAAGAAACCGCCCATGGAGAGGTTTTCTTCAACGGTCAGACGGGCAAACACCCGACGACCTTCCGGCACGACCGCGATGCTCTTGCGCATGATCTGCGACGAGTCCTGGCCGACCAGTTCCTCACCCATGTAGCGGATGCTGCCGCTGTGCGCCTGCGGCGAACCGCAGAGCGTCATCAGCAGCGTGGACTTGCCGGCACCGTTAGCACCGATCAGGGTCACGATCTCGCCCTGACGGACTTCGACGTTGACGCTGTGCAGGGCCTGGATCTTGCCGTAGAAGGTGGAAACGTTTTCGAACTGCAGCATTTACGCTTCCCCCAGGTAGGCTTTGATCACTTCAGGATTGTCGCGGATCTGTTCCGGCGTACCGTCGGCCAGAGGCGTGCCCTGGTTGATCACGACGATGTGGTCGGAAATGCTCATGACCAGTTTCATGTCGTGTTCGATCAGCAGCACGGTGACGTTGTGCTCTTCGCGCAGCACGCCGATCAGCGCCTTGAGGTCTTCGGTTTCTTTCGGGTTCAGGCCGGCGGCCGGTTCGTCGAGCATGAGGATCCGCGGACGGGTCATCATGCAGCGGGCGATCTCCAGACGCCGTTGCTGACCGTAAGCCAGGGTGCCGGCGGTACGGTTGGCGAACTCTTTGAGGTTGACCTTTTCCAGCCAGTACTCGGCAAATTCCATGGCCTCGCGCTCGCTTTTGCGGAACGCCGGGGTCTTGAACAGGCCGGACAGGAAGTTGGTGTTGAGGTGACGGTGCTGAGCGATCAACAGGTTTTCGACCGCCGTCATGTCCTTGAACAACCGCACGTTCTGGAAGGTACGCACCACGCCTTTGAGGGCGATCTTGTGGCCCGGCAGGCCTTGGATCGGCTCACCGTCCAGCAGGATGCTGCCGCCCGTTGGCTGATAGAACCCGGTCAGGCAGTTGAACACGGTGGTCTTGCCGGCGCCGTTCGGCCCGATCAGTGCAACCACTTGTTTCTCTTTAACGGTCAGGGCCACGCCGTTGACCGCGAGCAAGCCGCCGAAGCGCATGCTCAAGTTCTCGACTTTCAAGATCTCGCGGCTCATTTTCGCAACTCCATGTGTGGGCGTTGCATCGGCAGCAGACCTTGTGGACGCCAGATCATCATCAACACCATCAGGGCACCGAACATCAACATGCGGTACTCGCTGAACTCACGCATCATTTCCGGCAACAGGATCATCACCACAGCGGCCAGGATCACACCCAGCTGCGAGCCCATGCCACCCAGCACCACAATGGCGAGGATGATTGCCGACTCGATGAAGGTGAACGATTCCGGCGTCACCAGACCCTGACGCGCAGCGAAGAAGCTACCTGCGAAACCGGCAAACGCAGCACCGAGGGTGAAGGCGGACAGCTTGATGATCGTTGGATTCAGACCCAGTGCGCGGCAAGCGATTTCATCTTCACGCAGCGCTTCCCACGCACGGCCGATCGGCATGCGCAGCAGACGGTTGATGACGAACAGCGCCGCCAGCGCCAGCAACAGCGCAACCAGGTAGAGGAAAATCACCTTGTTGATCGAGTTGTATTGCAGGCCGAAATACTCGTGGAAGGTTTGCATGCCTTCCGCGGCTTTGCGTTCGAAGGTCAGGCCGAAGAACGTCGGTTTCTCGATGTTGCTGATGCCGTTCGGACCGCCAGTGATGTCGGTCAGGTTACGCAGGAACAAACGGATGATCTCGCCGAAGCCGAGGGTCACGATCGCCAGATAGTCACCGCGCAAACGCAGCACCGGGAAGCCCAGCAGGAAGCCGAACGTCGCCGCCATCAGGCCGGCAATCGGCAGGCAGATCCAGAAGCTCAGGCCGTAGTAGTGCGACAGCAGCGCGTAGCTGTAGGCGCCGACGGCGTAGAAACCGACGTAACCGAGGTCGAGCAGACCGGCCAGACCGACGACGATGTTCAGGCCGAGACCGAGCATCACGTAGATCAGGATCAGCGTCGCGATGTCCACCGCGCCACGGGAGCCGAAGAACGGCCACACCAGCGCCACCAGGATCAGCGCAATGATGAAATAGCGCTGGGTGGTTGGCAGAGTGAGGAAGTTGCTCGCCTTGGCCGGGATCAGCGGCAGGCCCGGTGACGCACGCCAGGCTTTGCTGATCTGCTGGTTGAACAGCACGCGCAGGAACATCAGCACCGAACAGATGGCGATGGTCGCCAGCACGGTCGGGCTGGTGTTGTGCACTTCCAGGTTGATGCCGACGATGGTCAGTTTCAGACCGAGTACCGGGTAGGCCACGGCCCACACCAGCAAAGCGCTGAACAGCGCCTGTTTAAGATTCCTAGTCATACTTTCTCAACCTCCGGACGGCCCAGAATGCCGGTCGGACGGAACAACAGCACCAGAACCAACAAGCCGAAAGCCACGACGTCCTTGTACTGGTCGCCGAAGATATCGGCGCCAAACGCTTCCGCCACCCCAAGCACCAACCCGCCGAGCATGGCGCCAGGGATGCTGCCGATACCGCCGAGTACCGCTGCGGTGAAGGCTTTGAGGCCGACGAGGAAACCGGCGTTCGGGTTGATCACCCCGTATTGCATGCTCAGCAGCACAGCCGCAACGGCTGCCAGCGCGGCACCAATGACGAAGGTCAGGGCGATGATGTTGTTGGTGTTGATGCCGAGCAGGTTGGCCATCTTGATGTCTTCGGCGCAGGCGCGGCAGGCGCGACCCAGGCGAGAGCGGGAGATGAACAGCGTCAGGCCGAGCATGGCGATCAGGGTCACCACGAACACCACGATTTGCATGTAGGAAATCAGCACTTCTTGTGCGCCACCTGGGCCGAAGGCAAGGTTGCCCGGAATCAGGTTGGGGATAGCTTTGTCCTTGGAGTCTTGCGCCAGCAGAACCGTGTTCTGCAGGAAGATCGACATACCGATCGCGGAAATCAGCGGGATCAGACGGTTGCTGCCGCGCAGGGGGCGGTAGGCGATCCGTTCGATGCTGTAACCGTAGGAACTGGTGACGACGATGCTGGCGATGAACGCCGCAGTCATCAACAGCGGGACACTGTCGAGTCCCATCATGGTCAACCCGGCGATGGCGATGAACGCCACGTAAGAGCCAATCATGTACACCTCGCCGTGGGCGAAGTTGATCATTCCAATGATGCCGTAAACCATCGTGTAGCCGATGGCGATCAAGGCATACATGCTGCCAACGTTCAGGCCGTTAACCAGCTGTTGGAAGAAGTGATAGATGTCAGGCATTACAGCGCTCCTAAAAACCTGATACGCATTTCACTGGTGGAGTCATTTTCCCGCCCGGCCCCGTGGATCTTTATCCACTTCGAATCCGGGTTTTGCCAGCGAACCGCTGATGACGGTTTTGAGATTTTCAGGTGGGGAGACTGGCGGATCACGCCAGCGCGGCCCAATACATTCGTAAAACAAAGCCCACGGCACGCCGTGGGCTTTATTGGCAGTCAGTCAGGCAGCGCCTTACTGAGGCGATACTTCAGTTTTAGGTTTGCCGTTGTGCCACTCGTAGACCACGAATTTGAAGTCTTTGAGGTCGCCCTTGGCGTCGAAGCTCAGGTCGCCAGTCGGGGTCTTGAAGGTACCGGCGTGGATGGCTTCAGCCACTTTGGTCGCGTCTTCGGACTTGGCTGCCTTGATGCCGTCGGCAATTACAGTCACCGCCGAGTAGGACGGGAACACGAACGGACCGCTCGGATCTTCCTTCTTGGCTTTGAATGCGTCAGCCAGAGCAACGTTGGCCGGATCCTGGTCGAAGGATTTCGGCAGGGTCACCAGCAGGCCTTCGGACGCGTCCTTGGCGATCTGGGTGATCGAGTCGTTACCCACGCCTTCCGGACCCATGAACTTGGCTTTCAGGCCCTTTTCCTGTGCTTGACGCAGGATCAGACCCAGCTCCGGGTGGTAGCCGCCGTAGTAAACGAAGTCGACGTTGGCTTGCTTGAGCTTGGCGATGATCGCCGAGAAGTCTTTGTCGCCGGCGTTGACGCCTTCGAACACGGCAACCTTGGTGCCTTTCTTCTCGAGGGTCGATTTCACCGCGGTGGCGATGCCTTCACCGTATTGCTGTTTGTCGTGCAGTACGCCGACGATTTTCGGTTTGACGTGATCGGCAATGTAGTTACCGGCGGCAGGGCCCTGGGCGCTGTCGAGACCAATAGTACGGAAGATCATTTTGTAACCACGGGCGGTGATGTCCGGGCTGGTGGCAGCCGGGGTGATCATGATCACGCCTTCGTCTTCGTAGATGTCCGAAGCAGGCTGAGTGGAGCTGGAGCACAGGTGACCGACCACGAACTTGACGCCGTCGTTGACGACCTTGTTCGCAACGGCTACCGCTTGTTTCGGGTCGCAGGCATCGTCGTATTCAACGGCTTCGAGTTTCTTGCCGTCGACGCCGCCCTTGGCGTTGATTTGCTCAATGGCCATTTTTGCGCCACTGAACTGCATGTCGCCGTACTGGGCTACTGGACCGGTTTTAGGACCGGCGATACCGATTTTGATGGTGTCAGCTGCGAACGAATGGCTGGCAACCCCGGCCAGAACCATAGCGGCAAACAGTTTGGAAATCTGCTTAGTAGCCTTAGTCATAGTGCTCCACTCTTACTGTTGTAATTTTTTTGAGTTCTGGCGCCGTAGCAGCAGAACCGGGTCAGATATCTTTGCGATACCCTCCGGAAATGCCCCCGGCAACTGTACCGGTACAGTGTAGAGCGCCGGTTGTTAGCCTGGGAAGCGGGCGCCGAGGGGCAAAACTTGGGGGTGTCGCATTTTTGAATGAAAAAGACAGAATTGCGGCGGGGCGGTCGTGGGCATATATCCCAATCAGCAGCATTCCTTGGCTTTCCTGCTCTTTTCGTTCGGTGCAGCCTTTTGCAACCGGGTTTTGCTGACGGATCACCAACGTTATTATTCGCGTCGATTTCTTTTCCGGACAGCACCCATGAATCAAGAACCTAGCACCCTCTATGCCAAGCTGCTTGGTGAAACCGCATCTATTACCTGGAAAGAGTTGGAGCCGTTCTTCGCCAAGGGTGCCCTATTGTGGGTCGACCCTGCGCTCGATTTGATCGCCGCTGCCGAGGCCGTGGCGTCCGATGATGGCGAGAAGGTGGCTGCCTGGTTGGCTGAAGACAAGGTCGCCAAGCTGTCTGAAACGCGGGCGCTGGATCTTTTCGAGCGCGATCCCGAGATGTGGGCAGTGGTAGTTCGGCCGTGGATTCTGGTCCAGGAAAGGGCAGTCGCTTCAGGTGTTGCACCTTGATGGTGCGACATGTCGTCGGCGAAAAGTGTGTAGCGGAGTAGCGTGATGGCACGTTGCCGTAGAGAAACACCACAAGCGATGGTGGCTCACGGTGACGTAAACGTAACGGGAACAGTTTAGTAAGCAGCCTAACGGCTGCTTAATTGTTTCTGGATATTGGTAAGGCTGAAATCTTTAGTGAATGTGCCGGCCCTTTCGCGAGCAAGCTCGCTCCCACAGGGGAATGCATTCCAAATGTGGGAGCGAGCTTGCTCGCGAAGGGGGCGACTCGGTCAGACCGAGAACGACTTGCCGGTATGGTTATTGAGGGAAATAACCTTGGTCTTGCCAATCCGGTGACGGTAGATCTCGCGCAAATACTTGATCGACTTCTTCACGCAATCACGCGACAGGCGAATGTCATTGATCGAGACAAACTTCTCTTTGTCGTTGATCAGCTCACGGTATTTCTTCTCGTACATCGGTTTGATCGCGTACCAGTTGGTATCGAGGATCTTCGCCGGGTTCTCGAACTCGTTGAGCAGGTCGTCGATGCGGTCTTCGTCGAACTCTTCGTTAATGATGAAATCGAGGATCGAGTTGTCCAGCGTCTCATCGAAACGGTACGGGTTCTTCGCGAAGCAGCGCTTGATGAATGCGACGATCAGGGTCAGGAAGTCGTCCGACAGGCACGGGCTCTTGGCGATCAGGGTGGTCAGCGACAGGTTGGCCGAGGCGCCGATCACCAGCGCATAGCGCTTGAGCGTGGTATTGGGGAACAGGCTGTTGAGGTGGGTCTTCAACCGGTTCAGGTCCATGTACGACAGTTTGTAGTCTTTCGGCAGCGAGACAATCGAGACCACCGACGAGCAGTTCTTGAAGAAGTGCAGGTCGTGCAGCGCGGCGGCGTCGTAGCCGGAATTCTTGTACTGCTCCAGCGAAGCGCGATAACGCTTGGACTCAATCGGCAACAGGCTGATGCCTTCGATCGCCTGCGTCACTTTGTTGAAGTGCGGCAGGTCGATCGAGCGGAAGAACAGATCATCGATGTTCAGACGCTGCGGCTCTTTATCGAACACCTTGAACTTGTCGCTGCTTGGCGGCGGGGTTTCCGGCACCACCGATTCGGCGTAGGCAATCGCCACCGGGCCGGCCAGGCTCATGAACAGGTCATTGGCGTCGAGGCGAATGGTTTCGCCGATGTCGATGCCGGCGCGGCGGAAGTAGTTCTGGTCGTAGTCGGTGGTGACTGCCTGCGCCGTCAGAATGTTGAAGATCTGCTGCGAGATGTACTGGTTGGCGTGCTTCTCCATCGCATTGACATCAATGTTCTGGATGTTGCCGTCATCGCTCTCTTCGGCGTAACGCATGATGTCGTTGGAGATCAGCATCATCGCGTTCCATGGGCGGATACGGCCCATGACGCTGGCTTCGCTGCTGTCTTCATTGGCGAAGTTGTAAGAGAAATCCCATTCTTCCGAGAGGTATTTACACAGCAGGCGACCGGCGTTGATGTGCAGCGCCTCGGACATTTCGCTGCGGTGATCGGAAATGTTCGGCAGCACGCAGATGCCGCTGGTGAAGATCGGTTCGAACACAAACGAATGACCGCTCTTGCCGTCATGCTCGTCCATCGGCTTGGTGTCGAACGTCTTGTTCATGTACGAGTGCTGCTGGGCCAGACCGAATTCCGAGGCCATGCCGGAACCGGTACCGCCGCCGGCACTGAAAATCGAGAAATACAGGCGCGACTGGTTGGCCTTGATGCCGCAGCTGTCGATCAGGTACGAGTGGATCATTTTCCAGTCAGGGCTGGAGAAACGCTGGGTGTCCTTGTTGAGGATGATCTTCGCCAGGTACTGGCCGAGGATCGGCGCGTTACCGGCGCCACCGGCGTGGACTTCGGACAAGTCCATGATTTTCATTTTGCTGTAGTCGCGCAGGAAACCGCTTTTCTCGCCCTTGCGCGAGAAACGGATGCGCCCGGCGATGTCCTTGTCGAGGTCGCCGAGCATCACCAGCGGTTCGACCAGAAACACCGGTTTGGTCGATTTGTTCGGGCCGATGCGCAGGTTGTTCTTGATCCACTGCGCCGGGCTGTAACCCTTGTCGGCCAGTCGGCGATCCGCCGCGCGGTCTTCGTTGTTGAATTCGTTGAGGTAGAACTTGCGCGCGTTGTACACCAGTTCCGCAACGTCGAGGGCGATGTTCGAGCCGCAGCGACCGAGGCCGATCAGGCACACCGAGGGGAATTCCTGGTCGTTGTGCTGTTCGTTGTCACCTTCCAGGTGTGGTGGGCGCGGGAACACCAGATCACGCAGGCCGTCGAGGTTGTCGAGGATGCGGTCGGTATTGGTTTCGGTGAAGTACAGGTATTGCTGAGTCGACAGCGGGCGCGACGGGACCAATGGCTTCGATGATGACGGGCTGTTGGCGGCGGGGCTCAAAGTCAGATCGGATACCGCAGTGGCGGGATTATTTTTAGAAGTCATTGTGCGCCATATACCTGGACTGGTTGGCTCGCTGGAGAGTTGCCTGCGAACCTCACGGAATAAGATCTCGCGTCTTTTGTGCGCGAATTGAGCCCGAGCGTCAGGGTTTTGCCCTGACTGTCGCTAGGGGGAATCCTTTCCTGATCGTTGATGAATCGGCCATTATTCGGCGATCTTTAATGGAAAAGAGGCAAAATGATGTCAACGCTACCTTCGTTGGGGTTCGCCGGAATCGGTCTGATGGGCCTGCCCATGTGCCGGCGTCTGTTGGCAGCGGATTACCCGCTGACCGTGTGGAACCGCAACCCGGCCAAGTGCGCGCCACTGGTCGAGGCTGGTGCCCGACAGGTGGCGACAGCTGCTGAATTGTGCGAGCACGCCGACATGGTGATGTTGTGTCTGGCCGATACGGCGGTGGTGCGCGAAGTCGTGTTTGGTCCGGCCGGTGTCGCCGACGGGGCGAAAAAAGGCCAGTTGCTGGTGGATTTTTCCAGCCTCGAACCGACGGCCACTCGCGAAATGGCGGCGCAACTGCTGGAGAAAACCGGCATGTCCTGGCTGGATTCACCCGTCTCCGGCGGTGTGGTCGGCGCCGAGGCCGGTAGCCTGGCGATCATGGTCGGTGGTGAGGCGGCGGATCTTGAACGCGTGCGCCCAGTGCTGCTCAACCTAGGTCAGCGCGTCACGCACATGGGCGTCATCGGCGCGGGGCAAGTGACCAAGGCCTGCAACCAGATGATCGTCGCCTGCAATGCGCTGGTGATCGCCGAGGTGGTGGCGCTGGCCGAGCAGTCCGGCGTCGACGCGAGCCTGATCGCCGAAGCGTTGGCCGGCGGTTTTGCCGATTCGAAACCGTTGCAGATACTCGCACCGCAAATGGCCGAAAGCCGCTTCGAGCCAATAAAGTGGCACGTACGCACCTTGCTCAAGGATCTCGATACGGCAGTGAAGTTTTCCCGCGAACAAGGCTCGGCCACGCCGATCAGCGGATTGGCCGCACAATTGATGCGCCTGCATGGGGCGCAGGGCTTTTTGGCGCAGGATCCAGCGACACTGGTGCAAATGTACCGCGCGCCAGAATCAACGGATTGACCGCGTGTGAATGTTTGCGCTGATTGATTTCTTCCAGCACCGGGCGCAGCTCGTCCAGCGGTACCGGGCGGCTGAGCAGGTAACCCTGAATGAAGTCGCAGCCCGAGCGTTCAAGAAACTCGTATTGCTCCAGGCTTTCCACGCCTTCGGTGACCACCTGCAAATGCAGGGTGTGCGCCATGACGATGATCGCCTGGACAATCTCCATGTCCGCCGTGGCCTTGGGGATATCGAGAATGAACGAACGGTCGATTTTCAGAGTGTTGAGCGGCAGACGCTTGAGGTAGGCCAGCGACGAATAGCCGGTGCCAAAGTCATCGATCGACAGCGACACACCGAGAGCACGGATCTGCCGCAACAGCACCAAGGTGTTGGCAATGTTGCCCATCAGCGCATTTTCGGTGACTTCCAGTTCCAGGCGTTCCGGTGCGACCCCGGCGGTGCGCAACGCATTTTCGATTTCAATGGCCAGTTCTTCCCGGGCGAGGTTGAGCGGAGAGCAGTTCCAGGCGATTTTCAGTTCTTCGCAGCCGTGCCGCGACAACTCTCCCAGATCCTTGCAGGCGCGCCGTAGCACCCAGTTGTCCAGTTCGGCGATCAGGCCGTTGTTTTCGGCAATGGCAATGAAGCGGTCCGGGGTCAATAAACCGTGCAAGGGATGCTGCCAGCGAATCAGTGCTTCAAGTTTGGTCACCCGTCCGGTCTTGAGTTCGAAGATCGGCTGGTAATACAGCATCAGGCCGTTTTCTTCGCGCAAAGCGTGGCGCAGTTCTTCTTCGAGTTGCAGTTCCAGGGTCGCGCGGTTTTTCAGGTTGGAATTGAAAAAGTGCAGGCCATTGCGCCCGGCGCCCTTGGATTGATAAAGCGCCAGATCCGCGTGTTTGAGCAGCTCTTCGCACGTCGTGCCATCCTCCGGGAACAGGCTGATGCCAATACTGGTGGTCATCACCATCTGCCGCCCGGCCAGTTCGATCGGCTCTTTCATCTTGAGCATGATGCGTTGGGCCATATTGCGGGCTTCCTCGCGGTCACGCAGGCTGATGAGGATGCAAAACTCGTCGCCGCCAAAACGCGCGACCACGTCTTCATGGCTGCGCACCGAGCCTTTGATGTGCTGGGCGATGACCTTGAGCAGTTCGTCACCGGCGTCATGGCCGAGGCTGTCGTTGATGCGTTTGAAGTGGTCGATGTCGAGAAACATCACCGCGAGCATTCCGCCTTCACTGGCTTTCTGGCTGAGTTTTTCGGCGAAGATCTGGTTGAACCCACGGCGGTTGATCAGGTTGGTCAGCGCATCGTAGTTGGCCGCTTGTTGCAGCGACATGCGCGCTTGATCGAGCTGGCTGAGCAGGGCATTGACCCGGCGCAGGTCGTGTTCCTTGTTTTGCAGTTTCTTGTCGGCCAGTGCCGCACTGATCGCGCTGCCAAGGATCAGCAGAGTGATCAGCGCGACGGTCAGCCCCAACTGCAGATGGCTGGCTTTGACCACCAGTGTCGGTACATCGCCCTCGGGCAATACCAAGTGCAACGCGGCCATGCCGGTGAAATGCATGCTGAAAATGCCCGCACCGAGGATCAGCGCAGCGGCGTACTTGAGCATCTGATGAACCAGGCCGCTGCCTTCCCGCAAATAACCCGCCACCCACAGGGCGGCGAAACTGGCGCCGATGGCGATGGCGATCGACAGCACGAACAGCGTCGGTTGGTAATAAGCGGTGGCGCTCGACTCCATCGCGGCCATGCCGACGTAATGCATGCCAGCGATGCCCAGACCAATGACGATGGCGGTTTTCAGGTAGTGCACCAGACTCGGCTGCGCTTCGCTCAGTGTGTGCATGGCCAGCCACGAGGCGAGCAGGGCGATCAGCAGGGAAAACAGCGTGATGGGCAGGTCGTAGTGGATTTCAATCGGCGCCTGGAACGCCAGCATCCCGATGAAGTGCATCGCCCAGATGCCGCCGGCCAGGCATGTCGCGCCGATCCAGCGCCATAGCCTCTGCGAGCGCTGATCTTCGGCGTGGCCAACCCGCTCGGCCATGTCGAGGGTGGCAAAACTCGCAGCGCAGGCAACCAGATAGGCCACCAGCACCAGCAAGGGATTATGCGTGCAATCCAAAATGACCTGCCCGCTCTCCGGCAGCTCGGTAACAAACTGCAAACCAAGCCACTCCATAGCATGCCCCATTTCTGAAGTCGTCCTTACTGCGCGTCAACGCAGGCGAATGACTGGAGTATAGAGGCGGTTTTTGCCGTGAAAGGCGTAGTGGCACATTGGCGCTAATGATTTCGACATTAGCGTCATAGCGATTGGTACTAAAGGCTCAAGCGATCTGTTCGAAAGGGATTTGCACCCAGTCCGGTTGCAGAGGTGGCAAGCCGAAACGCGCGCGGGCTTTGTCGCAATCGACATTCTGCTCGCCGTTTTCCCAGGACGATTCGAATTCGCGGCAGGGGCTGGAGCGCAATTCATAAATCGAACACTTCACCTCGCTGCCGACTTCACCGACCAACGCCGTGCAGCGCGGCGATTTGCAGTCGGTGCCGTTCATCGCCACCCGACTGGGGCTGATTTGCGTGACCAGTTCATCGGGCACCGTGCCACCGGAGGAAGCGCACTCACCCCAGAAAAAAGACACGCGAAAATGGGAACAGCAGGCACCGCAATTCAGACACGGACTGACTTCGGACATGGGCGGGGGTATCAAAGGGATTGATCGGGAGATCCGGACGGATCCGGCGGCCATTCTAGGCTTTGCCACAGACTTGGGAAGGGGGGTGCGAAACTATTTTTTTGTGCCAGGATTTTGCCGCAAAGGCCCCGGTTTCAGGGGGATTGCAGGCTTATCAAAGGCTTACGTTTCTTTACAGTGCCATGGCTCGATATCAGGCAGACGAATGATCACAGACAGCCTCGTCATGGCTGACTAGATTGCAGGTTCCGGGCTCGGATGCGTTGGCAGTGAAGCCCTATAACAATAAAGAGACGGACCCATGCAGAACTCGACCCAAGCGGCGAATGCCTGGCGCATTCTGTTCCTGCTGTTCCTCGCCAACCTGTTCAACTTCTTCGACCGCACCATTCCGGCGATCATCATCGAACCGATCCGCATGGAATGGCACCTCAGCGACTTTCAACTGGGCATCGTCGGTACCGCATTCACGATTGTTTACGCGATTGCCGGGCTGCCGCTGGGGCGCATGGCCGACACCGGTTCGCGCAGCAAGCTGATGGGCTGGGGCTTGGCGACGTGGAGTGCGCTGACGGCGGTAAACGGCCTGGTCGGCAGTTTCTGGAGCTTTCTGATCGTGCGCATGGGCATCGGCATTGGTGAGGCCAGTTATGCACCGGCGGCCAACTCGCTGATTGGCGATCTGTTTCCGGCGCATCGTCGGGCGCGGGCCATGGGCATTTTCATGTTGGGCTTGCCGCTGGGCCTGTTGCTGGCTTTCTTCACCATCGGCTGGATGGTCAAGGCGTTCGACAGCTGGCGCGCGCCGTTCTTTATTGCAGCGGTGCCGGGTCTGCTTCTGGCGATTTTCATGTTCTTTATCAAAGAGCCGAAGCGCGGCGCAGCGGAGACCGTGCAGGTTTCGCAAGAGAAAGTCGACAAGCCGATCCGCCGGATTCTGGCGGTGCCGACCTTTCTCTGGCTGGTGATGGCCGGGTTGTGCTTCAACTTCGCCACCTATGCCTGCAACTCGTTTCTGGTGCCGATGCTGCAGCGCTATTTCCTCATGCCGTTGCAGGAAGCGGCGGTGGCCACCGGGATCATTGTTGGTGTGACCGGGCTAGTGGGCTTGACGCTGGGTGGCTGGATTGCTGACAAGATTCACCAGCGTGTGGCCAATGGTCGGTTGTTGTTCGCTGCGTTCAGTCTGATTCTTTCGACGTTGTGCACGGCGTGGGCGCTGCATTCGGGACGGATCGAGATTGGTGTGTTTGTCGCGGTGTTCAGTGTTGGTTGGCTGTTTGCCTACAACTTCTACACCTGCGTTTACACAGCGATTCAGGATGTGGTCGAACCGCGTTTGCGGGCGACGGCGATGGCGCTGTTCTTTGCCGGGTTGTATCTGCTCGGCGGTGGCTTGGGGCCGGTGGTGGTCGGTGGTCTGTCCGATCATTTTGCGCACACGGCGATGGCGGCGGCGGGGGCTGAGCAGATGACCGAGGCGTTCAAGGCAGTCGGGCTGCATGATGCGATGTATTTGATTCCGGTGGCGCTGTTCTTGACGATGGTATTTCTGTTTCTGGCAGCGCGGTGTTTTGTGCGCGATGCGCAGCGGATGAAGGAAGGGTTGGTTGCGGTGGTTGAGCCAGAAGTGGCTGCGGCGACTGCATAACCGCCTTCGCGAGCAAGCTCGCTCCCACATGGGAACGCATTCCAAACTGTGGGAGCGAGCTTGCTCGCGAAGGGGCCATCAGCATCAGCTAAAAAATCACAGGCAACAAAAAAGGCCCGCATCACTGCGGGCCTTCTTGTTTTCAGCGGTGGAGCAGGGCGGTTTAGCCTGCCACCAACACCCGAATCGCTTCCAGACGCAACGCCGCTTTATCCAGCATGGCCAGACCCTGCTCACGCTGTTGGCGCAACGCATCCAGTTCGCTGTCACGCACGGTCGGGTTGACCGCTTGCAACGCGGTCAGGCGCGCCAGTTCTTCATCGGTATCGGCCGCCAGACGGCGACGGGCCTCGGCCACGCGCTCGGCGTGACGCGGGGCGATCTTGTCTTCACCGGCGTTGATCCGTGGCGTCAGCTGATCGCGCTGGGCCTGGATGAACTTGTTGGCGCTGGCGCGTGGCACGCTTTCCAGCTGATCGTTCAGCGTTTCGAACGAGACGCGTGGCGACAGATCGTTGCCATTGGCATCGAGCAGGCAGCGCAGAGCGGCTGGCGGCAGGTAACGGCCCAGTTGCAGCGAGCGCGGCGCTACCACTTCGCTGACATACAGCAGCTCGAGCAGCACGGTGCCCGGTTTCAACGCCTTGTTTTTGATCAGCGCGACGGCGGTGTTGCCCATCGAACCGGACAGCACCAGGTCCATGCCGCCCTGCACCATCGGGTGTTCCCAGGTGATGAACTGCATGTCTTCGCGCGACAGCGCCTGGTTGCGGTCGTAGGTAATGGTCACGCCTTCGTCGTCGCCCAGCGGGAAACTGGCGTCGAGCATCTTCTCGCTCGGCTTGAGGATCAGGGCGTTTTCCGAATGGTCCTCGCTGTCGATGCCGAACGCATCGAACAGGGTTTCCATGTAGATCGGCAGGGCGAACTGGTCGTCTTGCTCAAGGATGTCTTCGACCAGCGCTTCACCTTCGCCGGCGCCACCGGAGTTGAGCTCCAGCAGACGGTCGCGGCCGGTGTGCAGCTCGGCTTCGAGACGCTCGCGCTCGGTGCGCGCTTCGTCGATCAGCGCTTGCCACTCGCCGTCGTCGGCTTCTTCCAGCAGCGGCAGCAGGCGTGGGCCGAACTGGTGCTGCAAGGCGTTGCCGGTCGGGCAGGTGTTGAGGAACGCGTTCAGCGCTTCGTGGTACCACTGGAACAGACGCTCTTGCGGGCTGGTTTCCAGGTACGGCACGTGCAGTTCGATGATGTGCTTCTGGCCGATCCGGTCGAGACGACCGATACGCTGCTCGAGCAGGTCCGGGTGCGACGGCAGGTCGAACAGTACCAGATGGTGAGCGAACTGGAAGTTGCGACCTTCACTGCCGATTTCCGAGCAGATCAGCACTTGCGCGCCGAATTCTTCGTCGGCGAAGTACGCGGCGGCGCGGTCACGCTCAAGGATGTTCATGCCTTCATGGAACACCGTGGCCGGGATGCCGGAACGCACGCGCAGGGCGTCTTCCAGGTCCATCGCGGTTTCGGCGTGGGCGCAGATCACCAGCACTTTGGTGCGCTTGAGCATTTTCAGCTGATCGATCAGCCACTCGACGCGCGGGTCGAATTTCCACCAGCGCTCTTCTTCGCTGGCGTCCGGTTGCGCCTGGAAGCTGACTTCCGGGTACAGCTCGGCGTGTTCGCCCAGCGGCAGTTCGAGGTATTCGTCCGGGCACGGCAGCGGGTACGGGTGCAGTTTGCGCTCCGGGAAACCCTGCACGGCGGCACGGGTGTTACGGAACAGCACGCGGCCGGTGCCGTGACGGTCAAGCAGTTCACGCACGAGACGGGCGCTGGCTTCAGTGTCGCCATCGTTGACCGCCGTCAGCAGCGCTTCGCCTTCGTTGCCGAGGAAACCCTGAATGGTTTTGTGCGCTTTGGCCGAGAGACGGCCCTTGTCGAGCAGTTCCTGAACGGCTTCGGCCACCGGGCGATAGTTGTCGCTCTCGGCGCGGAAGGCGGCCAGGTCATGGAAACGGTTCGGATCGAGCAGGCGCAGGCGGGCGAAGTGGCTGTCCTGACCGAGTTGTTCCGGGGTCGCGGTGAGCAGCAGCACACCGGGGATGGTTTCAGCCAGTTGCTCGACCAGGGTGTATTCCGGGCTGGCTTTTTCTTCGTGCCAGACCAGGTGATGCGCTTCGTCGACCACCAGCAGATCCCAGCCGGCAGCGAACAGCGCGTCCTGTGCTTTCTCGTCGTCGACCAACCATTCCAGCGCAACCAGCGCCAGTTGGGTGTCTTCGAACGGGTTGCTGGCATCGCTTTCGATAAAACGTTCTTCGTCGAACAACGCGACCTGCAGGTTGAAGCGGCGGCGCATCTCCACCAGCCACTGGTGCTGGAGGTTTTCCGGGACGAGGATCAGCACGCGGTTGGCGCGGCCCGAGAGCAGTTGGCGATGGATCACCAGACCGGCTTCGATGGTTTTACCCAGACCCACCTCGTCCGCCAGCAGAACGCGCGGCGCGATGCGGTCGGCGACTTCACGGGCGATGTGCAATTGGTGCGCGATCGGTTGCGCACGCACGCCACCCAGGCCCCAGAGCGAAGATTGCAGCTGGCGGCTGGTGTGTTCGAGAGTGTTGTAACGCAGCGAGAACCACGCCAGCGGGTCAATCTGCCCGGCGAACAGACGGTCGCTGGCCAGACGGAACTGAATGAAGTTCGACAGCTGGGTTTCCGGCAGGGTGACGGCTTCGTTCTGCCCATTGAGACCGTGATAGACCATCAGGCCGTCGACATCGTCGACTTGCTGCACGGTCATCTTCCAGCCTTCGAAGTGGGTAATGCTGTCGCCCGGCGAGAATCGCACGCGGGTCAGGGGCGCATTCCGTAGCGCGTACTGGCGGGTTTCGCCAGTGGCCGGGTAAAGCACGGTCAACAAGCGGCCGTCCTGTGCCAGAACGGTGCCTAAACCAAGCTCTGCTTCGCTGTCACTGATCCAGCGTTGCCCCGGTTGATACTGCTGCGCCATGCTGCCTGACTCCCACCTTGAAAAAGCGGGCTATCTTAACGGAATGAGGGCTTCAGGGCCAAAGATTACTGGGGAGGAGCTGCCGAAGGCTGCGATCTTTTGATCTTTGAGAACCCTTGAGGTTTGAGCTGTCTGACAAAGATCGCAGCCTGCGGCAGCTCCTACACGTGCCAAGTGCGTCACAGATTTACGACGGATGGCTCAAGGCGCCTTTGCCGCAGCCGATAGCCTGCTGACAGGAGACCCCTTATATGTTGCCACCGATGCTCCCCCTGAGCGCTGTGCCGATCACTTCCCAGCAGGATCCGATCCGCCAGCGGCCGGACATTCCTCCGGTGGTGCCGGTGCAGGAAAGCTCCAACGAAAGCACGATCGATCTGCAAAAACGCGATCCGGAAGAGGATCGATTGCTGGCGCGCGAAGAACAGCGTCGCCAGCAGGAGCGTGATCGTCGACGCCGCGAGGCTGACGAAGACACGGAAGAACATCTGGCCGTGCCCGGCACCGAGCTGAACGCCGACAACACCGTGCCAGTGGTGCCACTGATGGAAGATCAGCCGCGTCAGGGTTTGTGGGTTGATATCGAGATCTGATCTTCGGCTGGTCAGCGCTGGTGTGACGTTGCATTATTGACGCGGTCCTGCCGGTGATGTGGCAGTTGTGATCCTTTACTGCGATGTACTGAACGCCATGAGCCAAGACGACAAACTGATCGACCTCAGCACTGAGCGCGCCAAGCGGGTGCATGACATAAAAGAGAAGCGCCTGAACGAAGTGCGTCAGGCTTTCGAGCAGGCGATGCCGCTGGGAAAAGCCAGGAAAAAGTCGAAAAACAAGCCGAAAAAGCGCTGATCTACCCCTGCATCCTTTGATGCAGGTCATTTAATTCCCCTCCTTTATCTCCCTTCCTTGCTGGTATTGATCCCGGTCAATTTGTGCGCCTGTGTGTTTGGTAACTTAGGTCCATCGCAGCAGAGCAGGGGCCAGGAGGCCAGTCATGTTTTTCGATAACGTGGTGTTTGCCGGGGTCCTGACTGTAGGGCTGATGGTTCTGTTTTTTGCAGGGTTTGGATTTTTTATCTGGAAGGATGCGAATAAGCGCAAGAAGTGATTCTTCTGGATTGATGAGCACGCAAGGCATTTTGGGGCGACTTCGGTTGCCCCTTTTTTTTTGTGTCTTGGCGGCCTTTGGGCCGACCATGTTGGGGTGGGCTTTGTGAATATCCGTTGCTGCGGTAACGGCTGCTTAGGGTTCCGCCCTTACGGCGGGTCACTTTTTCCAGACGCCGAAAAAGTAACCAAAAAGGCTTGCTCCTGCGTACGGCCCGCTCGCTGGGGCTCGGGGTTCCTTCGCTGCGGGATCGATCCGGGCGCAGCGTCTACGGTTTGCTTCGCTGCACCTCCTCTCGCTGTGTTTGGCTGCGCCAAACGGTCGCTACGCTCCCACGCCCGGATCAATCCCTCCACTCAGCCTTCCGACGTCGCCCGTGGATCAAAATCAAGAGCTGCAGCCGAGCTAACGCTCATCCTGTTGAGTGATGAGGAGCACATCGTGCTCGGCTTTGGATTTGTGTTGGATTCGCCCCTCACCCCAGCCCTCTCCCCGAGGAGAGGGAGCCGATTTGTGGGCCTTTCAGAATCTGAGTTCAACGCGGTATTGCACGTCGGCGTACCTCTAACAAACACCTCAATCAGTCCCCTCTCCCTCTGGGAGAGGGCTAGGGTGAGGGGCTTTTGATCTGGCTTGTGATCTTGCTTCGGCTTTTGATCTTTTGCCCCATCGGCAGGCCGAGCGAAGGTGTTCATCCGGGGGTAGGCGCGCAGCGCCGTGCGGCGCAGCCGCATTCATCGAGAGGAGGTGCAGCGAAGCAAACCGTAGGCGATGCCCCCGGATGGACACCGTAGCGAGGGAACACTGAGCCTCAGCGAAGTGCCGTACGCCGGGGCAAAGCCTTTTGGGTTACCTTTTCGGCGTTTGGAAAAGGTGACTCGCTGTAAGAGCGAAACCGCCAGCGGCAACCCCCGCAGCAACGGATATGCCCCCAATCCAACCCCAAACCCCAATCCCCAAACACAAAAAAAGGCGCGATCCTCTCGAATCGCGCCTTTCTCATGTACCGCTATCTATCAACTACCCAACGCCTTCGACGCCAGCCAGAACAACCCGGCCGACAGCGCAACCGTCGCCGGCAAGGTCAACACCCACGCCAACAGAATGGTGCGAACCGTGCCACCCTGCAGACCGCTCTTGTTGGCGACCATGGTGCCCGCCACGCCCGAGGACAGAACGTGAGTGGTCGACACCGGCAGGCTGAAGATATTGGCCATACCGATCAAACTGGCAGTAGTGATCTGCGCCGACATGCCCTGGGAATAGGTCATGCCCTGCTTGCCGATCTTCTCACCGATGGTCAGTACCACGCGTTTCCAGCCAACCATGGTGCCCAGGCCCAGGGCCAGTGCAACCGCCAGAATCACCCAGAACGGCGCGTATTCGGTGGTGGTGGTCAGGTCTTTGCGCAGCTTGTCGAGGTCAGCCTTTTCACGCGGTTCCAGACCCGGCAGCTTGCCAACCTTCTTCGCGGTGTCGTCCAGGCAGAGCAGGTAACGACGCACTTCGATGCGGCTTTCCGACGACAGCGAGTGGTAGTCCGCAACACCTTTGAGGGTGTGCAGCAGGGCGCTGATGGTCGGTTCGGTCTGCTGCGGGTTGCAGCGGAATTTCTCCGGCAGGTCGCCTTCCACGCTTTTGCCCAGGGCCAGGAATTCACCCAGCGAATCGGCGTTGCGCTGGTAGAACTGGCTCAGGTGCAGGGTCGCGTCGCGAGTACGTTCGATCTGATAGGTGGTGCTGTTCAGGTCGAGAACGAACTGCGCAGGCACGATACCGATCAGCACCAGCATGATCAGGCCGATGCCTTTCTGGCCATCGTTGGAACCGTGCACGAAGCTCACGGCCATGGCCGAGATCACCAGGACCAGACGGTTCCAGAACGGTGGGTGCTTCTTGTCGTCGATCTTGCGGCGCTGTTCCGGTGTCTTGTGCATCTTCGACAGCGGGCGCCACCATTTCAGGCCGATCAGGATCAGCGCGGCGATCAGGAAGCCGGCCATTGGCGAAAACACCAGCGAGGCGCCGATATCGATCGCTTTCTGCCAGTTCACGCCATCGGCCAACGGAATATCGTTGATCAGGGCGTTGGCCAGGCCGACACCGAGGATCGAGCCGATCAAGGTGTGCGAGCTGGAAGCCGGGATACCGAAGTACCAGGTGCCCAGGTTCCAGGCGATTGCCGCGGCGAGCAACGAGAACACCATCGCCAGGCCATGGCCGGTGTTCACATTGATCAGCAGCTCAACCGGCAGCAAATGGACAATGGCATACGCCACGCCAACGCCGCCCAGCAGCACGCCGAGGAAATTGAACACACCGGAAAAGAACACCGCCAGGTGCGGCGGCATGGCTTTGGTGTAGATAACAGTGGCTACCGCGTTAGCGGTGTCATGAAATCCATTGATGAACTCGAAGGCGAGGACAAACGTCAGGGCGAGCAAGAGGCTCACAAGCACCCAAGCATCCAGTCCGCTGAATAAATCGATCATGAAGGTTTTCTGACCCGGTCGTAAGGGGGCGCGATTATGCCAGAAAAGACTGGAAATCGATCCCCTACCTGCTCATCGGTTACACACTTCTTCGATTTAATTTGTTGCAGCGCATGAAAACCTACCGTTGCGAAGGGTTTTTCAACTCATTGATTTTGTTGATAAAAGTCTATTTTTGCAGGCGATTTTACCGACGCGAAGAGGTCTCAAACGCTTGTCTGAAATATCTGTGAAACCTGTAGGACGCCCTTCCTCAGTCTGCCTGGCCGGGTGATGGCCGCTGCCCGCGGGTAGCGGGCGCGCAAGGCATCGTCGTTTCACCGCGCTTGTAACCGGTGCGGACGCAAACCTTCAAAAGATGCAAAAACCGTGGCTCAAGGCTCTTCGGCTTTGAGTTCCTTTTCGATCTTTTCAATTTCTTGCTTGAAGACCTGATCCTGAACGGTCGGGCGTTTACGCCATGCTTTGCGTTCCGGTTCGGGCTGAGCGGCGTAGGTGGTGACTTCCCCGCCGTAAACTTCCTTGTAACGTTGTTCCTGGCGCTCAAGTTCCGCGCGCAGTTCGTCTTTCGTCACAGTGCTACCTGTATGAGTTGAGTGAAGTGTCTGGTGAAACGCACTGCAACGAATCGATTGAACGAAGCCACCGAGAGTTCAACGCCCAGACAGGCATTGGTTTTATCGGTGGGGCGATCAAGACTTCCGTGTTACAGGCGGCTACGGCACCAGATAAAAACTGACGCAGCATCAGTTTCCTGTTTCAGCGAGCGCAGGCGTTGCATGAGTGATGCGCGTCAGGCGCTGGCCGGGCTATTGGCGATGGACATCGCCTTAGCGGGTGACGGCCTCGGCGATTAAAAACGAGGTGCCACTGAGGTGCATTATAGCGGTCGATTCGGGAATGACTATCTTTGCCAAGTTAAAAACGGTTCCGGATGTGTGATTGTTTTGTGACTCGCAACTTTTGTCGCTAGTTGAAGTGCGGGACGACCATTATTTAGCGAGCGATCTGTTTTTGGCGCCATTTAGTCGAACAACTAAAGCAGCAGTTCAGATAACGACTGTAGTTGAGTCGACCTCTGGAAGAGATTGGCGCGAGCCACGCAGCGCATTGCGATTATCGGTCGACGGTTCGATAATCGCCCAATCTTGCTGGTTCGACGCTTGTGCATTTCTCGGCGAGCCGCTTGTATAGCCGATTGATCCGTGCCGGATAAAAGGACAAGAAATGAACGATCAAATGCGCAACTCCTTCACCTCCGTGGCGCCGCCGATCGTCGCCTCGCCGGCCAAACGCATCCAGGCGCTGACCGGTGATCCGGATTTCATGACCTCGCTGGCCCGCGGTCTGGCGGTGGTGCAGGCGTTTCAGGAGCGCAAACGCCATCTGACCATCGCCCAGATCAGCCACCGGACGGAGATTCCCCGCGCGGCCGTGCGCCGTTGCCTGCATACACTGATCAAGCTTGGCTACGCCACCACTGACGGTCGCACCTACTCATTGCTGCCCAAGGTGCTGACCCTCGGCCACGCGTATCTGTCGTCGACGCCACTGGCAGTTTCCGCCCAGCCGTACCTCGACCGCATGAGCGAGCAACTGCACGAAGCCTGCAACATGGCCACACTCGAAGGCGACGACATTCTCTACATCGCCCGTTCGGCGACCACCCAGCGGTTGATTTCGGTGGATCTGTCAGTGGGAGGGCGCTTGCCGGCGTATTGCACATCGATGGGCCGCATTCTCTTGGCGGCACTGGACGACACGTCTTTGCGTGAATATCTCGATCATGCCGAACTGGTCGCCAAGACCAGCCGCACGATTCACACCCCTGACGCGCTGCTCGAATGCCTGCAGGAAGTGCGGCAGCAGGGCTGGTGCATCGTCGATCAGGAACTGGAACAGGGTCTGCGCTCGATTGCCGTGCCGGTCTACGACGCGTCCGGGCAAGTCGTCGCGGCGCTCAACGTCAGCACCCACGCCGGTCGCGTCAGTCGGACCGAGCTGGAGCAGCGCTTCCTGCCGGGCTTGCTCAGTGCCAGTCGCGACCTCAGTGCGCAGTTGTTCGCCTGATGAAGATGTTCGATAAACGCACAGTGTTGCGTTTATCGAATTGACGCTAAAACCCTCGGATCATTAATGTCGCGGCAGCGTCATCCGGCGCTGATGTGAATGAGCCCGCCGGACTGTCGACCCCCATAATAATGACAAGAGGCAACTCACCATGCGCATGCTCCCCGACTGTCTCCGCTCCACCCGCTGTTGCCGGGTTTCCCGCAACGCCTGATCCAGATCTTCTATTCTTGTGACCGTGCCGTTCGTTGGCCGGCCGCCGTTCGACTGCGTTTTTTGCGTGGAATAAAAATAATGAACCAGCCTCAGTCCGCTGTGGGTAACTGCCTCGACGTGCAGACCTTCATCAATGCCCAACCGATCTCGCGCTATCAGTGGCGAGTGGTGATCCTGTGTTTCCTGATTGTCTTTCTCGATGGTCTCGACACCGCCGCGATGGGCTTCATTGCCCCGGCGTTGTCGCAGGATTGGGGTATCGACCGCGCCAGTCTTGGTCCGGTGATGAGTGCTGCGTTGATCGGCATGGTTTTCGGTGCATTGGGTTCCGGCCCGTTGGCTGACCGCTTTGGACGAAAAGTCGTACTGGTGGGCGCTGTGGTTCTGTTCGGCGCCTTCAGCCTTGCTTCGGCATACAGCACTAACGTTGAACAACTGCTGGTGCTGCGCTTCCTGACCGGTCTCGGCTTGGGCGCGGGGATGCCGAACGCCACCACACTGCTCTCGGAATACACCCCGGAGCGCAAGAAGTCGCTGTTGGTGACCAGCATGTTCTGCGGCTTCAACCTGGGCATGGCCGGTGGCGGGTTTATTTCCGCCAAGCTGATTCCAGCGTTCGGCTGGCACAGCCTGTTGCTGATTGGCGGGGTTCTGCCGTTGATCCTCGCCGTGGTGCTGCTGTTCTGGCTGCCGGAATCGGCGCGCTACCTTGTAGTCCGCAACCGTGGCACCGACAAAATCCGCAAAACCCTGGCGCCGATCGATCCGGCCACCGTCGCCCAGGCCGCAAGCTTCAGCGTGCCGGAACAGAAAACCGTCAAGGCGCGCAATGTGTTCGCGGTGATCTTCTCCGGCACCTACAGCACTGGCACCTTGCTGCTGTGGCTGACCTATTTCATGGGCCTGGTGATTGTTTATCTGCTGACCAGTTGGCTGCCGACGCTGATGCGTGACAGTGGCGCGAGCATGGAGCAAGCCGCGTTCATCGGTGCGTTGTTCCAGTTCGGCGGGGTTTTGAGCGCGGTGGCTGTGGGATGGGCCATGGACCGCTTCAATCCGCACAAGGTCATCGGCACTTTCTACCTGCTTGCCGGGGTGTTTGCCTACGCGGTGGGGCAGAGTCTGGGGAATATCACGTTGCTGGCGACGCTGGTGCTGGTGGCAGGGATGTGCGTGAACGGTGCGCAATCGGCGATGCCGTCGCTGGCGGCGCGGTTCTATCCAACGCAGGGGCGGGCGACCGGGGTCTCGTGGATGCTGGGGATTGGCCGGTTTGGTGCGATTCTCGGGGCGTGGATGGGCGCTACCTTGTTGGGCCTGGGCTGGAATTTCGAGCAGGTGTTGACGGCGTTGGTGATTCCGGCGGCGTTGGCCACCACGGCGGTGGTGATTAAAGGCGTGGTCAGTCATGCGGATGCGACCTGATATTTCGATGTAAAGCGAAAAGATCGCAGCCTTCGGCAGCTCCTACATGTGAACGCGTAACCCTGTAGGAGCTGCCGAAGGCTGCGATCTTTTGCAGGCAACACGAACCGATAGGCTGACAACAATCCGTTCGATAAACGAACACTCAGTCGATTATCGGATTGTTTGGCGATTTTCCCAGGCTTAATCTGCAGTGACTCCGGCGCTGAACCTCGCGCCTTTTTATCACTGGCGATTCATTACAAAAACAGGAGCCCGCTCCATGGCTGAGATCCTTTCGCTGCACGACGCGGTGAAGCAATTCGTCAACGACGGCGACACCGTCGCGCTCGAAGGCTTCACTCACCTGATCCCTACGGCCGCCGGTCATGAAATCATTCGTCAGGGCAAGAAAGATCTGACGCTGGTGCGGATGACACCTGACCTGATCTACGACCAACTGATCGGTGCCGGTTGCGCACGCAAACTGATTTTCTCCTGGGGCGGCAACCCGGGTGTGGGTTCCCTGCACCGCCTGCGTGACGCGGTCGAGAAGCAATGGCCGCACCCGCTGGAAATCGAAGAACACAGCCACGCCGACCTGGCCAATGCCTACGTCGCTGGTGCCTCCGGCCTGCCATTCGCGGTGCTGCGTGCCTACGCCGGCTCCGACCTGCCGAAGGTCAATCCGCTGATCAAAACCGTGACCTGCCCGTTCACCGGTGAAGTGCTGGCGGCGGTGCCGTCGGTGCGCCCGGACGTGACCGTGATCCACGCACAGAAAGCCGACCGCCAAGGCAACGTGCTGCTGTGGGGCATTCTCGGTGTGCAGAAAGAAGCTGCTTTGGCCGCCAAACGCTGCATCGTCACTGTTGAAGAAATCGTCGATGACCTCAACGCGCCGATGAACGCCTGCGTCCTGCCAACCTGGGCCTTGAGTGCGGTCTGCCACGTGCCCGGCGGTGCGCATCCGTCCTACGCCCACGGTTACACCGAGCGTGACAATCGTTTCTATCAAGCGTGGGATCCGATCGCCCGCGACCGTGAGACTTTTACTGCGTGGATCAACGAATACATCCATGGCTGCGCTGACTTCAGCGCGTTCCAGGCCAAGTTGGCCGCTGCTTCGGAGGCCAAGTAATGACTTACACCACCAATGAAATGATGACCGTCGCGGCGGCCCGTCGCCTGAAGAACGGCTCGGTGTGCTTCGTCGGCATCGGCCTGCCGTCGAAAGCCGCCAACCTTGCGCGCCTGACCTCCTCGCCAGACGTGGTGCTGATCTATGAGTCGGGCCCGATTGGCGCCAAGCCAAGCGTGCTGCCGCTGTCGATCGGTGACGGCGAACTGGCGGAAACCGCTGACACTGTCGTACCGACCGGTGAGATTTTTCGCTATTGGCTGCAGGGCGGGCGCATCGACGTCGGTTTTCTCGGCGCCGCGCAGGTCGACCGTTTCGGCAACATCAACACCACCGTGGTCGGCGATTATTTCTCGCCGAAAGTGCGCCTGCCGGGTGCCGGTGGCGCGCCGGAGATCGCCGGTTCGGCGAAAAGCGTGTTGATCATCCTTAAACAGTCGGCGCGCTCGTTTGTCGACAAGCTCGATTTCATCACCTCGGTCGGTCACGGCGAGGGCGGCGATTCGCGCAAACGTCTGGGCCTGCCGGGCGCCGGGCCGGTCGGGATCATCACCGACCTGTGCATCATGGAGCCGGAAGCGGGCACCCACGAATTTGTGGTCACTGCACTGCATCCGGGTGTAACCCGCGAGCAAGTGGTCGCGGCCACCGGGTGGGCGATTCGTTTTGCTGACAACGTTGAAACCACCGCTAAACCGACCGAGGTCGAACTGACCGCGCTGCGCGACCTCGAAGCGCGCACCGCCGCCGCCCACGGTCAGGCACCGGGAGAAGCATGATGCGTGACGTTTATATCTGCGACGCGATTCGCACGCCGATCGGCCGTTTTGGTGGCGGACTGTCTGCCGTCCGCGCTGATGATTTGGCCGCCGTGCCGATCAAGGCCCTGATGGAACGCAATCCCTCGGTGGACTGGAACGCCATCGACGAAGTGTTCCTCGGTTGCGCCAACCAGGCCGGCGAAGACAATCGCAACGTCGCGCGCATGGCGCTGCTGTTGGCGGGCCTGCCGGACAGCGTACCGGGCGTGACCCTCAATCGTCTTTGCGCTTCGGGCATGGACGCAATTGGCACCGCATTCCGGGCGATTGCCAGCGGTGAGATGGAGCTGGCGATTGCCGGCGGCGTCGAGTCGATGTCCCGCGCACCGTTCGTGATGGGCAAGGCTGACGCAGCGTTTTCGCGCAACATGAAGCTGGAAGACACCACCATCGGCTGGCGTTTCATCAACCCGTTGATGAAGGCGCAGTACGGCGTCGACGCGATGCCGCAGACTGCCGACAACGTCGCCGACGACTATAAAGTCTCGCGCGCCGATCAGGACGCGTTCGCCCTGCGCAGTCAGCAACGGACGGCCGCCGCTCAGGCTGCAGGATTTTTCGCTGAAGAAATTGTTGAAGTGCGGATTGCCCACAAGAAGGGTGAAACCGTGGTCAGCCAGGACGAACATCCGCGCGCCGACACGACGATTGAAGCGTTGACCAAGTTGAAGCCGGTCAACGGCCCGGACAAAACCGTCACCGCCGGCAATGCCTCCGGGGTCAACGACGGTGCTGCCGCACTGATTCTGGCTTCCGCCGAAGCGGTGAAAAAACACGGCCTGACCGCCCGCGCCAAAGTGCTCGGCATGGCCAGCGCCGGTGTCGCGCCCCGTGTGATGGGCATCGGCCCGGTGCCGGCGGTGCGCAAATTGATCGAACGCCTCGGCGTAGCGGTCAGCGATTTCGACGTGATTGAGCTCAACGAAGCGTTTGCCAGCCAAGGTTTGGCGGTGCTGCGTGAACTGGGTCTGGCGGATGACGCCGCGCAGGTCAACCCGAACGGTGGCGCCATTGCCTTGGGTCACCCGCTGGGCATGAGCGGTGCGCGTCTGGTGCTGACTGCCCTGCATCAGCTGGAAAAAACCGGTGGCAAGAAAGGTCTGGCGACCATGTGCGTCGGTGTCGGCCAAGGTCTGGCCCTGGCCATCGAACGCGTCTGACGCAAGCCGTGACGAAAAAGAACAGAGGAAAGCGACATGTCTGACAAGCCTGGTTACCGTCGTCCGCAGGAAGGCACTCAACCTGAGTACCTGCACCCGACGTATCAATCCACCAACCTGCGTTCGCCGTCGAAGCCGTTGGTGTTTCTGCCGCACTCGCTGTCGGAAATCACCGGGCCGACCATCGGCGCCGAGCGTGTGGGCGACACCGATAACGACCTGACCGCCCAGCATGAAGGCGAGCCGCAGGGCGAACGCATCATCATTCACGGCCGCGTGCTCGACGAAAATGGTCTGCCGGTGCCGGGAATTCTGGTGGAGATCTGGCAGGCCAATGCTGCCGGCCGCTACAACCACAAGCGTGACCTGCACGACGCGCCGCTGGACCCGAACTTCACCGGCACTGGCCGCACCGTCACCGACGCCGACGGCTGGTATCAGTTTCAGACCATCAAGCCCGGCGCCTATCCGTGGGGCAACCACCACAACGCCTGGCGTCCGGCGCACATCCACTTTTCGCTGTTCGGGCCGAGCATCCTCACCCGCTTGGTCACGCAAATGTATTTCCCGGGCGATCCGCTGCTGGCCTACGACCCGATCTACAACTGCGTGCCGGACACTTCGGCCAAGGAACGCCTGATCGCCAGTTTCGATCTGGAAAAAACCATTCCGTCCTACGCCCTCGGTTATCGCTGGGACATCGTGCTGCGCGGGCGTGAAGCCACGCCGATGGAGAAATAAGATGACGCTGACTGCGACCACGTCCCACACCGTCGGGCCGTATTACCACATCGGCCTGACCTGGCTGAACCGCGAAAACCTCACTGTCGAGCAAACCCTCGGCGAGCGTGTGGCGATCACCGGGCAAGTGGTGGATGGCAATGGCGATGTCGTCAACGACGCCATGCTCGAAGTCTGGCAGGCGAATGCCGCCGGCAAATACGACCACCCGGAAGACGAGCAGGACAAACCGCTCGATCCGAATTTCGAAGGCTTTGGCCGGGTGCCGGTGGATGCTGAAGGGCGCTTCCGTTTCACCACGATCAAGCCGGGCACGGTTGAAGGGCTGAAGGGTTCGACCCAGGCGCCGCATCTGGTGGTGCTGGTGTTTGCCCGTGGCTTGGTCAAGCACTTGCTGACGCGAATCTACTTTGAAGGCGAGCCGGCGAACGTTGATGATCCGCTGCTTGAGTGCGTGCCGGCTGAGCGTCGCAGTACGTTGCTGGCGAAGAAGGATGAATCGGGTGTTTACCAGTGGAATGTGATTCTGCAGGGTACTGATGCCGAAACCGTGTTCTTCGATTACTAATAGATCACCACCATCCCCTGTGGGAGCGAGCCTGCTCGCGAAAGCGGTGGGTCAGCCAACATAAATGTCGACTGACACTCCCTCTTCGCGAGCAGGCTCGCTCCCACAGGGGAGAACTGTGTTGCAGATGGAACTGTGGAACGGGACTGTTGCAAAGTATGTCTAGACTCTCACTGTCCCTATCGAGTGAAAAACAATGACAACCACTACCTCCCATTACACTGGTGAAGAGCGCAGCAAGCGCATCTTTGCCATTGTCGGCGCCTCGTCCGGCAACCTCGTCGAATGGTTCGACTTCTACGTCTACGCCTTCTGCGCGATCTATTTCGCCCCGGCGTTTTTCCCCTCCGACAACCCCACGGTGCAACTGGTCAACACCGCCGGCGTGTTCGCTGCCGGCTTCCTGATGCGCCCGATTGGCGGCTGGATTTTCGGTCGCGTGGCTGACAAACACGGGCGCAAGAACTCGATGCTCATCTCGATTCTGATGATGTGCTTCGGCTCGTTGCTGATCGCTTGCTTGCCGACCTATAAAGACATCGGCGTCTGGGCACCAGTCCTGCTGTTGTTCGCACGCTTGCTGCAAGGC
This sequence comes from Pseudomonas fluorescens, assembly GCF_902497745.1. Lineage (GTDB taxonomy): Bacteria > Pseudomonadota > Gammaproteobacteria > Pseudomonadales > Pseudomonadaceae > Aquipseudomonas > Aquipseudomonas fluorescens_BM. Next base: position 113,336 of record NZ_CABVHJ010000012.1, read on the forward strand.
CTGTCGGTCGGCGGCGAGTACGGCACCACCGCGACCTACATGAGCGAAGTCGCCCTCAAGGGCCAGCGCGGATTTTTCGCCTCGTTCCAGTATGTGACCCTGATCGGCGGGCAACTGCTGGCGGTGTCGCTGGTGGTGGTTCTGCAGCAGTTCCTCACCGAAGAAGACCTGCGTGCCTACGGCTGGCGGATTCCGTTTGTGGTCGGTGCGGTGGCGGCGTTGATTTCGCTGTTCCTGCGTCGTAGCTTGAAGGAAACCACCAACAAGGAAACCCGTGAACACAAGGACGCCGGTAGCATCGCCGCGCTGTTCCGCGATCACAAAGCTGCGTTCATCACCGTGCTCGGTTACACCGCCGGTGGCTCGCTGATTTTCTACACCTTCACCACGTACATGCAGAAATATTTGGTCAACACTGCGGGCATGCATGCCAAGACCGCCAGCTACATCATGACCGGCGCGCTCTTCCTTTATATGTGCATGCAGCCGCTGTTCGGCATGCTCGCCGACAAGATCGGCCGACGTAACTCGATGCTCTGGTTCGGCGCGCTCGGTACGCTGTTCACCGTGCCGATTCTGCTGAGCCTGAAAAGTGTCAGCAGTCCGTTTCTCGCGTTTGTGTTGATCACCGTGGCGCTGGCGATTGTCAGTTTCTACACCTCGATCAGCGGCCTGGTAAAAGCCGAAATGTTCCCGCCGGAAGTCCGCGCCCTTGGCGTTGGTCTGGCCTATGCGGTGGCGAATGCGATCTTCGGCGGCTCGGCGGAATTCGTCGCGCTGAGCCTGAAGAACATCGGCATGGAAAACTCCTTCTACTGGTACGTTACGGCCATGATGGCGATCGCCTTCCTGTTCAGTTTGCGTTTGCCGAAGCAGGCGGCGTACTTGCACCACGATCTCTAACCCGATGCGCGCGGGTCGCCTCGGCCCGCGCCGGCAAGGACTGTTTATGACTCAGCGACCGGGCAATCAATTGTTCGATGCCTACTTCACTGCCCGCGACATGCGTGAAGTGTTCTGCGATCAGGGCCGCGTGCAGGCCATGCTCGACTTCGAAGCGGCGCTGGCCCGGGCCGAGGCGCGGGTCGGTCTGATTCCTTCTGCGGCTGTCGCACCGATTGCTGCGGCGTGTAACGCGGGGTTGTATGACTTTGCGGCGCTGGGCGAGGCGATTGCCACGGCCGGCAATTCGGCGATTCCGTTGGTCAAGGCATTGGGCAAGCAGATTGCCGCGACCGATGCCGAAGCCGAGCGTTATGTGCATTTGGGCGCGACCAGTCAGGACGTAATGGACTCGGGGCTGGTGCTGCAATTGCGTCAGGCGCTGGAACTGATCGAAAGCGATCTGGCGCAACTGGCCGATTCGCTCGCCGCTCAAGCGCAACGCCATGCGTCCACGCCACTGGCCGGGCGCACCTGGCTGCAACACGCGACGCCGGTGACCCTGGGCATGAAAATCGCCGGATGGTTGGGCGCCGTTACTCGCAGTCGCCAGCGTCTGCGTGAACTCAAGCCGCGTTTATTGGTGCTGCAATTTGGCGGTGCATCGGGAACGCTTGCAGCGCTAGGTGAACAAGCCCTGCCAATCGCTGAAGCCCTTGCCGAAGAACTGCAACTGACCTTGCCCGAACAACCGTGGCACACCCAGCGTGATCGTGTGGTCGAGTTCGGCGCTGTGCTCGGTTTGATCGCCGGCAGCCTCGGCAAATTCGGCCGTGACATCAGCCTGTTGATGCAGACCGAAGCGGCTGAGGTTTTTGAGCCGTCGGCGCCGGGCAAGGGCGGTTCGTCGACCATGCCGCACAAGCGCAATCCGGTGGGTGCAGCGGTGTTGATCGGCGCAGCGACGCGCGTGCCGGGTCTGGTCTCGACGCTGTTCAGCGCCATGCCGCAGGAGCACGAGCGCAGCCTCGGTTTGTGGCATGCCGAATGGGAAACCCTGCCGGAGATTTGCTGCCTCGTTTCGGGCTCGCTGCAACAGGCGCGTTTACTCGCCGAGGGCTTGGAAGTGGACGCGGCGCGCATGGCTCGCAACCTGGAATTGACCCAGGGGCTGGTGCTGGCCGAAGCCGTGAGCATCGTCCTCGCCCAGCGTGTCGGCCGCGACACCGCGCATCACCTGCTCGAACAATGTTGCAAACGCGCCGTGGCCGAGCAGCGCCATTTACGCGCAGTGCTAGGTGATGAACCGCAAGTCACTGCTGAGCTGAGCAACGCTGAACTCGATCATCTTTTGAACCCCGCCCATTATCTCGGTCAGGCGAAAACCTGGGTCGAGCGTGCGGTGGCTGAACACAACGCATTGTCTGTCTGAAAGGAGAGGGCTGTGGCTTTCGTTCAACTCGCTGATGGCGAACTGCACTATCAAATCGAGGGTCCGGTCGATGCGCCGGTGCTGGTGTTGTCCAATTCATTGGGCACTGATCTGCACATGTGGGACGTGCAGATGTCAGCGTTCACCGAGCACTTTCGCGTGCTGCGTTTCGACACCCGTGGTCACGGCCAATCGCTGGTGACGCCGGGGCCTTACAGCATCGAGCAACTGGGTTATGACGTACTCGGTTTGCTGGATGCGCTGCACATCGAGCGCGCGCATTTCTGCGGACTGTCGATGGGCGGCCTGATCGGCCAGTGGCTTGGCATCAATGCCGGTCACCGTTTGAACAAGCTGATCGTCTGCAACACCGCGGCAAAAATCGGTGATCCGTCGGTGTGGAATCCGCGCATCGAAACCGTGCTGCGCGATGGCGCAGCAGCGATGGTTGCCCTGCGTGATGCGTCGATTGCCCGTTGGTTTACTCCGGACTTTTCCGCAGCACATCCGGCGGCGGCCAAGCAGATTACCGACATGCTCGCAGCCACTTCGCCTGAAGGTTATGCGGCCAATTGTGCAGCGGTGCGTGATGCCGATTTCCGTGAACAACTGGCTTCGATCAACGTGCCGTTGCTGGTGATTGCTGGCACCGAAGACGCGGTGACGCCGCCGTCCGGGGGGCACTTCATTCAAGAGCATGTGCGTGGTGCGGAGTACGCCGAGTTCTATGCGGCGCATCTGTCCAACGTGCAGGCCGGTGCAGATTTCAGTGATCGCGTGTTGGCGTTTCTAAACGCCTGATAAGGGGATTTTCGTGGACGAGAAACAACGTTACGACGAAGGCATGCAGGTACGCCGCGCGGTGCTGGGCGATGCCCATGTCGATCGCAGCCTGACCACGCTGACCGAGTTCAACTCGGAGTTTCAGGAAATGATCACCCGGCATGCCTGGGGCGATATCTGGACGCGTCCGGGTTTGCCTCGGCACACTCGTAGCCTGATCACCATTGCGATGTTGATCGGCATGAACCGTGAAGGCGAGCTGAAACTTCACCTGCGTGCGGCGGCCAATAACGGCGTGAGCCGGGGTGAGATCAAGGAAGTGATCATGCAGAGTGCGATCTACTGCGGGATTCCGGCGGCGAATGCGACGTTTCATCTGGCTGAATCGGTTTGGGATGAGCTAGGAGTTGAATCCCGCGAGTGAGGTTGTTGCCACTGATGCCTTCGCGAGCAGGCTCGCTCCCACAGGGAAATGCATTCCAATGTGGGAGCGAGCCTGCTCGCGAAGGGGGCAGACGCCGTTGCGCATCAATCAGCACAACTCACTCAAACCCTGGCCACAATAAATATCCGCTTGAACGCAAACAGCGTACGCCCATCCCCCTCCTGCGGATAATGCTCATGCACCCGCATCAGGTAGTGATAGATAAACCGCGTCTGTTCCTCTGGACTGAGCGCCTGCATCACCGGCCGCAGCGCCGAGACCTTCACCCAGTCATAAATTGGCGATTTGCCGTCAACCACCTGCAACTGCTCGGTCTCCCAGATATCCAGAGATGAGGTCAGCGGCGCGAGCAAGCGGTAGTAATCCTCCAGCGCCAACAACGGCCGTGCGGCCATGCGCTGGCGCAGCTCAGGTGTGCCCATCGGCGTGCCACCGGGGCCGCCGTTTTCGAGGGTGTCGAGCATCAGCCGATACCACAGTGCATCGCGCCAGTCCGGCATGTGCGCTGCCAGACAACCGCCGGGATTCAGGTAACCGAGCAGGTGCGGCAGCAGCGTTTCATGGCCCCCGATAAAGTGCAGTACGGCGGCAGCGAGCAGCAGATCCGCTGGCTGCTCCGGCCGCCAGTCGAGCAGATCACAACACTTCCACTGCGCCCGGATCGGCAGACAGCGTGCTTCATCGAGCATCTGCGCGGAGCTGTCGACGCCCTGCAACTGCGCGCGCGGCCAGCGTTCGGCCAACAACTGCGTGGCAATGCCGGTGCCGCAGCCAAGGTCGTAAATACGTTGCGGGTTTTGCAAGTCGACACGGTCGAGCAATTCATTGACCGGTCGTTGCCTGAGACGGGAAAACTGCTGGTACGCCTTGGCGTCCCAGTCGGGTGTTGCGAGACGAGAGATCATTGAGGAGGTCCTCCGGTGATCGTTGGTGTCTTCCGATGACAACCTGGCTCCCAGCTTGAGGACCGACTACGACGACGGAAGCGGAAAGGTGAAGCACCTGAGTCCTTCAGGTTTTGTCACTTTACCTGCCGACCGGCAAAGTGCCACTTCTCCTGACCAATGGCGATAACTGCCTGTAGGAGATCAAATGTGGGAGCGAGCCTGCTCGCGAAAGCGGTGTGTCAGTCGGCATATGCTTATCTGACACACCGCTTTCGCGAGCAGGCTCGCTCCCACAGGGGAACATCAGTGTTTTACAACAGGCTGATCGGGTAGCTGACGATCAAGCGATTCTCGTCGAACTCGTTGTTGCTGAAATCCCGGCGCATGGTCGAGTTGCGCCACCGGACGTTCAGATTCTTGAGGGCGCCGCTCTGTACCGTGTAGCCCAGCTCCGATTCGCGACCCCATTCCTTGCCATCGGTGATCGTCCCGGTGTGTACGTTGTCGCCGCTGATGTAGCGGTTCATCAGGGTCAGGCCGGGGATGCCCAATGCCACGAAGTTGTAGTCATGGCGCAGTTGCCAGGAGCGTTCCTGCGCATTGTCATAACTGGCGTTGTAGCTGTCGTTGGCCAGCGTGCCGCCGCTGGTGCCGTTGACCCGCATCCAGGCGCTGTCGCCGGTGAGTTTCTGCAGACCGACGTAGAAGGTGTTGCCGCCGTAACGGGCCGAGAGCAGACCGGACCAGGTCTTGTTGTCGAGATCGCCGGCGCGGGCGCTGCCGTCGTCCTTGCCATAGAAGAAACCGAGGTTGGCGCCCAGCGTCCAGTCGCCCAGCGGCTGGCTGTGGATCAGGTTGACGTATTGCTGGCTGTAGATGTCCTTGAGTTCGGCGTTCCACAAGCCGATCTGTGTGCGTTTTTCGTTGAAAACGTATTCACCGCCCTGAAAGTTGAAGCGATCAGAAGTGAATGCCGCTTTGCCGGTCATCGACATGTCGCTCATGCTGCTGTCGTCACGCGGGCTGTTGGCGCGGAACTGCCCACCGTAGAGGGTCAGGCCGTCGATTTCCTTCGAGGTGATCTGGCCGCCACGGAAGGTTTGTGGCAGCGAGCGGCCGTCGTCCGAACGCAGGATCGGCAGCACCGGCATCCACTCGCCGACCTTCACTTCGGTCTGCGAAAGCTTGGCTTTGAAGGCGACGTTGGTGCGCCCGAAGTTGTCCGCCGGACGACCGTCGTGATCCAGCGGCAGCAACGCCGTGCCGCCGGTGCCTTTACCGCCATCAAGCTTTACCGAATACAGGCCGAGCACGTCCATGCCGAAGCCGACGGTGCCTTGGGTGAAACCGGATTTGGCGTCGAGGATAAAGCTCTGCGTCCACTCTTCGGCCTTGCCCTGAGCTTTGGTCGGGTTGGTGAAGTTGCGGTTTATGTAGAAGTTGCGCAGGTTCAGGTTGACCTTGGCCCCTTCGATGAAACCCGCTTCTTCAGCTGCAGCGGGCAGGGCTGCACCAGCCAGAGCGAGGGCGATCAGGCCCGGAAGTGCGTAGGGCGCAGGGGAGGTTGTCATGGGCTCGGGTCTCTCTTGTTTTTTTAAGGCGAACGGGTGCGCTGCCACCGGTTTTTCGGGGTGCAGACTTGGAAAGTATTCAGAGGTGAAACGACGGCAATCAGCCGGACGGGGCAGGGCGCGGGAGCATGGTGTCGAACCTGTTGTTATTGGTTTTGTGGAGCGAATGGTGCGGGGGGCGGATGTTCGGATTCAATTGGGTAAAGCGGGTTTTGGGCGATTATCGAACGCAAGATTAAGCCGGGTTTTTGGTTGAATGTGCGGGCCTCTTCGCGAGCAGGCTCGCTCCCACAATTTGGAGTGCGATCCCCTGTGGGAGCGAGCTTGCTCGCGAAGGGGGGGCGGCCCAGACAACACAACTTTCAAACAGGCAACAAAAAGCCCACCAATCGGTGGGCTCCTTGTGTTCACCTGATGATGATCAGAACAACTTCATCTTCGGTGCTTCTTCTTTCAGCGGTTCGTTCTGCGCAGTTTGCGCATTCCAGCCACCCCCCAGGGCCTTGTACAGGTTGACCGCACTGGTCAGCTGCGCGAGGCGGTCGGTGATCAGCGCTTGTTGCGCGCTGAACAGCTGACGCTGGGCATCGAGGAAGGTCAGGTTGCTGTCGACGCCGATGCGATAACGACGCTCGGCCAGACGGTAGTAATCCTGGTTGGCCTGAACGAAGTCACGTTGCGCTTGCAGCTGTTCGGTGTAGGTCTGGCGTGCGGCGAGGCCGTCGGCGACTTCCTGGAAGGCCGTTTGAATGGACTTCTCGTAGTTCGCCACGCCAATGTCCTTCTGGATCTTGGCGGCGTCGAGGCTGGCGCGCAGGCTGCCGGCGTTGAAGATCGGCAGGTTGATCTGCGGCTGGAACAGCCACGTCCCCGAACCACCCTTGAACAGACCGGAAAGATCCGGGCTCAGGCTACCCGCGTTGGCGGTCAGGCTGATGCTCGGGAAGAACGCTGCACGGGCCGCGCCGATGTTGGCGTTGGCCGCTTTCAGGTTGTATTCCGCTTGCAGGATATCCGGACGACGTTGCAGCAGGTCCGAAGGCAGACCGGCCGGTACATCGCTGAGCAGGTCATCCGCCAGCGGCTTGGCTGCTTGCAGATTGGCCGGGATACCCGTGCCGAGCAGCAGCGTCAGGCTGTTTTCGTCCTGTGCGACCTGGCGGGTGTAACGCGCCAGTTGTGCCCGGGCGTTTTCCACGGAAGTGCGCGACTGCGCCAGATCCAGCGCCGAAGCCACACCGACTTCGTTGCTGCGGCTGGTCAGCTTGTAGCTTTCTTCAAAGGCACCGAGGGTGTCTTGCGTCAGCTTGAGCAGTTCCTTGTCCGCTTGCCAGGTCAGGTAAGCGTTGGCCACGCTGGCGACCAGACTGATCTGGGTGCTGCGACGCGCCTCTTCGGTAGCGAAGTATTGTTGCAGCGCTTGTTCGCTCAGGCTGCGCACCCGACCGAACAGGTCGAGTTCGTAGGCACTGATGCCGACAGTGGCGGAGTAGGAGCTGGTGATGCCCGCTTCACCGGTCTGCGAGGCACGGGCCGGAACCCGCTGACGGCTGCCGCTGGCATTGGCCGAAACCGCCGGGAACAGATCAGCCCGCTGGATGCGGTATTGAGCCGCGTAAGCATCGATGTTCAGCGCCGCGACACGCAGGTCGCGGTTGTTTTCCAAGGACACCTGGATCAGCTGTTGCAGCGCCGGGTCATGGAAAAACTGCTTCCAGCCTTGCTCGGCAGCGGCCTGCGCCGGAGCCTGGGCCGGCGAATACGCCGGCCCCTGTGGGTACTGAGCTGCGACCGGAGCCTCAGGCTGCTGATAGTCAGGTATCAGCGAGCAACCGCTCAGCACGAAGGCGGCGACTGCGATGGAGAGTAGCGACTTGCTCATTGGCCAGCCTCTTTAGGAGTTTCAGTAGCTTCATCCTCGTCAGCGATCTTACGCTGGCCGATGGACGAAACCGTAACGAAGAACAGTGGGACCCAGAAGATCGCCAGGATCGTGGCCGTGAGCATACCGCCAATCACGCCCGTACCGATCGCATGTTGACTGCCTGAACCGGCGCCCGTGGAGATCGCCAACGGTACAACACCGAGGACGAAGGCCAGCGAGGTCATGATGATCGGTCGCAGACGCATGCGGCAGGCTTCAATCGCCGCGTCACGCAGGCTGCGCCCCTGTTCATGCAGTTCCTTGGCGAATTCAACGATCAGAATGGCGTTTTTAGCCGCCAGACCGATGGTCGTCAACAGCCCCACCTGGAAGTACACGTCGTTGGACAGCCCGCGCAGGCTGGTGGCCAGCAGCGCACCGATGATCCCCAGCGGCACCACGAGCATAACCGCGATCGGAATCGACCAGCTCTCGTACAGCGCAGCCAGACACAGGAACACCATCAGCAGCGACAGAGCGTACAGCGCTGGCGCTTGCGAACCCGACAGACGTTCCTCATAGGACAGACCGGTCCAGGAGATACCGACACCCGCCGGCAGCTTCTTGGCAATCGCTTCGACTTCGGCCATCGCATCACCGGTGGAGTAACCCGGCGCCGGAGAACCAAGGATCTCCATCGCTTCTACACCGTTGTAACGCGCCAGTTTCGGCGATCCGTAGATCCACTCGCCCTTGGCGAACGCGGAGAACGGCACCATGGTCCCGGCGCTGTTGCGCACGTACCACTTCTTCAAGTCTTCAGGGCTCATGCGAGCACCGGCCTGACCTTGCACGTACACCTTCTTCACCCGACCACGGTCGATGAAGTCGTTGACGTAACTACTACCGAAGGAGATCGACAGCGTGCTGTTGATGTCGGCAATGCTCACGCCGAGGGCCTGGGCCTTCTGATCGTCGATTTCCAGGTGGTATTGCGGCTCATCGTTCAGGCCGTTCGGACGCACCTGATAGAGCACCTTGCTCTGCGCTGCCAGACCGAGGAACTGGTTGCGCGCCTCCATCAGTTTTTCGTGACCGATACCGGCACGGTCCTGCAGGAACACGTCGAAACCGGTGGCGTTACCCAATTCCAGTACCGCAGGCGGGGCGAAAGCAAACACCATCGCGTCGCGGAAGCTGAAGAAGTGTTGCTGCGCACGCTGGGCGAGGGCGAATACGCTGTTGCTCGCGTCACGCTCGTCCCACGGTTTGAGCATGATGAACGCCAGACCCGAGCTCTGACCGCGACCGGCGAAGTTGAAGCCGTTAACGGTGAACACCGAGGACACCGCACCGGATTCTTTCTCCAGCAGGTAGGAACGCATTTCGTCGATCACGACTTGGGTACGTTCGGCACTGGAACCGGCCGGGGTTTGCACCTGGGCGAACAGTACGCCCTGGTCTTCTTCCGGCAGGAACGCGGTCGGAATACGGGTGAACAGCCAGATCATGCCAACAACGATCAGCAGATACGCCAGCAGATACGGGGCTTTGCGCGACAGCATGTTGCCAACGCCGCGCTCGTAGCTGCGAACGCCACGGTCGAAGTTACGGTTGAACCAGCCGAAGAAGCCTTTTTTCGGTGTGCCGTGCTCGCCTTTCGGAATCGCCTTGAGCATGGTTGCGCACAGCGCCGGGGTGAAGATCAGCGCGACCAGTACCGACAGGGCCATGGCCGAGACGATGGTGATCGAGAACTGCTTGTAGATCACACCGGTGGAACCGCTGAAGAACGCCATCGGCAGCAATACCGCCGACAGCACCAGCGCGATACCGACCAGAGCACCCTGGATCTGGCCCATGGACTTCTTGGTCGCTTCCTTCGGTGACAAGCCTTCTTCGCTCATCACCCGCTCGACGTTTTCCACCACGACGATGGCGTCGTCCACCAGCAAACCGATGGCCAGCACCATGCCGAACATGGTCAGGGTGTTGATGCTGAAACCGAAGGCCGCGAGGATGCCGAACGTACCGAGCAATACCACCGGCACAGTCATCGTGGTGATGACGGTAGCGCGGAAGTTCTGCAGGAACAGGAACATCACCAGGAACACCAGCACGATCGCTTCGACCAGGGTTTCAACCACACCCTTGATCGACTCGGTCACCACCGGGGTGGTGTCGTACGGGAACACCACTTCCATGCCTTGCGGGAAGAACGGCTTGAGTTCGTCAATCGTCTTGCGCAGGGCTTTGGCGGTGTCGAGGGCGTTGGCGCCGTTGGCCAGTTTTACCGCCAGACCGGAGGACGGTTTACCGTTGAACTGTGCGGAAATGGTCGAGTTCTCACCACCCAGACCGACATCGGCGACATCACCGACGCGCACTTGCGAGCCGTCCTGATTGACCTTCAGCAGAATTGCCTTGAACTGCTCAGCGGTCTGCAGACGGGTCTTGCCGATGATCGTCGCGTTCAGTTGCTGACCTGGCAGCGCCGGCAAACCGCCGAGCTGACCGGACGACACCTGGACGTTCTGCGCCGAGATGGCGGAGCTGACATCAGACGGGGTCAGGTTGTACTTGTTCAACTTGGCCGGGTCGAGCCAGATGCGCATCGCGTACTGGGCACCGAAGACCTGGAAGTCACCGACACCGGCGGTCCGCGAGATCGGGTCCTGCATGTTCGACACGATGTAGTTGGACAGGTCGTCCTTGGTCATGCTGCCGTCACGCGACACCACGCCGATCACCAAGAGGAAGTTTTTCACTGCCTTGGTCACGCGGATACCTTGTTGCTGCACTTCCTGCGGCAACAGCGGGGTAGCGAGGTTCAGCTTGTTCTGAACCTGCACCTGCGCGGTGTCGGAGTTAGTGCCTTGCTCGAAGGTCGCGGTGATGGTCATGCTGCCGTCGGAGTTACTTTCCGAGGACACATAACGCAGGTTGTCGATACCGTTGAGCTGCTGCTCGATCACCTGGACGACGGTGTCCTGCACGGTTTGCGCCGAAGCGCCCGGGTAGGTCACGGAGATCGCAATGGCCGGCGGCGCAATGCTCGGGTACTGGTTGATCGGCAATTTCAGGATCGAAAGTGCCCCGACCAGCATGATCACCAGGGCAATTACCCAGGCGAAAATCGGACGGTCGATGAAGAATTTTGACATGGATTACTCCCCTTTGCCGCCGGCGGCTTTGTCAGCTGCCTGAGCGGGGGCCGGGTTCTTGTTGCCTACGTTAGTGGCTTCGGTCGGGTTGACCTGAACACCTGGACGCACGTACTGCAGGCCTTCGGTGATCAAGCGATCGCCGGCCTTCAGGCCGTCTTCGATCAGCCACTGGCTGCCGACGGTGCGGCTGGCCTTGAGCTGACGCAGCTCGACCTTGTTGTCGGCGCCGACGACCAGTGCGGTCGGGGTGCCTTTGAGGTCGCGGGTCACGCCCTGCTGCGGCGCCAGAATGGCGGCGGCGTTGACCCCGGCCTGCAACTGGGCGCGAACGAACATGCCTGGCAGCAGGGTGTGATCCGGGTTCGGGAACACGGCGCGCAAGGTCACGGAACCGGTAGTCGGGTCAACCGTGACTTCGGAGAATTCCAGCTTACCGTCAAGCTTGTACTGGCTGCCGTCTTCCAGGGTCAGTTTGACCGCTGCGGCGGTATCGCCGGACTTCTGCAGGCGACCGCTTTCCAGCTCACGGCGCAGCTCCAGCAGTTCAACCGAGGACTGGGTGACGTCGACGTAGATCGGGTCCAGTTGCTGGATCGTCGCCATCGCGTCGGCCTGGCCATTGCTGACCAGTGCACCTTCGGTGACCGAAGAGCGGCCAATGCGACCGGAGATCGGCGCGTAAACCTTGGTGTAACGCACGTTGATCTGCGCGGTCTGCAACGACGCTTCCGATTCCATGCGGTTGGCCACTGCGGTGTCGTATTCCTGACGGCTCACGGCCTGCTCGTCGACCAGTTGCTTGTAGCGGTCGGAGATCGACTTGGTCGAACGCAGGTTGGCTTCGGCGCTTTTCAGGGTCGCTTCATAGACCGCCGGATCGATCTGGTACAGCTGCTGGCCGGCTTTGACATCGCCGCCTTCCTTGAACAGACGCTTGAGAATGATGCCGTTGACCTGCGGTCGAACTTCAGCGATGCGGAACGCACTGGTGCGGCCCGGCAGTTCCGAGGTGAGGGTAAAGGCTTGTGGTTGCAGGGTGACGACGCCGACCTGAGGCGGTGGAGCGGCCGGGGCCGCTTCTTCCTTTTTACATCCGCTGAGCAGCGATGCCAGGGCGACGGCAGTGACCAGAGCGGTAACAGCTGGCTTGAATTGCATGAAGATCCTCGGGTCAGGCGCGCAAAAAGCGCACAAGAAGTGTGAAAGGGTAAAAAATGCGTACCGAGTGGATAAGTAGCTTGCTAAGTAATATACTTACGTTCATGGTTGTTTGTAAATACCTGCGCCGCGTATCCAAGCTGTTACAAAAGTCGTCGCAGGGTTTGAAATTGTAGGCCGGGGAGCTGATCCGCGAGAGATCACCCCTTCTTTATTCAGCGGATATTCAGCCATCCCTGAAACATCCTGTTTGAGGTTTTACTGTCATGGTCCGTCGTACCAAAGAGGAAGCTCAAGAAACCCGTAGCCAGATCCTGGAAGCGGCGGAGAAAGCCTTTTATGAAAGGGGCGTCGCTCGTACGACACTGGCCGATATCGCAACACTGGCGGGTGTCACGCGCGGTGCCATTTACTGGCATTTCAGCAACAAGGCCGATCTGGTGCAGGCGATGCTCGATTCGTTGCGTGAGCCGCTGGATGAACTGGCCAGAGCCAGCGAAAGTGAAGACGAGCTCGACCCGCTGGGCTGCATGCGCCAACTGCTGATTCATTTGTTTCATCAAGTTGCGCTGGACCCGAAAACCCGGCGTATCAACGAAATTCTGTTTCATAAGTGCGAGTTCACCGATGAAATGTGCGATTTGCGCCAGCAGCGCCGGGACGTCAGTCTCGATTGCAATGAGCGCATCGCTCTGACGTTGCGTAATGCGGTGAATCGCGGCCAGTTGCCGGAAGATCTCGACACTGCCCGTGCGGCCATCAGCATTCACAGCTATATCGATGGCCTTCTGTATGGATGGCTGCTGGCGCCGGACAGCTTTGAGCTGCATGCCGAGGCCGAGCGTTGGGTCGATACAGGGTTGGATATGCTGCGCCTGAGCCCCAGCCTGCGCAAATGAAACAAAATGCGTAATTGGCACAGCTTATGTCAATTGGCCTGCCTTTATATACGTTTGCGGCGGGGAGTTTATACGTAGCGAGCTACGCATTTTGTAGGGAATTTGTGTCTTCTGTGTGAATGAGTGTTGGCCGCTTGCCCTCACCCTAACCCTCTCCCAGAGGGAGAGGGGACTGACCGAGGTGTTCTTGCAAGTTACACCGACCTGAAAAACCCAGTCGAACTCTGGTTTCAAACATTCCCCGATCGGCTCCCTCTCCCTTGGGAGAGGGCTGGGCGGGCGGCGTTCCGATGAGGGGCTACGTACTCAGCCGCGCAATCAATCTCCCGGCGAACACAAAAAAAGCCCCCAACTCTCACAAGTCGGGGGCTTTCGCGTTTCTGCGTGTTGCGTATTACAGCGTTGGATAGTCGATATAACCCACCGGGCCTTTAGCGTAGAACAGCTCCGGACGCGCATCATTCAACGGCGCATCAGCCTTCAAACGAGCTGGCAGATCCGGGTTGGCAATGAACGGCACGCCGAACGCCACAGCGTCAGCCTTGCCGCTGGCCAGCCATTCATTGGCGCTGTCCTTGGTGAATTTTTCGTTGGCGATGTACGGGCCACCGAAAGCTTCTTTCAGTTGTGGACCGAGGCTGTCGGCGCCTTCTTTCTCACGGGAGCAGATGAACGCGATGCCGCGTTTGCCCAGCTCACGAGCGACGTAGGTGAAGGTTTCTGCCAGGTTGTCGTCGCCCATGTCGTGGGAGTCAGCGCGCGGTGCAAGGTGCACACCGACACGGCCGGCGCCCCAGACTTCGATCGCTGCATCAGTCACTTCCAGCAACAGGCGTGCACGGTTTTCCAGCGAGCCACCGTAATTGTCGGTGCGCTGGTTGGTGCTGCTTTGCAAAAACTGGTCGAGCAGGTAACCGTTGGCGCCGTGGATTTCCACGCCGTCGAAACCGGCCGCTTTGGCGTTTTCGGCGCCGGTGCGGTAGGCGTCGACGATGTCGGCGATTTCAGCGGTTTCCAGTGCACGCGGAGTCGGGTAGTCGGCCAGTGGGCGTACCAGGCTGACGTGGCCTTTCGGCTGGATCGCGCTCGGTGCCACCGGTGCTTCACCGTTGAGGTAGGACGGGTGGGAAACCCGGCCGACATGCCACAGTTGCAGGAAGATCTTGCCGCCAGCGCCGTGAATCGCTTTGGTCACGTTGGCCCAGCCGCGCACTTGATCGTTGGACCAGATGCCCGGGGTGTCCGGGTAGCCAACGCCCATTGGCGTCACCGACGTGGCTTCGCTGAGGATCAGGCCTGCGGAAGCACGCTGTACGTAGTACTCAGCCATCAACGCGTTGGGCACGCGACCTTCGTCGGCGCGGCAGCGGGTCAGGGGGGCCATGATGATGCGGTTGGCCAGCTCGATGTCGCCAAGTTTGATCGGATCGAAAATAGTTGCCATGTCTACAACCCTCGTAAGTGGAAAGTAATCAGTTAGTTGCCGGGGCCAGATCGGCATTGCCGTTCTGACGGAAAGTAATCAGCGTCACCAGCAGGGCGAGCACGGCCAGGGCGGCGGCTGCGAGCGGTACGCTGGTCAGGCCGTAGCCGTGGGCGATGACGCTGCCGCCAACCCAGGCGCCGAGCGCGTTACCGACGTTGAAGGCGCCGATGTTCAGGGTCGAAACCAGGTTTGGTGCGGCTTTGCCGAAGGTCACCACGTTGACTTGCAGCGCCGGTACGGCGGCGAAACACGCGGTGGCCCAGAGGAACAGGGTGATTTCGGTGGGGATCAGCGCGACGCTGGTCCAGGTCAGCACGGTGGAGACCACGGCCATGGCGATGAATACGCCGATCAGCGTGGCGGCCATGCCCTTGTCGGCGAGTTTGCCGCCGATGATGTTGCCGACGGTCAGGCCCAGGCCGATCAGCATCAGCGTCCAGGTCACGCCACGGGGCGACACGCCGGTGACTTCGCCAAGCAGCGGCGCGACGTAGGTGAACAGTGTGAAGACGGAAGCGGCGAACAACGCGGTCATGCTCAGCGACAACCAGATCCCGGCACCTTTAAGGGCGGCGAGTTCAGCGCGCATATCGAGTTTTTCTTCGTCACGTTTGGCCGGCAGGAAGCGGATCAGGCCGATCAGCGCAATCACTCCGATAACGGTGACGGCCCAGAAGGTCGAGCGCCAGCCGTATTGCTGACCCAGCGCAGTGCCCAGCGGTACACCAAGGACGTTGGCCAGGGTCAGACCTGTGAACATCAGGGCCACCGCCGACGCACGCTTGTTGGCCGGCACCAGATTGGCCGCCACCACCGAGCCGATACCGAAGAACGCGCCGTGGCACAGCGCGGTGATCACGCGGGCAAACATCAGCACGTTGTAGTCACTGGCAATGGCACACAGCAAGTTGCCAACAATAAAAATGCCCATCAACGCCACCAGTGCTGCTTTGCGCGGCAGTTTGGCGGTGGCCATTGCCATGAACGGCGCACCGATCGCCACGCCGAGGGCGTAACCGGTCACTAGCCAGCCGGCGCCGGGGATCGACACACCGAGGTCGGCCGCTACATCGGGCAGCAAGCCCATGATGACGAACTCGGTGGTGCCGATAGCGAAGGCGCTCAAGGCGAGGATGAGGAGCGAGAGGGGCATGCAGGTTTCCTTGTCGGCTGGCTGACGTTAAGGGTCAGAGCTCTTTACTGAGGGTGCTGAGGAACGCCTGGATCACGTCCTCGTTACGTTTGAAAAAGTGCCATTGACCGGCCTTCTGGCTGCTGATCAGACCGGCGCGTTGTAACGTTGCGAGGTGTGCCGAAACGGTCGACTGCGACAAGCCGCAGCGTTGATCGATCTGCCCGGCGCAAATGCCGTACTCGTGGTTGTGCAACTGTTCCGGGAATTCGTTCTTCGGGTCTTTCAGCCAGTTGAGGATGTCTCGCCGTACTGGGTGCGCCAGGGCTTTTATTATTTCGTCGAGGTCGAGGTTCATGGCAGGTGCTCACAATGTGTACAACGCTATATCGCGATGTGGCGAAATATAAATCGTTGGATCGCGATACACCAATATGATTTTGTTCTGACGTCAGCATAAATTGGTATATCGCGTTATAACGATACATGGGTGTGTGGCTTATCGGCCGCAGTGCTAAGCTGCGCCCATGAACTATCTCGCACATTTACACCTCGGTGGCCAGCGCCCCGGGCAATTGCTCGGCAGTCTGTATGGCGATTTCGTCAAAGGCCGGCTGCAAGGGCAGTTTGCGCCGGAGGTGGAAGCGGCCATTCAGCTGCATCGCCGGATTGACGTGTTCACTGATCGCCATCCGCTGGTGGACATTGCTTTGGGGCGCTTTTCCGATACCCGCCGGCGTTATGCCGGGATCGTCCTCGATGTGTTTTTCGATCATTGCCTGGCGCGGGACTGGCGCATGTACGCCGATCAGCCGCTGGAAGTATTTACGGCTGATGTGTATCGGGTGCTGACCCGCGAACCGCAATTGCCCGAACGATTGGCGAGGATCGCCCCGCACATGGTCGCCAATGACTGGCTGGGTTCGTATCAGGAATTTGAAGTGCTGGAGCAGGTGTTGCGCGGGATCTCGCGGCGGTTGAGCCGGCCGGAGGAACTGGCGGGGGCGATGCAGGAATTGCGGCGGTTGTATGAGCCGCTCAGCGAAGACTTCCGCATGTTCTACCCCCAACTCCAGGACTTCGCACAAAACCCCGAATCACTGAAGATCTAAAGGTGGGAGCGAGCCTGCTCGCGAAGGCGGCGTGTCATTCAGCATTTATATTGGCTGACATACCGCTTTCGCGAGCAAGCTCGCTCCCAAAGGGGAGAGGTGTGTTTTCAGGCAGCAATCAGTTCGCCGGCGCGACGCGGTTCAGCCGGTTTCGCCACCTCACCAAACAACGCCTTCTGCACCGCCTGCTGCGCTTCAAACGCCAGCGCTGCACGCTCACGACCCTGACAGGCCATTGGCTTGAGCAGGTGCACTTCGACATCGCCGCAATCGTTGCTGAACAGGCGCATCAGGTGCGAGAGCAGATCATCTTCGCCAATGAACGGCGCCAGCGCATCGATCTCGCCATCGCGCAGGTAACGGATCGCCACCGGTTGCAGCATCACCTCGGAATCAATCGCCGCCGCCAGTAAGCGACCGTGAAAAGTGCGCAAAGAACGGCCATCGGTGGTGGTGCCTTCCGGGAACATCAGCAAGGCGTGATCGGTTTGCAGGTGACGGGTCATCTGCTTGCGGATCAACTGGCTGTCGCCCGAACCGCGACGGATGAACAGGCTGCCAGCCTTGGCCGCGAGCCAACCGGCCACCGGCCAGGTACGCACTTCGGCCTTGGACAGAAACGACAGCGGCGTGAGCATGCCCAGCAACGGAATGTCCGTCCATGAAACGTGATTGCTGACCCACAGCATCGGCTGTTTCGGCAGTTCACCGTGAACCGTCACGCGAAAGGGCAGGGCATTGCTCAGGCGCGCCATGAAGAAGCGCGACCAGCGCTGACGCCGCTCCATCGAATGCGCCAAACCAATTCGTTCGAATACGCCGAAGACGCTGGCCATGGTCAAGCCCAGCGACACCACCAGCAGCACCCGCGCGATCCGCGCGTACACCCGCAACCGGCTCATCACACAGCCGCCTTGAAGTGCTTGGCGTAGCGCGGGCAGAGTTCGTCGCGCTTGAGCAGGATAAACACGTCGGCGACCTGGAAGTCTTCGTCCCAGCACGGCTCACCGCAGATCTTCGCGCCCAGGCGCATATAGGCCTTGAGCAGCGGTGGCATTTCCGCGATCACGTTCGATGGAATATCCAGCGTCGGCAGCGGATTTTTCGGCTCGGCACGCAGGTGTTCGGTGCACAGATAACGTTCGCGCAGGCGCTGCATGATCGCGTGGGCCTGAATGCCGCCGTCCTGCATCGGAATGCTCGCGCAACCCATCAGATAGCTGTAGCCGCCCTGATTCAATACTTCGGCCAACTCGCCCCACAACACCGCGATGGTGCCGCCGTTGCGGTACGCCGGGTCGACGCAGGTGCGGCCGATTTCCAGAATCGGGCCCTGCAGATGCGCGAGGCCGTGCAGGCTGAACTCTTCTTCGCTGTAGAACTTGCCGAGGCTGCTGGCGGCGGTGTGATCGAGCAAGCGGGTGGTCGCCACTAAACGCCCGGTGTTCAGATCACGTACGCCGATGTGGCTGCAGTGAACATCATAATCATCCATGTCCAGACCCCGTTCTGCGCCTTTCAGTTTGGCGTTGAACTCGCCGCTGAAGACGTTGAAGCGCAAGGCCTGGGCTTGCTGCAGGGCCTCGGCGCCGATCAGGCGTTCGGCTTGCAGGCGGCGTTCATTGCCGGTGTCGCTGATGCGGGCGATCTGAGTCATGTGAATCTCCGTACGGGCCTTTAACCCGTCGTGGGTTGCAGCCGATCGACTTTCTTTATGCAGCCGTGTTGTGCAAAGTCAGGCTATGTAGCCCCGGTGTCATCGCCATGAAAGTTTGGTGATGCTTATATGACAGCCCACAAGGAGCCTCTTATGCCCTGGCCAGATCTGCTGCACCGCCGTGACCGATTGCCCGCCGTTGCTGACCTGGCCGAGGGTTTTGCGACGTTGTTGCAGCAACTGGGCAACGTCACGCCGTTCGAGTTGGCGGTCGCGGGCGGGCGGCGGATGGCGACGCCGGGGCTGGCGTTTCTGGTCGGTTACCAAGCGGCATTGCGCATGTTGTGGCCGAGTGCGCCGCTGAGCCTTGGCGCGTTGTGTGCGACCGAACAGCGCAGTCTGCGTCCAGCTGACATGCAGACGCGGCTCACCGATTTACGCCTGAGCGGGCGCAAGGACTTCGTCACGGCGGGCGATGCGGCGGACTGGCTGTTGATCGCTGCGCGCAGTGAAGAACCCGGCGAAACGCCGCGCCTGAGTCTGGCCGTGGTGTATCCCGGCGAGCCCGGCGTAACCGTTGAGAAATTGCCGGCGTTGCCGTTGATGCCAGACATCAGTCATGGCCGGTTGCAGCTTGATGGGGCGTTGTGCGAGTTGCTCGCCGGTGATGGATGGGATGCTTACGTCAAACCGTTTCGCACGCTGGAAGATGTCTATGTGCTGAGCGCGATGACCGCATGGCTGTATGGCGTCGGGCAGGACAGCGATTGGCCGCAAGCGTTGCAATTACGTTTGCTGGCGCTGTTGGCCGGGTGTGCGGAGGCGAGCCGGCAGCCGCCGAACAATCCGGCCGGGCATGTGTTGCTGGGTGGGTTGTTTGCGCAGTTTGAGGCGTTGGAGGGGGAGGTGAGTCAGGCCTTGGCTGACGGGCCGACAGAATGGGTTCAGATGTGGCAGCGGGATCAGGGCGTGATGCAGTTGGCCTCCGGCGCTCGGGCCAAGCGGTTGGCCAAGGCTTTGGCGCAGGCTTGACTGGCCTCTTCGCGAGCAAGCTCGCTCCCACAGTTTGATGGCATTCCAACTAAAGGAACTCGGTCAACTGTGGGAGCGAGCTTGCTCGCGAAAGCGATCTCATCATCACCACACATCTGTCATCAACCCCGACTAATCTCAGCAGGTTCTCCCCAAGAGCCCTCCTCATGTGCAAAGGCCTGTCGCTGTTTCTGCTGCTGACCTGCTTCACCGTTCAGGCCGAACAATGGCCCGGCGAACAATGGCCAATCGGCATGACGATCACCGATACAGGAGCGCTGGATAATTACGCCTTCCCACCCCGCGATGACACCACCCGCAAAGGCATCCGCACCGACGCGCTGCTGATCATCCATGACGGCCAGATCATCTACGAACGCTACGCCGGCCCGACCACCGAGCAAACCCCGCACCTGACCTGGTCGATCAGCAAAAGCCTGATGGCCACCGTGCTCGGTGTGGCGTACGGCGAAGGCCTGTTCAAACTAGAAGACCCGGCCGTGCAGTTTTACCCGCCGCTGGAAAAACACCCGGCGATCAAAATCGCCGATCTGCTGCACTGGGCCTCCGGTATCGATTGGCAGGAAGACTACGAATATGCCCCGCTGAAGTCCTCGGTGGTGGCGATGCTTTACACCCGTGGTCATCACGATATGGCTGCGTTCACCGCTAACCACGACAGCTACGCCGCTCCCGGGCAGGCCTTCCGCTATTCCAGCGGCGACAGCAACCTGCTCGCGGCCGCGTTGAAAAATATCGTCGGCCCGCAGCGCTATCCGAACTATCCGTGGACGGCATTGTTCGAGCCTTTGGGCATCCATCACGCCGTGTGGGAAACCGATGCCAGCGGCACGTTTGTCGCGTCGTCTTACGCTTACCTGACAGCTCGGGATCTGGCGCGCGTCGGTCTGTTGATGGCCCGCGACGGGCGCTGGAATGATCGCCAATTGCTGCCCAAAGATTGGATCGCGTTCAACCTTGAACCCTTCGCCGGTTACAAGGCTCATCAGGACGAAGCGGTGCCCGGCGGCCAGTGGTGGCTCAATCGCCCGGCCGATGGCGCCGCCTCACCGTGGCCCGATGCACCACCCGATACCTTCGCCGCCCTCGGCCATTGGGGCCAGGCGCTGTACGTGATTCCCAGCGAGAAACTGGTGATCGTGCGTTATGCCGATGATCGCGACGGCAGCTACCGCCATAACGAGTTGCTAAAACGCGTACTGAAGGCGGTGCGGCCATGAAGCGCTTGTTGCTGTTGCTGCTCGTTTTGCTGCTCGGCTGGATCGGCTACGAGCGCGAAAATCTGTGGGCCTTCCCGGACATCATCAGCGCCTACACCGCCAAGGAATATTGTTCGTGCCGGTACGTGATGAACAACGATGCCGAGTATTGCCGTGGCTATGTCAAACAATGGCTGCCGACCAGCCAGTTCACCGATGACCCTGCCAGCAAAACCATCACCGTCAGCGGCATGGGCCGCAGCAATCGCGCCCAATGGTTGAGCGAACGCCAAGGTTGTCGTTTACAGCCTTAAAAGATCGCAGCCTTCGGCAGCTCCTACATGACCGGGTCCACCCTGTAGGAGCTGCCGAAGGCTGCGATCTTTTGATCTTGATGTTGCAATAACTTTGGGGGCGGTTAAGGTTCGTGCAGGTTTATCGGCCCCATGAGTGTTCAATGTTCAACCGCTCCCTGTGTGCAACCCTGTCCAGCCTGTTGCTCTCTGCCGTTGCGCTGCCGGCGCAGGCCAATTGGTATCTGGACGGCGAGTCGTCGCGGCTGTCGTTCGTCAGCACGAAAAACGCCAATGTTTCCGAAGTGCAGCGCTTTCTGGTGCTGCACGGCAAGGTCGACCCTAACGGTCGCGCCGAAGTCGAAGTCGAGCTGGACTCGATCAACAGCGGCATCCCCCTGCGCGACGAGCGCATGCGCAAGGAGCTGTTCCAGATCGAGCAATTCCCCGAGGCGACCATCACCACCCAGATCGATCTGCGCCCGATCAACGATCTGGCCCCCGGCGCGCAGCTGGAATTGCGCCTGCCGCTGACCGTCAACCTCCACGGCAAGCAACATGAATACCCGGCCGAACTCTTGGCAACGCGCCTTGATGATCGCCGCTTTCAGGTGGTGACGCTGGAGCCGCTGGTGATCAACGCCGAGGATTTCGATCTGCTGCCAGGGCTGGAAAGCCTGCGCAAACTCGCCGATCTGTCGGCCATCAGTCTGTCGGTGCCGGTGGGTGCGGTGCTGATCTTCACGGCGCGCTGACATGCGCGGCGCGGTGTTTCCATGGCGTGATGGCAACCGGTTCGAGCTGTTGATCGACGGCCCGCAATTCTTTCCGCGCATGCTCGAGCAGATTGCTGGCGCTCAAGAGCAGATCGAACTTGAACTGTATCTGGTCGAGGCCGGCGCTTGTGCCGAAACCATCGTCCAGGCGTTGGTCCTGGCGGCTGAGCGAGGCGTGCGTGTGCGATGTCTGTTCGATGACTACGGCAGTCTCGCCTTCACCCTCAATCTGCGTCAGCGCCTGATCCAGGCCGGGGTTGAACTGCGTTTCTACAATCGGCTGAACTGGCGGCGCTGGGTCGGCAACTTCTATCGGGATCACCGCAAATTGCTGCTGGTCGATCAATGTCTGGCGGTGGTCGGTGGCACCGGTGTCACCGATGAGTTCTGGACGCCGGGCCATGACAGCAGCGAATGGCACGAAGTGATGGTCGAGATCCGCGGCCCGTTGGTGATCGACTGGCAATTGCTGTTTGACCGCCAGTGGATTGCCAACCGATATCGCCGCGCTTGGCGCCCGGCCGCGCATTTTGGTCTGCCGCGTTTGCCACGGGTGCCGGACAAGGGCGAGGGCATGGGCCGCGTGGCGTATGCCGACGCCCGCCAGCATCGCGACATTCTGCAATCGCTGTTCCGCGCGTTGAACAGTGGGCAAAAACGCATCTGGATGGCCACGCCGTACTTCCTGCCAACGTGGAAAATCCGCCGCTCCCTGCGCAAGGCTGCGGCGCGTGGTGTCGATGTGCGTTTGCTGCTGACCGGGCCGCGCACCGATCACCCGTCAGTGCGTTACGCCGGGCATCGTTATTACCCGCGACTGCTCAAGGCCGGGGTGCAGATCTTCGAATATCAGCCTTGTTTTCTGCATTTGAAAATGGTCTTGGTGGACGACTGGGTGAGCATCGGTTCGTGCAACTTCGATCACTGGAACCTGCGCTTCAATCTGGAGGCGAATCTGGAGGCGCTGGATCCGTCGTTGACGGCAGCGGTAGAGGCGAGTTTTGTGAAAGACTTCGGGCTGAGTCAGCAGGTGAGTCTGGAGGAGTGGCAGCGCCGGCCGTTGTGGCGGCGGGTGAAGCAGCGGGTGTGGGGGTGGGTGGATCGGGTGGTCGTCAACATCCTCGACCGCCGCGGGTAAAACCGATTTTGAATACACCCTGAATCCAATGTGGGAGCGAGCTTGCTCGCGAAGGCGGTGTGTCAGTCAGTATTTGTTTAACTGAATGACCGCTTTCGCGAGCAAGCTCGCTCCCACAGGGTTTTGCGGTGTGCTTGCGGTTATAGCAGTTCAAAGCTCTGCTGCGTCACATCCTGCGAATCCAGGCCGATCTGCACGTTGAACTTGCCAGGCTCTGCCGCGTACTTGAGCTGGGCGTTGTAGAACTTCAGGTCATCCTCGGTGATGGTGAAGTGCACGACTTTCTGTTCGCCGGCCTTGAGCATGATTTTCTGGAAGTTCTTCAGTTCCTTCACCGGGCGGATCATCGAGCCAGTGACGTCCTGGATGTACAACTGCACCACGGTTTCGCCGTCACGCTTGCCGGTGTTTTTCAGCATGACGCTGGCGTCGAGCTTGCCAGTGGCGTTGAGGGTGGTCGACGACAGCGCCATGTCGCTCAGGGCGAAGTTGGTGTAGCTCAGGCCATAACCGAACGGGAACAGCGGCCCGGTGGTGTCATCGAAATACTGCGAGGTGTAGTTGCCCGGTTTGCCCGGGGTGAACGGCCGGCCAATGCTCAGGTGG
Organism: Pseudomonas fluorescens; assembly: GCF_902497745.1. Lineage (GTDB taxonomy): Bacteria > Pseudomonadota > Gammaproteobacteria > Pseudomonadales > Pseudomonadaceae > Aquipseudomonas > Aquipseudomonas fluorescens_BM. Next base: position 136,876 of record NZ_CABVHJ010000012.1, read on the forward strand.
TTGTAGTAAGTCGGGATCTGGCCCACGGAGCGCGGGAAAGTCACCGGCAGTTTGCCCGACGGGTTGTAATCGCCGAACAGCACATCAGCAATGGCATTGCCGCCCTCGGTGCCGCTGAACCAGGTTTCCAGAATCGCGTCAGCCGACTGGTTCTCTTCGAGAATGGTCAGCGGACGGCCATTCATCAACACCAATACCAACGGTTTGCCGGTGGCTTTCAGCGCACGGATCAGCTCGCGCTGGTTTTCCGGGATGTTCAGGTCGGTGCGGCTGGAGGACTCGTGGGACATGCCACGGGATTCGCCCACCGCTGCCACGATCACGTCAGCGTCCTTGGCAGCTTTCACTGCTTCGTCGATCAGCACGTTGGCCGGGCGCGGATCGTCGACCACTTCCGGCGCATCGAAGTTGAGGAAGTTCAGGTAATCCAGCACCTTCTTGTCGCTGGTGATGTTGGCGCCACGGGCGTAGATCAGGTTCGACTTATTGCCGATCACCGAACTCATGCCATCGAACAGCGTCACCGATTGCGCAGGGCGCCCGGCGGCAGCCCAACTGCCCATCATGTCGATCGGCGCTTTGGCCAGCGGGCCGACCAGCGCGACTTTTGCGTCTTTCTTCAGCGGCAGGGTTTCGTTCTGGTTCTTCAGCAACACCAGGCTGCGACGCGCGACTTCGCGGGCCTCGGCACGGTGCAGACGGCTTTCGGCGTAGGTGTCGGCCGGATCATCTTCAGCCTTGCCGATACGCAGGTACGGGTCCTTGAACAGACCCATGTCGTACTTGGCGGCGAGCACTTCACGCACGGCGTTGTCGATGTCTTTCTGTTCGATTTCGCCGGCCTTGAGCAGCCCCGGCAGTTCTTTGCCGTAGAGGGTGTCGTTCATGCTCATGTCGATGCCGGCCTTGATCGCCAGCTTCGCCGCTTCACGTCCGTCGCGGGCGACACCGTGCTTGATCAGTTCGAAGATCGCGCCGTGGTCACTGACCGCCAGGCCTTTGAAGCCCCAGTCTTTGCGCAACAGATCATTCATCAGCCAGGTGTTGGCCGTGGCCGGAATGCCGTTGATCGAGTTCAACGCGACCATCACACCGCCAGCGCCGGCATCAATCGCGGCGCGGTACGGTGGCAGGTAATCCTGGTACATCTTCACCGGACTCATGTCGACGGTGTTGTAGTCGCGGCCGCCCTCGACCGCGCCGTACAGGGCGAAGTGCTTGACGCTGGCCATGATGCTGTCGGCGGCGCTCGGGGTGGCACCCTGATAGGCACGAACCATGACGCCGGCAATGCGCGAGGTCAGGTAGGTGTCTTCACCGAAACCTTCGGAGCTGCGGCCCCAGCGCGGGTCGCGGGAAATATCGACCATCGGCGCGAAGGTGATGTCGAGGCTGTCGGCAGCGGCTTCTTTGGCGGCAACGCGGCCGGACTGGCCGATGGCGTCCATGTCCCAGCTCGAGGCCAAGGCCAGCGGAATCGGGAAAATCGTACGGTGGCCGTGGATCACGTCGTACGCGAAAAACATCGGAATCTTCAGGCGACTGCGCATGGCAGCGTCCTGCATCGGACGGTTTTCCGGGCGGGTGATCGAGTTGAACGTGCCACCGATGTTGCCGGCAGCGATCTCTTTGCGGATCAGCTCGCGGGGCATTTCCGGGCCGATGCTGATCAGGCGCAGCTGGCCGATCTTTTCATCGAGGGTCATTTGCTTCATCAGATTGCTGATGAATGCGTCCTTGTTTTCCAGGGGTACCGGGGTCGTGGCGGCCAATACTTGATGACTGGCCAGGCTGACGAACAGACCCAGCAAACACAGCTTCTTCATGAATAGTTTTCTCAAGGGCCCAAGCGGCGAGGTAACGCCGGCCAGCCAAAATTTAGGGAGCGACTATTGTTGTTCGGGTGCAGGCTCGAAAACACCGAGCCAAAAACGACAGCCGACACTCGGCAGCGTGAACGCGCAGGGCACTTTTTAGCCCATTGGCCCGTCGTAATCCAGCGACGCGGCCGATTATGCCCCAAGAGCCCGCCAAGAATGTTTCGCGCTCGGTTTTTATAATGAAATGTGCCAAGGAGCATCACTGCGATGAATGTAAGCCCAACCAATCGCTCGCGTTTGCAGGTCGCCACACTGCTGGTGCTGGCCACGCTGTTGACCGCGTGCGGCATCAACAATATCCCGACCCTCGACGAACAGGCCAAAGCCGCGTGGGGACAGGTGCAGAACCAGTACCAGCGCCGCGCTGACCTGATCCCCAATCTGGTGGAAACGGTGAAAGGTTATGCGGCTCACGAGCAGGAAACGCTGACCGCAGTGATCGAGGCGCGGGCCAAGGCGACCTCGATCCAGGTCGACGCCAGCACCCTCGATAACCCCGAAAAGCTCAAGCAGTTCCAGCAGGCGCAGGATCAACTGACCGGCGCGTTGAGCCGCTTGATGGTGGTCTCCGAGCGTTACCCGGATCTGAAGGCCAACCAGAACTTCCTCGCCCTGCAATCGCAACTCGAGGGCACGGAAAACCGCATCGCCGTGGCGCGTCGCGATTTCATTCTGGCGGTGCAGAAATACAACACCGAAATCCGCACCTTTCCCGGTCGTCTCTGGCACAGCGTGATGTACAGCGATCTGCCGATCCGCGAAACCTTCGAAGCCACCACGCCCGGCGCGGAAAAGGCCCCGGAAGTGAAATTCTGATTCGAGGTTGTCCATGCGCGTGTTGAAAATGGGCCTGGTGCTGATGCTGTGGCTGTTCGCCGTCAGCGCCCAGGCCGAGTTGACGTTCCCGGCGCTGAGCGGCCGGGTGGTGGACGAAGCGCAGATGATCGACCCGTCGGTGCGCGCGCAACTGGGCCAGCAGTTGCAGGCCCACGAGCAGGCGACCGGCGAGCAATTGGTCGTGGTCACGGTGCCGGATCTGCAAGGCACCACCATCGAAGATTTCGGCGTTCAGCTCGGCCGGCACTGGGCCATCGGCCAGAAGGACAAGAACAACGGCGCGCTGCTGATCGTCGCCCGTGACGAGCGCAAACTGCGCATCGAAGTCGGTTATGGCCTGGAAGACCGACTGACTGACGCGCAGACTTCAGTGATCATCCATCAAGTCATAACCCCTGCCTTCAAGACCGGCAACTTCAGCAAAGGCATCAGCGATGGCGTCGCGGCGATGCTGGTGGTGCTGGGCGGAAATCCGCTCGACGAGCCATCGACGGTGTATGAATCCAGCGGTGATCCGTCCGACGATTTCATCTCGCGGCATCCGGCATTGTTCGTGTTTTTGGTGATGTTGTTCATCCTGACGGTGTTTGTCTGCCAGGTGCTCGGTATCCTGCCCGCTGGCCGTGGCGGCTCCGGAGGAGGGGGCGGCTTTGGCGGTGGCGGCGGCTTTGGCGGCGGTGGTGGAGGCGGGGGCTTCAGCGGCGGCGGGGGCAGTTTCGGCGGCGGCGGTTCGTCCGGCGGCTGGTGAGATCAGAAGAATAATGAGCAGGCACTTTTCAACATGGCATTACTGACTGAACACGAACAACGCAAAGTCGCCGAGGCGATCGCCCGGGTCGAGCGCGATACCGACGCCGAACTGGTGACGGTACTGGCCGCCCGCGCCGATGACTACGCGTACATCCCGCTGTTGTGGGCGAGCCTTTTGGCACTGGTGGTGCCGGGCGTTGTGCACTACCTGACCGGGTGGCTGACCCTGCGCAGTCTGCTGCTGGTGCAGTGGGGCGCGTTCATCGTGCTGTGCCTGCTGTTTCGTTTGCCGAAAATCACTACCCATCTGATCCCGCGCCGCGTGCGGCATTGGCGTGCGTCAAACCTGGCGCGCCGACAGTTTCTCGAGCAGAACCTGCATCACACGGTGGGTAGCACGGGGATGCTGATTTTTGTGTGTGAGGCGGAGCGGTATGTGGAGATTCTGGTGGATGAGGGGATTTCCAAGCGGCTGGATAATAAATCCTGGGATGCGATTGTCGCGGCGTTTACCGAGCAGGTGCGGCAGGGGCGCACGCTGGAGGGGTTTGTGACGTGTATCGAGGCGTGTGGGGAGTTGCTGAAAGTGCATGTGCCGGTGACGCAGGAGAGGAATGAGTTGCCGAATCGGTTGATTGTGCTGGGGTAAGACAAACCCTCACCCCAGCCCTCCCGAAACGTCGGACCGCCCAGAGGGAGAGGGGGCCGACCGAGGTGTCTGGCGCTCGACATCGACCTGAGACAACGAGTCGATCATGGATTAACAGCTGATCGCTTTATTTGATGCTTCTAATACCTGAGTTCGGCTCGGTATTTCAGGTCGGTGTAACTCGTGAAAACACCTCGGTCAGTCCCCTCTACCTCTGGGAGAGGGCTAGGGTGAGGGTGCTTCTGACAACCGTTGGGTAAATAAGAGCGTGTCCCCAACCCCCATCCCCCCTAAAATACCCGCCATTCCCGATTTCGCCCGTCCGAGGCCGCTTTTTCATGTCCGTTACTGCTCCCGCCACCAAGCCCGCGCCCGATCACCACGCCCAGTTTATCGAGCTGCTGCAAACCAGCCTCGAACAAAACGGCTTCATCAAACTGGTGCTGGCCAAGTACGTCGGCGAAGAGGCGGATCTGCAGCGGGTCATCATCAAAGCGGTGACGGTCAAGGCGCAGGCGAATCTGTCTTTTGTCTATCGCTACAAAACCCGTGACATCACCAAAAACCTGCCCTTGGTTGAAGGCGTGGCGGCGATTGCCGCGCTGTTGCCGGCCTCGTTCAAGAATGCGCATTTACTCGCGGTAACTGACGAAGCCCAGCTCGAATACAGCAAAAAGGGCAAATCTTCGCTGTTCAAGAGCAAACCTCAGCAATTGCGCGAAGCACCGTCCGCCGAACACAACCGTGAGAAAAACCGTTATCTCGAACTGAGCCGGCCGTTCCTCAAGGACTTGGGCGTGACCAACGCGCAACATGAGCTGATCCCGGCGATGTCGCGCAAGTGGAAGCAGATCAACAAGTTCATCGAAGTGTTCAGCCATGCGCTGACCTCGTCGCCGCTGGCGCTGGACAAACCGGTGCGTGTGGCGGATTTCGGTTCGGGCAAGGGTTACCTTACGTTCGCCATTCACGATTACCTGCGCAACACCTTGAACGCCGAGGGCGAGGTCACTGGCGTCGAGCTGCGCGAAGAGATGGTCAACCTGTGCAACGCTGCGGCGGCGAAGCTTGATCATCCGGGCCTGGTGTTCAAGTGCGGTGACGTGCGCAGCGTGGCGCCGAGCGAACTGGACGTGATGATCGCCCTGCATGCCTGCGACATCGCCACCGACTACGCGATCCACACCGGCATTCGTTCGGGTGCGTCGATCATCATGTGCTCGCCGTGCTGCCACAAACAGATTCGCTTGCAGATCCAGAGCCCGGCGCTGCTCAAGCCGATGCTGCAATATGGTTTGCATCTGGGGCAGCAGGCAGAAATGGTCACCGATAGTTTGCGTGCGCTGTTCCTTGAGGCCTGCGGGTATGAGACCAAGGTCTTCGAGTTCATTTCGCTGGAACACACCAACAAGAACAAGATGATTCTCGCGGTGAAACGCGCCGAGCCGGTTGATCCGGCTCAGTTGTTGGTGAAGATTCAGGAGTTGAAAAACTTCTACAACATCAGCGAGCACTGCCTGGAAACCCTGCTGCGCGCTGACGGCTACCTGGCCTGACAAGATCTGAATACAACCACTGTAGGAGCTGCCGAAGGCTCGGGCCGCGATCGGACGATCTTTTGATCTTAAAAAGCAAGATCAAAAGATCGCAGCCTTCGGCAGCTCCTACAAGGTTATGTGTTCAAGCTGTAGCAGGTTGGGCAGGGCGCACCGCAGTCTTGCGGCCGAGCATGACAGTGGCGATGACTCCGCAGGCAAACACCCACGTAATCGGTTCGACATGTTCACCAAAGAACAACGCCGAAAACGCAATGGTGAAGAAAATCTGCAGCAACTGGACCTGACTGACCCGGGAAATCCCGCCCATGGCCAGCCCCGCGTACCACGCAAAGAACCCGAGAAACTGCGAAAACAACGCGACATACCCAAACGCCCACCAGGTTTTCGCCGACACCGCGCCTTGATGTTGCAGCGCCAGATACAGCACCGGCCCGATCAACAGCGGCGTCGACAGCACCAGCGCCCAGCAGATCACCTGCCAGCCGCCCATCTCCTTGGCCAACCGGCCGCCCTCGGCATAGCCCAGACCACCCACGGCAATCGCGCCGAGCATCAGCAGATCACCCGCCTGAATACTGCCGGCCCCGGTGTACAACGCATAACCGAGCACCAACGCACTGCCCAGCGCCGCGCAAGCCCAGAAGGCTTTCGACGGACGTTCATGGGACAACCACGCGGCATACAGCGCCACGCACAACGGTTGCAGTCCGTTGACCAGCGCACCGTGGGAGGCCGGCAAGGTTTGCATGGCCCACGCCGACAACACCGGGAAACCCAGAATCACCCCGGCGATCACCAGACTCAGGCCTTTGACCTGTTGCCACGTCGGCCACTTCTCGCGGCGCCACAACAACAGCAACGCTGCCGGAATCGCTGCGAACAATGCGCGGCCCAAACCGTTGAGCAGTGGATGCAGTTCCTGCACCACGATGCGGGTGAAGGGCAGGGTGAGGCTGAAAATCACCACGCCGAGCAGGCCGAGGGCCATGCCGGTGTTTTCGCGCGAGGACATGATGGGGGACCGGAATTGAAGGTGGTTGGGAATGACCTTCATAAAGCCATAAACCTTGCAGTTCGGGCTGTTACAGCTAGGCACAGACTTATCCGTACAGTTGAGGGCCTCTTCGCGAGCAGGCTCGCTCCCACCTTTGGAATGCATTCTCCCTGTGGGAGCGAGCCTGCTCGCGAAGAACGATGACACGGCCTCAGGTAGTAGCCGGTTGTTACCCGTCATTCTCGAATAGGTCTACCTTGAACACTCACAGGTAAATTCCAGAGGAGTCCTCCCCATGGCCGCGAAAAAGATCCTGATGCTGGTCGGCGATTACGTCGAAGACTATGAAGTGATGGTGCCGTTCCAGGCTCTGCAAATGGTCGGTCACACCGTCCACGGTGTGTGCCCGGACAAGGCTGCTGGCCAGACCGTGCGCACCGCGATCCATGATTTCGAAGGCGACCAGACTTACAGCGAAAAGCCCGGTCACCTGTTCGCCCTCAACTTCGACTTTGCCAAGGTCAGCGAGGCCGATTACGACGCGCTGCTGATCCCCGGTGGCCGTGCCCCGGAATACCTGCGCCTGAACGAAAAAGTCCTCGACCTGGTGCGTGCCTTCGACAAGGCCGGAAAACCGATTGCCGCCGTTTGCCACGGCGCACAATTGCTGGCGGCGGCGGGCGTTCTGGAAGGCCGCGAATGCAGCGCCTATCCGGCCTGCGCGCCGGAAGTGCGACTGGCGGGCGGTACGTACATCGACATCCCGGTGACGGACGGCCACGTTCAAGGCAATCTGGCCACGGCGCCTGCCTGGCCGGCGCATCCGAACTGGCTGGCCGGTTTCCTCGGTTTGCTCGGCACCAAAATCACCCTGTAACGAGGATTCGCCCATGTGCGAGCTCTACGTCAAGGCCGACCCGATTCTTTACGAGTCACGCTCGCGCTCGCTGCGCATCTGCGGCGTGGTGACGACGTTGCGTCTGGAGAATCAGTTCTGGGACGTCCTCAGCGAAATCGCCGAGGTCGACGGCATGACCACCAACCAGTTGATCGCCAAGCTGTATGAAGAGGTGATGGATTATCGCGGGGAGGTGGTGAATTTTGCCTCGTTCTTGCGGGTGAGCTGTATGCGCTATCTGAGTCAGCGGCGGGTGAGTGCGCCGCAGTTGTCGGTGGTGCGGGCGGTGGTGAAATAGCCGGCACCGAGTTGCCTCATTCGCGAGCAGGCTCGCTCCCACTTTCGACCGCGTTCTCCAACTGGTATGCGCTCAAATGTGGGAGCGAGCCTGCTCGCGAAGGGGCCGGTACAGGCGACAGATAATCAGGACTGGTCTTTACTCTGAAGCGCGAAATCTCTCAATCGCCAAGGAGCAACGAGCATGTCCGGATGGTACGAAATCAGTAAAAGCAGCAACGGCCAGTTCAGGTTCGTGCTGAAAGCGGCGAATGCCGAAACGATTCTGACCAGCGAGCTGTACACCACTCGCGCAGCGGCCGACGGTGGCATCGCTTCGGTGCAGGCCAACAGCCCGCTGGATGAACGCTACGAGAAGAAATCGACGAAGGACGGCCATCCGTACTTCAATTTGAAAGCCGCCAATCATCAGGTCATCGGCAGCAGTGAGGCGTATTCATCGGATTCGGCGTGCGACAAGGGCATTGCCAGTGTGAAAGCGAACGGTCCGAGCAAAGTGATCAAGGACAAGACCTTGCCGGTTCTCTGACCTCACGTTCAAATCCACCAAAATCCCCTGTGGGAGCGAGCCTGCTCGCGAAAGCGGTGTATCAGTCAACATCATCATCGACTGATACACCGTCTTCGCGAGCAGGCTCGCTCCCACATTAAATTTGCTTTGTGTCAGTGAGATCAGCGCAGGGTCTTGAGGATTGCTTGCAGCTGGGTTTGGCCCGCTTCACTCAACGGGAAAACCGGCAAGCGCGGATCGCCCACCTCCAGACCGGTCTGACGCAATCCGGCTTTGATCGTCGCCGGCAAGCCGCCCTTGAGGATGAAATCCAGTAGCGGCAACTGGCGATAGAACAGTTCCCGAGCACGGTCCAGATCCCCCGCCAACGACGCTGCATACAAGTCCAGATTCAACTGCGGGATCAGGTTCGGCGCCGCCGTGCACCAGCCTTTCGCCCCGGCGGCAAACGCCTCCAGCGCCAGCGGATTGCAGCCGTTGTAGAACGGCACCTGACCTTCACCGAGCAATTGCAGCTTGTGCATGCGCTGAATATCGCCGGTGCTCTCCTTGACCATGGTCACGTTTTCCACGCCATTGACGATGCGCAGGATCAAATCAACCGACATGTCGGTGCCGCTGGTGGCCGGGTTGTTGTAGAGCATGATCGGCACGCCGATGCTCTCGCCGATGGCACGGTAGTGCGCGAGGATTTCCGCCTCGGTGAGTTTCCAGTACGAAGCCGGCAGCACCATCACCACATCGGCGCCATGGGCTTCAGCGAAACGCGCGCGGCGTACGGCTTTGGCGGTGGTCAGGTCGGACACGCTGACGATGGCCGGCACGCGTTTGTCCACATGCTTGATGCTGAACTCGGCGACCTGATCCCACTCCGCATCGCTCAGGTAAGCGCCTTCGCCGGTGCTGCCCAACGGCGCGATGGCGTGGACGCCGCTGTCGATCAGGCGATCGATCGATTGACCGAGCGCTGGCAGGTCCAGCCCTTCGCCGTTGGCGCCGAACGGGGTGATGGTGTAGCCGATGATGCCGTGAATGGTGGACATGGGAATCTCTCCGTAACAGGTTTCAGTTCAGGCAATCGGCGTGTTGGCGCAGGTTCTGCCGGGCGTAGTAGTTGAAGGCCGCGGCGTGGCGCTTGGGCTTCGCGATCCAGTCGTGCGCCTCACGGCCCAGCTCAGGAATGATCGGTTTGATCGTACCGGCCGCCATCGCCAGCAGTTGCAGTTTGGCCGCACGCTCGATCAATTGGGCGATGACACACGCTTCTTCAATGGTTGTGCCGGTCGACAATTGACCGTGGTGCGAAAGCAGAATCGCGCGTTTGTCGCCCAGCGCGCCGGCAATCAACTCGCCTTCTTCGTTGCCCACCGGTACCCCGGGCCAACCTTCGAGAAACGCGCAGTCGTCGTACAGCGGGCACAGGTCCATGTGGGAAATCTGCAGCGGCACCTCCAGCATCGACAGCGCCGCGACGTGGGTCGGGTGGGTGTGGATGATGCAGTTCACATCCGGCCGGGCGCGGTACACCCAGCTGTGAAAACGGTTGGCCGGGTTGGCCATGCCGTGACCTTCGAGGACTTCCAGATCCTCGTTGACCAGCAGCAGATTGCTCGCGGTGATTTCGTCGAAACCCAGGCCCAGTTGCTGAGTGTAATAGGTGCCGGGTTGCGGGCCACGGGCGGTGATTTGGCCAGCAAGGCCTGAGTCGTGGCCGTTCTCGAAAAGAATCCGACAGGTCAGGGCCAGCTTTTGCCGGTCTGTCCACGTATTATCCGCCAGGGTTTTTTGCATCTGGGTCAGCGCTTGCTTGACCAGTTGGTCTTTGGGTAGTGCTAATGTCTTGGCCATGTCTGTGTCCTTTGGGTGATTGCAAATGACACGAAAGAGGCTATATGACACAAAGTGTCATTGGCAAGCACAAATCGTCGCTTCCTTGCTGGAATAACCGCTGCGCATGTCTATCCGTTTGAAACTATTGAGAAAAAAACTTGGCGTAACCCTTGAGGCACTGGCCGAAAAATCCGGCATGACCAAGAGTTATCTGTCGAAAGTCGAGCGCGGGCTGAACACGCCGTCGATTGCTGCCGCGTTGAAACTGGCGAAAGCGCTGAATGTGAAAGTCGAGGAATTGTTCTCCGAAGACAACGTCAGCCTCGACAGCTACAGCCTGGTGCGCAGCCACGAGCGCCAGTCACTCGCCGCCAATGATCAGAGCCCCGGGTACGCCGTGCTGGCCCATCAGGTCAGTGAGCGTAACCTGCTGCCGTTCATCATCTACCCGCCAAAAGAGTTCAGCGACAAGACCTTCAAGGAGCATCTGGGCGAGGAGTTTCTGTTCGTCCACGAAGGGCAGGTTGAAGTGGATTTCATGAACGAGAAGGTGCTGCTGGAACGCGGCGATGCGCTGCACTTCAATGCGCAGAAACCGCACCGGATCAGGTCGGTGGGGGAGGTGCAGGCGCAGTTGCTGGTGGTGGTGCACAGCAGCGAAGAATGAGGTGTCTGCTAAAAGCTTCGCGAGCAAGCTCGCTCCCACAGTAGACCGTGTTCAAGTGTGGGAGCGAGCTTGCTCGCGAAGGCGTCAGACCGGTTTACATCAAATCTCGACCGGCACCGACAACTTCGGGCTGCCAAGCGCGTGCGTCTTCGCATCAAAAAACCGCAACTCAACCCCCGTGCCCTCAAACACCTGCGCGTAATGTCGCTTCTGATGCTGAACAAACGCCGCACTGCGCGGATAAATCGAGATCGCCACCGTTGCAGGTTTCGCCAACCGCAGCGCCCGAACAATGTGCGCATCCTGCTCGCCCAACGCATGGCCAAAGATGCACAAGCCGTCGCCATGCCCGAGCAATTGCTCATAACAGAACGACAGATAATCCGAACTGCGAATGGTCTTGAGCTTGTCTGCACTCGGTCCTTCGGTGACGAACAGCGGCACGTCATCCAGTGTCTTGATCGTGTTGTTGATGGCGAAGCTGCCGAGCAACGTGCCCTCGGTTGAGGTCAGTTTGCGCGCGGTGCCGTCCTGATTGCGCACCAGGTGCAGACCGCCGTGCAGGTACAGCAAACGCGGTTTGGCGGTGGCAGTTTCGCTCAGATCGAAACTGGCATTCGGGCCGTTGAACAGGTCGTCGATGGCCGCGCCGTTGTGTTGCAGCGCCCAGTAGTTGAGCAGGTCGTAATTGGTGGTGAACACCGTGCGATAGCGCGCCAGTTCTTCATTCAGCGTCGCCAAAGTTGAAGCTTTCACCAGTCGCCAAGGAATGTGCACCGCGTGCACGGTGTTGATCAGCGCTTCCTTGATCGCGTAGTAGCGATTGCGTGGCGCCGCCGAGCTGACGGCCAGGGCCTTGTTGACCCGGCTGGTGGTTTTCAGCGCGCCAAGTACCTGCTCGAAACTGCGCGTCTGCATCGCGTCGAACACTGCCAGTTCCGAGGGGCTCAGCGGTTTCTCTTCCACAGTGCGGGCATTTTCGAACAGCGAGTCATAGCCGAAATCGTCCCACACCGCACGACTGGCACCATTGCCCACCAGCAAACCGTTGAAGTCGGTCGCGGCGCGCAGGGTGTTCCAGTCTTCGAGGCTGGCGTCGACATCGAGAAAATCGGTCATTGCGTAGGAAGTCTCAAACATAGGGGCTGATGGGCGGCGACTTTATCACGAGCGGGCATTGAGCCAGATCAACATCGCTCGTGACCGATCGGTCGATGCTGTGTCTATCCGCCGAACCGGAGCAGTCGATTCGGCCCCTTGTCAGGAGACGTGCGCATGACCAGTACCTTTTTCATTCCGGCGGTAAACATCATGGGCAGCGGCTGCCTCGACGAAGCCATGGTCGCCATTCGCAACTATGGTTTTCGCAAGGCGCTGATCGTCACTGACGCGGGGCTGGCCAAGGCTGGCGTGGCGACGATGGTCGCCGAGAAACTGGCGATGCAGGACATCGATTCGGTGATTTTCGACGGCGCCAAACCCAACCCGAGCATTGCCAATGTCGAGTCGGGGCTGGGGCTGCTCAAGGAAAGTCGCTGCGATTTCGTCGTGTCGCTGGGCGGCGGTTCGCCTCACGATTGCGCCAAAGGCATCGCCCTGTGTGCGACCAACGGCGGACAGATCGCTGATTACGAAGGGGTCGATCAATCGAGCAAGCCGCAACTGCCACTGATCGCGATTAACACCACCGCCGGCACCGCCAGCGAGATGACGCGCTTCTGCATCATCACCGACGAATCGCGCCACGTGAAAATGGCCATCGTCGACCGCAACGTTACGCCGCTGCTGTCGGTCAACGACCCGGAGCTGATGGTCGCCATGCCGAAAAGCCTGACTGCCGCCACCGGCATGGACGCGCTGACCCACGCCATCGAAGCCTACGTCTCGACCGCTGCCAACCCGATCACCGATGCCTGCGCTTTGAAAGCCATGACCCTGATCAGCAACAATCTGCGCCTGGCCGTGCGCGACGGCAGCGACCTCGCCGCGCGGGAAAACATGGCTTACGCGCAGTTTCTCGCCGGCATGGCCTTCAACAATGCCTCGCTCGGCTATGTGCATGCGATGGCGCATCAATTGGGCGGTTTCTATGACTTGCCCCATGGCGTGTGCAACGCCGTGCTGCTGCCCCACGTGCAGACGTTCAATGCGCTGGTGTGTGCCGATCGGCTGACCGATGTCGCTCACGCCATGGGCGCCGACATTCGTGGTTTCAGCGCGGAAGAGGGCGCCCAGGCGGCGATCACTGCCATTCGTTGTCTGGCCAAAGATGTCGAGATTCCGGGTGGCCTGCGCGAACTCGGCGCCAGGCTCAGTGACATTCCGTTGCTCGCGACCAATGCGCTGAAAGATGCCTGCGGTTTGACCAATCCCCGGGCTGCGGATCAGCGCCAGATCGAGGAGATTTTTCGTAACGCGTTTTGAGGAGCAGACTGGGTGAAAGTCTTGAACGTCAGGTTTTGCTGTTCACGGTCACAGTAAAGGTTCGAACGCGGCCCCAGTCTGAATTCTTGCCATCAATGTTGTGAACGGCGGACGTGCGGTACTGTCCGGCAGGTAAGGGCTGCGTCACCTGAGTACGCCATTGCCGGGTGCTGTCCACATTGGCTCTGGCAATCTCAAGGCCAGTGTCCAGATCGAAAATGTTAACCAAGCCTGTGGCCTGTGTGACATTACCCGAAAAGACCGGAACTGCATCTACCTTGGCCCCCTCTTGCGGTTCGATAATCACCGGGACGTCGATAGCGGGCCGCAACCGCACGGTATATTTGCGCTCCTCACTCCATTCTGACGTGATGCCTTCCCACATCTGGTGGGCGCGAATCCCCTGTGGTCCCGGAAACTGGGCACCGCTGATGCTAAACGCCCATCGTCCATTTGCGCTGACCTGTCCATCACCGAGCGAATGTGTGTTTTCAATGTTCCAGACCTGCACCAGCGCACCCGGTATACCGCTGCCGAGCAACAGTGTTGCAGGCCCGGTAGTGCTGCCCTCTTCGGGCAGCGTGATGGTCGGCGGGGCTGGTTGGGTATTCTGCTCGTCGGGCGTGCTCATTGCTTTTCTCGTTTCGGGCTGAATTTGAGTCGAGAGATTGGCATGACGAATTTCGTTTCGAACCTGTAAAAACTACCAGTTTTTTAGCTTTTTTTGCTTGATTGGTAATTTCATTTTCTTCTAAAAAACTGTCATTTCTGTCAGTTGTCTGGCGTGGTTGCTTCGGATCGAATGCTCTGACAACGGGGGTCGACTTCGATCTCTCAAGGAGCACACGAACATGCCGAAAGCCACAGCACCCACAGTATCGAAAGCCCCCAGAACAGCAAAAGCACAATCAGCGGGAGAACTGGATGATCGCTTTGGCCTGCGAACACTGAAATTTCCCGAAGCGAGCAAGACCATTGGTCATGGGGTGGCGATAACGCCGTCGGGGCAGATCATGGTCAGCGCAACCGTTGAGCTCTCAGGGCTTTCGTACTACGGCCTGACGCGTCTGGATGCCAATGGCAATCCAGATCCGGGCTTTGGTAATGCCGGCCATCTTCACGGCCATTTTGGTAGTGGTCGGCTGTCGCAAGGCGGGCAGTTAATCGTTGATGCAAACGGTCGGATCTATCTGTGCGGTGTGATTGGCGTGATCAAAGACACGGCCATCGATTACCACCAGGTCATCGCCCGCTTCCTGCCCGACGGTTCGCCGGATACCGGGTTCGGCGACGATAAGAGCGGCTATCGGATTGTGCCCACGCGTATTCCTCTGCTGACAGGTGCCACGGGCGGGCGTCTGATTCTGGCGAAATCCACTCCTCAGGCAGCAGAACCGGACAGACTGCTGTTCGTGACCTCGCAAAAGGGCAGTGGATTGCTGGCGCGGTTCCATCTCGATGGCTCGGACGATTCATTGTTCGCGACCAATGGCTGGATTGTCCTGACACTGCCAGGGGTGGCGATTGCATTGCCGGGAATCGTCCAGCTCGGCAATGGACTGATTCTCGTGCATGGCAAAACACAAGTAACCAACCAGGGATTGGTCATGGCGTTCGACCACACCGGAAAAGTCGCAGAAGCGTTTGGCAACGAGGGGAGATTGCTGTTGAACCTTCAAAAGGATAACAAGCCGCTCGAGAGCTCGGTGGCGCAGATCATTGTGCAAACGTCAGAGCGCTTGCTGTTGATCGGATCGGCGGTCGAAGCGTCGGCAGGGGACAAATTCCAGCATGCCTTCATCAGCGCGATCACCTATGCCGGCCAGATGGATGAAACGTTCAACGGTGACAACCCTGTTATCACCGCTGCGACAGGAGTACTCGATCTCAGAGGCTGGAAAGCAGGGCTTGCGCTGGATGACATCGCAGGCAAACGGATCGTCACGGTCGGACAGACATCGGACGGCGAACGACGGTTACTCACGGGAGGCTTTTTGGACGACGGCGCCGTGGATCCGGCATTTGATGTAAAAGGCGCGGCCGCTATCGAGTGGATTGCGCAGGACGCCTGTCTGCAGGGCTCGTCAATGCTGGTGTTGGGGCAGAGCAATGAAGCGACTCATCTGGTGCGATTGTTGACAGCGGCGAGCTGACGGGCAGGTTCATCACATTTTCGGTGTGATTGAAATCCGGGCTATCCTGCCGACTCGGACGAACCCCAGTCAGCGAGCCCTCCATGCTGCAAAAGAGCCTGATCCGCCGCCTCGACCTGATCACCCTGCAACTGTTCGTCGCCGTTCATGAAGAAGGCACGTTGACCCGTGCGGCCTCGCGCGAAGCCATCGCGGTGTCGGCGGCGAGCAAGCGCCTGATGGAGCTGGAAGAGGCGCTCGGGATCAGCCTGTTCGTGCGTCAGGCCAAGGGCATGACCCTGACGCCTGCCGGCGAAACGCTGCTGCACCATGCCCGGCAGATGTTGTTCAACGTCGAGAAAATGGGCCTGGAACTGGGTGAACACAGCCACGGCGTGCGCGGTTATGTGCGCATGCTGGCGAACCTGTCGGCGATCATTCAGTTTCTTCCCGAAGACTTGCGCGACTTCTCCGCGCAGCACCCGCAGGTCAAGACCGACCTTGAAGAGCGACCCAGTGCCGGGGTGATTCAGGGGGTGCTCGATGGCGTGGCGGATCTCGGCATCTGCTCCAACGACAGCGACACCAAAGGTCTGCGCAGCGTGTTGTACCGCGAGGACAAACTGGTGGTGGTGATGCTGCCAGAGCATCCCTTGGCCGCGCGTGAATCGGTGGCGTTCGATGAGACGCTGGACAGCGATTATGTCGGTTTGCACGCCGCCAGCTCGATCAATATGCGCACCCATGCGGCGGCGCGTCAGGCTGGCAAGGTGCTGCGCATTCGCATTCATGTACCGGGGTTCGATGCGGTGTGCCGGATGGTTCAGGCCAACATGGGCATCGGCATTTTGCCGCAGCGCGCTTATGAACTGTTTGGTCAGGCGCTGGGGTTGCACGCGGTGCCGTTGACGGATGACTGGTCGGATCGCGCGTTGATTGTGGTGGTGCGCGATGAGGCGGGGTTATCGCCGGTGAGTCGGTTGTTGTTTGAGCATTTGCGGGGGCAGGGCGAGTAGATCTCCAGTGAATGTTCCGGCCTCTTCGCGAGCAAGCTCGCTCCCACAGTGGATGTGTGTTGAACACAGAATCTGCAGCCGCCACGAAACCCTGTGGGAGCGAGCCTGCTCGCGAAGACTGATTTGAATTCACCACATCACTCCCGAGCGTTCGCATTTCGCGAACGCCCATTGCCGAGAGACGGCTGGATTGCCCGATCATCGTTCCTCTAGCCTTGGCGCATATTCCAAGAACAAGAGGTACCCCGCGATGACTGCCCCCTTGAGTGCGATCAAAGTGATCGAGATCGGCACCCTGATCGCCGCGCCGTTTGCCGCGCGCATGCTCGCCGAGTTCGGCGCCGAAGTGATCAAGATCGAAGCCATGGGTCAGGGCGACCCGCTGCGCAAATGGCGCAAGCTGCACGAAGGCACGTCGCTGTGGTGGTACCTGCAATCACGCAACAAGAAATCCCTGGCGCTCAACCTGAAATCCGCCGAAGGCATCGAACTGGTAAAGCAACTGGCCAGTGATGCTGACGTGATCATCGAAAACCTGCGCCCCGGTGCGCTGGAAAAGCTGGGTCTGGGCTGGGACGTACTCCACGCGCTGAACCCCAATCTCACCCTCGTGCGTATTTCCGGCTACGGCCAGACCGGCCCGTACCGCGATCGTCCGGGTTTCGGCGCGATCGGCGAGGCCATGGGCGGCATTCGTTACACCACCGGCAGCCCCGGTTCGCCACCGGCGCGGGTCGGTGTCAGCCTCGGCGATTCGCTGGCTTCATTACATGCGGTGATCGGCGCGCTGATGTCGCTGCTGCGGGTCAAGACCGGGCAGGGCGGCGGGCAAGTGGTCGACGTATCGCTGGCTGAAAGCGTGTTCAACGTCATGGAGAGCCTGGTGCCGGAATACGACATGCTCGGCCATGTTCGCGAACGTAGCGGCGGCGCCTTGCCGGGTATCGCACCATCCAATACTTACCTCACGGCTGATGGCGCTTACGTGGTGATCGCCGGCAACAGTGACCCGATTTACAAGCGTCTGATGCACACCATTGGCCGCGAAGACCTGGCTGATGCCGAAGAATTTGCCCATAACGATGGGCGCGCCGCCAAAAGCGGTGTGCTCGACGCCGCCATCACCCACTGGACCAGCAGCCAGCCGATCAACGATGTGCTCGCCGCGCTCGAAGCCGCTGAAGTGCCCGCGGGGCGAATCTATTCGGTGGCCGACATCGTTGCCGATCCGCACTATCAGGCGCGGGGCATGTTGCTCAATGCGCAACTGCCCGGCGGCGCAACAGTGAAAATGCCTGGCATCGTGCCAAAACTCTCGGAAACCCCCGGCGGCGTGAACTGGTCGGGGCCGAAACTCGGCCAGCACACCGACGGCATCCTCGCCGGCCTCGGCCTGACAGAGCTGGATATCGAACGCCTGAAAAACCAGGGGGTGGTGCAATGATCACCGACTATTCGCAAACCCTGATCGTCCAGGAAGTCTCGCCCCGCGACGGCTTGCAGATCGAGCCGACGTGGGTGGAAACCGCTGACAAGATCGCGCTGATCGATCAACTGGCGCTGGCCGGTTTCAACCGCATCGAAGCCGGCTCGTTCGTCTCACCGAAAGCCATTCCGGCACTGCGCGATGGCGAGCAAGTCTTCACCGGCATTCAACGCCAGCCGGGGGTGATTTATGTCGCGCTGATTCCCAACCTCAAAGGCGCGCAGCGTGCATTGGCGGCGGGTGCCGACGAGTTGAATCTGGTGATGTCCGCTAGCCAGACGCACAACTTGGCCAACATGCGCATGCGCTGCGAGGATTCGCTGGCGGCGTTTGCAGAGATTGTGGCGTTTGCGAGCGGCTCCGGCGTGCGCCTCAACGGCAGCGTCGCCACGACTTTCGGTTGCCCGTTCGAAGGTCATATCGACGAGGATCGCGTGCTGCAAATCGTCGACGCTTATCAGGAACTGGGCATTGCCGGTATCACCCTCGCCGACACCACCGGCATGGCCAATCCGCGTCAGGTAGATCGCTTGGTGCGGCGCGTGTTGCAGCGGGTTTCGCCGGCCGATCTGACCCTTCATTTCCACAACACCCGTGGTCTGGGTCTGTGCAATGTGCTGGCGGCTTACGAGGCGGGCGCGCGGCGATTCGATGCGGCGCTTGGCGGTCTCGGTGGCTGTCCGTTTGCGCCGGGCGCGTCGGGCAATATCTGCACTGAAGACCTGGTAAACCTGTGCGATGAGATCGGTATTCACACTGGCATCGACTTGACGCTGCTGCTGAAACTCTCCCGAGGATTGCCGGACCTGCTGGGCCACGAAGTCCCCGGCCAACTGACCAAGGCCGGACGCAACTGCGACCTGCACCCGATCCCCATCTGAATATACAAATCCCCCTGTGGGAGCGAGCTTGCTCGCGAAGGCGGTATGTCATTCACATTTGATTTCGACTGACTCGACGCCTTCGCGAGCAAGCTCACTCCCACAAAAAAACGCTCCACAGTGAGCGTCATAACCAGACAACAAAAACAATCGGACGCCCATCGGCAGTCCGCCTGGAGAACAACTATGAGCCTCAATGTAATGGAGGCGGGCGCCCGTCCGTCCGTCGATCACGACGCCGAAAAAGCCCTGGTCAGCAAAGTCGCCTGGCGTCTGATGCCGCTGATCATGGTCTGCTACCTGTTCGCTTTTTTCGACCGCATCAACATCAGCTTCGCCAAGTTCCAGTTGCAGACCGATCTGAGCCTGAGCGACACCGCGTACGGCCTCGGCGCCGGGCTGTTCGTCGTCGGTTACGTGCTGTTCGAAGTGCCGAGCAACATGATGCTGTACAAGGTCGGCGCACGGCGCTGGATCGCGCGGATCATGATGTCCTGGGGCGTGGCGACGGCAGCGATGGTGTTCGTCAACAGCGAATGGCAGTTCTATGCGCTGCGCTTTGTGATCGGTGCGATGGAGGCCGGTTTTGCCCCGGGCGTGCTGTATTACCTGACGCTGTGGTTTCCGCAGCACTTCCGTGGCCGCATTACCTCGATGCTGTTTCTCGCTTCGGCATTCGCCGGACTGGTCGGCGCGCCGTTCTCCGGTCTGGTACTGGAACACCTCGACGGCGTGCTGCAAATGCGCGGCTGGCACTGGCTGTTCCTGCTCGGCGGTGTGCCGTGCATCGGCCTTGGTTTTCTGGTGCTAATGCTGCTCAAGGATCGCATCGAGGATGCGCACTGGCTGACTGCCGACGAGAAAAAATTGTTGTCCAGCCGCATCGCCCAGCATGAGCCGCACAAGAGCGGCGGGTCGTTGCTCGCGGCGTTGAAGATTCCCGGTTTTCTGACGTTGGGGTTGATCTACTTTCTGATCCAGGTGGCGTCCTACGGCTTGAACTTCTGGGCGCCGCAATTGATCCGCAGCGCCGGCACCGAGAGCCCGGTGATGATCGGTCTGCTGACGGCTATCCCGTACATTTGCGGGGCGATCAGCATGGTGGTGATCGGGCGTTTGTCGGACGCGACCGGTGAGCGGCGCAAGTTTGTCGCCGGGTTGGTGATTGTCGGGGCGATCGGCTTTTTCAGTGCGGGGATTTTCGCCAGCCACACCACGTTCCTGATCGTTGCACTTGGTTTGCTTGGCGCTGGCATCATCGCCTCGATCCCGAGCTTCTGGACCTTGCCACCGAAGTTGTTGGCCGGGGCAGGCGCTGGTGCGGCGGGCGGGATTGCGGTGATCAACACACTGGGGCAATTCGGCGGAATCGTCAGCCCGGTGATGGTTGGGCGGATCAAGGATTTGACCGGGAGTACCACGCCGGCGCTGTATGTCATAGGCGTGGCTGCGTTTATCGCTGCAGCACTGTTGCTGTGGGGGTTGCCGCAGAAATTGCGCACGCTCGATAAGTTCTGAGATCTGTGGTGTCTGCAATGACGCCTTCGCGAGCAAGCTCGCTCCCACAGTTGATCGCATTCCTCCAGTTGGAATTCGGCACCTGTGGGAGCGAGCTTGCTCGCGAAGACTGACTTCCAGACACTGATAAATCACGGATTGGTTCCATCAGTTAACAGCCACCCCATTTTTCTCAAACACACGAATCAACACCACCCCGGCAATCGCCAACATCGCCCCAACGCCCGCAACGCTGTCAACGACTTCTCGCTACCAAGCGGGAAATGCACTTTGGTTTACTGATGATTCGGTTGAAAGGGCCGATACAGCAGGGGATAGTGCGCGGCTGAAAAAGTGCTCAAGGAGCGGGAAGTGACAGTGAAGTCTGGCTGGGTCGGGTGTGCGGCATTGTGCGGGTGGTTACTGGCGGGGCAGGCATTTGCCGATTGCACACCGGCGCCAACGGCGCATGAGGTGGATTTTTCCCTCTGTAAGGACTGGCCGGCGTATCCCGGGCTGGCGCTCACCGCGGTCGCCAATTTCTCGCCCGATCCGGTCTATGGCGCGGAGGGGACGGTGGGTCTCTACGATCTGCGTTTGTCCTTGGTGGCGAGCGCAGACTTGCAGCCGTTAGCGAGCATTTATCAGCCCTCCGCATTCTCTGTTGATGCCATCGCGCTGGACGAACTGAAATTCGATACCGCCCGCTATAAGCTCGCGCCGCAATTGCAGGCCTTTGGCGTGCGAGTACGGTTCAAAGGCTCTTCGCGCGTGAATCCTCTGGATCAAACCTGGTTGTCGCTCTATGTGAAAGACGGCAACGTATTGCGTCCTGTCATGGATCGGCTGGTGGTTTATGAATATGGCGGGGAGTGGGATGGCAATTGTGCGGGAGAGCGCTACGAGACTACGCGAACCGTGGCTCTGGCCAAGACCAGCAGCCATGGCTATGCCGACCTGATTATCAAAACGATCCGTAGCTCGACTGTTGGCGAGGGCGAAGGCGAGGCGTGTGTATCCAATACCGTCACGCAAAAACCGGTATTGACGACACTTCGCTATGACGGCAAAAACTACGTAGTGCCTGAAGATTTCAAAGGCCTCTAAGACCGATGTCTTTTACTCAAGGAAGAACAATGATTTCGCGTTCCACAGTGCTGGGCTCTTTTATCGCGATGGGTCTTTTGACGATCACCGCTCAAGCCCAGGCCGCTTGCGAAGTGAAAAAATTCGATGGCCACTCCCTTTCGCGCTGCAAAGCGTGGCCGGCGTTCAACGATCAGTCGATTGCGGCGAAGTCTTCATTTCTCTCGGATTCGGGCGACGATGAGATGGGCGTGTTCGATCTGGAACTGGCGCTCGTCAGTTCGACAAGCGGCAAGAGCCTCGCTACCTATGCAAAGCCGGGTGCCTACAATTCCGATGCCATTAGTTTCGACGATCTGACAATCGATACGGCCCGTTACCGATTGGCTGCTGATGTCCGTGCATTCGGTTTGCGTTCAAAATTCGCCAGTCACGGCTCCAGAGCCAATCCTTACGCAAAAACCGATTTGGCGTTGTATGTGCGGGAAGGCAACAAATTGCGCCCAGTGCTGGAAGGCTTAGTGATTCGCAAGGAATTTGGTGAAGGGACGGATGAGTGTGGCACCGAAGACACGCAAATCCGCAGGACTGTAGATATCGGCCCGACGAGCCACCATGGTTTTGCCGATTTGATCATCAGCTCGAGCGGTTCAGTTTACAAATCCTTCCTGTCGGGTAAGGAGTGCATCTCGAAAACGATCGACATGAAGAAAACTCGCGTCGTCCTGACCTACGACGGCCAGCAATACATCGTCCCCGAAGATCTCAGAGGTTACTGACCCGATGCTTACCGGCCTCAACCACCTGACCCTCGCGGTCAGCGATTTGCACCGCAGCCTGGCGTTCTATCGCGATGTGTTGCAGCTGCGCGTCGAAGCCACGTGGGACGCCGGTGCCTATCTGTCGCTGCCCGGGCTGTGGTTGTGTTTGTCGCTTGATTCAACGCGCTCAAGCGAACCGTGCGCCGATTACACCCATTACGCTTTCAGTCTCAATGCAGCCGATTTCTCAACATTCGTAGCAAAGCTAAAAGCGGTGAACGTGCAGGAGTGGCGCGACAACCGCAGCGAAGGTGCGTCGTTCTATTTTCTCGATCCAGACGGCCACAAGCTGGAAATTCACGTCGGCGATCTCGCATCACGACTGGCAGCGTGTCGGCAAAAACCGTACGCCGGCATGCGTTTTTACGACGAGTCATGATCAGACACATTTGTCTGTTATAGACTGGCCGCCACGTGTTCTGGCGCTTGCAGGTTTTCCATGACTCCATCGTTGCTAATGGCCGTGCTGGCCTCGGGTTTCATTTATGGCATTACGCCCGGGCCGGGTGTGCTGGCGGTGTTCGGCATCGGTGCAGCCCACGGGCGACGGGCCGGGGCGGGGTTTCTTTGCGGGCACCTGCTCGGTGATGTGGTCTGGTGCAGCACAGCGCTGATTGCGATTGTCGGCGCCCGGGAAATCGGCAGCACCGCGTTTGATGTGCTCGGTGTGCTCAGCGGTTTGTACCTGTTCTGGCTCGGCTGGCGCGCGGTGCGGGCCCAGCGTCGCAACGGCGACGAACCGCAAGGTGCGGCGCGCAAGCCGTTCTGGCACGGCATTCTGTTTGGTTTGACCAATCCCAAGGCCTATCCGGTGGCGGTCGCGACCTTCACCGCGCTGTTGTCGAGCCGCGCCGAACTGCTCAACTGGTCGATGCTGCCGGCGTTGATTGCCCTGAGTTTCCTCGGCGGCTTGTTGGCCTACGCTATTCTGATTGGCGTGGTTGGCGCGCAGCGGGTACGCATGCTGTATCAGCGTCATGAGTTGCTTATCACCCGCTTGTGCGGCGTGATGTTTATAGGTTTTGCCATCAACGCGCTGATGCATGCGCTGCCGGGGCTGATGCCGAACAAGGCTTGAAGGTGTGTGCAGGGATGCGCAATCAAGAGGCTAGAAATGTTTGATTAAGGGCCGCCGTTCGTCGCAGCGACTGCAACTTTTCTAAACCTTTGCCGGCCAGGAAATTCTCAATCTAGGCGGGCACCTGCTCGCCACGATCATTACCAAGAGGTAGAGAATCATGCCTAATTCAAGAAACTCGAACTCGGGAAACTTCGCCAACGATCGAACCAAGGCCTCTGAAGCAGGTCGCAAAGGTGGGAAAACCACCACAACGACCGTCGACAAAGAGCCAAAACCAGACATGGGCCGCAAGCCCGCTCAGAAATCGAAGTAGTCGGTGAAGGTAGTTTTGATTGAGAGGCGGGGGCGTAAGCTCCCGCTTGAATTTCGCAAGTAAGGAGGGCGCGACCATGAGCCGGATGGCCACCCGTATACGCACCATGAGTTTTGCATCGCTGTTGGGCCTGTGTGCCAGCAGTGCTTTTGCCCAGTCGCCCGCCGATTTCATCAACGATGCCTCCGCCAAAGGAATGGCCGACATCGAAGCCAGTCGTCTGGCCCACAGCAAAGCCGAATCGAAAGAGGTCAAGGACTACACCATCGTCGTCATCAATGACCGCACCACGGCGAACCAGCACCTGGCGAAGATCGCCAAGAAACTCGACCTGCCGGTCGCGCCCCGTGAGGAGCTGGCCGACAAGGCCAAAGAGTTGATGCCGCCAGTGAGCGATGGCGCCTCCTTCGATCAGGCCTACGCCGCCAGTCAAGTCAAAGCCACTGAAGAGGCCATCGAGCAGATTCAGCAGCAAGCGCAGACCACCGACGTGCCGGAGATTAAAGCGTTTGCCGACGAGACATTGCCGAAACTGCAAAGCCATCTGGAGAAGGCTCGCGCGCTGCAGGCTAGCCGCTAATCAGGATCAAAAGATCGCAGCCTTCGGCAGCTCCTACACCTGTTTATGTAGGAGCTGCCGAAGGCTGCGATCTTTTGATTTAAACCCTCAGCACTCATTCAAATCCTGCTTCGACTTGCTCTTCTCGCCCAACCCCTCAAGATTAAAAACCTCACCCTCGCCCAACGAACGGTAGTGCCTGCGCAACGCCTCCAACTGCTCCAAATCAAGCGCCTCCAGCCCAAGCATCGCGTTCTGCGCCTCTTTGGTCACCAACAGCAATTCATCGATCTTCAAGTGGAGAATGTCGGTGTCGCGGTTCTGTGTGTTCTGAATCAGGAACACCATCAGGAAGGTGATGATGGTGGTCGAGGTGTTGATGATCAGTTGCCAAGTGTCGTTGTAATCAAAGATCGGCCCGCTCAACCCCCACAACCCGATCAGGATCAACGCGCCCATGAAGGTCTTCGGACTACCGGCCCACAGCGCGAGCTTCTGGGAGATTTTTGCGAATTTCATAGCGGTGTTCCTTAATGGGAAGAGTCTTGAAATTCAGACAGCTGCGGCTGGTGGAAAATTCTAATTACAAATCCACCCACGTCACCGGACGTTGGTAGGGCAGGCAGGCGCGCTAGATCGCGGTATCGTGTCGAACCGCTGGAATGCCCCCGACAGGAGAACGCAATGAGTTGGTCCGCCAAACAATACGTCACTTTCGAAGATGAACGCACCCGCCCGGCCCGCGATCTGCTGGCGGCGATTCCCACGCCAGAAGCGCGGACAGTGGTCGATCTCGGTTGTGGTCCCGGCAACTCGACTGAGTTGCTGGTGCAGCGTTTTCCGGGGGCGAAGGTCAGCGGGCTGGATAGCTCGGCAGACATGATCGACGCGGCTCGCAAGCGCTTGCCGGATTTGCGCTTCGATGTAGCCGAGATTGATAAATGGGTCGATGCCGGGCCGTTTGATGTGATCTTCGCTAATGCCGTGTTGCAGTGGGTGCCGGATCACGCGATGTTGTTGCCGGCGTTGGCCAGCAAGTTGTCGGCCGGTGGCAGCCTGGCGATCCAGATGCCGGACAACCTCAATGAACCCTCACACCGCTTGATGCGTGAAGTCGCCGCGGAGGGTCCGTGGGCGAGCAAGCTTTCAAGCGCTGCGGGGCAACGTACCGACATGGCGAGCGCCAGTGATTATTTCTCGATGCTGCGGCCACACTGTGCGCGGGTCGATGTGTGGCGCACGACCTATCACCATCAGCTGTCAGGCGGGGCGGCGGGGGTGGTGGAGTGGTTCAAGGGGAGCGGGTTGATTCCGTTTTTGAGTCCGCTGACCGAGGCGGAAAAGGCGCAGTACCTGGAGCAGTATCTGGCGGAGGTTGAGAAGGCTTATCCGGCATTGGCGGATGGCTCGGTGCTGTTGCCATTTCCACGGTTATTGATCGTCGCGACGCGCTGAAATAAATTGGGCCTGTTTTTCGGCTGGAGATTTTTGGTGCGCTTTCGGACGGACCCCTCATCGGAACGCCGCCCGCCCAGCCCTCTCCCGAGGGAGAGGGAGCCGACCGGTGTTGTATCCGGACCCGGAGTTCGGCTCGATATTTCAGGTCGGCGTAACCCTGGAGAACAACTCGGTCAGTCCCCTCTACCTCTGGGAGAGGGTTAGGGTGAGGGCTTATCAAGCTGCAAACCCGCTCAACGCTGCACCGCCACCAACATCATCATTGGCCGCTCCCGCTCTTCCGCCAGCGCCGGTTGCGCCGCCACTTCAGCATCGCTCGGCCCCCATTCATTGACATGTCGAATCGTGAACCCCGCATCGATCAGCGAATTGAGCAATGTCCCGACCGTACGATGCTGCTTGATCACGCCCTCGGCCAACCAGTTCGTAACCCGCTCACCCTCCAACTGATAGCTATCCAGCGGCCAACGCTTGTTACCTTCGCTATCTACCAACCAGCCCGGATTACGCGGCGCCATAAAGATTGGATGCTCAATGGAAAACACAAAGTGCGAACCCGGTTTCAGTGCCGCGTACAGGTGCGCAAACAGCCCCGGCAGATCCTTGATGTAATGCAGTGCCAACGAGCTGTAAGCCAGATCGAAACTGCAAGCGGGCAAGTCGAGCTGTTCCAGATCGGCGCGCTCATAACGAATGTTCGCCGCCGTCGTGGTTACTCGCGCCCGCTCCAGCATCTTCTCCGAGACATCCAGCCCCAAGACACTGGCCGCGCCATTTTCAATGGCCCAACGGCTGAACCAGCCATAACCGCAGCCCAGATCCACCACGTTCAGGCCGTGCATGGATGGCAACAGCGCCTTGAGC
Source organism: Pseudomonas fluorescens (assembly GCF_902497745.1). Taxonomy (GTDB): domain Bacteria; phylum Pseudomonadota; class Gammaproteobacteria; order Pseudomonadales; family Pseudomonadaceae; genus Aquipseudomonas; species Aquipseudomonas fluorescens_BM. Next base: position 163,366 of record NZ_CABVHJ010000012.1, read on the forward strand.
GCCGGCCACTCCGGCGCCGCGTCGAGGCCGCCGATGGAGCGGTTCATCTGGCTGTAGCCCTGGAAAAACTCGGGATCGTCGTAAATGTTTTGCGTCATGGTGAGGTGCTCTATTGAGTTCGATCGTCAGCGGCGAAGTGGCCGCGATTGAAATCCCTCGAAAGTGATGGCGCGTATTCGTCGATGGCCGCGCAGGGGGAGGGTGGTGGTCGATGGGGAAATGCTAGTCGGTCGGGCGGGAGGTGAAAACCGGTGGAGTGTTGTGGATCTGTAATGTCGGGGAAATCGCTATGTTTTATCGCCACGTAAACGTCTTGCGAGTGAAGTGTTTAAAGACGTGCAGTGTTACGTCCTGAAGCCTACAAATCCTTGCGCCGTTGCCTACCGCTACGCCAGAATCCGCCGGCTTGTGCGCTTTAGGGGCGGTCGGTAACTTGGTTCGCGTCACTGATTTCCAGTGATCGGGTTTAGTAGCCCGGCATCCTCAATCTGAATAGCTGCATGAGTACCACTCAGTCAGGCAAATGCTTGCACCTGATGGTGGCTGTGCGCATGGCGCCCTCGGGTGCGCCGGATTTGGATTGGGGTCCGGTCTACTAACTTGCGCACAGCTGCCACCCATCCGTTTAGTAGCGAGATCGGTTGCGGCCTTACTAAAAGGTCTCAGTCCAATGTTCAAAGTAACGCCAAATCCGCCGGAAACCGATCCGGCATCCCCCTACGAATCACCCAACTCAAAGAAATTCCACGAAGCCGCCGAACGCGCCCTCGACCACTATCTCAGCCCCACGGCCAGAATCATGGGTTCCACCCACGAACCCGAACCGATGTACCTCGCCAACCCGAAATACGACACCGAATCCCTGTTGGCCAACGCCAGCGAAACCCTCGGCTCGGCCACCACCCTGCTCAACAACTTCGCCGCACAACTCGACACCTCGCACCGCAAGACCGCGCTTGGCATTGCGCAGATTGTCATGTTGAGTGAGTTGGCGGTGAATAAGGCGCTGGATAACGTGGTGCCGGCGGGCTAATCACGAGTTCTCTCATAATTGGCGGTCACAAAAAACCGGTCGAAGACCGGTTTTTTTGTTGCCCAATTTACAGGCGTTTTTCTACCAGTTAATTAACGGGCGCAAAATTTCTTAAGGCGCTCGCAGCCATCAATTGGGCATGGGTGCCATCGAACCAGATGAAGCAAAGCTTCGGCTTTTAATCGATCGCAGGAATGATTCGATATTTACGAATCCCCGCATCCAGGTTAGGCAGTCGAGTTTAATAACCCGATAAATTTTCGACTGGGAGTCCAGTTCAAGGCGCTGACTATAAGTAGCAGAAGCAAGCCTGAGTAAACCCAGTAAACCCCGATCTGATCGTACGCCCAGCCAGCAAGTAATATTCCCGTCAAACCGGTAAAACGGCTTGTGAAATCAATAGCCCCATACCAACTTCCGATAATGTTTTTAGGGACTGACAGCTGTATAGCGCTGGCGGTGGTACGAAAATACATCGTTGCTCCAAATTGAAAAGCGAACATACCAGCCCCTACCAGAATTGCGTTGCCTCTGATGAGTAGTGTTGTTATTACCCCGGCTAGCATCACGAAATGCGCGATAAATATAATCATCTGGAGGAAATTTCCCCCGCCATATCTTTTTGTGGTAAAGCCTCCCAAGACTGCCCCTGCTGCGCCAATGCTGTAAAGATAGCCAGTCTGATCAGGCGTAAATTCGTGGAAGTCGCGTAGGAGCGGAATCCACAGAAGCGCCAGGACACTTATAACTAACACGCACGCCGAGTAGGATCCAAGAAACGCGCGCCATTGCCGTGCCCGGAGTAGCGCTACTGTAGTACGGGACGCGCCGGTAATACTTTCTTGAAAGCGCTGCTTGAAGGATGAATGCTCGGGTTCAGCGCCTTCTAGCGGTCGAGATTGGTATTTAGAGACTAAGCTTAATGCCAACAGCAGGGCGACCAACATGAACGCGACCGATACTGTAAGTGATCTAGACAGGCCGATCTGTAGAATAGCAATTGCACCGATTGCCGGCCCAACAGACCGTGCAACGCCATTCATTGTCGCCAAAAAACCATTGATGCGGGGTATCTCTTCGCGCTCGAATAAAAAAGGCACCAGGGCAAACATTATCAGCCTGGAATACTGGTGTATCAGATCTACCAGAAATGCGAAGGTCCATACCCAAGCGACAGTGTTGGTATGGAAAGACAAAATGATTGTTGCTGCTGCAAATACAATGATGTTGATAGTCTGAGTGACGATGAATAATTTCCACTTGTTGAAGCGGTCAATGAATCCTGCACCCAGTAGTGTTACCAATAGTTCTGCAATATACCCAACCGCATAGGTGGTTGTAGCAGCTGAGGTAGTGCCTGTTATCGAATAGGCGAGATTCGCGAATACCAGATCGTAAACTGCTTCGGAGAGCGCAATAAATACGCCCACCGAAGCGAAGATATACATTTTTGAGTTGCTGGGGTTTAGGTAGGTGCGCACGACTGTTTATCCGGTCACGTAAATATTTTTGTTACGCGGCGATCACTTTTACGGTGTCTGGTAAAGTGGATTGAAACTCCGCCAAACTTGAAAATTCAGCTCTCGCGGTGAGAGTTTCAAGCGTTGACGCCATTTGGATTTTTCCTAATAGGGTTCGCAGCGAGTCGGGGGTATCCAGGTAAGGCATTAATGCGCTTTGAAATGCAGCCAAGGCCTGTTTATCTGTCTCAGAGGTTGCTGAGCTCATCATTGAGGTCAGTTCGGTTTTCCAGGAAACTGCTTTTGCTACGAGAACTTCTTCCATATTGAATCTCCTTCATGCATTGAAAAGCAATTGCGTGCGCACCCAAAATTAAATTCTATTAAATTGTTGCTGTTCAAACTGCGCCATCTTATAAACCACTTCACCGGGGCATTTGAGAACGGGCAAGCTAACGTCCGGGTAGGCCTCGTTGTTTGGCAAAGGAATCATGTCCTGTCCAAACATGGGCAAATCATCTCGAGGTTCGTTGATGTCTACAAAAACTTCATGCTCACAACGAATAATCATATCTTTCGCACAGCGGAAAAAGTAAGCGATACCCTGTTCAATCCAAAGGCTGATTCGCGGATCACAAATAACCTGTGAGGTATATTCTTTACCATAGGTCGGTGAGGTCTTGCGCAGGTCAATACAATCTATCTCAATCACTGACCCTTCGTTATTCAGAAAGGTGTAGATTTTTCTGGTTCGTGCATGCCAGTAGCGGCGTGCAATGCTGGATGCGTTCTCTTCCAGTATCAGTACATCTGCCACGCATGAATCGGTATTGGGTACAAGTGTGAACGATTGCTGCCCCGTCAGTGCATATCGATTTCTTTTGGCAGTAACGCCAGGGCTGGTTACATTAGAAACCAGTTCAGCTAAATAGCCTTCGTCATCTGACCATTGTTTGGGTTCGAGCATCACATAGGTCTCAGTGCCCGCAATGCTTACAGCAAATCTTGCAAGGTAAGCCTTAGGGTTTTCCAGCAAAGATTGAGACATTTTTGAAAGGAACGTATGAGCTTCGTTTGGAAGACGTAACTTGTTGGGTCTGACGACAGGGAAGTCTTCCAGGCGAGTGTCTCTTGATACTGACACCAAGTCATTATCAATACTCCAAGCGGAGTTGTTTGTGTCTGAATACCAGACGGGCTCATCCCTTGTCACTACACGTTCCAGATTATCGAACGTATGTGCTACACCACGTGGAATGACAAGATGCCGTTTGAGGCTAGTGTTGAAACGGAGTCGAACTATTTGATGCAATGTTGGGCTATCTTCCCTGCAATCAACAAAATAACCTTCAATTCTGCGCCTGTCACCACCCATGAATGTCAATCGATCGTCTTGTCCGACATGTATGCCATAGGTCGAGTAATTAAAGTTGGCTTCATGCGTAACGAAGTCGGAAATCATGGGGCCTGCACTTGAAATCAGTTTGTGATTAAACAAGCTGGCCCCGCAGGGAATACTCAGCGATTGATTGGCCTCGAACTTTAGCCCGCTGATTGAAAATTCAGATGTGTAGTCAGTGTCTTCAATGTTTTTGAACATAGATCCCTCTTTCAATGCTTGCTTTTAGAGAAAGCAAATTGCCTAGGTCAGCCATCAATGGGTGACCTGATTGTCCTTGGCATATGAAACAAAAACATCAGCGTTGCTCTGGCACTCACGGCGCCGTTGAATTGCATTGCTGTTAAAACAAAGGTAGGGCAATCAAAAAACTGATGTCAATAAAAAAACAGGAAAAATTTGACAATTTTTTATTTGCGCTCTTTTTGTGCATGGATGCAAAAATAGTGCGGACATACGGTCCCCTATGCGTTCAGGCGAATATGGCTGAACTGGATGACTATTTCTTTATCCGTTGCGCTGTGAGATCGAAGCCGTAAAGTTATATGCTTGTCAGTGCTCTCTAATGGTGCGCTGTTAGTTTCGTGGGTTGAAGACTTAAAATGGTGTCGCTCGCGCATTTAATTAACCAAACATAACAACACGTCTTAACGTTGGAGGGACCGAAGCGTCAAAGCGAATCTGCAATCAACGGTTTGTTTCCTGATGGTTCTGCGCTGGATCAGTGGCCGACCTCAAATCCCAGCCACAAAAAAACCGGCCATCAAGACCGGTTTTTTCTGTTCCTGCATCCCCCGTCAAAAAACAACGTGAGACAAAAATTCGATTGGAGCGGGTGAAGGGAATCGAACCCTCGTTATCAGCTTGGGAAGCTGGAGTAATGCCATTATACGACACCCGCTCTGAGCGGCTGACTTTGTACCAGACTCGGCCACGGATTTGAAGTTTTTCTTTTACTCATGAACGCTTTAAATCACTGAAAACGGTCAGTCGCGGGCGAGCACTGCGGTGAGAAAAGCCAAATCTCAACCCCACAGCCTCGCTCGCGACGACGCTCTTTCAAATTGCCAGTGCATGTTGATCCTGAACAAACGAGTAACGCGTTCGGCTGGTCTGCTGCGCCGGTTTCAGAAAGCCGAGCAAGGCGTTCTGGCTATCGCGGCACGCCGCCTTGTGTTCCATGTCGAGAAAGTGCCCGGTGGCTTGCAGCGTGGTGAACGTGCTCTGCGCCACGTGGTTGCCGAACAGGCGTGCGTCTTCGGCAGCGGTGTATTCGTCCCATTCGCCGTTTAGAAACAGCACTGGCACGTTGATCTTTTTCGCTGCATTCAGATAGCACTGCCGATCGCTGTGCAGCACGTCGCTGATGTGGAAGTGCATCTGCCCGTATTCGTGCTCGGCCAAGCTGCTGACGTGGCGATAGTTGAAGCGTTTGAACAGTGACGGCAGGTGTTTGCCGATGGTGCTGTTGACCAGATGGCCGACGCGGTCGCCGTCGCGCTGACCGAGGTAGTCGACGCCGCGTTCGAGGTAGTCGAGCATGTGCGCGTTGATCACCGGCGAGAACGAACTGATCACCGCCCGTTCGATGCGCCGTGGCTGGTGGGCGAGGGCGACCAGGGTCGCAGCGCCGCCCCAGGAGAACGACAGCACGTGTTCGGCGGCGAAGTGGTCGATCAGCTCGAGCAGAATCTGCCCTTCGACGTCCTTCGTCAGATGTTTCTCGTGGCGGTTGTGGGCTTTTGACCGGCCCGCGTAGGGCTGGTCGTAGCAGACCACGTTGAATTGCGGGTGCAGGTTTTTCACAGTCTGTGCAAACGACGCAGTCGTGGCCATCGAGCCGTTGACCAGGATGATGGTCTTTTCTGCGGCGTCTGCGCGATAGAACTCCGTGTAAACCCGATACTGACCCTGTATATCCAGCACAGCGATTTCTGGCCTCATGTCATAAGACTCCTGGCAAGCAAGCGGGTATGCGCGCAAATAGAGATTGCACGAGCTTTGTGACAGGTAGGCATACGCCTGGAATTTGCTTGGCCCATGTCGATCCATGACTGCGGTCGACGGGTATTGTTATTGGCGGGCAGTCTGCCGGCTGAGGCGGAGCCTTGAAGGCTCTCTACCGGCAAAAAGTTTCTTGGATGTATGTTGTGACTCATCGGTCACAATCTGGCCGACGTCCTGATTCAAGCAGGGGAGTCGGGATCGCGCAAGTGCCGTTGGTAAATTGTTCGACAACTTCTGCTGAGCGGTCGCCGGCTTAGAACAAATGGATCTCTTCGGTGCGCAAAGCGCGGTACTCGCCCGGTTTTAGCGCGTTATCGAGGTGTAGAAGGCCCATCGATTCGCGGTGCAGGCGCAGGACTTTGTTGTTGAAGAAACCAAACATGCGCTTCACCTGATGGTAGCGACCCTCGACGATGCTCAGCCGCGCCGACCTTGGGCCGAGCAGCTCCAGCTGCGCCGGTTGCGTGGTCAGGTTCTCGAAGGCGAAGTAGATCCCCTCGGCAAAGGTGCTCGCATATTGCGCGCCAATCTCCTGCTCGGTCTCGACGTAATAGACCTTCGGCAGTTTGGTCTGCGGCTGGGTCAGGCGGCGCGACCATGCGCCGTCGTTGGTGATCAACATCAGCCCAGTGGTGTTGAAGTCCAGGCGTCCGGCGATGTGCAGGTCGTCTTTGTCCGGTTCATCGATCAGGTCGAGCACCGTCGGGTGTTGCGGATCGCGGGTGGCGCTGACACAGCCCGGCGGCTTGTGCAGCATGAAGTAGCGTGCCGGTTTGCCGACTTGTAGCACTTCGTCATCGACTTCGACGCGGCTGAATTCCAGCACTTCGCTGTGCGGATCGCTGACGACTTTTCCGTCAATCCGCACGCGCTTTTCCACCAGCAACAGACGAACCTGCTGACGGTTGTAGCGGGGCAGGTTGCTGAGGAAACGGTCGACGCGCATGTTCAGGTTTCAGTGAGTGGCGGGGCGCGCATGTTACGGGATCGGCCGCTTGGCCGCTTGCAGTTGCGCCTCGACTTGCGCGCAACGCGGGCACAGGCAGGATTGGTTGCGCAGTTCTGGCGGCAGCGCTTCAAGCACGGCCGGGTCGATGCTCACGCCATAGCACCAGCATTCGCGGTCGGCGGTGCGCGGGTCGGCGAGGCTGCAGTCGTTGCGGGCGCCGCAGGCCGGGCAATGGTCGGGTTTAACGTCGGAATCAGGCATAAGTCGAGTGAGGCATTTCCACGCAGGTGCGGTTGCGGCCGGTGTGTTTGGCCCGGTACATCGCATGATCGGCCCGCGACAGCAGGCTGTGCAAGGTGTCATCGCGTTGCAGGGTGGTGGCGCCAATGCTCACCGTCAGATGGAGGCGGTGGCCGTCGTAGACATATTCGTGCTGTTCGACGTGTTGGCGGATCTTCTCGGCAATTTTCTGACCGGTGTCGCCGTCGGTGTCCTTCAGCAACACGATAAATTCCTCACCGCCCCAGCGGCAGACAATGTCCGAGTGGCGCAGGCAACTTTGCAAGTCACGGGCAAAACCGATCAACACCTGATCGCCGGCCATGTGCCCGTAGGTGTCGTTCAATACTTTGAAGTGATCTAGGTCGAGCAGCAACGCCGTCAGCGGTTTGGGCTCGCGTTGCGCTTCGTGCAATGCCTGTGCGGCGAGAATGTCGAAGCCACGGCGATTGGGCAGTTCGGTGAGACTGTCGAGAATGGCCTGCGCCTGGATTTTGCTTTGATAGCGTTTGATCACGCGGTTGAGCAGCGCCAGAACGATCAGAGTCACCAGCAGGCAGATCAGCAGATTCAGATACAGCGACTGACGGATTTCACTCAGCGCGCCGTCTTCGCGTTTATCGACGAACAGGTACCAGTTCAGCTCCGGAATAAACCGCACGTTGAGGAAATGCCCCTGGCCGTGGGCGGAATATTCGTAGCTGCCGCTGTGGGGTTTGGGTAACTGGCTGACCAGACTTTTCATGCTTTCGAGTTCGCCGAGACTTTGGCCGATGTGCGCGCCTTCCGGGCCACCGTCGGCGCCGGTCAATACCAGTCGGCCGAAGGTGTCGACGAAGTACACGCTGCGTTGATAGCGCTGTTGATACTTGTCGATCAGCTTGATCACCGCATCCACGGTCAGACCGACCCCGGCCGCGCCGATGAAACGATTGTGATAGTCGTAAACCTTGTAGTTGATGAAGAAGGTCAGGTTGTCCTTGTTGGCCAGATCCGGGTCGACGTTGATCTCGTACGGATCCTGCATGTCACGCACGCGGAAGTACCAGGCGTCGCGCGGTTCGTTGACCTTGACCTGCTTGAGCACGCCTTTGGCGTGGTAATAGGTGTGGCTGGCGTTGGAGACGAAGAATGCGGTGTAGGCGCCGTAATGGGTCATGACCTCGTCGAGGTAGCGGGTCATTTGCTCGGGATTCTGCTCGCCGTTGACCACCCAGTCGCGCATGAAGGTGTCGCGGGACATCATCGAGGAAATCAGGATTGGCCGGACGAGATCTTTCTGGATTTCCGAGTAGACCGTGTCGGACGTCAGCGGCAGCTCGGTGTTGACGATGTTGTCGCGGATCGACGCGCGGGAGGCGTAGTAACTCAGCAACGACGTGGCGAGGAAACCGGCGCCGAGCAGGGCGATCAGCGTCAGGACCAGCGAGCGTTGCGAGTACAGGGGAGAACGAAGCGGCATGGCAGATCCGTTGGCAGTGGCCCGATGGCATGCATTCTAGTGGGATGGCCGGGAAAAGACTGCGGGATTTATGCCTGAAATGGCGGGGGATATGACGTTGAGGGTGTGTCAGCAGGATTGCTCCCTCACCCCATCCCTCTCCCGGAGGGAGAGGGAGCTAGATTGTGGTGATTTCAAAAATTGTGTTCGGCTCGGCATCACCGAATGGCAACTATCTTAAAGACACCCCGGACAGTCCCCTCCTCCGGACGGAGAGGGGCTAGATTGTGGTGATTTCAGAAATTGTCTTCGGCTCGGCATCACCGAATGGCAACTATCTTAAAGACACCCCGGACAGTCCCCTCTTCCGGACGGAGAGGGGCTAGATTGTGGTGATTTCAGAAATTGTGTTCGGCTCGGTATCACCGAATGACAACCACCTTTCCGACACCTCGGTCAGTCCCCTCTCCCTCCGGGAGAGGGCTAGGGTGAGGGTTGGTTTCTGGATCAGTTCCGAGTCTCAAGATACGCCCGCCATCCCCCCAAATGGCTGATGTCCAGCGCACCTTCCAGACCATACGGCTCGCAGATGAACCCGCTCTCCCAACGCCCATCCGCCAGTTGCACCTTACCCAACCCGAGCGGCGCCGGAATCCCGGTGAGGAACGAGCCCAACTCGCTGCTCGGCAATTCCCATACCTCCACCGCAATCGCCACACCGCCGTCCTTGACCCGCACCATCCCCGGCCGCAATGGCGGGCCGCCAGCCAGCGCGTGCAGTTGATAATCCGGTGAACTCAACGTCGTCTCCAGCAATCTCCCACCCCGCTGCGTCAGTTGCCAGTTCAACGCCAACCCTTGCAAATGCGCGCCACACACCACGATGCGTGCGCGATCATGGCGTGCAACGTTTGCGGGCGTGGGCAGTGCCGAGTCCTGCTGACGCTGCAGCGCATCAGCCACGCTCAGCAGATATTGATCGGTGAACGCCCGGCCAAACAACGTCACGCCCCACGGCAACCCATTGGCCATGAACGCGCTCGGCACGGCGACGGCGGCGTAGTCGAGCAGGTTCATGAAGTTGGTGTAGTAACCCAGTTCGGAGTTACGCAGCACCGGTTCTGCATGCAATTCGGCCAGCGTCACCGGGCGGCCGATGGTTGGTGTGAGCACGCAGTCGAGGCCTTCGAGGGCCTGATCGCACAGCGCTTTCAGGGCTTGCAGCCGATACTGCGCGCGGAAGGTCTGCACTCCGGTCACCGCCGGCGCCTTGGCCAGCACGGCGCGAATCACCGGCAGAACGGCTTCGGGATTCTGTTCCATCAACTCGCCCGCCACGCTATAGCGCTCGGCGACCCACGGCCCCTCGTAAAGCAAACGCGCGGCTTCAAGGAATGGCGACAGGTCCAGCTCGACCGCTTCGCCACCCAAGGCCTTGAGCCGGTCGATGGCATCGCCGAACAACAGCGGCCCTTCGACGCAGCCGAAAAACTCGAGATCCTGCGCGCGCGGCACGCCGAATCGAAACGCTCGTGGCGCACCAAACGCCGAGCCGTCATTCCACGACGGATTGCGGCGGCTGTACTCATCACGCGGATCGAGTTTGGCGGTCAACGCGAGCAACTGACTGGCCTCCCGCGCCGTCGCGGTAAACGTGGTCACGCAATCCAGCGTGCGGCATGCGGGCAGCACTCCAGCGGTGGAAATCAGGCCTTTGCTCGCCTTCAATCCGACCAGATTGTTCAGCGCCGCCGGCACCCGACCGGAGCCTGCGGTGTCGGTGCCCAAGGCAAAACTCGCCACACCCAACGCCACTGCCAGCGACGAACCGGCGCTGGAACCGCCGGACGGATACTCCGTCAACACGCTGTTCGGGCATGCGCCATAAGGCGAGCGGCTGCCGTTAAGCCCCGTAGCAAATTGATCAAGATTGGTCTTGCCCAGCGGAATCGCCCCCAAGGCAATCAACTGCTCGACGATGGTCGCCGAGCGTTCCGGCACATAAGCAAAGTCCGGGCACGCGGCGGTGGTCGATATGCCGGCCAGATCGATGTTGTCCTTGATCGCAAACGGCACGCCGTACAGCGGCAGGCTGTCGAGCTCGCGACCGTCGAGGGCGGCAAGGTAAGGCTCCAGTTCTGCGACGCTGAGCAGATGAATGAACAGGTGATAATCCGGGTTCAGCGCGGCGGCTTTCTCGCGCAGTTTCGGCAGCAGTTGACGTGGTGTGGTGTCGCCATTGCGATAGGCCTGGCGCAGAACATCGAGTTGCAGATTCATGAGTAGATCCTTATCCAATTGGCTTCAGTCGAGTTCCAGCACCACGACCCGTTGTCCGGCGCGCACCGCTGAACCGGGTTGCACGCGAATCTCGCGCACCACCCCGGCCAGCGGCGCGAGTACCGGGATTTCCATCTTCATCGACTCGAGAATCACCAACACGTCACCCGCCGCGACACGGCTGCCGGCTTCGACCTGCACCTGCCAGAGATTGCCGGCAATGTGGCTGTCGACGCTGTGTTCTCCGTCGGCTAGCAGCGCGTCTTCGCTGGACTCCGCCACGGCTTCTTCGCTGTCGAAATGTGCTTGACCGCTGGCGATCCAGCGTTCGCGCTCGGCGTTGAACGCGCCCTGTTGCTGGGCACGAAAGGCACTGATGCCTTCGGCTTCGCGACCGAGAAACGCCTGATAATCGGCAAGGTTGAGCTGGCTCTGTTCGATGTTGAGATCGAAGCGCCCCAGCGGAAAATCGCGGCGAATGCGCAGCAGCTCGTCGGCGCTGACCGGGTAGAAACGGATCTGATCGAAGAAGCGCAGCAGCCATGGTTTGCCGTCGAACGCGGCGACTTCGCGGTAGCGATTCCACATCTGCAAGGTGCGTCCGACAAACTGATAACCGCCGGGGCCTTCCATGCCGTACACGCACATATAGGCGCCGCCGATGCCTACCGAGTTTTCGGCGGTCCAGGTGCGTGCCGGGTTGTATTTGGTCGTCACCAAGCGATGGCGCGGGTCGAGCGGCGTGGCCACCGGCGCACCGAGGTAAACGTCGCCAAGGCCCATCACCAGATAGCTTGCATCGAATACCGTGCGCTGCACTTCGTCGAGGTTCGGCAGGTCGTTGATGCGGCGGATGAACTCCAGATTGCTCGGGCACCACGGCGCATCCTTGCGCACGGTGGTCATGTATTTCTCGATGGCCAACTGGCAGGCCGGGTCGTCCCACGACAGCGGCAAATGCACAATACGTGACGGCACTTGCAGATCGTTGGCCGCGCACACCGCGTCCCATTCGCCGGCGACGATGCCGAGCAGATCGGCGAGTGGCAGCTGCTCCGGCTGGTAGTGGATTTGCAATGAGCGAATGCCGGGGGTGAGGTCGATCACGCCGTGCAGGGATTTGCTTTCCAGTGCCTGCATGAGGGCATGGGCGCGGAAGCGCAGAACAAGATTGAGTTCAGGCTCGCCGATTTCCAGCAGTAAATGAGTGTCGCCAGAAACCCGCGCAACAAGCCGCACATCCCCCTGACCCAACGCCAAAACTACAGGCGACGTCAAACCCTGTGGGAGCGAGCCTGCTCGCGAATGCGCTGGGTCATTCAATACTGATGTGTCTGAAATATCGCCTTCGCGAGCAGGCTCGCTCCCACAGGGGAGATTCCATTTCAGGGCTAGGTTGCGGGCGGTTTCGAGATTGACCGGAATGAACTGGATTTTATCGCCGGCCTTGAGCTGCCCCAGTTGCCACAAATCCGCCTCGATCACCGTCACCGGGCAAACAAAACCGCCAAGGCTCGGGCCATCCGGGCCGAGGATCACCGGCATGTCGCCGGTGAAATCCACCGCGCCGATCGCATACGGATTGTCATGAATATTCGACGGATGCAACCCAGCCTCGCCACCGTCGGCCCGCACCCACTCAGGCTTCGGCCCGATCAGCCGGACACCGGTGCGACTGGAGTTGAAATGCACTTCCCACTGGGTTTCAAAAAAAGTGCCGATGTAATTTTCGGTGAAATATTCCGGCGCAGCGTGCGGGCCGTAAATCACCCGAATCTGCCGCACCGCCGGCAACGCGGTGATGTGCTGTTCGGCCAGCTGCTGACCAGCACGGCGGTCAGTCAGCGCAGGGATATGCAATACATCCCCGGCACGCAACGCCCGTCCGCCATGTCCACCAAACTGGCCAAGGGTGAAAGTGCTTTTGCTGCCCAGATAATCCGGCACCTGCAAACCACCGCGCAGACACAGATAACTGCGTGCCCCGGCGCCGCTGATGCTGCCCAGATGCAACGTCGCGCCCGCCGGGATCAGCAGGGCAGTGTTCATCGGCACATTTTCACCCTCAAGCGTCAGGCCAATCGGCGCACCCGTCACCGCGATCACCGCTTCACAGTTGAAGCGCAGCAACGGCCCGCTCATGGTGATTTCCAGCGCCGCCGCACTTTCAGCATTGCCGAGCAAGCGATTGCCCAGACGCAATGCACGGCTGTCCATCGGCCCCGATGGCGGCACACCGACAGCCCAATAACCGAGGCGACCGGGATAATCCTGCACGCTGGTTTGCGTGCCGGCGCTGAGCACTTCGAAAGTGTTGGCGCGATAGACCAGACCCTCCAGGCAACGGGTCCACGGCTCACCGCTGGCGAATGGAGCATCGAGGAGAATCTGCCGCAGGTAATCGCGGTTGGTTTCCACGCCGTACAACAGACTGTCGCCCAGCGCTTGATGCAACTCGGCACGCGCCTGTTCGCGGGTTGGCGCCCAGGTAATGACTTTGGCAATCATCGGATCGAAATACGGCGGGATCTCGCAGCCAGCCTCAACCCAGGTATCGATGCGCAGTTGAATACCGTTGGCTGGCGGAAACTCCACTGCCGTCAGCAGGCCCGGGCTCGGCTGGAAATCGCGCCCCGGATCTTCTGCATACAACCGCGCCTGAATCGCATGGCCTTCGGGTTGCAAACCACGTATGAGTTCGCTCAGCGGCGGCAGATCACCGGCCGCCAACTCGACCATCCAGCGCACCAGATCGACGCCCCAGACCTGTTCAGTGACGCCGTGTTCCACCTGCAACCGCGTGTTCACTTCAAGAAAATAGAAACGCTGCGCCTCGCTGTCAAAGACGAACTCCACGGTGCCGGCGCTGCGGTAGTTCACCGCTTTCGCCAGTTTGATCGCCGCTGCGCACAGCTCATCGGCCATGCCGTCCGGCAGGTTCGGCGCCGGGGTTTCTTCGAGTACTTTCTGATTGCGCCGCTGCACCGAGCAGTCGCGCACGCCGAGGGCGATGACTTCACCGCGACCGTCGCCGAACAACTGAACTTCCAGATGACGGGCGCGCTGGATGTACTTCTCGATGAATACGCCGGCATCGCTGAAATTGTTCTGGCCGAGGCGTTTGACTGCCTCAAAGGATTCGCTCAATTCGCTGGCGCTGCGGCACACGCGCATGCCGATGCCGCCACCGCCGGCGGTGCTTTTCAGCATCACCGGGTAGCCGACCTGTTCACCGGCAATCAGCGCGGCGTCGAGGCTGTCGAGCAGTTCGGTGCCTTCGAGCATGGGCACACCGTGTTGTTTGGCCAGCACGCGGGCGGTGTGCTTGAGGCCGAACACGCGAAGTTGCTCGGGCGTCGGGCCGATGAAGGCGATTTTCTGCGCTTCACAGGCTTCGGCGAACGCAGCGTTTTCCGAGAGAAATCCGTAGCCGGGATGGATCGCCGTGGCGCCGCTTTGTTTGGCAATGGCGAGGATCTTTTCGACGGCCAGATAAGTGCCGGCAGCAGCGCCTTCACCGAGGCTGTGGGCTTCATCGGCGTGCAGGATGTGCAGGCTGGCGGCGTCGGCTTCGGAATACACCGCCACACCTTTGACCTGCAGTGAAGCGAGGGTGCGCAGGATGCGGCAGGCGATGGCGCCACGGTTGGCGATGAGGACTTTTTCGAACATGGCATAACCCCTGAAGGGGAAGCGGGCCGTCCCGCCGTTTTTCGACAGACATCCGGGCCGTCCCGGATGAAAAAACCACCAATTCCAAACCACCTCGGATCCTGTGGGAGCGAGCTTGCTCGCGAATGCGATGTGTCAGTCAGCATTGATGTTTCTGATGCAACGCCTTCGCGAGCAAGCTCGCTCCCACATTTTGATCAGGGGTGTTTGGGGGATTTCAGGCACTGCCCGGAACGCGCCTGGCACAGTGCAAAAAGCCAACGGCGCAGTCGATTTAAATTCAGTTCCATACCAGCAGCTCCGCAGGTGTCGGGTTGTAGGCGTTGCACGGGTTGTTCAGTTGCGGACAGTTGGAAATCAGCACGATGACATCCATCTCCGCACGCAAATCAACGTACTTGCCCGGCGCCGAAATCCCGTCTTCGAACGTCAGCCCGCCATCCGCCGTGACCGGTACATTCATGAAGAAATTGATGTTCGGCCCGATGTCGCCTTTGCCCAGTCGCCCGTCATGGATGCAGGCGCGCAGGTAGTTGTCGCGGCAGCTGTGCATGTAGCGTTTTTCCAGGGCGTAGCGCACGGTGTTGCTCTCTTGTGCGCAGGCGCCGCCGAGGGTGTCGTGGCGTCCGCAAGTGTCGGCGACGATGGTCAGCATCGCGTGGCCGAGGTTGGAATACAGCACGCTGCCGGTGCTCAGGTAGACGCTGTTCTGTCGACGCAAGGTGCGTTGCACGTCGTAGCGTTCCTTGGGATTGGCGAGGCTGTAGAACAAGGTATCGACGGCCTGATTGCCTTCCAGGTCGAGAATGCGCAGGGTCTGGCCAGCCTTGACCTCCATCAGCCAGGGTTCACCGGCCGGGATCGTGGCGCGGTACACCGCTGTGTCGGGTTGGTTTTGCGAAGTGGCGATAGCAACTGACATGGCAGCGATCCTCAGGCGAACAAACGGTCGGTGTTGATAAAGCCGCGCTCATTTTCCGGGCGCGAGGTGCGGCAGTGTTCGGCGACGCTGGCGTCGGCGTTCATCCAGCTCAGCTTCAGCGGTTTTGGCGCGTATTCCGGCGCCGGATCCATCGGGTGTTGCAGCGCGGTGAGCACCACCAGCGTGTCCATCGGTGCGTACAGTTCGATGTAATCGCCAGCCTTGGAATTGCCCTCGATGAAATGGAAGCGCCCGGCCTCATCGACGTTCACGCGGCTGAACAGATTGAGCGTCATCAGCAGATCGGACAGGCCCAGCCCCCACTTGCCGAGCTCCACCAGCAGGTTGTCGGTGCCGTTGCGGAAGAAGCCGTTGCGCAGTTCCTGATAGCGGCCCTGACCGTACTTCTGCGCGACTTCTTCGGCGCAGAGCACGCCGCCGAGGCTGTCGCTCCAGCCGCAGGTGTCGGCGGTGATTGCGGCGAGTACTCGGCCCATGTCCGAGTACAGGCAATGGCCGGCGGTGAGCTTGGCGGTATGTTGGCATTTGAGGCTGTCGGGCAGGTTCAGCCGTTCGGTTTTTTCATTGGCGTTGAGCAGGGTCAGGCTGACGTTGGCGCCGCCGCGCAGATCGGTCAGGCGCAGCAATTGGCCGCGCTTCAGCACGAAGGAACGGTGGCCGCCGCCGGGGAGCATTTCTTCGGCGAACGTTGGGAACAGTTGGGTCGAATCAGTCATCGGCTTATTCATCGGAGCAGTCCTCTCAAGCGGTGCGAAGGGCGCCTGCCAGTGGCAACGGCAGGGCGTCGACGGCGGCGCGTTGGGCGCGGCGGTCGCTGTTCAAAGGGATGTCGTAGGTGATGCGTGCGCCATAGGCGCCGGGGGCGTGCGGGTCGAGGCGCACCTTGTCGAACACCAGCAGACGGGTGCCGAGGCTGAAGCCTTCGGATAAGTCATGGGTGACCATGAACACGGTCAGTCTGGTCTCGCGCCACAGCTCCAGCAGCAAGGCGTGCATGTCTTTGCGGATGCCCGGATCGAGCGCGCCGAACGGTTCGTCGAGCAGCAACACGCGCGGCTTCATGATCAGTGCCTGGGCAATCGCCAGACGTTGCTGCATGCCGCCGGACAACTGCGCCGGGTATTTGTCCAGCGCATGGCCGAGGCCGACTTTGTCCAGCAATGCCGCAGCCTGTTCGCGCGCCTCGCGTTTGGCGCTGCCGAACAGCCGACCGAGCAACGGCGCACGCGGCAATTCGAGGCCGAGGGCGACGTTGTCGAGCACGCTCAAATGCGGGAACACCGAGTAGCGCTGGAACACCACGCCACGGCTGGCATCCGGCTCGCTGGCCAGCGGCTGACCGTCGAGCAGGATCTCGCCGCGACTCGCCGTTTCCTGACCGAGCAGCAGGCGCAGGAAGGTCGATTTACCGCAACCGGACGCGCCGACCAAAGTGCAGAATTCACCCTCGTTGACGCTCAGGTTCAAGCCTTCCAGCACGACCTGATCGGCGTATTGCTGCCAGACGTTTTTTACCGTGATGAAGCTCATTTGGCCGCCCCCTCGTACCAAGGGAAGGCGCGACGGGTCAGGTATTTCAGGCCCCAATCCATCAGCCAGGCGAGGAGGGTGATCCACACCACATACGGCAGAATCACGTCCATCGCCAGATAGCGTCGCACCAGAAAAATCCGGTAGCCGAGGCCGTCGGTGGAGGCAATCGCTTCGGCGGCAATCAGGAACAGCCACGCCGAGCCGAGCATCAGCCGCAACGAGATCAGCAAGCGTGGCAGTAACTGCGGCAGTACCACGCGCAGCATCAGCGTCCAGGTCGAGGCGCCGAGGGTCTGCGCCTTGATCAGCAGTTCGACGGGAATTTCCCGCGCACGCTGTTCCAGATCACGAGCAAGCGCCGGGGTGATGCCGATGACGATCAGCATGACTTTCGACAACTCGCCCAGACCGAAGACGATGAACAGAATCGGCAGGATCGCCAGCGGCGGCACCATCGACAGCACCGTCAACAGCGGCGACAGTGGTGCGCCAAACAGCGGCAACGTGCCGGCGGCGATGCCCAGGCACAGCCCGGCCAGTGCAGCGATGCCGAGACCAATGGCCAGTCGTCGCAGACTCGACGCGGTGTCCTGCCACAACAGGTAGTCACCGGTGCGGCTGTCGGCATTCAAGGCCAGACGTTTCACCGCGTCGCTCATCTGTACGGCGCTGGGCAGCAGTTTGTCGTTGGGGTTGTCCGCCAGGCGCTCGGCCGAGCCCATGAAATAGGCGAACAGCAACAGAGCGAACGGCAGAATCACCAGCAACAGGCGACTGGGGCGATCCGGGTGGCGATTGATCAGGCGCATGGCCAAATCCTCCGTGGCTTACAGCTTGGCGTCGGCGGCCATCTGCACGTAGGTCGGATCGAAACGCAGCTTGAGGTTGCCGGTATCGCCACTGGTCACGCCGTTGGCGAAGGCCATGCCGACCGCGCTGGTGTCTTTCGCGCCTTCACCGAGCAAGCCGTGCTGGAAGGAGAATTCGGCGACCTTGCGCATGGTTTCCGGCAGTTGCTTGCTGGTGGCGAAACTCAGCGCTTCGCTCGGTGTGGCGAACAGTTTGGTGGTGTCGAGTTGCGCTTGGAATCCGGCCAGATCAGTGCCTGAGGCCTTGGCCATGTGCTCCAGCGCGGCTTTGCTCGCAGCGTTCTTGGCGTTCATCAGCTCGACCACTTCGAACCACGCCCCGGTCAGCGCTTTGCCCAGCGCCGGGTTGTCTTTGAGGGTGGCGCTGTTGACCACCATCATGTCCATGATCTCGCCGGGAATCTGGCTGGAATTGAACACCTCGGTCACACCCGGTTTGGCCTTGATATCCGAGAGCATCGGGTTCCAGGTGGTCACGGCGTTGACCTGTTCGGTGTTGAAGGCGGCAGAGATATCGGCGTCGGAAGTGTTAACCACTTTCAGGTCTTTTTCGGTCAGATCGACCGAGTCCAGTGCGCGAGCCAGCAGGTAGTGCGAGACCGACAGTTCGACCAGATTGACGTCCATGCCCTTGAGGTCGGTGACCTTTTTGCCGTCGCCCTTGAGGACAATGCCGTCGTTGCCGTTGGAGAAATCGCTGACGATCAGCGCGGTGCTGTCGACGCCGCCAGCGGCCGGAATGGTCAGCGCATCCATGTTGGTCATGGTGCAGCCGTCGAACTGGCCGGCGGTGTACTGGTTGATCGATTCGACGTAGTCATTGAGCTGCACGACGTCGATCTTGATCCCGTACTTCTTCGCCCATTTGTCGACGATGCCCTGGCTGCCGGCGTATTCCCATGGCATCCAGCCGGCGTAAATCGTCCAGCACACGCTGAAGTGATCTTTCTGAGCGGCGGGGGCTTGGCTGCTGATGAGCGCGGCGAATGCGGCGGCGAGCAGGGCGGGCAGACGTAGTCGGGTCATGGTGGTTTCTCCAGTTGATCGAGGACGGACAGGAAGGCAACGCGGCACCGCGAACGGTGGCTTGTCTCCCGGGCTTTTGTCCCGCCGTGTAACCTCAACTGGAGGTCGCCAACTCTCGGACCAGCCACTCGCGATTGCGAGCCGGAACCCTAGTCAGCCATTGCAAATTGTGGTGCCGCGAACCTGTGATGACTCCTGCACGGGTTTGCTAAAGCGAGAGGCGTGCCAAGTCGCGTCAGGCGCTCTGGTACGGGCGCGTGGGTTGCTTAGGGTTGGCGGCGAGGGCGCTGAGGTGCTTTGTGTTGGTGCGCGGCTGCACCGTGATGCAGCGTGTTCGCCGCTGATCCGATGGTTTTGGTGTGTTGGCACTCGGCATGGCTTCTTCAGTCAAAACAGATGTCAGCCGGTCTGTGCCGACTGCTGTCGCAGGTCTTTCAGGAGGCCGCCATGCTTATTCAAAAAACGTTGCGACGAGTGCTGCTGGGAGCGGTGCTCGGGTTGGGTCTGTCCGGCTGTTATTACTACGCCGGACCCTACGGCGGTTACCCCGCTACTTACTACTATCCCGGCTATTACTCACCTTATTCCTACGGCAGTTATTACGGCCCGCGCTACTACGGCGGCGCCCGTTATTACTACGGTGGCTACGGTTATCGCGGCGGTTACGGGCGGGGTTATCACGGCGGCGGATATCACGGTGGGCACCATTAATCAGCGGCTGAATGACGGCATTTTTGCGGATGAACAAGGTTTCATACATCACTTGTTTCAACTTGTTGCAGGAACGCACCAGATGCCGAAAACGCTGTCTGATTTTTCGACAGTCACCGATTAAATGACTGTCGCCTGCCAGCGTCGCTGGTGTGGCCAACCCGCGGTCCAGGAGGCCGCCATGTATAGACGAATTCTTCTGCTTGCTGCGTTGATGTTTTCCGTTGCCGGTTGCGTCCCGTACTCCTACGCGGACTCGTATTACAGCTCAGAGGTCTACACCTCACCTGCACCGGCCTACTACAACACGGGTGGCACGTATTACAACGGTGGCAGCAGGTATTACGCGCAGCCACGCTATTACCAGCCAGCCCCGCGGTATTACCAGCAACCGCGCTATTACCAATCGGCGCCGCGTTACTATCAACCGGCCCCGCGTCATTATGAAAGTCGTCGCTGGCACGGCAATGATCGCGGGCGTTGGGACGGCCACCGTCGCGGCGGTTGGGATAACGATCACCGCGGTCGTGGCAACTATGATCGACACAGCGGGCGCGGTGACCACAATGGACGTGGCAACCGCTGGTAATCACCCGCAAATGAAAAGCGGCGCTTTGAGCGCCGCTTTTTTTGTGCCCGGATTTTAATACTGCGTCAAATCCGCCAACGGATGCCGCCCCTCCCAGACCTTGTGAAAGTGCGCCTCAACCACCGCATCCGGCACATTGTTGATGTCCGGCCAGTGCCAGTGCGGCTTTTGATCCTTGTCGATCAGGCGCGCGCGAACCCCTTCGCTGAACTCCGGGTGCCGGCAGCAATTGAGGCTCAGGGTGTATTCCATCTGAAAGACTTCGGCCAGTGACATGTGCCGAGCACGGATGATCTGTTCCCAGACCAGATGCGCGGTCAGCGGCGAGCCTTCGCTCATGGTTTTCTCTGCCCGGGCGATCAACGGATCGCTGCTGTCGCGTTGCAGGCTGATGGCTTTCCACGCGCAGGTGACGTCGCTGACGTCGAGCAACTCATCAATCTGCTGACGACGCGGCAGCCACTGCGCTTCAGGCATCTGCGCCACGGCTTCCTGCTGCAACGCCTTGAGCAGGCTGTTGAGTTGCACGTCGATCTGTTCCTGCCAATTCAGCTGCAGCAGGCCTTCGATCAGTTGTGGCTGCTGTTCGTCGAGCAGGAAGCGGTCGGCCAGATCCAGATCGATCGCATCACGAGCGTTCATGTGCGCGCCGGTCAGGCCCAAAAACAAACCGAGCCTGCCCGGCAGCCGTGCGAGAAACCAGCTGGCGCCGACGTCCGGATACAGACCGATGGTGATTTCCGGCATCGCCAAGCGGCTGCTCGGTGTGACAATCCGCGTACTCGCCCCTTGCAGCAGGCCCATGCCCCCACCGAGCACATACCCGTGGCCCCAGCAGATCAACGGTTTCGGGTAGGTGTGCAGGCTGTAATCCAGGCGATACTCCGCGCTGAAAAACTGCGCGGCCAGCGGCGGTACTTCGCCGGGATGGGCGCGACAGGCCTCCACCAGGCTGCGTACCTCGCCGCCAGCGCAGAACGCTTTGGCGCCATTACCGCGCAGCAGCACGCAGACGATTTGCGCATCCTTGGCCCAGGCGTTCAACTTGTCGCTGAGGGCGTTGATCATCGGCAAAGACAGCGCATTCAGCGACTTTTCAGCATCCAGGCTGGCGATACCGATGCGGGCGCCGTCGGTGCCGGTGAGTTCTTCGAAGTGCAGATTCATCGTGACCTCGATCGGGAATTTGAACGATCAGTATGATCGTTGTGTGGGAAAGTGCCGGATCTGCGTCAGATCAATTGACAAGCGTGGTCGGCTTTCCTAGGGTTCGCCCCATTGTTTTTGCCGGGTATGACCATGACTGCTGACGACCGTATCAAACTCGAACCGAGCTGGAAGGAGGCACTGCGTGCAGAATTCGACCAGCCTTACATGGCAGAGTTGCGCCAGTTTCTGCAGCAGGAGCGGGCGGCCGGCAAGGAAATCTATCCGCCGGGGCCGATGATTTTCAATGCCTTGAATTCAACACCGCTGGATAAAGTGAAGGTGGTAATCCTCGGCCAGGATCCGTATCACGGCCCAGGCCAGGCCCATGGCCTGTGCTTCTCGGTGCAACCGGGCGTGCCGGCGCCGCCGTCGCTGGTCAACATCTATAAAGAGTTAAAGCGCGACCTGAACATCGACATTCCCAATCACGGTTACCTGCAGAGCTGGGCCGATCAGGGCGTGTTGATGATCAACACGACCATGACCGTCGAGCGCGCCAACGCCAATGCGCACAAGGACAAGGGCTGGCAGTTTTTCACCGACCGGATCATTGAACTGGTCAGTGAACGGCAGCCGCACCTAGTGTTCATGCTCTGGGGCGCCCATGCGCAGAGCAAGCAGAAGCTGATCGACGCGACCAAGCACCTGGTGCTGACGTCGGTGCATCCGTCGCCGCTGTCAGCGTATCGCGGGTTTCTCGGTTGCGGGCATTTCAGCCGGACCAACAAGTTTCTCGAGCAGAATGGCGAGACGCCGATCGAGTGGCGTTTGCCGCCGATTTGATGCGCTGACTGAGCCGGCCCCTTCGCGAGCAGGCTCGCTCCCACATTGGTTTTGCGGCGTTTCACATGACCAATGTGGGAGCGAGCTTGCTCGCGAAGAAGGCAACTCGGTCTTGCAGACTTACTCGGGATTACGATTCCAATACTTGAACAACGGCTCCGCCAAAAACAGCACAAACAGCAACCGCATCACCTGCATCGCCGTCACCAGCGGTACTGACAATTGCAGCGTCTCCGCCGTCAGACTCATTTCGGCAATCCCGCCGGGCATCATGCCCAACGTCAGTGAACGCAAATCCAGATGAGTCAAAGCACTCAGCCCCAACGCCGCCAATGTCGCGATCAACATGGTCAACGCCGTGCCAATCAACGTCCGGCCCATGAATGAAGGCGCACGCCGGAAGAACTGCCGGTTGAAGTGGCAACCCAAACCGCTGCCAATCAGCCACTGGCCAATCTGACTTCCACCATTGGGCAAACCGATGTGCAAATCCCAGCCAATGCTCACCGCCGCACTCACCAGCAACGGTCCGAACAGCCACGGATTGGGTTGGCGCAAACGCTGCCAGAGCCAGGCGAGCACACCGCCCGCCGGAAACAGAATCGCCAGCCAGCGCCAATCGACGCTGCCGGCATGAGAAATCGGATTGCCGTCGCCCAGCAGATACTTGAACGCCGCCGGCACGCACAACACCACCACCAGCACCCGCAAACTCTGCCCCGCCGCGACGTGGCTGAGCATCGCGCCATTACGCGCGCCAAGGTTGACCATCTCCCCGGAACCGCCGGGCATACTTGAGAAAAACGCCGTGGCGCGATCCTCGCCGGTGCGGCGCATCAACCACACGCCGACCACTGCCGACAGGCTGGTGACCAGTGCGCCGAAGAAGATCAAACCGAAATGACTGAGCACCTGCTCCATCACCACCGGGGTGAAGTGCAGGCCGATGCCGATGCCGACGATCCACTGGCCGCACTTGCGGCCGCCAGGGATTTCCGTGAGTTGCCACGGGGTCAGGCAGCGCACGAGGATGATCGCCAGCAACGAGCCGACCATCCACGGCAGTGGCCAGCCGA
Source organism: Pseudomonas fluorescens (assembly GCF_902497745.1). GTDB lineage: Bacteria > Pseudomonadota > Gammaproteobacteria > Pseudomonadales > Pseudomonadaceae > Aquipseudomonas > Aquipseudomonas fluorescens_BM. The sequence goes on from NZ_CABVHJ010000012.1 coordinate 186,625, forward strand.
TCTGGCTGGCGAGGTAACCGCCCAGCAGACCGACCAGCGGGGTTCCCCACCAGGATTTCAGTGAGGCGCGATCAAACATCGGCGATGGCGCGACGCGCGACCGAACGTTTGCGCCAGATGCGGATCAGCGGGAAGGCCAGCATCAGCGCGGTCAGCACCCAGACACCGAAAGTGATCGGGCTCGACCAGAGGATTTCCAGCGCACCGTTGGAAATCGACAGCGCCCGACGCAGGTTCTGCTCCATCAGACCGCCGAGGATGAAGCCCAGCAGTACCGGCGACAACGGGAAGTCGAGCTTGCGCAGGATGTAGCCGAAGATACCGATGCCGACCATCAGGAACAGGTCGAAGGTGGTGGCGTGCACCGCATAAACGCCGATCCCGGTGATGATGGCGATCACCGGCACCAGTGCCCAGTTTGGCACCGCGAGGATGCGGGTGAAGATGCGGATCATCGGAATGTTGAGGATCACCAGCATGATGTTGGCGATGAACAACGAGGCGATCAGGCCCCAGACGATGTCAGGTTGTTGCTGGAATAGCAGCGGGCCCGGAGTGATGTTGTACAGCGACAGGGCGCCGATCATCACCGCGGTAGTGCCCGAACCTGGCACACCCAGTGTCAGCATTGGCACCAGCGCACCGCAGGCCGACGCGCCAATGGCAGTTTCCGGTGCGGCGAGGCCGCGGGCATCACCCTGACCGAATTTGCCACTGGCACCGGCGATGCGTTTTTCGGTCATGTAAGCCACGGCGCTGGCCAGCGTCGCGCCGGCACCCGGCAACACGCCCATGATGAACCCGAGCAGGCCGCAACGGATGTTCACCACGAACACCGACGAGGCTTCCTTGAAGTTGAACATCATGCGGCCGGTGGCTTTCACCGCTTCCTGGCCGCGATGGGTTTTCTCCAGCAGCAACAGAATCTCACTGACCGAGAACAGGCCCAGCACCAGCACGACGAATTGGATGCCGTCGGTCAGGTGAATGTTGTCGCCGGTAAAGCGGTAAACGCCGCTGTTGGCGTCAATGCCGACGCTCGACAGGAACAGGCCGATCAACGCCGCGATAAAAGTTTTCAAAGGTCGATCCCCGGCCATACCGCCGAGGCAGACAATCGCAAACACCATCAACACGAAGTATTCCGCCGGCCCGAAGGCGATCGCCCATTTCGCCAGCAGCGGCGCGAACAGCACCATGCCGCAGGTGGCGATAAATGCGCCGATAAACGAACTCCATGCCGACAGCGACAGCGCCACACCGGCCAGACCTTTGCGGGCCATCGGGTAGCCGTCGAGGGTGGTCATCACGGTCGACGCCTCGCCCGGAATGTTCAGCAGGATCGAACTGATCCGGCCTCCGTATTCGCAACCCAGATACACCGCTGCCAGCAGGATCAGTGCTGACTCCGGCGGCAGGCCGAGGGCGAAAGCAATCGGAATGAGCAAGGCCACGCCGTTGATCGGGCCGAGGCCCGGAAGCAGGCCGACGACGGTGCCGATCAGCGTGCCGGTCAGGGCCGTGACCAGGTTGTACGGGCTCAGCGCGACGCCGAAGCCTTGACCCAAATAACCGAGGGTATCCATATCAGTTCTCCAGCACGTCGAGCAGGCCAAGGGGCAGCGGAACGTCCATCACACGGTCGAACAGCAGGTACAGACCGATGGCCATCAGCGTGGTGACCACGATGCTCGGCATCCAGCGACCGCCATACAGGCGCGCCATCGGAATGCCGATGAGGATGCTGCTGAGGATGAAACCCAGCGGTTCGAAGAGGCCGGCGAACACCAGCAGCAGTGCGACGCAAATGGCGATCTTGGTCAGGGTTTCGCGATCCAGTGGCGGCTCGTCATCGCTGTGTTTGATCGGCGCCGGGCGAAACACCATGTACAACAGTGCTGCGCCCATCAGGCCAAGCATCAGCAGAGGGAAGGCGCGTGGGCCGACCGGTTCGTAGGAAAAAGCCGCTTGGTACGGCCACGCCATCAATGCCAGGCCGGCGCAAACCAGCAACAGCACTGAGGCGAAAATGCGTTGAATAAGCATGGGAGCTCCTGTGCCGCGTCCCCGTCACCGGGAACGCAGCCGCTAGACAGAGACGATCACTGAATCAGGCCGAACTCTTTGGCCAGCACTTTGTAGTCCGCGACTTGCTTCTTCACGTAGGTGTCCAGCTCCACGCCAGTCATGGCGAACGGGAACAGTTCACGCTGATCGCGCAGCTTGGCGAACTCATCGGAGGCCAGCAGTTTGTCGAACGAGTCTTTCCACCAGGCGTAGTCTTCATCGCTGACTTTTGGCCCGAGGTAGAAGCCGCGCACCACCGGCCAGACGATGTCGTAGCCTTGCTCGCGAGCGGTCGGAATGTCTTTCATTTCCGGCTCATCAAGACGCTTGTCGGCAAACACCGCGAGCAGACGCATGTCGCCGCTCTGGATGTGCGGCATGGAGTCGGAGATGTCAGTACTGCCGACCTGGATGTGACCGCCGAGCAGAGCGGTAGCGATTTCACCGCCGCCTTCTAGGGCGACGTAACGCAGGTCGCGCGGGTTGATCCCGGCAGCCTTGGCGATCAGTGCAGTTTGCATCCAGTCCTGGCTGCCGACGGTGCCGCCGGAACCGATCACCACCGAGCTTGGATCTTTCTTCAGTGCCTGAACGAGATCGTCGAGAGTCTTGTAGGGCGAATCGCTTTTCACCGCGATGGCGCCGTAGCTGGTGCCGACCGCTGCCAACCAGCGCACGTTGGTCTCATCGAAACGACCGAACTTGCCCTGGGCCAGGTTGAGCAAAGAACCACTCGACCACGCCACCAGCGTGCCGGCATCCGCCGGACGTTGCGCGACCACGGCGTTGTACGCCACTGCACCGACACCGCCGGGCATGTAGGTCACACGCATCGGTTTGCTCAGCAGTTTCTGGTTGACCAGTGCACTCTGCACCAGTTTGCAGGTCAGGTCGAAACCACCGCCGGGGGAGGCCGGGGCGATGCATTCCGGACGTTTCGGTTCGGCCATCAGTTGGCCGGCAAACAGGATGCAACTGGCGGCCAGTGCAACTTTACGCAGTGACAGGTTCATTCGATTCTCCACGGGCATTGTTGTTATTCGACGTGTTTTTCACTTACGGGCATTTACCAAAGGGCAACGCTGTAGCTCACCAGCAAACGCACTTCGTCGGCATCGCGAGCCGAGTAGTTGGAGCGGTAAGTGGCATTACGCAAACGCACGGCGACATCCTTCAAAGCGCCGCTTTGTACTACATATTTGATCTCGGTGTTGCGCTCCCACTCTTTGCCTTCTTCACCGTTTTTGAGCTTGATGTTGTCACCGCTCAGGTAGCGGCTCATGAAACTCAGGCCAGGAATGCCGAGCTTGGCGAAGTCGAAGTCATAGCGAGCCTGCCAGGAGCGCTCTTCAGCACCGGCGAAATCGTTGATCTGCACGAAGTTGACCAGATACGGATCGCTGCCATCGACATACGGGAAGGCGCTGTCGCCGGACATGTGCTGATAACCGGCGCTGAACTTGTGGCCGCTCAGCGCGTAGCTGACCAGACCGTTGAGCGAGCGGTTGTCGATTTCGCCGCCACGGGCTGCGCCCTGGTCATCGCTGACGGCAAAACGCAGGTCAGTGGCAAACGTGCCGGGGCCCATCGGCCGCGAGGCCACAAGTCCAAAGAAGTGCTGGTTGTAGACTTCGTCGAGTTGGGCGAAGTGGTAACTGCCGGTGATCTTGTCGGTGAACTTGTAGTCGACGCCGCCAAAATCAAAGTGCTTGCCAGCGGCGGTGCCGGCAAAACGGCTGTTCTTGTTGTTGAGGGCGATGTCCTCGAAATCGGTGCTGTCGCGATCCTTGGCTTTCTCCAGTCGACCACCGGTGAAGGTCAGGTTCTTGATCTCTTTGGAGGTGAGCAAGCCACCTTCAAAGGTCTGCGGCAGGATGCGCCCGTCGTTTGGTTTGAGAATCGGCAGTTCAGGAATCAGGCTGCCGATTTTAAGTTCGGTGGCGGAGATTTTCACTTTGCCGGTCAGGCCGACTTTCGAGTATTCGTCTGCCGCGCGTCCGTCATCGTGGGTCGGCAGCAGGCCGGTGCCGGTGCGGTCCGGGCTTGAATCGAGTTTGACGCCGAGCATGCCTAAAGCATCGACACCGAACCCGACGGTGCCATCGGTGTAACCCGATTGCAGATTGAGCATGAAGCCCTGAGCCCATTCGTCACGCTTGGATTGCTGAGCACTGGTGCCATCGCGAAAGTCGCGGTTGAAATACATGTTGCGGGTTTCGAAGGTGGCGCTGCTGTCTTCAATGAAGTCGGCAAAACTCAGCGGCGAAAAACCGGCAAGAGCGGCGGCACTGGCGAGGGCGGTGTGGCTGAAACGGGAAGGGCGAACAGGCGTGAATGCCTGAGGCTGCATGGACGGCATGCGGGTGTACTCCGTTTATTGTTCTTATTGGTCGAAAACGCTTCGAGGCGTTTTTCTTTGCGCTGTGTGGCATCAGCGACGGCAGTCGGAACTGTCCGTGGGCCGACTTTAACCAGCTAACCTTTCGCTAACCTTTCAGCCGACTTTCAAGGTTTTCGGGCTTCACAGCGGCGGTTGCGGCTGTAAACTCCGCGGCAAAGCGTGGCGTTGGCCATCCCTGAACGAGGTAAAAATCCATGCGTGTCCTGCTCGTCGAAGACCATCTGCAACTGGCCGAAAGTGTCGCTCAGGCGCTCAAGAGCACCGGTCTGACCGTGGATGTGTTGCACGATGGCGTCGCTGCCGACCTGGCGCTGAGCAGCGAGGAATACGCCGTGGCGATCCTCGACGTCGGCCTGCCGCGCATGGACGGTTTTGAAGTCCTCGCGCGTTTGCGCGCACGCGGCAAGAATCTGCCGGTGCTGATGCTGACCGCGCGCAGTGATGTAAAGGATCGCGTCCATGGCCTCAATCTCGGTGCCGACGATTACCTCGCCAAACCTTTCGAGCTGACTGAGCTGGAAGCACGGGTCAAAGCCTTATTGCGTCGCAGTGTGCTCGGCGGCGAGCGCCAGCAGCGCTGTGGCGTACTCGCCTACGACCTCGATACGCGACGCTTTACCCTCGGCGAGGAGTTGCTGACGCTGACCTCTCGCGAGCAAGCCGTGCTGGAAGCGCTGATCGCCCGGCCGGGGCGGGTGATGAGCAAGGAGCAACTGGCCGCGCAAGTATTCGGTCTTGATGAAGAGGCCAGCCCCGACGCCATCGAAATCTACGTGCATCGCTTGCGCAAGAAACTTGATGGTCAACCCGTCGCCATCGTGACTTTTCGTGGTCTCGGTTACCTGCTGGAAAGCCGCGATGCATAAGCCCAGCAGCCTGCGCTGGCGCTTGCTGTGGAACCTCGCGTCGCTGCTGGTGGTGTTGATGCTTGCCAGTGGCTTGAGCGCGTACTGGAATGGTCGCGAGGCCGCCGACACTGCCTACGACCGCACGCTGTTGGCCTCGGCGCGAACCATCGCAGCGGGTCTGTCGCAACGTGACGGCAGCCTTAGCGCCGACGTGCCTTACGTGGCTCTCGATACGTTTGCTTACGACAGCGCCGGGCGGATTTATTACCAGGTCAACGACATCCATCAGAAGCTGATTTCCGGCTACGAAAATCTCCCCGGCCCACCACCCGGCACGCCGCGCACCGACAGTTACCCGGCGCTGGCGCGCTTTTACAATGCGACCTACAACGGCCAGAACGTGCGCGTCGTCAGCCTGCTGAAAGCGGTGACCGAGCCGAACATGAACGGCATGGCGGAAATCCGCGTGGCTGAAACCGACGAGGCGCGGGTGAGCATGGCCCGCAGTCTGGCCGCCGATACTTTGCTGCGCCTGGGTATGTTGGCGATCGGAGCGTTGCTGCTGGTGTGGTTCGCGGTGAGTGCAGCTTTGCGCCCATTGGAGCGTTTGCGCACAGCGGTGGAAGAGCGACAGCCCGACGACTTGCGCCCGCTGCCATTGGTTGAAGTGCAGCATGAGCTGTGGCCGTTGGTTCGTGGACTCAACCATTTCACCGAACGCCTGCGTGGTCAGTTTGAACGGCAGGCGCAATTCATTGCCGATGCGGCGCATGAGTTGCGCACGCCATTGGCAGCACTGAAAGCGCGGCTTGAATTGGGCCTGCGCTCGAACGAACCCGAGACGTGGCGCACAACCTTGGAATCCTCGGCGCAAAGCACTGATCGCCTGACCCATCTGGCCAATCAGTTGCTGTCGCTGGCGCGTGTCGAAAACGGTGCCCGGGCGATCGCCGAGGGCGGTGCGCAGTTGCTCGATCTGAGCCAGTTGGCCCGGGAGCTGGGCATGGCCATGGCGCCACTGGCGCACAAGCGCGGGGTGGCGCTGGCGCTCGAAGCGGATGAACCCGTCTGGCTGCGCGGTGAGCCGACGTTGCTCAATGAGTTGCTGAGCAATCTGGTGGACAACGCTTTGGCGCATACGCCACCGGGCGGCAACGTGATTTTGCGGGTAACCGCGCCGGCAATACTTGAAGTGGAAGATGACGGCCCGGGCATTCCGCTGGAAGAGCGCGATCGGGTGTTCGAGCGGTTCTACCGGCGCAATCAACAGGTGGCAGGTTCAGGGTTGGGGCTGGCGATTGTCGGCGAGATCTGCCGGGCGCATCTGGCCCAGATAACTTTGCACGATGGCGAGCAGGCGGGGTTGAAGGTGCGGGTCAGTTTTATTGCCGGGTGATTGTGGTGGTTTTGCTGGCCCCTTCGCGAGCAGGCTCGCTCCCACAGGGGGCATGCATTTCAATGTGTGAATCAGCTGTGCTCCCACAGGGGAATGCATTTCGTTGTGGGAGCGAGCTTGCTCGCGAAGGGCGCGCCTCGGTCTCGAATCAGTAAAACATCGTCCGCGATTCTTCCAGATCGTCACACAGCGCTTTGTTCTCCTGATCGATCCCAAGCTTCCGGAACGCCGGAACTGTCATTGGATCAATCCGCGCAAACGGATGATCAGTGTCCTTGTGGCAATACAGGCTCGCCACCTGCACCAGATCGACGTAATCAATGGCCGTCGAGTCGCGTTTGAAGTCCTGATAGCGCCCCGGCAACTCTACCAGTCGCTCGGGGAACTCCCAGACCCGCAGCAGCTTGTCGCCCAGAATCGGGTGTATATGATCGATCACGTGGTTGAGGCTGACCGGGTCCGACAGCAGTTCGTAGTGGTCTTCGGCGTAGGTCAGAATCGGCAGCACGCCGATCTGATGCACCAGCCCGCCGAGGGCAGCCTGATCGGGTTTGAGCTGCGTGTAGCGGCGGCACAGGGCGTAACTGACCCCGGCAATTTCCAGGCTCTTGCGCCAGACCTCGCGCATCTTCTGTTCGACCACTTCGGAGCGGGCGTGGAAGATCTGCTCCATCACCAGGCCGATCGCCAGGTTGCTGCTGTAGTTGATGCCCAGCCGGGTGATGGCAGTGTGCAGGTCGGTGACTTCCTGCGCGGCGCGCAGCAGCGGGCTGTTGACCACTTTGATCAGGCGCGCCGACAGCGCGGTATCACGGCCGATCACTTTGCTCAGGTCGCTGACGCTGATCTCCGGGTCTTCAGCGGCCTTGCGAATCTGCAGGGCCACTTCCGGCAACGTGGGCAGAACCAGGTCATCGTTATCGATGGCCTCAACCAAATCCTGTTGGACTTTTTCCGCCAGTTCGCTCATTTAAACTCTCTAGGGTGTAGCAACAAATGCTGCGATCAGCGCTGGATTTCGCGGTCGCGATCCAGTTCGTAAGGCAGGTCGAGCAGATGCAGCGCGGGACCTTCGAGGGTGCCCAGATGCAAATCACCGGCTTCGGCAGCTTCGGCCTGCAGCACCGCCAGGAGTTCAATGTTTTGCCCGGCCTTGGCGGCCATCACCACTTCGCCGATGGAGCTGTTGTGGCTCGGCGCAAACAGTTGTGTGCCAGGTTCCGGCAAATCAGCAGCGTCCAGGCTCAAGCGATACAAACGACGCTTGAGTTTGCCCAGATACTGCATGCGCGCAACGATTTCCTGGCCGGTGTAACAGCCTTTCTTGAAACTCACACCGCCGACGGCTTGCAGATTGAGCATCTGCGGGATGAACAGCTCGCGGGTGCTCGGCATGACCTGGCCGATACCGGCGCGGATTTGACCCAGCAACCATTGATTCAGCTCGGTTTCAGGCAGGGCGGCGGACAATTTGGCTTTGATCGCGTCAGCCTGATCGACCGGTGCCCAGAGTTCGGCGCGATCGGGCGAGACGCGAATCGCGATCAGGCCTTCGTTACGCACGACGCTGTCGGTTTCGTCTGGCAAATTCAGGCCGAGGCTGCTCAGTGCGGCGTCGCCCGACCTCAGGCCGAAACGCACCCAAGCGGCACTTTCGTCGGTCAGTTTCGATTTGGAGAACACCGCGTACTTTTTCAGATCCGCCAGTTGCGGCTCGAGCAGCTCGCTGGCCATCGCCAGGACCACGCCGTCACCTTCGAGCAGAATGCGGAAGCTCGACTGCATCCGGCCCTTCTGTGTGCAGCGGGCGCCGAGGCTGGCGCGGCTGTCGCTCAGGTAATTGAGGTTGCAGGTCAACTGGCCTTGCAGGAATTTTCCGGCATCCGCGCCGCGAACCGCGAGAACGCCTTCATGAGACAGGGTGCAGAAAAAAGCAGAATCGGCCATGGGTCATCGCAGGGTAAATAGACTGGGGCACATCATAAGGGCGCATCGGTGAAATGGGTAGTTGATAAAGGATCGGTGGTGCCCGACCAAAGCCGACTGTGCGAGCCGTCTCGGGGCTGTATACTTGCCGCCAAATTTGAGGAGGGCTCCATGGTCGAACAAGTTGAACTGAATCGCCTCTTTTGGCACAGCCGTCGCGGCATGCTTGAGCTTGACGTGTTGCTGGTGCCATTCGTGCAGGAGGTTTACGCGACGTTGAACCAGGTGGATCGCGATCTGTATGTGCGTCTGCTGACGTGCGAGGATCAGGACATGTTCGGCTGGTTCATGGAGCGCAGCGAGTCTGAAGATCCGGAACTGCAGCGCATGGTTCGCATGATCCTGGATCGTGTCCAGCCCAAGTAATACGTTCGAATGCCGCTGGCATGCCTCACGGCAGTTGCTGGCGGCGTATCTGTTGGCCCAGGCGTTCGCACTGGGTGCTTTGTTTCTGCTTTCGATTCCACTCTGGGCCAGTCTGCTCGGGGCTTTAATCTGCCTGCTGCATGGCGTTTGGGTGTTGCCTCGGCAGATTCTGCTGAATAATCCCAAGGCGTTTCGTGGATTGCGTCGGGATGCCGATGGTTGGCAGGTGTGGAATCAGGCTGATGGTTGGCAAGCGGCGCAGCTGCGCCCGGACAGCCTCGCGCTGCCCTTGATCGTGGTGCTGCGTTTTCGCTTGCGCGGCGAATGGCGGGTCAGATCGATCTGCGTGCCATGGGACTCGCAGGCGGCGGATCTGCACCGACGCCTGCGAGTACGGCTCAAGTTCAGCCGGCGTAGGTGGGTGGCACCAGAATAGTGTCGAGTGCTTCGGGCAGCATGTCCGGGTAGTCGAGGGTGTAATGCAGGCCGCGACTTTCCTTGCGCTCCATGGCTGAACAGATCATCAGTTCGGCCACTTGTGCCAGATTGCGCAACTCGATCAGATCGCGGCTGACTTTATAGTTGCTGTAGAACTCGTCGATCTCGTCCAGCAGCAGTCGCACGCGGTGTTGCGCCCGTTGCAGGCGCTTGTTAGTGCGCACGATGCCGACGTAGTCCCACATGAACCGGCGCAATTCATCCCAGTTGTGCGCGATGATCACGTCTTCGTCGGAATCGGTCACCTGGCTGGCGTCCCACGCGGGGAGGGCGCTTGGCGCGGCGATATCGTCCAGCTGCGCGAGAATGTCCGCCGCGGCCGAGCGGGCATAGACGAAACATTCCAGCAGCGAGTTGCTAGCCATGCGGTTAGCGCCATGCAGGCCGGTGAAGCTGGTTTCGCCAATCGCGTACAAGCCCGGCACGTCGGTGCGGCCTTGTTGATCGACCATCACGCCACCGCAGGTGTAGTGCGCGGCGGGTACGACCGGAATTGGTTGTTTGGTGATGTCGATGCCAAAACCGAGGCAGCGCTCATAAACAGTGGGGAAGTGAGTCTTGATGAAATCTTCGGGCTTGTGGCTGATGTCGAGATAGACGCAGTCGACACCCAGACGCTTCATTTCATGATCGATGGCCCGGGCGACGATGTCGCGCGGTGCCAGTTCGGCGCGCTTGTCGAAGCGATACATGAAGCGTTCGCCGTTCGGCAGCTTCAGGTGTGCGCCTTCACCGCGCAGAGCTTCAGTAATAAGGAAGCTTTTCGCTTGTGGGTGGTACAGGCAGGTCGGGTGGAACTGGTTGAATTCCAGGTTCGCCACCCGACAGCCGGAGCGCCAGGCCATGGCGATGCCATCACCGCAGGCGCCGTCGGGATTGCTGGTATAGAGATAGACCTTGGCTGCGCCGCCCGAAGCCAGAATCACGAAGCGTGCGCCGTAGGTGTCGACTTCGCCGGTTTTGCGGTTGAGTACGTAGGCGCCGAGGCAGCGCTCGCCTTCCATGCCTAAACGGCGTTCGGTAATCAGATCAACGGCAACCCGCTGCTCCAGCAGTTCGATATTCGAACGCTCTTTGGCCTGAGTCAGCAAAGTTTTGAAGATTGCGGCACCGGTAGCATCGGCCGCATGGATGATGCGACGGTGGCTGTGACCGCCTTCGCGGGTCAGATGGAACTCGAATCCGCCATCTTCAGTGCCGGATTGATCGTCGCGGGTGAAGGGCACGCCTTGATCGATCAGCCACTGGATGGCTTCGCGGCTGTGCTCCACGGTGAAACGCACGGCGTCTTCATGGCACAGACCGCCACCGGCGTTCAGGGTGTCGTCTACATGGGATTCGACAGTATCAGTGTCATCGAGCACGGCGGCGACGCCACCCTGGGCCCAGAAAGTTGAACCGTTGGCGAGATCGCCTTTGCTCAATACGGCAATGCGCAAATGACCCGGCAGGGTCAGCGCGAGACTCAAACCGGCAGCACCGCTGCCTATGACCAGAACATCGTGTTGGAATTGTTGGCTCATTACAGGATTCCGCTCAAAGCGACCCGGGTCGGGGGTGGCGCAAGACAGCTGGATCGGCGAGTCAAGACAGCCACACAGCCCACTAGTATATAGAGGGGGGGGACGGCACAATAGCCGAGCCGATATGGCATTGTGAAACTACTGTGACGGAAAAAACCGGGTGCTTCGTCGGAAGTTTTTTTCACCCTTTTGGGGAGAACACGACTGTATCGGCGCTGAAACAGGATTTTTCTGCTCAGGGTTGCCCAATGTCTGGGCGGTGCGGCTATAAATAATTGGAACTTTTGCCAAAGGCCCAAGATCAATAGTCGGTGCCAGAAACAAGGGACGTGTCGGCTTCAGTGCGGAATCTGCGATTGGATTCCTGCCCGGCGAAACCGATAACAAGATTATTCGCGCAGCCGGTTTATCCCGAGCTGCGTTTTTCGTGCGTGCCAAATCAGAGCCCGCAGGAAACTTGCCTGGAGGGGGAGAACTTTTGCGAAAAGCCCGAGTCTATGTTTGCAAGTCTGGTCGTTTAGTTATGCAAGTCTCCTTCGGGCTTATCGAGGAGTGTTCATGCTAACCCAGGAAGAGGATCAGCAGCTGGTCGAGCGCGTTCAACGCGGCGACAAGCGAGCTTTCGATCTGTTGGTGCTGAAGTATCAGCACAAGATTCTCGGGTTGATCGTGCGTTTTGTGCACGACACCCATGAAGCCCAGGACGTGGCTCAGGAAGCCTTTATCAAGGCGTATCGAGCACTTGGAAACTTTCGCGGCGACAGTGCGTTTTATACGTGGCTGTACCGTATTGCCATTAACACGGCGAAGAATTACCTGGTTTCACGCGGCCGCCGGCCGCCGGATAGCGATGTAAGTTCCGAAGATGCAGAGTTCTACGATGGCGATCATGGCCTCAAGGATCTCGAGTCCCCAGAACGTGCACTGCTGCGGGATGAGATCGAAGGCACCGTCCATCGAACCATTCAGCAACTGCCAGAGGATTTGCGTACGGCTTTAACTTTACGTGAATTCGATGGTCTGAGTTACGAGGACATTGCGAGCGTCATGCAATGTCCGGTGGGTACCGTGCGCTCCCGGATTTTCCGCGCCCGGGAGGCCATCGATAAAGCCCTGCAGCCGTTGTTGCAGGAAAACTGAGACAGCGGCGACAGCCAAGAGAGGAACGCCATGAGTCGTGAAGCCCTGCAGGAATCGCTGTCCGCAGTGATGGATAACGAAGCGGACGAACTGGAATTGCGTCGAGTGCTCAATGCACTGGACGATGTTGATACCCGTGAGACCTGGGCTCGTTACCAGATCGCTCGGGCAGCCATGCACAAGGATCTGCTGCTTCCACGTCTGGATATCGCTGCGGCAGTGTCTGCTGCACTGGAAGACGAAACGGCTCCGGCCAAAGTATCCCGCAGCCCATGGCGCAACCTCGGCCGTCTGGCTGTTGCGGCCTCGGTGACTGTTGCCGTTCTGGCCGGTGTTCGCCTGTACAATCAGGACGAAATCGCTGGTGTCGAGCTGGCTCAGCAGTCCAATCAGCCAACCCTGGCGACCCCTCAGGTCAAAGGTCCGGCTGTTCTGGCAGGCTATAGTGAGAGTTCGGAAGCCACTGGCCCTATGGCCAACGGCGTATTGCAAGGTCAACCAGGCTGGCATGATCAGCGTCTGCCAGGTTATCTGCGCCAGCACGCTCAACAGGCTGCACTGAAAGGCACTGAAAGCGCACTGCCATACGCACGTGCAGCAAGTCTGGAAAACCGTTAAGGAGGATCATGCGCGCCATACCTCTACTTTCGCTTCTGCTCAGTGGCTGGTTCATTGTTCCAGCCCATGCTGATGAGGCCCAGGACTGGTTGACCCGTCTGGGCCAGGCCGAGCAGCAGCAAAGCTTTCACGGCACATTCGTATACGAGCGTAACGGTAGCTTTTCTACCCATAACATCTGGCATCGCGTCCAGAATGGCCAGGTCCGCGAGCGTTTACTCCAGCTCGACGGCTCGGCGCAGGAAGTCGTGCGCATTGATGGACACACTCAATGCGTCAGCGGCACCCTGATTGCCGGGCTGGGAGATTCTCCCAACTCAGCCGCTCGTCCTCTCGATCCGCAAAAGCTGAAAAACTGGTATGACCTTGCCGTTATCGGCAAATCGCGTGTGGCTGGGCGAGACGCGGTGATTGTATCGCTGACGCCTCGCGATCAGCATCGTTACGGCTTTGAATTGCATCTGGACAAGAAAACCGGCTTGCCGTTGAAGTCGTTGTTGCTGAACGACAAAGGTCAGCTGCTCGAACGCTTCCAGTTCACCAGTCTTGATACTGATGAAGTCCCTTCGGACAAAGACTTGCAGGCCGACGCCGACTGTAAAGCGATTTCGCTCGACAGCGACAAGGCTTCGGCCGTCAAGGCTGCTCAGGTATGGCATTCGGACTGGCTGCCGCCAGGTTTCGAACTGACTAGCAGCACTTCGCACAAAGATCCGGAAACCAGGACTCAGGTCAACAGCTTGCTGTATGACGACGGTCTGGCGCGTTTTTCGGTTTTCCTTGAGCCATTGAACGGCGCAACCGTCACTGACACGCGGACTCAACTGGGCCCGACCGTTGCCGTTTCCCGGCGCCTGACCACGCCAGAAGGCGAAATGATGGTGACAGTGGTCGGCGAAATTCCGATTGGCACCGCCGAACGAATTGCTCTGTCGATGCGTAACACTGATGGCGCTGCAACCAGCAAGCAGTGAGCTGATTTCAGTCATTACCACTTCTTCGTCGGGACGTAGATGAAATGTTTGCTGAGCATTTTCATTTGCAAATACCCTGAAAATTTTTTATAGGTCAGAGCCTCACGGCTCTGGCCTTGTTTGTTGTTGCCGGAACAAAAATGCCGGTCGGTGGTTTCCGGTGTTCCTTGCTCCATATCGCTTAACCCTGCTCGTCGTAACGGGAGCTGTATGTCGATACCAAGTTTGAAATCCTGTCTTTCCATTTTCGCCACTGTGCTGTTGCTCGGTCAGGCGGTGCCTGCTGCGCAAGCGGCCGATCTGCCTGACTTCACCCAATTGGTCGAACAAGCTTCGCCAGCCGTGGTGAACATCAGTACCACGCAGAAGCTGCCGGACCGTAAAGTGAACCAGCAGATGCCTGATCTGGAAGGTCTGCCGCCGATGCTGCGCGAGTTCTTCGAACGTGGCATGCCGCCTCAGCAGCGTTCGCCGGGCGGTGGTGGTCGTCAGCGTGAAGCGCAGTCGCTGGGCTCGGGCTTCATCATCTCTCCAGATGGCTACATCCTGACTAACAACCATGTGATCGCTGATGCTGACGAGATCCTCGTGCGTCTGGCTGATCGCAGCGAAATGAAAGCCAAACTGATCGGCACCGACCCGCGTTCCGACGTGGCCTTGCTGAAAATCGAAGGCAAAGACCTGCCCGTGCTCAAACTCGGTAAATCCCAGGACCTGAAAGCCGGTCAGTGGGTTGTCGCGATCGGTTCGCCGTTCGGCTTTGATCACACCGTGACCCAAGGCATCGTCAGCGCCGTCGGCCGTAGTCTGCCGAACGAAAACTACGTGCCGTTCATTCAGACCGACGTGCCGATCAACCCGGGTAACTCCGGTGGTCCGCTGTTCAACCTGAACGGTGAAGTGGTCGGGATCAACTCGCAGATCTACACCCGTTCCGGTGGCTTCATGGGCGTATCGTTCGCGATTCCTATCGACGTGGCGATGGACGTCTCCAACCAGTTGAAGAGCGGTGGCAAGGTGAGCCGTGGCTGGCTGGGCGTAGTCATCCAGGAAGTGAACAAGGATCTGGCCGAGTCGTTCGGTCTGGATAAACCGGCCGGCGCGCTGGTTGCCCAGATTCAGGATGACGGCCCTGCAGCCAAGGGCGGCCTGCAAGTCGGCGACGTGATCCTGAGCATGAACGGTCAGCCGATCGTCATGTCTGCTGACCTGCCACATCTGGTTGGCGCATTGAAGGCTGGTGCGAAAGCCAATCTGGAAGTGATTCGTGAAGGCAAGCGCAAGAACGTCGAGCTGACCGTCGGCGCGATCCCGGACGAAGACAAAGAGCTGGATGCGCTGCCGAAGTCCGGCACTGAAAGCACCAGTAACCGCCTCGGTGTTTCGGTAGGCGAACTGACTGCCGAGCAGAAGAAAACCTACGACCTCAAAGGTGGTGTGGTGATCAAGGAAGTGCAGGACGGTCCTGCAGCGTTGATCGGTCTGCAACCAGGTGACGTGATTACGCACCTGAACAACCAGGCCATCGGCTCCAGCAAGGAGTTCGGCGAGATCGCAAAAGCGCTGCCGAAGAACCGTTCGGTGTCGATGCGCGTTCTGCGTCAAGGTCGCGCCAGCTTCATCACCTTCAAGCTGGCTGAATAATCCAGCGGTAGGGTAAAAAAGAAACCGCCTCGAAAGAGGCGGTTTTTTTATGCCTGAAGCTTTTGTCCCGGCAGGTAACGATCAGCCCATCATGTCCTTGATCATGCGCTCCTGCTCCATCAGCTCACGCTGGCGAGCATCGATGCGTGACGACAGCGGGAAGTTGCTGCCAGCCTTGCGCTTGGCAAAGTCCAACTGCTGGATCGCCTGACGGTAATCGCCGACCAGTGCGAAGTATTCGGCACGCGCCTGATGCAGGCCAATGATGTTGCCGGACAAGCCACGGGTTTCGGCGACCTGATACCAGACATCCGGATCATCCGGACGTGACTTGAGCAATGCTTCCAGTGCTTTCTCGGCATCAGGTGCGCGATTCTGTTTGAGCAGCAGATCCACACGAACCTGATTCAACGGATAGTTGCCCGGATACTGCGTGAGCATCCGGTCAACCCGCGATTGCGCATCCGGCAGGCGATTGTTGGTGATGTCCAGATCGACCTGAGCAAGGTTGTAGATGATTTCGTTTGGTGACGTTGCCAGCAATTGCTTGAGGTTCTCACGCGCCTCATTCAATTGGCCGCCCTTGATCTGTGCAATCGCCAGACCGTAGCGCGCCACGTCGTTTTTCGGGTTTTCGTCCAGTTGCGCACGGA
Organism: Pseudomonas fluorescens; assembly: GCF_902497745.1. Classification (GTDB taxonomy): domain Bacteria; phylum Pseudomonadota; class Gammaproteobacteria; order Pseudomonadales; family Pseudomonadaceae; genus Aquipseudomonas; species Aquipseudomonas fluorescens_BM. The sequence goes on from NZ_CABVHJ010000012.1 coordinate 202,739, forward strand.
AACGCTTGGCGCCCAGGCCCGGGGTTTCTTCGTAGATCAGTTGCACGCGTGCGCGGATCAACTGATAGCGCTTGGAGTCTTCGATACCGCCAGGCTTGGCCTGTTCAGCGCGGTTGCGGGTGTCGGCGATACGCGATTCGGTGACCGGGTGAGTCAGCAGGAATTCCGGGGGCTTGGCGTCGAAACGGTATTGACGCATCAGGCGTTCGAACATGGTCGGCATCGAGCGCGGGTCATACCCGGCCTTTTCCAGATTGAGGATGCCGATGCGGTCGGCTTCCTGTTCGTTCTGGCGGGAAAAGGTGCGTTGCGATTGAATCGCCGCTGCCTGTGTACCGGCAATTGTTGCGATGCCAGCGTCACCGCCACCGGCCGCCGCAATGACGATGCCCGCCAGCAGCGCGGCCATCATCGGCACCTGCATCCGCTGCGAAGCTTCGACGCCGCGCGCAAAGTGGCGTTGCGACAAGTGCGCCAGTTCGTGCGCCAGTACCGAAGCGTATTCGCCCTCGGTCTGCGCATTGAGGAACAGACCGCCGTTGACCCCGACCACACCGCCCGGCGCTGCGAAGGCGTTGAGCTGTGGGCTGTTGATCAGAATGAACTCAAGACGCCGGTCAGTGACCTGGCTGGTCTCCACCAGCTTGTAGACGCTGGATTCGACGTAGTCCTTGAGCTGTGGATCGTTGAGCTGTGAAACCTGGCTGCGCAACATCGCCAGCCAGGCGCGGCCGAGCTGATATTCCTGTTGCGGCGAGACAATGGCAGAACTGGCGTCGCCGAGTGACGGCAGATCGTCGGCAAAGCCTGGTGAGGCGAGCAGGCAAGCGAGCGTCAGCAGGGTAGGGCGCAGAAAAGTCATGCACAAAGCCTTAGAAGACAAAGACCTTACTGTAGCCGGACACCGGAGCTGCGACCAGATATTCTAGGCAGCTCGACGACCCGAACCGGAGTGACGCAATGACTGACGCTGTAGCCCATGACGTGGAACTGGACGCCAGTGGCCTGAATTGTCCGTTGCCGTTGCTCAAGGCAAAAATGGAACTCAACAAACTCCAAAGTGGCGCCGTCCTCAAGGTGATCGCCACGGATGCTGGCTCGCAGCGCGACTTTCGCACCTTTGCCAGATTGGCCGGTCATACGCTGCTGCGTGAAGAAGACGAAGCAGGCGTTTACCGTTACTGGTTGAAAAAGGCCTGAAACCGACAGCGTAAAAGACCTAAGGATTATTGATGTTCAAAGTGTTACGCGACTGGATTCAGCGCTACTTCTCCGATGAAGAAGCCGTGGTGCTGGCAGTGCTGCTGTTTCTCGCCTTTACGGCCGTGCTGACCCTCGGCGGCATGCTCGCGCCAGTGTTAGCGGGGATGGTGTTGGCGTATCTGATGCAAGGCCTGGTGGTAACGCTGGAGCGCCTGCGCGTGCCGGGTGGTGTGGCGGTTGGTCTGGTGTTTGCGCTGTTCATGGGCGTACTGATGGTGTTCATCGTCGTGGTCGTGCCGTTGCTTTGGCATCAGTTGATCACGCTGTTCAATGAGTTGCCGGGCATGCTCGCCAAGTGGCAATCGCTGCTGTTATTGCTGCCGGAACGTTATCCGCATCTGGTGTCCGACGAGCAGGTTTTGCAGGCGATCGAAGCGGCACGGGGCGAGATCGGCAAGTTCGGCCAATGGGCACTGACATTCTCATTGTCGAGTCTGCCGCTGCTGGTGAACATCATGATCTATCTGGTACTGGTGCCGATTCTGGTGTTCTTCTTCCTCAAAGACCGGGCCATGATCGGCGAATGGGTGCGTGGCTACTTGCCGCGTGAACGTGCGTTGATCACCCGGGTTGCGCAGGAAATGAACCGGCAGATTGCCAATTACATTCGCGGCAAGGTCATCGAGATCGTGATCTGTGGCGGCGTGACTTACATCGCTTTCGTGGCGCTCGGTCTCAACTACGCGGCACTGCTGGCGTTACTGGTCGGTGTGTCGGTGGTAGTGCCGTACGTTGGTGCGGTGGTGGTGACCGTGCCCGTGCTGTTGATCGCGCTGTTCCAGTGGGGCTGGAGCGATCAGTTCATCTATTTGATGGCGGTCTACGGGATCATCCAGACACTGGATGGCAACGTGCTGGTGCCGTTGCTGTTCTCGGAAGCGGTCAACCTGCATCCGGTGGCAATTATCTGCGCGGTGCTGTTGTTTGGCGGGTTGTGGGGATTCTGGGGGGTGTTCTTTGCGATCCCGCTGGCAACGCTGTTCAAGGCGGTGCTGGATGCGTGGCCGCGCAAGGAGCCGGCGGTGGCGCCGCTGTTGTAGCGATTGATCCAGATTTTGTAGAAAGGCTATTCGCGAGCAGGCTCGCTCCCACATTGGATCTGTGGCGTTCACAAGTTCAATGTGGGAGCGAGCTTGCTCGCGAAGGCGTCAATGAGGGCGACGCAAAACCATCAGGCCTTGTTCAGTTCCTGAGCAGCAGCCAACACCGCATCCACATGCCCCGGCACTTTCACACCACGCCATTCCTGACGCAGCACACCGTCCTTATCAATCAGGAACGTGCTGCGATCAACGCCCAGGTATTCCTTGCCGTACAGCTTCTTCAGTTTGATCACGTCGAACAGCTGGCAGACAGCCTCGTCCTTGTCGCTGATCAACTCGAACGGAAAGGCCTGCTTGCCCTTGAAGTTCTCGTGGGACTTCAGGCTGTCGCGCGAAATGCCGAAGACTTCCGTGTTGGCAGCCTTGAACGCTTCATGTTGATCACGAAAGCCCTGGCCTTGAGTCGTGCAGCCCGGCGTGCTGTCCTTCGGGTAGAAGTAGATCACCACTTGCTTGCCCTTCAGGGCGGACAGGCGGACAGTCTGCCCGCTGGTTGCAGGTGCTTCGAAATCGGCAACCGGTTGGTCGATGACAACGGCCATGAAAGCTTCCTTACATTGGGTTCTGTGGGCGCCAAGGCTCGATCAGTGCGTCCAGGTTCATCGCGTCGGAGAAGTCGAGGAACTGGTCGCGCAGCCAACTGATCTGGGTGCCGGCCGGCAGGGTCACGGTGAACGTGGCGTTAAGCATGGTGCCGCCGGTCTGTGGTGCCTGATAGGTGTCGCAGGTCAGGTTTTCCAGCTCGACATTGTGATCCATGAAGAACTGGCACAGCTCATTGATAATGTCCGGGCGATACGCCGAACTGACGTAAGCCACGTATGGCAGTGCCTGCGGACGATTTTCCAGCGGCGCGCTGCGCACCACATTGGCGGTAAAGGCGTGTTTTTTGGCCAGGCCCGGCAGGCTGCCTTCCAGGCGAGCGAGAGCGTCCCAGCTGCCGGAGATCTCGAGGATCAGCGCACTGCACTCGCCGTGGCGGGTCAGGCGCGAAGTAACCACGGCGCAGCGATTTTCATGGCTGGCGCGGCACAGGACGTTAGTCAGCTCCATGGGGTTGGCGCCAAGGGCACTGATGACAAGGAATTGTTCGCGAACTGTGGGGGTGGACATGCAGCATTCCTAAAGCGATGAGCGGTCGGTAGTTTACGGGCGTTGGCTGCCGGGGAATGCCTGTTCTGGCATCCGTACTAAAAGACCCTGCAAGCGCTCGCGGCTCGCTCCACTATAGCGGGAGCGCGTCGATGCGACGCAGGAACGGGGTCTGGGAGGCCGTAAAGGAAGGCTGAAACCCGGCGTACAAGCTGATCAGTACCGATCAAAGTCTGAAGGGTAGCGAAAAGCGGCGCCAAGGGGAATGGCGGCAGCGCAGTACTTCGCTTGTGCAAGCATCTTGGCGCCAGTACCATTACCGCTCTCTTTTTCCGGCAGGAGCGGTTTCATGATTGCGGGCAGTATGGTGGCACTGGTCACTCCCATGGATGCACAAGGGCGTCTTGACTGGGACAGCCTCAGCAAACTCGTGGACTTCCATCTCAAGAACGGCACCCATGCCATTGTCGCGGTCGGTACTACCGGCGAGTCGGCAACCCTTGATGTAGAAGAACACATCGCCGTCATCAAAGCCGTGGTCAAACAGGTTGCCGGGCGCATTCCGGTTATCGCCGGCACTGGCGCCAACTCGACCCGTGAAGCCGTCGAGCTGACCCGCAACGCCAAAGAAGCCGGCGCCGATGCCTGCCTGCTGGTCGTGCCGTATTACAACAAGCCGACTCAGGAAGGCTTGTACCAGCACTTCAAGTACATCGCTGAAGCGGTCGACATTCCACAGATTCTCTACAACGTTCCTGGCCGCACGTCGTGCGACATGCAGGCCGAGACCGTGATTCGCCTGTCCACCGTGCCGAACATCATCGGCATCAAGGAAGCCACTGGCGACTTGAAGCGCGCCAAGGCGATCATCGATGGCGTGAGCAAGGATTTCATCGTGCTGTCCGGCGATGATCCGACCGCCGTTGAACTGATCCTGCTGGGCGGTAAAGGCAACATCTCTGTAACCGCCAACGTCGCGCCGCGTGAAATGGCCGATCTGTGCGAAGCTGCGCTGAAAGGCGACGCCGACACCGCACGGGCGATCAACGAAAAACTGATGCCGCTGCACAAAGACCTGTTCATCGAAGCCAACCCGATTCCGGTGAAGTGGGCTTTGGTTGAAATGGGCCTGATGCACAAAGGCATCCGCCTGCCACTGACCTGGCTGAGCACACCTTGTCATGAAACGCTTCGCACGGCCCTGCGCCAGTGCAGCGTCCTGGTTTAATTGAGGAAGTACAACGCATGAAGCGAATGGCCGGACTTTCCGCACTTGCCTTGATTATCTCCAGCACCAGTGGCTGCGGATGGGTCTGGGGGCCGGAAGGTTATTTCCGCGACCGTGGTAGCGATTACCTGCAAGCGCAACAGACTGCACCGATGCAACTGCCGCCGGAAGTCAGCACTTCCAAGCGTCTGGATCCGCTGTTGCCGATCCCGCGTAACGTTGCTGATGACACCGCCAAGGGCGAATACATTGTTCCGCGTCCTCAGCCGCTGTCGGCCGTTGCCGATGCCAGCGATTACTCGCTGCAGAAGAGCGGTGATTCGCGTTGGGTCGTGGCCCAGCATCCACCGGCCGAAGTCTGGCCAGTGGCGGTGCAGTTCTTCCAGGACAACGGTTTCCGTCTGGATGAGCAGCGCCCGCAAACCGGTGAATTCACCACCACCTGGCAGCACTCCGATGAACTGTCCGCGTCCATGGCCAAGCGCCTGAGCGCAGCCGGCATTGCCAGCGACAGCGAAACCCGTGTGCGTGTTCGCATCGAGCCGGGCGTGCAGCGCAACACCAGTGAAATCTATGTGGTCAGCGCCGAGCGTCCTGCCGGCAGCACTGCCGACGTCGCCTTCACCAACCGTTCGGTCAACACTGGCCTGGACGCAGCGCTGGTCGACGACATGCTTGCAAGCATGAGCCGGATCTCCGAGAAGGGCGGTTCGGTGTCGATGCTGGCTTCTCGTGATTTCGATACCCCGAGCCGTGTCAGCCTCAGCGAAGACGGCAGCGGTAACCCTGTGTTGAACGTCGGTACCGATCTGGACCGTGCCTGGTCGAGCGTTGGCCGTGCACTGGAACAAGGCGAATGGCGCGTTGAAGACATCAACCGCAGCCTGGGCCTGTACTACATCAACCTGGCCGAAAAAGCCGAGAAGAAAGACGACAAGCCTGGTTTCTTCAGCAGCCTGTTCGGCAGTGCGCCGAGCAAGGAAGAAGTTGAAGCCCGTGCCGAGCGTTATCAGGTTCGCCTGAGCAAGGTTGGCGAGAACATTCAGGTGACCGTCGAGAAAAACATCAACACCGTCGCGCCGGCCGAAGTGGCACGCAAAGTGTTGAGCGTGATTCAGGACAACCTGGGCTGATCAATCATGCGTTTTGCCGTTCTCGGCAGCGGTAGCCAAGGGAACGGCACGCTGATCGCCAGTGCTGATACGTACGTGCTGGTGGATTGTGGTTTTTCCCTGCGGGAAACCGAAAAACGCCTGTTGCGCCTGGGTGTGAACCCGGCGCAACTGAGCGCGATACTCGTAACCCACGAACATGCCGACCACGTGCATGGCGTGGGTTTACTGTCTCGGCGCTACAATCTACCGGTCTACCTCAGTCGCGGCACACTGCGCGGGATGCGCAAACCGATTGAACCCGCAGGCTTTCTGGCCGGCGGCGAGCAACTGCAGATCGGTGCTCTGAACATCGGGGTCATTGCCGTGGCCCATGATGCGCAGGAACCGACCCAGTATGTCTTCAGTGATCACGAGCAGCGGCGTTTCGGCCTGCTGACCGACCTGGGTTCCTACTGCGAGCGGGTGCTGGACGGTTATCGGGACCTCGATGCGTTGATGATCGAGTCCAACCATTGTCGCGACATGCTGGCCCGTGGTCATTACCCGTACTTTCTCAAGCAGCGGGTGGGCGGCGAGCTGGGACATTTGAACAACCATCAGGCGGCATTCCTGGTGTCGGAGTTGGGCTGGCAAGGTCTGCAACACCTGGTTCTGGCCCATCTGAGCAGCAAGAACAACCTGTCGCAGCTGGCCCGGCAATGTTTTGTCGACACCCTTGGGTGCGACCCGGACTGGCTGCAACTGGCCGATCAAGATTCAGGGCTCGACTGGCGCCACATCGCCTAGCCCACCTACTTAGCAAGCGGAGCCCATCATGGAAAAACGTGAAGAACTCTACCGCGGCAAAGCCAAATCGGTTTACAAGACCGACGACGCTGACCGCTTGATCCTGCTGTTTCGCAACGATACCTCGGCGTTCGACGGCAAGCGCATCGAGCAGCTCGACCGCAAAGGCATGGTCAACAACAAGTTCAACGCCTTCATCATGCAGAAACTCGAAGCGGCCGGCGTACCGACCCAATTCGACAAACTGCTGGCCGACAACGAAGTCCTGGTGAAGAAGCTCGACATGATTCCGGTCGAGTGCGTCGTGCGTAACTACGCCGCTGGTAGCCTGGTCAAGCGTCTGGGCGTCGAAGAAGGCCTCAAGCTCAACCCTTACACCTTCGAACTGTTCCTGAAGGACGACGCCAAGGGCGACCCGTTCATCAACGAATCCCACGTCGTGGCATTCGGCTGGGGCACCGCCGAGCAACTGGTTCGCATGAAAGAACTGTCGCTCAAGGTCAACGAAGTCCTGACCAAGCTGTTCGACGACGCCGGCCTGCTGCTGGTCGACTTCAAGCTTGAATTTGGCGTGTTCAGCGACGGCTCGATCGTCCTCGGCGACGAGTTCAGCCCGGACGGCTGCCGTCTGTGGGACAAGGACACCAAGAAGAAGATGGACAAAGACCGCTTCCGTCAGGGCCTCGGTGACGTCATCGAAGCCTACGAAGAAGTCGCCAATCGTCTGGGCGTACCGCTTTAATCGACGCAAGCATCTGATAGCACGAAGAAATTTTCGAAAGAGGGTTTGCTTTCGGTAAAAGTGTTGTTATGATGCGCGCCGTTGGAGAGATGCCAGAGTGGCCGAATGGGACGGATTCGAAATCCGTTGTACCTTCACCGGTACCTAGGGTTCGAATCCCTATCTCTCCGCCATATCAGTACAAAAAGGCCCCGTTTTACGGGGCCTTTTTGCATTCTGCCGTTTAGGTTCCCCCATATGTTCCCCCAGGGGGATTTCGCAGAAATGTCCGTGTCTTGAGGTGACTCAGTCATCCCTTCTTTCTATTCTGAGCGCTATCCTCCAGCCTAACCGTATTCGGCTCGATCTCTGCGAGGAGGATGGTGGGCATGCCGCGTTGTGAAATAACCTCAGGCGGGGTTTGCGATCATTCATGTCGAGGGCGAGACGCAGGTCTGGACCCATGTAGAGGACGTGCGCGGGATGGTGTTTCATACCAATACCGGCCTGCCAGCATAGTGGGGCCAGCTCGGTCGACTACGAAGGAGTAAACCCAGGAATCGTGCCCAGACCCTTACCATGTCTGAAGTTGGGGAAGCTGGCAGCTCGATGCTGATGCCGAGCACCAGGCCCACGCAGCGCAAACGCTGGCCACGGGACAGTTTGCTGGGGAGCACGGGTATTCGTATTGCGCCGCTTCAGGATGCGGTTGGCCTGGGGAGTGCCAGCGATGGTGATGCAGCCAACCTGAAGCTGTGGCAGTAGTACCGGGTAGCGCTCAGTCGGATCGAGCAGCAGACGGGGTTTCCTGTGACCATTGATTGGTCGGCAGCGCCAAGCTGATTGGAGCGATTCCACCACTGTCTGAGCGGTATAGGTCGCTGGCTCAGTAGAGTGATATGACTTGTACAGCGCGCTCAAGGAAAGTGATCGGCGTACTGATCAAGTCAGGCATGAAGCGGGGGCGGATAGGGGCGAAGACGGCCCCTGATCGGAAGCTCCGGGTCAAGGTGCATGGCTGGTTGACCTCGGCAATGGTCGCACGAAAAATAAGACCAGCTCTTCACGTGTTGCTAGTCTTTATTTTCCTCGCTCGCGCGCCCGCACAATATCTGGGCCGGATCACTTATTACGTGAACTATGATGGTCGGTTATCAAAAAAGTCGTTCATAAAGTGCAGTGGGCCCCCTGAATTCATAGAATAACTGCAACGCTTGAAACGAGAGGCAGAGAGTCAGCCACCGGTAGAACCCAGGCTCTCACACCAAAGGATTCAAGCGCAGATGGGGGGCACCTCAGAAGTCGGAATTGAAAGCACAGTAAGCCGCCATTGGACGATGCTCTTGAAAACGAACGTTTGCGCAGCGCCGACCAGTCTCAAAACACGCCTTTATAGGCTCGATGGAAATTTCGGCGGTTTGGGCGCACAACCCCTACAGCGGATCTTGCTGATTTCCAACCCACGTCCAGTTATCTGTTGATGTATTCCCAACAGGGTAATACGTGACATTCTTTCCACTGCAGACAAATGATTGGATAGCTGAAAAATAGTTTCCTGTCGTATAATGAGAATTGTTGACGTGGTCTGCGATGGTCACCATATAAATATCACCCGGATTAACTTGCTGCCCCATCTTCCATATCCCCGGATTGCGTTTTGTATTCAGCGGATTTTGCTGATTTCCAACCCACATCCAGTTCCGTGTTGAACTGTCACCAGCAGGGTAAGCCGTGGTGCCATCATGACAGACAAATGATTGGGTAGCTGAAAAATAGTTTCCTGTCGTATGACGAGGATTGTTGGCGTGGTCTGCGGCAGTGACCATATAAATGTCACCCGGATTAACTTTCAGCCCAGACGCCCATATCCCCGGATTGCCTTTTGTACTCAGCGGATATTGCTGATTACCAAACACCCACGCCCAGTTATCTGTTGACTTGTTTCCAGCAGGGTAATACGTGACATTTTTTCCACTGCAGACAAATGATTGGATAGCTGAAAAATAGTTTCCTGTCGTACAACTAGGATTGTTGGCATGGTCTGCGAGAGTTACCATATAAATGTCACCCGGATGAACTTGCTGCCCCTGCTTCCATATCCCCGGGTTGCCTTTTGTATTCGGCGGATATTGCTGATTTCCAACCCACGTCCAGTAATCGCCTGAACTATCCCCGACTGGGTAATTTGTGACGCCCTCATTACAGGAAAATGAGCCTGCGGCTACAAAATAATTCCCTGACGTGTAAGCGGAATTCCGGGCGTGGTCTGCGGTCACCATATAAATGTCACCCTTATTAACTAGCTGCCCTATCTTCCACGTCCCCGGGTTGCCTTTTGTATTCAGAGGATAATGATGATTTCCAATCCACGACCAGTAGAAACCGGTTGAACTATCCCCGGCCGGGTAATTTGTGACGCCCTCATTACAGACAAATGTTCCAGTGGCTACAAAATAGTTTTCTGTCGTGTAAGCGGAATTCCGGGCATGGTCTGCGAGAGTTACCATATAAATGTCACCCGGATGAACTTGCTGCCCCTGCTTCCATATCCCCGGGTTGCCTTTTGTATTCGGCGGATATTGCTGATTTCCAACCCACGTCCAGTAATCGCCTGAACTATCCCCGACTGGGTAATTTGTGACGCCCTCATTACAGGAAAATGAGCCTGCGGCTACAAAATAATTCCCTGACGTGTAAGCGGAATTCCGGGCGTGGTCTGCGGTCACCATATAAATGTCACCCTTATTAACTAGCTGCCCTATCTTCCACGTCCCCGGGTTGCCTTTTGTATTCAGAGGATAATGATGATTTCCAATCCACGACCAGTAGAAACCGGTTGAACTATCCCCGGCCGGGTAATTTGTGACGCCCTCATTACAGACAAATGTTCCAGTGGCTACAAAATAGTTTTCTGTCGTGTAAGCGGAATTCCGGGCATGGTCTGCGAGAGTTACCATATAAATGTCACCCGGATGAACTTGCTGCCCCTGCTTCCATATCCCCGGGTTGCCTTTTGTATTCGGCGGATATTGCTGATTTCCAACCCACGTCCAGTAATCGCCTGAACTATCCCCGACTGGGTAATTTGTGACGCCCTCATTACAGGAAAATGAGCCTGCGGCTACAAAATAATTCCCTGACGTGTAAGCGGAATTCCGGGCGTGGTCTGCGGTCACCATATAAATGTCACCCTTATTAACTAGCTGCCCTATCTTCCACGTCCCCGGGTTGCCTTTTGTATTCAGAGGATAATGATGATTTCCAATCCACGACCAGTAGAAACCGGTTGAACTATCCCCGGCCGGGTAATTTGTGACGCCCTCATTACAGACAAATGTTCCAGTGGCTACAAAATAGTTTTCTGTCGTGTAAGCGGAATTCCGGGCATGGTCTGCGAGAGTTACCATATAAATGTCACCCGGATGAACTTGCTGCCCCTGCTTCCATATCCCCGGGTTGCCTTTTGTATTCGGCGGATATTGCTGATTTCCAACCCACGTCCAGTAATCGCCTGAACTATCCCCGACTGGGTAATTTGTGACGCCCTCATTACAGGAAAATGAGCCTGCGGCTACAAAATAATTCCCTGACGTGTAAGCGGAATTCCGGGCGTGGTCTGCGGTCACCATATAAATGTCACCCTTATTAACTAGCTGCCCTATCTTCCACGTCCCCGGGTTGCCTTTTGTATTCAGAGGATAATGATGATTTCCAATCCACGACCAGTAGAAACCGGTTGAACTATCCCCGGCCGGGTAATTTGTGACGCCCTCATTACAGACAAATGTTCCAGTGGCTACAAAATAGTTTTCTGTCGTGTAAGCGGAATTCCGGGCATGGTCTGCGAGAGTTACCATATAAATGTCACCCGGATGAACTTGCTGCAACTGTTTCCATATCCCCGGATTGCCTTTTGTATTCAACGGATATTGCTTGTTTCCAACCCACAGCCAGTGATTTGTTGAGCTGTCACCGGCAGGGTACATATCCGCGGCGTAATACTTACAGACAAATGAGTCGGCGGCTAAAAAATAATTCCCCGCTGTGCACCCTGTGGTAGTGGAATGTACATCGGCATATATGGTATCCACCATATAAATGTCACCCGCATTCACTTGCTGAGTCTCCCACCATAACCCGGGATTGCCTTTTGTATTCAGCGGATATTGCTGATTTCCAATCCAGGCCCAAGAATCGGTTGAACTGTCATCAGCAGGGTAAGAAGGGTAAGGATGATATAAATCGGGGGGCTGGTAGTAGCGGGATAAAAAGTAGTTTCCCGCCGTGTAATCGGAATTTCGGGAGTGGTCTGCGGCGGTCACTATATAAATGTCATGCGGATTAACTTGCAGAAACGGACATACCCCTGGATTGCCTGCTCTATTCAGCGGATATGTCATCGGAGACTGCTGGTTTCCAACCCACGTCCAGTAACCGCCTGAACTATCCCCAGATGGGTAATCTGTGACGCCCTCATTACAGATAAATGAGCCTGCGGCTACAAAATAATTCCCTGACGTGTAAGCGGAATTCCGGGCGTGGTCTGCGGTCACCATATAAATGTCACCCTTATTAACTAGCTGCCCTATCTTCCACGTCCCCGGGTTGCCTTTTGTATTCAGAGGATAATGATGATTTCCAATCCACGACCAGTAGAAACCGGTTGAACTATCCCCGGCCGGGTAATTTGTGACGCCCTCATTACAGACAAATGTTCCAGTGGCTACAAAATAGTTTTCTGTCGTGTAAGCGGAATTCCGGGCATGGTCTGCGAGAGTTACCATATAAATGTCACCCGGATGAACTTGCTGCAACTGTTTCCATATCCCCGGATTGCCTTTTGTATTCAACGGATATTGCTTGTTTCCAACCCACAGCCAGTGATTTGTTGAGCTGTCACCGGCAGGGTACATATCCGCGGCGTAATACTTACAGACAAATGAGTCGGCGGCTAAAAAATAATTCCCCGCTGTGCACCCTGTGGTAGTGGAATGTACATCGGCATATATGGTATCCACCATATAAATGTCACCCGCATTCACTTGCTGAGTCTCCCACCATAACCCGGGATTGCCTTTTGTATTCAGCGGATATTGCTGATTTCCAATCCAGGCCCAAGAATCGGTTGAACTGTCATCAGCAGGGTAAGAAGGGTAAGGATGATATAAATCGGGGGGCTGGTAGTAGCGGGATAAAAAGTAGTTTCCCGCCGTGTAATCGGAATTTCGGGAGTGGTCTGCGGCGGTCACTATATAAATGTCATGCGGATTAACTTGCAGAAACGGACATACCCCTGGATTGCCTGCTCTATTCAGCGGATATGTCATCGGAGACTGCTGGTTTCCAACCCACGTCCAGTAACCGCCTGAACTATCCCCAGATGGGTAATCTGTGACGCCCTCATTACAGATAAATGAGCCTGCGGCTACAAAATAATTCCCTGGCGTGTAAGCGGAATTCCTGGAGTGGTCTGCGGGGGTCACCAAATAAGTGTCACCCTGATTAACTTGCTGCCCCCTCTTCCATATCCCCGGATTGCCTTTTGTAAATTGATGTCCAACCCACGTCCAGTTATCTGTTGACATATTCCCAGCAGGGTAATACGTGACGGGATCTCCACTGCAGAGAAATGATTGGGTAGCTGAAAAGTAATTCCCCACCGTGTAAGCGGAATTCCGATCCAAGTCTGCGGCGATCACCATATAAATATCGCCCGGATGAACTTGCTTCATCGAAAACCACACCCCTGGACTTTCTTTTGTATACGCCACATTAATTACCTTTTTTTGTTTGGTGGAAACTTATATTTAATTAACCATTGCACAGAAAAAAACTGGGGTTTTGCTGTCGATCAGTCAAAACGGTCATATAGTAGAATAAACACAGGCAGTTGCCTGACTGTGCTCTCCTAAGAACGGAGCGTGCGACTTTCACCGCACTCCGCTCAAGCCTCTCAAAGGCATTTATTGCTGCCCGGCAAAAAAAATCTCATAATGGGTATGATATCCGACGTGTTGCGGTACCAGATGTCAAATACATGGTGAGCTTCGTACTCGTTAGTGCCAATCAGGTAGCCGTCAAACTGTCAGCATCCGCTTCCTTTTTTGGCACAGCGCGGTTGCAGGGGTTTCATGACAGGAAGAAAATGGCATTGTTCGTTAACAAGGCGGAATACATCAGCCACGTCACAGAACGGCAACTGTTCATAGGCACTCTACTTACGTGCTTTCAGCCCTCTGACCGCGGATTTGTGCCAGGTCAGCTTCTGCGTTTCTCGCAGACCAGGGCTGTAGGCGGTAGCCATTGCCCAAGTGATAGCCACCCAGCACCGGGTCGATACGCTCGCCATTAAAGCCCAGGACGCTGCTGAGGTAGTCGGCAGCCCGTTGTTCCAATTCATCTTCCATGCTATGAGTTCTCTTGTTTTTGTGGTCGCTGAACTTTCAGGTACTGTAGTTCGAACCCTGGAAAGTACACTCTCATGGCGTCTCATATGTTTGGTCTTTGCGTATCAAGAACGATGGGCAGGAGTATGGTTGGGTGTGTTGGTTGGGGTTGTGTTCGCTCGACAGGTCGCCGGGAGGGCGAGTGACATTTGCGTGGCTCGCGCGCACTTGCTCTGTCGCGTCTCCTGAGTAGCAAGGCCAGTTTTATGGCTGCTTAGTCTTCGTTGGGTTGGCTGTGACTCAGGGCAATGATGGCGTTCATCGTCTTCACCTTCTTCAGGCGCGTTTCCACCGCTTGCCTGACCTGTTCTTGGTCGCCATTAAACGGTGGTTGTTCGCTCTCCATGGCGAGCTCCCACATGACGAGACGCTCAGTGGTGCGCTCCAGCTGCTTGATCGTCTGCTCAAGCTGGGCGTTGGCTGCTTCCAAGGCGAGCTCTGCGCGCTTACGTTCCAGTGCCAGGCTGGTCTTGAGGTTTTTCTCGCGCTCGATGTGTTTTCTGGTGGCCCATTCGGCGTCGTCGATGAGCGTAGTGATGACGGCTGTCTCTGTGACCCTATTGGCCTTGGACAGGCGAGAAAGATTCGCTCGCGTCGCGCTGGGCAACGAGAAGGTACACGGCTTTCTGCCGTGACTGGGGGCGCGGTAGCGGTGCTGCCTCAGTGCATTCTTCAGCCGCATTACCAACTTCAGTCCCTCGGCGGTCTGCTCAAGGTGGGCGATGTCCGCTACGACCTGCTCGTAACCCTCCACCATGCGGCGAGCAAAGCGCTCAATGTCGCTGCGCATGGCGACGTCAGCATGCTTGCTGATGTACTGCTGTGCCCACTGCCACTCATCGCCTCCTCTGCGTAACCATCTCAGTTCGCGCTTCTCTTCGATCATGGTTCTATCCGTCACTCTGGCAGGGGTGTCTGTATAGGTAAGGTTTATTTTTCAGGTGTTATAGTAATGTTACTGTCACGTTATAGGTAACGTTATTGTACAAATGCAATATTTCCTATAGGGTATAAAAACAGTTAATTAATGGCACCCCTTCAGCCTATGAAGCTTTTCTATCAGCTGTTTATAGCGTCACTGCAAGGGGCTGATCCAGAAACCCGGTTGGTGTTTGAGCTGCTTGCGGCTGGCGCGGTGCGCGCACCGGGCGATGCGCAGGGCTACCGAGTCGAGGTGCTGGCGGTACGCTTTCAGCTATCCCGAACGCTGGTCAGTGACGCCTTGGGCGAGTTGGTGCGGTTAGGTCTGGTGGTGCCAGAGCGCTCTCGGTCGGAGGGTAAAGGGCGACCCTCAATCACCTACACCCTCTCTCCGAAGGTGGTGCAGACGTTGACGGTCAGCGGGCCGGTGTACGGGGTTCACGCTGAATTGCTTGGCTGTCTATTGTCTGGCGCTCCCATCGAGACGCAAGTACCCGGCCTTCCGCTGCACCCAGCAAAACCGCGGCTAGCCGTGACCAAGGCAGGGCGGCCGGCACCACCGGGCGCGAGCAGGCGACTGAGTGCGGGTAATCGGTTGTTGTTCGCCACCTTGCTGGCACGTGCGGACCACTGTGGTGTGGTCAGTGGGCTCGGCGGTCCGGAGTTGCGGCAGTTGACCGGCTTCGACGCGGCCAGCTTAAAGCACCGCCTGCGACGCCTGATGGACCTGGGGTTGATCCGTCGTTATGTGCCTGGGGTCTCCAGCTCGATATTTGCCAGTCCTAGAGTCAGCAGCACCTATTTTTTGAATTTGAACCCTGGTTTTGGGCTCAAAAGTCACTGCGCGGTGATGGTGCATCTGGCGTGGGATCGGGAGGCTAAGCGCTTTACCCATGCCGATATTCTCAGCTTCGATGTCGCCGCGTATGAGCGCGGGGATAGGGGGTCAGCCCTGGTGACGCCGCTGAGCGTCCTTCGCTTTCTGGCGGGGCAGCGATCACGCGTTTACCCCGTACTCCAGGTCAGGCTGTATCGCTATGCCTCCTTTTTGCTGTCCCAGCGCTGGTCGGCTCTTTTGCCGGGGGCCTACCTGTGGGACGACAAGCTCTACGCCATGATCAGGCGTGACTTTCGCCAGCCGGTATTGAAGGTAACCAGCGAGGACACTACAGCCGAGCAAGGTAGTCTTGATGCTGACTGGGCTGAGATCATCGAGTACTTTTACAGGCTGACCCATGAGATCGCCCATGAGTTTCGTAGTCGCTTCGGGCAGGCCGCCTTTCTGCCGCTGGATGGGAGGCAGATGAGCGTGCTCCCCGTGGCCGACGATCTGGGCTACAAGGTCATCACCCTGGTGGTTGGATCGCCCCCAGAAGGTGCCAAGGCGTTTGTCTGGCTGGAGGAAGAACGACCCGGTGTCGTCAGGCTTCGACCAGAGATGGCGGAGTCTGAGGTCAATTTGCTCAACCGCTATGACTTTGGGCTGCTCACGCCGCCCAAGCGCAAGGCTGAGAAGCCCTAGGTCATTTTTTACCGACCCTGCCCATCCTCTGAACGAACAGAGGAGCCCCGTTCATGAGGATCATTCGCCTGAAAGACGTTATCGACTCGACCGGTCTGGCCCGGTCGACCATCTACAAGTACATCGCTGACAGTACGTTCCCGAAGCCGGTCTCATTGGGAGAGCGTTGCGTAGGCTGGGTGGAGGGAGAGGTCCACGATTGGATCTTGGCCAGGATCGAGGCGCGCGACCTGGCTGACTAAACAACAGCTTGAGCGTAGCTAGCGATGAGTAATTGACAGGCATCACGACTGGGGTGACTCCCGTCGTGATGCCTGTATGCCGTATGACCCGGTTGCTGTTCTCGCGCTCGGCAAGAGCTGTTGGCAAGCGCTCAGTGGCCAGGGTGGCGAGCAGTCGATGGGATGAGCTTCAATCGAGTCATTCGGTTGGCGTTACTGCCCACTGAGCAGCCTCAGCTCTCAGCTAACTTCCTCAGAAGGAGATGGCGTAAATTCCTCAGCTGGCTTGGGAGTGTGGGTCCACTTGGCCTGATGGGAGCGTGAATGATCGCTGGAGGCTGAGCTGCATCTAGTTATATAGGTTCTAACTAATTAGATTGATAGCTTCTAACATAGGTTCTAACCAATTAGATTGATAGGTTTAACTTATTAGCTTGGCTGGAGTAAGAATTTGATTTATAGCTCTATGTGTTGATAGTTGGGTTTGTAGGTGTAGCTTCTTAACTAGTTGGATTTGTATAGGCTTATGGTCTAAGTACTCAACTAGCTAGACCTATCAGTACTACTCATCCCTATCGCAGCATCAACCATCAAACAACACCCAATGATAGACCCACAGGCAATGAGCAATTCTGACTAACGCTCAGTCATCTCTGGCGATAGGGAGTTAGCTCGCCGGTTCTAAAATACTCATTCGGTATCTGGTATGAAAACATCGCCAGGTACACAGCCATGACGCACAGCAACCTCTACACCGGGCTCTCGCAATCCGGCATTACGCTGCAGATCGAACGACTCGTTTTATCCATCGAGAGACACGACACGCCCGCCTTTCGATTCGAAGTGACACGTTCAGGTCTTGAGCGGATTGAGCGTACCCAGCTGTCCCGATACTTCAAATACATCCGGCAGATGCTGAATCTCTTCCAGGAGGACTTCCCATACCAATACAGTGAGCACCTGCGAGCCTTCTGGGAGGCCTGCCAGGGCATTGGGCTGGAAAGGAGTACACAAGGTCCTGTGTGCTTGAACGAGAGCGCTACAGCGTACCTGGGTCATCACCGCAGTATGAACATGTTGGTCGAGCGCATCCGCCGGCTAACAGGTGAGCAATGGTATCGTCGCCCGAAGGGAGATCGACGTCAGCAAGCCAAGGAAAATGCTGTACGTGTCTGTGACTACACCGATGCCCTGATCAGTCGCTACTCGCGCACGCTGATCATTCGGGTCAATCTGTATTACTACCAGACAGTTCAGCTCAGGCTGCGAGTCGAGCGAGTCTTCGATGATCTTGACCGGTTGACAGCTGAGCATGAGCGTAACCCGATATTTAATCACCTCCTTGGTTATATCTGTGCGGTGGAGCAGGGTGATGATCGCGGCTACCACATCCATGCTGCTTACTTTTTCAATGGTAATGAGGTGTGCAGGGATGTCTACAAGGCCGATCAGATAGGCGAGCTTTGGGCTCATATCACCCGTGGTCAAGGCTATTACGACAGCTGCAATCACGACAAGGAAGAAAAGTACGGTAAGAAGGGGCGGGATAAGGTAGAGGAGCAGCGCGAGCTGGGTATCGGCATGATCTTTCAGAACGATCAGGAGATCCGTCCGCATGTCCATTACGCGATGTGCTACCTGGTCAAGGATGCTCAGCAGGTGCGTCTCAAGCCCATGGGGGCGAAGTGTTTGCGCAAAGGTACGTTGCGCAGGCTATCTGTCTGAAATGGCTACCCGCTCATGCTGGACAAAGGCCCCTTCGTTGAACAGTACTTGGAGAAGTTGTACCAGACGCTGCAATACGCTTTGAATGACTACGCCCGAGTATTTGCCTTCAGGTTTGATCTAAGACTACCGCATGACAAGAACCTACCTGACGATGCGATGACCAATAGGGTCATAGCGCGCTTCAGGGCGTCACTGGAGGCGCAGATCAGTCATGATCGTCAGTGTGCGCGCCGTCTCAATAGATTGGCTCATGACACGTGCATCAGGCTCTTCTGGGTACGAGAGCGTGGACAAGCAGGTGTGCCTCATTACCACTGTATTGTTTTTCTCAATCGTGATGCTTACCGGACGGTAGGCCGTATCGGGTCTGAGGGTCCGAACCTGTACAGCCGTCTCGAATTGGCTTGGGCGAGTGCACTTCGTTTACCAGTGCCTGATGTGTTGGGGGCTGTGCATATCCCCAGGGAGTCCAAGTTCCACCTGACTCGGCAGGATTACCTCGGTCACGACGAGTTCTTTCGTCGGTGCAGCTACCTGTGCAAAGCCGCGACTAAACACTATGGCGATGGTCAGCATGGCTGTGGAG
>NZ_CABVHJ010000013.1:0-445 GCF_902497745.1 Pseudomonas fluorescens
ACGACTCAGTACCCGAATTTCTTGACGACCATAGAGCGTTGGAACCACCTGATCCCATCCCGAACTCAGCAGTGAAACGATGCATCGCCGATGGTAGTGTGGGGTTTCCCCATGTGAGAGTAGGTCATCGTCAAGATTAAATTCCGAAACCCCAATTGCGAAAGCAGTTGGGGTTTTGTTTTGCCCGCAGGAAATTTTTCGCGGGACAACGCTGTCCCAGCCGTCGCAAGAAATGGCCATTGGGGAAATTCCTTCTGAAGTGACCGGGCAGTTTTTGGTATGGTGCAGCTCGTTTTTTAACGGACTGATGTCATGCCCACGGATCGGCACTCATTTATGTCAAAGAGTTGCTGTAGAAATGCCTGAACCCATCCCGATCAAGGATCACGAAAAAGAGACGCGACTGGTCAACAAGCGGTTGATCGCCTGCGCCTTGTTTGTCTTC
>NZ_CABVHJ010000013.1:465-94119 GCF_902497745.1 Pseudomonas fluorescens
TCAGCTGTGCTCTGGTCGTGCGCCTGTACATCCTGCAAGTGGTGGAGTTCGACTACCACTCGACCATCTCCGAAAACAACCGCGTCCACGTCTTGCCGATCCCGCCGACACGCGGCTTGATCTACGATCGCAATGGCGTGTTGCTCGCCGATAACCGTCCCAGCTTCAACCTGACCATCACCCGCGAACGCGCCACCGACGTCAATCAAGAACTGGACGAGGTCATCAACCTTCTGCACCTGCCTGCGGAAGATCGCACAGTCTTCGATAAAGCCATGAAGCAGTCCCGTCATCCATTTACACCGGTGACGCTGTTCTATGAGCTGACCGAAGAGCAAATCGCCGTACTGGCCGTCAACGAGTTCCGTCTCCCGGGCCTCGATGTCGAGCCGCAGTTCGTCCGCCATTACCCACTTGGCGCGCACTTCGCCCACTCGATCGGTTACGTCGGTCGGATCAATGAGAAAGAATCCAAGAGCCTCGACTCGGTCGAATATCGCGGTACCCAATCCATTGGCAAAACCGGTATCGAGCGTTTCTACGAAGCACAGTTACACGGCCACGTCGGTTACGAAGAGGTGGAAACCAACGCTCAAGGTCGAGTACTCCGTGTTTTGAAACACACCGACCCGGTCCCTGGCCAGAACATCGTCCTGAGCCTCGACATCAAGCTGCAAGAGGCTGCTGAAGCCGCTCTGGGTGATCGTCGTGGTTCAGTGGTAGCGCTCGATCCTTCGACCGGTGAAGTGTTGGCCATGGTCAGCAATCCGAGCTTCGACCCGAATCTGTTCGTCACTGGCATCAGCTCCAAGGAATACTCGGCACTGCGAGACTCGATCGACCGGCCGCTGTTCAACCGCGTACTGCGCGGGCTCTACGCGCCAGGTTCGACGATCAAGCCAGAAGTGGCAATTGCCGGTCTCGATGCAGGTGTTGTGACGCCGCAGACCCGCGTTTTCGACCCCGGTTATTACCAACTCCCGGACTTCGATCACAAGTACCGCAACTGGAACCACAGTGGTGACGGCTGGGTGGACATGGACGCGGCGATCATGCGTTCCAATGACACTTATTTCTACGACCTCGCACACAAGCTCGGTATAGATCGCCTGCACGATTACATGGCGATGTTTGGCCTTGGCGAGAAAGTCTCGCTGGACATGTTTGAAGAGTCGCCCGGTCTGATGCCATCGCAAGCGTGGAAGCGCGCAACGCGCCGCCAGGCCTGGTTCCCGGGCGAAACGGTCATCCTCGGCATCGGCCAGGGCTATATGCAGGTCACGCCGTTGCAACTGGCTCAAGCCACTGCGTTGATTGCCAACAAAGGCGTATGGAATCGTCCGCACCTGGCCAAGACCGTCGACGGTGTCGCTCCGGTTGACGAGCATCCGATGCCGAACATTCTGCTCAAGGATCCGCGTGACTGGGAGCAGGTCAACCACGGCATGCAGATGGTGATGCACGATGCCCGAGGCATCGCCCGCGCGGCAGCGGCCGGTGCGCAATATCGCATCGCTGGCAAGAGTGGTACAGCGCAAGTGGTGGCGATCAAGCAGGGCGAACGCTACAACCGTGAGAAAACCCTCGAACGGCACCGCGATAACGCCTTGTTTGTCGGTTTCGCCCCGGCCGAACATCCGAAGATCGCAATTTCGGTGATGATTGAAAACGGTGAGGCCGGTGGTCGTGTCGCTGGTCCCGTGGTGCGGCAGATCATGGACGCCTGGCTGCTTGATCAGGACGGCCATCTCAAGCCGCAATATGCGGCGCCGACCAAGGCGCCGGGTGACCCGCACGTTTAACGGTTCACAGCCTCGGCTCATGCTGCTTGAGCCGAGGCTGTGAGTTGTCCTGCAAAGTCTATTTGCAGCTGTAACCCTCGGGCATCGTGACGCTGTAGTTACGCTGTACGCGCTCCTCAAAGCTCAGGTTCTGCAAACCTTGCTCCACCAGAAACGCTTCGACCTTGGCGGACTGGCAGTCATCGTTATAGGACGAGGCCCGAAGCAGGTAGACCGTGCGTTTGCTGGCTTCATCCCGGGCAGTGGCATTGAATGTACTGAGCGTGGTGTAACCGGTTCGCTCCGAGGTGCCTATCGGGCCGTAGGTCGTGTTGGGTGTACTGGTGCAGGTCAGTCGGTCGTCCTTTTTCTTGCTGTTCTTGCACACGGTAGAGGTGCTGCTCGGCACTTGCCCATACTCGGTGGCGGTGTAACGATAAGTCACTTGTCGACTGCCAATGTCGAGGCTGACCGTCATGTTTATCGGCGCATGGTTCTTTGGCAGGCTGACATCGGTATAGACTTCCCGGTAGCCCCGGTCTTTCAGCGCATTAACCATGTCGCGAAGATAGTAGCGGGCATTCAGAGAGTTTTCGTCGCTGCCGCCTGCTGGTGTCACAAGCACAGTTGCCTTTCGATCAAATTGATAGTCCGGATCAGGTGTCGCATTTAACGCGACGTCCAGTTGTGTCGCGCAGCCGCTGATCAACGCTGTCAGCAACAACAGCGCGCAAAGTAAAAACCGGGTCATGACAAAGTCGCCTTACAGCCAAGGATTGAATAAAAGTTAAACGGTGGGGACTGGCGGTAATTAACTCGCGTTTATGCGCAAGGCTCAGTCTTTCTGGTATTCCAGCAGATCACCAGGCTGGCAATCGAGTGCGGTGCAGAGTTTGTCCAGAGTGGCCATCTTCACGCCCTTGACCTTGCCATTTTTCAGTAATGACAGGTTGGCCTCGGTAATGCCCAGCAGCGCAGCTAACTCTTTCGAGCGAATTTTTTGCGTGGCCATGACAACGTCAAGGCGGACGATAATGGTCATTGTCTTGTTCTATATGTATTGACTTTGCTCATCGCTGAGTACTTTTGCGTCACGCATGATAATTGAAAACAAACAGAGCAAAACCCCTTTGATGATCTCGTAAGCCGATGAGGAGGACAGGCCAATCGAGAACTGAAAAATGCGCTCCCCAGGGGGCAGATCGATAGACAGCGTCAAACCTTGCAAGGTCTCTACCAGCGGGTAGGTTGCAGGGGAAATGATGCACAGAATCCCCACTCGCCAAAGAACCCTGATATTGCGCTCGGTCCAGGTTTCACCGCGGGACAAGCGCAGGAAAAACAGGCCTGTCAGCCAGAGCACGTAGGTCGAGAGCAGAATGGGCAGGAAATCCAAAGCGATGAGCAGCGCGGTGACCACTGGTGAGAGCCATGTGTCGGGCGCAAGCAGTGCGCCTTCGACAAACGGGTCAAGCAATTGCGGTGAGTTTTCAGCAAAGGCGTAAAGCAGAGCCGCCAGCATTTCATCCGTTTTGAAGAACCAGATCGAAGCGTTGCCACCGACCTCGGTCACCCCTAAAACCCAGACCAGAATCGCTGCCAGTAATCCGACCCAATGCATGCGCTGCAGTGCCAATCCGTTGTGACGAGTACTCATGAAAAATCCTTGCGGTGCCATTGGGAATGACTAATTCTCGATGTTAAATTATCGAATTGCAATAATAAATTGTTCTTGTTTTGTTAAGGGCACAGACAGCATTCCAATGCGGGGGCCACAGAGTGCACCTCTGCTCCATCGAGCTGGGGGGATTTCAATGTCGATTTGCTCTCGAATTCAAAAACAAGTCGAGCGCAGAGGAGGGAAGCGATCCACTGGTGGCCGCTGGTATCGCCGAGGGGGTCAGGAATTGATTAGAGCGGGGGACACACGCTACAGGCATGCTTAGGTCGCCCGCTCTAACCGGGTTTACTTGATCTCGGTAATGAAGTTTTCCCGCGAGCGGCGCACCTTTTTCAGGTTGACCAACCAGTCTCCCTCAGAGGCTCTATGCCCCAGCGGCAGAATCACTACGCTGCGCAGGTTGCGGGCCGCGAGTCCGAGGATCTCATCGATGGCTGCCGGGTCGAAACCTTCCATTGGTGTGGCATCGACTTCTTCAAACGCCGCGGCGATCAAAGCCGAGCCCAAACCGATGTAAGCCTGTCGCGCAGCCGCCTGATAATTGGCTTCCTTGCCACGTCCAGCGACAATGCCCAAGAGCATCTGACGGTAATTTTCCCATCCTTCGTTAACCGTCCCGCGCACTTCATTGGTCAGGTCAAACATCATGTTGACCCGCTCCGCAGTGATGTCGTCCCACGCGGCAAACACCAGCAAATGAGAGCAGTCGGTAACCTGCTGCTGATTCCAGCTGACGGCTTTGATCTTTTCGCGAATCTCTGCGTTGGTCACTACGAGCAATTCAAAAGGCTGCAGTCCACTTGATGTCGGCGTTAACCGCACCGCTTCCAGAATGCGCTCGATTTTTTCATCGGACACCGTCCGGGAAGGGTCGTACTTTTTCGTTGCGTAGCGCCATTTCAGCAGGTCTGTCAGTGTGCTCATCATCAAATTCCGTAAAGGTGAAAGATGTTCAGGTGGGTCAATAACGACTGGCTGTCGTGCTGAACCTGGGCTTATGCTAACGATTAAAGCCAACTTGAAGGTCAAGCAGTTCTGTTCTTGCAGGACGGCAGTTGTTCGAAATCGCTGACCATCGAGCAAATCGATATCCGTATGGATGAGATACGCCAGATCGAGACCAACCTGGCGATGCAACGTGAGGGATTGTTGCGGCTACGGCAGGTGCTTGAGGAAAGTTTGCGCAGTGGTGCTCCTGTCGTGTGCGCGAGTGTGCACAGGGCCGAGTCGTATCGGCCTGAGCAGAACATGATCACGCGCAACGCATAGCACGGGCGTTGAGCGTTTCTGAGGTTTGGCGAAACCCCAAGCGCGTTACGGCGGCTGCCTTCGCCCCCACATTTGAAATGCATGCCGATGTGGGAGCGAGCTTGCTCGCGAAGTGTTTCTCAAAACCGCGGCAAAAAATCAGGCCCCAGGCACTGGGCAGCTCATGTCACCTTCTTCACACTTCAAATACTGTTTCAGCGCCTCAACCCGGACCTTGGTCACGCCGGTCAGGCAACTGCTGTAAACCCACGGATAAACGCTTCCGCCAGTTACCCCGGACGATGAAAACTTGCACTCGGCATCCCGAAACCCGAGCCACGCCCGCTGCGCACTGACCAACAGCTTCTTGCCATCCGGGTTGTCCTTCAAACGTCCGGTGATCTGCTGATACAGCGTGTTCAATTCCTTGTCCGCCGCTTTGAACTCCTGCCCGGCGCACTGATTCATCGTCGCCTGAGCGCTGGCATTGGCGCAGTCGACGGCAGCGTGGGCGAGGGGAGTGAACAGGAAGGGTGTCAGTGCCAGAAGCAGGCGTGGGGACATAGTCAAATCTCGCTGTATCAAAGTAAGTGCAGAGCAGTGTAGCGGCTGCGTCGCGCTTATTCAGGCGCGCGCAATCGGGAAGCCGCGAGCAAACGGTCGGCGGTCGCCGCAATCTCTTCAACGTCGTGCAGCTTTTCCAGCCAGTGTTCAGGAATCCCCCGCACGCCGTAATAGGCGCCGGCCAACTGGCCAGTGATCGCTGCAGTGGTGTCGGCGTCATCGCCCAGGTTGGCCGCCCGCAAAATGGCCGCTTCGAAGCTATCCGTGTGATGAAAGCACCACAACGCCGCTTCCAGTGACTGCACGCTGTAGCCGTTGCCTTTGATGTCCGTCTCGGACAGACCGAGGAAATCGCCACGCGCAATGGCGGCGACCTTGGGTTGCGAGAAGCTGGCGAAAGGCAGCTGACGCAGTTCTGCTTTGCCCGCGCCTTCAAGCGCTCTGCCAATCAACCCGGCCAACAATTGGCAACATTCGATGGCTTCCGGTGCTGCGTGGGTGGTTCGCGAACTGTCGGCGGCAAAGTTCTGGATTTGCCGAGCGTCGGGAAAGTAGAACAGCACCACCGGAGCCAGGCGCATCAGTGAACCGTTGCCGGCGCTATAAGGATCGGCAGAGCCAGCGAAGGGGTTTGCGGTTTGCTGATATTGCGCGAGCGCCTGACTGACGGTCATACCGATATCGAAACATTCGCCGGTCGAGCTGAGATAACCCCATTGCCACCAGTTGAGGTAGCGGCCCATCTGATCGGCAGCATTGAACTCATTCTTGTTCAGCAGGCTTTCGGCCAGACACAGGGCCATTGAGGTGTCATCTGTCCACTGCCCTGGCTTGAGGTGGAACGGGCCACCGCCGACCATATCGGTCAACGGTTGGAATGATCCCCTTGGTTTGAACTCAACCGTAGTACCGACAGCGTCACCGCACGCCAGACCAAGCAGGGCACCGCGGTAACGTTCAGCGAGGGATGGCGGCATGATTCGTCCATGTAGATTCAAATTCGCTGGAAAAGGTATCAGTTTCGTTGGACGGAGGGGGCCTGGATCCATCACAGCACTGGTCAAAAAGTGCAGCTTGATGTGTCCTCGCTGATGAATGACTGCACCGCTCTGATACAACTTCACATTGGACATGTGGTCATACAGACCTAGTGTTCAGAACAGGAGGTGACGTATGAAACCAGTACCCAATAGTTTCGAACGCAAGATCTCGCTCAAGGCGCCGCGTTCGCATGTCTGGCGTGCATTGGTCGATGCCGAGGCGTTTGGCCAGTGGTTTGGTGTGGCGCTGGAGGGCAGGCGGTTTATTGCCGGTGAATGGACGCAAGGGCAGGTCACGTATCCGGGTTATGAACATGTGTTGTGGAACGTGCTGATCGAGCGGGTCGAGCCGCAGCAGCTGTTTTCGTTTCGCTGGCATCCGTATGCGGTCAATCCGAAGATCGACTATTCCCAGGAGCCGACCACCCTGGTCAGGTTCGAGCTTCAGGATTACGAGGAGGGCACATTGCTGAAGGTGTCTGAATCAGGTTTCGCGCATATTCCCGATGTTCGCCAGAAAGAGGCTTATTTCATGGACAGCCGTGGCTGGGAAGAGCAGTTGAGCCGACTCGAACAGTTTCTTGCCGATAGCGCCAAGGCCCGTGAGCGTGATGGTGGCTGACGTTTTCGATCCTTGGCTGAAGCGCTGGGCACTGGTGGCGGATGGCGCGCCGATCATCACGCCCGGCAGCCGTTTGTTGCCGGTACGCCTGAACGACAGGCCGGCCATGCTCAAGGTGGCGCTGGATGTCGAAGAAAAGTATGGCAATCGGCTGATGACCTGGTGGGACGGTGACGGTGCTGCGCATGTACTGGCGCATCACCAGGGCGAGCGCGGTTTTGACTACGCCAACCTGATTTGCAACCCGGATTTGCCAACGGCCACCGATCCCGCACGTTTTCGCCGGCAACTGGATGTGATTGTCCAAGCTGCCAGGCTTGATCGCCGCAGGCTGCTGCAATGGGTACTGGCGTTCGCCGGTTTGTCTGCAGCCTGGTTTTTGGAGGATGACGCGCTGGAACAGGCCTCGGGCCAGCTGAAAGTCGCGCAGATCGCGGCTTCCATGCTTGATGCCTGACAGGGCTAGGGGTTTTCGGAAGGGTTACTATGGCGAATGTCTTACACGCGCTGGTAGCTTTTACGACTATTGCCGATTGGATCCACTGCGTAATCTACACACATCAACTGAGACACAGGGAGTGTTTCAGGATCACGGATGATCGACCATTTGCAAGGATCGCTGCCGACAGGGAGTCGATAATGGTCTTGGGAAAAACCCGCTTCGGCGGGTTTTTTTTCGTCCATGGAAAAGTGTTTCCCTTTGTAGGAGCTGCCGCAGGCTGCGATCTTTTGATCTTGCTTTAAAAAGCCAAAGTCAAAAGATCGCAGCCTGCGGCAGCCCCTACATTGGTTGGTGGGTTACGAGGCGATCAACTGGCGCAGGACGTAATGCAAAATCCCGCCCGACTTGAAGTACTCCACCTCATTCAACGTATCGATGCGGCACAACACCTCGATTTTCTCCTGACGCCCGTCCTCACGGGTTATCACCAACGGCAAATTCATCCGCGGTGTCAGCTCGACGCCGGTCAAACCTTGAATTTCAAAGGTTTCCTTGCCCGTCAGGTTGAGACTCTTGCGGTTCTGATCAAGCTTGAACTGCAGCGGCAACACGCCCATGCCCACCAGGTTGGAACGGTGGATCCGCTCGAAGCTTTCAGCGATCACCGCTTTCACGCCCAGTAAGTTGGTGCCTTTGGCCGCCCAGTCGCGACTGGAACCGGTGCCGTATTCTTGCCCGGCGACCACCACCAGCGGCGTGCCCGAAGCCTGGTACTTCATCGCCGCATCGTAGATCGCCAGTTTCTCGCCGGTCGGAATGTAGATCGTGTTGCCACCTTCTTCGCCGCCAAGCATTTCGTTACGAATACGAATATTGGCGAAGGTGCCGCGCATCATCACTTCATGATTGCCACGCCGTGAGCCGTAAGAGTTGAAGTCCCGTGGTTCCACGCCTTTTTCGCGCAGATAACGCCCGGCCGGGCTGTCAGACTTGATGTTGCCGGCAGGAGAGATGTGGTCGGTTGTGACCGAATCACCCAGCAGGGCCAATACCCGCGCACCTTTGACGTCCTTGATTTCCGGTAGCGGGCCGGAAATATCATCGAAAAACGGCGGATGTTGAATGTAAGTCGAATCATCCTGCCACACATACGTCGCCGCTTGCGGCACCTCAATGGCTTGCCACTGTTCATCGCCAGCGAACACCTCGGCGTATTCCTTATGGAACATTGCCGTGCTGACCTGATTCACCGCGTCGGCGATCTCTTTACTCGATGGCCAGATATCGCGCAGGTATACCGGATTGCCGTGCTGATCCTCGCCCAGCGGTTCGCTGCTGATATCGCTGCGCACGCTGCCGGCCAAGGCATAGGCGACGACCAGCGGTGGCGAGGCCAGCCAGTTGGTTTTCACCAGTGGATGCACGCGCCCTTCGAAGTTGCGGTTGCCGGACAGCACCGACGCCACGGTCAGGTCGGCTTTCTGGATGGCTTTCTCGATCGGCTCGGGCAGCGGCCCGGAGTTGCCGATGCAGGTGGTGCAGCCATAGCCGACCAGTGAAAAACCGAGCTGGTCGAGGTATTGCGTCAATCCCGCTGCCTTGTAGTAGTCGGTAACCACTTTTGAACCGGGCGCCAGCGAGCTCTTCACCCACGGTTTACGTGTCAGGCCTTTCTCCACGGCTTTCTTCGCCAGCAACCCGGCGGCCATCATTACGCTCGGGTTAGAGGTGTTGGTGCACGAAGTGATCGCAGCGATAACCACCGCACCGTTTTTCAGGCGATAGGTGTGGCCTTCGTATTCGTACTCGGTTTCGCCGACCAGATCGGCATTGCCCACCGCGACACCGCCACCGCCCTCACTTTCCAGGCGTCCTTCTTCTTTACTGGTGGGTTTGAATTGCAGGTCGATGAAGTCGCTGAAGGCTTGCGGTACATTCGGCAGCGAGACGCGATCCTGTGGACGTTTCGGTCCGGCCAGACTCGCTTCGACGCTGCCCATGTCCAGCGCCAGGCTGTCGGTGAAGACCGGTTCCTGACCGGGCAGACGCCACAAGCCCTGAGTCTTGGTGTAGGCCTCGACCAGTTTGACCACCTCCGGCGGCCGCCCGGACAGGCGCAGATACTCCAAAGTCACGTCGTCAACCGGGAAGAAGCCGCACGTCGCGCCGTATTCCGGGGCCATGTTGGCGATGGTTGCGCGGTCGGCGAGCGGCAGATCAGCGAGACCGTCGCCGTAGAACTCGACGAATTTGCCGACCACGCCTTTCTTGCGCAGCATCTGCGTGACGGTCAGTACCAAGTCGGTAGCGGTGATGCCTTCCTTCAGTTTGCCGGTCAGTTTGAAGCCGACCACTTCCGGAATCAGCATCGACACCGGTTGCCCGAGCATCGCCGCTTCGGCTTCGATCCCGCCGACGCCCCAGCCGAGTACGCCGAGGCCGTTGATCATCGTTGTGTGCGAATCGGTACCGACCAGGGTGTCGGGGAACGCATAAGTGCGGCCGTCCTCATCCTTGGTCCACACGGTGCGGCCGAGGTATTCGAGGTTGACCTGGTGGCAGATACCGGTGCCCGGCGGCACCACGCTAAAGTTGTCGAAGGCGCTCTGGCCCCAACGCAGAAAGGCATAACGTTCGCCGTTGCGCTGCATTTCGATGTCGACGTTCTGCTCGAACGCGCTAGGCGTGGCGAACTTGTCGACCATCACCGAGTGGTCGATCACCAGGTCCACCGGTGACAACGGATTGATTCGCTGCGGATCGCCGCCGGCCTTGGCCATCGCTGCACGCATCGCGGCGAGGTCAACCACAGCGGGTACGCCGGTAAAATCCTGCATCAAGACGCGGGCAGGGCGGTACTGTATTTCACGATCGGAGCGGCGCTCCTTGAGCCACGCGGCAAGCGCCTTGAGATCGGCGCCGGTGACAGTTTTTTCATCTTCCCAGCGCAGCAGGTTTTCCAGCAGAACTTTCAGCGACATTGGCAGCTTGTCGAGGTCGCCCAGGCTTTTGGCGGCATCCGGCAGGCTGAAATAGTGGTAGGTCTTGTCGTCGATTTGCAGGGTTTTGAGCGTTTTCAGGCTATCGAGGGACGGCATTACAATCACTCCTTTGAATCCGCACGGCTACGGATTGAGGGGACGGGCAGAGCTATCAACGTAGCCCTGTTTTCATTAGCTGGCTAATAACTGGACTCTATGAGCGGAACCAAGGTTCCGACATCGGCTATCATGCGCCGGTTTTCGTGACAGGCTTTGCTGCAACGCAAGGCCTGAGCATCGCGCAGTGGCCGAATCACCGCCCGCTGCCCAGGAGTAAGAATGAACACCCTATTCATGCATTGCCGACCCGGCTTCGAAGGCGAAGTCTGTTCGGAAATTTCCGATCTCGCTGCGCAACTCAACGTGGCTGGCTACGCCAAGGCCAAAGCCGCCACTGCGTGCGCCGAGTTTGTCTGCACCGAAGAAGACGGCGCCGAGCGCCTGATGCGCGGCCAGCGTTTCGCCGAGTTGATCTTCCCGCGCCAATGGGCGCGCGGCGTATTTATCGATCTGCCGGAAAACGATCGCATCAGCGTGATCCTCGCGCACATGGCCGATTTTCCGGTGTGCGGCAGCCTGTGGCTGGAAGTCGTCGACACCAACGACGGCAAGGAACTGTCGAACTTCTGCAAGAAATTCGAAGGCCCGCTGCGCAAGGCGCTGACCGGCGCCGGCAAACTGGTGGAGGACGCCAGCAAACCGCGTTTGCTGCTGACGTTTAAAAGTGGTCGTGAAGTGTTTCTAGGAATGGCGGACGCCGGTAACTCGGCGATGTGGCCGATGGGCATTCCGCGCCTGAAGTTCCCGCGTGAAGCACCAAGCCGTTCGACGCTGAAGCTGGAAGAGGCGTGGCACCACTTCATTCCGCGTGATCAGTGGGAAGATCGCCTGCACAGCGACATGACCGGCGTTGACCTCGGCGCCGCACCGGGCGGCTGGACCTGGCAACTGGTCAATCGCGGCATGCTGGTGACCGCCATCGACAACGGCCCGATGGCCGAAAGCCTGATGGACACCGGTCTGGTGCAGCACTTGATGGCTGATGGTTTTACCTTCAAGCCCAAGCAGCCGGTGGACTGGATGGTCTGCGACATCGTCGAGAAACCGGCGCGTAATGCCGCGATGCTCGAAGAGTGGATCGGCGAGGGGCATTGCCGCGAGGCAGTGGTCAATCTGAAACTGCCGATGAAGCAGCGTTACGCCGAGGTGAAGCGTTTGCTCGAACGTATCGCCGATGGTTTCAAGGCGCGCGGGATCAAGGTCGATATCGGCTGCAAACAGCTGTATCACGATCGTGAGGAAGTGACCTGCCACTTGCGTCGCCACGACACCAAGAAAGCCAAATCCCGCTGAAACAACACATAACCTGTGGGAGCGAGCCTGCTCGCGAAAGCGCATTCCGATCCAGCAATGATGTCGGCTGACACGACGCCTTCGCGAGCAGGCTCGCTCCCACAGGGGTGTGGCGTAACGCCACAGATGACCGAATACCCGGCAATGCGCGACAATGCCGGCCAGTTTCAGGAGTGAATCATGAGTGAAATGATCGATACCCCGGTCGACGGCACCCTCGATGCCACCGGTCTCAATTGCCCGGAGCCGGTGATGATGCTGCACCAGCACATCCGTGACCTGGTGCCCGGCGGCCTGCTCAAGGTGATCGCCACCGACCCGTCAACCAAACGCGATATCCCCAAATTCTGCGTGTTTCTCGACCATGAGTTGGTGAGCCAGCACGAAGAGGCCGGTACCTACCTGTACTGGATTCGCAAGAAACACGCGTAATCGCGGCTATACATAAAACAACTGTGGGAGCGAGCTTGCTCGCGAAAGCGGAGTGTCAGTCAGTGTAAATGTCGACTGAATCACCGCATTCGCGAGCAAGCTCGCTCCCACTTTTTTGTCCTGTGTTAATGGCCTAGCCTGCGCTACGACTGATCCGAATCCGCTTGCGCGCGCTGCGCGTCAGGCGTATCGACAGCATCAACGCCGCACAGCTCAGGCCAACGATCAAACCCTGCCACAAGCCGCTCGGGCCACGTGGCTCGCCGAGCCAGTCAGTCAGACCGAGGGCATAGCCCACCGGCAAACCAATGCCCCAATAGGCGAACAGGGTCAGGATCATCGTCACCCGCGTGTCCTGATAGCCACGCAGTGCGCCGGCGGCGGTGACTTGAATCGCATCGGAAAACTGGAACAGCGCCGAGTACACGATCAGCATCGCCGCAATGTGAATCACCGTTGGGTCAGCGGTGTAGATCGCCGCAATCGGCTCGCGCAGCAACAGCATCATGCTCGCCGACAGGCAAGCGTAAGCCAGCGCGGTGCCCATGCCGACGCCCGCGGCAAAGCGTGCCTCGCGCGGTTCTTCGCGGCCCAGCGCCTGACCGACGCGCACGGTAACGGCCATGCCCAGCGAGTACGGAATCATGAACACCAGCGAGCTGACGTTGAGCGCAATCTGGTGCCCGGCCACTACAGTGGCGCCGAGGCTGCCGATCAGCAGGGCGATCACGGCAAAAATGCTCGACTCGGCAAACACCGCGATGCCGATCGGCAGACCGATCGCCAGCAGTCGCTTGATCACCGTCCATTGCGGCCAGTCGAAGCGGCTGAAGATTTCGCTCGAACGATAGGCCGGCGCCCAGCGCTCATAACCGGCCAGACCCAGTGCCATCACCCACATCACAATCGCCGTGGCCCAGCCGCAACCGACGCCGCCCATCGCCGGCACACCGAAGTGGCCATAGATGAAGACGTAGTTCAGCGGAATGTTCAGCGCCAGACCGCACAGGCCCAGCACCATGGCCGGGCGGGTACGGCCGATGCCGTCGCTGGTGCAGCGCAACACATGATAGAACGCCACTGCTGGCAGACCGCTGGCGATGCCATGCAGGTATTGCATGCACGGGCCGATCAGCTCGGGATCGACCTTCATCAGGTGCAGCACAGGCTCGGCGGCGACCAGCATCGCCGTCGCGATCAGCCCGACTACCAGCGCCAGCCACAACGCCTGACGGACGAGCGGGCCGATTTCGCTGGGAGTGCCAGCGCCAAAACGCTGGGCGACTTTCGGCGTGGTTGCCAGCAGCGTGCCGGTCATCAGCAGAAACACCGGCACCCAGATCGAGTTGCCCAAGGCAACGGCCGCCAGATCCTTTGGCCCGACGCGCCCGGCCATGACGGCGTCGACGAAGCCCATGGCCGTAGTCGCCAGTTGCGCGATGATGATCGGCAACGCCAGGGCAAGCAGATTCTTGAACTCCAGGCGAATACGCGCGGGGCGGGTGAGGGAGACGGCGACGGGTTGATCAGTTACAGAATTCACGGGCAAAGCGTCCACAGGTGTTGATGCGCAAGGCGCCGCATTCTACGCCGCTGACGCCTTGGTCAGGAAAAATCCTCTGTTGCGGATTTGTAAGCGCAAAGCCTGCTGGCCCGGCGACCGATCTGCACCTAAACTGCCGATCCGCCAAAGGAGCCCGCCATGCTGATTGTTGCCGACGAAAATATCCCGCTGCTCGATGCCTTTTTTGCCGGTTTCGGCGAGATCCGCCGGGTGCCGGGCCGTTCCATCGACCGAGCGACGGTCGAGCAGGCTGACGTATTGCTTGTGCGCTCGGTGACCAACGTCAACCGCGCATTGCTTGAGGGCAGCAAGGTGCGCTTTGTCGGCACCTGCACCATTGGTACTGATCATCTGGATCTTGATTACTTCAATGAGGCTGGCATTACCTGGTCGAGTGCGCCCGGCTGCAATGCCCGAGGCGTGGTCGATTACGTGCTGGGCAGTCTGATGACGCTTGCCGAAATCGAAGGTGTCGATCTCACTCAACGAACCTACGGTGTCGTTGGTGCCGGCGAGGTAGGCGGGCGCCTGATCAAGGTCCTGAAGGGCCTGGGCTGGAACGTCAAAGTCTGCGATCCGCCGCGTCAGGCTGCCGAAGGGGGCGATTATGTCAGCCTGGAGCAGATCATCGAGCAGTGCGACGTGATCAGTCTGCACACGCCGCTGACTCGCAGCGGCGAAGGCGCGACCTGGCATCTGTTTGATCAGCAGCGTTTGCAGCAGCTCAAGCCGGGTGCGTGGCTGATCAATGCAGCACGTGGTCCGGTGGTGGATAACGCTGCTCTGCGCAAAGTGCTGCTGGATCGTGAAGACCTGCAAGCCGTTCTCGATGTCTGGGAAGCCGAGCCTGAAGTTGATGTGGCGTTGGCTGAGCTTTGCGTATTGGCCACACCGCACATTGCCGGTTACAGCCTTGATGGCAAACAGCGCGGTACGGCGCAGATTTATCAGGCGTACTGCGAATTCAGCGGTCGACCGGCGAGCATTCAACTCAGTGATCTTTTGCCCGCACCGTGGTTGTCTGAAGTGACCCTGCATGCTGACAGCGATCCGGCCTGGGCGCTGGCGATGTTGTGCCGAGGCGTCTACGACCCGCGCCGCGATGATGCGGATTTTCGCCGCAGCCTCGTAGGTAATGTCGGTGAGCAGCGTGCGGCGTTCGATGTGTTGCGCAAGCAGTATCCGGTGCGGCGTGAGACTGAAGGACTGAAGGTGCGGATTGAAGGGGATTCGCCGGCGTTGGCGAGGATTGTGGCGGCGCTGGGGGCTGTGGCTGTTTAGAACCCGAGTCGGCCCATTCGCGAGCAGGCTCGCTCCCACAGGAGATCTTCAGTGAATGGGGGATCCCTGTGGGAGCGAGCTTGCTCGCGAAGGCCGCGCCACAAATACCTGATCTGCAGACAGAAAAAACCCGGCCAAAGGGGCCGGGTCAGGAAGACGTTGGCTATATCACTCTTGTTCGGCAGGCTTGACCAATCGCTTTTCCAGTTCGCTGCACGCTTGCTGGATCATTTCTTCAGTGATCGGTACTTCGCGCCCATCCTTATCCAGTATCGAGCAACCCAGAGATTGGCCGGGCTTGGTGCGGATCACTTCAATTTTGTCTTCGCTGCTGTGTTGCAAGGACATGGCCTGTCTCCTCATCAGGTTGTGCGCCTAGGGTAAAACCGCCACGTGACCGGGCTGTGACAACTCCCTGCGGTCTGTCAGTGGAGGCATCTCCACTCAAACAGAAACGACCGCTCGTCTCAACCGGGACTTTAGACCAATAGTAACTATGGCCTAGTCTTTGGGGGCATATTTAACCTGACTCATTGTGATTTACAGAGTTCCGCCGCAAGAAGGTTTACGCTAGCCCTTTCATCAACACGGATGTGTACCTGAATGACCCCGAAGCTTTCTTCCAGGCACCGGCGCGCCCTGCGTCTGACCAGTCGATTTCTGGCCCCTTACCGCTGGCAGGTCATCGGTGCGCTGCTGGCGCTGATCGTCACCGCTGCCGTCACACTGTCGATGGGGCAGGGGATCAAACTGTTGGTCGACCGCGGCTTCATGACTCAGTCGCCGCACCAGCTCAATCAGAGCATCGGCATCTTCATGCTGATGGTGCTGGGTTTGGCGGTGGGCACGTTTGCCCGGTTCTACTGGGTGTCGTGGATCGGTGAGCGTTGCGTGGCCGATATCCGCCGCGAGGTGTTCAACCATCTGGTCTATCTGCATCCCGGCTTCTACGAAAATAACCGCAGTTCGGAGATCCAGTCGCGGCTGACCGCCGATACAACGCTGCTGCAATCGGTGATCGGCTCGTCGCTGTCGATGTTCCTGCGTAACCTGCTGATGGTTATCGGCGGCGTCATCCTGCTGTTCGTGACCAATGCGAAACTCACCAGCATCGTGGTGATTGCGCTGCCGTTCGTGGTCGCACCGATCCTGATTTTCGGCCGACGCGTACGCAATCTGTCGCGGCTGAGCCAGGACCGCGTCGCCGATATTGGCAGCTATGTGTCGGAAACCCTCGGCCAGATCAAAACCGTGCAGGCCTACAACCATCAGGTTCAGGATGAGCGCCGTTTTGCGACAACGGTTGAAGACGCTTTCGACACGGCGCGCAAACGCATCTTTCAGCGCTCGTGGATGATCACCATGGTGATCGTGCTGGTGCTCGGCGCAGTGGCGGTGATGTTGTGGGTCGGCGGCATGGACGTGATTGCAGGGCGTATCACCGGTGGCGAACTGGCCGCGTTTGTGTTTTACAGCCTGATTGTTGGCAGCGCCATTGGCACGTTGAGTGAGGTGATCGGTGAGCTGCAACGTGCGGCAGGTGCCGCCGAACGCATCGCTGAGCTGCTGGGTTCGGAAAATATCATCCAGCCACCCACCACCGGGCTGGTGACCTTGCCGCAGCGCGTGCGAGGCGAACTGCAATTGCAGGACGTGCGCTTTTCCTACCCCTCGCGTCCTGAAAGCTACGCGGTCAATGGCTTGAATCTGACCATTCGGGCCGGTGAGACACTGGCGCTGGTGGGGCCGTCCGGCGCCGGCAAGTCCACGGTGTATGACTTGCTGTTGCGCTTCTATGACCCGCTGGAGGGGCGGATCCTGATCGATGGTGTGCCGCTGACCAGCCTCGATCCGCTGGACCTGCGCCGTCACTTTGCTTTGGTCTCACAGTCACCGGCGCTGTTTTTCGGCAGCGTTGAAGAGAATATTCGTTACGGCAATCCGGGGGCGACGCTGGAGCAGGTCAAGGAAGCGGCGAAAATCGCACACGCCCATGACTTCATCGAAAAAATGCCCAACGGTTACCAGACCCATCTCGGCGATGGTGGCCTCGGTCTTTCCGGTGGTCAGCGTCAGCGTCTGGCGATTGCCCGGGCGTTACTGGTCGACGCACCGATCCTGCTGCTGGACGAAGCCACCAGCGCCCTCGATGCGCAGAGTGAGCATCTGATTCAGGAAGCTTTGCCGAGTCTGATGCAGAACCGCACTACGCTGGTGATCGCGCATCGACTGGCCACGGTGAAAAACGCTGACCGGATTGCGGTGATGGATCAGGGCAAACTTGTGGCCATTGGTACCCATCAGGAGCTGATTGCCAGCAATCCGCTGTATGCGCGGTTGGCAGCGTTGCAGTTCAATGATGGAAAAGTAACGGTTGATCAAGTCTGATGGACACTGCTCGTATCGGGCATTATGGCGGCCTGTTTGGAATGCCTGGATGAGGACATGAGCCGTTACCAACCGCCGTTGACCCTAACCACACGAATGATTGCGTTGATCGCCGAAATCAGCGAGCAAATCGGTCAGCTTTCGGCTGGGGGCGACAGTCGGCAGACGCCTCATCTGCGCCGAGGCAATCGTATCCGTACGATTCAGGCCTCTTTGGCAATCGAAAACAATACATTGAGCGTCGAGCAGGTAACCGCAGTGCTCGCCGGGCAACGGGTTTTAGGTTTGCCCAAGGAAATTCAAGAAGTGCGCAATGCATTTGCAGCGTATGAAACCATGCCGCAATGGCAGCCTGACAACAGGGCTGACCTGCTTCAAGCGCATGAGTTGTTGATGCATGGGCTAATTGACGAGTGCGGGCACTTTCGTCGAGCGGGTGTGGGAATTTATCGCGGAGAACAACTGGTTCATATGGCGCCGCCTCCGAGCCGCATATCACCGCTGATGGATGACTTGCTGGCATGGCTTGTGCGCTCTGAATGGCATCCGCTGATCATCAGTTGCGTATTCCATTATGAGTTTGAGTTCATCCATCCGTTTGCTGATGGAAACGGGCGAATGGGACGGCTGTGGCAAACATTGATATTGAGCCAATGGCGCCCGGTCCTGGCGTATTTGCCGGTCGAAGCGGTTATTCGAGAGGAGCAGGATGCCTATTACTCTGCCTTGTCTGCTTCTGATCAGCAGGGAGAATCAACGCCTTTTGTCGAGTACATGCTGCATGCGCTAAATGTTTCGTTGCGTGAAGCCATCGCTAATGAGTCAGCAAGCGACCTAGTAACCGACTCAGTAACCGACCTAGTAGCGAGATTATTGTTAACGCTGGGGCCCCGTTCTCTGAGGATCAGTGATCTGATGGCAGAGATGAGCCTGGTCCACAAGGCTACGTTCAGATCCAACTATCTCAAGCCGGCCTTAACCGCTGGAATGATCGAAATGACCGATCCTCAATCACCCAAGAATCCAACCCAGAAATATCGGCTTACTCAACTTGGCAAAATGATGGTTAAAAAGTTGAAGTGTTAAGTCTGCAGCCGACAGCTCAATAAAAATGCCCGTATCTCGCGATACGGGCATTTTTTGTTACTCGGCGTCAGTCGCGTGATCACTGATCATCAAAATACCGCTCATGCCAATCCACTAGTGGCTGTGGCGAGTTGAGCTTCTGGCCGTAGATCACCGAGTACGACAACACGTTCTGCACGTACTGACGGGTTTCATCGAACGGGATGCTTTCCACCCAGACGTCAAAGCTCAGGTGATCAGCACCGCGCAGCCATTGGCGCACACGGCCGGGGCCGGCGTTGTAGGCGGCGGAAGCGAGGACGCGGTTGCCGTTGAACTGGCTGTGCACCTGACTCAGGTAAGCGGCGCCGAGTTGAATGTTCTTGTCTGGATCGAGCACTTGCTGCGGCGAGGCCAGCGGGATGCTGAACTTGCGCGCGGTTTCCTTGGCGGTGCCGGGCATCAGTTGCATCAGACCGCTGGCGCCGACGCCGGAGCGGGCGTCGTCCATGAAGGCACTTTCCTGGCGGGTGATGGCAAACACCCAGCTCGAATGCAGGCCACGCACCTTGGCTTCACGCACGAGGGTTTCGCGGTGGGCCATCGGGAAGCGGATATCCAGATCGTCCCAATACTGCGCCTGACTGATGGTGCGGATCGCCGGGAAGTACCATTTCAGGTCGTAAGCCAGTTTCGCCTGGGCAACCATTTCATCGCGATTGAAATGGCGGCTGACGTGATACCACTCGCGGCGTCCGTCGACGATCTGCCCGCGGGCGTGGAATTCCAGCGCGCGACGTACGCCCGGGGTGTTGCGCACCTTGTTGATCAGCGCCTGGCTGAGGATCAATGGCTTGTTGTTCAGCGAATAGGGCGATTGCGAACGGTCGGCGGCGAGGAAACCGTAGAAATCCCGTTCGCGCGCAAGGTTTTTGTACAGGGTCTGCGCTTCCGGGTTCTGCGGCTGGGCCAGTTCCAGACTGCGCGCCTGCCAGTAGCGCCAGCGGTTGGTGGTGGCCAGGTCCTGCGGCAGGCGGCGGGTCAACTGATACGCATCGTCCCAGCGCGCCAGACGCAACAGCAAGCGCAAACGCCATTCCGAGACAGTGTTGTCGCGCAGTTCCGGGTCGTACTTGGTCATCACATCCAGCGCGCGGCTGTCGAAACGCCGGGCGAGAGTCAGGCCGATCTCCCGGGCGATCGCAACTTTTTCATCGCGGGAGAAATGCATGCTGCTGGCATAACCGTCGAGCAGCGCCATGGCCTTGTCCGGATCCTGACGAGCGAGGCGGCGCAGACCGAGGCTGACCACGTCGGACATCGGCTCGTCGGCCGGGGTGAAGCGCGAAGGCTGGTTGAGCAGTTCGGGCTTCTGCGCGACATCGACCAGCAAACGACCACGCGGGGCGAGGGTGGTCAAGCCGTTGACCAGACTGTTGGCCAGTGGATAGTTGCGCGTCTGAGCGGCGAGCTTGGTGCGCTCCCAGCGTTTCTGCTCGGTGAGCTGGCCGTCGGCGGCCCAGATGCCGAACAGCGCGTCACAGGCGGCGGGCTGCGATTTGCCGGTCAGCCAGAGTTTGTCCGCGCTGGCGTAACCTTCGGCTTTTTTGTCATGGGTGATCTGGTACTGCGCATTCAGGCAGTCCAGTTCAGTGAAGTTGAGTTTCGGGTCGTAGTATTTGACGAAAGTCGCCCAGTCGCCACGGTCGGCGAGCCAGCGCAACCAGCGCAGCTTCATCCAGTTGGCCTGGGGCAAGTCACCGTGCTCGGCGAGAAACTTCTCGATCTCGGCGTTGCTCGCGGTTTTCAGGCGCGCGGTCAGTTCGTCGTAGGCCAGGTACGGTTCCAGCGGGTAATCGGCCAATGCCTGGCTGTAGCGGAAGTACGGGCCGGTATCGCCCTTGGCCAGCGCGCGCTTGGCTTCATCGTAATACTGGCGTTGGGTGGACAGGTCCACCGCCTGGGCGGATTGAGCGGCAGCGGCGGTAAGTAGCAAACAGGACAAAACACTGAAAAGGCGACTGCGCATGAGACATCCGGGCAGAGAAATCATGACAAGTGCCGACACGAATCAGCACTGAATTGTCTGTAGCTTAGCCTTTTGCCAGCAAGCGGCGAAAGCTTTGCTGGCCTCGCAGCACAAGTTCGCAACAAATGTTGTGCAGAGTGCTTCGACAGACAAATTGCCGGCCTGCTGAAGCCCTAACTCAGGTAGAATGCGCGCCCGGTTTTTGGAGAAGCTCATGACCCTGCTCAAATTCAGCGATGTGTCCCTTGCGTTCGGCGCTATGCCGTTGTTGGACAAGGTGTCCTGGCAGATCGCCCGTGGTGAGCGGGTGTGCATCATCGGCCGCAACGGCACTGGCAAGTCCAGCATGATGAAACTGGTCAAGGGCGACCAGAAGCCCGATGAAGGCTCGGTGTGGCGTGCCCCCGGTCTGAAAATC
This sequence comes from Pseudomonas fluorescens, assembly GCF_902497745.1. Taxonomy (GTDB): domain Bacteria; phylum Pseudomonadota; class Gammaproteobacteria; order Pseudomonadales; family Pseudomonadaceae; genus Aquipseudomonas; species Aquipseudomonas fluorescens_BM. The sequence goes on from NZ_CABVHJ010000013.1 coordinate 21,415, forward strand.
GGCGAATTGCCGCAGGAATTGCCGGTGGCCGACGATCGGACGGTGTTCGACGTGGTCGCGGAAGGCCTTGATGGCGTGGGTGCGTTGCTCGCCGAGTACCATCACCTCGCGCAGAACTGCGTCACTGAAGAAGACCTGAACAAGCTGATGCACGTTCAGCAAGACCTCGAAGCCCGTGATGGCTGGCGTTTGCAGACTCTGGTCGAAAGCACCTTGAGCCGTCTGCAACTGCCGGCCGACAAGACCCTCGCCCAGTTGTCCGGCGGCTGGCGTCGTCGCGTGCTGCTGGCGCAGGCGCTGGTGTCCGAGCCGGATCTGCTGCTGCTCGACGAACCGACCAACCACCTGGACATCGGTGCGATTGCCTGGCTCGAAGAAGCGCTGAAAGATTTCCAGGGCGCCGTGCTGTTCATCACGCACGACCGTTCCTTCCTGCAAAACCTTGCCACGCGCATTCTTGAACTGGATCGCGGCGGCCTGATCGACTGGAACGGCGACTACGCCAGTTTCCTCGTGCACAAAGAAGCCGCGCTGGCCGCTGAAGAAACCGCCAACGCGCTGTTCGACAAGAAACTGGCCCAGGAAGAAGTCTGGATCCGCCAAGGCATCAAGGCTCGTCGCACCCGCAACGAAGGCCGCGTCCGCGCCCTGAAAGCGTTGCGCGTCGAGCGTAGCGAACGTCGTGAGCGCACCGGCAAGGCCAACATTCAGTTGGACACTGCCGACAAGTCCGGCAAGCAGGTGATGGTCCTCGAGAACGTGAGTTTCGCTCACCCGGGCGGCCCGTTCCTGATCAAGGATTTCTCGATGGTCCTGACGCGCGGCGACCGTATCGGCCTGCTCGGCGCCAACGGTACCGGCAAGACCACGTTGCTGAAGCTGATGCTCAGCGGTCTGCAACCGACCAGCGGCAAAGTGGAAGAGGGCACGCGGATCGACGTGGCGTACTTCGACCAACTGCGTCATCAGCTGGATCTGGAAAAAACCGTGATCGATAACGTCGCCGAAGGTCGCGATTTCATCGATATCGACGGGCAGAGCCGTCACGTGCTGAGCTACCTCGGTGACTTCCTGTTCAGCCCGCAGCGTGCCCGCACGCCGGTCAAGGCGCTGTCGGGTGGTGAGCGTGCGCGTCTGTTGCTGGCCAAGTTGTTCAGCAAGCCGGCGAACCTGCTGGTCCTCGACGAACCGACCAACGACCTCGACGTGGAAACCCTTGAGCTGCTCGAAGAAGTGCTGCTGACCTTCAACGGCACCGTGCTGATGGTCAGCCACGACCGGGCATTCCTCGACAACGTGGTCACCAGCACCCTGGTCTTCGAAGGTGAAGGCAAGGTGCGTGAATACGTCGGTGGTTATCAGGACTGGATTCGTCAGGGCGGCTCGCCGCGTCTGTTGGGCGTGACTGAAAGCAAGTCGGGTAAGGCTGACCTGAATTCGGCGGTGGTCACTGCCGAGCCTGCTGTAGTTGCAGCACCTGCCGCTGCTGCCCCGGCGGCCAAGAAGAAGCTGAGCTACAAGCTGCAGCGCGAGCTGGAAGCGTTGCCGGGCGATATCGACACCAAGGAACAGCAGATTGCTGCGGTAGAAGCCGAAATGGCTGAAGCTGGCTTCTATCAGCGCCCTGCGGCAGAAACGGCCAAGGTGATTGCTTCGCTGGAGCAGTTGCAGGCTGAGCTGGATGCGTTGATGGAGCGTTGGGCCGAGCTGGATGCCTGATTGATCCTGATGTGAAAAAGCCCGGCGTTCAGTGATGAGCGCCGGGCTTTTCATATGCGGGTGGAGACCCAATGTGGGAGCGAGCCTGCTCGCGAATGCGGTGTGTCAGGCGGCATTAATGCTGAATGTGCCGACGCCTTCGCGAGCAGGCTCGCTCCCACAATGGTCAGTGCTTCAGCGTTTGATCAGGTGTACCGCCAGTACATCGCAAGGCGCGCCGTGCAGTACGTCATTGGCGGTCGAACCCAGCAACAGCGCCAGACCATGGCGGCCATGGCTGCCGACCACGATCAGATCGCACGTGTTTTCCTTGGCGAAATGATGGATTTCCTGGCGAGGCTGGCCATAGGTCAGGTGGCAGTTTGCACCTTCAAGTTCTGCATATTTGGCTTTCAAGCGCTCAAGACGTTCCTTGGCCTGATCGAACTGCTGTTGTTGCAGTTGTGACAGATCCATGGGTACGTCGCCGCCGAACGCCATGGCCATCGGTTCGACAATATGCACCAGCGACAGCTTGGCGTTATTGCTCACCGACAGCTCGCGCGCGCGGTGAATCACAGGGTCGCACTCTTCGGTCAGATCTACGGCGACCAGGATATGGGTGTAGGGCATGAGGTGCTCCTCGTGACGGTTCAATATTGTTAAGTATGGCTGGTTTCAAGCGCATTGGTTCCAAAGTGACACAATGCGCTCACCAAGAATTGGGAATAGAGATATGACGGTCTGGTTAGTGGTGTCAATCCTGCTGGTGGTTTTAAGTCCGCTGGCGTGGCTGCGGCCATCGCGCGCGCAAAGCGGTCGCATCGCCCTGCGCATGGAGGCGCGACGCATCGGTCTGGCCATGCAGCTGGCGCCTCAGGAATGGCCACACTGGCTGGCGCAAGAGCCGCCTAACCCGTGTGCGCAGTATCATCGGCCACGTCGCAGCAAGCAGCCTGTCTGCTGGACCTACTGGCAGAAATCGCCGGGTGTGTGGGTCAATCAGTGGCAGGAAGTCTGCGAGGATCAAGCGCTGCTCAATCATTTCGAAAAGTTGCCGAGCAACGTTTTCAAGGTCGAGGCAGACAAGCAGATGATCGCGTTGTATTGGGGCGAGAAGGGCGAAGCCAGCGTTTTGCAGGATATCGACGCCACTCTGAAAGCGCTGGCGTGAGGCGCGGACTTTTCCCACTGCAATGGTGGGGAAGGTCTGGCAGACGCGCAATAAAAAGCCCGACATGATTCATCGGGCGGGGTTGGCCAGGCAGGCCGGAAAATCTTTTGATGTCGACTCGGTCAGCGCATCTCCGTGTAGTCACTCCAGCGTAGCCCTTTAAACAAGGGCTGCCGCGAATTAGGGCGACTTTTCTAACTATTGATTCTATGAATGGCTTCACATGCAGACGCGTGTTGCTGGTCTTCGTCTTACGGAAATGACCGCAAAGTCGCATTTCAACCCGTATTTTGGGCGATTGACAATTGTTGGAAATTCCGTGAAGGTGACGTACCCAAATCAAACGGGCGTATGAATTGAGCGTTTGTCTTACAGACTGCTCCTACAGAATCCCGACTATCGCGTTGGCGGGTGTGCCGGGTGGATTGGCGTCAGCATCGACGAAAAAACGTCCTGCCGAGCCATTCGCCTGCGTCCGACGTGTACTGTTCAGCTTCCATATCGTGGAGATCAGTTGATGATTTACGAAGGTAAAGCCATCACGGTTAAAGCTCTTGAAAGTGGCATCGTCGAATTGAAATTCGACCTCAAGGGTGAGTCCGTCAACAAGTTCAACCGTCTAACCCTGAACGAACTGCGTCAGGCCGTAGACACCATCAAGGCAGATGCTTCGATCAAGGGCGTGATCGTCAGCAGTGGCAAGGACGTGTTCATCGTCGGCGCCGACATCACCGAATTTGTCGACAACTTCAAGCTGCCGGATGCCGAGCTGGTTGCTGGCAATCTCGAAGCCAACAAGATCTTCAGCGATTTCGAAGACCTCAACGTTCCGACCGTAGTGGCCATCAATGGCATCGCCCTGGGCGGCGGTCTGGAAATGTGCCTGGCGGCTGACTATCGCGTCATGTCGACCAAGGCCAAGATCGGTCTGCCGGAAGTCAAGCTGGGCATCTACCCAGGCTTCGGCGGCACCGTGCGTCTGCCGCGTCTGATCGGTGTCGACAACGCCATCGAATGGATTGCATCCGGTAAGGAAAACCGCCCTGAAGACGCCCTGAAAGTCAGCGCCGTCGACGCTGTGGTTGCTCCTGAGAAGCTGCAGGAAGCTGCCATTGAGCTGATCAAGCGCGCCATCTCCGGCGAGTTCGACTTCAAGGCCAAGCGTCAGCCGAAACTTGAAAAACTCAAGCTGAACGCCATTGAACAAATGATGGCTTTCGAAACCGCCAAAGGTTTCGTCGCCGGTCAGGCTGGCCCGAACTATCCGGCGCCGGTTGAAGCGATCAAAACCATCCAGAAAGCCGCGAACTTCGGTCGTGACAAGGCGCTGGAAGTCGAAGCCGCCGGTTTCGTCAAACTGGCCAAGACCTCTGCCGCGCAGAGCTTGATCGGTCTGTTCCTGAACGATCAGGAACTGAAGAAAAAGGCCAAGGCTTACGACGAAATCGCCAAAGACGTGAAGCAGGCCGCTGTACTCGGCGCCGGCATCATGGGTGGCGGTATCGCCTATCAGTCGGCCTCCAAAGGTACGCCGATCCTGATGAAGGACATCAACGAGCACGGTATCGAGCAAGGTCTGGCCGAAGCCGCCAAACTGCTGGTTGGCCGCGTTGATAAAGGTCGCATGACCGCTGCGAAAATGGCTGAAGTACTCAACGGCATTCGTCCGACCCTGTCCTACGGCGACTTCGGTCACGTCGACCTGGTTGTCGAAGCTGTGGTCGAGAACCCGAAGGTCAAGCAAGCCGTACTGGCTGAAGTCGAAGCTCAGGTCAAAGAGGACACCATCCTCGCGTCCAACACCTCGACCATATCCATCAGCCTGCTGGCCAAGGCCCTCAAGCGTCCGGAAAACTTCGTCGGCATGCACTTCTTCAACCCAGTGCACATGATGCCGCTGGTGGAAGTGATCCGTGGCGAGAAGTCGAGTGAGCTGGCTGTTGCCACCACCGTTGCCTACGCCAAGAAAATGGGCAAGAACCCGATCGTCGTCAACGACTGCCCGGGCTTCCTGGTCAACCGCGTACTGTTCCCGTACTTCGGCGGTTTCGCCAAGCTTGTCAGCGCCGGTGTGGACTTCGTCCGTATCGACAAGGTCATGGAAAAATTCGGCTGGCCGATGGGCCCGGCATACCTGATGGACGTGGTCGGCATCGACACCGGTCACCACGGTCGTGACGTAATGGCTGAAGGCTTCCCGGATCGCATGAAGGATGACCGTCGTTCGGCCATCGACGTGCTGTACGAAGCCAAGCGCCTGGGTCAGAAGAACGGCAAGGGCTTCTACGCCTACGAGGCCGACAAGAAAGGCAAGCAGAAGAAAGTCGCCGATCCATCGGTACTGGAAGTGCTCAAGCCGATCGTTTACGAGCAGCGCGAAGTCACTGACGAAGACATCATCAACTGGATGATGATCCCGCTGTGCCTGGAAACCGTGCGTTGCCTGGAAGACGGCATCGTTGAAACTGCCGCCGAAGCCGACATGGGTCTGGTTTACGGTATCGGTTTCCCTCCATTCCGTGGTGGTGCGCTGCGCTACATCGATTCGATCGGTGTTGCCGAGTTCGTTGCCCTGGCTGACCAGTACGCTGATTTGGGCGCGCTGTACCACCCGACCGCGAAGCTGCGCGAAATGGCCAAAAACGGCCAGAGCTTCTTCGGTTAAGCGCCCCCAACTAGAGTGAGAGTGAACTTATGAGCTTGAATCCTAGAGACGTCGTGATTGTCGACTTCGGTCGTACTCCGATGGGCCGCTCCAAGGGCGGCATGCACCGCAACACCCGCGCCGAAGACATGTCGGCGCACCTGATCAGCAAATTGCTGGAACGCAACGCCAAGGTCGATCCTGCTGAAGTCGAGGACGTGATCTGGGGCTGCGTCAACCAGACCCTGGAGCAGGGCTGGAACATCGCGCGCATGGCGTCGCTGATGACCCAGATCCCGCACACCTCGGCCGGCCAGACAGTCAGCCGCCTGTGTGGCTCGTCGATGAGCGCGCTGCACACCGCTGCACAAGCGATCATGACCGGCAACGGTGACGTGTTCGTGGTTGGCGGCGTCGAGCATATGGGCCACGTGAGCATGATGCACGGTGTCGATCCAAACCCGCACATGTCGCTGTACGCGGCAAAAGCCTCGGGCATGATGGGCCTGACCGCTGAAATGCTGGGCAAAATGCACGGCATCACTCGCGAACAGCAAGACGCTTTTGGCGTGCGTTCCCACCAGTTGGCCCACAAGGCAACCGTGGAAGGCAAGTTCAAAGATGAAATCATCCCGATGCAGGGCTATGACGAGAACGGTTTCCTGAAGCTGTTCGACTATGACGAAACCATTCGTCCGGAAACCACCCTGGAAAGTCTGGCGGCCCTCAAGCCTGCCTTCAATCCAAAGGGCGGCACCGTGACTGCCGGTACTTCGTCGCAGATCACCGATGGTGCTTCGTGCATGATCGTGATGTCGGCGCAGCGCGCACAGGATCTGGGTATCCAGCCAATGGCGGTTATCCGTTCGATGGCAGTGGCAGGTGTGGATCCGGCGATCATGGGCTATGGTCCAGTCCCGGCGACACAGAAAGCGCTGAAGCGCGCAGGTCTTGGTATCAACGATATCGACTTCTTCGAGCTTAACGAAGCCTTCGCCGCACAGGCTCTGCCAGTGCTGAAAGATCTGAAAGTGCTCGACAAGATGAACGAGAAGGTTAACCTGCACGGCGGCGCGATCGCCCTGGGTCACCCGTTCGGTTGCTCTGGTGCCCGAATTTCCGGCACCTTGCTGAACGTGATGAAGCAGAATAGCGGCACCTTCGGGGTGGCCACTATGTGCATTGGTCTCGGCCAAGGCATCTCCACCGTCTTCGAACGCGTCTAAGCGTCTCGTTGATGGAAGCCGGGGCCAAGTGCCCCGGTTTTTGTTTTTGTGGATTTATTTTGTTTTTATTTTGAAAAAATTTGAGTGAGGGCCAACACATGCCGATACAACCTGGGCTCTACCAACATTACAAAGGTCCGCAGTACCGCGTATTCAGTGTTGCGCGGCATTCCGAGACCGAAGAAGAAGTGGTCTTTTACCAAGCCCTGTATGGCGATTACGGCTTTTGGGTGCGCCCTCTGAGCATGTTTCTCGAGTCAGTCGAGGTTGACGGCGAGCAGGTGCCACGCTTTGCTTTGGTGCAAGCCGAACCAAGCCTTTTTTCCAAGGTATAAGGCGAGTGCGCACAGAACCCTGTGCTTGACCTCACCTTGTATCAACTATATATAGCGGTGCCGCGTCAGGCGCCAACCGCCTTTCACTTCTAGAATTCAGGAATTTTCTGATCCATGGGCAAATCGCTGGTCATTGTGGAATCCCCGGCTAAGGCCAAGACCATCAACAAGTATCTGGGTAACCAATACGTGGTGAAGTCGAGTATCGGCCATATCCGAGACCTGCCCACCAGCGGTTCGGCTAGCGCCAGCAAAGAGCCAGCCGCCAAGCGCGGCAAGGCTGCTGCGGGTGAAGGTCCGGTGCTCTCGCCGAAAGAGAAAGCGCGCAAGCAGCTGGTCTCGCGTATGGGTGTCGATCCCGATCATGGCTGGAAAGCCCAATACGAGATCCTTCCCGGTAAAGAGAAGGTCATCGAAGAGCTGCGCCGGCTCGCCAAAGATGCTGACACCATCTATCTCGCAACCGACTTGGATCGCGAGGGGGAAGCCATTGCCTGGCACCTGCGCGAAGCCATCGGTGGTGACGACAGCCGCTACAAGCGCGTGGTGTTCAACGAAATCACCAAAAAGGCGATTCAGGAAGCCTTCTCGGAACCGGGCGAGCTGGACATCGACCGTGTCAACGCTCAACAGGCGCGTCGTTTCCTCGACCGCGTTGTGGGCTACATGGTTTCGCCGCTGCTATGGGCGAAGATCGCTCGTGGCCTGTCCGCTGGTCGCGTGCAATCGGTTGCCGTGAAGCTAGTCGTTGAGCGCGAGCGCGAAATCCGTGCGTTCAACCCGGAAGAGTACTGGGAAGTGCACGCCGACCTCGGCACCACCAAAGGCTCGACCGTGCGTTTCGAAGTGGCTCGCGAGAAAGGCGAGGCCTTCAAGCCGCTCAACGAAGCACAGGCCATGGCTGCGCTGGAGAAGCTCAAGTCTTCCAGCTACAGCATCGTCAAACGCGAAGACAAGCCGACCAGCAGCAAGCCTTCGGCACCGTTCATCACATCGACCCTGCAACAGGCTGCGAGTAACCGTCTGGGCTTCGGCGTGAAGAAAACCATGATGATGGCCCAGCGTCTGTACGAAGCTGGCTACATCACTTACATGCGTACCGACTCGACCAATCTTTCGGCTGATGCCGTGGCGATGGCGCGCACTTACATCGAAGACGAGTTCGGCAAGAAGTACCTGCCGGAAACGCCGAACGTCTATAGCAGCAAGGAAGGCGCACAAGAGGCTCACGAAGCGATTCGTCCGTCTGACGCCAACACCATTCCGAGCAAGCTGGCAGGCATGGAGCGTGACGCTGAGCGTCTCTACGAGTTGATCTGGCGTCAGTTCCTCGCTTGCCAGATGCTGCCGGCGCAATACTTGTCGACCACCGTCAGTGTAGGTGCTGGCGACTTCGAGCTGCGTGCCAAGGGCCGTATCCTCAAGTTCGACGGTTACACCCGCGTTATGCCGCAGATTGCCAAGCCGGGCGATGACGACGTTCTGCCAGATATGGCGCAAGGCGACGTGATGAAGCTGATCAAGCTCGATCCGTCGCAGCACTTTACCAAGCCACCTGCGCGTTACTCGGAAGCCAGTCTGGTGAAGGAAATGGAAAAACGCGGCATCGGTCGTCCTTCGACTTACGCTGCGATCATTTCGACCATTCAGGATCGCGGCTACGTGACCCTGCACAACCGTCGTTTCTATTCGGAAAAGATGGGCGATATCGTCACCGAACGTCTGTCGGAAAGCTTCTCCAACCTCATGGATTACGGCTTCACCGCCGGCATGGAAGAGAATCTCGATGACGTGGCGCAGGGCGAGCGCGACTGGAAAAGCGTGCTGGACGAGTTCTACGGCGACTTCAAAAAGAAACTCGAAGTGGCCGAAAATCCGGACAGCGGCATGCGTGCCAACCAGCCGGTGATGACCGATATTCCGTGCACCACTTGTGGTCGTCCGATGCAGATTCGTACTGCGTCGACCGGTGTATTCCTCGGTTGCTCCGGTTACAGCCTGCCGCCGAAAGAACGCTGCAAGGCTACCGTCAATCTGGTGCCGGGCGATGAAATCGCCGCGGACGACGAAGGTGAGTCGGAATCGCTGGTTCTGCGCGGCAAGCATCGTTGCCCGATCTGCAGCACGGCGATGGACGCTTATCTGCTCGACGAGAAGCGCAAGCTGCACATCTGCGGTAACAACCCGGATTGTGCTGGCTACGAAATCGAAGAGGGCAGCTATCGCATCAAGGGCTACGAAGGTCCGAGCCTGGAATGCGACAAGTGTGGCAGCGAGATGCAGCTCAAGACTGGCCGTTTCGGCAAGTTCTTCGGTTGCACCAACCCTGAGTGCAAGAACACCCGCAAACTGCTGAAAAGCGGTGATGCAGCGCCGCCGAAGATGGATCCGGTGAAGATGCCCGAGCTGAAATGCGAAAAGGTCAACGACACCTATATCCTGCGTGACGGTGCGTCCGGTCTGTTCCTGGCGGCCAGTCAGTTCCCGAAAAACCGCGAGACCCGTGCTCCGCTGGTGATCGAGATTCTGCCGCACAAGGACGAGATTGATCCGAAGTACCACTTCCTCTGCGATGCACCGAAGAAGGATCCTGATGGTCTGCCAGCGGTTATCCGCTACAGCCGCAAGACCAAGGAGCAGTACGTTCAGACCGAAGTCGATGGCAAGCCTACCGGTTGGAAGGCGTACTTCGACGGTGGTAAGTGGACGGTTGAAGACAAGCGTACGAAGGCCAAAGCCGAGTAAGCGTTAGCCCGATACTGAAAGGCCGCATGACAACCCTCGGGTTTTCATGCGGCCTTTTTGTTTTGTGCTTGCGGTGGGATCGGCTGATCCACGACACTGTTCGGCCTGTGTGAAGCAATTATTTCGTTGTGGAGAGCGCCGTCATGGCTCACGAACTCTATACCCGCACCAACCAGAAGATCTATTTCGCCGGCCTGTCGCTGGAAGCCTTGGCTCGCGCTGAAGAGGGGCGGGCGATGAATTCTCTGGCGTTGATTCAGGCTGGGCGTGAATCGGCGCTGTTTCACCTGTACGGCGCCTTGCTGGGGCTTTGCCATGAGATCGCGGGTTTCTATCGTCTGCCACAGGCCAATGCGCCGCGGGCCGAGATGCTGCTGACGCGTGAAGTACTGGAGTCGATTGCGATTCCCGAACTGGCCGAAATGGTTGAGTTGGCGGGCAATTCTGAAACCTGGTTGGCAAAACTGCTGGCAGCGCATTCGGCGCTGTTTCAGCTGCCACGCGTGCCACACAAGCCGAAGGGTGATGTGACGCAACCGTTGATTCAGGCGATTAATCTGGATGAAGAAGAAGCGCCCGAAGAGTTGAGCCGAGAGGAGTTGGAGAGCTGGCGGCAGAATCTGAAAGGCTTGGCGATTCGCTTTCGCGAAGGCTTGAACGAGTGCTGAGGGCAATTGACACGGTGGCAATCTGAAACATGCTGCTGGTCAAGATCCCGAGCGAAGCCTGAATGATGTCTATATAATCCCTGCCTTTCGTGGAGAACAGACCTATATGCCAACGTCCTTTCTAGAAATTGTCGAGTTACCAGACGGCCGAATCGAGCTGCGCAGGGCCGAGGACGAAGGTTCTCTGGTGACGCTGGATTTCTCCGAGGATGCCAAGGCGTTCCTGCAAGGTCAGCATGTGGAAATCGCCAAGGCGATGTTGAGCGTCGGCGTGCAGATGGCCGGCCGTATGGTCGAGGGCGAGTTTGATAAGGAAGAGGGGCCGCGGGTTCTTCATTGATCCCCGTCTTTTTACTTTTTGACGTTACCGCTTCAGATCGGCTTCTCTGTCCTTGGAGAAGCCCTGCGCTTCACACAGCGCGTGATACTAAAAATCAACCCAAACGAATGTTCAGGCTCTGAGCATCGCCCGTGCGTGCAGCGCTGATCAGTTGTTGCCGCGAATTCGCGTTCAGCGGGTTGAGCCAGGTGACGACGGTGTGACTGCGACCCAATCGTAGAGCTTCGCATGCCAGTTGCTGAGCGCTTTGAGTGCCCCGTGGTTGCAGCAGCAGAATGCGTTCGCGGTTCAGGCCGGCATCCCGCAACCAGGTTTGGGTCAGGCTGGCAGGCGGAGCGATCAGCGTCAGCCAGCGCGCATCCTGATCTTCACTGAGTTCGCGCAGGATCGGGGCTAGCAGGTTCAGGCAGTTCCCGGCAGCACCCCGCAGTGACAGCTCACTGAATACTTCGGGTTCGGCATTCCACGGGCGCTCGACCACATCTTTCAGAGCCGGCGCCATCGGTTGCGCCAGAAACGCTTCGAATAATGGCAGTTGTGTTTGCTGAGGTGTGTGTGGGAACTGCATAAAGCCTCCTTTTAGCGGCGGATTACGCCGACACTCAAGCCTTCGATCACCAGTTCCTGATCTTTCAGGTCGACTTCGATAGGTGCGAACTCGGGGTTTTCGGCAATCAGCCAGACTTTGCTGCCTTCACGCTTGAAGCGTTTGACCGTCACTTCGTCGCCGATGCGGGCAACGACAACCTGGCCATTGCGCGCTTCACGTGTGGTGTGGACCGCCAGCAGGTCACCGTCGAAGATGCCGATGTCCTTCATGCTCATGCCGTGTACGCGCAACAGATAGTCAGCGCGCGGATGAAAGAAGGTCGGATTGATGTTGCAGGATTCTTCTATGTGTTGCTGGGCGAGGATTGGCGCGCCGGCAGCGACCCGGCCAATGATCGGCAGGGTAGAGTCGTCTGCCTTGGCTTCGAAGCCAGGGATGCGAATACCGCGCGAAGCGCCAGGTGTCATCTCGATGGCGCCTTTTCGGGCCAGTGCCTTGAGATGCTCTTCAGCCGCGTTCGGCGACTTGAAACCCAGTTCCTGAGCGATTTCCGCACGGGTTGGCGGGTAGCCGTTGTCTTCGAGGCAGCGTTTGATAAAGGCCAGAATCTCGGCTTGGCGTGGCGTCAGCTTTAGCATATTGATCGCTCTGTCTTTTTATACAGTGACTGGGATTATATACAGTGAAGCGCCCTTGGCAATGCCCGTTTTTTTGCCTGCCGCCGGACGGTCGGAAGAAGCGTTTATTAAAGCGTCGGCCTTGTGTGGTTAAATAGCTGACCGACCATTCCCAAAACGAACCGGCAGGCTTGACAAGGCACAGGCTGAAACGTATGTTTCAAACAAGTGTTTGTCAGGCGGAGTAGCCATGGCCCAGTCGGAAACCGTTGAACGCATTCTTGATGCTGCCGAGCAGTTGTTCGCGGAGAAAGGTTTCGCTGAAACCTCATTGCGTTTGATCACCAGCAAGGCTGGCGTCAACCTGGCAGCAGTGAACTATCATTTCGGTTCGAAGAAAGCCCTGATCCAGGCGGTGTTTTCGCGCTTCCTCGGGCCGTTCTGCATCAGCCTCGACAAAGAGCTGGAGCGCCGTCAGGCCAAGCCTGAAAACAAGCCGACGCTCGAAGAACTGCTGGAAATCCTTGTCGAACAAGCCCTCGTGGTGCAGCCACGCAGCGGCAATGACCTGTCGATCTTCATGCGCCTGCTCGGCCTCGCGTTCAGCCAGAGCCAGGGCCATTTGCGTCGTTATCTGGAAGACATGTACGGCAAAGTGTTCCGTCGCTACATGCTGCTGGTCAACGAAGCCGCGCCACGCATTCCGCCGATCGAGTTGTTCTGGCGCGTGCACTTCATGCTCGGTGCTGCCGCGTTCAGCATGTCCGGGATCAAGGCTTTGCGCGCAATTGCCGAAACCGATTTCGGCGTCAACACCTCCATCGAGCAAGTGATGCGCCTGATGGTGCCGTTCCTTGCTGCGGGCATGCGTGCCGAAACCGGCGTCACTGATGCCGCCATGGCTACCGCGCAACTGCGTCCGCGCAGCAAATCAACGCCGGTCGCCGCCAAGGTTTAACCGCGCACGGGTGGGCGCGGCAGCTTGTATCCGCTAAGCTAGCCGCCCATGCCGACTCTCGTTCTGAACCCGATCTCTATAGAAATCGCCAACCTGCCGAGCATGGCTCACGGTAGCGATTTGCTGCGGATCGGGTTTTTCGTTTTCAAGGAATCTCTATGACTGCTGGCCTGCAAGGCTCGTTGATGGTGGACGTCGCCGGTACATGGCTGACGGCCGAAGATCGCCAATTGTTGCGCCAGCCCGAAGTGGGCGGCCTGATTATTTTCGCGCGTAACATTGAGCATCCGCGCCAGGTGCGTGAGCTCAGCGCCGCGATTCGTGCGATTCGTCCGGATCTGCTGCTGGCGGTGGATCAGGAGGGCGGTCGCGTACAGCGCCTGCGCCAAGGTTTTGTGCGTCTGCCGGCCATGCGTGCCATCGCCGACAACCCGAACGCCGAATACCTCGCCGAGCAATGCGGCTGGATTATGGCGACTGAAGTGCTGGCGGTCGGGCTCGACTTGAGTTTTGCCCCTGTACTCGATCTGGATTACCAGCGCAGCGCCGTCGTTGGCACCCGTTCGTTCGAAGGTGATCCCGAGCGCGCGGCACTGCTCGCCGGAGCGTTCATTCGCGGCATGAACAGCGCCGGCATGGCGGCCACCGGCAAACACTTCCCTGGCCACGGCTGGGCAGAAGCGGATTCCCATGTCGCGATCCCCAACGACGAGCGCAGTCTCGACGAAATCCGCGCCAACGACCTCGTGCCGTTCGCCAGACTCAGCAAGCAACTGGCCGCGATCATGCCAGCGCACGTCATCTATCCACAGGTGGATTCGCAGCCTGCCGGCTTCTCCCGCCGCTGGTTGCAGGACATCCTGCGCGGCGAATTGCAGTTTGACGGCGTGATCTTCAGCGACGATCTGTCGATGGCCGGCGCCCATGTGGTCGGCGACGCCGCCAGCCGCATCGAAGCCGCACTGACTGCCGGTTGCGACATGGGCCTGGTGTGCAACGACCGCGCCGCTGCCGAGCTGGCCCTGTGCGCCGCGCAACGGATGAAGGTCAAGCCGTCCGCCCGTATCGCCCGCATGCGCGGCCAGGCATTCGCCAGCACCGACTACCGTCAGGATCCGCGCTGGCTCACCGCTATCGGCGCGCTCAAAGACGCTCAACTGATCGATTAAGGATTTTGCTATGACGGTTTACGCAATCATCGGTGGCACTGGCCTGACCCAACTAGAAGGCCTGACCATTCGCCAATCGCTGGCGGTGGACACGCCCTACGGCGCGCCATCGGCCGACGTACAAATTGGCGAATACGCCGGCAAGGAAGTGCTGTTCCTCGCCCGTCATGGCCACCCACATCGTTTTCCGCCGCACAAGGTCAACTATCGCGCCAACCTGTGGGCGCTGAAGCAGGCGGGTGCCGAGGCAATCATCGCGGTGAACGCCGTGGGCGGGATTCATTCGGCCATGGGCACCGGGCACTTCTGCGTGCCGCACCAGATCGTCGACTACACCAGCGGCCGCGAGCACACCTTTTTCGCCGATGATCTGGAGCACGTCACCCACATCGACTTCAGCTTTCCTTACAGCGAACCATTGCGTAAGCAATTGATTGCTGCAGTGGCTGCCGAAGGTTGCGAATACAGTGATCAGGGTGTGTATGCCTGCACCCAGGGCCCGCGTCTGGAAACGGTTGCCGAGATCGTGCGTCTGGAGCGTGATGGCTGTGACATCGTCGGCATGACCGGTATGCCGGAAGCCGCGCTGGCACGTGAACTGGATCTGGATTACGCCTGTGTGGCGCTGGTGGTGAACCCGGCAGCGGGAAAAACCACGGAAGTGATCACCATGGCCGAGATCGAACAAGCGTTGCATGACGGCATGGGCAAGGTGAAGTCGGCATTGGCGCGGGTGCTGGCCGGCTAAGGACTGCCCATGAGCATTCTCATCGAACGGCTCAGGTCGTTGGCCTGGGCTCAGGCATTCAGTAGCAAGGCGCTGGCCAAGGCTCGCGCTTATGCCGCCGAGGACCGGGTAGAGATCATCGAGATCAATGACAAAAAGATCGAGGCGTTCTGCGTCGGTTCGGAATGTCAGGCGTATGAACAAAGCATTTACCTGTCCGAAGATCGGCAGGGTTCCGTCAACTTGCGTTGCCTGTGCAGCTGTCCTGTCGTAATCGACTGCAAGCACTGCGCTGCGGTGCTCTATCACTTGCAGGGCGGTGCTGATGATGCGTCTGAAAATGACGCACAGATCCCTTTGGGGCGGGCGCTGGAGCATTGGCTTTCGACAATTCCCGTGCCGGCCAAGCCCGCCGAAGAAGGCGCGCAAACCGCAGGCACGCGCCTGTTTTACAAGCTCAAGCCAACGCCTGTGAGCGGCAAGTGGCTGCTCGATATTTTCAAGGTTTCCCAGCTCAAGAGCGGCGAGTTGCGCGAAGTCAAACCGATGTACTCGCTGGCGGAAATGCTCATGCGTCAGCCCGGCTACCTGACCGAGCTGGATTTGCGCGTTGCCAGGCTGCTGGTCGCCATGCACTCCCACCACGCCTATTACAGCGGCTATCCGCTGGAAGGCAGCAGCGGCGCCGAACTGTTGGAAATGCTCCTGCGCACCTCGCGGCTGTTCCTCGATTTCGAGGATCTGCGGCCGTTGGTGCCGGGCGCGAAGCGTATCGGCCAGTTCGCCTGGGCCGAGCAGGCCGACGGCGGGTTCCGCGCGCAGTGGAGCAGTGCCGAAGCTGCGCAGGAAACTGTGCTGGCGCTGGAGCCGCTTTATTACCTGGATCGTGAACAGCGGCAGATTGGCCCTCTGTTCAATGAACTGGAAGAAAAACTGGCCAGCCATTTGACACTGGCGCCGGACATTCCGGCGCGTCAGGCCATGCAGTTCAGCCATCGCATGAGCGCCGCGACGAGAATCCCGCCGCCCCACCAACTGACCGAACGAATCATCGATGACGTACTTCCACAGCCGCAACTCACCCTCGTCAGCGGTCGGGAGCGCTCGCGCTGGGAATACGTTCTGGAGCACCGCGCCGCCCTGGTGTTTACCTACAACGGCCAGCCGACGGTGGATCGCAACCCGGAAGTAATGATCCTCAACGGTACCGAAACCCAGCGCATTCAACGCCAGCCTGCGGTGGAAAAGAAACTGCGCCAGATCCTGCAAAAGCTCGGCTTCAAGAAAGCCACGCGCAAGAGCTCGCTGGATCGTCCCGGTGAGATGTTCACGTTGGCGGATGATTCCGCCTGGCTCGGGTTTATGCACGAAGGGCTTGCCACGTTGCGCGCCTCGAACTGGGAAGTGGAAATGAGTCCCGGCTTTCATTTCAATGTGCAACCGGTTGAGCATTGGTACGCCGAGGTCGAAGAAGAGGCCGGGCATCAGTGGTTTGATTTGCAGTTGGGTATCGTCGTCAATGGTCAGCGCTATAGTTTGCTACCAATCCTTCTGCACTTGTTGCGCACCCAGCCGCGCTTGCTTGACCCGGTCAATCTGGCACAGCGCAGCGATGACGAAAAGCTCTTGATCGAACTGAAGCCCAGCGGCTTTGGTGACTCTTCGGGCGCCAAGGTCGCGCTGCCGCTGAGTCGGGTCAAGCCGCTGATGGCCACGCTGGGCGAGTTGTACCTGGGTGGTCATCAGGGCGATGCACTGCGTTTGAGTGTCCCGGATGCCGCGCGCTTGAGTATGCTCGATGGCGTACCGCTGGATTGGCAAGGTGGCGAGCGGCTGCGCACCTTTGCCAAGCGCTTGCAGAATTCCAGTCACACCCAGGTCGCTGCGCCGGCCGGCCTTAACGCGCAACTGCGCCCCTATCAGCTCGAAGGCCTGAACTGGATGCAGACCCTGCGCGAGCTTGAGGTCGGCGGCATTCTGGGCGATGACATGGGGCTGGGCAAAACACTGCAAACCTTGGCGCATCTGCTCACGGAAAAACACGCCGGTCGCCTTGATTGTCCGGCTCTGGCGGTGATGCCGACCAGCCTGATTCCCAACTGGCTCGACGAGGCCGAACGTTTCACCCCTCAACTGAAAGTATTGGCGCTGCACGGCACGGGGCGGCAAAAGGATTTCGCTAATCTGGCTGAGTACGATCTGGTGCTGACCACTTACGCGTTGCTGCCAAGGGATTTGGAGACCTTGCAGCCGCAGACGTGGAGCGTGCTGATTCTCGATGAAGCGCAGAACATCAAGAATCCGCTCAGCAAGGCTGCTCAAGCCGCACGTGATTTGCAGGCCCGTCAGCGCTTGTGCCTGAGCGGCACGCCATTGGAAAACCACTTGGGCGAGCTTTGGTCGCAGTTTCATTTCCTCATGCCCGGTTGGCTCGGCGACAGCAAATCCTTCAATCGCGATTACCGCACGCCAATCGAGAAACACGGCAATGTTCAGCGCATGCAGCACCTGACAGCGCGCATCAAGCCGTTTTTGCTGCGTCGCAAAAAGGATCAGGTCGCCACCGAACTACCGCCGAAAACCGAGATTGTCCATTGGGTCGATCTCAGCGACGGCCAGCGCGATGTCTATGAAACCGTTCGCGTGGCGATGGACAAAAAAGTGCGCGACGAAATTGCCCGCAGTGGCGTGGCGCGCAGTCAGATCATCATTCTCGATGCCTTGCTCAAGCTGCGTCAGGTCTGTTGCGACTTGCGCCTGATCAACATGCCGCTAACGGCGAAGGCGCTGCGCTCCGGCAGTGGCAAGCTGGTGAGCTTGATGGAGATGCTCGAAGAGCTGCTCGGCGAAGGTCGCAGGATTCTGCTGTTCTCGCAGTTCACCTCAATGCTCGCCTTGATCGAGCAAGAGTTGCAGCAACGTGACATTGCCTATTCGCTGCTGACCGGTGACACCACGGATCGACGCACGCCGGTGAAGGATTTTCAGGGCGGCAAGGTGCCGCTGTTTCTGATCAGTCTGAAGGCCGGGGGTACCGGTTTGAATCTGACCGCTGCGGACACAGTGATCCACTTCGACCCTTGGTGGAACCCGGCAGTGGAGAATCAGGCAACCGATCGTGCGTATCGAATCGGGCAAAACAACCCGGTGTTCGTTTACAAGCTGATCGCTCGCGGCACGGTAGAGGAAAAAATACAGGTGTTGCAGCAGGAGAAAGCCGCGCTGGCCGGGGCGGTGCTTGAAGGCGGGACGACAGGTGGCTGGAAGCTGGAGCAGAGTGACATTGAGGCGCTGTTTGCGCCATTGCCGGTTTCCAAGGATTGAGCTTGGGTTTTAACCGTTAGACCGAGGTGCCCTATTCGCGAGCCGGCTCGCTCCCACATGGAAATGCATTCCAGCTGTGGGAGCGAGCCTGCTCGCGAAAGCTATTTAACAGACGAAAAAGATCTCAACGCTTGTCGAGCTTGTCCGGCAGCGGCGCAAACAACGCTTCAATATCATCACTCTGCAACTTCCAGTCCCCGGCCTTGCGCCCATCCAGCACGCCTGCCGCCAAGTCGGATTTTTCCTTTTGCAGGTGCTGGATTTTCTCTTCCACCGTGCCCCGGGCAATCATCTTGTAGACGAACACCGGTTTTTCCTGACCGATCCGGTACGCGCGATCGGTTGCCTGATTTTCCGTCGCCGGGTTCCACCACGGATCGTAGTGAATCACCGTATCCGCCTCAGTCAGGTTCAAGCCGACGCCACCAGCCTTCAGGCTGATGAGAAAGATCTGACGCTTGCCGCTCTGGAATTCCTTCACCGGCGTGCGTCGATCACGGGTCTGGCCGGTCAGTAGCGCGTAGGACACGTTACGTTTTTTCAGCTCGTCTTCGATCAAGGACAGCATCGAGGTGAACTGCGAAAACAGCAGAATTCGCCGACCTTCCTCAAACAATTCCTCGAGCATTTCCATCAGGCTGTCGAGCTTGCCGGACGTGCTGCCGCGAGCGGGTAGGGTGGCGTCGTTGACCAGGCGCAGATCGCAGCAGACCTGGCGCAGCTTGAGCAGCGCCTCAAGAATGATGATCTGACTGCGCGCCACGCCTTTGCGGGTGATCTCGTCGCGGACTTTCTTGTCCATCGCCAGACGCATGGTTTCGTACACATCGCGCTGCGCTTCGTTGAGATCGACCCAATGGATGATCTCGGTTTTCGGCGGCAACTCGGTGGCCACCTGTTCCTTGGTGCGGCGTAGCAGAAACGGTTTTATCCGACCGTTCAGGTGCTGAAGTCTGACTTCACTGCCGCGCTTTTCAATCGGCACGCGGTAATCGGCATTGAAGCTTTTCACGTCGCCGAGCCAGCCCGGCAGCAGGAAATGGAACAGTGACCACAACTCGCCCAAGTGGTTTTCCAGCGGTGTACCGCTGAGGCACAGGCGCTGGCGGGCATTCAGCTCGCGCGCCGCCTGAGCGGCTTTGCTGTTGGGGTTCTTGATGTACTGCGCCTCATCCAGCACCAACACATGCAACGGCTGCTTGGCCAGGCGTTCAACGTCCTTGGGCAGCAGCGCGTAGGTAGTGAGGATCAGGTCGAAGTCGGCCAGATTGTCGAAATGCTTTTTGCGAGTGGCGCCGTACAGCGCGACCACTTTCAACTGCGGGGTGAAGTGCGCCGCCTCATCCAGCCAGTTCGGAATCAGGCTGGTCGGCATCACCACCATGCACGGCCGATCCAGGCGTCCGGCGTTTTTCTCGCTGAGAATATGCGCCAAGGTCTGTAGGGTTTTACCCAGGCCCATGTCATCCGCGAGAATCCCGCCAACCTCCAGTTGCCGTAGTGATTGCATCCAGCTCAAGCCTTCAAGCTGATACGGGCGCAGCGTCGCGTTCAGGCCTTGCGGCGCTTCAGCGCTGAAATCACGAATATCGCGCAGGCGTTGAGCAAACGTGCGGATTTGCTCGCCACCCTCCCACAGCAGCGGAAGGCCTTCCAGCGAATTGAGGCGGGTGGCATCTGCCTTGCTCAGGCGCAGGGTGGTTTCGCCCGGCTCCTGCAAATAAAACTCGCCGAGCGTCATCAGCACTGGCTTCAATCGACCCAGCGGCAGCGCTACCTGCAACGGCCCGTGTTCGCTGTTGCGCTGCGGAATATTCACCAGAATCAACTCGTCATCGCGGCGCCGTGCAAGGCGTTCCGGATTGAGGATTTCCGCGTGCGAGCGCATCAGGTTGAGCAGGATTGGCAGCAGGCTCAGACGCTCACCGTTGACGATGATCCCCAGTTCCAGATCAAACCAGTCGCGCTCCGGCACCTGCTCTACGGTGGCGTACCAGTCATCCACGGCGGTCAGGTCGAAGCCGAATTCCTCATCGATCTGCAGTTCCCAGCCTTGGCTGCGCAGCTTCGGCAAATCGTTGAGGGTGAAGGTCAGCCAGGCGCTGTCATTGACCATCTCGTACAGCTCGCCGGCGCTTTCCGGCAGGGCTTTGCTCTGGCGTGTGGCGATGCGAAAGCCGAGGATTCTTAACTGTTCACGGTAGGACTGTTCGACTTCCGGGTGGCGTTTTATCCGCAGCGTCTGGGTTTCCTGACGAATCAGGATGTCGCTGTTCTTCTGTCCGCTGACGTATTCGTCGAGATAACTGAACGATAGCGCCGCGCGATGCTGGATATAGCGCTGCATCTTGCCGTTACGTGGTTCGAAAGCGCTGAACTCGACGCTGGCCAGCCACAGGCGCGGCATTGGCTGCACATTGTCGACTAGCACTTGCGGCGGCGCTTTCGGGCCACGGTTTTCCAGCACGGCCTGGAGTTTTTCCAGCAGTTCGGCGTCTTTGGCGGCGGCGGGGTAGTCGAGGGTTTCCTGGACTTTCAGCAAAACAGCGGCGCAGTGTTTGCAGTTGGTGCGCACCGGGCAGGTGCAGCCAGCGTCCACCAGCAACAAAGTGCCTTTGGCTGACTCGCGCAAATGAATGGTCTGACGGTAAACGTTACCGCCCGAGCCTTCGCAACTGGCGGTAATCGTTGCATCGCCGACCTGGGCGATACGTACCCGGTTTTCCAGGGCGTAGCGGCGGCCACGCTCCAGGCTCTGTTCCTTGAATCGGCTGACCCAGGAGGGCGCCAACGGTTTGCTCAGCGGCGGGTTCATAAGGACTTCGATCAGTCCGGAATCGCTTCAGGCGCTTCCCGTGGCGCAGGCGCGGTCAGGGAAGTGATCTTTATCAGCAGGGCCAGATGGCCGTTGTCGAGATAGTTGAGCTGGCCATTCTTGGTGTGGCTGTCCTGCTTCAGGCGCTCACTGGCGGTGACCAAACCATTGGCGTCGATCTGATTGACCCAGAAGTCGGCGTTCACATCGGTGAAGCGCCCGAGCTTCATCTCCAGCGTGCCCTCGATCGGGAACTGACCGAATTGCTCCTGGCCGTCGCTGACGGCGACTTTGGCTGGTGTTTCACCGAGGGTTTGCTGCCAGGCCTTGTGCATCAGCACGCTGTAGTCGCCGCTGGCCGTTAGCTTGGTGACAACGTCATTCAGTGCAGGCGTGCGCTTGCTGTCATCGGGCAAGCGTTGGGCGCCAGCGGCCCAATCTTCCGGCGCGGCACGGCTGACGATCGCCGGCACGGCGTTCTGGCGCACCAGAATCATTTCGACCTGATACAGGTCATCGGCGAAAACCGAGGGTGCTGCCAAGGTCAGCAGCAAAGTCAGCGAACGAAACAGGCGCATTGGGCGTCCTTCAAACAGATTTCGGGAGGAGGCGCTCAAACAGCGCCTCTACAGTATTAAAGCGCTCTTCCGGACGTTCCATCGGTACCTGGAACTTGAACATCGTGGCACCTTCGAATTTGTAGCGTTTTGGTTGGCTCTGAATCAGTTTGATCAACGTCATCGGATCGACCGGTGTCTGCGCTTCGAACTCGATACGTCCACCTTGCGGGCCGCCATCGACTTTCTTGATGCCCAATTGCTCGGCCTGCAATTTCAACGCCGTGATGCGCACCAGATTCTTCGTTGGCTCCGGCAGCAGACCAAAACGGTCGATCATCTCGACTTGCAGATCCTTCAGACCTTCCTCGTCGGTGGCCGAGGCAATGCGCTTGTACAGGATCAGGCGAGCGTGAACGTCCGGCAGATAGTCTTCCGGAATCAGCGCCGGCACCCGCAGGTTGACTTCCGGGCCACCGCCCAGCGGTTGATCGAGGTTCGGTTGCTCGCCCTTGCGGATCGACTTCACTGCGCGCTCGAGCATTTCCATATACAGCGTGAAACCGACGGCCTGAATCTGCCCGCTCTGGCCATCGCCGAGCAGTTCGCCGGCACCACGGATTTCCAGGTCGTTGGTTGCCAGGACGAAACCGGCACCGAGATCCTGAGTATTGGCGATCGCTTCCAGACGCTTTTCCGCGTCCGAGGTGATTTGCTGGCGTGGTGGTGTCAGCAGGTACGCGTAAGCCTGGTGGTGACTACGGCCAACGCGACCGCGCAACTGGTGCAGTTGCGCCAGACCGAATTTGTCGGCGCGCTCGATGATGATGGTGTTGGCGCTCGGCACGTCGATGCCGGTCTCGATGATGGTCGAGGCAATCAGCACGTTGAAACGCTTGTGGTAAAAGTCGCTCATCACCTGTTCGAGTTCGCGCTCGCGCATCTGCCCGTGGCCGATGCCGATGCGTGCTTCCGGTACCAGTTCGGCGAGATCGGCGGCGCACTTCTCGATGGTTTTCACATCGTTGTGCAAGTAGTAAACCTGACCGCCGCGCAGCAGTTCGCGGAGCAGGGCTTCTTTGACCGTGCTCTTGTTCTGCTCCATGACGAAGGTGCGCACCGACAGGCGTCGCGCCGGCGGCGTGGCGATGATCGACAGGTCGCGCATGCCCGACACCGCCATGTTCAGCGTGCGCGGAATCGGCGTCGCGGTCAGCGTGAGGATGTCGACTTCGCTGCGCAGGGCCTTGAGCTGTTCTTTCTGACGCACACCGAAACGGTGTTCTTCGTCGATGATCACCAGCCCGAGGTTTTTGATTTTTACGTCGTCGGATAGCAGTTTATGCGTGCCGATGACGATATCGATCTTGCCTTCCGCCAGATCGGCGATCGCCGCGTTCACTTCCTTGGCCGACTTGAAGCGGCTCATCACTTCCACGGTCACCGGCCAGTCGGCGAAGCGGTCGCGGAAGCTGTTGTAGTGCTGTTGGGCGAGGAGGGTGGTCGGTACCAGAATCGCCACCTGACGACCGCCGTGCACGGCGATGAAGGCGGCGCGCATGGCCACTTCGGTCTTGCCGAAACCGACGTCACCGCAGACCAGTCGATCCATCGGTTTCGGCGCGAGCATGTCTTCGCGCACGGCTTCGATGGTCGACTGCTGATCCGGGGTTTCTTCGAACGGGAAACCGGCGCTGAACGTTGCGTAATCGGCTTTAGGGTCGGCAAATGCGTAGCCTTCGCGAGCGGCGCGACGCGCATAGATGTCGAGCAATTCAGCGGCGACGTCGCGCACCTGTTCGGCGGCTTTGCGCTTGGCTTTCTGCCAGGTTTCCGAGCCGAGGCGGTGCAGCGGGGCCAGCGAGTCGTCGCTACCGGTGTAGCGCGCGATCAAGTGCAGGTTGGCCACCGGCACATAAAGCTTGGCGTTCTCGGCGTATTCGAGGGTGAGGAATTCGGCGGCCTGGTTGTCGATTTCCAGAATCGTCAGGCCCAGATAGCGGCCGACGCCGTGGTCGATGTGCACCACCGGCGCACCTTCGCGCAGCTCGGTGAGATTCTTGATTACCGCGTCATTGCTGACGTCGCTGCGTTTCTCGCGGCGGCGACGTTGCATCACGCGCTGGCCGAACAGCGGACTTTCCGCAACCAGTGCCAACGCCGGGTCGTCGAGCATCAGGCCTTCGTCGAGCGGGGCAATGGTGATCGCCAGGCGATCCTTGCTCGCAACGAAGTCCGGCCAGCTGTCGACGGTTTTCGGCCGCAGCTTCAGGCGTTCGAGCAACTCCAGCAGCACTTCGCGACGGCCGGCGGATTCGGCGGTGAACAGCACGCGGCCGGGGAATTCATCAAGGAATGTTGATAGCGCGGCCAGCGGTTGCGTGGCTTTGGCTTCAATCGCCAGGTTCGGCAGTGCCTGCGCCGGGAAGCGTTCGCGGCTGACACCGCTTTCGACGTCTTGTTGGCTGGCGACCACACGCGGCCAACTCTTCAGGCGGGCGAAACAGTCTTCCACCGGCAGGAACAATTCCGCCGGTGGCAATAAAGGACGCGATGGATCGACGCGGCGCTCTTCATAACGATTGCGCACATCGTTCCAGAAGTTTTCCGCCGCTTGCTCAATGCCCGGCAGCGAGAACACCTGGGTGTCCTGCGGCAAATAATCGAACAGCGTCGAGGTTTCGTCGAAGAAAAGCGGCAGGTAGTACTCGATGCCTGCCGGTGTGATGCCGCTGCTCAGATCCTGAAAGATCGGGCAGCGACGGAAGTCGACGTCAAAGCGTTCACGGAAGCGCGCCTTGAAACGGGTGACCGCGTCTTTCTGTAACGGAAACTCACGAGCCGGCAGCAGCTTGACCGAATCGACCTTGTCGATGGAACGCTGGTTTTCCGGGTCGAAGGTGCGCAGAGTCTCGATTTCGTCATCGAACAGGTCGATGCGGTAGGGCAGTTTGCTGCCCATCGGGAACAGGTCGATCAGTGCGCCGCGTACGGTGAACTCGCCGTGCTCATAAACGGTGTCGACGTAGCGATAGCCACTGGCTTCAAGCCGCGAACGCATCTGTTCGACATCGAGCTTCTGGCCGACATCCAGCACCAGACTGCTGCCGAGCAGGAACTTGGTCGGCGCCAAGCGGTGCAATGCCGTGGTAATCGGCACCACCAGCACGCCGTGCGCCAGCTCCGGCAGCCTGTATAAGCTGGCGATGCGCTGGGAAATGATGTCCTGGTGCGGCGAGAACAGGTCGTACGGCAGGGTTTCCCAGTCAGGGAAATGCAGCACGGGCAAATCCGGGGCGAAGAAACTCAGCTCCTGTTCCAGTCGTTCAGCGCTCTGGCTGTCGGCGGTCAGTAGCAGGGTGAAGCGCTTGGCAGCGCTGGCAGCCTCGGCAATCGCCAGGCTGAGGGCAGCACCGGGCAGATTGCCCCAATGCTGTTTACCTGCCTCGGCAGGGAGTAGCGGTAGACGCAGAACGGGCACGGAAGGTTGAGCTCCAGGCTTTGCGACAAAGTCGGTAATTGTAGCGGCGTCCGGTGCCGCCTGTCAGTTGCAGACTACGTCTATCTTCGTTGTTTGGACGAAATGTAGTGGTAACCATAAAAACCAGCCGTTTTTTTGTGGTTATGTAGTGCCGAAACGGGGTGGTGTTACGGAGGGTTACAGACATCGTCTAACAGTCGTCGAAAAATTGACTGCGCTGAAAGCCCCGGTTTTACTGGGCTTGAGGGGGGCGTAATTTTTTTGAACGGAATTTTGTTACCGATTTCGCGACAAGCGCGCATTGCTACAGAAGGTTGTCGGCGGCATAATGTAGCCCCTTTTTTCTGCCCCTACATGTGGAAGGTTACCGTGACTCAGAAGCCCGACCAGTGTCTTGGTGAATGGATCGACCGTGAAGCACTCGCAGAAGCGATGATTCCGCTTATCGGTCAGCTCTACCGCAATAACAACGTGGTGAGCTCGATCTATGGCCGCAGCCTGATCAACCAGTCTGTCATCGCGATTCTCAAAGCTCACCGCTTTGCGCGCCACCGTTCTTCCGACGACAGCGAACTCTCCGTCCACGAAACATTCCCACTGCTCAAAGCCATGAGCGAGCTCAAGCTCGGCGCGGCTTCGGTAGATCTGGGCAAGTTGGCGTTCAAATTCCGCAACGAAGGCAATGGCCGCAGCGCCGAGCAATTCGTTCGTGAAGAAATGGCTGACGTGGTTGGCCAGCAAAACGCTTCCGCACGTAAAGGCACCGACGTTGTGCTGTACGGCTTCGGTCGTATCGGCCGTCTGCTGGCGCGCATCCTGATCGAAAAAACCGGTGGTGGCGACGGCCTGCGTCTGCGCGCCATCGTCGTGCGTAAAGGCGCCGAAAACGACCTGACCAAACGCGCCAGTCTGCTGCGTCGCGATTCGGTACACGGTTCGTTCAACGGCACCATTACCATCGATGAAGAAAACAACACCATCACCGCCAACGGTAACCTGATCCAGGTGATCTACGCGAAGAACCCGACTGAAGTGGATTACACCCAGTACGGCATCAAAGACGCGCTGCTGGTGGACAACACCGGTGTATGGCGTGACGCTGATGGCCTGGGCCAGCACTTGCAGTGCCCGGGTATCGATCGCGTTGTTCTGACCGCACCTGGCAAAGGCAAGCTGAAGAACATCGTCCACGGCATCAACCACGGTGAAATCACCGCTGATGACAAGATCGTGTCCGCCGCTTCCTGCACCACCAACGCCATCGTGCCGGTGCTGAAAGCAGTCAACGACAAGTTCGGCATCATCAACGGTCACGTCGAAACCGTTCACTCGTACACCAACGACCAGAACCTGATCGACAACTTCCACAAGGGCGATCGCCGTGGTCGTAGCGCCGCGCTGAACATGGTAATCACCGAGACCGGTGCTGCCACCGCTGCTGCCAAGGCCCTGCCTGAACTGGCCGGCAAGCTGACCGGTAACGCGATCCGTGTTCCGACGCCAAACGTGTCGATGGCCATTCTCAACCTCAACCTTGAGAAAGCCGCTACCCGCGAAGAGATGAACGAGTACCTGCGCTACATGGCGCTGCACTCCGATCTGCACAAGCAAATCGACTTCGTCAATTCGCAGGAAGTGGTTTCGACCGACTTCGTGGGCTCGCGTCACGCCGGTGTGGTCGACGCTGAAGCGACCATCGTTCAGGACAACCGCGTTGTTCTGTACGTCTGGTACGACAACGAGTTCGGTTACAGCTGCCAGGTTATCCGCGTGATGGAAGACATGGCTGATGTGAATCCGCCGGCGTTCCCGCGCTAAGCGATAGCTGCACATGAAAACGCCCCGGCTTTGGTCGGGGCGTTTTTGTTTGGGGAAGATCAAAAGATCGCAGCCTTCGGCAGCTCCTACAGGAGATCGCATTTGATTCTGTAGGAGCTGCCGAAGGCTGCGATCTTTGCGTTGTGGCCTCATCGCGAGCAAGCTCGCTCCCACACTGGATCTATGTCGCTCAGAAATCCCCTGTGGGAGCGAGCTTGCTCGCGAAAGCGTCCTATCGGGCGCCGCCGGGCACGGCTGCTTGCGCGGTGCGCAGCTCATGCTTGTTACCGTGGAACAACACCAGCGTCGCAATCAGCCCCAACACCGCCGCGCCACTGAGCCAGATCCCCGGCGCAGCCTTGTTATCCAGCACATGAATCAGATACGTGCACGCCGCCGGGGTAAACCCGCCGAAGGTTGCCGTCGCCAGGCTGTAAGCCAGCGAGAATCCGGTCGTACGCACTTCCACCGGCATGATCTCGGTCAGTGCCACCACCATCGCGCCGTTGTACGAGCCGTACAGGAACGACAGCCACAGCTCGACAATCAGCAAATGGCTGAAGCTCGGATTTGCCACCAGCCACGACAGGGCAGGGTAGGCCGTCAGAATTGCCAGAATCGTCGCCGCCAGCAGTAGGGGTTTACGTCCGATCCTGTCAGACACTGAACCCATCACCGGCAACCAGAAGAAGTTCGACAGGCCGATGCACACCGTCACCAGCAACGCATCGAAGTCTGACAAGTGCAATTCAGCCTTGCCGAACGTCGGGGTGTACGCGGTGATCAGGTAGAAAGACACCGTGGTCATCACCACCAGCGCCATGCCAGCGATGACGATGCCAAAGTTCTGACCGATCGAGCGGACGATTTCCCGCAGGGTAGGGCGATGTTTCCTGGCCTGGAACTCCGGCGTTTCCTCCAGTGAACGGCGAATGACGAAGATCACCGGCACAATCATGCAGCCGATCAGGAACGGTACACGCCAGCCCCAGTCACCCATCTGTTCCGGGCTCAGCCAGTGGTTGAGACCGACGCCGAGCAACCCGGCGAAGACCACCGCCGCTTGCTGACTCGCAGACTGCCAGCTGACGAAGAAGCCTTTGCGTCCGGGTGTGGAAATTTCCGCCAGATACACTGACACCCCGCCCAGTTCGACACCAGCCGAGAAGCCTTGCAACAGGCGACCGAACAGCACCAGCAGGGGAGCCGCCACGCCGAGCGTCGCGTAGCTTGGCACGCAGGCAATCAGCACAGTACCGGCAGCCATCATGGCCAAAGTGATGATCAAGCCTTTGCGGCGTCCATGACGGTCGATGTAGGCGCCGAGAAAGATCGCCCCCAGTGGACGCATCAGGAAACCTGCACCGAAAGTGGCCAGGGAAAGCATCAGGGAAGCGAAGGCGCTGTCGGTCGGGAAGAAGGTCTTGGCGATGGCTGTGGCGTAGAAGCCATAAACCATGAAGTCGAACATTTCGAGGAAATTGCCGCTGACAACGCGAAAAATCGCCTTGCCTGTACCGGTCGTGGAAGACATTTCTGGATACTCACTTTAAATCTTGTAAGAAAGCGTTTCGCTCGTATCCCATAATGGCCGGCGCGGTTTTGCGGAGAGATGAAGAATTGTTAACTGGACGAGGGGTAGCGGTTGTGGTGCTCGCGGGGGTTTTGTCCGGCTGCGGCAATGGCGATTCCCTGGAGAGTGTCGGTGGGCCGACCATGGGCAGCACGTATTCGATCAAATACGTGCGTCACGCAGGCCTCGCGGATGCCGCTGAGGTTCGCAGGGAGGTGGAAGGGATCCTCGCCGAAGTCGATCGGGAACTGTCCACCTATCGCAATGACTCGGACATCGAGCGCTTCAATGCCTTGCCCGCGCACAGCTGTCAGAAAATGCCCGCGTCGGTGCTCGAATTGATCCGGGTTGGCGAACAACTGTCAGCACAAAGCGAAGGTTCCTACGACCTGACCGTCGAACCCCTGATGAATCTCTGGGGCTTCGGCCCGCAAGGTCGTGAAGAGAAAGTCCCTGACGCTAAAGTGCTGGCCGATGTACTGCAGCGCGTTGGTCACCAGCATCTGCACATCAACGGCGACCAGTTGTGCAAGGGCGCCGCCGTCGAAGTCGACTTCAACAGCATTGCCGCCGGTTATGCCGTCGACACCATCGCGGCCAGGCTCGACGCGTTGGGCATTCACGATTACCTCGCTGAAGCCACTGGCGAACTAAAGGCCAAAGGTAAAAAACTCGACGGCTCATCTTGGCGAATTGCCCTGGAAGAGCCTCGCGACGATCAACAAATCGCCGAGCGCATCATCAATGTTGACGGCTACGGCGTCTCTACCTCCGGCGATTACCGCAACTATTTCCTGCAGGACGGCCGGCGCTATTCCCACACCTTTGATGCCCGCACCGGTGCACCTGTCCTACACGATCTGGCGTCAGTCACGGTGATTCATCCTTCAGCGTTGATGGCCGATGGACTATCGACGCTGTTGCTGATTCTTGGCCCCGAAAGGGCGTGGGACTATGCCGAAAAACATGACATTGGTGCATTCTTTGTGATTCGTGCCGATACAGGTTTTGTCATCCGCACCAGTCAAGCGTTCGAGCGCCTCAGTGGCGCAAAAAATGACTGAGAACAATACGAAAGCTGGCGTTGTAGTGCAGGCAAAAGTAGCCTACGACGCGACCAAGGGTTAATGTGCGCGGCGTTGACGCTTCTATAGACTGTGTCCGGGTTCTTGATTGACCCCCAATTGTTCCTTCGCGCCGCCGTTCGGCGTGATTTAGCCGCCGGTGCTGCTGGCACCGCGGCCTGTTCTGAGGAGTACGCATGGCTGTCTACAACTACGACGTGGTGGTGCTGGGTTCCGGCCCGGCGGGAGAAGGCGCGGCAATGAACGCCGCCAAAGCAGGGCGCAAGGTCGCGATGGTCGACAGCCGTCGCCAGGTCGGCGGCAACTGCACCCACCTCGGCACCATCCCGTCCAAGGCACTGCGTCACTCGGTGCGGCAGATCATGCAGTTCAACACCAATCCTATGTTCCGGGCGATCGGCGAGCCACGCTGGTTCTCCTTCCCGGACGTGTTGAAAAGCGCCGAAAAGGTCATTTCCAAACAAGTCGCTTCGCGTACCGGCTACTACGCCCGTAACCGCGTCGACGTGTTCTTCGGCACCGGCAGCTTCGCCGACGAGCAAACCATCGAAGTGGTCTGCGCCAACGGCGTGGTCGAGAAACTGGTGGCCAAGCACATCATCATCGCTACCGGTTCGCGCCCGTATCGCCCGGCGGACATCGATTTCCACCACCCGCGCATCTACGATAGCGACACCATCCTCAGCCTCAACCACACCCCGCGCAAACTGATCGTTTACGGCGCCGGCGTGATCGGTTGCGAATACGCATCGATCTTCAGCGGTCTGGGTGTGCTGGTCGAGCTGGTCGATAACCGTGGTCAGTTGCTGAGCTTCCTCGACTCGGAAATCTCCCAGGCGCTGAGCTACCACTTCAGCAACAACAACATCACCGTGCGCCACAACGAAGATTACGATCGCGTTGAAGGCGTCGACAACGGCGTGATCCTGCACCTCAAGTCCGGCAAGAAAATCAAGGCAGACGCCTTGCTCTGGTGCAACGGTCGTACCGGCAACACCGACACGCTGGGTCTGGAAAACATCGGCGTCAAGGTCAACAGCCGTGGCCAGATCGAAGTCGACGAGGCTTACCGCACCTGCGTGCCGAACATCTACGGCGCCGGTGATGTGATCGGCTGGCCGAGCCTGGCCAGTGCTGCCCACGACCAGGGCCGTTCGGCCGCTGGCAGCATCGTTGATAACGGTAGCTGGCGCTTTGTGAATGACGTGCCGACCGGCATCTACACCATTCCGGAGATCAGCTCGATCGGCAAGAACGAGCAGGAACTGACCCAGGCCAAAGTACCGTACGAAGTCGGCAAGGCGTTCTTCAAGAGCATGGCGCGTGCGCAGATCGCCGGCGAGCCGCAAGGCATGCTGAAGATCCTGTTCCACCGTGAAACCCTGGAAGTGCTGGGCGTTCACTGCTTCGGTTATCAGGCTTCGGAGATCGTCCACATCGGTCAGGCGATCATGAGCCAGCCGGGCGAACTGAACACCCTGAAGTACTTCGTCAACACGACGTTCAACTACCCGACCATGGCTGAAGCCTATCGGGTAGCGGCGTACGACGGCCTCAACCGGCTTTTTTGACGGGCTCCGGCCGGTGGCCTGAGCCGGCCGGGGAGACCGATTTCAGCAATTCTCGAGGGTGGCAGTGGCCAAACCGGGAAAGTCTGTAATCAGGCTGTCAACGCCGAAGTCGGCGAGTCTGCGCATCAGCGCAGGCTCGTTGACGGTCCACACCGACACATGCAGCCCTTGACGCTGCGCCTTCTGCAGGCGTTCCGGCGTACACAGCGTCCAGTTCAACGCGAGAATCTCACAGCCATAGCTGGCTGCGACCTTCAACGGGTCGAGCCAGGCGTATTCGGCGACCAGTCCGCGTGACACATCCGGCACCAGATCCAGCGCCGCTTTCAGCACTTCCCGCGAACTCGAGGTGATCGTCACCTTGTCGAGCAGGCCATGGCGCTGAGCCATTTCACGAATCGCCAGCACGGTGGTTGCCGCGCGAGTACGCGAAGCGCTTTTGACTTCCAGCTGCCAGTGATCGAAATCACATTTCTCGAACAACTCTTCCAGCGTCGGAATCGGGCACGGCTTGATCCAGCCGGGGCCACCCTTGCGCGCGTCGTAGGTCACCAGTTCGGCGGCGGTGTGCTCGACAACCTTGCCGCGCCGTTCCGTGGTGCGCTTGAGGGTCGGGTCGTGGATGACCATCAACTCGCCGTCCTTGGACAGGTGCAGATCCAGTTCGCAGCGGCGCACGCCGTGCTTGAGACATTCCTGAAAACTGCTCAGGGTGTTTTCCGGTGCTTCGCCCTTGGCGCCGCGATGGCCGTAGATGAGGGTCACGGTTCTTCCTTAAATTAAATGCCTGATTCGTTCTGTTCGCGGGCCAGACGTCGTTCCTGGGCCTGCTTCTGCAAGATATAGCGGGCGAGCAACTGGCGCTGGGCGTCGGTCAAGTGTTCGAACTCGGTGCCAACGTCGTACCCCTCGCCCTTGCGGTCACAATGGGTGACACGGGCGCGCAGCAACAGGCCCAGCGCTTGCGGCATCAGCACCAGTTTCACCGACAGGTGTGCGCCGGTGGCGATCGGCGTCGGGTACTGAAAGTCGATCCCGCCTTCGGAGATGATCACCGGTTGCGGCTCGCCGATCTGGCCGAGCACGGTCAGGGCGACCACCTGACTGAGCAGGTCAATGCGTTTGTTCTGCGATTTCAGGAACGCGGCGATGGCCCGGTCGCGCTCGCTGATCTGGCGCAACAGGTGCTGCGACTCGAATTCGCTCAGGTGCAGTTCGCTGAGCAGGTTGAACAGTGGGGAAGCATCCTGCAACACTTCCTGGCCTGCGGCTTCGGGAGCGGACAGGGGCCGAATTTCCAGTGCGATCGTGTCCTCGATACGGTAGTATTCGCGGCGATCTTCTTCATCTAATGTCGACATGGCGAACCCATGGTAGCGGCGGTGGTCTGAGTGTAAAGCTGGTTATCGACCCCCGCCACAAGGACGTTCCTTTTCCCTCCGAACAAGCCCCGACATGTTCAGACCTCTCTTCGTATTTATCGGCACGCGTTATACCCGTGCAAAGCGTCGCAATCATTTTGTGTCATTCATTTCCCTGACTTCGATGATCGGGCTCGCCCTTGGCGTGGTCGTGATGATCGTCGTGCTATCGGTGATGAATGGTTTCGATCATGAGATGCGCACCCGCGTGCTGGGCATGGTGCCCCACGCGACCATCGAATCCACTGAACCGATCAACGATTGGCAAAGCCTCGCGACCCAGGTCAAGCAGAACCCGCAGGTGATGGCGGTTGCGCCGTTCACCCAGATGCAGGGCCTGCTGACCAATAACGGTCAGGTGTCCAAGGTGTTGCTCAATGCCATCGACCCGGCGCTCGAGCGCAACGTGTCGATCATCGACAACTTCATGAAGCAGGGCAAACTCGACGATCTGACGCCGGGCAGCTTCGGCATCGTCATCGGCGACAAGGCCGCGACCAAGCTGGGCGTGGGCATCGGTGACAAAGTCACCTTCGTCGCGCCGGAGGTCAGCGTGACCCCGGCCGGGATGTTCCCGCGCATGAAGCGCTTCACTGTGGTCGGCATTTTCCATGTCGGCGCCGGTGAGCTTGACGGTTATCTGGGCGTGACCAACCTGCAGGATCTGGCGAAGATGCACCGCTGGAAGCCAGATCAGGTGCAGGGCATCCGCCTGAAGTTCGACGACCTGTTCCAGGCACCGCGTGTGGCGTGGAACATCGCGCAGCAACTTGGCGAAGACCATTATTACGCCCGCGACTGGACGCGCACCCACGGCAATCTGTATCAGGCAATCCGTATGGAAAAAGCCATGATCGGCCTGCTGTTGCTGCTGATCGTCGCCGTCGCAGCGTTCAACATCATTTCCACGTTGGTGATGGTGGTGAACGACAAGAAGGGCGACATCGCCATCCTGCGCACCTTGGGCGCGACGCCGGGTACGATCATGCGCACGTTCATGGTGCAAGGCACGGTGATCGGCGTGGTCGGCACGGCGATTGGCGCGGTGCTCGGGATTCTCGCCGCGCTCAACGTCAGCGCCGCGATTTCGGCACTGGAAGGCCTGATCGGCCACAAATTCCTTAATGCTGACGTGTATTTCATTGATTATCTTCCGTCGCAGGTGCAGAGCCAGGACGTGGTCATGGTCTGCGCCGCGGCGTTGGTTCTGAGTTTCCTCGCCACCCTGTATCCCGCCTGGCGTGCCGCGCGCACCCAGCCGGCGGAGGCGCTACGTTATGAGTGAGTCGGGCATGAGTGAACAAGCAATCCTGAGCTGCCGCAACCTGGGCAAATCCTACGAGGAAGGCCCGGAATCGGTAGAAGTACTGGCCGGCCTGCAACTGGAGTTGCACCCGGGCGAGCGTGTGGCGATCGTCGGCACCTCGGGTTCGGGCAAAAGTACCTTGCTCAACCTGTTGGGCGGTCTCGATACGCCGACCAAGGGCAGCGTCTGGCTCGACGGTGAAGAACTGTCGGCACTGAGCGAGAAGAAGCGTGGCCTGCTGCGTAACCGTGCGCTCGGTTTCGTTTACCAGTTCCACCACTTGCTGCCGGAATTCACCGCGCTGGAAAACGTCTGCATGCCGCTGTTGATCGGCAAGACGCCGATCCCCGAAGCCCGTCAGCGTGCCACGGCATTGCTGGAACGCGTCGGCCTCGGTCATCGCCTGGAACACAAACCGGCGGAATTGTCCGGTGGCGAGCGTCAACGTGTCGCCATTGCTCGCGCTCTGGTGAACAAGCCAGGTCTGGTGATGCTCGACGAGCCGACCGGCAACCTCGACTCGCACACCGCGCAAGGCATTCAGGATTTGATGCTGGAACTCAGCACCTCCATGCGCACCGCGTTCCTGGTGGTGACTCACGACATGAACCTGGCCCGCCAGATGGATCGCGTATTGCACCTGCAAGAAGGTTGCCTCACGCCTATCTGATTGGCTGAAACCCGGCGCCTGCAAAGGTGTCGGGTCTTTTATTTTTATACGGTGCCCCAGCGAATGTTCAGACCGTTATCGATCTTTATCGGCACGCGCTATACCCGCGCCAAGCGCCGCAATCGCTTCGTTTCGTTCATTTCGATGACCTCGATGATCGGCCTCGCCCTCGGCGTGCTGGCGATGATCGTGGTGTTGTCGGTGATGAACGGCTTCCAGCGCGAAATGAGCTCGCGCATCCTCGGCATGGTACCGCACGCGACCATCGTGGGCGTCAAGCCGATCGATGACTGGCAGCCGGTTGCTGCCGCCGCGATGAAAAATCCTGAAGTGACTGCCGCCGTGCCGTTCACTGAGATGGAAGGCATGCTGTCCTACAAGGGCTTGATGCAGCCGATCCAGATCAGCGGCGTCGATCCGGCGCAGGAAGGCAAGGTCTCCATCGTTGCCCAGCACATTGTTCAGGGCCGTCTGGATGCCTTGAAACCCGGCGAGTTCGGCGTGGTGATTGGCGAAATCACCGCGCGACGTTTTCGCCTCAACGTCGGCGACAAGATCACCCTGATCGTCCCGGAAGTCAGCACCGCACCGGGCGGGATCACCCCGCGTATGCAGCGTCTGAACGTGGTCGGCGTGTTCAAGGTTGGCGCCGAACTGGACGGCTCGATGGGCCTGATCCACGTGGCTGACGCCGCGACCATGCAGCATTGGCAGCCGAATCAGGTGCAGAGCGTGCGTCTGGCGGTGAAAGACCTGTACGCCGCGCCGAAAGTCTCCTCGGACATCGCCGCCGGTTTGGGCGCCGAGTTCAAGGCTGACGACTGGACCCACACTCAGGGCAGCCTGTTCAGCGCGATGAAAATGGAAAAAACCATGATCGGCCTGCTGTTGTTGATGATCGTCGCGGTGGCGGCATTCAACATCATCGCGACCCTGATCATGGTGGTGAACGACAAGGGCGCGGACATCGCGATCCTGCGCACCATCGGCGCCACGCCACGGCAAATCATGGCGATCTTCATGGTCCAGGGCACGGTGATCGGCATTGTCGGTACGATCATTGGCGGCGTGTTGGGCGTGATCGCCGCGCTGAATGTCAGTCAGATCGTCGGCTGGATCGAGCGAGTCAGCGGGCAGCATATCTTCAGTTCTGATGTGTATTTCGTCAGCAATCTGCCGTCGGAATTGCAGGGTGGGGATGTGCTGTTGATTTGCTCGGCAGGCTTTATTCTGAGCTTCCTGGCGACGGTGTATCCGGCCTGGCGAGCGGCGAAGATCGAGCCGGCTCACGCCCTGAGATATTCGTAAACCTTTAGACCGCTTTCGCGAGCAGGCTCGCTCCCACAGGGGATTTGTGAACGACGCAGATCCAATGTGGGAGCGAGCCTGCTTGCGAAGGGGCCGGAACTGCTGGCCTCAATCTCCCTTGGGCAGCTCAATCACAAACCGCGTCCATCCCGCTTCAGATTCGCAACGAATCTGCCCACCATGGGCGCGGATGATGGATTGAGTAATCGCCAATCCCAACCCCGCATGCTCACTGCTACCTTCCTGCCGCGCCGGATCCGCTCGGTAAAAACGGTCAAACAGCCGTGGCAACAACTCCGCAGAAATCCCCTCGCCACTGTTCTCGACTGAAACGCGCACAGCGCTCTGTTGATCAACGATCCGCAAACTCACATAGCCCTCAGCCGGGGTAAATCGCAGCGCGTTGTCGAGCAAATTCGACAAGGCCCGGCGCAACATGCTGCGATCACCATCGATCCGCGCATAACCCTCGCGCGTCAGCTTGACCCCGGCGTCCTCCGCCAGCGGCGCAAAAAACTCCAGCAGCAGATCGGTCTCATCCGCCAATTCCAAGGGTTCGCGCTTGGGCATCAGCAAGCCGTGGTCAGCCTTGGCCAGATACAACATGTCGTTGACCAGTTGCGCCATCCATTGCAGCTCTTCGAGGTTGCTGTGCAGCGCTTCGCGGTAATCCTCGATCGGCCGAGGGCGGGTGAGGGTGACTTGGGTGTGGGTCAGCAGGTTCGACAGCGGGGTACGCAGTTCGTGGGCGATGTCGGCGGAAAACGCCGAGAGCCGCTGAAACGAGTCGTCGAGGCGTGCGAGCATGGCGTTGAAGCTGTGGGCCATTTCCGCAAGTTCTGGCGGCATTTGCGCTTCCGGCAATCGGGCATTCAACGATTGTGCGGAAATCCCACGGGCGACTGCACTCATGCGCCGCAACGGACGCAAGCCGCTGCGTGCGGCCCAGGCGCCAAGCAAAGCGGTGGCCAGCGCTGACAGCCCGACGGTCAGCCAGATCAGATGCTGCATGCGTTGCAGAAAGTGTTGGTGATGGGTGATGTCCAGCAGCAAGGTCAATTGCGGTGAATCGGTTTTGTCCGGGTAGAGCGGGGTGTTGAGCACGCGATAGTCGGTGCCGTCATGGCTTATGGTCGACAGGCCGGATTGTCGCGGCAAATCCTTGGGAATCTGCGTCGAACTGTCATACCAGCGCTGGCCGTCAGCGCCGGTAATGCGCAGCGACAGATCGGCCTGGCGACTCAGTTCATCTGCCAGTCTTGCTTCACGTTGGTCAGGCTGAAGATCCTGCAAGGCGCGGCGCAAGCCGATCAGTTTGCCATCCAGTTGCTGCTGGTCGAGTTCGATGAAGTGCGCCTCGCTGGCGCGGTTGAACAGCACGCCGGCGAACAGTGAAACCACGGCGGTGCAGGCGGCAAACAACAAGGCCAGGCGCGAACTGAGGGACAAACGACGCATCAGGCGCCACGCTCTTCGAGCACGTAACCCATGCCGCGTACGGTGTGGATCAGTTTGTTGGGAAACTCGTCGTCGATCTTCAGACGCAAACGGCGGATCGCCACTTCGATGACATTGGTGTCGCTGTCGAAATTCATGTCCCAGACTTGCGAGGCGATCAGCGATTTCGGTAGCACTTCACCCTGGCGGCGCAGAAGCATTTCCAATAGCGCGAATTCCTTGGCGGTGAGATCAATTCGTTGGCCACTGCGTTCGACCCGACGGCGAATCAGATCCAGGCGCAGATCGGCCAGTTGCAGACTGGTTTCCTGGGTTGTAGCGCTGCCGCGACGCAACAGGCTGCGCACCCGCGCCAGCAGTTCGGAGAAAGCGAAGGGCTTGACCAGATAGTCGTCGGCGCCCAGTTCGAGGCCATGCACTCGGTCCTCTACCGCGTCTTTGGCTGTGAGAAAAAGTACCGGCGTATCCAGCCCGGCGCTGCGCACCGCTTGCAGAATCTGCCAGCCGCTGCGCCCCGGCAGCATCACGTCGAGGATCAGCAGCGCGTAATCACCGCTCAAAGCCAGGTGCTGACCGCTGTTGCCGTCGGCCACCAGTTCCGTGTTGAACCCGGCCTCGGTCAGGCCTTGGCGCAGGTATTGGCCGGTTTTCGCTTGGTCTTCGACGATCAACAGTTTCATGGGCGACTCGGGTGGGTTCGGGGGTGTAGAAACGAAAGCTTTATACCGTGAGCGCAGGCGACAAACGCCAACCTGACAAAGTTGTAATCTGCCTGTCAGCTAGATGCCAGCGCAGGCCGGCTAAAGTTTCCCACAGGCTGAACCTTATCTTGTTGGAGAACGACCATGTTTTTACGCCAATCCCTGACGTTGGCTGCCTGTCTGTTGGCGCTGAGTTCGCCAGTGTGGGCCGCGCCAGCCCACACCTACGATTTCGGCCAGCCAGCGCCTGCCGCCAAAGCCACGCGCAGCATTGAAGTGGTGATGGGCGATATGTCCTTCGATCCCAAGGCGATTCAGATCAAGGCCGGTGAGACCGTTCGCTTTGTGCTGGTGAATAAAGGCCAGTTGTTGCACGAATTCAACCTCGGTGACGCGGCGATGCACGCCAGACACCAGCAGGAAATGTTGCAGATGCAGCAAAGCGGCATGCTTACGCCTACCGGCATGAAGGAAATGTCCCACGATATGGCCGGCATGGATCACGCAGCGATGGGCCATGGCATGAAGCACGATGATCCGAACAGCGTGTTGGTCGAGCCAGGTAAAACCGCCGAGCTGACCTGGACCTTCAGCAAGGCCACCAGCCTGGAATTCGCCTGCAATATTCCCGGGCATTATCAGGCGGGCATGGTCGGCAAACTGACAGTCAGTCAGTAAGCACTCAAAGGCGCGGGCAAAGGCTGGTAGAATCCGCTGATTCTTCAGTCAGGTTTCCGCCATGCATCCCGCAGCCGAACACTCGCCGCTGGGCAAATCCAGCGAATACATCGCCACCTACACGCCGTCCCTGCTGTTCCCGATTCCGCGCACCGCGAAATGGGCCGAGCTGGGCCTGACCGCCGACACCCTGCCGTATAAAGGTGTGGATTTCTGGAACTGCTTCGAGTTGTCGTGGCTGCTGCCGTCGGGTAAACCGGTGGTGGCGATCGGCGAATTCAGCATCCCGGCGGATTCGCCGAACATCATCGAGTCGAAGTCGTTCAAGTTGTATTTGAACTCGCTGAACCAGACGGCGTTTGCCGACGTCACTTCTTTGGAAGCAACGCTGGTCAAGGACCTTTCTGCTGCTGCCGGCAAACCGGTGGGCGTGCGGGTTCGCAGCCTGAAGGATGTTGAAGCGGAGGGCGTCGTGGCGTTGCCGGGCGTGTGCATCGACGATCTGGATATCAGCGTCAGCAACTATGAACATCCGCGCCCTGAACTGCTGCGTTGCGATGATTCGCGGATTGTCGAGGAGAGCGTGCACAGTCATCTGCTCAAATCCAACTGCCCGGTGACCAGTCAGCCGGACTGGGGCACAGTGGTGGTGGAATATCGTGGCTCGGCGCTGGATCATGCGAGTCTACTGGAATATATCGTCAGCTTCCGCCAGCACTCGGACTTCCATGAGCAGTGTGTGGAGCGGATTTTCCTCGACTTGCAGCGCTTGTTGAAACCAGAAAAGCTCACCGTATTTGCACGTTACGTGCGTCGCGGTGGTCTGGATATCAATCCGTATCGCAGCACCGAAAACGTACAGCTGCCGAACCATCGATTGGTGCGTCAATAAAGATCCGGAATGTGCGATATCCAATGTGGGAGCGAGCCTGCTCGCGAATGCGGTGTGTCATTCAACGATGATGTCGATTGACACGACGGCTTCGCGAGCAGGCTCGCTCCCACAGGGGACTGCATTGCAAATCGTAGACATGAAAAAGCCCTGCCAGTGATGGCAGGGCTTTTTTCGTTTCGGGGGGAGTCAGATCCCCATGCTGCCCAGCGCGTTGACGATGTTGCGCAAGGTGCCAGCTATGGTTGGATGGTCAACTTCAAAGCGTTCAACGGCGAGGTTCACGCCGTCGGCAATGTTCGAATCGTTGGTCTTGGTTTCGAGTTCAAGTTCCAGTTCAATCTGCGCCATCAGCGCATGCAAATCCTCACGCTCGGCTTCCGACAGCGGCGGATTCTGCTCCAGCTGCTCGCGCAGGGTATCGAGCTGTTTTTGCAGTTCTTGGGCGGGCATGGTGTTTTCCTTTTATCAATAGGCACTGGCATTGACCGCAACCGCGCGCCAAAGGTCTATGGCTGACCTTTAGATTAATCCACTCCCGGCAAACCTGCATGATCCCGATCAGGGCTTTTCGCCTTTGAGCCGGCGCAGGCTGATGTCCGCCAGGCAGGTGTCGAGTTCGCCCAGATGATCGATCACCGAATGCACGCCCAGCCCGAATAACTGCACGGTCGCCTTGCCACGCAACTGTTCGCGTTCTTTCTGGCTCAAGGCTTGCCATTCGCCCGGTGCCAGGCCGCACAGCGAGCCGCAGGAGGCGAGGCCGATGGTCCACAGCCCGGCGTTCAGGCCGGCCTGCAACAGGCGCGGCTCACCGCTGACCAGTACGCAGCCGTCCAGACTGGCGACGTTCAAGTCCATCAAGGCTTGCCAGCAGGCATTCGGCGCAGGCCATGGATTGATTGTTGCCGAATGTTGCGCAGGTTTGATTGACGCCGGCAGTGAGGCCGACAACGATTGGGCGAGGGCAGGGGGCAGTTCATCCAGCCACGCGCAAGGAATCTGCTGGCGCTGCAAACTGTGCAGACTTTCTAGCGCGCCCGGCGTGGCCTCGGCATATTCGGGCCGGGCGATGGTATTTAGACGAGCGCGAGCACCGAAATCCACCAGACAGCCGCTGAGTCCAAACAGTACGGCGGTCAGGCTGGACGCGGCGACGGGCAAGGTTTCGGCGTGTGTCATGGCAGCGTCCCTGAAATAGCGATAAGGCTAGTCATTCCAGGTGACAGTTGCGTGACGACTATGTGAAACACGGCGTGGGAGGCGTCCTACAACTTTGCACAATTGGCCGACTGCCCAAACCGGCTTTTGCGCTTATACTAGCGGCCTTAATGCCCGGGCCCCGATGCCCGCGACAGTACATATCCAAGGAGTTTTTCTATGCGCTGGAGCTATCCGCTCGCTCAGCTAAGTGTATGTGCCGGCCTGTTGCTGGCGCCGTTCGCCACTCAGGCGGCAACGGAAGAAGACCCTTGGGAAAGCGTCAACCGCCCGATTTTCCAGTTCAATGACTTCGTTGACACTTACGCGCTGAAGCCATTGGCCCAGGGCTATGAGTTTGTAACGCCGCAGTTCCTCGAAGACGGCATCCACAACATGTTCCGCAACGTCGGTGACGTCACCAACCTTGCCAACAACATCCTGCAAGCCAAACCGGCTGCTGCGGGCGTCGACACCGCTCGCCTGATCTTCAACACCACGTTCGGTCTGCTGGGTTTCTTCGATGTCGGCACCAAGATGGGCCTGAACCGTAGCGACGAAGACTTCGGTCAGACCCTCGGTTACTGGGGCGTGGGTAGCGGTCCGTACGTGATGCTGCCGCTGATGGGGCCGAGCACGTTACGCGATGCGCCTTCCAAGTACGTCGACAGCTACACCGGTATGTACCGCTACATCGACCACGTACCTACGCGTAACTCGATCTTCGGTCTGAACATCGTCGACACCCGTGCCAGCCTGCTGTCGAGCGAAAAGCTGATCAGCGGCGACAAGTACACCTTCATCCGCAATGCTTACTTGCAGAACCGCGAGTTCAAAGTGAAGGATGGCCAGGTCGAAGACGATTTTTAATCTCGACCGGTAAAAAGAAAGGCGACCTCCAGGGTCGCCTTTTTTGTGTGTAGCTATTTCATCTTCAGAATGGTCAGACCGAGCTTCTGGCCGCCGCCATCTTGAGGCTTGATCCAGACCACTTCGGTCTCGGCTTCAAGCCCGCTGAGCGCCGCGTGTTCGGAGTCGATGCGCACGCTCAAACGGTCGCCGACCGCGAACTGGCGCGGCGCTGCGACCTGCATGCCGCTGCTGGAGAGGTCGATGCACACCCCTGAAACCTCATCCCCTTCATGAATCAACACGACATCGGCATCGACCCGCATGCGGATGAAATCGCGCTTTTCGCTGTAGTCCCGACTGGTTTGACTCATAGGTTCGTCCTTCCATTGGGTTACGGTTTGAGCTGTTCTTATAACTCTCGGTGATTTGACAAGTAAAGTCGTCAAGCGACCATCGGCGCATGCTTGAAACGCTCTGCGGATGGGAGTACCGTCTGCGCCTTAGAAGGGCACCTCTGATGTAACCGCGTTTGCAGCCAATGCTCGAAAGCGGTGCAGCAGAGAGGCTAGAAAGCGAATCCAGTAGTTTGCGCAGGGCCCGATGCCCCGCCAACTACGCCAACCTAATTCTGGCGCCGTTTGCCCACATGCCAAAAACCAGTGCCACGCTGCTGATAATCGATGATGACGAAGTAGTGCGCGCGAGCCTCGCGGCCTATTTGGAAGACAGTGGTTTCAGCGTCCTGCAGGCCAGCAACGGCCAGCAGGGTCTTCAGGTATTCGAGCAAGACACGCCCGACCTGGTCATCTGCGATCTGCGCATGCCGCAGATGGGCGGTCTTGAACTGATACGTCAGGTCACTGAGCGGTCACCGCAAACGCCGGTGATCGTGGTGTCGGGTGCCGGCGTGATGAACGATGCGGTCGAGGCCCTGCGTCTGGGCGCGGCGGATTACCTGATCAAGCCTCTCGAAGATCTGGCTGTGCTCGAGCACTCTGTGCGCCGGGCCCTGGATCGTGCGCGTCTGCTGCTGGAAAACCAGCGCTACCGCGAGAAGCTGGAAAAGGCCAACCGCGAGCTTGAGGCCAGCCTGAACCTGCTCCAGGAAGACCAGAACGCCGGTCGCCAGGTGCAGATGAACATGCTGCCGGAAAGCCCGTGGAGCATCGACGAGTTCAGGTTCGCCCACCAGATCATCCCGTCGTTGTACCTGTCGGGTGATTTTGTCGACTATTTCCGTGTCGACGAGCGCCGGGTCGCGTTTTACCTGGCGGATGTCTCCGGGCATGGTGCCTCTTCAGCCTTCGTCACCGTGCTGTTGAAGTTCATGACTACGCGCTTGCTGTTCGAATCCAAGCGCAACGGCACATTGCCGGAATTCAAGCCTTCGGAAGTCCTTGGTCATATCAACCGGGGGCTGATCAGTTGTAAGCTGGGTAAACACGTCACAATGGTCGGTGGAGTCATCGACGAGGAGACCGGTTTGTTGACCTATAGCATCGGCGGCCATCTGCCGTTGCCTGTGTTGTACACGCCTGACAGTGTTCGTTATCTCGAAGGGCGTGGTCTGCCGGTGGGCCTCTTCAATGAAGCCACCTACGAAGATCACGTGCTTGAGCTGCCGCCGACGTTCAGCCTGACGCTGATGTCCGATGGCATTCTGGATCTTTTGCCAGAACCTACGCTCAAAGAAAAAGAAGCCGCTTTGCCTCAACGGGTGAAGTCGGCGGGCGGCAGCCTGGATGGTCTGCGGCAAGTTTTTGGATTGGCCACGCTAGGGGAGATGCCGGATGATATCGCCCTGTTGGTGTTGAGCAGGAATCTTTAATGAGTACCGGTAGAATCCAGTTCGCCGAGCAGGACGGCACCTTTGTCCTGAAGTTTGTCGGTGAAGTTCGCCTGACCCTGTGTTCGGCGTTGGATGCGACTATTGAGAAAATCTTCACCGCGCTGAATTTCAACGCGATCGTGATCGATTTGACCGAAACCCGCAGCATCGACAGCACGACGTTGGGCCTGTTGGCCAAACTGTCGATCCTGTCGCGGCAGAAGGTCGGCCTGCTGCCGACCGTCGTCACCACCCACGAAGACATCACCCGTCTGCTGCAATCGATGGGTTTCGAGCAGGTGTTCAACATCGTCAACCACCCGGTGCCATGCCCTGAGTGCCTGGACGACCTGCCGGATCAGGACCAGTCGGAAGAAGTGGTGCGGATCAAGGTGCTCGAAGCGCACAAGATCCTCATGGGCCTCAACGATTCCAATCGTGAAGCGTTCCATGATCTGGTGAATGCCCTCGAGCGGCATTGATTTCATGATGTGATGTGTCTGGGCTGGCCCCTTCGCGAGCAAGCTCGCTCCCACACTGGATCAGTGTCGATCACCAATCCCCTTGTGGGAGCGAGCTTGCTCGCGAAGGCTTCAGTTCAGTCAACGCGGCTCTCAATGCAGAATAAAAAAGGGCGAACCTGTGAAGGTTCGCCCTTTTGCATTTCCCTAACTCAAATCACAGCTTGGCTTGCAACAGCGCCTCAAGCTTCTCCTGGTCGCGAGCAAACTGACGGATGCCCTCAGCCAGTTTCTCGGTGGCCATCGCGTCTTCGTTGGACAACCAGCGGAATTGCGCTTCATTGAGGCTCAGACGGGCTTCACCGGCATTGCCCGGTGCCAGTTTACGCTCCAGCTTGCCGGTATCGGCCGCCAGTTTGTCGATCAGGTCCGGGCTGATGGTCAGGCGATCGCAGCCGGCCAGTTGCTCGATCTGGTTGAGATTACGGAAGCTCGCGCCCATGACCACGGTCTTGTAGTCATTGGCCTTGTAGTAGTTGTAGATGCGGGTGACCGACTGTACGCCCGGATCATCAGCACCGGTGTACTCATTGCCGTTGGCCTTCTTGTACCAGTCGTAGATGCGGCCCACGAACGGCGAAATCAGGAACACGCCCGCATCGGCGCAAGCCGCAGCCTGAGCGAAGGAGAACAGCAGGGTCAGGTTGGTCTGGATGCCTTCCTTCTCCAGCACTTCGGCGGCGCGGATGCCTTCCCAGGTCGAGGCGATCTTGATCAGAACGCGATCACGGCCAATGCCGGCCTTGTCGTACAGTTCGATCAGGCGATGCGCGCGCTTCAGCACGGCATCCTTGTCGAACGACAGGCGCGCATCCACTTCGGTGGAGATGCGGCCCGGAATCACTTTGAGAATTTCCTGACCCACCGCAACGCCGAAACGGTCGCTGGCCAGGCCGACATCGCCCTTGCAGTC
Organism: Pseudomonas fluorescens; assembly: GCF_902497745.1. Taxonomy (GTDB): domain Bacteria; phylum Pseudomonadota; class Gammaproteobacteria; order Pseudomonadales; family Pseudomonadaceae; genus Aquipseudomonas; species Aquipseudomonas fluorescens_BM. Next base: position 66,238 of record NZ_CABVHJ010000013.1, read on the forward strand.
GCTGACGCAAGCGTTCAGCAGCTCGGCGTACGCCGGAATGGCCGCCGCTTTGAGCAGCAGGGAAGGGTTGGTGGTGGCGTCGACCGGTTTGACTCGGGAGATCGCTTCGAAGTCGCCGGTATCGGCAACAACGGTGGTGAATTGTTTGAGTTGTTCCAGCTTGGAAGTCATGGGCGTGCTCTATCCTATGGGTCTGATGACATTACCCGAGCGCTGACGGTCACTCAAGGGCGTGTACGTGTATCGATGGCCCCTGCGGCAACAACCTGAAAACGATTGTTTGAAAGGTGGGGCGGGCTATCGATGAATACGATGCCAAAACAGCCAACAGGTTCAAAGCAACCGACCTGCGAACAGGCCGGTTGTGTATGTGCTACTGGGCGTTCAACAGGGCTTCGACCGACATGCGCGCCGGTTTCGGTTGCCCGTCGGACATCAGCAGGCCGAAGTTCTTCTCGCGTTCATTGCTGCCCGTATCGCTGTTCTTCCATTCGTAGATGGAGGTCAGCGGGATGTTGAGTTTTTTAACATCGCCGATAAACGCATTGATCTTGCTCGCCTGACCTTCGGCACCGCCGTTGGACGCGAGTGCCGAGATTCCCCATTCACTGATGACGCCCGGCAGATGGAAGTTCTGCTGAATAAATGCCTGCGCGTTGCTGATCTGCGCGGCCGTCATGCCATACGGGTGATAGGACACGGCGCTCAAGCATTTCGGGTATTCGCTGACGATGCGGTTCAGCGCTACGGTGGAAGCCGAGCCAGCGCTGGGTGGCCGGGCGAAACCGTATCCGATTACCGGCGTCGATGGCGGTTGTCCTTGCAGTGTCTTGCACACGGCGCTCATGAACGGCACAAACGTGGTGTCGAACTTGCCCGTCGGCCAATAGGTTTCCAGATCGGGTTCATTCCATAGTTCGATCGCGACCAGTTGCGCGCTGTACGACTGTTGCAATCCCGTCACCGCCTTGGCAAAGCCTTCACCGGCCGTGGCCAGATCGGCAGTAGACCCGGCAGGCAACGGTTTGATGGCGCGAACCGTCAGCAGAACCGGCAGTCCGGCGGATCTGGCCGCCGTAAAAGCATTACTGACTTGTTGCTGATAAGCCTTGGCCGTCAGGCTGTCGCTCCACACGCCGAAGCGGACAAAACCGAATCCGGCCGATTTGATCTGCGCGGCGTCCGCAGCCGTGAAGTTCTGAATCTTCACCTGAACACCGATGTTCTTCGCCGGAAGGTTGGGAAACGTTTCGCTGGCGTGCAGCGCGGTCGTTGCACCCAGTGTCATCAGCGCCAGCGCGCCGAGTCGTTTGAGATGTGCTGATTTCATGTCTGCTCTCCCGAAGAGAAGTGACAACTACGAATATTGATCTCGTTACTCGGTTTTCGAACGAAATGATGGCACTTAGTGCGTGAATGTTATTTTTTGTCGGAAATCAAACAGCCGAAAATCACAGTTATTTTTAGTCCGCTAATTGTGGTTGGGGGACTTTTAGACGCTGTGGTACTTAATGCTCCAGTACTAACAGGGCGAATCTATTTCTGAGTGCAGGAAGATCTTGAGGGTTCATTCAAATGCTCTCGGGATGTTGGCCGTTTGACATTACACAGGAAAGTAAAACCTTGTTCAGAAAGATCCTTGTTGTTTGCGTGGGCAATATATGCCGAAGTCCGACGGCAGAACTGATGCTGCGCAACGCGCTGGCGCCTTCAGCGATCACCGTTTCCTCCGCAGGCCTGTCAGCACGGGTTGGCGAGGGCGTCGAAGCTTCCGCACGTCAGGTGCTGGAAGACCATGGGCATAGCGCCGAAGGCTTCACGGCACGGCAACTGACCGCGGACATCGTCAATGAATCAGACCTGATTCTGGTCATGGAAAAACAGCATGTTAATCAAGTATTGAAGATTGCCTCTCACGCGAGAGGCAAAGTATTTCTGCTCGGTAAATGGCAGAGCGAGCGCGAAATACAAGATCCCTATCGTCAAGGCAAGGCCGCTTTTATTCATGCCCATGCATTGATTGAAGATGCTGTCAGCTCATGGGCACAACGCCTCGTGCGTTGATGAATATTCTTCAGATCAATGAATGGTAAGAACAGACTTATGCAGTTACCGTCCGTAATCGGCACCCGCGACAATGATCAAGACAGTATTGATCTGCTCGGTATATTCGGCAGTTTGATCGACCAGAAATGGTTGATCGGCGCATTGACCGGGGCCTTTATGGTCACCGGTGTGGCCTATGCGGTTTTGGCCACGCCCGTGTACCTGGCGAATGCGCTGGTGCAAGTCGAGCCGAAAAAGAACGACATGCTCGGGTTTTCCGACCTCAACAGCATGCTCGGTGGGCAATCGCCGTCGGTGACCGAAATCGGCATCATCAAATCCCGCGCGGTGATCGGCAAAACTGTTGACGACCTGCGCCTGGACATCGATGTCACCCCCAACACCTTCCCGATGATTGGCGGTTTTCTCGCCCGGCGTTATCGCGGCGAGACCGAAACCAGCGTCGCTGCGCCGCGTTTCGGCCTGAACAGCTATGCCTGGGGCGGCGAGCGTCTGGAGTTCGCCCGGCTCAATCTGCCCAAAGAGCTGTTGGGCAAGAAACTCACCCTGATTGCCGGCGAACAGAAGCGTTTCCAGCTACTCGATGACAACGACAACCTGCTGGTGGAAGGCATTGCCGGTGAAGCCTTCGCGCAAGATGGCGTAGAAGGGCAGATCACCCAGTTGTTGGCGAATCCCGGTACGCGTTTCGAAGTGGTGCGCAACCCGCGAATCGTGACCATTCAAGGCTATCAGGACGCGTTGGATATCTCCGAGCAGGGCAAGGAATCGGGGATTATCAAACTGGCGCTGGCCAGCAGCGACGCCGCTGAAGCGGTGAAGATTCTCAACAAGATCGCCGCGCTGTACGTCGATCAGAACGTGCGCCGCACTTCGGCGGAAGCGGCGCAAAGTCTGGCTTTCCTGCAGAGCCAGTTACCGCAGGTCAAGCGCGATCTGGCCAAGGCCAGTGATGCGTTGAACGCCTATCAGACCCACGGCAAGACCGTGAACATCTCGCTGGAAACCCAGTCGGTGCTCGGCCAGTCGGTGGCGCTGGAAACGCGGATCTCCGAGCTGAAAATGCAGCAGGCGGAGATGGATCGCAAGTTCACCAAGCAGCACCCGGCCTATCGCGCGTTGATGAGCCAGATTGGCGAACTGACCCAGCAACAGAAATCGCTGGAAGGCAAAGTTGGTGATCTGCCCGCGACCCAACAAGAGTTGCTCAACCTGACCCGCGATGTCGAAGTGGCCTCGCAGATCTACACGCAGTTGCTGAACAAATCCCAGGAACTGGACATCGTCCGCGCCGGCGCCGTGGGTAATGTGCGTTTGGTCGACGCGGCCGATGTCGACCTGACCAGTCCGGTCAAACCGAAAAAAGCCCTGATTGTGCTGATTGCTACGTTCCTCGGCGCTTTTGTCGGCGTGGCGCTGGTGCTGCTGCGCAAATCCCTGAGCCGTGGTCTGGAAGGCCCGGAAGCCATCGAGCAACTCGGCTTGCCGGTGTACGCGTCGATTCCGTACAGCGCCTTGCAGGATGAAGAAGACAACAAAAAAGGTCGCGCCCGCGACGGCGTCGACAAACCGGCGTACCTGCTGGCCCTGCGTAATCCGACGGATCTGTCGATCGAATCGATCCGTAGCCTGCGCACTTGCCTGCATTTCGCCGGGCTCGATTCAACCAACAACCGCATCATGATTTCCGGGCCGAGCCCGCAAGTCGGCAAGACCTTTGTCTCGTCCAACCTCGCAGCGGTCATGGCGTTGAGCGGCCAGCGCGTGGTGCTGATCGATGCCGACATGCGCAAAGGTCACCTGCACAAAACCCTCAACACGCCGATCACCAACGGCCTGTCCGACCTGCTGGTCAAGCGCTGCAGCATCGATCAGGCGATCAACAAAATCGAAGTCGACAACCTGCATTTCATCAGTCGCGGTCAGGTGCCGCCCAATCCTTCCGAACTGCTGATGCACGCCAATTTCCGCGAATTGCTCGCCGAACTGAGCGAGCGTTATGACCTGGTGATCATCGATACGCCACCACTGCTGGCGGTGACCGATGCCGCGATTGTCGGCCGTGAAGCCGGGATCAGCCTGATCGTCACGCGCTTCGGGGTGAACCCGGCCAAAGAAATCGAACTGACCATTCGCCGCTTCGCGCAGAACGGCATCGAGTTGAAAGGCGCGGTGTTCAACGGCGTCGAGAAGCGCGCGGCCAGCTACTACGGCAACGGCGGTTACGGCTATTACAACTACGAATACGCGTCCGACAAATCCTGACTGTCAGCGACTGTTTTTTCCTGTTTGAAGTGGGTGATTTGTGAAGAAAATACTGCACGTGGCAGAGACGATCAAAGGTGGCGTCGCGACGGTGATCCGGACGATTTCGGCTTCGCCCGAAGGCGATGCGGCGAACTACGAGCTGGTGTATCTGGTCCCCGAGGATCAGGCCAAGGAGTTGCACGGCATCGGCGCGCAGCAGATCCGCACCTTCCTCCGCACCGGGCGCAATGTGCCGTCGTTGCTGCGTTTCGCCTGGCGCCTGACCCAGGTGATGCTCAAGGAAAAACCCGACGTGGTGCATTTGCACAGCACCTTTTCCGGGGTAATCGGTCGTTGCGTGTGTGTGCTGCTGCGACCGTGGCGCAAGCCGAAAATCGTTTACTGCCCGCACGCGTTTTCGTTCCTGATGGAAAGCTCGCCGACCAAGCAGAAAGTCTATGCGTGGATCGAGCGGGTGCTGCAGAAAGTCACCGACGTGATCATTTGCGTCAGCCAGTACGAACTCGACAAAGCCGCGCGCTTCGGCATCGAGCGCAAGCGCATGACGCTGATCTACAACGGCATTCATCGCAAGGAAGACGCGCAGAAAGCGGTTGGCAACGAGCCGATTCATCTGCTGTTCGTTGGTCGCCTCGATTATCAAAAGGGCTTCGATGTGCTGCTCAAGGCTTACGCCAAGGTGCAGCGCAGCGACATGAAACTGACCGTGGTCGGCAGTGCCGTCAATGAGGACGCGGTCGAGTGCCCGCCGATGGACGGCGTCGAGTACCTGCCGTGGGTCACCCCGAGCGAAGTGCAGGCGCTGTATCAACAATCCGATGCGCTGATCGTGCCGAGTCGCTGGGAAGGTTTCGCCATGGTGCCGCTGGAAGGCATGGCCATGGGCTTGCCGGTGATTGCCAGCAACTGCACGTCGCTGCCTGAACTGGTCACCAATGAAGTCTCCGGTTATGTCTTCCCGTCCGGTGATCACCAGGCATTGGCCGACGTGCTGACGATCATCCAGAAGCCGCGTTTGCTCGACCTCGGCAACCAAGGGCGCAGCATCGTCCGCGAGCGTTTCAGTGCCGCGTTGATGATTCGCCAGACCTACGACCTGTATCGCGCTCCCACTTTTTAAGTAGAACTCAAGCATATGAACGTAACGATTTTGCATGGCTACAGTGCGTCCAACTCCGGTGACGGCTTGCTCGTCGATCTGGCCATCGCGCTGGTGCAGCGCAACTTTGGCGAAGACACCGCGATCAGCGTCGTGGCCTCCGACCCGGACTCTTTCAGCTACTTGCCGCACCCGCGTTTCGACGCGCCGGTGATGGCGGCCAAGGGTTTGGGCCGGGTCAAGCAAGCGGTGTTCCTCAATCAGTCCTACGCCGGGCTGGCGGATCTGCTGAAGAAAACCGACCTGATCGTCGGCGTTGGCGGCGGCTACATGCGTTCGAAAAGCGCTTTCGAACACATCAAGCTGAAACTCGGCCACGCCAAACAACTGGAAACCGCGATCCTCAGCAAAGTGCCGTCGGTGTACCTGCCGCAAAGCATTGGCCCGTTCCATGGCGAGAGCAGCAAGATCGTCGAGCACTACGCCAGCGCCGACGCGGTGTTCGTGCGCGACAATCGCTCTTCGGCGATTTTCGATGCCTGCGCCAACGTCTACCGCGCGCCGGATCTGGCGGTGCAGTCGCTGGCGAGCAAAATCCTCCAGCAAGCGAAGTTCACCCGCTGCGCGTCATCGCCAGCCACGGTGTGCGTGGTACTGCGCAAGCCGCCGGAGTGGAGCAAGGAAAAGAAAGTCGCTTACGTGGCTAACCTGAAATTGCTGCTGCAGCGTTTGAAGAACAAAAGCAAAGTGGTTTGCGCGGTACAGAGCGCGGTACGCGGCAACGATGACGGCGCTTTTTATCGCGAGCTGGGTATCACTGAAGACCTGTTGTCGCTGAAGGCGACGATTGCCAAATACCAACCGGACCTGGTGATCTCCGTGCGCCTGCACGGCGCTATCGAGTCGCTGCTATCCGGCGTGCCGGCGTACCACGTCAGCTATGAACGCAAAGGCTTTGGCGCCTATCAGGACATGGGTGTCGAGGACTGGGTGATCAACGGCGGCGACATCAATGTCGACACCATCATCGACACGGTTTACGCGCCGAATGCGCTGTCGAATTTCGGCAAGCGCCTGACCGATACCTGCCGTGAAATCGAAGCGAAAACCGTGGCCATGGACGAGATCATCAAGGGTGTCATTCGATGATATTTCGGCTACTGCTTCGCGGCGGAGCCTTGGGCGCGAAGTTTTTGCTGGTGTTGGCGATCACCCATTACCTCGGGTATGAGGCGCTGGGCTTTTACGGTGTGGTGGTCGCGGCATCGCTGATTGCGTCGAAGTTCTACAGCGTTGGTTTCAGTTCCGAGATCAATCGCTTGATCAGCGTCGGTGGCAGTTCGCGCCGCGTGGTCGACAAGGTTTTGCTGCTGTATCTGGCGGTGGGGCTGGTGCTGTCGGTGGTGACGGTGCTGATTTATTCACTGTTCCAGACAGTTGAAGCGAGCGCCGCGCTGATCCTTTGTGTGACGCTGGTGTTGCTCACTGAGCACCTGTCGTTCGAGATCAACTCGTTCGTGTTTTCCGCGCAGAAAGCCACGGCCGGTGCGCTGCTGTTTTTCATCAAGACCGGCCTGTGGGCGCTGTTGGCGGTGGGCGGGATGATGCTCGATTGGGTCTCGGGAATCGCCAGTGTGTTGTGGCTGTGGGTCGCTGCCAACGTGCTGGTGATCATCGCCGGTTATCTGATCGTGGTGAACGTGCACAAGGGCCGGGTTGCCGGGACGCTGGCCACGGGCACCGTATGGAGGGCTGGTTTGCCGTTCTACCTCGGCACCGGGCTGATCGCGCTGAGTCAGTACGCCGAGCGCTTTCTGATCATCGACCTGGAGCCCTACGCCAGCCTCGGTAAATATGTGTACGCGTGGTCGGCGGCCAACACTTTGCAGGCGCTGTCGTATGCGGTGGTGGCGGTGGTCGGCATACCGGTGTTGGCCAAGCGTTTTCAGGCTGATCAGCAGGTATTCACGGTCAAGCAACTGTTCATTAACAAGTGGGTCATGCGCTCGCTTGTAGTGTCGACAGCGGTGGCAGTGGCGATCTATGTGTTTTTCAACGTGGTGCTCGATTACGTCGCCACCAGCGTGCCGCGTCCGGACAATGCGATCCTCGGCGTACTGATTTTCTCCTTCGCCTTGCGGGCGATTGGCGACATTGTCTGGGGCGGATTGATTGCCTCGAAAAACAGTCGCGTATCACTGGCCAGCGCTGCCATTTGTTTGTTGATTTCAGTGCCGGTCAGCTATCTGTTGATCAGGCACTATTCGATCTACGGCGCGGCGTGGGGCAATGTCTTCGCGATCATCGTGCAGCTTGTGGTGATTGCCGTGCTGACCCGTGCGACCCAGGCGAAAAAGGCCGCATTGTCATGGGCCTGAAGCTGCCGTGCATCGAGTTTCGTGGCAAGAGACTCGATTCGTATGTTTCGTTCCTGATCCTCTTCACCGGGTTGTTTCTCTCGGTGGCGATGCCGCTGCTGATCCCTCGTGATCCGGGGCCGGATGCGATGACCTTGTGGTCGTCCTACGCCCGCGCCGACAACTGCAATTTCTGGAACCCGTTCTCGCCGGATCGCTCGTCCTACGAGTGTTCGGCGTTCCTGCTGCGGCCCACCGGGATCAACCTGACCAATGCCTGGGCCTACGGCATGTTCTGCAATTTTTTCCTCACGGCGATTCCGGTGGTGGTGTTCCGCCGCATGCCGTTGGCGATCTTCGGCACCTTGTGTCTGTGGGGCATTGTGCGTTCGTTTTTCCTGGAGAACCTGACCAAGGAAATCATCGTGTCGGTGGCGGTGTTGAGCATTCTGCTCAGCTCGCTTACGCGTAAATATCGCGGCGGATTCTTTCTCTCGGCGGTGATCTACGGCGTGCTGATCCGGCCTTACTGGATTCTGTTTTCGCTGTCGTGGGTCGGCGTCTGCGTGATGAAAAAGTATGTGTCGCGCACGACGTTCTTTCTGATGCTGTTCCTGTTCTACCTGGCGGTAGCGATGTCGATCCAGATCGCACTGGGCTTTCCGGTGTCGTCGATTCGCGCCAGCAACAACGAGTTGCGCACGGCAGGCGAGGAGGGCTCGAAATCGTTGATCGTGTCGTGGCTCAGCGGCAGCGACTTCGTTTCGCAGGCGCTGGACTCGATGATCATTTTCTTCCGCTTGTCGTTCCCGGTGGAGCTGATTCTGCTGTCGGGTCCGGGGCAGGTGATTTTCGTGGCGTTGATGATCATGACCGCGCTGCTGCTGTTCAAAGTCATCACCTCGACCGATTACAAGGGCGCGCCGATCCAGACCAAACCCAAGGAACTGATCGCGATCCCGCTGGCGTTTCTGCTGGTGCAAGGTCTGTTCGAGCCGGACTTCGGTTCCTTTGCCCGGCACTTCTCGATGGTGGTGCCGGTGTTGTTTGTCGGCCTGGGCTTGATGCTGCGGGCGAACAAACCGGTGCAGGTTGAATCAAGAATTCTGAATTGAGGCAGGTGCTTTATGTCGAGCAAGAAAAAGTCCCTGGAGATTGAAACCCTGCGTGGCCTGGCGTGCCTGTTGCTGGTGCTCTATCACGTCATCGGGCCGTTGGGCGGCGGGTTGAAGATCGATATCGGCTCGCCGTTCCGGGTGATCGCTGATTCGATGGTCTACGTGCGTATGCCGCTGTTCACGTTTATTTCCGGGTACATCTATTCGATCTACAAAATTCGCGGCAATGACTTTTCCGCGTTCTTCAGCGGCAAGGTGCGGCGCTTGATCGTGCCGCTGTTTTGCGTCGGCGTGCCGTTCTCGGTGCTGCAAGCGGTGGGGCCGGGGGTGAACAAGGATGTCGGCGTGATCGACGCGTTGCTGTCGTTCTGGGTGCCGATCAACCACTTCTGGTTCCTGCAGGCGGTGTTCATCATTTTCATGTTCGTCGGGCTGCTGGAGTGGCGCGGGATGCTGCGCTCGGCGACGCGGCTGTATGGGCTGTTTGCGTTTGCGGCTGTGTTGTTTCTGTTGCCGCCGTTCAAGTTCGATGCGTTCGGGATTAACGGCGCGATTTATCTGTTGCCGTTTTTTGTCGCGGGGATGATTGGCCAGGAGAATGTCGACGCATTGAAGCAACGCTTCAAGGTGATCGGGCCTGTGGTGTTTGTACTGATCTCGCTGACGCTGTTGTATGTGGCGGCGATTGATCGTGAGTTGATTGTTGATCGTCGTAGTTTGATCGGGTTGACCGTGGGTTGCGTGTCTTGCATCGCCTTGCTGTCGAGTGATATTCGGTCGAAAGCGCTGACGTGGTTGGGCGGATATTCGTACGCGATTTTCCTGTTTCATGTGCTGTTCGCGGCGACGTCGCGGTTTGTGCTGGGGCGGTTGGGGGTGAAGGATGAGAGCTTGCTGGTGCTGGGTGGCTTGAGTTGTGGCTTGCTTGGGCCGGTGGTGTTGTCGATGGTTTTCAGCCGGTTCAATTTCACCTCTGTGTTGTTTCTTGGTGAGCGCGCGGCGAAGAAGAAACCGGTGGTGCCGGTCGCCCCGGTGGTGCAACCACAAAGCAGCTAAGAGCTTCGCGAGCAAGCTCGCTCCCACAGTGGATCCGTGTCGTACACAAGATCTCTTGTAGGAGCTGCGGCACGCTGCGATCTTTTGATTTTGTTTTTGAAGCGCAGGATCAAAAGATCGCAGCCTCGTTTCACTCGACAGCTCCTACAGTTGATCTGTGTACACCCCGGCATTCAGTGGGCCATTCCAGACTGAAGGAAATTTTGCATGTTGGCAGTAGATGACGCGCAACCCGTCGCAGCGTCGGTGGTTCAGGTGGGCGATGCCCGCGAGCGTTTTGCGCAGTGGCGTGAAGGCAAGGCCGGCGCGGTGTTGTCGGTCTCGGTGATCGGCGACAGCTACAGCGCCGGACAGGATTTTTACCTGAACAAACTGGTGCAGCGCGTGGCCGGGGAAGTGGGTTTTGCCGGGCCGGGTTACGTCGGTTTCAACCACGGCGCGGCGCTGGGAGGCACCCATTTCAAATACACCCGCAGCAGTGACAAGTACTTCGGCGGCGACTGGAAGGTTTCAGAGTTGGGCCAAGCGAGCCCGGACAGTCGCACGGTAACAGGCCGGCCCGGCGCATGGCTGCAGGTGGATGCGAGTCCGACGCCGCGCATCGATACCGCTGTCACTCAGGCGAAACTGCTTTATCTGGGCGCCGGCGAATCCAGCGAGATCCGCTATCGCTGGTCTCCCGCGCAAGACTGGCAACCCCTGAAGCTTGAAGGTTCGGGCGTTCAGGAAGTACCGCTGACAGGCCTCTCGGCAGCGAAAGAATGGTCCTTCAAACTGGAAGTGGTGAAGGGCGCGCCGACGTTGTTCGGCCTGTGGATGAGCAACGATCTGAATGGCGTGCGGGTCTCGAAGCTCGCGGCATCGGGTGCGGCTTCTGCGGATTTCTATCACAAGGATCCGCAGTGGCAGGTGCAGTGGAAAGCTGCGGTATCGAAGATTCCTGCGGACGTCTATCTGATCATGCTCGGTGGCAACGATCAGGGCTTCGGCGTGAAGCCCGCGCAGTATCTGCAGAACGTTCAGGGGCTGGTGGGCATGCTGCGCGAGATTCAGCCGCAGGCGAGCATCAACCTGATCATGCGTCAGGACACCACGCGCTCCAGTGCGTATCCGATGTCGGCGTACGCGCAGGTGCTTGAACCGTGGGCGCGTGAGCAGCATCTGGGGTACGCCAATCTTCAGTGTGCGTTCGGGCCGGACGTTAAACGCTACGCGGCGGCGATGATCGGCCCGGACAAGATTCACCCGGTGCCGGCCACGGGCGGCAAGGTGATTGCTGACTACTTCTATAGCTGGATCACCGGCGCCAAGGATCGTTGCGACGCCCTCCCGAAATAACCACAAAACCCCCGTAGGAGCTGCCGAAGGCTGCGATCTTTTGATCTTTTTTTTTTGATTAAGATCAAGATCAAAAGATCGCAGCCTTCGGCAGCTCCTACAGGGGGAATGTGTCAGGCATTAGACGTCCTGGGCGAAGGCGTCGACTTGCTCGAGCAACTCCGCAATCTTCTGCGGCATCAAGCGCGTATCGCAGCGCGTCTCGACGTTGATGATGATCGCCGGATCGTTACAGCAAATCCGCACACGAAAGCGCCAGTCGCTGAAGATCACTTTCAGACCATCGCGATCATCCATTTCCAGCGCCTGCTCGCCATACAGCTTTTTCAAATGCGCGAGCAGCGGATAGGGGTCGCGCAGCGGCCGGCGAATGTCCCCGGACGCCGGAAACACACCAATCCGCTCCACCAGCAGAATCGTGCCCAGCCAGGTTTCGTTGGCGCTGGGCAACGGTTGATGGCGCGACAGCCAGCTCATCACCCCGAGGTTACCCACCTCGCGTTCAATCTCTACGGAATGTTGTGCAATGTTCATGGTGGCCTCGTCGAGTGGGGGGAGCCGTCTCAGCGGCCCTTGAGGTAAACGTTTTCGTAGCAGAAATTGGTTGCTTGCAAATAACCCTCGGCGTCACCGCAGTCAAAACGCAGGCCTTTGAATTTGTAGGCCAGCACGCAACCGTTCTGCGCCTGTTTCATCAGTGCGTCGGTGATCTGGATTTCGCCGCCCTTGCCCGGTTGGGTGTCGGCGATCAGGTCGAAAATGTCCGGGGTGAGGATGTAACGACCGATGATCGCCAGGTTCGACGGCGCGTCTTGCGGGGCCGGTTTTTCCACCATGTTGTTGACCCGATAGATGCCTTCGGACATCAGTTCGCCGGCGATCACACCGTACTTGTGGGTCTGGTCGGCCGGGACTTCCTGGATGGCGACGATTGAGCAGCGGAATTTCTTGTACAGCTCAATCATCTGGGTGAGCACGCCGTCACCTTCCAGGTTCAGGCACAGGTCATCGGCCAGCACTACGGCGAAGGGTTCGTCGCCGATCAGCGGACGACCGCTGAGAATTGCGTGGCCCAGACCTTTCATTTCCACCTGACGGGTGTAGGAGAAGGTGCAGGTGTCGATCAGCTCGCGGGTGCCGGCAAGGAATTTCTCTTTCTCGGTACCACGGATCTGGTGTTCGAGTTCGTAGCTGATGTCGAAATGGTCTTCCAGCGCACGCTTGCCGCGACCGGTGACGATGGCCATGTGTTGCAGACCGGCGTCCCGCGCTTCCTCAACGGCGTACTCGATCAACGGCTTGTTGACGATCGGCAGCATCTCTTTTGGCATGGCTTTGGTGGCCGGCAAGAAACGCGTGCCGTAGCCGGCAGCGGGGAACAAACATTTACGAATCATAAAAGTATCCTGGACAGTCATGGAACACAGGCGACAGATGCGCGCACTAATAAAGGGCGTACAAGTTCAATGTTGGATTGAAGGCTTACTTTAATACCTGAGTCAGGTTATTAATGGCAAATGCGAGTGACGGTAAAACACGACAATGTTATGAGATGTCGGTTAGTTGCTTGATAGTTATTTTTAGTCGGTATCTGTTGATAGTGATGAGCGCACAGGGAGTGCTAATAAGTACCAAGCAATACAGTGTGACCTGCAAAAATATTTATTGCCAGTCATTGAACTAGTTTTGTTTTCGGTTGTTGTCGCCTCATTTGTGTGGATTGTGACACATATCTATTCAATAAGGCTTGACACGCTAACTTGTCACTTATCCAAAGACGGACCGCGCTATGAAGATTCTGGTAACGGGTGGTGCCGGCTATATCGGCTCGCATACCACACTTGCATTGCTTGAAGCAGGTTATGAAGTTGTCGTGCTGGATAATCTTTGCAACAGCAGTGAAGCCGCATTGCACGCCGTTGAAGCCATTTGCGGCAAGAGTGCCTGGATGATCCGCGGCGATGTCTGCGACCGCGCACTGCTCGACCGGATTTTCCGCGAGCACAAAATCGAGGCAGTGCTGCATTTCGCCGGCCTGAAAGCGGTCGGCGAGAGCGTGCGCAAACCACTTGAGTACTACGAGACCAACGTCAGCGGCAGCATTACGTTGTGCCAGGCGATGGCGGCGGCGGGGGTGTTCCGCCTGGTGTTCAGCTCGTCGGCCACGGTGTATGGCGAGCCTGAGCAGATGCCGATCCGCGAGGATTTCCCCACTGGCAACCCGACTAATCCCTACGGCCAGTCCAAGCTGATCGTCGAGAATGTTCTGCGTGACCTCAGCCAGGCCGAGCCGCGCTGGAGCATCGCGTTGCTGCGCTACTTCAATCCGATTGGCGCCCACGCCAGCGGCCATATGGGCGAAGACCCCAACGGCATCCCGAATAATCTGGTGCCTTACATCAGCCAAGTCGCGGTCGGCAGCCTGCAAGAGCTGTCGATCTTCGGCAACGATTACCCGACAGTCGATGGCACCGGCGTGCGCGATTACATCCACGTCGTCGATCTGGCGGACGGCCACTTGAAGGCGTTGCAGTCGATCTCCGGGCGTACCGGCATTCACACCTGGAACCTCGGCACCGGCGATGGCTACAGCGTGCTGCAAGTGCTTCACGCTTTCGAACAGGCCTGCGGGCAACCGGTGCCGTACCGGATGATGCCGCGCCGTTCCGGGGATATCGCCGAGAGTTGGGCCGATGCTTCCAAGGCTGCGAAGGAACTTGGCTGGAAAGCCACGCGCAACTTGCAGGACATGGTCACTGATACTTGGCGCTGGCAATCGAATCATCCACAAGGCTACTCGCGATGATGGCCATTTAGTCCAATGTTATTTTCAGTCAGGTTGTTAGATAACGTCGGGAAATTACACTGGCAATGCCTTTTGCAAGTCCGTAGATATAAACCTGCCGTTCGACTTTTATCAGTTGGGTAAGACTGTGAAAGAACAACGGATCTTGTTCGCGCTTTTTGCGGACTTGAACTCACCACCGCTAACTCAGGCCAGTTTTATAACAGGTCGAATGTTAGAAAGGAGTTGATATGAAAAAAGTGATGGCAGTTGCCCTGTTGACGATGTTGAGCAACTGGGCTGCCGCCGCTGAAGCACCGCTGACAGCGGTAACCAATGTAGGTGGCAACGTGGCGGCTTCTCAAGCGCCCGCAGCCAGTACTGCAATGGTTGCCAGTGCTGTAGCGGCGTCTAACAGCGGTGGCAGTGCCAACGGCGGTACCACCGGTACGACGGGTACCACCGGTACAACCGGCACGCATAACTAACAGGAAGTTCTGTTAGTGCAGTACAAGGTCGCCCGACGCAAGTCGGGTGACTTTGTTTTTGGATTCGCCCTTGAATAGCGTAGTGCCATTATGACTCGTAGTGTTTATCTTTTAATGTTGGCAAGTCTCGCTTTGCAAGGTTGCATGTTTTCCCCCGGTCAATACCTCAGCACCAGCAGCATCACCCGCCAGGGTGCCAGCGAAAGCAGCCGGGTCGAGCTGATCCCGATCACGCCCAAGCTGATTGCCATGAACCGCGCCACGCAAAAGCGTGAGTCGCTGCCGCCGGAGCTGTTGGCGACCCCGGCCGAATACCGCATCGGCAACAACGATGTTCTGTACATCACCGTGTGGGATCACCCTGAGCTGACGGCCCCCTCCGGCGCGCAACAACAGATCGATGCCAACGGCCGACTGGTACGCTCCGACGGCACGCTGTATTACCCGTTCATCAAGGAAGTTCAGGCCGCTGGCCGGACCATCCAGCAACTGCGCTCGGACATCGAGCAACGCTTGTCGGCGTTCATTGCCGAACCGCAAGTCGATGTCGCGGTGCTGCGTTTCGCCAGCCAGAAAGTCGTGGTCACCGGCGCGGTGGCCAAGGCCGGTCCGCAAGCGATTTCCACCAACCCGCTGAGCGTGGTCGAAGCCCTCGGCTCGGCCGGTATCGATACCAACAACGCCGATTTGTCCGGGCTGCTGCTGACGCGTAATGGCCGCACCTATCCGCTCAATCTCGACTCGCTCAATCAGCAGGATTCCGAGTTGCAGAACGTCTTCCTCAAGGGCGGCGATCAGCTGTACCTGCCGTACAACGACAACAAGCGCATCTACGTGATGGGCGAGGTCAACCAACCGCGTGCGCTGAGTTTCAAGACCGCGACGATGAACCTCACCGACGTGCTCGGCTCGGTCGGCGGCTTGAGCCAGACCACCTCCAACGGTAACGCGGTGTACGTCATTCGTGGCGTAGAAAACCTCGATGTCGAACCGGCGAAGATCTACCAGCTGGAAGCCGAATCGCCGACCGCTATGGCGCTCGCCTCGCACTTCGAAGTGCGCCCGCAGGACGTGGTGTATGTCGGGCCTGCCAACGTGACTCGCTGGAACCGCTTGATCAGCCAGTTGGTGCCGTCGGCATCGATTGTCGGCACTGGCGCTTCCGCTGCGAAGAACTGGAGCGAATACAGTAACAACAGCAAATAAGGTCGCCGACTTTGAACATTTTGAAAGTTGGCCTGTGCCTGATGGCGGCCTCGTTGCTGTGCGGCTGTAACCCGTTGATGAGCGCTTCGTTGAACAACCTTAAAGCGGCAGTCGTCGGCCCGGATGAAGTCGACGTGTCGGCGGCCGAAGTGGCCGGGGTCAATTATCCGCAAATGAAACTGACCACGCCGTCCGGCTCCGGCGTGCTGGCGCTGGTGCGCGAGCGCGAAGACCTGCAGTTCTGGGTCGCCTCGGGCAAACAGGTTCTGCTGCTGCGCAATGGCCTCGCCGTGCGCAGCATTGGCCTGGGCCTGGAAGGCGATCTCGATGGCACGCGACTGGCTGACGACTCGCCGTTCAAGCAGGGCCTGCATCACGTCGCCGACGGTTTTACCACGCGGCGCTGGATCGACCTCTACAAGGGCCAGGAAGTCGGGGTGATCGTCAACAGCCGTTTCTCCCGTCGCTCGGAACAGACCCTGAAGATTCTCGACAAGGAATACACCGTGCTGCGTGTCGATGAACACATTGACGCCCCGGCCATTGGCCTGAGCGCGACCAATCGTTACTGGGTCGACCCGCGTGACGGTTTCATCTTGCAGAGCGAGCAGCAACTGACGACGCAGTTGCGCGTCAAGGTCGTGCAACTGACCCCAGATCGCAGGTACCTGCCGTGATGCGCCTGAAAATGTTGTCGGCGAGCTTGATGCTGGTCGCGAGTGTGACTCAGGCGGCCGTCACGGTGTCGGGCGATGTCGCCAATCCCGGGCCGGTCAAGTTGCCACCGGGCGGACGCTTGCTCGATGTTATCGGCGAAGCTGTGCCGAATGCCGAAGGCTATTGGCTGGCGGGCGGCTTGCTGCGGCAGTCGCTGATTGAGGAGCAGACGCGGCTGAAGGTTGGCGTGCTGTTCGATCTCGAGGTGCTGCAACGCATGTCGATGCTGTTCGATCTGCCGAGTCGGGCGGCACTGGCGCAGCGCATTGCCGAACAAGTGCGGCAGATGCCGGTGACCGGACGGCAGATCGCCGATCTCGATCCGGTGGCGTTGGAGGTTGGCTTCGCGCGCAACATTCGCCTCGATGACGGCGACCGTCTGATCTACCCGAAACGTGTCGACGAAGTGCAAGTGCTGGGCGCCGTCGCCGAGCCGTGCCACTTGCCGTATCAGCCGTTGCAGGAGGCCCGTGAGTATCTGCAAGGCTGTTCGATCCTGAGCGATGCCGAAGCCGATTACTTGTGGCTGATCCAGCCCAACGGCGCTTCGCAACGTGTCGGCATCGCCCACTGGAATCGCGAGAGCGGGCACTTTCCCGTGGCCGGCAGCAAGATTCTGGTGCCGGTAAAAAATGATGATCTTGATCCGCCTCTTCCTGAACTGAATCAGCAGTTGGCCGAATTCATTGCCACGCAGCTGGCCGAGGTGGTTCGTTGAAGTTACGTTTTGCAGCTGTGTTGTTATTGCCCTGCGGTCTGGCTCATGCCGAGCCGCGTATTACCCAGAATGACTTCGGTGGCACCGGTCTGTTGCAGACGCCGACCGCGCGCATGGCCCCGGCCGGCGAGTTGAGCGTCAACGCCAACCGCACCGATCCGTACAGCCGCTACAGCGTGTCGTTGCAGCCGCTGGACTGGCTCGAAGGCTCGTTTCGCTACACCGCGATCACCAACCGGCCGTACGGCTCGGAGGCCCTCAGCGGTAGTCAAAGCTATAAGGACAAGGCGGTCGACGTCAAAGTCCGGCTGTGGCAGGAAAGTCACTGGTTGCCCGACGTGGCGCTGGGCTTCCGAGATATCGGTGGTACCGGTTTGTTCTCCAGTGAATTTTTCGTCGCCAACAAGCGTTACGACAACTTCGATTTCAGTGCCGGTATTGCCTGGGGTTATCTCGGTAATCGCGGCGATATCGACAACCCATTGGGCTACGTCAGCGATCGCTTCGATACCCGTCCGGCCCTCGAAGGCACCGGTGACGTCAACTCGGGTTCGTACTTCCGTGGCCGACCGTCGTTCTTCGGTGGTGTGAGCTATCAGACGCCGTGGGATCGCCTCAGCCTGAAACTCGAATTCGAAGGCAACGACTACAAGCACGAGCCGAAGGACAACGAGATCAAGCAGGACTCGCCGATCAACCTTGGCGCAGTGTTCAAAGTCACCGATTCGGTCGATGTCAGCGCGGCGTGGGAGCGCGGTAACACGGCGATGTTCGGCGTGACCTTCCACACCAATTTCGTCAGCCGCAAGGCACCGGCCAAGACCTACGATCCGACCCCGGAACCGCTGCCGGCGAAGGCACCGACCACAGCGACGGATCAGGTCAACTGGGCCAACGTCTCGCAGCGCTTGCAGCAGAATGCCGGCTACAAGGTCGAGCGCATCACCCAGCGTGATTCCGAGCTGATCGTGTATGGCGAGCAGCAGCG
Organism: Pseudomonas fluorescens; assembly: GCF_902497745.1. GTDB lineage: Bacteria > Pseudomonadota > Gammaproteobacteria > Pseudomonadales > Pseudomonadaceae > Aquipseudomonas > Aquipseudomonas fluorescens_BM. Next base: position 84,443 of record NZ_CABVHJ010000013.1, read on the forward strand.
TTACTTCCATTCGTCCAAGGCTGTGGGCCGGGCGAGCCGGATTCTCGACAACAGCGTCAACGACGACATCGACTGGTTCACCGTGGTCAACAAGCGCTACGACTTGCCGCTGGAAGAAACCAGCGTACCTCGTCAGACCTTCCGCGAGGTGATCAACAACGAAGAGCCACTTGAATCGCTGCACCGCACCACCGAGATCAACCCGGCGATGCCGCACAACGAGAAAACTCTCTATACCGAAGCGCCGCAGCATTTCAGCTATGGTGTGGGGCTGGGCTTCAAGCAGAACGTCGGCGGCCCGGATGGCTTGCTCTATCAATTGAGCGCCGATGCCGACGCTGAATATCGTTTCAACCGCAACACCTGGTGGAGTGGGTTGCTCAGTGCCAACCTGGCCAACAACTTCGACAAGTTCACCTACGACGCGCCGAGCGGTTTGCCGCGTGTGCGCACGGATTTGCGTCAGTACCTGACCACGTCTAACACCACCATGCCGTTGTTCCAGGTCAGCCATGCCGAGCAGTTGGATAAAGACTGGTACGGCATGGTGTATGGCGGTTATCTGGAATCGATGTTTGCCGGTGTCGGCGGTGAAGTGTTGTTCCGCCCGACCGGTGAGCGCTGGTCGGTGGGCGCGGATCTGAACTGGGTGCGGCAGCGTGATTTCGATCAGGGTTTTGCCCTGCGTGATTACTCGGTGGTGACCGGGCATATCACCGGTTATACCGATCTGCCGTTCGATACGCTGGCGGCGGTGAGCGTCGGGCGTTATCTGGCCGGTGACTGGGGCGGCACGCTGGATATCTCTCGGGAGTTTTTCAACGGCGTGCGTTTTGGTGCGTGGGCGACGATCACCACGGCGGGCAGTGCCGAGTATGGCGAAGGTAGTTTCGACAAAGGCATCTACCTGTCGATCCCGTTCGACGAAATGATGAGCATGTCGACCATGCGCCGCGCCAACCTGGTCTGGGCCCCACTGACCCGTGACGGTGGTGCGCGACTGAGCCGTAGCTACCAACTGCACTCGATGACCGATAGCCGGGAAGGGGACATGTTTTATCGGAATTTCGAGAAGATCACGGAGTAAGCGCGGATCTCCCGAACACCCCGCAAACCAGTGGGAGCGAGCCTGCTCGCGAAGGCGTCGGCACAGTCAGCATCATCGTTGCCTGACCCACCGCTTTCGCGAGCAGGCTCGCTCCCACATTGGTTATTTGTCGCACCAAAAATCTTGGAGCAATCCCGAATCCCTGTGGGAGCGAGCCTGCTCGCGAAGGCGTCGGCACAGTCAGCATCATCGCTGCCTGACCCACCGCTTTCGCGAGCAAGCTCGCTCCCACATTGGCTATTTGTCACACCGCAAATCCCGAGCCAACCACAAATCCCATGTGGGAGCGAGCTTGCTCGCGAAGGCGTCAGCACAGTCAGCATCATCATTGCCTGACCCACCGCTTTCGCGAGCAGGCTCGCTCCCACAGATCCTTCTATCCCTCCACAATCCACTCCCGCCGCCAAATCCCACGCACAAAAAAGGGGACTTTCGTCCCCTTGCGGTATCCAGCTTCGAACCTCAGTAAATATCCTTCGACAGCAACGTAAACGGCGTCTTCACCAGGATCTTCAGATCCAGCCACAACGACCAGCTGTTGATGTACTGCAGGTCAATCTCCACGCGCTTCTGCATCTTGTCGATAGTGTCTGTCTCACCGCGGCAGCCGCTGATCTGGGCCAGGCCGGTGATCCCCGGTTTAATGCGGTGACGCGCCATGTACGCGAGGATTTTCCCCGAGTAGTAGTTGTTGTGCGCGACAGCATGCGGGCGTGGGCCGACCAGGGCCATGTGCCCCTGCAACACGTTGAACAGTTGCGGCAATTCATCGAGCGAAGTGCGACGGATAAAGCGACCGACTGCGGTAATGCGCGAGTCATTGCGGCTGGCCTGCTTCACATCACGGTCATCGTGAACACGCATCGAGCGGAACTTCCAGACCTTGATCACCTTGCCGTTCCAGCCATGACGATCCTGCTTGAAGAACACCGGGCCGGGCGAGTTGATCTTCACCGCCAACGCAATGATCAGCAGAATCGGACTCAGCGCGATGATCGCCAGAAACGCCACGGTTTTCTCGACCAGGCTCTTGCTCAAAGCAGCAGTAGGGCGGCTGGTCAGCGGGCTTTCGTTCAAGTAGATCGCCGGCAGACCGTCCACAACCTTCACCGAGTGATTGAGCAGGGTCAGACTGTTCAAGTCCGGCACCCACACCACATCGACGTTAGCACCCAGTAAGTCACCATAAATCGCCTCGATTTTCGCGGCTTCACACAACGGTAGGGTAATGTACAAGCGACGAATGTCATGCGCCTCGATCAGCTTCAGCAACTGTTCTTGATCGCCGACCACGCGCGGTGCATCCGGACCCAGCGCAGACACATCACCATTGCTGACCAAACCTACCAACGGCAGATTTTCCAGTTGGCTGAGCTTCTTCGCCAGACCCAACGCCAGTTCGCCGGTGCCGACGATCAGCGTCTTGTGCTCGCTTTTACGCGAGCGTTGGTAGTACTTGGAAAATGCATGCAGCGGAGCGTACAGAAACGCCTGACCGAGGAAGCCATACACCGCCCAGCTCAGAATCACCTGCCGCGAAAACAGCTCATCGGCCTGGCAGACAAAGGCGATGCACGCCAGCGCCGCCATGGTCATCGACCAACCCATGAACAGCCGACCGAGACCGGTCAGGTAATTGTCACGCTTGCGATACACACCGCTAAACGTATAAGCCGGCACCGACGCCAGTACTGCCAGCGTTGCACACATCCGGTAGTAGAACGCAACCGTCCCGGTGTGCTGCTCAGCGAGTATGAACAACAGCGTCACCACAAAGCCTTGTGCTAGCGCCCATTGGCCCCAAAAGGTCAGTCCCTTGAGGCCTGTGCTTCGATTGATACTTAAAGAAAGATCCATACGGTATCCCCAAAAGACGTCCATTCAGGTTTCAACAGTTGAAAACCGAGTTGTTATGCAGACTTATTGTTCTTGTTATAACGAGTGTCCTGAGGTAACAACATCGATATGCCGAACTGTCGTCAGTCAATAGACTAAGTTATTGGCTGGAATGGTGTCTGACGAGTTCTAACAAGATGGCACAGTGCCAACTTTTTAATAATTAAATAGAAGGGTGTTAGAAAAGGTCGTAGAGCGAGGGGTGAATAAAGTATGTTGCTTTTGTTACTGTTGGAGGGTGGAGGCAGGGAATGTTTAATTCAGGGAGGAAGATCTAGCCAAACAGAGTGCTCTTGTTGTTTTTGTAATCGCACTTTTTCTGTTTGTTCTGTTCGTGGAGGTCTTGCGGGTTACGCGACAACTTCCTGAATCAGGCAATAACCGCGATTTCTGACGGCACGAAACAGTCGCTCACCATTACTGGCGCTTTTGAATTTGTCTTGCAGGCGACTCAGGCACATTTCCAGGCCGCGATATTGTTCCGGTTCTCGACCGATGCTGAGAATCAGCTCGTCACGACTGACAACGCGCTCTTCATGGCTGAGCATTTTCCTGACCAGTGCTGTTTCCAGGCCAGTCAGGCTGATTTCAACACCTTCTTTGACCAGTGCACCCTGATCAGGGTGGAGATGCCAGGTTTCATTGCCAGGCATATCACCTTCAATGGCGGGCGGCATATTACGGGTTTCCGCGCTTATCGCCGGGACATTCTGGAAGGGATTGGCCGATTGCGCTGCTCGCCATTCGGACTCAAGTGTGGCCAATATCCGCTGAGTATCGTGTTCAATACTGCGCGCAACATTTTTTCGACTAATGCCTGGATATGTGAACTCCATCACCATTGGAGCGGAAGAGGGCGAATCAACCCCTTCAAACGAATTGAAGCGTTCACTGGACAGCATGCTCTCCAGTTCGCGTTGCGACGTTGCACTGTGAGTCACGACAACAAAATATTTCCTTGGGAGGGTTGTACTAGTTTCCATGTCTCTCTCCTGAATACATACCAAAATTGGCTAAAAGAAAAATCGGCAGGCGAGCAATGACTTCCTCGGAAGTAATCGATAGGCAGGGTCTGGGCCCAAGAATGGCCCTCGATAAATTCCACTCGAACTGCTGCTATGTTATGGAGTTTTATTGTTATAGGTCGTGTTGTCGCGCTCATTCAATTGCTTGATTTCAAACAGGCGTGAAGCAGAACGGGAGCTATATGGTTGCATCAGACGATCCTTCGTACGTATGCAAAAGGGAAGGCTGCCCGAGAGTCAGGCAGTCGATATCAGACCCCGCAGCAGGCGATAGCCATAGCCGCGAATACTCTGAATCGCGTTTGTACCATACATGTCCTTGATTTTTCCACGCAAGCGACTGATTGATTTCTCCAGTGCGCGAGGGTCGTAGAAATTGGTATTGAGGCCCATGATGCTGGCGATTTCATCATGGCTCAGGATGTGGTTACTGGTTTGCGCGAACGCTTCGAGGATCTTCATTTCGGCAAACGAGATATCGAGTTTCTTGCTGGTGCCCATCAGGCAGATACGGGTCGGATCAAGCGTAAGATCGATATCGCGTTGCCATTCTTCGCTGTTGAAGAACTCGCCCAGCAACTCGGCGCTATCGTCGGAAAGGGTATTGAGCTTGATACAAACATCCGCGCCAGCCAGATAATATTTGATCTTGTTGAAGGCGCCGCGACCGGTGATGACCACGCAAATGATCGGCTTCAAGTTGTCGCTGCGCAGGTTCTCGACCAATGCCAGATTGTCCTCGAGGGCCTGTGGGCTGTCGATAACCAGGAAGATGGCTCGATACGAACCAGACTGTTCATTCAACTGATACGAACTAGTGTACGCATCGGCTTCGAGCGCCATATCAGTGCGTAAATGCTGGGCGACTAGCGCTTTGAAATGTTCAGCCACGCCACGGGTACGACCCAGAGTAAGAACACCAGGTTCGTCGTTTGTCGGGCGCGGACTTCTAGTCGCTAAGTTCCCTGAGAGCATCATGCATTGACTCGAATTAAGTGCTGACATCGGGATGTTAAAGCACCGGTTCTCATCTGTGACTGACAATTGGTAACATTTGCGCGGATTTTAGACGTGTCTCGCGAGTTTTCTAACAATAATTAAGCTTTTCAAGCTTTTAGTTGATTTTCTCGGAGGGGTGAACTACTGCTTAGATGGTGGCGATATGCAATGGTGCCACTATTTTGAGCTTATTGCGATGGCTTTGTCTATGTCCATCTGCCACTGTCTGGCCATCTCTGCATAATGTGATATTGATCACACTTTATTGCCGGAGCAACTTTTTTCTGCAAAAAGTCCTAAATATTTTCTGCGTAGTTCGTCGGCCGACGATTATTAACATGGCTTGAGTGTGTCTTTTAATAAGACGTAATCTTTGTGGCTGATGAACTTTTGCGTTTATGTATGTCAATGGTCTCACTGCAGATACTCAACCCCTGAGTGTTATTACCCGGTCGCTCGCCCAAAGAGCGCTCTGACGGAGGATTAATGGATTTCTGGACCCTTTTCCAGGTGTTGATATTAGGTGCGGTAGAAGGCCTGACCGAGTTCTTGCCGATCTCGAGTACCGGCCACCAGATCATCGTCGCCGACCTGCTGGAATTCGGCGGCGAACGCGCCATGGCCTTCAACATCATTATTCAACTGGGTGCCATCCTTGCCGTCGTTTGGGAGTTTCGACCGAAGATCTTCGAAATCGTCAAAGGTCTGCCAACTCAACGCAATGCACAACGCTTCACCCTCAACTTGCTGATCGCCTTTCTGCCCGCCGTGGTCTTGGGCGTGTTGTTCGCCGATGCGATCCACGAATACCTGTTCAACCCGATCACCGTGGCCGTGGCACTGGTCGTCGGCGGCATCATCATGTTGTGGGCCGAACAGCGCAGCCATGTGATCAGCGTCGAACACGTCGACGACATGCGCTGGTCCCACGCACTGAAAGTCGGATTCGTACAATGCCTGGCGATGATTCCCGGCACCTCACGCTCCGGCTCGACCATCATCGGCGGCCTGCTCTTCGGCCTGTCGCGCAAAGCCGCCACCGAATTCTCGTTCTTCCTCGCCATGCCCACCATGGTCGGCGCCGCCGTCTACTCCGGCTACAAATACCGCGACCTGTTCCAGCCCAACGACCTGCCAGTCTTCGCCCTCGGCTTCGTCACTGCCTTCATATTCGCGATGATCGCCGTACGTGGCTTGCTCAAGTTTATTGCCAACCACAGCTACGCCGCGTTCGCCTGGTATCGGATCGCGTTTGGTTTGTTGATTCTGGCGACGTGGCTGTTTGGCTGGGTCAACTGGACCGCAGCAGCGGCCGCCTGATCACTGAGCGCTGATCAACACCGCAACGGCGAGATCGTTTAACGTCGAATCCGGCGACTCCTGGCGATAGCGCTGCAAGGCCGACGTGAAATACGCGGCCTGCAGCATGCCGTCGCTGGCCAGATAGAGTCGCGCGTCTTCTTGCTCCTCGGTGGAGTAAACACGCTTGTGACTGTCAGTCGTTTCCTGGCTAGACGAAATAGGTGCGAGGATTAAAGACACCAAGGTGAAGCCGGAAAACTGCGTTACCTCCCACGGCGTATCAGTACGGCCCATGCAAAAGCCATCGCAGTGCGCATAAACGTCGGAAGTGAAGCTGAACAAAGCGAGGAGGGTGAAACGCTTGAAAGCAGAAAAAGTAAACGCGGGCATAAACAAAAGACATCCTGTCAGTACAACAAAACAACGGGCAACGCTCATGCGTCACCCGCACACTCAAAACTTCAATCAACGACCTTCAAGCAACTCAGCCGCCTGATCCAGCAACGCCAGCGGATCCTTGGCCTTGTGAATATCCACCGACAACAACTGACGGAATTTGCGCGCCCCCGGGAACCCCGTGCCCAAACCCAGCACATGCCGCGTGATGTGATGCATCGCACCACCGGCTAGCAAATGCTCGGCTATATAAGGACGCAACTGCGCCAACGCCTCAGCCCGACTGATCACCGGCGCCGAACTGCCGAACAACTGCTGATCCACCTCCGCCAGCAAATACGGATTGTGATAAGCCTCACGCCCCAACATCACACCGTCGAACGTCTGCAAATGCTCATGGCAAGCCTCCATCGTCTTGATCCCGCCATTCAGCACAATCTCCAACTCCGGAAAATCCGCCTTCAGCTGCGCCGCCACGTCATAGCGCAACGGCGGAATGTCACGATTCTCCTTCGGCGACAACCCCTCAAGAATCGCAATCCGCGCATGCACGGTAAAACTGGTGCACCCGGCATCGCGAACCGTGCCGACGAAATCACACAGCTCAGCGTAACTGTCCCGACCGTTGATCCCGATGCGGTGCTTCACCGTGACTGGGATCGACACTGCGTCGCGCATAGCCTTTACACAATCCGCCACCAGTTGTGGGTGACCCATCAGGCAGGCGCCGATCATATTGTTCTGCACCCGATCGCTTGGGCAGCCGACGTTCAGGTTTACCTCGTCGTAACCGTGCTCCTGGGCCATGCGCGCGCAGGCGGCTAGATCCAACGGGAAGCTACCGCCTAACTGCAACGCGAGAGGATGCTCGGCTTCGTTGTGACGGAGGAAGCGCTCGTGATCGCCGTTGAGCAGCGCACCGGTGGTGACCATTTCGGTGTAGAGAAGAGCGTTCTTCGATAGGAGGCGTAGGAAGAAACGGCAATGGCGGTCCGTCCAATCCATCATTGGGGCGACGGAGAAGCGGCGGGAGAGTGCGGCGGGTTGTAGAGACATTGGGGGAATCTGGATCAGAGGGGCGAAGGTGGGGGAGTTTATCAGGATTGGGGTAGGACGGAGGCTTACGCCTCATCTATGTGTCCTTGCTCGCAGATGAGGCGAGACGATGGACTGAATATTGTGATCTGGCCTCTATTTGCTGTTGTTTACCCCCTGCGTTGGTAACCCAGTCGCTGTTTTCACCCACAGCTATCAGCAATGGGCGAAAGCAGCTGTCTGCTTGTGACTACGGGGTGTGACACACCCAGATCAGCAAGGCAAAGGATAAGACCGGAATTGAAAATGATATGGGTAATAAGAGAAGTCGTAGCTGAGGCGATGTAGCAATAATTCTTAAGCAAGCGGAGAGGTGCTTTAACATTAGTCGGTACCCAAATCAGTTTTTGAAGTTGAGTTCCCGGTTGATTCAAAGCAACCCAGAGATCGATCTGGAGAAGATGAAGATCTGCCCAGAATCACCCTTGTGAGGGTCAGCGGGCTTGCACCTTGGAATGGAATCGATGCTAATTCCAGAACGTCGGTTCTGCAATAGGGCGAGAAGTTTGATCCGCAGATGAGGGCCGATCGCTCTGAGGCTTAGGGGGCGTTGAGTTGTCATGTCACAAAAATGGGGCAGACCGTACGCCAATCTATGCCCTTAAATACCAAATATGAGTTTGTGCATGGAGTGCTGATATGTCCTGAGCCTCAATAAAGACGTGGGTTTGAGGCTTTACGGGCGAAATGCCCTAACACAATTGGAGTGTCCTTGAATGTACAGCCATGGCTGTGTTATCAAAAGGCTTTCATCACGACAAGGATGGGCGATCAATGGCCTTACAATTTTCCACTACTAATCCAAAAGCATTGTTGGATGCGTTCAATAAGCGTATTGATCAGAAAGAACTCAAAGGAAAGATAACGACTTGGTCTAGGGACGGTGACGGGGATTACACCCATGTTGCTGACGAATGGAAAAGAAAGGCATGGTTCCGACCGAGGATTGTTGATGGCGCGTTAGTTTTCAACATCTTAGGTACCAATGCGGGCGTAATGTCAGTTGTGGTATACGGTTACTATCATGGGCACTTAACGGAAACCTTTCTCAATCATTTTGATGACATGTTCACCACAGCCGCTTCTACGGCCAAGAACGTGCTAGGGGACAGCTTGGGCGGGTAGAGCTTCGCGGTTCTATACTGGAAAATAAATCTGTCCTCTTTTTCTATTATGGAAAGTGAGTTGCTGTTGAGAAGATTTTTAGTTCACCGTGGTTCTGAAAATGGTTATTTATCACGATGGGCATCTATCATGTTTTGGATGTGAGCGTCTAGCTGGGACTCTGCTTCGCTGATGTGCGTACGGATTTCGTCTGTTTGCTTCATGAAATCACAATATTTTTTTAGCGCCGCGTCTGAGTCTTTTTCTTTTGCAAGGGAGTCGAGTCGGTTCATCCAGCTAGGAAGCGGGTCTGATTTGACTGGCCATGGGTAGCTGGACGCAATTTGCTCAATGTAGTTTCCGGTGTTGTTAATTGTTATGTTGTTGTCCTCGGCATATTTTTTGCCCGCTTTACTATTAATAAAGGGCCAAACTTGGCAGTCGATTATTATAGATGAGCGGCCTTTGGGAGAGCCGAAGTCGTTATCTTGCAAGAAGTTAAGCGAGCTGTCTGTGCGCTCAATTGTTTCTCTCATGTCAAAGTGAAGGTCTGATATCATCGTGTCATTCATAGATTCAGCAACCTCGCTTAACCGTTTCCATACGGAGGCGAAGGTGGGGCGAGACATAAAGAAGTCAATTTTCCCAATGTATTTGGCTGCGCGATGAGATATTTTGTCACCGCTACCTGATGACCATATCAAGGGTGAGAAGCTGGAGAGGACCGTGCATGCATTCTTAAAGTAAAATAG
>NZ_CABVHJ010000013.1:94154-207344 GCF_902497745.1 Pseudomonas fluorescens
CATCGTGACGAAGTCCGCGATGATATGCGGTGTTTCTGAAACTATGTAAATACTGGATGCTATCGCATGTGGCCGGTGATATGAGTTTTTTAATTCTTGCGAGCTTTATTTTTGAATCAAAATTTTGTCCGAGGGCGGCAGCTACAAGCTTCGGGTCAGTACTTGGGTTGGACAAACGTTTCCACATGTCGTTTTCATAAAGTCGGTCTTGTGCATACTTGTGGAGTGTGAGTTCAACAATATTGTCGATAAGCATGAGCGCGAAGCGGTCGAAGTTTCTATCATGCATTGCAAGCTGGTCAAGTGCCAAATCCATCTGATCAATTTGGTCTGCGAAAAATTGCAGCATTGAATTATTCCATCTCGATAGTAGATAATTTTTTTTGTTTTATACTTGAAATCAAGTGGAAGGGGGTTGATGGCTATTGACGTCGTTCATTTTCAGTTGGCGAAATAACGCTGAAATTTGTGAATAGTTCATTGTACTTGCAGTGTTTTAGAAAGTCGATGACCCCGCTGATGTTCTTCATTTGCTCCTTTGGGATCATGTTGTATTGGAAGTCCCATTCATTGGTAATGAATCCTCCATCCTCTACAAAGGCAGTCTTAAGCTTTCCCTCGAAGTGATAGATAATTGCGTATAAAACATTGTCGTTATACACGAATCCATTAAATTTTCTAGTGCTGGATATAGCTGTGGAGTAGTGTGAGAACTCTTTGAATGATTCTATCGAGTGTGAATTGGTAATTTTGCATTTTATCGGGCGGCCGATGCTGAATACATAGAGTTCTATTTTTCGCGGTGGCATGAAATTTGGTTCGTATTCGTCCTTGCCTATGTAGTAATTCGAAACTGGTGAGGTGTCAATGCTTAAGCTCTCAAGGCCCTTAAGTATTATTGGTGGGTTAAATTCCTCTACTTTGATTGCAATATGTCGATCAATTGTTGCATAAATAGAGAATATGGGGACAGGTTTGTCCTTAAGATTGCTTAGTACGATGTTTCCAATTCGTGATGCTGATGTTCTACTGTGGTAAGTGGAAAAAGAAGCAAGTACCTTATTACTTATTTTTTTCCATGCTAAATATCCAGAAAGAGGAAGAAGTATTAAGCCGGGAGCGACTTTCAAAAATTCTTTCACTGACTCAAAGACTTCCGGCTGAATACTCATGTGCAGAGAACCTGTTCTTGTTTGAAGAAATCATCGATGCGATGACATTGTTTCATCGGCCTGTATCGGCCTTTATCGGACTGCGTCGGGATAGGTAGGGTGTCGAGTCCCTATCCTCGTACCTCAATGTCAGCGCAATAATCGCACTCGATTCGGTGTGCCCGGATGCATATTTTGTGCGGTTGCGGTTTGTTGCGCGCAGCGAATGAGGGCTATGTCCCATCGCTCCATAGAATTATGAGTTCGTTCATGCAATTCAGAGGTTTTGATCTGAATTCCGTATATGTCAACATTGTAAGGTGAATGGGTGCTTCAAGATGTTCGGTTGCGACCTCAAGTGTAGACCTTAGCGTATAATAGTTATTCAGTGCGGTGGTCGTACCATCGGTTAAGACAGCAAGTATGTCGATGTCGTTATAAGGCTCAAATCGAAAAAATGATCCGAAACCATATACAGTTTTAAGCCCGTTCTCCGCTAATGTAGTAGCTTGGACTGCCGTCTTTATCCCTCTTGTGATAAGCCCAATAGTCAGTTGCCCAGAGCGCTCCCGACATTTCATCTGTGACATATAAACCTATCCGCTCTGCTAAACAAAAATGCTTTGCTTGTTCTGTGTAGCCGCACCATCCGCCTCCGATATAAATAATTGATGGTTTGCCGAATTCATGAATCACGCGTTGTACAGCCGTTAGACCCATGGTGTACTCATCTAAACAAATAACAGAGATTTGATCTCGCTGCTGTTTGCGAACAATTTCAAATACAAGATCGTCGTGCCTTAATAAAGAAACGGTATTGCCGTGATTGCGTAGTAGTTTTTCTAACCACGACACCCGGGCAAAGCTTACGCCCCAACTATTGCTGCCATTCTTATTCATGGATGCATAATTCTCTCGAAATTCGAAGGGAACAAGGGATAGGTATCTAGTCGTCTGTATTGATGGCGTACAAATGCCTGAGCATGCATCTTGAACTGGTAGAATGCCTCTGTTTCCGGAGTGGTCAGCAGCATGATATTCGCCTCAATCGCATTAACTATCTTGATATTATTCGGAACGATGGTATCTAGTTTGCGTAGCTCCCAAAGCTCGTGCAAATTTGATCCTGGATCAGTCTGGGCAATCTCGGAGCGCGGTCCCAACTGAGACCATAGTGTCTTATTTTCGATTAACAGCCGCGTTACATATTTCTTCAGTTCGTCAGCACTTAAGAATTTTAAAGCTGCACCGTTTGCGCGAATTTGCTTTTCGTGGTCTTTTTTCCACTCATGGAGCATCTCTGGAGGAAAGGTGCCGGGAGGCGCCTTGTCAATTTTGCGGTGGCAAGTCGGACAGAGGAGAATCAGATTTTCATAGCCATCGCTACCCCCGGTGGCTACACCGCGCGGACCGGATGGACTACTCGCGATGACATGCGCCATTTCTCCAATATTGAAGCCGCGACCGTCTTCCAAGAGTACTGTCAGATCATCCTTGCAACTCGAACAGGTGCCTGCAGCGCGGCCCCATAAAAGCTTAACGGTGTTGTCGCTGATTGCCATGGTGCAGCAGCCCCTATAAATATTAGTAACCAACGTGCCGTAAATCAGGTTAGCTGACTAGGCTGTTATGTGCGATATCCGAAGGCTGTATATCAAAGAATATTTCGCTGCCAATCCATGCTTTCTGACTGGAAATCGTCCAAGAGCAAGCACATCGAGATATATACCTGTCCAGGACACCACGTCTCATGAAGCATCCAAGCGCTATTGAAAGCGCCGATACAGGCAGACGTCCTAGTTACTTAGAAATTGGTACGCGAAATAAAACTATAGCGGCATGGAGCAATGCAACAGGGGCTTTGATAGGGATCTTAGATCCAATCCGTCATCGGAGAGACGGACAGCGCTTGAAAAAGGGAACGCAGTGCTCTCATTGCTGTTGGCAGCACTTGGATCGATCAGCGTGCCCGTAAGGCCTTGCCAAACGGAAAAACGTGTCTGTTTAAATTAGGGAAAAGGGGGGGCGGATCTATTTACTAATTTTTTCAAATTACCTATATAAGTCTTTCAATAACTCTGCGTTTGTTTAAAAAAGTATCGGCGTCCCCATCCATGCCCTACACCACCTTGCGCCTCCCCCTACACCTAAGACAGAATCCACCGGCTTGTGCCTCTAGCCCGCAGGTTCTATCGTCCCTACGTCACTGAAAAGCAGTGATCGGGTTTGGTAGCCCGTCTCCGTCAGAAGCACAAGACTACTGTCTTGCGAGGGCGTTTCTCGTCTTCGTTTTATGGTGGTCATGCGCGGGGCGTCTTCGGATGCGCCGGGGTTCCTGACGACCGGTCTACCAACCTGCGTATGGCCTCCACCCTTCGTTTGGTAGCGAGAGTGATGGCTCCTTTTCGTTCATCCGTCAGGAGTTACACCATGTTCAAACCAACACCGAATCCACCAGAAACCGACCCCGCATCCCCCTACGAATCCCTCAACCCCAAAAAACTCCACGAAGCCGCCGAGCGCGCGCTCGATCACTACCTCCTTCCCGCCGGCCACATCATGTCCAGCGTCAACGAGCCCGAACGCATGTACTTCGCCAACCCAAAGTACGACTCGGAATCCCTGCTGGCCAATGCCAGTGAAACGCTGAGTTCCGCCTCGGAAATGCTCAACAACTTCGCCGCAGCACTCGACCCCTCGCACCGCAAAACCGCGCTCGGCATTGCGCAGGTGGTGATGCTGGGGGAGTTGGCGGTGAATCAGGCGTTGGATAACGTTGAGGTGAAAGCGTAAATCAGCCCCCTTTGTGGCGAACGGCTTAGCCGTTGCCACGGAGGGGCTGTTGGCGCTGAGCAAAACAGCCGGGAGGAGGGCGAGTAAATGGACAGGGTGATGGCCATTTAGTAGCATTCCGCGCCTTTACTCAGGAGTCGCCGCACCATGGAAGCTACATCGTCCCAAGCTTGGTACAACACACGTCCCGCCGTTGTCTTCATGGCCGTTTTTTATTGCTTTGTCGTATTGATTCAGGCCGGTCTGTGGGTGGCTCATGACGGGTTTCAGCAAGCGCGGGAAGGGGATATTTCGTTTCTGATGCTGCTGAACGTCTGCGTGGTGGCGTTGTTGATGTTTGTCGGCGGCTTGCTGTTGCTAGCGAGAAAGAAGATCAGTTCTCTGTGCTTTGTTCTGGCGTTGATCCTGGGAATTGCCTTTTCTCTGTCGCAGATGAACAGCGGTTCGGTTGTGCATCTGCTCACTCTGCCGATGTTCAAAGAATATGCACTGGTGTTTGGTATCTGGGTGTACAGCCTGCAATTGCGCACGGCCGGTTATTTTTCCGCTAAATAACCCCCTCTGCATTGCCCGTAGCGCCCTATTGGCTGAATAGGCCGGGCGCTTGATTGTTAGCTATTTACGTGAAGAGAATTTATGTCTACTCCTGATAGGCCGAAGTTACCGCTGCAAGCATTCGTGATGTCGTGCCTGGTGGCCGGCTGGGGTCTGGTGTATGCCGGTCAGGTGAAGTGGGCGGTGCGTGTTGCCGCTTTGCTTTATCTGGGGGTGATTTTACTCGGTGTCTGCGGGGTGCCTGCCACGCCAGTGGGCCTGTATGTCTTCGCGACGTTTATCGTCCTGGTGAAACTCGGCTCGGCCACGGCAGCTGCGATATCGGTGCGTAGAAACGACCATCCGGTGAACAGCCCCAGCCCCCGTTTCCATGTGCTTTACGTGGTGGCGCTGGTCATCCTCACGCTGATTCTTTTGGGACCACTGCGAGGCCCGACGCTGGGGTTCAAGACTTACTTCATCCCCTCTGGCTCGATGGTTCCGACCCTTTCGATCGGTGACTATATCGTCACCAAAATGCGCATCGACGCGCCGCAGGTGGGCGACATTGTGACTTATCGCTACAACGGCACGGAGGCGGTCAAACGTGTGGCGGCAGTGGGTGGCGATACCTTGTCGATTGTTGACGGTAAGGTCATTCGCAACGGCGAAAACATGGGGCTGTTCTTTGCACCGCCAGATCGCGTGAAGGATCCTCGTTATCTGCAAACGCCGCCGACGGTGGTCGAGAAGGACCATGTTTATCTGCTCGGTGATAACCGCGATGTCAGTAACGACAGCCGCTTTATGGGCCAGGTCGCACTCGAGGACATTACCGGTAAAGTCACCGGAATCTGGTTTTCAGAGGATCGCTCGCGGATCGGTACGGCTTTCCATTGAGTTACCCAGCCTTGAGTCGTCTCAAGTGCCAAAGTTGAACGCAATGGATATGCGCGGTCGCTTGCCTTCAAAGCGTCGTACCGAATGCATCAGCCATGAGGGGAACATGATGAATGTTCCGCTTTTGGCGGCGCAGACGGTGCTGAAACCGGCAGTCAGGCAGTCCTCGACTCTCATGCGCAGGGCCGGGTTGTAGGTCGAGGCGACCATGCCGCGTGGGTCGAGGAATTCCAGGTCTCCGTCTACGGTCGGATCATCTTCTCGTCCGCCGGCATCGACCCAGTACACGCCGGACCAGAACGCGCCGGGGTGGCCATGCAGTGAGTTGCTGTGGCCGGCTTCATTTACGTTTACCCAGGCGTTGAGCTTCCATTCGAAGTGCGGCTCGGTCAGCCCGTATTGGTCGCTATGAACGGCGGTGAGTTGGCCGGCGAATGCTTTGGCAAATTCAACCAGCGCTGTGCAGGCGTCACCTTCCCAAGTTGCGAAGTCATTGGCTGACTGCCAACCGCCGTCGTTGCTGCGCTGTGTGCCGTTGCGATCTTGAGCCATGCGATTGGCGACGATGGTTTTCAACTCAGCATTGAGTTTTTCTGCGCCCGGGTGCTGGATACTCGCCAATGGGGTGGCGAACAGTCGTCGAATGTTTATCAGTGCTGGATCGACCAGTTGGGTGCCCGACTGCATGTGAAGTTTGATTCCTTTCGGTGAGTTGCAATAACGATACCGAACGAAAAAAACAGTTGATGTAAACCTTTGTTAAACCTGACGTAGTTATTGTAAATGTCCGGATTAATGCGACATTGACAGCAACTAACCGGGATCTGACCTTGGCCGGAGGTCCGCAACGCTCCGGCCTGTTGCATGACGATTAAGGATTACTGCGCTGCAGGTACGGCAATCCACTCGCTCAGGGTCTGCTGATACTTGCCGGTGACTTTGCTCAAGTGCAGCCACTGATCGACATACAGTTTCCAGCTGATGTCATCGCGCGGCAGCAGGTAAGCCTTCTCGCCGTACTGCATATACTGATGCGGATTCACCGCGCACAAGCCAGGCTTGAGTTTCTGCTGATACAGCGCTTCCGAGGCGTCGGTGATCATCACGTCGGCCTTGTTGTCGAGCAGTTGCTGGAAGATCGTCACGTTGTCGTGCAGGGCCAGTTGCGCCTTGGGCAGGAAGGCGTGGACGAAGGCTTCGTTGGTGCCGCCGGCGGGTTCGACCAGACGCACGTTGGGCTGGTTGATCTGCTCGACGGTCTGGTACTTGCTGACATCGGCGCAGCGCACCAGCGGGATCTTGCCGTCGGTGTCGAGGGTGTTGCTGAAGTAGGCTTTTTTCTGCCTTTCGAGGGTCACCGAAATGCCGCCCATGCCGATGTCGCACTTGCCGGCCTGCATGTCCGGCATCAGGGTTTTCCAGGTGGTTTGCACCCATTGCACTTTGACGCCGAGGCTGTCGGCCAGCGAGCGGGCCATGGCGATGTCGATGCCTTCGAAATCGCCGTCGGGACGTTTGAAGGTGTACGGCTTGTAGTCGCCGGTGGTGCACACGCGCAACTGGCCTTGTTGCTGGATGCTGTCGAGGTGCGAAGGGGGTTCCTGCGCTTGAACGGCAGTGGCCAATGTGAGCGCGCCGCAGAGGATCATCGTGCTTTTTGGAATTGTCATTGAGATCGGATTTCCGAGAAGGAAGGGTGGCCCAGTGTAGTGAAAGGCCTTCCCGGGTGTCATCCCGCGTCCGGGCTTAACGTGCCTAGCCACGCCACCAGTGCCACGATCAGCAATGCCATTGCCAGTTCAACGACAACGCTGCGTCTTAGGGCATTTGCCGCGATGACAGAGTGTCCATTGCGCAACGCTTGCGCCAACGCCGGACCAAGATGAAAGCGGTTCAACGCCGCCAACACCAACATCCCGGCAAACAGTAAAACCTTGATCGCGAGCAGCACCCCGTAAGTGCCGAGCAAGCCTTCATCCAGCCTCGGGCCGACGATGAAAAGATAATTCACCACGCCGGTAATCGACAGCGTCAGCACAATCGCTGCACCGATCCACTCAAAGCGCTGAACCGCAAACGTCAGCGAACGAATGCGAGCTGCATCGATCGGCCCCCGCGCCATCAACACCAGCGCCAGCATCGCACCCAGCCAGGCGCCCGCCGCGAGCAGGTGCAGAATGTCGCTGAGAAAATGCCAGAACCGCAGTGTTCCTTCGTCCATCGCCCCATGTCCGCTCCAGGCCAAAGAGGCGAGGGCGATGGCGCCAGCCACCGATGCGAGCCACGCACCCGGCCTGATCAACACCACGATCAGCGCGATCATCCGCACTGCCCACGCCATCCCGACGTCGGTTTCCAGCAGCATCATTTGCAGGTGCGGCCACAACGCCGCAAGCGCTGTTTCGCCACTCATGGCGCGAGTCATCAGCACCAGACCCGCCGCTGATAGCAGCGCCCCGATCAATGCGATCCCGCGCAACAGCGGTCGACACCGCAGCAATGCATCAGCGCTGTACAGCGCAAACAATGCCAGCCCGAACAACAGCAGCAAATCCACATACAACGCAAACCGCAGAATGATGTTGATCAGTTCAGCCATCGCTCACTTCACTTTGAACGTGACGTTGCCGGTGATCGGGTGCGTGTCGGACGACACCGCGCGCCATTGGACTTGGTAAGTGCCGGCGGGCAGCGGCGCGAGCGGGGTGATCAGCATGCTTTTCGGGTCGCTGCCGGCGCTGACTTTGGCTTTCATTGGCATCGGCGAATGGGCCATGCCGGGCATTTCGGTCATGACCAGTTTGGCGCCGGAGAATTTTGTCAGCAGGTTCTCGGAAAAATGCAGTTCGATCTTGCCGGGCGCGGCGCCGTCGGCACCTTCGGCGGGGCTCGACGAGAGCAGTTTCGGGTGGGCTTGAGCGAGGCTGCTCAGAAGCAAGCCGCTGGCGAGTACAAGGGTGATTTTCAAGGTGCGCATGCAAGAGCTCCGGTTTGTTTTTTTAGGGGATTCAGAACCACATCCGCACGCCAAGCACGAGGCGCGCTTCGCTGCGATCCTCGCCTTCTTCGCGGGCGTAATCGGCGGTGTTGCCGTAGGTACGGTTCCACGTCACGCCGATGTACGGCGCAAATTCGCGGCGGATTTCATAGCGCAAGCGCAAGCCGACTTCGCTGTTGGAAAGCCCGGAACCGATACCCCGTTGCGCATCGTTTTTGCCGTAGACGTTGAGTTCAGCGGTGGGCTGCAGGATCAGGCGGTTGGTCAGCAGAATGTCGTAGTCACCCTCGAACCGCAGCGCGCTCTGGCCACCTTCACCGATAAACGCCGTGGCCTCGGCTTCGAAGTTGTACAGCGCCATGCCCTGCACACCGAATGCAGCCCAGGTCTGTGGCGCGCCGGGTTTGAAGTCCTGACGCACGCCGCTGACCACGTCCCACCACGGCGATATCGCATGGCCCCAGAGCGCTTGAATCTCGGCGTCTTCGGTCTTGCCGTTGCTGCGTTCACCTTCGGAGCGCAGCCACAGCCGATCGATGTCGCCACCGATCCAGCCGGACAGATCCCAAGCCAATGCGCTGCCGTCATCGGCGTCCTGCCATTCGAGTTTGTCGGCGAGGAAGTAGCTGTTGATCGCGCTGTCGTGGACTTGATGACCGCCGGGGCTGGTGAACACGGCGGCACGGTCGGCGTCGGTCAGTGGCGGGATCGGCGTGCGGCTTTCCGTCGGGGCGGCGGGCTGCATCATGCCGTCGTCCATACTTTGCATCGTGGAATGATCCATGCCCGCCATCTGGCTGTGATCCATGCCCGGCATGTCGCTGGCGGCCATCGCCGAACTGCCGACCAGCAGCAAGGAAAATGCGGTGAGTCGAGTCATCAGCGGCCCGTTCATTCTTCCACCCGCACTTCGCGGAACATGCCCGTTTCCATGTGGTACAGGAGGTGGCAGTGATAGGCCCAGCGGCCGAGTGCGTCGGCGGTCACGCGGTAGGTGCGGCGGGTGCCGGGCGGCATGTCGATGGTGTGTTTGCGCACCTGGAAGTCGCCGTTTTCGTCTTCCAGATCGCTCCACATGCCGTGCAAGTGAATCGGGTGGGTCATCATCGTGTCGTTGACCAGCACCAGGCGGATGCGCTCGCCGTATTTCAGGCGCAAAGGCTCGGCGTCGGAGAATTTGATGCCGTTGAACGACCAGGCGAATTTTTCCATGTGGCCGGTCAGGTGCAGTTCGACGGTGCGGCTGGGGTCGCGACCATCCGGATCTTCGAAGGTGCTGCGCAGGTCGGCGTAGGTCAGCACGCGACGGCCGTTGTTGCGCAGACCGAGGCCGGGGTCGTTGAGTTTTGGCGCGGTGGTCATGGCTTGCATATCCACCAGAGGATTGTCTTTTTCGCTGTCGGGATGGGATTGCATCGGGCCCATCGCCGAGTGATCCATGGCACTCATGTCCATCGAGCCGTGATCCATGCCGCCCATGCCCATATCGTCCATGGTCACCAGCGGGCGCGGGTCGAGAACCGGTACGGGCGCAGATATCCCGGCGCGAGTGGCGAGGGTGCCACGGGCATAACCGGTACGATCCATGGCCTGGGCAAACAGGGTGTACGCCTCGGCGTCCGGCTCGACGATGACGTCGTAAGTCTCGGCCACGGCGATGCGCAATTCATCGACGCTGACCGGTTTGACGTGCAAGCCATCCGCCGCGACCACGGTCATTTTCAGCCCGGGAATGCGCACGTCGAAGTAGGTCATGGCCGAGCCGTTGATCAGGCGCAGACGCAGTTTTTCCCCGGGGCGAAACAGGCCGGTCCAGTTGTTGTCCGGCGCGTGGCCATTCATGAGGAAGGTGTAGGTGGCGCCACTGACGTCGGCGATGTCGGTGGGATTCATGTTCATTTCTGCCCACATCTTGCGATCGGCAACGGTGGCGCCCCAGCCTTTCTCGCTGACATCGTTGATGAAATCGCCGACGGTGCGTTTGTCGAAGTTGTAGTAGTCGGACTGTTTTTTCAGGGTTTTCATCAGGCTGGTCAGGTCTTCGTCGCTCCAGTCGCTGAGCATCACCACGAACTCGCGGTCGTACTGGAACGGCTCCGGTTCCCTGGCGTCGATCACCAGCGGGCCGTACACGCCGGCCTGTTCCTGCAGCCCGGAATGGCTGTGATACCAGTAGGTGCCGTTCTGCCGCACCTTGAATTGATAGACGTACACGCCACCCGGTTCGATGCCGTGAAAACTCAGGCCGGGTACACCGTCCATGTTCGCCGGCAGCAGAATGCCGTGCCAGTGAATCGAGGTGCTGGCGCTGAGCCGGTTGCGCACCCGCAGCGTCACCGTGTCGCCTTCGCGCCAGCGCAGCAGCGGGCCGGGCAGGCTGCCGTTGATGGTCATGGCGGTGCGCGGGCTGCCGGTGAAGTTGACCGGAGTTTCGCCGATGAACAGCTCGAAGTCGCTGTCGCTCAGTTCATGCAACTGACCGGGCGCATTCAGCGCCCAGACCGGCGTGCGCCACAGGCCGAGGCCACCGAGCAGGCTACCGGCGGCGAGGCCTTTGACGAAGGTGCGTCGTGATGGGTTGGAAGGCATGCGCTGGAAATCCCCGTTTGACTCATGACGGGGAGGCTAACCAGCGCCGGCTTTCAGTTGGCTGAGGCGGAGATTACAGTTTTGACAGTTTGATCGTTTGCCCTACAGGCCGAGACCTTCCTGCACCGCGAGCAAAAGATTGTTTTCGGTCAGCGCGATGGCATCCAGCTGCTGGCCTGTTTCAATCGACTGCATCCACCAATGGCTTTCACCGTGCTCATCCACAGTACGCAGCAGATAGGTGTCCGTGGCTGACGGGATGATCTGCACCCGGCCGGCGCCATCCTCGGTAAACCGCGCAATGGGATCGAATGTCAGGCTTTGATGGTTGGCCTCGATCACCAGTTGGTCGATGGCGTAATCGTGGGATTCATCATCGGGTGACGTTTCGCAAACGTGGGTCGGATTGCGCCGAATCTTCAAACCAACCTCAGTCACCGGTTGCAGCCACGCTTCGATACGGTGGTACAGGTCATACACCTGCGCCGGCCAGCAATCGATCTCCAGCGCGGTATCCGCGTGGGTGTGCCGGGTTTGCTTGAGTTTGGCGGCGAGTTCGTCTGCTTTACTCATTTCGGATCCCTTGGTTTGATGTCTGCCTGTTAATCGTAGACCTTTCAACGGTGTACGGCTTTGCCTTGCGTCATGCGCTTGCAACACAAGCGTGGCGAAATCAGCGCTGGCCAAGTCGGTCAGGATCGAAAACCATGGACGCAGGCGTCCCAAAGGAGTGGGTAGATGAAAAAGCTGTTTACAATTTTGGCAGTCATTGCGCTGACGGCCGGTAGCATCGGTTTGAGTTCGGCGCGGCAATCACAGTCAAGCAAAGCGCAGGCGGAATCGGTGGCGGGGGTGTTCGATTACTACCTGCTGGCGTTGTCCTGGTCGCCGACCTTTTGTCTGACCCACAAAGATGACTCGCAGTGCACGGGCAAGGGCTACGGCTTCGTGCTTCACGGTTTGTGGCCGCAATACGCCAAGGGCGGCTGGCCGGAATCCTGCCCACCGCTGACCACGCTCAACGCAGCGGAAAGCAGCAAAGGTCTGACGCTGTTCCCGACCAAAAAACTGCTCGACCACGAATGGTCCAAACACGGCACCTGCAGCGGCCTCGGCGCGATGGGTTATCTGGATGAAGCGGACAAAGCCGTTGGCGCGGTGAAAATCCCGCAGGAACTGCAACCGTTCAGCAGTTCCTATTACTTCGAAGCCCAGGAAATCGCCGACCTGTTCCGCAAGGCCAACCCGGGCATTCCGGCCGATGGCATCGCGGTCATTTGCAGTGGCCCGGAACTCTCGGAAGTGCGCGTCTGCATGGGCAAGGATTTGCAGTTCGGTGCGTGTGGCAAGGGTGTGAAAACCCAGTGTCGGGCGGGGGATATTCGGGTGCCGCCGGCGCGCTAACCTGAGCGGTTTCCACATATAAAAAGGCGCCCGATCGGGCGCCTTTTTTGGTCTGAAGGTTTGAAGTACCCGACAAACTCCCGCATGCTTGCGCCCCCGAAAGGATGACCACGTTACATTGCAAGGAGCTGTTCATGAGCGGAAAACCCGCCGCCCGCGTCACCGATCCAACCGCCTGCCCATTGCCGGGACATGGCACCAATCCCATAGCCAGTGGCTCGCCAAATGTCAATTTCGACGGTCTGGCGGCTGCGCGAATGACTGATAAATCTGCTTGCGGCAGCCCGATTACCGGTGCTGTTGCGTCGACGGTGTTCATCAACGGTTTGAACGCCGCGACACTGGACAGCACCGGTGGGCACGGCAACGTCGTCATCGGCGGCTCCGGCACAGTCATCATCGGTGACACGGTGACATCGGCTCCCTTCAGTGGTTTGCTGCCGATGCCGGTGCATTTCACTGACCGGTTGAAACTGGTCAATGACGTGACCGGTGAGCCCATGCCTGATCATCCTTACGTTATTCAGCGCGCTGACGGACGTCTGGAGCATGGGGTGTCTGACGCAAACGGATTCACCCACCAAGTCAGCTCGCATCTGCCCGAAACCATCAAGTTGTTTTTGGAGGAGTAAGGCATGCCTGCTGAAACGGTAACGTGCGCGAAGGGCAACAATTACAAGCTTCACAAGGAACATGCGCTGACGGACAAGAAGGATGTCAGTGATAAGCCTGTGCCGGTGGAGAGTACCAAGGCGATTGTTGTTTTTATCGGCGGTGCGGGAGATAAGGAGAGTTATTATTTCTCGGGGCCTTATGAAAACATCCAGGATGCACGCCGTGCATTTGATAGGCGCACTGAGACATTAAAGGGAGAAGGAAAATATAAATCGGAATGGTTGGGTTACAACGAAGTCAGAGGAAAGCAGGACATTCAACGGCACGTGCTAAGCCTTATTCCGTATAAAAGCTGCCCCGTCTATATCGTGGGCCATAGCCTCGGCGGCTGGAATGGTGCGCACCTGTCCAAAATAATGTCGGATTGGGGTTACAAGGTTCAGATGCTGATCACTCTGGATCCTGTGGGTGAAGGGGCTTTGGTTTGGCTGGGCTCAGACATTTATCGCGAACGTCCCGCGCCAGTTTCGGTTGATTGGATCAATATCAAGGCAACACCTTCCAAGAGAGACCCATCAGACGGGGTCGCGGACTTCGGGGAAAAATGGATTATCTCCTGCGGACCGTCACTTAACGTAAATGTCGACACGAATCATGCTAATGCACTGGGATTGCTAAACGCCCCAATCGCTGATGGTAAATCTGCAAGTGACTTGCTGTTTGATTCAATCATGAAGGAATTTTCGTGATGTTTAGGTTTTTCCTTTGCGTGGTTCTTGCTGTCTGTTCGGGATGTGCAAAGGACCATTTACAGCCTCCGGCAAATTTGAGTTATGTGTCCGTAGATAGGTCGAGTTCCCTTTTATATGTCATCAAATATCAATCCGATGTGGATGTTTTGAACCTGTTTGGCCGAGGCGAAAGGCAAGGGATGGCTTCGGGGACATTGAGGTGCGCGTTAGCGGATGACCACGATTTTTCGGTTGGCAAAGCCATTCAGTTTTCTGCAGTGGGGCTGGTAGATTCTGATATACGCGAAAACGGCAACTCCAAATTCTCCTTTTCGACCAGTACATTTATCACTGAAACCTCCAGCGACCGAAGTACGGAGAGAGATCTGTCAGCGTCAGAACTGAACCAACTCCTCTCCAACAAACAACAGATCCCCTGCAAAGTCGTCGTCACCGCCTACGGCTACAAACCCTACTACTCAAACACCATGAACATTCCTGTCGCGGACCTGCTGCGGGAAATCAACAAACCCCGATAACAGAAGTAAGGGGGATTTCAGGCAAATCCCCCCGCATCCACCCCCAACTCCCCACGCAAAAACTCCACCAGGCCACGCTGCAACCCGCTCAACACACCCTCACGACTGACCAACGCCAATTCCGTCGGCGCCAGTTCCGGCAAATCTGTACACACCTGATGCTCAGGCAACACCGCCGACACCGGCAGCACCGACACCCCCAGTCCCGAAGCCACCGCTGCTTGAATCCCGGTCAGGCTGTGGCTGCCAAACGCGACCCGCCAAGGGCGCTGGGCAACATCGAGCAAACGAATGGCCCGCTGCCGATACAGGCAGCCTTGCGGAAACAACGCCAACGGCAACACGCCGCTCGACGAATCAAATTCCGCACCTTTGACCCACACCAGTCGTTCCGGCCAGGTCGCCCACGCCGGGCCGCTGTCGGGTTCGCGTTTGATCAGGGCGATGTCGATGTCGCCGGCATCCAGACGCTGGCGCAGATCGAGGCTCATGCCGCTGATCGTTTCCAGCCGTGCTTGCGGATGGCTGCGGGTGAAGCCAGCAAGGATCAGCGCCATGCGCCGCGCGTCGAAGTCTTCCGGCATGCCGATACGGAGGATTTCCAGGTCGAGGTCGCTGGCCAGCGCTTCAGTGGCTTCTGCCGAAAGCGCCAGCAAACGCCGCGCATAGTGGATCAGCAGTTCGCCGTGTTCGGTGACGGCGACGTTGAGCCCGGTGCGATCACGCAGCAGTAAGGCGTGGCCGACCAGGTCTTCAAGTTTGCGCACCTGCTGGCTGACCGTCGACTGGGTGCGGTGCACGCGCTCGGCGGCGCGGGTGAAGCTGCCTTCGTCGACCACGCAGACAAAGGTTTTCAGCAGTTCCAGATCCAGCATGGCGGTGCTCTCGATAGTGGTTTTTCAACTGACGGTTGGCTATTTATTTAATTTCACACTATCACCGAGCGCTCATAAGCTGAAGTCCTCACGACGGAGGATTCGACCAATGACACTCATCCACACCCCGCGCCCGCAATGGCTGACCTTCGATTGCTACGGCACTTTGATCCAATGGGACGAGGGCCTCAAAGCTGTGGTCGGCGAAATTCTCAATGAGAAGGGCGAACACCAGGTCGACGCCGGGCACCTGATCGAAGTTTATGATCGCCATGAACATCGCCTCGAACAAACCCCGCCGCACCGATCGTTCCGCGAACTCAGCACCCTCGGCCTGCAATTGGCCCTGAAAGAATTGGGCCTGCCCAGCCTGCCCGAAGACAGCCAGCGTCTGGCCGCTGCGATCCCGAAAATGCCGCCGTTTGCCGAGGTGATCGAGACCCTTGCACAGCTCAAGGCGATGGGCTTCAAACTGTGCATCGTCTCCAACACCGACGACGACATCATTGCCGGTAACGTCGCGCAACTCGGTGGCCACATTGACCGGGTAATCACCGCGCAACAGGCTGGGGCGTACAAACCGGCGCCTCGACTGTTCGACTACGCTCATGAACAATTGGGCGTCAGCCGCGATGAAGTCGTGCACATCTGTGCCAGCCCGATGCTCGACCACACAGCGGCGCGGAACATGGGCTTTCGTTGTGTGTGGATCGATCGCGGCACCGGTCGCCAGTTGCTGCCGGACTATCGCCCTGACGCGATCCTCAACAGCCTCGATCAAGTGCTGCCGCTGTTCAAATCCCTTGGATGGTAATCACGGAGAATCGTCATGGCTCACACTCTTGGCGTCAGTGCGCGGGCCTCACGTCCGACCGCATTGAACCTCGACACAGAGGCGATCATCACCGCTCGCAACGAACTCGCAGCGTGCTTTCAACTGGCCGCGCTGCACGGTTTGGAGGAGGGTATCTGCAATCACTTTTCGGCGATGATGCCGGGGCATGACGATCTGTTTCTGGTCAATCCCTACGGTTATGCCTTTGCCGAAGTCACCGCGCAGAACCTGCTGGTCTGTGACTTCGACGGCAATGTGCTTGAAGGCGAAGGCCAACCGGAAGCCACGGCGTTTTACATTCATGCGCGTCTGCATAAACAACTGCCGCGAGTGAAAGTCGCCTTCCACACCCACATGCCTCACGCTACGGCGCTGTGTCTGCTGCAAGGGGCGCCGCTGTTGTGGCTGGGGCAGACCGCGCTGAAGTTCTATGGGCGCACGGCGGTAGACGAGAATTACAACGGCCTGGCGCTGGACGAATCCGAGGGCGATCGCATCGCCGGGGTCATGGGCGACGCCGACATTCTGTTCCTGAAAAACCACGGCGTGATCGTTGCCGCGCCGACCATCGCCGAAGCCTGGGACGACCTCTATTACCTGGAGCGCGCCGCCCAGGTGCAACTGCTGGCGATGGCCACGCAACGGGAGCTGAAGCCAGTGCCCCATGCCATTGCGCAGCGGGCTTATGAGCAGATGCGCGAGGGCGATCCGCAAAGTGCGCGGGCGCATCTGCACAGTGCGATGCGGCGCCTGGCCCTTCACAACTGACTAACCGTAAAGAGGCAATCGAAAATAAATCGACGAACAGCGATCATCCAATCTCGCTGCGCGCCGATATAACTGGGCGGGACCGGGGCGTTTGCCCCGTACATCCCGGTGGGCTACGCTCACAAACATAAGGGTTTACCCGCTGGCGCCCTTGTCGTACCTGCCCAGGACTTGCTTTTGCCTATCCCCATTCACGACCCGCATCAGGCCCCCGGAGGCACCCTTAAACGCCTGCCGCTGCGCAAAGCGGCGGTGCTGTTTATCGTTGCGGTGGGGTTGTGCCTGTCCGGTTTGCTGTACCTGCAACTGGAGCAGTCGCGAAGGCAGGATCTGGCAGTGGCGAAAATAGCCTCAAGCAATCTGACGCGGGCGATGGCACAGCAGGCCGAGGACACCTTCCTCGCCGCCGATCTGGTGATGACCAGCCTGGTCGACTGGATTCAGGACGACGGCTACGGCGCCGCGCAGAAACCGCGTTTGCAGAGAACTTTTGCCCGACGGGTGCAGCAACTCGATCAGTTGCACGGCGTGTTCCTGTTCGATCGCGAAGGCCAATGGGTGATTACCTCGTTTGCCGATCTGCCCCGTGGCAGTGGAGTGGCCGACCGCGAGTACTTCAAGTTTCACCAGCAGAATGCCTCGACAGTAGCGCACATCGGCCCGGCGATCCGCAGCCGCGAGAACGGTGAGTGGATCATCCCGATTTCCAAGCGCGTCAATGATCACGCCGGCAATTTTCAGGGTGTGCTGCTGGCCGGGATCAAGATGTCGTACTTCGACCGCTTCTTCGAAGGCTTCAGCCTTGATGACCAAGCCATCATGTTCCTTGGCCTGAGCGACGGCACCTTGCTCGCCCGCCGGCCGTTTGATGAAAACCTGATCGGCACTTCGCTGGCGCAAGGGCGGATTTATCGCACGTTGCTGCCAGAGGCGGCGGCGGGTACAGCGATGATCAATTCGGTGGTCGATGGCGTGGTGCGTTTATACGGTTATCGACGCTTGTCGGCATATCCGTTGGTGGTGTCGGCGGCGACCTCGCGCGATACGATTCTCAAGGGTTGGTACGAGCGTGCGTTTCAGTCGAGTGTGATTGTCGCGTTGGTGATCCTCGGTGTCGGCCTGTTTGGCTGGGTGTTCATTCATCAAGTGCGCGACGGCGAACGCATCGAGAAAAACCTGCGCAAGGCCCAGCGCGCACTGGAACAGATTGCGACCCACGACAGCCTGACCGGATTGGCCAATCGCCGCTTGTTCGAACAATCGCTGGAGATCGAATTCGCTCGTGGCGCGCGGCAGGTCAGCCCGGTCAGCCTGATCATGCTCGATATCGATTTCTTCAAGCGCTACAACGATGCCTATGGGCACGTGGCGGGAGACCATTGTCTGACTCAGGTCGCTCAGGTGCTGCGGGCGTGCTGTCAGCGCAAGGCTGATCTGGCGGTGCGCTACGGTGGCGAGGAATTTGCGGTGCTGTTGCCGGACACCGATATCAATGGAGCGCTGGCGATCGCCGGGCAGATTCGCCGCAGCGTGATCGACAAACACATCATCCACAGCGGTTCGCCGACCGGGTATCTGACGGTGAGTCTGGGCTGCTATTCGTTTATCCCGAGCGGCAATGACAGCCTGGAAGTGTTTATCCAGCGTGCCGATGCGGCGCTGTATCAGGCAAAAAATGCCGGGCGCAATCGTGCGGCGGTGTTGTCGCTGGATAGCGGTTTGGCTGAACTGATGCGCTCGGATCGCTAACTCAAGTACAACACATACCCTGTGGGAGCGAGCTTGCTCGCGAAAGCGCAGTGTCAGGCGATGAAGATTGTTGGCTGATCTAACGCCTTCGCGAGCAAGCTCGCTCCCACAGGGATTTTCATTAAGCCAGGGTTATGTGAATACTCATAAAACCGAGGGTTTTCACCACGGATGGCTCTTGTTCGTTCAGCCGCCGGTGCCACCGCCCGCACCGCCAGTCCCGCCACCCGCCGAACCGGTGCCACCGCCAGCCCCTGAACCGGAACCGCTGGCCCCGCCATTGGTGCCAGTCCCGGATCCCATACCCGAAGAACCGCTACCGCCCGAAGGCGCGCCCGGCGTGTTGTCTGGCGGCGTGGTTGTGCTGGTCGGGCCTCCGGATTTGGTGCCGGTGGCGTCAGCGCCGTCGTTGGCGGCGAAGCTGGCGGCCGAGGCGCTGGCGAGCAACCCGGCGAGCAATAACGAAGTGAGTTTGCGCGTGATCATGATCCGTCTCCGTAAAGGGTCTGTACCTGATATTGGTCTGGCGCGCTTGACCCTTGGTGCCGGGTGGCTGACGAGCGGTCAGCGGAGAAACCGAGTGGCCTCCTGATCTTCTGGAATATTGGCTATTTGTCGAACCGGGTGTGAGGGCTAACGTAGCCACACATTCACTTGCTACCCGGAGCTACCATGCAACCTCGTACCGATTTCTACACCGCCTCCCCAGACGCCTTGAAAGCGATGATGGCTCTGGAAACGGCTGTATCGAAACTGCCGCTGGAAAAGACCCTGATCGAACTGGTCAAACTGCGCGCTTCGCAAATCAACGGCTGCGCGTTCTGCATCGACATGCACACCACCGATGCAATCAAGGGTGGCGAAACCCCGCGCCGTTTGTTCGCGGTCACCGCTTGGCGTGAAGCGCCGTTCTTCAGCGACCGCGAACGCGCCGCGCTGCTGTGGACCGAATCGCTGACGCAACTGAGCCTGACCCATGCGCCGGATGAAGATTACGACGTGGTTGCGGCGCAGTTCACGCCCAAAGAAATGGTCGACCTGACCGTGGCGATCAACACCATCAACAGCTGGAACCGTTTGGCGGTGGGTTTCCGCAAAATCCCCCAGGCTTAAGCCTCAACGCATAACCCCTGTGGGAGCGAGCTTGCTCGCGAAAGCGGAGTGTCAGATAACAACCATGGTGACTGACACGACGCCTTCGCGAGCAGGCTCGCTCCCACAAGGGAAATGGGCATGGCCAGAAAATAGTGATCAATGCCCATCCGCACTCGGCGCCGCCGGTGGTTGCACCTTGCGCATCAAGGGCACCATCGCCGTGGCGATGACGAAGCACACGCCGATCATCAAAAAGGTGTCGCCGTAGGTCTGGGTTTGCGCCTCGCGGTAGGTCAGCAGCCACAACTGGCGCAGGCTGGCGGTGACACCGACGTCGCCGCTCTGGCCCAGATTCGCGAGGTTGCCGCCGACTTGCGCCAGCCACTGATTCATCGCCTCATTGCTGCTGTTCAGATGTTCGGCCAACCGCGTGAAGTGCAAGTTGGTGCGGTCATTGAGAATGGTCGCGCACGCCGCAATACCAATCGCCCCGCCCAGATTACGCATCAGGTTGAACAACCCTGACGCATGCTTCAAACGTGCCGGCGCCAATCCGCCCAAGGTCAACGTCACCGCTGGCGGCACCGCCAGTTGCTGGGCAATCCCGCGCAACGCTTGCGGCAGCATCAACTCGCCGGCACCCCAGTCATGGGTGATCGGGCTGAACTCCCACATCGACACCGCGAACAAACCCAGACCGATCATCATGATCCAGCGCAGGTCCATGCGATTGGCCAGAAAGGCATACAGCGGAATCGCCATGATCTGGAACACGCCGGTGGAGAAAACCGCCAGACCAATGTCCAGCGCGCTGTAGCCGCGCACGCGACCGAGGAACAGCGGCGTCAGGTAGATCGTTGCAAAGAGGCCAATGCCGGTGACGAACGAAAAGAAGCAGCCGAGGGCGAAATTGCGATCCTTGAGTGCGCGCAGATCGACGATCGGATTGGCCACATGCAAGGTGCGGCCGATGAAGGCCAGGCCGGCGAGGCCGCTGATCCACGCCGTGGTCAGAATGGTTTGGTCGCTGAACCAGTTCCAGCGCGGACCTTCTTCGAGGGTGTATTCCAGGCAGCCGAGAAACAGCGCGAGAAACACCATGCTCAGATAGTCCGCACCCTTGAGCAGGGACAATTCCGGCTGGTCGATTTTCACCAGCATCGGCACCGCCACGGCGACGAAAATTCCTGGCACCAGATTGATGTAGAACAGCCAGTGCCACGAGGAAATATCGGTGATCCAGCCGCCGATTACCGGCCCCAATGTCGGTGCCAATGACGCGACCGCGCCGATGGTCGCGGCGGCGATTACCCGTTGTTTGCCGGTGAAGAAAAAGAACGCCGTGGTGAACACCAGCGGGATCATCGAACCACCGAGAAAACCTTGCAGCGCCCGAAAGGCGATCATGCTCTGGATGTTCCAGGCCACGCCGCAGAGCAGGCTGGCGAGGGTGAAGCCGACCGCCGAAGCGCAGAACAACCAGCGCGTTGAAAACACTCGCGACAGCCAGCCCGACAACGGAATCACGATGATTTCGGCGATCAGGTAACTGGTCTGCACCCAGGCGGTTTCGTCGGTGCCGGCGGACAGTCCACCGCCGATATCACGCAGTGACGCCGAGACGATCTGGATATCCAGCAGCGCAATGAACATGCCGATGCACATGGTCGCGAAGGCGAACACTTTGGTCGCGGTCGCCATATCGGCGGCGTTGAACGGCCGCGCATTTGCGGTGAGGGCGGTGCTCATGGCGCGACGGCCACGGCGCTGGTTTCCGGTTGCGCGCGGGTGTCGACTTCCGCCGTCACCGACAGCCCCGGACGCAAGTGGCCAAGCACGCCATCTGCCGGGTCGAGGAGGATGCGCACCGGCACACGCTGGACGATTTTGGTGAAGTTGCCGGTGGCGTTTTCCGGCGGCAGCACGCTGAACTGCGACCCGGTGGCTGGCGCAAGGCTGTCGAGGCGGCCGTGGAATTCCTGACCGGAAAGGACGTCGGCGCGGATACTCACGCGTTGCCCGGGTTTCATCCGCGCCAATTGGTCTTCCTTGAAATTGGCGTCGACCCACAAACCGCTGGCCGGCACCACCGACAACTGTTGCGAGCCGGCTTGAGCATAGGCGCCAACCCGTGCGCGGCGATTGCCGATCACCCCATCGACCGGCGCGCGCAGTTCGGTGTAGCCGAGGTTCAGTTGCGCCAGATCACGTTCGGCGCGGGCTTGCTGAAGGGCGGCGCGGGCCTGTTGTTTCTGGGTGTCGATCACCGCCAGTTGGCGTTGCGCGGCAAGCAGTTCGGCCTGGGCGCGGGCACTGAGGGCTTGCGCGGTTTTGAAGGTGGCGTCGGCGCGTTGTGCGCTTTCTACCGAGACAGCATTGGTCGTCACCAGGCGTTTGTAGCGCGCGTTGTCATCCCGCGAGCGCGCGGTTTCCGCACCGGCGGCATCGATGCCGGCGCGGGCCTGGCCGATCACTGCTTGTTGCAGTTGTTCGGTGGCGTCGAGGTTGGCCAGCAGCGCCTCTTCGGCGGCGACGGCGCCTTCAGCCTTGGCCAGATTGGCGCGATAGTCGCGGGCGTCGAGGCGGATCAACACATCGCCGGCCTTCACATGCTGGTTGTCGCTGACCAGCACTTCGTCGATGTAACCGGCGACTTTCGGCCCGATCACCGTAACATCGCCACCAATATAGGCATCGTCGGTTTCTTCGATAAACCGCCCGGCGCCCCACCAGTGCACGGCGTACACACCGGCGAAGATCAGCGCGAGCAATCCGGCGCCGGGAAGCAGCAAGCGTTTATGCAGGGAAGGCTTGGTCTTCACCACAACAGGTTCGAGGGTGGGCATGCTGGTCATGGCGGATTACCTGGGTAAGCGGGTCGTTATTACGGCTGTAATATGACGCAGGTAATATTTAGTGGCAAATTATTTCTGGTGCCGATCGTCAGTTGCTCATTTGAGCCAGTGGCCCGGGGTACTGCCGGTCATGGATTTGAAGAAGGCGATAAAGGCGCTGTCGCTGGCAAAACCGGATTCAAAAGCGCAGTAACTCAGGCTGCGTCCGGTGGCGAGCAATTCCATCGCGCGCATCAAGCGCCACTGCTGGCGCCATTGCTGATAACTCATGCCGGTTTCGCGCTGAAAGATTCGCCCGATGGTGCGGCTGCTGGCGCCGATCTGTTGTTCCAGTACTTGCAGTTCCGGCGGCAGTCGCTCGGGAGTTTTCAGCAGTGGCGTCAGGCGCTTGTCCTGAGGTAACGGCAACAGCATCGGTTGCTGCGCCGCTTCAGTGATTTCGCTCAGGCACAGACCGAGCAGGTGGGCGAATTTGCCCTGCTGCCAATCGGTGTCGAAAGCCGCCAGCGCCATCGGTTCCAGCACCGCACGCAACAAGGGGCTGACTTCAATCACGCAGACCTGCTGCGGCAGTGCGCTGCACAGTTCGGCGGTCAGATAGATCGAGCGGTAATCGACACTCTGCTGCATCACCGCGCGATGGCTGACACCCGGCGGAATCCACGCCGCCCGCGACGGCGGCAGCAGACACAGTTGCTGCGCCAGGGTAATCCGCGTGCAGCCCTGTCGCGTGTACAGCAGTTGGCCGCGTTGATGGCGGTGCAGGCCGGAATCGTGATCGCCCAAGGTTGAGGCGATGCCGATCACCGGTGCCTGAAAGCGATCTGCGTCAAACGTTGCGTGGGCGTCGAGCCAGGCCATGGGTTGTCCGATTTCAACGATTAGTTGGCAGGGTTCGGATAATACGCCACTCATCGATTCTTAAACTCCTCGGCGGTTTATGAGAGGAGTGATGAAGGATGCACAACAGAAATTTCCTGTGGCTGGCGATTGCGCTGCTGATGTTTCCGCAGATCGCGCAAACCCTGTACAGCCCGGCGCTCGGTGATATCGGGCGTGTGTTCAGCGTCGGCCCGCAAGCAGCGGCGCAGACTTTATCCGTGTATTTCCTCGCGTTTGCCGTCGGGGTGGTGGTGTGGGGGCGTTTGTGTGATCGCATCGGTCGGCGCCCGGCAATGCTCGCGGGACTGGCAATTTATGCAATTGCCACGCTTTTCGGCCTGCGAGTGAGCAGCTTCAACGGCTTGTTACTGGCGCAGATGTTGGCAGCGTTCGGTGCGGCAGTCGGCTCGGTGGTCACGCAGACCGTGTTGCGTGACCGCTTCAAAGGCGCCGAACTGGCGCAGGTGTTTTCCCTGGTGGGCATCGCGCTGTCGGCCAGTCCGGCGATTGGCCTGTTCAGCGGTGCCAGTCTGGTTCAGGCCTTTGGTTATCGCGGTGTGCTTGGCGCGTTGCTGTTGCTGGCAACGCTGTTGTGGCTGTGGAGTTGGTACACCCTGGCGGAAACCCGGCCCCAGCCAACGCGCCATGTCGGTTTGCTCGAAACCCTCGGGCGCATGTTGCGTGACCCGGGCATCTGGCGCTCGGCGCTGTGGATCGCGTCATTCAACGTGGCGCTGTTCAGCTATTACAGCCTCGCTCCGTTCATGTTTCAGCGGCTGGACGTGGACGCTAGCGGGTTCGGTTACAGCGGTGTGATCCTCGCGCTGGGCTCAGGTTTTGGAGCATGGCTCAACCGGCGTTTATTGACGGCCGGGTTCATCCCCGTGCAATTGATTCGGCTCGCGGCGGGCACCGCTTTACTCGGTGGTGTGGGCGTGTGGTCGCTGCAGAACAGTGTCGCGTTCGTCCTGCCGATGCTGCTGGTGGTATTGGCGTTTGGCCTGGCGATTCCGAACGTGCTCGGTTCGGCGCTGGTCGATTACGCGGATCGGCTGGGCACCGCCGGGGCGTTATTTGGCTTGATGTACTACCTGCTGATCGGCGTGGGCCTGATGCTCGCGGGCTGGTTTCAGGCCATCGGGGAAACCCTGATAGCGTGCAGTGCCGTGGCCTTGCTGCTGACAATAAAGTCAGGCAAAGCAATTGTTTAAGAAATGTAAGCGCTGTAGGAAGCGTCTTGCTTTTGTGTGGGATGGCTCCGACTATCACGATTATTGATGACATGGCATTACGCCATTTGATGATCGCAAGGATGTTGCGTGCCGTTTCCGTTTCGCGCTGTTTTTCGCCATCGTTCCCCGCTTTGCCCGCTGTTGTCGGCCTTTGTGTTGAGTGTGTGTGCCTCCTCGATTGAAGCGGCCGAACCTGTTGCGCCGGGTCAGGAAGTGCTGCGCCAGCAGCAACAGCAACAGCGCGATCTGCAACAACTGCAACTTGAGCAAAGAAAACGGCAATTGGAGCGCGGTGCATTCGGTCCGACGCCGATCACTCCGGCCATCCCGCAAACCGTTGCCCCCGATGAACGTTGCTGGCCGCTGAGCGGCACGCGCATTGGCGGCGTCACGCTGATCGACAGCGACAAGCTCAACGCCCGGATCAAACCGCTGCTGGCACCGTGCATGGGCGTCGGCCAGATCAATCATCTGTTGGCGACCATCACCGCGAGCTACGTCGACAAGGGCTACATCGCCAGCCGCCCGTATCTGCTCAGCGCTCCGGCCGCCGGGCAGTCACTGGATATCCGCGTTGACGAAGGCTACATCGAGTCCATCGAACTGGCCGATCAGAGCTTGCCGGTTTCCCTCGGCGGCGCGTTCCCGGGAATGCTCGGCAAGCCGCTGAACCTGCGTGATCTGGAGCAGGGCCTCGATCAACTGAATCGCCTGCGCTCAATCGATCTCACCGCCGACATCGCCCCCGGCAGACAGCACGGCGCCTCGCGAATCATCCTGCGCTCACGCACCTCCGCGCATTCGCGCTGGGCCTTGAATGTCGGTTTCGACAACCTCGGCAGCGCCAGCACCGGACGTGATCGCGACACGATCAGCCTGAGCCTCGACAGCCCGCTGCAACTCAACGACTTGTTGAGCCTCAGCGCCAGCGACACGCTCAATCAGGGCGATCGCTACAGCCGCAACGCCAGCCTGTATTACGCGATTCCCTACGGCTACTGGACCTACAGCGTGTTCGCCAGCCACGCCGAATATCGCGCGCCGTTCAAATTGCCGAGCGTGACCTTTCACAGCACCGGCATCACCGATCAGGTCAGCCTGCGCGCCGACCGTGTGCTGTGGCGCGACCAGAGTCGGCAGCTCAGCGCCAACCTGCAACTGGCGCACAAGGATGTCGACAGCTATCTGCAAGACGTTCGCCTCGGCATTCAGAGCCCGACCCTGACCGTGGCCGAAGCCGGGCTCAATCTGTTCTGGCTCGACCGCGCGGTGTGGAACCTCGACATCAATTACGCCCAGGGCCTGCGCTGGTTTGGCGCCGACGACGACTCGCAGCATCAGATCAGCAATCTGCCCAAGGCGCAGTTCCGCAAGTACCGCGCCGGTCTCAGCCAATGGCGCAACGGTCAGTTCGGCGCGCAGGCCTGGCAGTGGCAGAGCCAGCTCAATTTGCAGTACAGCCCGGACCCGTTGCCAGCGATTGAACAGCTGCTCGGCACCGACGATTCGGCGGTGCGCGGCTATCGCATCAGCAGTGCCTCCGGCGCCAGCGGCGCGATCTGGCGCAACACCTTGCGCCTGCCGCTGCGCAGCGAATGGCCGGTGCAGATTACCCCGCGCGTGGGCCTCGACCACGGCTGGATCAAGGCTGATCACGGTGCTCAGGGCCAACGCCTGAGTGGTGCCAGTGTCGGCCTGAATCTGGGCTGGAAAAACCTGCAAGTGGACGTCGATTACCAGCGCGCCCTCAACACCCCGAACGGTCTGCAGCACGAGCCTGAAACCTGGCTGATGCGCGTGGGCCTGCAAATCTGAACAACGCAGTGAACAAACAGCCGTCGGATCTGAGCGCGTCAGCCACGGCCAAGACTAAACGCGCGACGTGATGCCGTACTCACATGGAGACGTTTTTATGCCAGCACACACCTTTGCATTTCATCTTTCGCCTCGGGGCAAATTGCGCTGGGCGATTGCCAGCCTGTTCTTCGCCGTGCATCTGCCTAGCGCGATCGCAGGCGGCGTCGTGGTCGCACCGGGACCGGGCGGCACCGCGCAATTGCAGACCCAGGGCGGTGTGCCCATCGTCAACATCGTCGCGCCCAACGGTTCGGGCCTGTCGCACAACCAGTTCCTCGACTACAACGTCGACCGTCAGGGCCTTGTGCTGAACAACGCTTTGCAGGCCGGGCAATCGCAACTGGCCGGGCAACTGGCGGCCAACCCGCAACTGCAAGGCCAGGCGGCGAGCGTGATCCTCAACGAAGTGATCAGCCGCAATCCGTCCGCCATCAATGGCGCGCAGGAAATCTTCGGCCGGCCCGCCGATTACGTGCTGGCCAACCCTAACGGCATCTCGGTCAATGGCGGCAGTTTCATCAACACGCCGAACGCCAATCTGGTGGTCGGTCGCCCGGAATTGAATGACGGCAAACTGCAAAGCCTGAACAGCCGCGACGCCAGCGGTCAGTTGCAGATTCACAGCGGTGGCCTGCGTAACGGCGAAGGTTCGATCAACCTGATCGCGCCGCGAATCGACAGCCAGGGCGCGATCACTGCGCGCGATCAGTTGAACCTTACGCTTGGGCGCAATCAGGTCGATTACGCCAGCGGCCAGGTGAAAACTGTTGATCCGGCGGGCAACACCGGCGATCAACGCATCGACGCCAGCCTGTTCGGCGCGATGCAGGCCGGGCGCATCAATATTGTCAGCACCGCCGAAGGTGCCGGCGTACGGGTTGGCGCGGTGCAAGTGGCCGGGCGTGACGGCGTGCAGATTCGTTCCGCCGGTGACCTCAGTGTCAGCGGTGAAGCGGTTGCCAACAGCCTCGATGTAACCCGTGCCGGTATTCGCAGCAGTCAGGGCGATGTCGGTTTGCATAGCGGCAAGGATCTGACGTTGGCGGCTACCGATGTCAGCGCTCGCGACGTCGCCGTCGAGGCGAAACGCAACCTGACCTTGTCGACGGTCGAAAGCCGCAAGCTTCAGGAAAAGCGCGAAAACTGGAACAACAGCACCATCGGCATCACCTGGGAAACCTACGATCGCACCCAGACCGACAGTGAATCGCGCCAGCACGGCAGCCAGATTATCGCCAGTCGCGACGCCAAGTTGTCGTCCGGTAAAGACACCGAGCTGAAAGCCGCCAAAGTAGAAGCCGCGAAGACTCTCGACGTGCGAAGCGGCGGCGACTTGCGCCTGACCGCCGCCACCGAAAGCCACACGCAAAGCGATCAAGGCAACCACCGCAAGCACCTGTGGAAAGCCGACTGGAACAGCAGCAGCGAAGAGCAGCGCAGCGTCACCAGCCAGTTGAAGGCCGGCAATATCGCCCTGCAAACCGCCGCGTTATTGCGCTCCGAAGGCGCCGAATTGACCAGCGCCGGCGACGTGCAACTGGCCGGCAAACAGGTGGAAATCACCACGGCCACACGGACCAATCGCAGCAGCGACAACCGTTACTCCGGTGATCTGGTTGGCGGTGGTTTCTTCGGCAAGACCGGCGATGCCGACAAAGGCAAGACCCAGCATCAGGGCAGCAAGGTCAACGCCAGTGGCAAACTGATCGTCAAGGCTGACGATGTGCGCATCAGCGGCAGTCAGGTACGTGGCGGCACCGACGCCAGCGTGATCAGCGACAAGGGTTCGCTGGTGATCGACGGCGTGCAGGACACCTCGCACAGCAACAACCACGACAAGGACAGCAAGTTCTTCGGCATCACCAAAGACGAGTCGCGGCAGAGCAGCCAGGACAGCAGCACCGTGCGCAGCGAACTGGTGTCCGACAGCAACCTCAAGCTCAAGAGCGCCAAGGACATTGCTGTGGCGGGCTCGACCGTCAAGGCTGATGGTGCGTTGACCGCCGATGCAGCGGGCGACGTCAACGTGTCCTCCGCGCAGAACACTCACGACAGCACTGACACCACGCAAACCCGTGGCTTCGATGCTTATGCGAAAGAGCAAACGCCGGAGCAGTATCGCGCCGGGATTCACTACGAAGACAAACAGCAAACCGTGACCCGCAACGACGTCACCCAGCAAGGCTCCAGCCTCAGCGGCGGCAGTGTGCAGGTGAAGGCGGGCGGTGACGTCACGCTCAAAGGCGCGGAAGTGAAATCCACCGCTGGTGACACGACGTTGAGCGGCAAAAACGTCTCGTTGCTGGCCGAGGCTGACAGCCACAAAACCTCCACCGACACCTCAAGCACCGGTGGTGGTTTCTACTACACCGGCGGCCTCGACCGTGCCGGCAGTGGCGTCGATTTCGCCCACAGCACAACGCAGGATTCGACCAGCAAAATCACCGCACAGACCACGAATGTGCAGAGCAGCGGCAGTCTGAACATCAATGCCGACAAACTCGCAACCGAAGGCGCGCAACTCAAGGCTGGCAACGGTCTGAACGTCGCCGCCAACGAGATCGACAATCGCGCGGCCAGCAACAGCGAAAGCAGCACGCACAACGACAGCAACTGGTCGGCGGACATCGGCGCCAACGTCGAGTACAAGGACATCGCCCGGCCAATCGCTGGCGCGGTCAAGGATGTTCTCAACGGCAAGGTGCCGGACAAGGACTCGCTGGCCAATCTCGGTCAGCCGAATGTCGGGATCGACGTTGCGTTCGGTCACGGCAGCGCCAGCAAGTCCGAGCAAAGTAGCAACGCCGTGGTCAGCCGTTTTGATGGTGGCACCATCGATGTGAAAACCACGGGCACGCTGCATGAGCAAGGCACGCAATACAACGCCAGCGCCGGCCAAGTGAATATCAGCGCCGACAAACTGCTTGCCGACGCCGCGAGCAACACGCACAGCAGCAGCGCGAACGCCGTGGACGCCAAGGTCGATGTGCGCGTCTACACCAAGACCGGTGAAGACGTGAACGTCGCCGGCAGCGGCGCGGGTGGCAGCAGTGCGTCGAGCAAGGACAGTTCCACCGCCGTCGTCGGCGCTTATGCCGGCAGCCAGGGTGTGAACATCAAGGTCGGCGGCGATGCGCAGTTCGTCGGCAGTCGTTTCGACGGCGGGCAGGGCGGTGTCAGCATCAACACCGGGGGGGATCTGGCGCTGAATCAGGCCAACGACCGCCAGAACAGCAACGACAGCAGCCTGCGTGGCAATGGCTCGCTGACGGTCGGCACCTTGCCGGGCACCGATGGCACCAACGTCGACCTCGGCGCCGGGTTCCAGCTCGATCACACCGCCAAGCAGACCACTGAGACGCAGGCCCACGTTGCCAACATCTCGGGCAACGGCCCGGTGCAGTTGAGCAGCGGCGGCCATCAGGTGCAGCAAGGCACGAAAATCGACAGCGCTGGCGGCATCGATTTGCACGCCGACGGCAAGCTCGATCTGCAAGCGGCCACCGATACTCACACCGCCACCGGCAGCAACCTCGGCGGCGGCTTGAAGGGTGGCGGCAGCAAAACCAGCAGCGAGAAGAGCCGCGATCAGGGTGGCAATCTGAGTGGCAACTTCAACATCGGTCGGGTCAACGAGGATTCGAAAACCCTTACTGGTGGTCAGCTCAACAGCCAGAGCGGCATCGCGCTGAGCGGTGATTCGATTCACCTGCAAGGCACGCAAGTCAGCGCACCGAATGTCAGCATCGATGCACAGAAGGGCGGTTATGTGCAGGAGTCAGCGCAGTCCACCGACCACCGCAATAACTGGAATGTCGCACTGAATGCCGGCGGCAACCTGAGCCGCAAAACCCCGACCGCCGCTGATGAGAAGGCCAGCAGCGACCACGGCTTCAATGCCGGGGCCAAGGTTGGCGTGGATTATCTGCAAGGCAGCACCGAGCAGAACAGCCAGATCAAGGCTGACAGCGTGGTGTTGAACAGCGCCGGTGATGCACAGCTGGCGGGTGCGCGGATCGACGCTAAAGATGTCAGTGGCAAGGTTGCGGGTGATCTGACCGTCGAAAGCCGTCAAGACTCGAGCAATCACACCAAGGTCGATGTCGATCTGGGCCTGACTGCGAAGAAAAACCCGCCGAGCGACAAGGAAAAACTCGCCGGCACCGACTACAAGCCAACGCTGACTGCACAGGGCGAATATGCGCACAAGGACAGCGTGGTGCAGGCGTCCGGAATCAGTGCCGGCCAAGGCGTAAACCTCGCGGTCGGCGGCGCGACACAACTGACCGGCGCGCGGATTTCGGCGGCGGATGGAAAGGTTGATCTGGGGGGTTCGAAGGTCAGCAGCACTGATCTGGGTAATCGTGATTACGGAGTGAAAGCGGGCCTTGATTTGCCACACAAAGCCAAGGAAAACGCACCGAAGGTTTCCCTTGAAAACGGCAACCTGAAGGTCGGCCCCGTCACGCTGAGCGGGCATCTGGACGGCCAGTCCCTGCAAGCGGGGATTGACGAAAGAGGCTAAACCCGAGAGGTGGTGGTTGCAGGCGAATCGGCATCCACCACCAAACCCTGCCGCAGCGGTAAGCCCGACTCCCACATAAGCGTGATGAGCTCACCCTGCGCCAGTGTTCATGACGTGCATCCGTGCCAGTTGCGAAGTTCCATGACACAGAATAGTGTGGCGACTCAGAGCAGCTCCAGGGACAGGAACGTCAGGATGGCATCGGAAACGGATTTCGCACTGCAGGAACAAATGATCGGTTGGCGTCGCTGGCTGCATCAACATCCGGAAGCGGGTTTTGCCGAACGCAAGACCAGCGCCTTCATCGCAGAAATATTGCGCAGCTTTGATTTGCAACCGCATATCGGCATCGGCGGTACGGGTGTTGTCGCCACCATCGAAGGCGAGCAACCAGGTATCGAGATAGCCCTGCGCGCCGACATGGATGCGCTGCCCATCCAGGAAGAAAACACCTTCGCCCATCGCTCAGTCCACGACGGCTGGATGCATGCCTGTGGCCATGACGGCCATAGCGCCATGCTGTTGGGCGCTGCCAGCCGACTGGCGGCAGATCGCAGTTTCGCCGGCAAGGTTCATCTGGTGTTTCAGCCGGCCGAGGAAATCGGCACGGGTGCGAAGGCGATGATGACGGCGGGCCTGTTCGAGAAATTTCGCGCTGAGTGCGTCTACGGTCTGCACAACTGGCCCGGTCTTGCGACCGGTCGATTCGTGGTTCATCACGGTGCGGCGATGGCGGGGGCGAGGCCGTTCGAAATGGTTGTAAGCGGTTGTGGTTGCCATGCGGCGATGCCTCACCAAGGCGCCGATCCGTTGCTGGCCGCGGCCCATTTGGTGACCGCGTTACAGAGCATCGTCTCGCGCAATATCGACCCTGCCGATGCGCTGGTTCTCAGTGTCACTCAGTTCCACTCCGGCGATACCCACAACATTGTGCCCGACACTGCACGGCTGGGCGGCACCATGCGTTACTTCCGCCCCGAGGCCGGCGAGATCGCATCGCGTCGAATGGCCGAGATGGTCGAGCAGTTGGCCGCCGGGATGGGGGTTCGAGCGTCGCTGAAGTTTTTCGAATTTGGCTCGCCGCCGCTGATCAACAGTGCCGAGCACGCGGACCATTGCGTGGCTGCCGCCAGTGCTGTGGCGGGCCGCGAAAACGTGGGTACCGGGGTCGCACCGAGCATGACCGGAGAAGACTTCGCCTTCATGCTCGAACGCAAACCCGGCGCTTACATCTGGATTGGCAATGGCTCCGCTGAAGGCGGCTGCTCGTTGCACAACCCGCGTTATGACTTCAACGACGAGATCATGCCACTGGGCGTTGCCTATTGGGTCG
This sequence comes from Pseudomonas fluorescens, assembly GCF_902497745.1. GTDB lineage: Bacteria > Pseudomonadota > Gammaproteobacteria > Pseudomonadales > Pseudomonadaceae > Aquipseudomonas > Aquipseudomonas fluorescens_BM. The sequence goes on from NZ_CABVHJ010000013.1 coordinate 126,415, forward strand.
CGCTGGCCCGCCAACGCCTGCAGCCCGTCGAACGTTAACGACCTGCAAGCCCGGCCCTGAGGCGCAGCAGGGCCTGGCGCATGACCGGTTCCTGATGAACCAGTGCAATGCGCACGAACGCTTTGCCGGGGTTGCTGCCCTCGGCGTCTTCATGACACAGGTAGCGACCGGGCATCACGCGCAAACCCTGTTCGCTCCAGAGTCGGCGCGCGATCCCTTCACCATCGCCGACTGCCAGCCACAAGAAAAAACCGGCATCGGCGCGCCGGTAATCGGGCACTGCGGCGAGGTACTCATCGGCCAGGTCCCAATTGCATTGCAGTGCCTGTCGCTGACGCTGCACATGCGTTTCGTCGTGCCAAAGTGCCGCACTGGCGCTGCACGCCGGCCAGGCCAGCGAGACCCCGCAACTGCGGTTGAAGCCGGCATAAGCGGCGACGCTGGACGGATCGCCGGCAATGAAACCACTGCGCAAACCCGGCGCCGCCGAGCGCTTCGACAAGCTGTGTAAAACCACGAACGGGCAGGACGCAACCGCATCGGCTTCCACCAGGCTGAGATAGCCAGGTGGTGGTAAGTGCGGGACGAGATCGGTGTAGCACTCGTCGACCAATAACGTCGCCTGGGCGTGGAAGGCCATGTGGCTGAGGCTGATCAATGTGCTTGCAGGCAGTATGTTGCCAAGCGGATTGCCGGGGTTGCACAGCACCAGCGCCGCGATACTGTCACCGGCCTGATCCAGTTGGCGGGCGAGGCTGGCCAACAGGTCAGCGTCGTTCACGTCATAAAACAGTGCTTGCGCACCGGCGGCATCAGTGGCGGCGACATAGGTCGGGTAAAACGGATTGGGCAGGACCACCACCGGTGCTTTTACGCCACGTGCCCGTGCGCGTGTCACGGCGAGGGCGATGCAGGTCGCGACGGCTTGTTTGGTGCCGGGCGTAGGCTCGATGGCGATACGGTTTTCATCGAGACAGGCGCCAGCGCCGAAGCGACGCCGTAGCCAGCCACTGTAGGCTTCGCGCAATTGCGGAGTGCCAGGCAGAGGCGGATAGCGCGTCCACTGCTCGAGTTCGCACAGTGGGGCCAGCAAAGGCGTCGGGTCCCCAAGTCGGGTTTCGCCCAGGTGCAGGGCGATGACCGGCTGCCCGGTCGCGGGCGGCAGGTCATCCAGCAGGCTTTGCAGTCTGGCGAAGGCATTGCCTGCGGGGGTCATCGGCTGAGCTCTCTGACCAGATCGTTGAGTGAGGTTTTTGATCGAGTGCGCTCATCGACATATTTCACGATCACCGCACAGGCCAGGGATACGCCCGGCAATTTCGGGTCGGCGCGGTTGCCGGCGATCACCACCGCATTGGCCGGGACTTCACCGAAGCGCACGTCGCCGGTTTCGCGATCGATGATCGGGGTCGAGGCGCCAAGATAAACGCCCATGCCAATCACCGCACCGTTGCGCACGATCACCCCCTCGGCGACCTCGCTGCGGGCACCGATGAACACGTTGTCCTCGATGACCACGGGGTTGTTGCCGATCGGTTCGAGCACGCCGCCCAGACCCACGCCACCGGAGATATGGCAACGTGCGCCGACCTGAGCGCAGGATCCGACGGTCGACCAGGTATCGATCATGGTGCCTTCGCCAACATAGGCGCCGATGTTGATGAAGCAGGGCATCAGCACCGCACCTGGAGCAATGTATGCGCCAGCCCGGACCACCGCGCCTGGCACTACGCGGATACGTGCATCGCGGAACGCGGCATCATCCCAGTGCTCGAATTTGAGGGGCAGTTTGTCGTAGCTTTTCGGCCGCCATGGAGCGGTTTCGCCGACATGATTTTCGCGTGTGAGGAACGACAGCAGGATGAGTTTCTTGACGAACGTATCGGCGATCCACTGGCCTTCTTCCAGGCGCGCTGCGCGCAGTTCACCGCTTTCCAGTCTGGCGAGGCCGTCTTCGATGACTGGCACCAGCGCCAGCAGCTCGGCAGACGTCAGTTGCGAACGCCGTTCAAAAGCTTCTTCAATCAATGCACGGTTACTCATTTAACGATCCTTGTGAGGGTTGAAGACGTCGACGGGTTGCCATTGAACCGGGCCGGTATGGTCGTCGAAGGTTTCCGCGCGACGGATTTCCACGACATCGCCGTTGTCAGTCAACATCAGTTCTGCCGGGCGCAGCCGGCCGTTGTAGGTAAAACCCATGGCATGGCCGTGGGCGCCCGTGTCATGAATCAGCGCCAGGTCGCCGATGGCCGGCGTCGGCAAAGGGCGATCGATGGCGAACTTGTCGAAGTTTTCGCATAGCGCGCCCACCACATCGAACACGCCTTCGCGGCGTTGGCCGGCGAAAGGTAATGTCAGGTGGTGGTAGGCGCCGTACAGTCCGGGACGCATCAGCGCGGACATCGAGGCGTCGAGACCGACGATCTCCCGGCCTTTGCTGCAGCGGTTGATCACCCGCGACACCAACACCCCATGCGGGCCGGTAATGAAACGGCCCAACTCCATCAGAAGTTTCGGCGTGTTGCGCGGGAAGGCCTGCTTGAGCGCCTGTTTCAGCGCTGCGGCGTAGGCGTCCAGATCCAGTGCCTGGTCATCGGTGCGGTAAGGAATCCCCAGGCCTCCGCCAATATTGATGTACTCGAATTCGATGTCGGCTTCGCGCGCTACACGCGCAGCCACTTCGATGACTTGCACACCGGCCTGCACTGCAGCCTCCAGTGACAGCTCATTGGCGCACATCATGCCGTGGATCCCGAAACGTCGGGCACCCAGGTCGTAGGCCTGCCGATAGCTTTGCACCAGATCGGCATCGGGCACGCCGAATTTCGATTGTTGCGCATTGCCCATCTGTGACGAGCGGGCGATGACCCCATGAGGTGAGACGCGAAACCCTACAATTTCGGGCAAGGTCTTCACTCGGTCGAGCATGCTGCGGTCATCGAAGGTAATCAGGGCTCCGGCGTCCAGCGCCATCTGGTACTCGCCGAGCGCCGTATTGTTGGAGGTGAAGACAATGTCGTCGCCCCGCGCACCCAGTCGCTCGGCCAGCATCAGCTCGACCGGCGAGGAGCAATCCAGCCCGCTGCCCTCTTTGAGCAACAGGGCCAGAATCGCCGGAGTGGGCAGCGCCTTGACCGCGAAGTACTGACGAAACGCGCTGTCGGCGAAAGCCTGCGCGACGCGTCGATGAGTCTGGACGATGGCGCGCTCATCGTAGAGATGAAAGGGCGTCGGGTAACGTGTCGTCAACTCATCAAGCAGGGGGAGCAAACGTCGGGCAAAGCTTTCGGATATTGGCACAGCAGGTTTCTCCTCGCGGCGCAGGGGGGGGCGGGTTCAGGGCACCAGAGCGACGCACATGGTGCGATTGCGCAGGCCACTGATCGGACGCGTGTAGGGAAAGTAGTACGACTCCTGGATCTCGAAGCCGGCCTCGATCAGCGCATCACGCAGATAGTCCCTGGAAATGAACCAGAAGCCATCGACCTTATCGTGGGCCGCAAACAGCGCCTCGGGATCGCGTGGCGAGTCATTGGAGAACACCAGAACCGTGCCGGAGTCCAGGTTCAGTTCCTTGAGCTTGTCGAAGGTCGGCTTGAGTTCCAGTTCGGGATGGAAGAGGTGGCCCAGCAAGCCATCGGCGTAAACCGACTTGACCCCGGCGAGGGAGCCGGGCTCCAGCTTGAAGAAGTCAACCTTGTGCGCATCGACGCCTTTTTTGCGACTCAGGATCACGGCTTCGTCGTTGAAGTCGATGGCTCTGACCTGACGTCTGGCCTCCACCAGATCGCCCTCGACAAATCCGTTGCCGCAGCCAATGGAGAAAATCGTTGCACCTTCCTGGGTGAGCGATTTCAGCTTGAGACCCAGGTGCGAGCGATATTCCGGGCTGTAGGTAGAAGGCGTAATCGAGTCGTTGAAGGCCCCACCCTGTTCCCATATCTCATAGATGGTGGCGTTGCTGTCGCCAAACTTGCGGGAGGTGCCGTAGTAATCTGTCACCTGTTGGAGGTCCTGCATCGGCTTCGTCATCTCTGTCTCTCCTTGTCTAGAGTCGGGCTTGCGCGCGAGTTGCGTCGCAGTCCGTGGGTACACGCACAGGCTCTTGCACGTATTCGATGGACTGCGCCGGCGCGTTGGCCAGCGCAGCAACCAGTGCCTGCAACGGCTGGGGCCGTGCGGGTCCGTAGCACTGGTAAAAAGCAACGGCGGCATCAGGGTCGCCGCCGAGCAGGGCATCCGCCAGCACTCTGGCCAGCGAACGCAAACCGGCCAGCAGGGCGCCGTGATCGACCACCAGTTGTGGATGTTGCGGGTCGTCCTGGCGCAGGGTCAGGGCACCGAGCTGGACGAAGTACGACAGTTGCAGGTACATGCCGTCGCAATCGGGAAAAAGGCCAAGTCCGCGGTTGAGGTAGCGCAGACACTCGCCCAGGTAGTACTCGAGCACTTGCTCGGGCGGAATCTGCAGGGCAGGCGCCCATACCTGGGCAAGAATGAGGATGCCATAGACATCCGCTGCGACCTCTTGCAGCACCACCGATGCCCAGCGGTCAAGGGTGTTCAGCGGGCCGTATTGGGTCGTCGGGCGATGGACGAAATGGCCCAGCTCATGGCTGAGCACGCCCAACGCAGGAATGCGTCGCAGGTGTTCGCCAGTCGGGTCATAGTGTTTGCCGGTTGACAGGAACTGCCGGGCCAGCGGCGCCGCCAAATGCTCGACCATGGCCGCGTGGGTATTGGCGAAGTAGTAGGTTTTCTTGAACGGCGAACGTTTGACGCCTTCATCTTCGGGCAGGAAGTAGGCGACATGCTTGGGGTGCAGATTGCCTTCACCGGCCATGAAAAAAACATCAGTGGCGGCGAAGGCCGGCAACTCCCCCAGGCGCAGGTTGGTGTGCAACTGCTTGAGATAGGCGGGGATCTGATCCACCAGGCTCATGGCCAGTTCCACGTCCTGTTGTCGCGCCGGATTGCGTCGGCAGCCAAAGGCTGTCGGCAGTCCTCCCGGTTGCTTGCCGTACCAGGTAGCGATCTGCCCGGCGACCAGGGAAACCTCTTCTTGCAGGCCGGCCAGGGTCTTGAGTATCTCCTCGCTGTAGCCGTATTCGATGGCCTTGGCCCTGAGCTGCACAGCTTGGCGATCATGAGCTCGCTCGAGGTCGTTTTCCAGCGCGCGCAGGGCTTGCGCCACGGCGCCGGGGTTGTTGAAACGTGTGCGTTCTGCCACGCCATCGAGCTTGGCGCTGCGCCACTGCTCATCGATGGCGGCCTTCAGCGCGTCCAGTCGTTCTTGCCAGGCAGCGTCTTGACGAGGGTTCGCCGGCGCAAGATCAAGCAGGGTCAGGTTGTAGTTGCTCGCCGGCGGCCAGAAAGGGCTGCGATAACCGCGGTAGGAGGTGGCCTTGGCAAGATTGCCTGAATAGTCGAACCGATTCACGCTCATTACTCCCTCTACTTATTGATGTACGGCAGCGCACACTCAGCCTGCAAACAGGCACAAGCAAGCACGCACTCAGTAACTGGACGATGTTCCGGGCGGGCATGACTAATAGTCGCGGCGCATGTAGGTAACAGCGCGCCAAGTGCGTTGATTAGTTAGGCTTGACCGGGAATGACTGGCTGATCGATAGCCGTGCTGGCACTAACGTCCAGGTGCAATGGCAACTGGACGGCGCAGCAATAAAGACGGGTAGATGACCGGCAGATGAATATCCATATACATTCCTTGAATCACATTCCATGTGAAGGTGTGGCACACAGGGCACCACGCTGCTTGCCGTGGAGCATAACAGCGAATTTTTTTTTACGACAAGTAGGGAAAACTAAAAAAAACTCAAAGAGCCGAAAGAACGGCGATGGCGAAACTAAAAACTCTATAGATTTTATGTAGTTGGTCACTGAATAATATTTTTATTGATTTGTTTTGAGCACTCGGGACGGGCTGTGTTACGCGCGTCCGGATGATAAGGAGCGAAATAACAAGGGTGTTTAGTTGTGCGCTTTTTTAGTGCGTCGCTCTATGCGGTGTGTTTGTTTTGCGCCGTTCTGGTGCGCCGGCGAATTGCTTCGAGTTTGCGCAAATTACATTAGGTAATAAGCACCTTCAATTAGGTTATTTGTCATTAACAAGGCACTTGTCAGGGATGTATTGCTTGAAGTAGCTTGTGCCCCGGCTGAACACAGATATTAAAAACGAAGCATGAAATTGCTTTAGTCAGTCCAGGCGGCACATTGATCTACATGGAACAGGTTTCGCCAATAAAGGCGTTGCCCGTAGGTAATTCGACAAGGAGTGTTATATGAGCGGCATGGCCGGTTGGGTCGACCTGCGTCACGGTGTTGGGCAGCAAGCAAACATTCCTCGTTCGAAAGTCGCCGAAATTGTCTCGGCAATGATCGTTGCGATGTCCGGGCGTGGACCGGATGGGCATGCGGTATGGCTGGGGCCTGAGGTTGCACTGGGACATTGCCGTACAGTCACTTCGCGTTATGACTGGGACGAGCAACCGTGGATTGGCGAGATCCATGGCGCCACAGTGGCTATCATGTACACCGGACAGTTGTACAACGCTGCGCAGTTGCAGCAGCAACTCGCTGGCCTGGATCCGGCACCTGATCGCTGGTCCTACGCTGAAATCATTCGCCGTGCCTATGCCCAGTGGGGTGTCGGGTTCGTTGAACGCCTCGAAGGCATGTTTGCCATCGCGATCTGGGACGGCCAGAAGCGCCGATTATTGCTGGCGCGAGACCGCCTCGGCTTGCAACCGCTTTACTACACCCTGCGTGACGGCGGCGTCATTTTTGGCAGCGTACCTACCGCCATCAAAGCCCATCCCCACTTTAACGCCCGGCTGGACACGAGCGCGCTGGCCATCGTGCTTCAGCCGCGCATGGCGCTGCCTGGCGAAACCCCGTTGCAAGGTTTGCGCGAGTTGCCTCCCGCCAGTGTGCTGACCTTTGACGAACGTGGGCATGAATTGCATCGTTACTGGAAACTGGAAAGCGCCGCGCATACCGATGATTTCGAGCAGACCAAGGACCGCGTCCGCGAACTGCTTGAAGGCGTCGTGGCGCGCCAGTACGTGCATGAAGTGCCTTGCGCGGCGATGTTGTCCGGCGGCATCGATTCCACGTCGGTCGCCGCGCTGGTCATGAAGCAACTGGCAAGCCAGGGCGGCGGCGCAGCACTCGATACCTTCTGCCTGAAGTTCGACAGTGACGAGGATGCCTTTACCTCCACCGAACTGCGGCCTGACATCGATGCACCCTTCGCCGCGCTGGCCGCCGAATACATGGGTACCCGTCACACGACACTCAGTGCAACCATGCAGGATCTGCTCGGCGTCATTCCGGCTACGCGCAAGGCCCGCGGCCTGCCGGGCTGGGGGCAGTTCGATGCCTCGATGTACCTGCTGTTCGAACGCATGCGCGGCAATTGCTCCGTGGCGTTGACTGGCGAGGCTGCCGACGAGATCTTCGGCGGCTACCCCTATTATTTCAAACCCGAGCTGCTCGCCCGTCCTCAGTTCCCGTGGCTGGGCGATGGCCCGAAGCTGGCTCACTATCTGTCGCCGAGCCTGATCAGTGCACAGCGCGTGGCAGAGGACGAACGTGCGCGTTACGACTATTGGCTGAGTCAGGTGCCACGCCTGCCTGGCGAAAGCGGCGACGCGGCGCGCATGCGCGAAGTGCTGTTCCTCGGCATGTCCGGCCCGTTGTCGGTGATCCTGGATCGCAAGGAACGCATGAGCATGTCGCAAGGCCTGGAAGTGCGCGTGCCATTCTGCGATCCGGAACTGATCCAGTACGTATGGAACGTGCCGTGGGAAATGAAATCCCGTGGCGGCGTGAAAGGTTTGCTCAAGGCTGCCATGCACGACATCCTGCCGCCGACTACCTTGAATCGGAAGAAAAGCGCGTACCCGCACATTCAGGACACTGAATATGACCGGGCACTCATCAGCGAAGCGCGCTGGATCGCGACCGATCCCAAGTCGCCGATTGCCTGGATGTTCGACACCCCGCGTCTCAGCGCACTGATCGAGCAGATCGCCGCGAACCAGCTCAATGCTTCGATGCTGCCGGGCGGCGCCAGTCCCGCGCATCTACTGATCCAGTTGGTGGAGATGAATCGCTGGATCGTCGACAACGATATCGCGGTGTAAGACACGGTCAGCACGGAAGTCTGATCCCATGAAGACCAAGGAGGCAGCATGCTTGAGTTAGTCCCCGTTACTGAGTTTATCGGCACCGAAGTCCGTGGCATCGACGTCAATGCCAGGCTCAGTGACGACACGATCGAAGCGCTCTACAACGCTTGGATCAGCAGCACCATCCTGCTGTTTCGTGGCCAGTCGATGAGTCCCGATCAGCAACTGGCGTTCAGCCGCAATTTTGGTGAGCTGGTCAGCTATACCCGCTCGCAGTTCAGTGAACAGACCCAGCCGGAAATCCTCATCCTGTCGAACATTACCAAGGATGGAAAACTGATCGGCTCGCCGGTCAGCGGTCGGGTCTGGCACACCGACGGCCATTATCTGGACGTGCCGCCAGCCGGGTCGATGCTGCATGCGCTGGAAATCCCGCCGGAAGGCGGCGACACGTGGTTCGCCAATATGTTTGCCGCTTATGAAGCATTGCCGGAAGCGGTCAAGGATCGTATCGAACACCTCAAGGTGGTCATCAGCCGGACTCAGTCACGACCCTACAACTACCCCGACCGGCCTGCGCCATCTGCCCAGGAACTGGCTGAGTGGATCGACGTGCCACAACCGCTGGTGCGTCGCCATGAAGTCAGTGGGCGCAAGGCGCTGTATGCCGGCGGCAACGTGCCGTGGCGGATCGAAGGTTTGCCGCTGGAGGAAAGTGCGCCACTGGTGACGTTCCTGCAGGAGTTCTCGGTGCAGCCGCGATTCACCTATCGGCATCGCTGGACCCCGGGCGACATCATTCTTTGGGACAACCGCAGCGCCATGCACAAGGCCACGGTGTACGACGACAAATATCGTCGCCTGCTGCATCGCACCACCATCGGTGCGCGCACTGCCGACAATCAGGACAGGAACCGACGCGCATGAGCGAGTATGACTACATCATCGTCGGCGCCGGCGCGGCTGGCTGCGTATTGGCTGCACGCTTGAGTGAAGACCCGGCGATCAAGGTACTGCTGCTGGAGGCGGGGGCCGAACGCCGCAGTCCATTGCTGTCGATCCCCGTCGGTGAAGTGCTGCTGATGGGTAATCCGAAATACGACTGGTGCTTCGAGACCCGCCCGGACCCGACGCTGGGTGGACGCCGTCTGCAGATTCCACGGGGGCGCCTGTTGGGCGGATCGAACCTGATCAACGGGATGATCTTTGTCCGGGGTCAGCGCGAGGACTATGACGAGTGGGCCAGTCAAGGCAACCCGGGCTGGACCTGGGACGAAGTGTTGCCGTACTTCAAACGCCTGGAGTCGAGCGTGGACGTCAGCGGCGAGAGTCGTGGCCAGGACGGGCCGATTCATGTGGCGTTGCCACGCGAATATGACGAGTTGTGCGATGCCTTTCTGGCGGCAGCCGGCGAAGCCGGGTATCGACGCAATCGCGACTACAACAGCGGCGATCAGGAGGGCTTTGGCTATTACCAGGTCAACCATGATCAGGGCCGTCGTTCCTCGGCTTATGGCCGCTACCTGTTGCCGGCGCGCAAGCGGGCAAACCTGACGGTGATTACCGAGGCCGCGGTGCAAAAACTGCGTCTGGAAGGCAAGCGCTGTGTGGGTGTGGAGTACCTCAAAGGCACGTTGCAATCGGCCACGGCCCGGCGTGAGGTGATCCTCAGTGCCGGGGTCATTCAGTCGCCTCAGTTGCTCGAGTTGTCCGGCATCGGTGCGCCAGCGGTACTGGCGAAGGCCGGCGTGGCGCTGCGACATGCGCTGCCTGGCGTGGGTGAGAACTTCCGCGATCACTTCGCGTCCCGACTGAAGTGGCGCATTCGCCAGAAAATCACCTTTAACGAACGCACCCGTGGTTTCGCGTTGTTCAGGGAAACGCTCAACTACGTCTTTCGCCGTCGCGGCGTACTCAGTTTGCCGATTGCTCTGGGCCATGGCTTCGTCAAATCACGCGAGGAAGAGCCGCGGCCAGACTTGCAGTTTCATTTCGCCCCGGCCAGTTACGGCCCTGGTTCCAGTCGTCGTCTGGACACCTTGCCCGGCATGACCGTGGGCCTGTATCCGTTGCGGCCCGAATCCACCGGTAGTATTCACATTTGCTCCAGTGACCCTGGCGAGGCACCGGTCATCGAGTCGCGCTTCCTTGAGCATGAGGATGATCGCCGGCGGATGATTGCGGGCATGCGCATTATCCGTGACATTGCTGCCCAAGCGGCCCTGCAGCCCTACTGTGATCACGAGTTGTCCCCCGGCACCCAGGTCGCCAGCGATGAAGAATTGCTGGCGTATGCCCGTACTCAGGGCGACACCTCTTATCACCCCGTGGGTACCTGCCGCATGGGCAACGATGAGCTGGCCGTGGTCGATCATCGGTTACGCGTGCGCGGTCTCGACGGTTTGCGGGTGATCGACGCGTCGATCATGCCGACGATGGTGTCGGGCAATACCAACGCCGCATCCCTGATGATTGGCGAAAAAGGCGCTGCCATGGTGCTGGAGGATTATGCATCGCCGCCGGCCACCGGGCAGACTGGCTACAGCATCGACGAGGGTGACCCCGAGGAATTGCAGACCGCCGAGCTGCTTCAACGCTCGGAAGATTACGCGCGTTCCCTGTACCCGGATGAAAGCGTGCACATGCTCGACGTCGCACAGCTCAAGGCTCCGGAGGTGAGCTTTGTGGTCGCCCGCGAGCTGGGTAGCGGCGAAGTGCTGGGTTGCGGAGCGGTGGTGGCGATCGGCGAAGGGCAGGCAGAACTCAAGCGCATGTTTGTCGCCGACAATGCCCGTCGACGTGGCGTGGGTGCGCGGTTGCTCAAGCGGCTTGAACAGCTCGCCCATCGCAATGGTGCCCGTACCTTGTTGCTGGAGACCGGGGTCAGCCAGCCGGAGGCTATTTCGCTCTACCGCCGCGCAGGTTTTCGCGATCGCGGCCCGTTCGCTGATTACCGGGAAGACCCGCTGAGTGTATTCATGGAGAAAACCGTCAATGAACAAGCCTGAAGTCAGCCTTAGTGGCATGGCTACGCCTGTCAGCCGTGGTGTGGTGCGGGCCGGCATTCTGTATGTGGCGGCCTTTCTGATTCTGGCCAACGCCAACGCGGTGTTCTCGGGCAACCTGCTGCAGCAACTGCATCCGTTCACCTTTCTGTTCTGGAGTTTTGTAATCACCAGCGGCTTCTTTCTGTCGCGGTTATTGCTGAGTTCCGGTACCAAAGGCCTGGCGATCGGTGCCGATGCTGCTGGCCCGCTGACCGTCCTGAACTTTACCAGCGCGCTGAACTGGATCGGCTACTTCTATGCCCTGCGCTATATCGAACCCGCCATCGTCAGCGCCATCATGGGCGGACTTGGGCCGGTGAGCACGATTCTGCTGGAGCGCATCGTTCGGCGGCGTCAGTTGCCGCTTTACACCTACGCGGTCGCGGCGGGCATTCTTTCCGGCACAGCGTTGCTGGCGTGGGCGTCCCTGGTGGGGCTGGCGGGGATTCGCCCGATCAACTTCAGTGACACCGTTATCGGCCTCGCCGCCGCCGCGGCCGGCGGTGCATCCCAAGCGCTGAACACCATCGCGACCAAACAATTGGGCGAGCGCAGCTGGACTGCCACACGGATCATGGCGCATCGGTTCTACTTGCTGATCATCGTCGCGGCGGTGCTTGCCTGGAGCGGTCCCGGCTTCGCGTTTGCCTCAAGTACGCAATTGGGTGGCCTGGCCATTGCCACGCTGCTCGGGGTCATCATTCCGTTGTGGCTGTTGCAGCGCGGCATCCTACTTTCGGAACCCTTTACCGTGGCGGCGTTGCTGGCGTGGGCGCCGTTGCTCACTTACGTCTTTCAAGTATTTGATGCCCGAATCCAGTGGTCGATGACCTCTGCTTTGGGCTGTTCCGTGATCGCTCTGGTTACGGTGTTTGGCACATGGATGAAATTCAAGGGAGACAGCAAATGACACAAGCCAAGGAAAAAATCCTCGTTGTAGTCGATGGTTATTCATCAGGCTCACAATTGCCGGCGCTGATGGCCGAGTCTGGCTGGAAGTGCATTCACGTGAGCAGTTCACCCAATCCGCCCGAGTACTACCTGCGCACCTACCACAAGGACGAATACATAGCGCACTTCGAGTACCAGGGTGATATCCAGCGCCTGGCCGATGAAATCAACGCCTTGCACCCGAGCGCCGTGTTGCCGGGCACCGAGAGCGGGGTGATTGTCGCTGACCTGCTCGCCGCGGCCTTGCAACTGCCGGGCAACGATCCGTCCACCAGCCTGGCGCGCCGCGACAAATACACCATGCACGAGCGCCTCAAGGCCGTTGGCCTGCGCAGCATGGATCACTATCTGGCCCGTGACCGCGATGGGCTGAGCCAGTGGGCCGCCAGTGGCAGCTGGCCGGTGGTCATCAAGCCTCAGGCCAGTGCCGGGACCGACTCGGTGACCTTCTGCGCCGATCAAGGTGAGCTCGTCGACAGCTTCGACAAGCTCTTCGGCACGGTCAACCAATTGGGCGAGCGCAATGATGCGGTGCTGGCGCAGCGCTTGCTGGTAGGGCCGGAGTATTTCATCAATGGCGTCAGCGGCCATGGCAAGCATGTGATCACCGAGATCTGGCGCGCCGACAAGCTGCCGGCACCGGACGGTGGCTGGATCTATGACCGTGCCGTGCTGTTCGACCCGACGTCGCCCGAAATGAAGGAGATCGTCGAGTATGTTCACGGCGTACTGAATGCCTTGGGTATCCGCTACGGTGCCAACCACACCGAGTTGATCGTGACCGAGGCAGGCCCGACCTTGATCGAATGTGCCTCGCGTCTGTCGGGGGGGCTCAATCGTCCGGCGGCCAACTACGCGGTCGGCGCCAGTCAGCTGGATCTGGTGGGCAAGCTGGTCAGGGAAGGGGAGTCGGCCATCGACTCCATCGTCGATGCGCAGCAGGGTCACCATTACCCGCTGTGGCAGGTGCAATTCATCTCCAGCCAGGAAGGTGTTGTCACTCGTTCCTCCTACGATGAGTTGCTCAAGACCCTCAAGAGCAAAGCCTGGCTGCAGCGTGCGCCAAAAGAAGGGGACGCCGTGGTCAAGACCGTCGACTTGTTCTCCAGCCCCGGCATCGTCTTCATGAGCCATGCCGACAGCAATGTGCTCCATGCTGACTATCAGACCGTACGCGAATGGGAGCGCACATCGCGCCTGTTCAGCGTCCAGTAAGCCTGCGGGAGTGACCGTGCACCAGGCCTGAACGGGTCTGGTGCTCATCCGCACCCAAGCATTCCGTGCGCGCGGGCCTGCGCGTCTACGTCTGGAAGAGCATCGCCATGAAGCATACGGATTCGCCGCGGCAGCAGCGCAGGATACTGCTGGCTGTAGGAATAGGCACGACCCTGGAATGGTTCGATTTCACCTTGTTCGCGATCTTCTCCCTGCACATCGCCAAGACTTTTTTTCCCGCCCAGGATCAACTGATGTCGCTGCTGGCGACCTTCGTCACCCTGGCGGTAGGTTTTGTGGCGCGACCGCTTGGCGCGTTTCTCATCGGCCGCTACGCCGATCGCCACGGACGCAAGAAAGCGTTGATCCTGACCATGAACATGATGGCTGTCGGCACTGTGCTGATTGCTTTTTGTCCTGGCTACAGCGTGCTGGGCTATGGCGCCACGGTGCTGCTGGTGGCGGCGCGGATTGTTCAAGGGCTGGCGGCGGGTGGCGAAATCGGCAGCGCGCTGGCCTACCTGTGCGAATCGGCACCGGCCGCGCGGCGAGGCTTTTTCACCTCGATCCAGCAAGTGGCACAAGCAGGCTCGTTTTTATTGTGTGGCCTGTTTGCGAGCATCCTGGCGACCGTTTTGACGCCTGAGCAGTTGGGCAGCTGGGGATGGCGAGTGCCGTTTGTCCTGGGGGTGCTGATCTACTTCGTCGGCGTATACGTGCGTCGCACAATTGATGAAAGCAGCGCATTCCAGGCTCACGCCCGGCAGGGGATCGAAGTCCCCGCGAAAGAAATCCTTCAGCATTGGCGCAGCCTTGTGTTGGGCATCGCATTCGTTGCCCTGTGGACGGTGTGCACCCAGCTGATCAACTTTATGCCGGCTTACGCCCAGGCCATGCTCAATCTTGATGCCGGCAAGGCTTATTACGGCATCACCCTGGTCGGTTTCATCACCTTGCTCAGCCCATTGGGCGGCTGGTTGTCGGATCGTTGGGGGCGGTACAACGTCATGTTGCTCGGGGCGCTGGGGGTGTTGTTGCTGGCGTATCCGGCATTCCTGGCGCTCAAGCAGAATCCGCAGGACAGCGGATTGATGCTGTTGCAGGCGGGTCTGGCGATGTTAATGGTGCTGTACGCCGGACCGGCATCGGCGGCATTGGCGGAGTTGTTCCCGGTGGCCGTGCGCTCGACCGGGATCAGCGTGGCCTACGCCAGTTCGGTGGTGCTGTTCGGCAGTTTTACCCCTACGTTGGTGACCTTGCTGTATCGCCACACCGGTGACCCGATGATGGCGGCGTACTACCTGCTGGCGGCGACGCTGGTGAGCTTTGTCGCGTTGATGGTTGCGCGTCAGCGACAGGCAGCAAACACCGCTCGGGATTTCCACGACCAGGCCGCCTGAAATGAGAGAGCATGCATTGCTTATCCGGCCTTTGGTTGCCCAGGAATGGAGGGTGGCAAGGAAAACACCGCACCAGTACCGGTTGGCCTGCTGAGTGCTTGCGGTGATGGGGGCGACCAGGTGTAGCGATTCCGATTGTTTTCGCCCGTTCGCAAATCCATACGAAAGCCTCTTGCCTCTTTGGCAATGAGGCTTTTATTGGTGTGGCGATAACGATCGGTCGACTTCGTCGGTACGCCAAGGAATGCATTGCCTTGCCTTAATACGAAGCATTACTATTCACGCCCCTTTCCTCAGCACGCCGCCCGAACCCCATGCGTCCCCGCAGACCCGGCTTTTTCGAGCATTACGAAGAGTTGATCGGCACCTGGACTCGTCGCCTGCGCAATCGCGCGCAGGCCGAGGATCTGGCGCACGACACCTTTGTGCGGGTGCTTGAGTCCGATTCGGCGGCGGTGCAGCAGCCCCGGGCGTATTTGCACCAGACCGCGCGCAATATTGCGGTCGACGGTTATCGGCGTGAGGATCGGCGCGGCGTCATGGAGTCGCAGGCCCTCGATCACAGTGAGTCGTCATCCGGCGACCCGGAGCATTACATGCATGCGATCCAGCTGGCCGACTCCATCGAACGAGCGCTCGCCGAGCTGCCGGTCAATTGCCGCAAGATCTTCATCTGGCAGAAGATCGAAGGCCTGTCTCAGGCGGAAATCGCCGAACGCCTGGGCCTGTCCAAGAACATGGTCGAAAAGTATATGATCCGCACCCTGCGGCATCTGCGTGATCGACTGGACGGGTTGCAGTCATGAGCCGCTGCGACATTTCATTCCCGGCCAAACAGGACATTCCATGATGGATACGCGTGATTGCGCGTGCGGGCAAACAACGGTGCGCGATGATGCGGCTCGCTGGTTTGTGCGTTTGCAGGAGCCGGCCATTGATGCCGACGAGCAGCAGCGCTTCGACACTTGGTTGAATGAACATCCGCAGCACCGTGACGAATTTCAGTTGCTGCAAGGCTTGTGGTCGGCCGCCGATCTGCTGTCGGCGCCACGTCTCAAAGCCCTGGTTGAAACTCCGCCGAGCCGCCGCGAACGCCGTCCGATGCTGCGTTATGCCGTGGCTGCCAGTGTGCTGGCGGTCGCGCTCGGGCTGGGACTGTTCAGTGGTTTGAATCATCCGGGTGGCTACAGCGCCGAGTTCGCCACGGCGCTGGGCGAACGTAAACATGTGGCACTGCCGGACGGATCGGTGATCGATCTGAACAGCCGCAGTCGCTTGCAGGTGCGTTTTGAAAAGGATCGTCGCGTCATCGAATTGAGCGAAGGCGAAGCGATGTTCAGCGTCGAGCACGACACCTCGCGACCGTTCGTGGTCGAGGCGGGCAACGGCACAGTCACGGTCACTGGCACGCGTTTCGATGTGCGCCGCGACGTCACGCAAACCCGCGTGGCGGTGGAGCAGGGCACGGTGAAAGTACAGGGGCGTGATGCAGCGGATGATCAGTTCATCAGCCTGACAGCAGGCCTCGGCACTCACGTCGATGCGCGAGGCAAAGTCGCCGCGGCCTATGCAGTCAACCCGGCGGAACTGACGGCGTGGCGCAGCGGCAAACTGGTCTTCAATAATGCCAGCCTCAGTGAAGTCGCAGCCGAAGTGTCGCATTATCGTGAGAAGCCGTTGACTGTCGCCAACCCGGCCGTGGCCCGTCTGCGCCTGACCAGCGTGTTCAAATCCGACAACACCGATGCCTTGCTCAAAGCCTTGCCGAGCATCCTCCCGGTGGCCGTTCGCACCCTTGCGGATGGCAGTCAGGAAATAATCGCAAAATAAAATTCAGGTTTTTTTCGAGTTCATCGTCTTCCTGTTCAACTGCAACTGGTTTGCATTAACAGCCGCACACTCTTGCGATCCACAGGACTACGTACGACGTGAAGAACACCACTGCCAACAACAAAAAATCCCCTTGGTTGCCGCTGGCCCTTGCGCTGGCGGTTAACGCTGCCATGCCGCTGGCCTTCGCTGGCGAAGCGATTCATATCCGCGCGCAGCCATTGGGTCAGGCCCTCAGCGAACTGGGCCAGCAGACATCGCTGCAAGTGTTTTTCAGCCCGGATCTGGTCGCCGGCAAACAGGCGCCGGCGGTCGACGGCGATATCTCGCCGGAGCAGGCGTTGCGCCAATTGCTGCAGGGCAGCGGTCTGGATTATCAGATCAACGAAGGCTCGGTGACCCTGTCGCCTGCGGCAACTTCCGCCGCCGGCAATGGTCCGCTGGAATTGGGCGTGACCGACATCAAAGTGGTTGGCGACTGGCTCGGTGACGCCAACGCCGCGGTGGTGCAGAACCATCCGGGCGCGCGTACGGTGATCCGCCGCGAAGCGATGGTCGAACAAGGCGCGATGAACGTCAGCGACGTGCTCAAGCGTGTGCCGGGCGTGCAGGTGCAGGACTCCAACGGTACCGGCGGCAGTGACATTTCCCTGAACGTCGGCGTGCGTGGTCTGACTTCGCGCCTGTCGCCACGCTCTACCGTGTTGATCGATGGCGTGCCGGCGGCGTTCGCCCCTTACGGTCAGCCGCAACTGTCGATGGCGCCGATTTCCTCGGGCAACCTCGACAGTATCGACGTCGTGCGTGGCGCCGGTTCCGTGCGTTATGGGCCGCAAAACGTTGGTGGCGTGATCAACTTCGTCACCCGCGCAATTCCCGAAAAAGCCACCGGTGAAATTGGTACTACGCTGGAAACCACTCAGTACGGTGGCTGGAAACACATCGACACCGCGTTTCTCGGCGGCACTGCCGACAACGGCATGGGCGTGGCGTTGCTGTATTCGGGTGTCAACGGTAACGGTTATCGCGAGCGCAACAACGGCAACGACATCGATGACGTGTTGCTCAAGACCCACTGGGCACCGACCGATCAGGACGATTTCAGCCTCAACTTTCACTACTACGACGCCACGGCGGACATGCCCGGCGGTCTGACGCAAAAGCAGTACGACGACAAACCGTATGACTCGGTGCGTGACTACGACCAGTTCACCGGTCGGCGCAAAGACGTGTCCTTCAAATGGATCCGCCAGATTGACGAGCGCACTCAAGCGGAAATCCTGACCTATTACACCGACAGTTTCCGTGGCAGCACCATCGCCGCTCGCGACCAGAAAACCCTCAGCTCGTACCCGCGTTCCTATTACACCCTTGGCATCGAGCCACGGGTGTCGCGGGTATTCGATGTCGGCCCGACCACCCAGGAAGTCAGCGTCGGTTATCGCTACCTGAAAGAGGCGATGCACGAATCGTCGAGCCGTGTGGCGCTGGTCAACAACCAGCCGGTGCTCACGCCGACGTCTGATGGTCATGTATTCCAGGATCGTACCGGCGGCACCGAGGCCAACTCGGTCTACATCGACAACAAAATCGATGTCGGCAACTGGACCATCACCCCGGGCATTCGCTTCGAACACATCAGCACCGACTGGCATGACCGCGCCGTGCTCGACACGGCCGGCAAACCGGTACAGGCGAAAAACCGCAGCATCGAAAGCAACGAACCGTTGCCGGCGCTGAGCGTGATGTATCACCTGTCGGACGCGTGGAAACTGTTCGCCAACTACGAAACTTCGTTCGGCAGCCTGCAGTATTTCCAGCTCGGCCAGGGCGGCTCAGGTGATCAGACCGCCAATGGTCTGGAGCCGGAGAAGGCCAAGACCTACGAGATCGGCACGCGCTACAACGATGATGTGTGGGGCGGGGAAGTGACGCTGTTCTACATCGACTTCGACGACGAGCTGCAATACATCAGCAACGACGTGGGCTGGACCAACCTCGGCGCGACCAAGCACCAAGGCATCGAAGCCTCGGTGCACTACGACATGGCGGCGCTGGATCCGCGTCTCGAAGGCTTGACCGCCAATGCTGGTTTCACTTACACCCGCGCCACGTATGAAGGCGAGATTCCGGGTTTCAAAGGCCGTGATCTGCCGTTCTATTCGCGTCAGGTGGCAACCGTCGGCCTGCGCTATGACATCAACCGCTGGACCTACAATCTCGACGGATTCGCACAGTCGAAACAGCGCTCACCGGGCACCGGTGTGAATGCCGACGGCAGTTTCAACGGCAACTACATCACCGACGGCACAGCGGACGGGCAGTATGGCGACATCCCGGGTTACGTGACCTGGAACGTACGTGGCGGCTATGACTTCGGGCCGCAGGTGTCGAACCTGAAGCTGGGCGCCGGGGTGAAGAACATCTTCGACAAGCAGTACTTCACCCGCTCCAGCGACAACAACTCGGGGATGTATGTGGGCGCGCCGCGTACGTTCTTTGTGCAGGCCAGTGTCGGGTTTTGATAAACCGCGGCGCCTTCTTCGCGAGCAGGCTCGCTCCCACATGGATCACTGAAATCCTGTGGGAGCGAGCCTGCTCGCGAAGCTTTTAGACTTTAAGGACTTTGCCGCCTATGGCCACCGCCACCAACAACACCGCCATTAAGCCAAAGGCAAAACTCAGACTGCTGGCGTGCGCCACAAAGCCGATCACCGCCGGCCCTGCCAGAATCCCTGCATACCCCAAAGTGGTAATCGCCGGCACCGCGATGCTTTCCGGCATCACCGTCTGCTTGCCCACCGCCGTGTACAGCACCGGCACAATGTTCGAACAACCCGCACCGACCAGCGCGTAACCGACCAATGCCGCTTCCCAGCTCGGCGCGAAGGTCGCCAGAAACAGGCCAGCAGCTGCCAACAGACCACCAAACAAAATGATCCGCGTTGCACCGACAATCCGCACAATCCGGTCGCCCATCAAACGTCCGGCCGTCATGGTCAATGCAAACGCCGCATAACCCAATCCCGCGTACGCCGTGTCGATCCCGCGTTCCTGCGCCAGAAACACTGCGCTCCAGTCCAGCGCCGCGCCTTCGGTCAGGAACACGATGAAGCACATTCCGCCGATAAACAGCACGATGCCGTGAGGGATGGCGAATGCCGGGCCCGAGCTTTCACTGCCGTAAGGCAACATGTGCGGCACGCACTTGAACAGCGCCGCGATCAACACGACGACCACTACCAGCATCGCGGTCAGTGGCGTCAAACCAAGGCCGAGCAAGGCACTGACACCCGCCGCGCCGACAATCCCGCCGAGACTGAACAAGCCGTGGAAACCCGACATCATGTTCTTGCCGCTGGCGCGTTCGACGATCACCGCTTGCAGGTTCACCGTCGAATCCACCGTGCCCAGGCCTGCGCCGAACATGAACAGCGTGGCGATCAGCGCTGGTATCGACGACACGGTCGCCAGCAATGGCAGCGCCGCGCAGATCAACAAGGTGCCGCCGGTGGCGACGCGCCGACAGCCGAAGCGTGTGGCCAGAATCCCCGCCAGCGGCATTGCCAGAATCGAACCGACGCCGAGGCACAACAGCAGCAATCCCAGCGTGCCTTCATCCAGTCCGGCGCGCGCCTTGGCATACGGCACCAATGGCGCCCACGCGGCGATGCCGAGCCCGGCGATGAAAAAGGCGATGCGCGTGGACATCTGTTGCAGGCGTCCGGGGACGAAGGTGTCTTGGGGGTTGAGACTGGTCATATCGATCCTTGGCAAAAAACTTCGCGTCCCCGAAGGACAGTGATTCAGCGATGAGGTTCGATCGCCGGCCATTCGGGGAAGTACAGAGGACATCCTAACCTGTAGGAGTGAGCCTGCTCGCGATAGCGGAGTGTCAGCTAAAAATATATCGACTGACCCACCGTTTTCGCGAGCAAGCTCGCTCCCACATTGAATGGAGCGGGCTCACTAATCAGCGGTCATGCACCGATTCCTGTGGGAGCGAGCTTGCTCGCGAAGGCGGTGTGTCGGATAAAGAAAATATCGGCTGACACACTGCATTCGCGAGCAGGCTCGCTCCCACAAGGGCTTGCGTTTTACAGTGGCCTTCTTCGGCAACAGGGACAAACACTGATGACGCAATTCTACGATGCACGGGGCAATATCTATGGCGTCATCTCGCCCATCGAATTACGCGAGGCGGGCATTGATTTGCCGGCCAGCGCCACCAAATGCGCCTCTTCGCGTCAGTCGTGGAGCGAAGCAGCAATCAAACTCTGCTGTGACTGGCCCGAAGACCAACGCCCGGCGAACAGCAAATCCCACCGCAGCGACGGCCTGCTGATCGGCCCGTTCCAGACGTCGGCGCCGTTCGATGTGCTGATCGTCAACACCGATGGCACGCTCGCCGAGCGCAGTGGCAATGGCCTGACGATTTTCTCGCAGGCACTGACCGAGCAAGGCTTGATGCCGGAGGCGGGTGGGTTGTTACGCGTGCATCACGACAAAGGTGAAGTGGTGGAAACTTCGGTGAAGCCGGCTGACGTTGAAGGCGTTCAAGGCTTCTGGCTTGACTTGGGGAAACCCGGTTTCGGGCCGGATGCCGTCGCAGCGCAGACGGTTCAGGGCATTGAGTTCAACGCACGAGACGTGAGCCACGTCCAACCCCTGGCACAACTTGATCCCGACTGGGCGCACAGCCAATTCGTACGAATTGGCAATCCGCATTGCGTCACGCTGCTCGGTGATGCAGCGGCGTTGCCAAGCAATGAAGAGATGCGTGAATCGCCACTGAACGAAGGCCTGACCCAAATTGCCTACGCCACACCCGCCGGCGCTGGTGATCCATGCCCGGCGGGCGTCAATCTGCAATGGGCAGTGCTGGAGTCACCGCAGAGAATCCTTGCCCGAGTGTTCGAACGCGGCGAAGGGCCGACGGCCTCATCCGGCACCAGCGCCAGTGCTGTGGCGTCGGCGGCGTGGCGGGTTGGTTGGGTCGCGGCGGGAGAAGTGCAGGTGGTCATGCCCGGCGGTACGGCGCCGATTTGGCTGGAAGAAGCAGACGGTGCATTGCTGAGGGTCAGGCTGTTTGGTACGGCGCAGTTGATGGGCTGAATTCAAACACGCCATCGCTGGCAAGCCAGGCTCCCACAGGGTTTTGTGTTGAACACAAACATCCTGTTCAAACACCGATCCTGTGGGAGCGAGCCTGCTCGCGAAAGCGCTATGTCTGAGGCGATGATGCCGGATGTGCCGACCTCTTCGCGAGCAGGCTCGCTCCCACATTGGATTTACGGGGCGCCTCTCAGCTCAGCTCACCACTGAACTCCACCACCGGCATCTGCCGCTTCATCAACACCTTGCCGCCGCGAATCGAATACAGCGGCAAGCCCTGACTGCGGATCACTTCGTAATCGCTGTCCGCCGACAGAATCAACAGATTCGCCGGACGCCCCTGTTCCAGACCATAGCGATCACCCAGGTGCATGGCTTTGGCGCTGTTGTCGGTGACCAGATCCAGCGCACTTTGCAGGTTGCGGTAGCCGAGCATGTGGCAGATGTGCAACCCGGCTTCCAGTACGCGGAGGATGTTGCCGTTGCCCAGCGGATACCACGGATCGACGATCGAGTCCTGGCCGAAACACACGTTCATCCCTGCTTCGAGCAATTCATTCACGCGGGTCACGCCCCGACGTTTCGGGAAGTTGTCGAAGCGCCCTTGCAAGTGAATGCTTTCGGTCGGGCAGGAGACAAAACTGATCCCGGAATGGCCGAGCAGACGAAACAGTTTCGCGCAGTAGGCGTTGTCGTAAGAACCCATCGCCGTGGTGTGGCTGGCGGTGACGAGGGCGCCCATGTCGCGGCTGCGCGCCTCTTCGGCGAGCACTTCGAGGAAGCGCGAATGCGGGTCGTCGGTCTCGTCGCAATGCACGTCGACCAGACAACCGGTGCGCTCGGCCAGGTCCATCAGAAACTTCACCGAACTGACACCCTGATCACGGGTGTACTCGAAATGCGGAATCCCGCCGACGACGTCCGCGCCCATGCGGATCGCTTCCTCCATCAACTCGCGGCCGTTGCGGAACGACTCGATGCCTTCCTGCGGGAACGCGACGATTTGCAGATCGATCAGGTGACGGCTTTCCTCGCGCACTTCGAGCATGGCTTTGAGCGCGGTGAGTTGCGGGTCGGTGACATCGACGTGGGTGCGCACGTGCTGGATGCCGTGGGCGGCCAGCGCCTGAATGGTTTTCTTCGCGCGGGTCTTGGTGTCTTCTTCGGTGATGGTGACCTTGCGCTCGCCCCAGCATTCGATGCCTTCGAACAGCGTGCCGCTCATGTTCCAGCGCGGCTCGCCGGCGGTGAGGGTGGCGTCGAGGTGAATATGCGGTTCGACGAAGGGCGGCACCACTAGATTGCCGCCGGCGTCGAGGTCATCCGGGCCGAGGGTCGGCGCTTCGGTCTGCCGGGCGATGCTGCGGATCAGACCGTCTTCAAGGTGCAACTCGTGCAAACCTTCCTGGTTGCGCAAACGGGCGTTGATGATGTGCATCAGGCGAATCCTTTTTTATAAGTCTTGTAGTGGCGCGGTCGCGCTGCGAGCGCCGAGCACGCCGGTAACGATGACATACGTTAGCGCGGCAGCGGCGATCCCTACCAGCGGCGCGACCCACGGCGAGTTGAACGCGGCAACGGTGCCGACCGCGTAGGCCCCGAGTCCCGGCCAGTTGAACGCCGGCAACCGTGCGTCGGCCAGACGCGGATAGTGCCCACGCCAACGGAAGAAAAAGTCCGCCATGATTACCCCGCCAATCGGTGGAATCACCGTGCCGAGCAGAATCAGGTACGGCACCAGCATGTCATACATGCCCAGCAGGGCGAGCAGGGTGCCGATCACTGCGCCGGCTAGGGTCACGGTTTTACGCCGGCCGGTGCGCAGCAGGTTGCAACCGGCGACGGCGAAGTTGTAGATGGTGTTGTCCTGGGTACTCCAGATGTTCAGCAACAGCATGGCCATTGCGGCCATGGCGAAACCTTGCAACAGCAGCACTTCAACCACGTCCGGCTGTTGATAGACGATGGCGCCGTACGCGCCGATCAACACCATCAGGCCGTTGCCAATAAAAAATCCGATCAGGCTGGCCAGTACCGCGACCCGCGCCGAACGCGAGAAACGTGTCCAGTTGGTCGCCTGCGTTGCGCCGCTGACGAAGGTGCCGAACACCAGAGTGATCGCGGTGGACCAGTCCAGCGAACCGCTCGGCACCACGCTGAGCAAGCCTTCGAAACCACCGACTTTCACCGTTGCCACCCACATCGACAGCATCAGTAACAACATCATCGCCGGCACGGCGATGTACGAAAGAATCTCCAGTCCGCGATAGCCGACATAGGCCGTGGCGCAGAACACCAGACCGAACAACACCATCAGCCCGAGCACCGTGCCTTCGTCGAGATCGAAGTATTTGCCGAGCACCACCGCTGCAGTCGCGGTGCCCCAGGCGTACCAGCCGATCTGGGTGAAACCGAGAATCAGGTCGCTGAGCTTGCTGCCGACTTCGCCGAAACAAAAACGGCCCATCAGCACCGAGTTGAGGCCGCTCTTGAAGGCGATGTAACCCAGGCCCGCCGCATACAGACCCAGCAGCAGATTGCCGACGATGATCACCGCCATCATCTCGCCGAAACTGAACGCCACGCCGAGCTTACCGCCGGCAAACATGGTCGCTGTGAAAAACGTGAAGCCCAGTAACACCATCGCCGTGGAGGCCAGGCCTTTGCGCGCATGCATGGGGACTTCGCTGAGGGGGTAATCGTTGCCGGGATCGTTCTGCGTCATGGGGCGGTCCTTGCTGGAAGAGAGGAGTCGCGGGGGAGGGTTGCAGTGGTCGTGCCAAATACCGGTTGGCGCGGGTTATGTATAGACGAGTCGCGCGGATTGGCGCGAAAGCGGTGCACCTGAATACACCCAAGCCCAATGTGGGAGCGAGCCTGCTCGCGAAGGCGGCGTGTCAGGCGACATCTGCAGTGGCTGATTGATCGTTCCCACGCGCAGCAAAGGAATGCAGCGCGGGACGCTCCGCGTCCCACTCCAAAGCCGAACGCGGAGCGTCCGTTGAGGCATTCCCACGCAGAGCGTGGGAACGATCGGTGTCAGGGGCATTTGGGGCCTGTCAGAGAAAGCGCATCAGGGCGGCGACGATGGCTTCGGGGGCGTCTTCTTGCACGAGGTGGCCGGCGTTGGCAATCGGGTGGAATTGTGATCCCGGGATCATTTGATGTAACGCTCGGCCACGCTCGATGGGGATCCACTGGTCCTCTTCGCCCCAGAGAATCTGCACCGGACAGCGGATCGTCGGGTACAGGCTTTCTGCTTCACGGGTATAGCGCTCGTCCATCTGTGCAATCTGCCGATAGAACGCCGCTTGCCCCGGATCGCCGAGCCACGGTTGCACGTAGGGCGCCAGTTCGTCGTCGTTAATCTCGCGATGAATCGCCCCGCGAATATAGGTCGGCACGATGGCGCGCTGGATGTAGTCAGGCAGGCCGCTGAAAGCCGCTTCATGCTGACGCACATGCTGCACGAATGGCGAACCCCACGGCGTCAGCGCGACCGGATCGATCAGGGTCAGGCTGCGGTAATCCTTGCCGTTGAGCAGGTGTGCACGCAGTACGGTGGCGCCGCCGAAGTCGTGGGCCACCACGTCCGGGCGTTGCAGATTCCAGTGATCGAGCAGTTGTGCCAACAGTTGGTTCTGCACACCGAGGGAGACGTCGGCGTCGGGTTGTTCGGAGCGTCCATAACCCAGCAGGTCGAAATAATGCACGCGGTGTGTGGCAAAAAAGTGCGGAGCGATCCGGTGCCACACGTACGACGAAAACGGCGTGCCATGCACGAACACCAGCGGCGGGCCGTCGCCGCGTATGGCGTAACGAACCGGGTGGCCGTTGAAGTCAAAGACCTGATCCAGCAGCCAGTCTGTCATGGGCCTGTCCTCTTGGCGGGTGGGAGCCAAAAAGCATAGGCGTAAAAAAACAGCCGTGAAGGCTGTTCTCTATTTCCCGGACAAAACACCAATCCCTCTGTAGGAGCTGCCGAAGGCTGCGATCTGTTGATCTTTGTTTTTAAGATCAAGATCAAAAGATCGCAGCCTTCGGCAGCTCCTACAAGGGAGATCTCTCCCAGGTTACTCACCGCGATAGATACAACCGCTGGTGCACGTCTCGTGAATACGGATCGCGCTCAGTTCCGGCAGCAACGGCTTCATTTCATTCCAGATGAATTTGGCCAGCACTTCGCTGGTCGGGTTTTCCAGACCGGGAATGTCGTTCAGGTAGTTGTGATCGAGACGCTCGTACAGCGGCTTGAAGATCGCTTTGATTTCAGAGAAATCGCGGATCCAGCCGGTGTGCGGATCGAGGTCGCCGCTGAGGTGAAGCGCCACTTTGAACGAGTGACCGTGCAGACGCCCGCACTTGTGGCCGTCCGGGACGTGCGGCAGGCGGTGGGCGGATTCGAAAGTAAATTCCTTGAAGATTTCCACAGTATTTTCAGCTCTGTTCAGATGGCGTTCGCCGCAGCGATTCGGGCAGGCGGCGAGTTTACCAGCTTGCGTTTGGCCGTGCTGACTAAAGGGTCAGCAAGCGCTCGGCGAGGCGACCATTGGCAGTCAGTTCAAGGAACTCATCGCCGAGGCGACGGCTCTCGTCCATCGCTGCGTGCCAGTATTTCTGCCGGCTCGCTGCATCGCCCATAAAGCGCTTGAAGTCGTTGCGGTCGGGCAGTTTGCCGTAGGGCAGGCGCGCCAGATATTCCTTGGATGGCGCGAGCAACAGCACGTCCTGCAAGCGTTCCACTGAGGCCTTGCGCCATGGCAGGGTCTTGTCGAACCAGCCCGGAATCACCCGGTCGGTGAAGTGTGGGTAGAGCACGATGCCGTCGCCGCTGTAGGGCAGGTCGAGGTGATAGTCGAGCAGACCACCGTCGCGGAAAGTGCCGGCGCCAGCACCCGGCAAGTCGCGCACGCCTTCCATGACCATCGGGATCGAACCCGAAGCCAGCAGCGCTTGGCGCAGATTACCGGCATTCAGCGCGACGAAACGCGACGGGAAGTCGTTCAGTGCATTCACCGGAGGCGCGAGGCGCGGGTCGTGGATGATCAGCCGTTCGAAGTGCCGCGACAGCCGCGCGCGGCCGCGCAGGTTGTCGGCGATCACCGAGCCCAGTGCCAGACCGAGGCGACCGCGATGATCATCGGCCAGACGCCCCTGACTTTTCACCACCATGATGTTCAAGCGGTAATGCGCGTTGTCGAGGATGCTCGCATCGCGGCCGTCGAGCAGATCATTGAGCATGCGTTGCGAGCTCTGACTGATCTCGGCCATGGTCACGCCTTTGTTGAAGTTCTGCTCGGCGTACAGATGACCGAGGCGGCGGATGCCTTCGGCGGCGTCCGGCAGGCAGGCACTGGCGAAGCGCCAGGAACCGACCGAGGCGCCGATCAGCGAGCGTTCACGCGGTGCGCTCGGCAGCCATTCGCCGAACAACGCCAGATCCAGCCCCTGAATCCCCAACGCCTTCGGCCCACCGGCGGCGCCGGGCAAAGTGCTGACGTCGGCAGCGTTCAGGCCTTGCGCACGAATACGCGCCATGGCCCGCGGGCCGGCCTTGAGGGTGAGGGCGGGGAATTTGATGTGGATGGCGGTCATACCGGTCTCGATCGTTAGCAAGCGAACAATTATAAGCACATGTTACAAAATTCTGTAGGAGCTGCCGAAGGCTGCGATCCTTTGATCTTGTCTTTTCAAAACAAAATCAAAAGATCGCAGCCTTCGGCAGCTCCTACACGGGGGTCATGTGTTGAGCTGGGGCAATGATGGCAATTCAGTTTCAGTTAAGTTCATCCCGCTAAGGTGCCCACCGTAAAGCAACACATAAAAATACGGAGACTCCATGAAAACCCTGACTGCCCTGTCCATTGCCTCGATCATCGGCTTCACTGCCAGCCTCGCCCATGCCCGCGACCTCGGCCCTGACGAAGCCCTGCGTCTGCGTGACGCTGGTACTATCGTCTCCTTCGAGAAGCTCAACGCCACCGCGTTGGCCAAACATCCGGGTTCGACGATCACTGAGACCGAGCTGGAAGAAGAGTACGGCAAGTACATCTACCAGATCGAAATGCGCGATGCGCAGGGCGTCGATTGGGATCTGGAATTAGACGCGGTGACTGGGCAGGTTCTCAAGGATCATCAGGATAAGTAATGAAGGTTAATGTTCGCGCCACCAGCCGTACGGCATTGGCGCTGGTGATTTTCTGCTCGGCAGCAATGGCCCGCGACCTCGATCAGGACGAGGCTCTGAGTCTGCGGGAGAAGGGCGTGATCCTGCCGCTGGAGCAAGTACTGCAGCAGGCGATGGATCGCTATCCCGGCGCAAAGTTGCTGGAAGTCGAGCTGGAAGAAAAACACGACGTCTACATTTATGAAGTCGAGTTGCTGACCGTCGAAGGTGTCGCCCGTGAGCTGCACTTGAAGGCCGATACCGGTGAACTTGTGAAAGACAAGGAAGATTGATCGATGCGTTTGCTATTGGTGGAAGACCACGTACCGCTGGCCGACGAACTGCTCGCCGGCCTGCAACGCCAGGGTTACGCGGTGGATTGGCTGGCGGACGGTCGTGACGCGCTGTATCAGGGCAGCAGCGAGCCCTATGACCTGATCATTCTCGACCTCGGCCTGCCCGGTGTGCCGGGGCTTGAGGTGTTGGCGCAGTGGCGTGCCGGCGGCCTGGCGATTCCGGTGCTGATCCTCACGGCGCGTGATTCCTGGGCCGAGCGCATCGAAGGCCTGAAGGCCGGTGCCGATGACTACCTGACCAAACCGTTTCACCCCGAAGAATTGCAGTTGCGCATTCAATCGCTGTTGCGCCGCTCCAAGGGCCAGTCCAATCAGCCGACATTACAGGCTGCGGGGCTGCATCTGGACGAGGGTCGGCAATGCGTGGTTCGCGACGGCGCTGACATTCAACTGACCGCCGCCGAATTTCGCCTGTTGCGCTATTTCATGCTGCACCCGGAACAGATCCTCTCCAAAAGCCACCTCGCCGAACACCTTTACGACGGTGAAACCGAGCGCGATTCCAACGTCCTCGAAGTGCACGTCAATCACCTGCGGCGCAAGCTCGGCAAAAGCGTGATCGAAACCCGTCGCGGCCAGGGTTACCTGTTCGGCGGGCAAGCTTCGTGAGGTCGATCCAGCGCCGCTTGAGCCTGGGGTTGATCAGCGTCATGGTGATCGTCGGCGTGGTACTGGCGCAAACCAGTCTGTGGTTGTTCGAGGTGGGTTTGCAGCGCTATCTCGAAGCGGGTCTGCGCAACGACAGCGAAAGTCTGCTGGTGGCATTGGTGCGCGGGCCGCAAGGCTTGCAACTGGATGAGCGGCATCTGTCGCCGGCCTATCAGCGACCGTTTTCCGGGCATTACTTTCGTATCGATTTCGCCGACAGCCATTGGCGCTCGCGTTCGTTGTGGGATCAGGATCTGCCGTTGCTCGACCATCCCGGGCTGCACAGCAATCTGCAACTGGGCCCGGACGGTCAGCAGTTGCTGGTGCTGCGCTCGGATTATCGACGCTTGGGCCAGTCGATTTCGATCAGCGTCGCGCAGGATTACACGCCGGTGCGCGAGAGCTTTCAGCGCATGCGTCAGATCGGCCTCGGCCTCGGTTTGGCGGCATTGTTGTTGATTCTGTTCTTGCAGCGATTGACCGTGCGCCGCGCGTTGAAACCGCTGGAAAGGGCCCGCGAACAAATTGCGCAATTGCAGCAGGGCCAGCGCTCGCAACTGGATGATCAGGTGCCGGTGGAGCTGGAGCCGTTGGTGGCGCAAATCAACCATTTGCTCGCGCACACCGAAGACAGCCTCAAGCGCTCGCGCAATGCCTTGGGCAATCTCGGGCACGCCTTGAAAACGCCGCTGGCGGTGCTGTTGAGCCTGGCGTCCAGTGAAAAACTCGATGCTCATCCTGAGCTGCGCAAAGTGCTCAAGGAACAGCTGGAGCAGGTGCAGCAGCGGCTCAATCGTGAATTGAACCGCGCACGGCTGTCCGGTGATGCACTGCCGGGTGCGCTGTTTGATTGCGATGCGGAACTGCCCGGACTTCTGGCGACGTTGAACATGATTCATGGCGAGCATCTGGCGCTGAGCTATGTCGCCCCGGCGGGGTTGCAGTTGCCGTGGGATCGTGAGGATTTGCTCGAGTTGCTCGGCAATCTTTTGGACAACGCCTGCAAATGGGCTGATGCCGAAGTGCGCTTGAGCGTGATCGAACGTACGGACGGCTTTGCCCTGAGCGTGGAAGATGACGGTCCGGGGATTCCCGAAGAGCAGCGCGCTCAGGTATTCAGTCGTGGCACGCGGCTGGATGAGCAGACTGACGGGCATGGGTTGGGGCTGGGGATTGTCCGCGATATCGTCGACACCTGGGGCGGTTTGCTGGTGTTGGGCGAGAGTGAGTGGGGCGGGTTGAAAGTGGTGATTGAGTTGCCTCGGCGGTGAGCCTCTAAAAGCCCCTCACCCTAGCCCTCTCCCAGAGGGAGAGGGGACTGACCGAGGTGTTTGTTCGAGGTACGCCGACGTGAGATACCGAGCTGAACTCAGGTTTTGAAAGCCTTCCCGGGACCGGAGATATCGAATCGAACTCAGGTTTTGAATGACATGAAGATCGGCTCCCTTTCCCCCTCGCCCCCCTTGGGGGGAGAGGGCTGGGGTGAGGGGGGAATCCAACTGACACCCCCCCAATCCAGAATCAAACGCGAAACTGATCCATCAAACTCTGCTGCTGATTCGCCAGACTATTGAGCGACTGACTCACCCGCGCCGACTCATTCGCCTGCCCGGACAGCGACTCGGTGACATCGCGAATCGTCGCCACGTTATTGTTGATCTCCTCGGCCACCGCACTCTGCTCCTCAGCGGCGCTGGCAATCTGCAGGTTCATGTCGCTGATCACCGTCACCGCATCGCCAATCTGGCGCAGCGCAGTCACCGCCTGGCCAACCTGTTCAACGCTACCCTGAGCCTGACGATGGCTGTTGCCCATCGACCCGACCACATCCTGCGTACCGCTCTGCAACTGCTCGATGACCTGACGGGTTTCTTCCACCGACTCTTGCGTGCGGCGCGCGAGGTTGCGCACTTCGTCGGCGACCACCGCAAAACCTCGTCCGGCCTCACCAGCACGCGCCGCTTCGATAGCGGCGTTGAGCGCCAGCAAGTTAGTCTGCTCGGCGATGGCGCGGATGGTCTCCAGCACCGCGCCGATCTTCTCGCTGTTGGCGGCCAGACCTTCGACTTGCACCATCGCCGCGCTCATGTCGGCGGCGAGGGTGTCGATGCTTGCAGTGGTGCGGTCGATCACAGTCAGGCCCTGACGGGTGGCGCGGTCGGCATCCTTGGCCGCTTCGGCCGCCTGCGCGGCGCTGCGCGCGACGTCTTGCGCGGTGGCGCTCATCTCGTGGGAGGCGGTGGCGACCTGATCGACCTGACGGTATTGCTGCTCCATACCGGCGCTGGTCTGGGTGGCAATGGCTGAGGACTGATCGGCGGTGTTGCGCGCGTCCTGCACCGAGCGTTTCACCTCGGCGATGATCGGCTGCAACTTGTCGAGGAACTTGTTGAACCAGCCGGCCAACTGACCGAGTTCGTCCTTTTTGTCGTAGGCCAAGCGACGGGTCAGATCACCTTCGCCGCTGGCGATGTCTTCGAGCATGTGCGCCACGCCGAGGATCGGTTTGGTCACGCTGCGTGCCATCAGCCACACCAGCAGCAAACCGATCAACGCTGCCAGCACGCCGAGGCTCAGTTCGATCAGCGTGCCGGACGTGTTGCTGGCATCCAGTTGTTGCTTGAGCGCTTCGGCGCGGCTAACCAGGACTTTCTCCGGCACATCCAGCAGCACACCCCACGACGGACCACCGGGGATCGGCTGGAACGGCGACAGTACTTTCAACTGACCGTTGCTGTGCAGGCTGCTGACGCTGCTGCTTGACGCGAGTTTGCTCAGCAGTTCGGCGCCGCTGATCGTGTCCACGGCATCCAGACGCTGGCTGAGTTTGCCGGCATCCGGGCTGTAACCGGCGAGCAGGCCGGCGGGGCTGACGATGCTCACGGCGGTCTGGCCGTCATAGAGCTTCCTGCTTGCGCCCTGACTGATGGCTTGCAGGCTGTTGAGGTTGATGTCGACCGACAGCGAAGCGATGACTTTGCCATTGACCTGCAGCGGGAAGACGATGCTGGTCATCAGCACTTTGTGCCCGTCGATCACATAGAAGTACGGTTCGATCACACACGGCTTGAGCGTGGCACGCGGGCAAGTGAACCAGGCATTGGCCGCCTGACCGCTGGGGCCGGTGCTGGTGTCGGTCATGTCGCTTTCCGGCAGGGCCATCGAGGTGACGTTGCCCGGCGTTGGTTGCGACCAGTACAGGGCGAAACGGCCCTTGTCGTTGCTGCCGAGTTCAGCTTGGCCGGCGAACAGTTCATCCTTGCCGTCCAGTGCGTTGGCTTCGAACACCAGCGACAGGCCGAGCAGATCCGGGTTGGCTTGCAGCGCCGATTTGACCTGACGGGTCATGTCTTCACGCAGGTCGAAGGCATCGAGAAAACGCTTCTCGGCCTGCTCGCGCAGGAACAAAACCTGCCGCGAGAAGCCGTGGCCGTACTGATAGGCGTCCATGAACTGCTGGCGAATGCCGGCGGCCTGTACTTCACCTTGCGACTCGATGCGCGCTTGCGCCGACTCGGTGAGCATTTCCATGCTCGAAGCTTTCACCAGTGCAGAACTGTGCTCCATGCGATACAGCGAAAGACCCACCAACAGGGTCACGATACCGGCCAGGCAGAGGCCGGCGAGCAGGGTGATTTTCCATTGGATGGAAAGTTGTCTGAGCGACATGGAGACGTCCTTATTCGATAAATATCTGAGACTTTGCACTGTAACGGCCGCAAATCGGCTTTCTTTATCCTTGAAACACAATATGACCAATTGCCGCATCCGGTGATCTACACCTTTCAACGTCTTGATCGTTCCCACGCGCAGCAAAGGAATGCAGCCCGGGACGCTCCGCGTCCCAAAGCGGACGCAGAGCGTCCATTGAGGCGTTACCACGCAGAGCGTGGGAACGATCACTGGAGGCGGTGTCGGCTTTGACAAGGGAAGTTCGCTGCGGCACAGTGCGCGCCCTTCTAATAAGACCCTCTTTGCAAATCCGCCAATCAAACGCTGGCGGACTCATTCTGTCTGGCGGTCGGTTTTCCACCGCAGTGTTTTTCGAGGAAGTGAAATGAATGCAGTCATAGCGGCAGTCGGCGTCATGCTGATACTCAGCCTGTCCCGCGTGCACGTAGTGATCGCCTTGATCGTCGGCGCGCTGGTCGGCGGCCTGACCGGTGGTCTGGGCATCGACGCCACGCTCAAGGCGTTCAACAGCGGCCTGGGCGGCGGCGCCACGGTGGCGTTGTCCTACGCCTTGCTTGGTGCTTTCGCCGTGGCGATTGCCAAGTCCGGCTTGGCTCATGCGCTGGCTGACAAAGCGCTGGCGATGGTCGATCGTCAGCACGCGACCGGCGGTGGCAGCGTCAAATGGCTGTTGATCGGCCTGTTGTGGGTGGTGGCGATCGCTTCGCAGAACATCCTGCCTATCCACATCGCGTTCATTCCGCTGCTGGTGCCGCCGCTTTTATATGTGCTGACCAAGCTGCAACTCGACCGCCGCTTGATCGCCTGCGTCATGACCTTCGGTCTGATCACCCCGTACATGTTCCTCCCGGTAGGTTTCGGTAACATTTTCCTCAATGAGATTTTGTTGGCGAATGTTGCGCGCAGCGGCGTCGACATCAGCGGCATCAATGTCACCCACGCCATGGGCATTCCGGCGCTGGGCATGTTGGTGGGGCTGGGCATTGCCTTTATCAGCTACCGCAAAAAGCGCGTTTATGACCTGGCGAAAATCGAGCAAGTCGAACAGGTGGCGGTGCAGTACAACCCGCTCAGCCTGATGATTGCCGGTGTGGCGATTGCCGCCGCGTTCATTATTCAGTTGTTGCTGGACTCGATGATTATCGGGGCGCTGGCCGGCTTCCTGATCTTTTCGGCGTCCGGCATCGTCAAGTGGCGTGAGACCGACGATCTGTTCACCGAAGGCATGAAGATGATGGCGATGATTGGCTTCATCATGATCGCGTCTTCCGGTTTCGGCGAAGTGATCAAGGCTACCGGCGAAGTGCAGACGCTGGTGCAAACGTCGGCGGCGTGGATTGATCACAGCAAGGGCATCGGTGCCTTGATGATGTTGCTGGTGGGTTTGCTGGTGACCATGGGCATCGGTTCGTCCTTCTCGACCGTACCGATCCTGGCGGTGATTTTCGTGCCGCTGTGCGTGCAACTGGGCTTCAGCCCGATCGCGATTGTGTGCATCGTCGGTACCGCTGGTGCTTTGGGCGACGCCGGTTCGCCGGCCTCGGATTCGACCCTCGGCCCGACCTCCGGTCTGAACATCGACGGCCAGCATCACCACATCTGGGACACCGTGGTGCCAACTTTCTTGCACTACAACCTGCCGCTGCTGGCGTTCGGCTGGGTGGCAGCGATGGTCCTCTGAACCCCGCCGATCTCCTGTGGGAGCGAGCTTGCTCGCGAAAGCGGTGTATCAGCGACTTAAGGGTTGACTGATACGACGCCTTCGCGAGCAAGCTCGCTCCCACAGGGGAATGGGGTAATCCCTTTGCTCAACTTTTGTAATGACGTGCCGTTAAAGCCTTTAACCACGCCAATAAAACCAAAAGAGTGAGCTCCCACAATGCGCCTGAGCCTCAAGGCTAAAGTCCTGTCCCTTGCCGTTCTACCGGTATTGCTCTTTGCGCTGGTCATCAGCCTGACCACGCTGTTCATCCTCCAGGAACAGGCGCACAAAGAGGTCGAACAGACCCGAGAGCGCCTGCTCGGCGATGCCAAAGCCACTCTGCAAAGTTACGTCGCCGTGGCCATGACCACGATCAAACCGCTGTACGACGCCGCCGCGCCGGGTGACAACGAGGCACGGGCGCAGGCGATCAAGTTGCTTTCGGGTATTCGCTACGGCAAGGACGGCTACTTCTTCGGTTACGACTCCGAGACCGTGCGCCTGTTCAAGGCCAATGACCCCGAAGGCGTGGGCAAAAGCTTCAAGGACAACCGCGATCCGAATGGCGTTTACGTCAATCTCGGCCTGGTGAAAGTGGCGAAGGACGGCACGCACTATCTGCAGTACAGCTCGCCGTTGCCGGGTAATGCCAAGGTGTTGGTACCGAAACTCGGTTACACCGAATACCTGGCCAAGTGGGACATGGCGGTCGGTACGTCGGTCAACCTCGACGGCATCGAAGCGCAAGTGGCGCTGGTTGAAGCGCAGGTGCAGGAACGCATGCAAGGCGTGGTGCTGAGCATCGTCGGCGTGGCGGTGGTGGTGCTGTTGGTGATCGCGGCGGCGGGGATGCTGCTGGCCAATACCATTTTGCGTCCACTGACCCTGATGAAAGCCAACCTCGATGACATTGCAGCGGGCGAGGGCGATCTGACCCGTCGCTTGAACATCACCAGCCAGGACGAACTCGGCGAACTGGCCGGCTCGTTCAATCGCTTCGTCGACAAGATCCATGGCCTGGTGCGGCAGATCACCGAGATGACCACGCAACTGACCGGGCTGGTGACGCAGGTTTCGGATCAGGCCCAGCGCTCGGATCAGGCGATGGAGCGTCAGCGTCACGAAACCGATCAGGTCGCCACGGCGATCAACGAGATGTCCGCCGCCGCACAAGAAGTAGCGAAGAGCGCGCAGAACGCAGCCGTCGCCGCCCAGCAGACCGACGAAGAAGGTCAGAGTGCCAAGCGCGTGGTGGCGGGCAGCATCAAACAGATTCATGCCTTGGTCGATGACATCCGCAGCAGCGGCGTGTCGCTCGACAGCCTGCAGCAGGACGTGACGTCGATTGTTGGTGTGCTCGGGGTGATTCGTTCGATCGCCGAGCAGACCAACCTGCTGGCGCTGAACGCGGCGATTGAAGCGGCGCGGGCGGGTGAGGCGGGGCGTGGTTTTGCGGTGGTGGCAGATGAGGTGCGGGCGCTGGCCAGCCGTACGCAGATCAGCACCCAGGAAATTCAGGGGATGATCGATCGCTTGCAGGCTGGTACGCAGCAAGCGGTAGAGGCGATGCGTCGTTCCAGTGAGGCGGGTGACGGCACTTCACAGCAAGCCAATCAGGCCGGGGCGTCGCTGGATGCGATGGCCGAGCTGATCGCGACGATCAACTCGATGAACGCGCAGATTGCCAGTGCGGCGGAAGAGCAGACGGCGGTGGCCGAAGAGATCAACCGCAGCGTGCATCAGATTGCGGTGGCGGTGGATAGCGTGGCTGATGAAACGCAGTTGGGTGCGCAGACTTCGCGCAGTCTGGCGGAGCTGGGGCAGCGCCTGGGCAAACTCGTGGGTCAGTTCCGGATCTGACCGCCTGAAAAGCCCCTCACCCTAACCCTCTCCCAGGGGGAGAGGGGACTGATTGGGGGATGCTATGGAACTACGCCGACCTGAAACAGCTTTACCGAATCCATAATCGACTGAATCTTTCCGGTCGATGGATGAACCGAGACACCTCGGTCAGTCCCCTCTCCCTCCGGGAGAGGGCTAGGGTG
The DNA here is from genome assembly GCF_902497745.1 of Pseudomonas fluorescens. GTDB lineage: Bacteria > Pseudomonadota > Gammaproteobacteria > Pseudomonadales > Pseudomonadaceae > Aquipseudomonas > Aquipseudomonas fluorescens_BM. The sequence continues at coordinate 162,739 of NZ_CABVHJ010000013.1, forward strand.
AGGGGCTTTTGATCTTCGCTCAAGGCCTATCCCAGTAAGGCACTTCACCAAAGCATTCGACGAAGAAATCAATCACCGTCCGCACCTTCACCGACAACCTGCGGCTCCCCGGCCACAACACCGCAATCTGCTGCGGTTCCAGACTGTTCGACACCTGATACTCACCCAGCACCGGCACCAGCGTGCCGTCGCGCACCGCTTCGCCAATCAGCCATGACGGAAACATCACCAGGCCCAACCCCTGCTCGGCGGCTTGGGTAAGGGTGTCAGCGTGGTTGCCAGTGATCGGGCCTTTCACCGAGTACGGCGTCCAGTCCTCGCCATCGCGGCGGAAAAACCAGCGCTGCTGGCCGGTCGCGCCTTTGTAGGCCAGGCACTGGTGTTGCGCGAGATCTTCAGGTTTCTGCGGCGTGCCGTGGCGCTGGAGATACGCCGGGCTGGCCGCGACCTGAAAGCGATGCGGCGCCAGAATCCGCGCCTGCATGCTCGAGTCGTGCAGCGGGCCGATGCGGAACAGCAAATCCGCGCCTTCCTGTAACGGGTCGACGTAATGGTCGGTCTGCTGGATATCCAGTTGCAGTTTCGGATAACGCGCACACAACTTGCCCAGCCACGGCGTCAGGTGCCGCTGGCCGAACACCACCGGGGCGTTGATGCGCACAAGGCCCGTGGGTTCGCTTTGCTGTTCCTGCAACGCCTGTTCGGCTTCCTCCAGTTGCACCAGCACGAGCCGCGCATGATGACCGAGCATGCGCCCGGCTTCGGTCGGCGTGACGGCGCGGGTGTGGCGGTAGAGCAATTGCTGGTTCAGCGCCTGCTCCATCAACTGGATCTGCCGGGAGATCGAGGAGGGCGCCACGCCTTCACGGCGGGCCACTTCGGAGAAACTGCCGTGGTCGAGTACCGCGACAAACAGCCTTAGCGCTTTGAATCCGAGTTCGTTGAGCCCGTGCATTGTTTGTCCTGCTGTGCGAGTTACGCAAAAGTGTTGTCCGGATGCTCCCATTTATCGCACAGCTTCGCCAGCCGATAATCCGCGCCATCGTTTACTTGGGTGGAAGGTTGTTTATGCAGACGTTGGATGAGGTCGCCGTTGCGGCGCCGGTGAAGAAGGCGGGGTTGCGCCTGTTGTTACTGCCGCTGGTGATTCTCGCGGGCATGGGGTTATCGGTGGAGGCGGGGTTGCTCGGGCCATTGGGTGTGCAGGTCGGGCATCTGTGGGCGACCTTGAGCATCTTCGGGGTTGGCTCGGCGATTCTGTTTTTGCTGCTGTTGTTCGCCGGCCCGCAAAAAGGCCCGGCCCTGACTGATCTGCCGCGCTGGCAGTTGATCGGCGGGTTTCTGGGGCCGATGTATGTGGTGGTGTTGACCTTGGCGACGCCGCATATCGGTATTGCCATGACGATGATTGCGATCTTGTCCGGGCAGGTTGGCAAGAGTGTGTTGATTGACCATTTCGGTTGGTTCGGGGCGACTCGCAAGAAGGTCAACGCTGAGCGGTGGCTGGCGTTGGGGTTGATCGTGGTGGCTTTGGTTTTGATTGCGCGGGGGTGAGTGATGAGTCTGGTTATTTTGTTGGCGGTGGTGGTGTTGGCCGGTGCGGTGTTGAGTGTGCAGGCGGCTATCAATGGGCGTTTGGGCGAGAGCGTTGGTGTGTTGCGCAGTAGTTTGCTGACATTCGTTGTGGGCGCGGTTTCTACCGGGTTGTTGATTTTGTTTTTTGAGCCGGCGCATGCGCTGAGTCTTTTGGATGTGCCGAAGTGGCAGTTGACCGGGGCGTTGTTTGGCGTGGTGTACATGATGGTGATGGTCGGGGCGGTGCCGGTGGTGGGGACGGCTGTGGCGACGGTGGCGGTGATTGTCGGGCAGTTGGGGATGGGGATGTTGATTGATAATTTTGGCTGGTTGGGGAATCCGGCGATTGAGCTGTCTGGTTCGCGGATTTTGGCGATGGTGTGTTTGGGGGTGGCTTTGGTGTTTATGTATCGGAGTTCGCGTCAGGCTGGGTGAATTGAGTTGAGTACATATCCGTTGCTGCGGGTGTTGCTGATTAGGGTTCCGCCCTTACGGCGGGTCACTTTTGGCAAACGCCCGGAATGCCGGCCCAGCCAAAAGTAACCAAAAGGGCTTGCTCCTACGTGCGGCCCGCTCGCTGGGGCTCGGGGTTCCTTCGCTGCGGGATCGATCCGGGCGCAGCGCCTACGGTTTGCTTCGCTGCACCTCCTCTCGCTGTGTTTGGCTGCGCCAAACGGTCGCTGCGCTCCCACGCCCGGATCAATCCCTCCACTCAGCCTTCCGACGTCGCCCGTGGATCAAGATCAAGAGCAGGCGAGCTGACACTCGGCCTATTGAGTGGTGAAGAGCGGGTGTTCGGCTTTGGATTTGTGGTGGATTTGCCCCTCACCCCAGCCCTCTCCCGAGGGAGAGGGGGCCGGTTTGTGTGTTTTACAAAGCCTGAGTTCAACTCGATATCGCACGTCGGCGTACCTCCCCCAAATACCGCAATCAGTTCCCTCTCCCTCTGGGAGAGGGCTAGGGTGAGGGGCTCTTGATCTGATTCAGAATCTGAGTTCGACTCGCTATCTCAGATCGGCGTAGCTCTCCCAAACACCGCAATCAGTTCCCTCTCCCTCTGGGAGAGGGCTAGGGTGAGGGGCTCTTGATCTGGCTTTTGATCTTGCTTTGGCTTTTGATTTTTTGCCCCTTCGGAAGGCCGAGTGAAGGTGTTCATCCGGGGGGTAGGCGCGCAGCGCCGTGCGGCGTAGCCGCATTCATCGAGAGGAGGTGCAGCGAAGCAAACCGTAGGCGATGCCCCCGGATGGACAACGTAGCGAGGGAACACTGAGCCTCAGCGAAGTACCGTACGCCGGGGCAAGCCTTTTTGGTTACTTTTTCGGCGTCTGGAAAAAGTGACCCGCCGTAAGGGCGGAACCCTAAGCGGCCGTTACCGCAGCAACGGATATGCCCCCAAACCCAAACCCAAAACCCCAATCCCAATCCCAAACAAAATCAAAAGATCGCAGCCTGCGGCAGCTCCTACACTGGTTATCAAGGCTTGCCCATCAAGCCCCAGACAACCCCCACCCTAGGAGTCTGTCCCATGCCCGATAGAAAATGCGATTGTCCCAACTGCAAATGCACCATCAAGGAAGGCGATCATTCCTACGCAGTTCACGGCAAACACTATTGCTGTGAGGCCTGTGCTCACCACCACAAGAGTGGCGAAGAATGTTCAACCAAGGGCTGTAAATGCGCCCACGGATGACGAACGACGCATAAAAAAGTGGAGCCTAATCAGGCTCCACTTCCAGTTTCATACTTTCATCATCCAGCCGCTCTGTATGCCTCACGGTACCTTGCAGCCGTCGCCCTTCAACCCTGACCACGACGGTTTTCGCCTGGTCCAGATCTTCAGGCAGCGGCGCCGGCACTCGCAAGGCAAAGCGAAACGGGTCACCTTCGACCGCCTCCAGCCCGACGCGGCAATCCACGCTTTTGGTAATACGCCCGAACAGCGTATCGAGGCCGTAGTCCAGATGCGCCGGGCTGATGATGTTGCTCATGTTGCATTCCCCCCCGAATGATGCCGATCGCTGGGCAGAGCTTAGCTGGTGGTTCGCCAGACCACGTTTTCGACGCCGAATTTTTCCGCCATCGGTTTGCTGGTTTTCTGTACTTTTTCACGGCCAAAACGCGGGATGCGACCGACCCCGGCGTCGCAGCTCGCCCAGTGCCACGCCTCGGCGTTGTCCATCTTGTCCGAGCGGATAATGAACGACTTGGGCGTGCCGTGAAGGGTGTATTCGATGACGTAGAGTTTTGCGTTGTTCATAAAGCCCGTATTCCTCCCTGTGGTAATAGAGGGATCGCGGCGCACCGGGAAAATTCATTCGGATTGTCCGACGGTCTCTATCGTTGGCGACGCCGTGGCGCACTGGTTACCATGGCGTTCCCGCCAACCCCAATGAATGCTCGCCATGGCCCTTGCCGCACCGCCCGATCTCAGTGATACCGATGTGCCCGTGCAACGTGTGGCGCGGACGTATCCGCGTGGCTTGTTTATCGAGCCGCATGAGCATGTCTGGGGCCAGTTGCTGTATGCGATGAGCGGGGTGATGTGGGTCGAGACGCCGAACGAAGCGTTGGTGGTGCCGCCACAGCGGGCGGTGTGGTTGCCGCCCGGCGTGCCGCACGGGATTCGGGTGGTGTCGGATCTGCAGATGCGCAATATCTACTTGCGCCCGGCGTTGGCGGCGACGCTGGATCAGACGGTGCAGGTGATCGAGGTCGGCGGTTTGCTGCGCGAGTTGATCGTTGGGCTGGTGGAGCAGGGTGATAGCGGTGATCCGGCGTACTACGAGGCACTGGTCGGGTTGGCCTTGCTGGAACTGAAGCGCGCAAGGCGTTCGCAATTGAAGATTCCGATGCCGGATGATTCCGACCGACGTTTGATCAACCTGTGCCAGGCGGTGATGGCGGCGCCGTCGCTGGAGATTCCGTTCGAGCAGCATGCAGAAAATGCCGGGGCCAGCGTGCGCACGCTGGCGCGGTTGTTCAAGGACAGCCTCGGCATGGGCTTCGCCGAGTGGCGGCGGCAGGTGCAACTGGCGACGGCGGTGGCGGCGTTGATTCAGGGCGTGGCGGTGAGTGTGATTGCCCGGGAACTCGGCTATTCACCCAGTAGCTTCAGCGACATGTTCCGCCGCGAATTGGGTGTCGCCCCCTCACAATTTGTTGTGGAACACGATTAATCAAGGCTGCATAAACCCCCTGTGGGAGCGAGCTTGCTCGCGAATGCGGTGTACCAGTGAATGGGGAGTGGACTGACACACCGCTTTCGCGAGCAAGCTCGCTCCCACAGGGGGCTGTGGTGTGCACTCGATACTTGTCCGAAATTCAGAAGTCCTTGGCCGATGCCATCCCCGCCGGTTCCCTAAACTTTGCCCATTCCTTTCAACGGGTGGAGTTACTCCCCATGAACTACCTGATTTCGCTGGCCATCGGTCTGGGCGTCGGCCTGTTGTACGGCGCGCTGGATTTTCGTTCTCCGGCGCCACCGGCCATCGCGTTGGTCGGTTTACTCGGCATGTTGGCCGGTGAGCAGCTGTGGCCGATGGGCCGGCAACTGGTCGCGGGCTGGTTGTCCTGAATTCCCTTTTTCTCCTTCGGTGGATGTGTCCATGAAAGCTTTGCAATTCGATAAAACCGGCGACCTGTCTTCCTTGCGCTGCGTCGAGGTGCCGACCCCCGTTCCTGGCGCGAACGAAGTACTCGTGCAGATCAAGGCAGCCGGCCTTAACCCCAGCGATGTGAAAAACGTCCTCGGCCGTTTTCCGTACACCACGCTGCCGCGAATTCCTGGTCGGGATTTCGCCGGTGTCGTCGTCGAAGGCCCGCAGGCGTTGATCGGTCAGGAAGTCTGGGGCACTGGCCGTGAGCTGGGCTTTTTCGCCGACGGCACTCACGCGCAATTCGTCAAACTGCCGGCCAATGGCGTGGCGCACAAACCGTCGCACCTGAGTTTCACTCAGGCCGCCAGCCTCGGCGTGCCGTACACGACGGCGTGGGATGCGCTGGAACGCAGTCTGGTGACGGCCGAAACGCGTTTACTGGTGATCGGCGGCGGGGCGGTAGCGACCGCGGCACTGGCTCTGGCAAAAGTGCGTGGCGCGCAGTTGCTGGCAGCAGCTCGTCGCCCGGAGCAGGTTACGGAGTTGCAGGCGCAGGGCTATCAGACGATTCAGCTGGATAAGCCGGAAGACCTCGGTGCACAGGTCAACGCGGTGTATCGCGGCGGCGCCGATGTGATCTTCGACACCACCGGTTTCTGGTTACCGGCGTCGGTAGCGGCATTGGCCACGTTCGGACGGATCGCGATCATCGCGGCGCCGGTCGATGGGCATGTGCAATTGCCGGCCCTGGCGCTGTATCGCAAGGGCGGCTCGGTGGTCGGGATCAATTCGTTGCTGTATGGCGTTGAAGCTTGCGCGGCGATGCTCGAGCAGTTCGGGCGGTTCTTCGATGAAGGCTTGTTGCCGTTGCCGCAAGGGTTGGTCGAAGCGTCGCTGGCTGAGGGCCTACAGCGTTATGGCGATGTGAATCTGGGCAGCGGCGACAAAGTCATCCTCATTCCCTGACCCACCGCAAAAAACCTGTGGGAGCGAGCCTGCTCGCGAAAGCGGTCTGTCAGCCAATATCTACATCGACTGACACAGCCTCTTCGCGAGCAGGCTCGCTCCCACATTTTTTACTGTGTCGGGCTCAGGATTGCGGGACGCCGTTTTCCCACGCCGACCAGTTTTTCAGGATGTCCTGCACCAGAGGATTACCCGCGCGATAAAGATTCTCCAGCGCCGGCACAAAACCGCCCTGATCGGCGTACTTGAGCAAGTTGTCCACTTCACTGCCGCCCGGCTCAGGACGGTCGAAATCTGAGCCGGCGCGCACTACGGCCAGACGTTGCACATCGACCAGACCTTCGCGACTGGCGCGCAGCAGAGCCTCATAGGTCGAGTTGTCTTCCTGCTGCGTCGTACAGTATTCGCCCTTGTTGTCGGTCAGTAATTTGGTCCAGACCTCGGCCCGTTCGCTCAGTCGCGTGCCGGAAAACCAGGTGTTGCCCGCCAGTGTGTCGCAGCGCGTCACCACCGGCGGCTGGTTGGCCGGAGCTGCCGGGTATTTCAGGCGCCACGCGGCGGACTCCTTGCTTTCGCTCAGTTCGACCTTGTGGCTCAGGGCGAAGGCCTTGGCCTGCAGTTTCGGGTTGAGTTCGAAGACTTCGGTCTTGTAGTCCAGCGGAGGTTTTTCGTTCGGACCCTTGGTATTGATGCCCAGGTAGCCGGTCGGCCAGGTCGACGGCGCATCACGTGAATCGATCTCCCATTGCGTGCCGAATTCCACCAGATAATGCGCCCACGCAGCCGTGCCGATGGTTCCGTGTTTCGGGCTGATCCCGGCAATGCCAGCGATCAGGAAGTAACTTTTGCGCAGGTCGAATTTCGGCGACAAGGCCAATGCCAGAGTCGAGGCGGCGGCGTTGGTCTGGCCCATGCCGGTGGTCAGCAGGCACACCTGCTGTGTGTTGCAGCGAATGCTCGGGTACTCGGCGGACAGGCCCGGCACGCGGATTTCCTGTTTCAGTTCAAGACGATCAATCCAGTGCTGCGCCTCAGGGGCGAACATGGTGATCAACACGACTTTGGGTTGCATCGGCGCCTCGGCCGCCCACGCGGTGGAGGAGAGCAGGGCCGCACCGGCCATGGTCAAACGCATCATTGCTTGCATGGAAAACTCCTTGATTCAGAACTGATAACCGACGCCGGCGTAGTAACCCCAGCCATTGGAACGCGCACGGAAATTACCGTCGCCAAAATTCAGCTCGCTGCCATCTTCCCAGTTGCCGCCGTTGTGGAAATAACGGCCGACCAGGGTGAAGCGCAGGTGCGTGAACGAGTAGAGCAGGACGTTGGTCGCCACCGTCGCATTGGCCGTGCGTGCCGGGTTGTCCTTATGGATGTCCGAGCCGAAATCGAAGTTGGTGAAGCCGATGTAAGTCAGCGACGCGCCGTTGCTGAATTTGTCGATCGGCACGATGTACTTCAGTTGTGCGCGGTAGCCGTCCCACGAGTATTCGTTGCTGGCACCGTAGTTTTCCCACTGATAGCGACCGTAAAGGTTGGCCGACAGATTGACCCGCGAATGGGTGTCGATGTCGGTGCCGAAACCGCTGTACAGCGTGTTGGCGCGGTTCTCTTTGCGGCTGCCGTGGTCGTAGATCCAGTCGAACGCCACGTACCATTCCTTGAACGGACCGATGGCCAGGCTGCGGCCGGCGAGGTAATCAATGGAGATACGCGGTTCGTGTTCCATGAACACCGGTGAGCCGTGATCCCATACGCCTTTGTCGTGGCTGTTGCCAATGTTGAAGATCTTTGGGATGTCGATGTAGCCGTACAGTTCGAACGGACCTTTGCGGCCGAAGTACTCGTATTCCAGATAGATGTCATCGGCCGGTTGCGGGCCGAAGCTGATGTCTTTGCTGCCGATCAGCATCAAGTCCTGGTTGTACCAGTCCGACAGATAGGCACCTTTTTTCGGCGGACTGGCTTCGGGGCTGAGGGCTTCGCCCTGGGCGGATTCTTCGGCTGGCGCCGGTTGCGCCAGAACGCTGTGGCTGAGAACTCCGGTAACGCCGGTCAGTAGCAGGGAAACAGCGAGCGTGCGCGCAAACGGTGCGCGAAAAGGGCATGCGATGGGCATTCAAAGTCCTTTTTTTGCGGATCGAGGCCCGTGTTCCGTGGGCTTGTACGGTTTTGTTACGAAAACGTTGGGATTGAGGTTACGCAAACGTTTGCACAAGGCGTACCAAAACCTTCAATGGGCTGAAAAATCTGTCCTTTTTCAGTATTTCCTGATGGATCGGTCAGGCGCGGGTTTGCGGACCCTACAGTTCCCTGTGGGAGCGAGCTTGCTCGCAAAGGCGGGGTATCAGAAAAGTATCCGCAAGCTGACACAACGCATTCGCGAGCAAGCTCGCTCCCACAGTTCTTAACCTCTTCACAGTCAATGGATACGGGCCGAAACCCTGATTCCAGACCCCTCTAGTATTAAAGTATTAACACCATTTAATCCGTGCCCCATTGCCGGGCGTCTACTAGCTTTGTTCCCAATCAGCGGTTTTGTGATGACCGTCGCAGTCTTGATTCGCGTGTGGAATAAGCACGGCTCTGCGCGCCTTCAAGGAAGAAATTGGCCACGACAAGGAGTAGCCCGTGGAAGCAAGGTTTGGTGTCGCCCTCGTTTCGCGCTTTTCCCCTCTTTCCCTTGCTGTGCATCTGAGTGTCGCCGGGCTGTTGTTCGGCGGCGTCAGCGCACCTGCGTTGGCCACGTGCTCCACGGCGGGTTCGACGGTGACCTGTACCGGCGTGCCGAGCCTGCCGCTGTTTCTCAACAATTTCTCCAGCGCCACCAGTGGTTTGACGGTCAACGTCAACAGCGGCGCGCAGATGAACGCGACCCTCGGCGGCCACGTAATGGACCTGACCGGGGTGAATATCTCGCTGAACAACTCCGGCACGATTGACCCGGCGCTGCTTGGCCTGGTCTCGGTGTTGAGCGGCGGCGCGTTCATCGGCACTGGTGCAACGAGCACGGTCAGTGTGCTCAATAACGCCAGCGGGATCATCCGTGGTACGGGCATGCTGCTCGGGCTCAACCTGACCAGCATCGACGGCCTGGCCCTTTCGGTTAACAACGCGGCAACCGGCACCACCAGCATCACCAACAACGGCACCATCACCTCGACCGGACTCTCGATCGGCGGCATCACCTTGGCCGACACTCCGGTAGTCGGCGTTTACGGTGGCTCGCAGGTCAACATGACCAACAGCAGCACTGGTGTCATCAACGGCCGGATCGCGTTCGAAACCTCGGCGGCGGGCAACACCTTCACCAACGCCGGTGCGATTACCGGCGGTGTGTCGATGGGCGCGGCGAGCACCAACACCTTCACTGCGGTGACCGGCTCCAGCGTCAACGTCGGTGACGGTGTACAGATCAGCGTCGGCCTCGGCGGTTTGATCGGCATCAACTTGACCTTCGCCCCGACCGGTACGGTGGATGGCGGTGCTGGCGGCACCAACAGCCTGATCCTGCAAAACCCGGCTGGCGTCGGCGGCGGTATCACCGGGACTGGCACGGCATCGAGCGCCACCTACATCAACTTCAACAACCTGACCCTCAACAGCGGCACCTGGACCTTGCAGGGGCCATTGGTCAGCGGCGCGACCACGCTCAACGGCGGTATCGCGAATTTCAACAACAACGCCACCTTCGGCAGCGGCGTAATCACCTCCAACGGCGGGACTCTGCAGGCCAGCAATGCCGGGTTGAACATCAGCAATCTGATTTCCCTCGGTGCCGGCGGCGTCACGGTACAAGGCGGCAACGCCACCACCCTGAGCGGGGTGATTTCCGGCAGCGGCGGTTTCACCAAGGCCGGTACCGGCCAGCTTAATCTCAGCGCCGCCAACACCTATCTGGGCAACACCACGCTCAATGGCGGCACGGTGCAGTTGGGCAACAATCAGGCGTTCAGCACCGGCACGCTCAATGTGACCGGCGCGACAACGCTGAGCTCACCGGGCACGATCAGCCTGGCCAACGCCATCAGCCTCGGCGGCACCTTGACCGCCGGCGGCACCGGCGCGCTGACCCTAGGCGGCTTGATCAGCGGCAGCAGTGGTTTGACCAAAACCGGCAGCGGCAGCCTGACCGTCAGCGGTGCCAACAGCGGTTTCACCGGCACCACCACCCTCAGCGCCGGCAGTCTGCTGGTGACCAACAACAACTCGCTGGGCAGCGGTGCACTGAACACCGCCGCCGGCACCAGTCTCGACAGCACCGCCAACGTCACTCTGGCCAACAACATCGCGATGACCGGCGCGCTCAACGTGCTCGGCAGCAATGCCCTGACCCTCGGTGGCGTGTTGTCCGGCACCGGCGGTATCACCAAATCCGGCAGTGCCAGCCTGACGTTGATCGGCAACAACACCAACAGTGGCAACACGCTGCTCAATGCCGGCAGCCTGTTCGTTGGCAGCAACACCGCGCTGGGGACTGGCGCGCTGAATGCGGCGGCGGGCACCACGCTGGATGCGACCACGGCGGTGACCCTGGCCAACGCCGTCGCGTTGGCAGGCGATTTGACCCTTGGCGGCACGCAGGCATTGGGCCTGAGCGGCGTCATCAGCGGCACCGGCAATCTGATCAAAAACGGCACCGCGAACCTCAGCCTCAGTGGCAACAACACCTTCTCTGGCGGTACTGCGCTTAACGCCGGTACGCTGATTGTCGGTTCCAACACCGCGCTGGGCACGGGTGCCTTGACCACGGCGGCAGGCACTACGCTGGATGCCAGCACGGCGGTGGCGCTGACCAACGCGGTTTCGCTCGGCGGCAACCTCACCGTCGGTGGCAGCGCTAACCTGACCCTCGGCGGGATTGTCAGCGGCAGCGGCGGGCTGACCAAAAACGGCGCGGCCAACCTGATTCTCAACGGCGCCAACACCTTCCTCGGTGCCGTCGCGTTGAACGCTGGCACGATCACGGCGGGTGCCAACGCGGCGCTCGGCAGCGGCAATATCACCGTTGGCGGCGTGGCCAGCCTCGACAGCAATGCGGCGGTGACACTCAACAACGCGGTCATTCTCAACAACAGCCTGGGCATTGGCGGCAGCAACGCGCTGACCCTCGGCGGAGTGATCAGCGGCGCCAGCCAACTGGTGAAAAACGGCGCCGCCAACCTCACGCTCAACGGCAGCAACACCTACAGCGGCGGCACCACGCTGAATGCCGGCAGCCTGACCGTCGGCAACGGCGCAGCACTGGGCACCGGCGCCTTGTCGGTGGAAGGTGCGGGCACGCTCAACAGCAGTACGGCGGTGACGCTGAACAACAATGTGATCCTCAACGCCAACCTCACCGCAGGCGGCGCCAATGCGCTGACCCTCGGCGGGGTAATCAGTGGCGGCAACGGCTTGATCAAGACCGGCGCATCGAGCCTGACCCTCAACGGCAACAACACCTACACCGGCACCACCGCACTGAATGCCGGTTCGCTGATTGTCGGTTCCAGCACCGCCCTCGGCACCGGAACACTCAACGCCTCGAACGGCACCACCCTCGATGCCAGCACCGCCGCCACCCTGGCCAATAACGTCAACCTCGCCGGCACCCTGACCTTGGGCGGCAGCAATGCGCTGACCCTCGGCGGCGTAGTCGCCGGTATCGGTGGACTGACCAAGAACGGCGCTGCCGACCTGACCCTCAATGGCGCCAACACTTATTTTGGCAACACCGCGTTGAACACCGGCAAACTGACCGTCGGCAGCAATACCGCGTTGGGCTCCGGTACGTTGAACGCAGCGGCCAACACCACGCTGGACGCCAACACGGCGGTCAGCCTGAACAATGCCGTGGCACTCGCCGGTGCCTTGAACATCGGCGGCACGGCGAATATGACCCTGACCGGTCTGGTCAGCGGCGCTGGCAGTCTGGTGAAAGACGGCGCGGCCAATCTGATTCTCAACGCCGCCAACAACTACCTCGGCGGCACCACGCTGAACGCCGGCACCCTGACCGTCGGCAACAGTTCGGCGCTGGGTTCCGGGGCATTGACCGTCGCTGGCGCCGCAACGCTGGACAGCAACTCGCCGCTGGTCAGCCTCAACAACGCGGTCGCATTGAATGCCGCGCTGACCGTGGGTGGCACGCAGAATCTCACCCTCGGCGGCATCACCAGCGGCACCGGCCAGTTGATCAAGGACGGCGCTGCCAACCTGACTCTCAACGGCAACAACACTTTCAGCGGCGGCACCACGCTCAATGCCGGTACGCTGACTCTGGGCAATGCCAACGGTCTGGGCAGCGGCGCGTTGGTCGTCGGTGGCGCGGCGACTTTGGATAACAGCGCCTCGTTCGGCATCGGTAATGCGATCACGCTCAACGCCGGCCTGACCGTTGCCGGCAACAACGATTTGAGTTTGAACGGCATCATCGACGGCGCTGGCAGCCTGACCAAAAACGGTCTGTCGGATCTGACCCTCGCTGGCAGCAACACCTTTACCGGTGCGCTGAACATCGTCTCGGGCAGCGTCACCACCCTCAACAGCAACGCGCTGGGCAATACCGCCGGCGTCAACATCAGCGCCGGCGCCGGGCTGAATCTGGGCAGCGATGCCAGTCTCGGCGCACTGACCGGCAGCGGCAGTGTGCAACTGACCGGCAGCAACACCCTGACCGTCGGCAGCGGCAACGTCACCAGTACCTTCGACGGCGATCTCAGCGGCAGCGGCGGCCTGGTCAAAGTCGGCACCGGCACTTTGAACCTCACTGGCATCAACGGCATTACCGGCAACACCGCGATCGATGGCGGTATCGTGAACCTCAGTGGTTCGCTGGGCAGTGCTCAACTCAACGTCAATACCGGCGGCACCCTGACCGGTACCGGCTCGGCGCTCGGCGCGGTCAACATCAACAACGGTGGGCATCTGGCGTTGTCGTCGGGCAACACCTTGTCGGCAAGTGCTCTGACTCTCGGCGCCGGCAGCAACGTTGATGTGGCACTGGGCACACCGTCGACCGCGTCGCTGATGAATGTCGGTGGCAACCTCACCCTCGACGGCAATCTTAATGTCAGCGATGCCGGCGGTTTCGGCGTCGGCGTGTATCGCCTGTTCAACTACACCGGTGCCCTGACCAACCTCGGCCTGGATGTCGCCAGCGTGCCGGTCGGTTATGGCCTCGGCGATCTGCTGGTGCAGACCGGCGTGGCCAATCAGATCAACATTCAAGTGTCGGCGCCGAACGTCAACATCCGTTACTGGGACGGCAGCCAGACCATCGCCAACGGCGTGGTCGATGGCGGCAGCGGCACGTGGAACGCGGTCGGTACCAACTGGACCGACGCCAACGGTTTGGTCAACCAGCCGTGGGCCGGCGACTTTGCGGTGTTCCAAGGCACCGCCGGCACCGTGACGGTGAACGGTACGCAAGCATTCACCGGCATGCAATTCCTCACCGATGGCTACAACGTGGTCAACGGTGCAGCGGGGCAACTCACGGCGGTCAACGGCACTGGCGGCACCACTTCGTTGCGCGTCGATCCGGGTGTGACGGCGACCATCAATGCCAATATCGATGGCAGCGGCATCCTCAACAAACTCGACGCCGGCACCTTGGTGCTCGGTGGTGCCAACACTTATACCGGCGGCACGCAACTGGATGGCGGCAAGATCATCGTCGGCAGCAACACCGCGCTCGGCACCGGCACGTTGACGGCGAATGCCGGTACGCAACTGGACAGCAACGCAGCGGTGACACTGGCCAACGCCGCGACGCTCAACGGTAACCTCACCGTGGTCGGCAGCAATGCACTGACCCTCAACGGCGTGATTGGCGGCACCGGCGGCCTGATCAAAACCGGCACGGCGAACCTGACCCTCGGCGGCAACAACGCCTTCCTCGGGCCGGTGGCACTGAATGCCGGCGGACTGATTCTGGCGTCGAACTCGGCGCTGGGCTCCGGCACGTTGAACGCGGCGGGCGGCACCACGCTGGATGCGAGCACTGCGGTTTCGGTAAACAACGCGGTCAACCTGGCCGGCAATCTCGGCATCGGCGGCACGGCGGATCTGACCCTGGCCGGCACGGTCAACGGCGCTGGCAGCCTGAGCAAAAACGGCGCAGCCAACCTGACCCTCAGCGGCAACAACAACTTCCTCGGCGGCACCACCCTCAACGCCGGCACCCTGACCGCCGGCAGCAACTCGGCGCTGGGCCTGGGCAACCTGACCGTGGCCGGCGCCTCGGCGCTGGACAGCAATAGCGCGCTGAGCCTGGGCAACAACGTCGTGCTCAACGCCAATCTGAGCAACACCGGTAGCAACAACCTGACCCTCGCGGGCGTCGTCAGCGGCGCGGGTGGGCTGATCAAGGACGGCGCGTCGAACCTGACGCTCAATGGCATCAATACTTACTCCGGCGGCACCACACTGAATGCCGGTACGCTGACCCTTGGCACTGGCGGCGCTCTGGGCAGCGGCGCGCTGACCGTGGCCGGCGCTTCGACCCTCGACAACTCCGCGCCACTGGTGCTGGCCAACAACCTGAACGTCAATGCCAATCTGGCCCTGGCCGGTAACAACAACCTGACCCTCGGCGGCGTGATCGCCGGCGCCGGCACGGTGACCAAGAACGGTCTGGCCGACGTGACACTGAGCGGCAACAACACCTTCAGCGGCACGTTCGATGTGGCGTCCGGCAGCCTGACCGCGCTGAGTGGCGCAGCGCTGGGCAATAACGCCACGGTCAATCTCGCAGGCGGTGCGGCGTTGAATCTCGGTGCTTCGGGCAGCCTTGCCAGCCTAACTGGCAGCGGTACTGCACTGATCGGCACGGGCAATACGTTGAGCCTCGGCGGCAACAATGTCAGCAGCACCTTCGCCGGCATCCTCAGCGGCGACGGCAGCCTGAGCAAACTCGGCAGCGGCACGCTGACCCTCAGCGGCATCAGCGACCTGACTGGCGACACCAGCGTCAACGCCGGCACGTTGCAGGTCAACGGTTCGCTGGCCAGCGGCAATGTGCTGGTCAACAACGGCGGCACCCTCGGCGGCAGCGGCACCCTGACCGGTGCCGTGACGGTGGCCGATGGCGGTCATCTGGCGGGCGTCACCGGCAGTACGCTGAGCGTCAGTTCGCTGCTGTTCAACGGCAACTCCAACTTCGACGTCGGCCTCGGTACACCGGTGTCCGGTGGCGGCAATGCACTGGTTAATGTCGGCGGCAACCTGACCCTCGACGGCACCCTCAACGTCAGTGACATCGGTGGTTTTGGCAGCGGTGTGTATCGCCTGATCGACTACACCGGCGGCCTGACCGACAACGGCATGCTCTTCGGCACCCTGCCGGGCAGCGTCAGCCCGGGCGATCTGACACTGCAAACCGCACTGGCCAATCAGATCAACCTGTTGGTGACAGCACCGGGCGTCACCGTGCAGTTCTGGGACGGCAATCAACTGGTGGCCAACGGTTCGGTTGAGGGCGGCAGCGGCACCTGGGGCACCGGCACCACCAACTGGACTGACGTCAACGGCACCACCAACCAGGCCTGGACCAACAGCTTTGCGGTGTTCCAGGGCGCGGCCGGCACGGTCACTGTCAATGGCGCACAAACCATCACCGGCATGCAGTTCGTCACTGACGGCTATAGCCTGGTGAATGGCACGGCGGGTTCCCTGAACCTGGTCAACGGTTCGCTGGGCAATGCCACGGTGCGAGTTGACCCGAACGCCACGGCAACCGTTGGTGTCGCGCTGAACGGCAGCGGCACGCTGGGCAAATACGACACGGGTACGCTGGTGCTCAACGCGGCCAACGGCTACACCGGCGGTACCGCGCTCAATGGCGGCAAGATTGTGGTCGGCAACAACGCGGCGCTCGGCACTGGCGTGTTGACTGCTGCTGACGGCACAGCGCTGGACAGCAACGCGGCCATCAGTCTGAGCAACGACGTGGTCGTCAACGGTGGTTTGACCGTTGCCGGTTCCAACGCCTTGACCCTCGGCGGCGTGGTCAGCGGCAGCGGCAGCCTGATCAAGGCCGGCGCATCGAGCCTGACCCTCAACGGCAGCAACACCTACAGCGGCGGCACTCAGCTCGCCGGCGGCACGCTGATTCTCGGCAACAACAGTGCACTCAGCAGCGGCGCACTCAACGTGACCGGCAGCGGCACCCTCGACAGCACCTCGGCGCTGCAACTGGCCAACGCCGTCAACCTTGGCGCGCAACTGACCCTGGCCGGCAATCAGAACACCACGCTGATCGGTGCTCTGACCGGCACCGGCAGTCTGGTGAAAAACGGTGCCGGTGATCTCGTGCTCAGCGGCGCTAACACCTACAGCGGCGGTACCACGTTGAATGCCGGCACTACGCGCGGTGACACCAGCAGCCTGCAAGGTGCGATCGTCAACAACGCGACGCTGACCTTCGAACAGAACGCCGATGGCAGCTACACCGGCAACCTTACCGGCGCCGGTACGCTGAACAAAACCGGCAGCGGCCAGTTGCTCCTGACCGGCAACAACACCTTCACCGGCAACACCTCGGTGCAGGCCGGTGATCTGATTGTCAACGGTGTGCTCAACAGCGGCAACGTCAATGTCGCCAGCGGCGCAAGCATCGGTGGTGGCGGCCAGCTCGGCGGCGCTGTGCAACTGGCCGACGGTGCGACGCTGGCCGGTGGCGGCACCGCGACGCCGTTGTCGGTCGGTTCACTGGCGTTGTCCTCGGGAACCAATCTGGACTTCAGCCTCGGCTCGGCAACCAGTTCGACCACGGTGGTCAATGTCGCCGGCAACCTGACCCTCGACGGTACGTTGAATATCAGCAATGCCGGCGGCTTCGGCACCGGGGTTTATCAACTGTTCAGCTATGGCGGCAGCCTGACCGACAACGGTCTGGTGTATGGCAGCCTGCCGGTGTCGGCAGCCAATCTGACTCTGCAAACCGCCATCGCCAATCAGATCAATCTGCTGGTGCAAGGCACCCCGGGTGAGGTGCAGTTCTGGAACGGTGGCACCACCAATCCGGACGGCAGCATCGGTGGCGGCAGTGGTGTATGGGGGCCAGGCACCAACTGGACCGATCCGAGCGGTACTCAGGCCCTGGCTTCAAATGGTCAGTTCGCGGTGTTCGGCGGTCAGGCGGGTACGGTTACTGTGCAGGGCAACCAGAACTTCACCGGCCTGCAATTCCTCTCCGGCGGCTACAGCCTGGTTCCGGGGGCTGGCGGTACGCTGACCCCGGTCAACGGCGCGGACGGCAGCCTTGCACCGGTGCGCGTCAACGCCGGCGCGAGTGCGGAAATCTCCGCGCCGCTGGTGGGCACAGGTGGTATCGAGAAGCTTGATTCCGGCACGCTGGTATTGAGCGGCGCCAACACCTACAGCGGTGGCACCACGGTCAGCGGCGGTACGCTGGTCGGTAACACCACCAGCCTGCAGGGCAATATCCTCAACAACGCATCGCTGCTCTTCTTGCAGAACTTCAACGGTCAGTTCAACGGATCGTTGCGCGGGCTTGGCGCGATGCTTAAACGCGGTACCGGCACCTTGCTGTTGACCGGTGATAATCCGTTCAGCGGCACGGTCGCGGTCGATCAAGGCGTGCTGCAAGTCGGCAGCCGTGCGGCGCGCGCCTCGCTGGGCGGGCAAGTCACCGTGGCTAACGGAGCCGGCCTGAGCGGTAACGGCAGCGTCGGTTCGGTGGTCAACCATGGCGTTGTCGCCTCGGGCTCCGAAGCGGGCACCCTGAGCGTGGCCGGTAACCTGACCAACGCTAGCGACGGTGTGCTGGCGCTGACGGTCAGTTCGCCAACCGCCACGCCACTGGCAGTCGGCGGCACGGCAACGCTGGGCGGCGGCTTGCAAGTGAACTCGCTGGCCCCGTTCACCGGCAACACCACGTACTCGCTGATCACCGCGGGCGGCGGTATCAACGGCACCTTCAGCGCCGCAGACCTGCCGCAATACGCGTTCCTCAATACCGCACTGGTGTACGACACCAACGCTGTGAACCTGGTGGTCAGTCGCAACGGCAATTCCTTTGCCGATGTCGCCGCCACCGGCAACCAGTTCAGAACCGCCACCGCGCTGTCGAACAACGGCCCGGCCGGTGCGGCGTTGCAGAACGAGATCGTCAACCTCAGTGTCGCCGGTGCGCGTAATGCCTTCGACAGCCTGTCCGGTGAGATCCACGCCAGCACCGCCAGCGCCATCCTTGAGGATTCGCGTTACGTACGCGACGCGGTCAACGACCGTATGCGCCAACCGTCGTGCAGCGCGGCGGACGATCCACGCCGTGCCTTGGCGCCAAGTGGCAATCAACTGAGCAGTAACGGTTGCCACGGCGAGATGGTCGGCTGGGCGCGGGCACTCGGCGCGTGGGGCGAGTCGGATGGCGACAGTAACGCGGCGAAACTCGACCGTAACCTCAGCGGCTTCATGCTCGGCACCGACAAGCAACTCGATGACCAGTGGCGCGTGGGCATGGCTGCCGGTTACACCCGCAGCGATCTCGATGCCCATGACCGTCGCTCGGATGCCACCGTCGAAAGCTACCACCTGGCGGCGTACCTCAACTCGCAGTTCGATGCACTGGCGGTGCGCCTCGGCGCTGCTTACAGCTGGCACGACATCGAGACCAAACGCAATGTCAGCGTCGGCAGCTACAACGACCGCCTGAAGGCCAATTACGATGCGCGCAGCGCGCAGGTGTTCGGTGAAGTCGGTTACACCATTGAAGCCGGTGGCATTGCCCTTGAGCCGTTCGCCGGTCTGGCCTACGTCAACTACGACACCGACAAAGCCAAGGAAAAAGGCGGAGTAGGGCGCCTGGAAGCGGATGCCGATCAGGACATCACCTTCTCGACCCTAGGCGTGCGCGCCGGCAAAGTCATCACCCTGGCCAACGGCGGGCAATTCACCCCGCGCGCGGCCATCGGCTGGCGCCATGCCTTTGGTGATACCAAGCCTGACGCTGATCTGACCTTCATCGACGGCGGCGCCTCGTTCAGCACCCAAGGTGTGCCGATCGCCAAGGACAGCGCCATCGTTGAAGCGGGAGTCGACTTCCAGATCAGCCCGACCGGCAAACTCGGGGTCGGCTATTCCGGACAACTGTCGAACGACAGCAACGACCATGCGATGACCATCAGCTTCAGCCTTGGCTTCTGATTTAGGGTCGAAGCACTTTTAGCCGCCCGTAAGGGCGGTTTTTTTTGCCTGCAAATTCTTTGGCAACCCGATGCTTGTGTTGACTGTTCGATTGCCTTCGCGAGCAGGCTCGCTCCCACAGGGGAGTGCGGGGCAAATGTGGGAGCGAGCCTGCTCGCGAAGGGGCCGCTCAGTCAGTGCAAAAATCTGCTGCCTCGCGCTCTGCTAGAATCGCCCCCATCAACAGCCTGAGACTCCCCCATGAGCGAGCCGATTCGTCTGACCCAATACAGCCACGGCGCCGGTTGCGGCTGCAAGATTTCCCCGCAGGTGCTGGAAGTGATTCTGGCCGGCAGCGGTGCCCAGAACCTTGATCCGAAACTGTGGGTCGGCAATGCCTCACGCGATGACGCGGCGGTGTACGAGATCGATGCCGAGCGCGGCGTGGTGTCGACCACGGACTTTTTCATGCCGATCGTCGACGACCCGTTCGACTTCGGCCGCATCGCCGCGACCAATGCGATCAGTGACATCTATGCAATGGGCGGTGATCCGCTGATGGCCATCGCGATTCTCGGCTGGCCAGTCAATGTGCTGGCGCCGGAAGTGGCGCGTGAAGTAATTCGCGGCGGCCGTGCCGTGTGCGACGCGGCGGGCATTGCGCTGGCCGGCGGGCATTCGATTGATGCGCCGGAACCGATTTTCGGCCTCGCGGTCACCGGTCTGGTGGAAAAGCGCCACATGAAGCGCAACGACACCGCCACCGCCGGTTGCCTGTTGTACCTGACCAAACCGTTGGGTATCGGCATCCTTACCACCGCCGAGAAGAAGGGCAAATTGCGCGCCGCCGACGTCGGTGTGGCCCGCGACTGGATGTGCACCCTGAACAAACCCGGCAGCCGCTTCGGCAAACTCAGCGGCGTTACAGCGATGACTGACGTCACCGGTTTCGGCCTGCTCGGGCATCTGGTGGAAATGGCGGACGGCAGCCAGCTGACCGCGCGCATCGCCTATGACCGCGTACCGCGTCTGGACAGCGTCGAGTATTACCTCGATCAGGGCTGTGTACCCGGCGGTACGCTGCGCAACTTCGACAGCTACGCGAGCAAGGTTGGCCGCGTGCAGGAACTGCACAAACGCGTGCTCTGCGACCCGCAAACCAGCGGTGGTCTGCTGATCGCCGTCACGCCTGAAGGCAATGAAGAGTTCCTCGCCGTCGCCGCCGAGCTGGGCCTGAACCTTGCGCCAATCGGCGAACTGGTTGAGCGACAGACGAACGCAGTCGAGGTGAATTGATGCTCCGCGACTGCACTGACTACCGTGACATTTTTCTCAACGACCGGCCGCTGATGGATGCCCGCGCGCCGATCGAGTTTTACAAGGGGGCGTTTCCCGGCGTGATCAACCTGCCGCTGATGAACGATGTCGAGCGGCAGAAGATCGGCACCTGCTACAAACAGCACGGTCAGCAGGCGGCCATCGAGTTGGGCCATCAATTGGTCTCGGGCACGGTGAAAGCCGAGCGCATCCAGGCATGGGCCGATTTTGCCCGCACCCATCCTGAGGGTTATCTCTATTGTTTTCGTGGCGGCTTGCGCTCGCAGATCACCCAGCAATGGCTGCGTGACGAGGCGGGTATCGACTATCCGCGTGTGGCTGGCGGTTACAAGGCGATGCGCAACTTCCTCATCGATACCCTTGAACAGGCCATCGCCCAGTGTGATTTCGTTTTGCTCGGCGGCATGACCGGCACTGGCAAGACCGAAGTGCTGGTGCAACTGCAAAACGGCCTGGACCTTGAAGGGCACGCCAACCATCGCGGCTCCAGCTTTGGCAAGCGTGCCACCGGGCAGCCGTCGAACATCGATTTTGAAAACCGCCTGGCCATAGACATCCTCAAGAAACGCGACGCGGGTATCACGCAGTTTGTGCTGGAGGACGAGAGCCGGGTGGTCGGCAGTTGCGCCTTGCCGCTGCCGTTGTATCAGGGCATGCAGCAATACCCGATGGTCTGGCTGGAAGACAGTTTTGCCGATCGCGTCGAGCGAATTTTGCGTGATTACGTGGTGGATCTGTCGGCAGAATTTGCTGCGGTGCACGGTGAAGAGGGCTTCACTTTGTTCTCTGAACGCCTGTTGGAAAGTCTGAACAACGTGCAGAAGCGGCTGGGCGGCGAGCGCCATCGACGGATGCTGGTTTTGATGGAGGACGCCTTGGCGGAGCAGGGTCGCAGCGGCGCGGTGGACTTGCATCGCGGCTGGATCGAAGGGTTGCTGCGTGAGTACTACGACCCGATGTATGTGTTTCAGCGCGAGAAGAAGGGCGGGCGGATCGAGTTTGCCGGGGAGCGTGGGGCGGTGCTCGAGTATTTGCGTGAGCGGGCCAGCCAGAAGGTTTGAGGTTGTGGCGGCTGGCGTTTTCGCGAGCAAGCTCGCTCCCACAGGGGATTTGTATTCAACACAGATTGAATGCGGGAGCGAGCCTGCTCGCGAAAGGGCCTGGTCAGACTACACAGCAATCAGGTCGGGCAGGTGTCTTTGCCGTTATCCAGTCCCTGCTTGTAGCTGTGGCTCTGCAAACTGGCTTTGCCGTTGTGCCAGGTCAGCGTCAGCACATACAGCGAGTCAAAGTCGTTGCCCGCCCAGTCCTCGGTGATGTTTTGTTTCTCTCCGACTGCTTTGCCCGCCACCTTGTTGATCAACTCCGGCAGATAGCCGTGCGACCAGGCGGTGTAGATCGTCGAGTTGTGATACTTGTCTTCCAGCAGTTCGCGGGCCAGATCGCTGGTGTCGTTGGCCGAAAATTCGATGTTCACCGGCAGGCCGAGCTTGATCGCGGCGGGGCTGATGGTCATCAACGGGCGGATGTAGCTGTAGGAGTTGTCCAGCTCACCTTCTTCGACATTGCGCGTCGGATTGGCGGCAAACACGTAATCGGCCTTGCCGAACTTCTCCGGCAGCAGGGTCGACAGGTCGATGGCGCGGTTCAGGCCCTGACAGTTGAGCTGGCCAAGACCGCCCTCGGGTTTCTCTGCGTGGCGCAGGAACACCAGCGTCTGGGTGCCGTCCACCGGTTGCGCGCGGCTCTCGCTGGACTCGAGCGACAGGAACAGCGCACTGACAGCCAGCAGGGAAGGCAGGGCCACATACGCGCGATGTTTGAAGCGTTTGGCGAAACGCATAAGGTTCGTCATGAAATAAAAGGTTCTTCAGCAAATTCAGTTAAGGCTGACAAACCTTTACACCGCGGGCTCCCAGCACCGGGTGTTTTCCCTGTCGTGAACAGCTTCCTTTGCGAGAAAGGCATAGCTCAGAGTCCCCTGAGGCCGATTTGGTTCGATCCATGCGAGTGCGCGGCACTTTAGCGGCAAACTTCAACGGCTTGGGCACAGGTTAGCGACAGGATGTTACGGTTCGAAGCGGCAGCGAACTTTTGATCTTGATTCCTCGCAATACATAAAACCCCGACGTATGTGCAGTACATATGTACCGCACCCAGCGGTTCGCGATCGGTTGCAATGGCGCCGACCATCGCGACGTTTGCCCGGTTTTTTCGTTGGGCAACTCTCTCAAAAAAGGATTTTTATGGGCATTGCGCGCAAACCCGCCATTCACTCATCGTCCGGCCCTGGGCCGACAGTCGCAAACTCTCCGCGTAAAAGAGGCAGCGGTGTGCTGAGCGACGACAGCCCGGCGAACAAGAACACTCGCCTCGGTGAGCAGCAAGTTCAGGAGTCAGCTTCCCATCAACCAGAAATGCCGCCTGCCACTGTTACGGCTTCTTCAATAGTGCCTACCGAGGTTATGCCTGTTCGTTCAGCTGTCGAGTCACTTGAGCACTATCGTCTGAAATCGCCGGCCAGCTTGCCGGCGGCCGATACCCAGGGCTTGAGGCTGATCAAGGGGCGTCATTACGTCGATATTGCTCCCGGCGAAATCGTGCAGGTGCGGCAAACTGCAACAACCGGAGAGTATCGAGCAACCCTCGTGTCCGAATTGGTGCCATCGGGACCTCCGCTGTACTTTGATGCGCAAAGCAGAATATGGAAGCTTGAAATGGCCCGGTCTGCGGCGGACGACGACAATGTCACTGGCATCGAAATCGATGAACGCATTCGTGATGCAAGAAATGACAGGATCGACAAGCAACGAGTCCATGTCGGTAGCGATGACGCGTTCGAGCGTGGCACTGCATTGGGCAGCACCCTGTTCGCGCGCGGTTTGAAGGAGTTCACAGCAGAACAGGCAAAGCTCATTCGCTCGGAACTGCGCCAGGTAGAAGATATTTTTTATGACGCCGGCCAAGCCATAGACTTGAAACTGCAGAAAGCCGATCAGGTTTTCGAAAGCTTCTTCGGCAGCGATCACCGAGCGGTCACCGCGCAATTCGCTGATTCAGTCTCGCGAGGCCTGGCGCTTTCGAGGGAGTATCAGGGTGTTTGGGGGGAGGCCAAGTTTCTCGGCGTCAATTCCAACGACAATGCTGCGGCATGGATGTACAAAAGAGATTTTCACGGCCGCCTGTTCCTCAATCGAAAGTTCATGCAGCCCGGGCTCTTGTGTATGTCGCTGGGCCATGAAATGTTGCACACCAACCGGATCGACCGCTTCAAGTCCATAGGACCCAACGCGGGGGATTTTTTTTATGTAAAAAACCATCTGCGCGATTTGCTGGGCGCGGATTCGACCGAAACTTACGAGGTTTCGGAGCGTGTTGTGTCGGAAATGATCATGCACGGTGGGTTGACGGTCGAATACCTGAAGGCCTTCGGCGACGATCACGATAGCTTCCTGTTCTATATCAGTGACTATCTTGGGCTTGGCGACGATCTGGATCTTCATTCGGCAGTCGAGCTGTTCAATGTCCATCCGCAAATGCGCGCGCAGATGGCGGTGAACAATGCTGACAGTCTTGTTTTTGCTGCGAAAAGCCTGCAGGCGTTATATCGAAGTGCAACAGGGCATGAGCGGCTCCCCACTACCGGCAATGATTGATGTGAGCTGAGCGCAAGCGGAAAGATCGCAGCCGTCGAGCGCTCTACATTATGATCAGCCTTTAATTTGTGACTGGATGCTTCCAATGACCGATCTGTCCGCGTTCCCGATCACCCAGAAATGGCCGGCTCAGTTCCCAGACTGGATTCAGCTCTATTCCCTGCCGACGCCCAACGGCGTCAAAGTCTCGATCATGCTCGAAGAAATCGGCCTGCCGTACGAGCCGCACAAGGTTGCTTTCGATACCCAGGATCAGTTGTCCGCCGAGTTTCTCTCGCTGAACCCGAATAACAAGATCCCGGCGATCCTCGACCCGCACGGCCCCGGGGACCAGCCACTGCCGCTGTTCGAGTCGGGGGCGATCCTGATTTATCTGGCCGACAAAAGCGGCCAGTTGCTGGCGCAGGAAGGTGCGCTGCGCTACGAAACGATTCAGTGGCTGATGTTCCAGATGGGCGGCATCGGCCCGATGTTCGGCCAGCTCGGTTTCTTCAACAAATTCGCTGGCAAGGACTACGAAGACAAACGTCCGCGTGATCGTTATGTCGAGGAAAGCAAACGTCTGTTGAATGTGTTGAATACTCGTCTTGAAGGCCGCGACTGGATCATGGGCGAGCGTTACACCATCGCCGATATCGCCACGTTTCCGTGGGTGCGTAACTTGATCGGGTTTTATGAGGCCGGTGATCTGGTTGGCATCAGCAACTTCCCCAATGTCACTCGTGTGCTTGAGCGATTCCTCGCCCGCCCAGCGGTGGTTCGCGGCCTGACCATTCCCTCCTGACACCACACATCCCCCTGTAGGAGCTGCCGAAGGCTGCGATCTTTTGATGTTGATTTTTAAAAGCAAGATCAAAAGATCGCAGCCTTCGGCAGCTCCTACAGGAGATTTGGGTACTCTCTGGGATTATTGCATCCCCGGTAATGCACTCTTGATTGATCCAGGTTTGTACCGCGCCCCCTGCAAGGCATAAGCTTCGCCCCCTACGACTTTCGTCTCATCCGCCGTTTTCAGGAAAGGCCCCATGTCCAGTCAGTTCCCCGAAGCACGTCCCCGCCGTCTGCGCCGCAATGCGAGCCTGCGCAGCCTGTTCCAGGAAACCGAGTTCAGTCTGAATGATCTGGTGCTGCCGATTTTCGTCGAGGAAGAAATCGACGACTTCGTGCCGATCAAAAGCATGCCCGGGGTGATGCGCATTCCCGAGCGCAAACTGGCCAGCGAAATCGAGCGCTATGCCCGCGCCGGCATCAAGTCGGTGATGACCTTCGGCGTGTCCCACCATCTGGACAGCAACGGCAGTGACACCTGGCGCGAAGAAGGCCTGGTCTCGCGCATGTCGCGCATTGCCAAAGACGCCGTGCCGGAGATGATCGTGATGTCCGACACCTGCTTCTGCGAATACACCGATCACGGCCACTGCGGCGTGATGCACAACCATGAAGTCGACAATGACCAGACCCTGATCAACCTCGGCAAACAAGCCGTGGCAGCGGCGCGTGCCGGTGCTGATGTGATCGCGCCGTCGGCTGCAATGGACGGTCAGGTGCGGGCGATTCGTCAGGCGCTGGATGCGGCCGGCTTCACCCAGATTCCGATCATGGCTTACTCGACCAAATTTGCTTCGGCACTCTACGGCCCGTTCCGCGAGGCCGGTGGCAGTGCGCTGAAAGGCGATCGCAAAAGCTATCAGATGAACCCGATGAACCGCCGCGAAGCCCTGCGCGAATCGCTGCTCGACGAGCAGGAAGGCGCAGACGCGCTGATGGTCAAACCGGCCGGTGCGTATCTGGACATCATCCGCGACATCCGCGAGGCCTCGAACTTGCCGTTGTCGGCGTATCAGGTCAGCGGCGAGTACGCGATGATCAAGTTCGGTGCGCAGGCCGGGGCGATTGATGAGGATCGTGTGGTGCGTGAGAGCCTGGGCGCAATCAAGCGGGCGGGTGCGGATCTGATCTTCACTTACTTTGCGATGGATCTGGCATTGGCCGGGATCTGACGACCAACGCGTTACCCCTGTGGGAGCGAGCCTGCTCGCGAAAGCGGTTTGTCAGCTGACATTAGTGTTGACTGACACGACGCTTTCGCGAGCAGGCTCGCTCCCACATTTGATTTGTGGTGGGTCAGGGGCAGTTGAAGTAGGGCCGGATTCCGTGATCGCGGAAGTAGCGTTCAATCACCTTCGGATCCGCGCTGTTCTCGGCAATCGCCACATAGGTATCCGGGCGCAGCAGATAAAAGCCGTTACGCCCCAATCCCGCCGTTTCAAATGCCGGACGCCAGTCGAACACATGCAGCGGTAAATGGTGTTCATTGCACCAGGCGATCATTTCGTCGCTGGTGTCGCCGTACACATGCACCTGCCAGCACGGTTGCCTTAGCGGTTCGTAATTATCCCCCTCACCATCATGCGCCCACGGCAAGCGATCGCCGCCATGCACGTGGCCGGCCGCGCCCTGGCTCAGCGGCATGCCGCGATAGTTGAGGGTGACTTGCGACACGGTGCGAAAAAGGAACTCGCGACTGGCCTCGAACGAAGCCATTTTCGGGATCAGAAACGGTGCCACACGCATGCGCAGCAGATCAGCCATACGCCCCTCGGCGGTGACGAAACTGAAGACTTTGTCAGTGGTCGACACCAGCCGACGGGCGAAGGCCTTGCGTTCGGTTTCGTAGCTGTCGAGCAGGCGTGGTTCGGCAGCGCCGCTGAGCACGGCGGCGAGTTTCCACGCCAGATTGATCGCATCGCCAATGCCGGTGTTCATGCCCTGACCGCCGGCGGGGCTGTGCACATGCGCCGCGTCGCCAAGCAGAAACGCGCGGCCACTGCGAAAATGCTCGGCCACGCGGTGATGCACGCGGTAGGTAGAGAACCAGTGCACGTCTTCGATGTGCACCTTGAGATGTTCGATGGCGCGACTGCTGACATCGGAAAATTCCAGGGTTTCGGCGCGATCCGCACGTTCGTCACGCACGGTGCCGATCAGCCTTGCGCGGCCTTCTCCGGCGAGAGGAAACACGGCGAGAAAGTCCGCTTCATCCAGATCCAGATGCAACTCGCCGTTCATTGCCGGGCCGCTGGCCTTGACGTCGGCCACGTAGAAAATCTGCTGATAGGTGCCACCGGGAAAACCGCTGTCGAGGGCTTTGCGCACGATTGAGCGGGCGCCGTCACAACCAGCCAGATAACAGGCCTGGCAGATTTCCTGCTCGCCATCGGGCAGGCGCAAATGCGCGGTGAGGCCGTCGCCGGTTTCCTCGAAACTTTCCAGCGTCGTGTCGCGTTCGACCGTGATGCCATAGTCTTCGAGACGCTCGATCAGCAGCCGTTCATGTTCATCCTGCGGGAAGATTTCGACGAACGCATAGGGCGTCAGGCCTTCGCCGATGCGGTTCAGCGGTAACTGTGCAACCGGTTTGCCGTTGACCCAGAAATTCGCCGCCGCCACCCGATGGCCGTTGCGCACTACGGTGTCGGCCAGATCCAGTTGGCGGTACAACTCGAGGGTGCGCGCCTGCACCGCCAGCGCTCGCGAAGTGGTGCCGGGCGCGGAGGTTTTATCGATGATGCGCACGCGCACGCCGAGTTTGCTCAGCCACAGGGCCAGCACCAGCCCGGTCGGGCCGGCGCCGATAATCAGGACGTCGCTGCGGTTCATGGGCCTGTCCTCCTTTTGCTGTGCAGCAAGTATGGATCAGCAGGAGAGGGTGGCCAGTTGATCGGCCAAACGGAAAAAGGCCCCGCAGCGGTGAGGCTGTGGGGCCTTTTAGGGTGTTCGGCGGGAGGGCTGTTGTGCTGCGTAGATCCGGGCCCCTCACCCCAGCCCTCTCCCGAGGGAGAGGGAGCCGATTTGTGTGTTTTTTAAGACCTGAGTTCGACTCGATATTTCAGGTCGGTGTAACTTGCAAGAACACCACGGTCAGTCCCCTCTCCCTCTGGGAGAGGGCTAGGGTGAGGGGCTTTTCAGCTTTAAAAATCAATGGTGCCGGACAACTTGGCAACCCGCGGCTCGCCCTGGGTCAGATAACCTCCCTGAGCCGATTCCCAGTACTTCTTGTTCGCCAGATTCTCCACGCCCAGACGCACGGTCACGTCTTTCTCCGAGACCTTGAACGCATAACGCGCACCGGCATCGAAGCGGTTCCAGGTCGGCAGGCTCAGGTTGTTCGCCGCATCCGCGTACTGGCCACCAGTGCGCAGCATCCGCGCATTCAGCGCTACACCTTGCAGGCCCGGCACATCCCAGTCGGCGCCGGCGTTGAACTGGAAGGTCGGCACGCCAATCGCTCGGTTGCCGTCGTTGGCGCCATTGAGGGTGTTCTTCAGTTCGGTGTCCATCAGGGTCAGACCGCTGATCAGACGCAGGCCCTGGATCGGCTCGCCGAACACGTTCATTTCTACGCCTTTGTTGATCTGCTCGCCTTCACGTACGTAGGTGCAGGTGGTGGCGCTGTCTATTTCGCAGTAACCATCGCTCGGCTGTTCGATGCGATAAACACCCAGGCTCGCGCCGTAAGTGCCCATGTCGACTTTCACCCCGACTTCGGTCTGCTTGGAGCGTGCCGGTGCATAGACTTCGTTGCCGTTGGTCACACGGAATCCGCCGGAACTGGTCGGCGAGGTCGGGCCCTGGGCCAGACCTTCGATGTGGTTGGCGTAGAACGACACGTGCTCCCACGGCTTGAACACCACGCCGTAGACCGGCGTGGTGATCGATTCGTCGTAGCTCGACTTGCGATCGCCGCTGCCCCAACTGGCGTAGTTGTAGCCTTGCACCACCAGTTGCTGGCGACGCAGGCCAGCGGTAACCAGCAGGCGATCATCGAAGAAACCGAGGGTGTCGGAAATCGCCACGCTGCGGTTGAAGGTCCTGCCGGTGATGCCCGGATCATTCAAGTTGCCGCCGGCAAAGTTGCCCACCGGCGACGGCGTTTGCACCGGATGGTAGATGTTGTTGGCGTATTTGGTCAGGTCAAAATCATAGGCACTGCGCTGTTCGGCCCAAATGCCGGTCAGACCGAAGTTGAGCTTGTGGCTGACCGGGCCGGTGTTGAATTTACCGTTGAGGCCGGCCATCACGCTGGTGTTGTCTTCATCGTGGGGAATGAACGAGCCGGTGGTGAACGAGGCGCCGTTGTTACCGACCAGGGTAGTCGAGTTGTAATTCCCGACTTCACGGGTGTGCTTGGCGCCGCCGGCCGCGTAGGCGGTCCAGTTGTCATTCAGGTCATATTCGGCGCGGAGCATGCCGAAGGTGTCTTCGATCTCTGTGAAACCCCACTTCGGCGCGTAGTTGGTGTCGGCCGATGGCGCATCCGGAATGTGTGTGGCGGTGCCGAGGTTGACCGAGTTGCGGCCACCGTTGACGCGCTCTTTCTGATAGGCGAAGTCGCCGGAAATGCGCAATGCATCACCGCGATAATCGAGGCCGATGGCAAACAGTTTCGAGCGCTGGTTCTCGTGATCGATACCGGTGTCGCCTTCGCGCTGGGACAGGTTGATCCGTGCGCCGAAGCGGTTGTCTTCGCCGAAGCGCTGGCCGATGTCGAAGTGATGACCGATGCGACCTTCACTGTTGATGTCGGTGGTGTAACGCCGCAGCGGCACGTCGCCGGCGCGTTTCGGTTGCAGGTTGACGCCACCGCCGATGCCGGAACCGGTCGGGGTCACGCCGTTGATAAAGGCATTGGGGCCTTTGAACACTTCCACGCGCTCCAGCGCGTCGGTGGAAATGATCTGCCGGGGCAGCACGCCGTACAGGCCGTTATAGGAAATGTCGTCACCGTTCAGCGGCAGACCGCGAATCATGAAGACCTGCGCTTGGTTGCCGAAACCGGACGCCTGACGTACTGACGAATCGTTGAGCAGAACGTCGGCGACGTCTTCGGCCTGCTGATCCTGAATCAATTGTTCGGTGTAGGAGGCGGCGCTGAACGGCACGTCCATCATGTCCTGATTACCCAGCACGCCAAGTTGACCGCCGCGGGCGACCTGGCCACCCGAGTAAACCGGGGGTAGGGCATTCGGCGTCGGGGCCTGGGCATTGACGTTGACGTCGTCCAGCACCAGCGCATTGGTATCGCCCTCGGCGGCATGAGCGGTGACCGTCAGAGAGCACAGCAGGGCGAGAAGCGTCGGGCGAAACGGGACGCCGATTCGGGTTGGAGTGGGCATTTTCAGTTCCTGGAGGCGCGCGGCCGTTTGGAAAAAATAAGGGCGGCGCGGGAACTCCTTGCGCAAATGCGACTCCAGGTGCAAATGATAGATTTTCTCAGTAACGTTTTGCAATCAGTTTGTCATCAGTCTTGGAAAGCTCTATTTCGGGGCAATTGGCGATACAGGGGAACAGGGCCAGAACACCGCAGTCCTAGCCTGCGCCACACCATGAACGTATGGTGAACCCGGCACAACGGACTGGATGAAGCTTCATGCACAACTTTCAATTACCGATCACCCTCGCCGCACTGCTGGTGCTCGCCGGTTGCGCAGGGCAGCGCAGTCAGGAACCGGTGCCGCGTGCGCCCGCTGAAGTGAAGGCCGAGATCGTACGGTTGATGCCGGCCAAGACCGCTGATCGCCAAGGCTGGGCCACCGATATCTACGCCGCATTTGCCGCGCAGAACATCAGCCCGACCACGCAAAACCTCTGCTCGGTGCTGGCCGTTGCCGAACAGGAATCCACCTTTCAGGCCGATCCCACCGTGCCCGGCCTGGGCAAGATCGCCCGCGACGAAATCGATCGACGTGCCGCTAAAGTGCACATCCCCAGCCTGTTGGTCAGCGGCGCTCTGCAGGTGCGTTCAACCAACGGCAAGACCTACAGCGAACGCCTGAATGCGGCGCGCAGTGAGAAAGAACTCAGTGGCATTTTCGACGACTTCATCGGCCGGGTGCCGATGGGCCGCACGTTGTTCGGCGGCTTCAACCCGGTGCACACCGGCGGGCCGATGCAGGTCAGCATCGAATTTGCCGAGCAGCACGCCAAAGACTATCCATATCCGGTAGACGGTACGATCCGCCGCGAAGTGTTCAGCCGCCGTGGTGGCATGTATTTCGGCATCGCACATTTGCTCGGTTATCCGGTGAGTTATCGCGAGCCGTTGTACCGGTTTGCCGATTTCAACGCAGGCTGGTACGCCAGCCGCAATGCGGCATTTCAGAATGCGGTGAGCCGCGCTTCAGGCATTCCACTGGCGCTCGATGGCGACCTGATCCGCTACGACTCGATCATGCCCGGTGGCACGGAACTGGCGGTACGCACCCTCGGCAAGTCATTGGGCATGCGCAACCCAACCATTCGCGATCAACTGGAGAAGGGCAAAACCCTGGAGTTCGAGGAGACCAAGCTCTATCAGCGGATGTTCGAACTGGCGGAGCAAGCGGAGGGGAAAAAGCTGCCGCGTGCGGTGTTGCCGGGGATCGTGCTGCAGAGCCCGAAGATCACCCGCAAACTGACGACGGCATGGTTTGCCAAGCGTGTGGACGAGCGCTACAAGCGCTGCATGGCCAAGGCCGGGTAAATCAGACAGACATAAAAAACCCGGCCAGGGCAGCCGGGTTTCTCTGGGTTGTTGCGCTTGAAGCCATGCATTCAGGCAACGCGGCGTTCGATCAGACGATCCGAACCACCTTCGGCAACGCGACGTTCGATCAGACGATCCGAACCACCTTCGGCAACACGACGTTCGATCAGACGATCCGAACCACCTTCGGCAACGCGACGTTCGATCAGACGATTCGAGCCGCCTTCGGCAACGCGACGTTCGATCAGACGATCCGAGCCACCTTCGGCAACGCGGCGTTCGATCAGACGATCCGAACCACCTTCAGCCACACGGCTTTCGATCAGTTTGTCCGAGCCGCCTTCGGCGATCATGGTGTGGGCCGGGGTAGCGGCGAAAGCATTGATAGCGAAGACCGAGAAAGCGATGCCGAGAAGGGTTTGGCGTTTCATGATGGTGTGCTCCGGGGTGTTGTTGGTTGGTATGGAGCCGATGTTACGCCGGAGATTTTTTATGAGAACTTCATTGCCGTGATGGTGAACATCGATAGCAATGATGGTTGGTGTAGGAGCTGCCGCAGGCTGCGATCTTTTGATCTTGATCTTTGAAAATGTCAAAAGATCGCAGCCATCGGCAGCCTCCTACAGGGGAATGTTACAAGACTTTGACAGCGCGCCCGATCGCCTGGATCGGCCCGGTCGGTTTGCCGATCGGCGAGCCATTGGCGCCCTCAAGTGTCAGCTCGAACAGCTGATTGGGTTGCAGCGGCGGCAGCTTGTCCAGCGGCACCGACAACGCCTGCCCAGGCTTGACCAATCCTAGCGATACCGGCCCCTGCCAGCCGTCAGCCTTGGTCCAGAATTCCAGTGCCTTGTCAGCGGGCACCTCAACCACGCCCAACGGAATCAACTGAATCTCCCGCGAATCGCTTGCCTGAATCACCCAGCCCGGAGCCTTGTCCTGCGGCGCGACCAGCACCACCAGAAAGCTTGGTTTCGGCGTGGTCTGGGTCAACAGGATCGAACCCAAAATCAACGTGGCGGCCAATCCGATAGCACTCAACCCGCGCCAGAGTGGCAGCAGGTTCCACCATGAAGTTGACGGCGCTTTTGTCGTGAGTCGGTCGAGGCTGCGTTCGATGCGCGGCCACAACAGCGCCGACGGTTGTTGCGAGGGGGCCAGCTTGGTCAGTTCCAGCAGGCGCCGCTCCCAGGCATCTACTGCTGCACGCAATTGAGGATCATTCGGCAAACGTCGTTGCACCTCGATCCGCTGTTCAAAAGAAAGCGTGCCGAGCACATATTCGCCGGCCAATTCATCGCGGTCTTGCGCTGATTCGCTGGTCATCCCATGCACTCCCGCAAGGCGTTGAGGCTGCGCTTGATCCACGCTTTGACCGTGCCCAGCGGCGTGTCGAGGCGCGCGGCAATCTGCGCGTGGCTGTAGCCGTCGACGTAGGCGTGAAGAATGCAGTGGCGGCGTTGTGGCTCCAGTTGTTCCAGGCAACGGTGGATGCGCGCCGAATGCGCGTGGGCGTCGAAGCCGTCATCGTCCGCAGCCACGTCGTGGGTTTCACTGAACGGCGTTTCCCGGCCGTGATCGCGCAACAGGTTCAGCGCCAGATGCCGGGTCACGCTGAACATCCAGCCACGCGCCGAACCGCGCGCCGGGTCAAACCGCGCCGCGCCGTTCCAGATCTTGATAAAAGCCTCATGAACGATGTCCTCCGCCAGCGCCGTATCACGCACCAGACGCTTGGCCACGCCGAGCAGGCGCGGGCCTTCCTGCACATACAAATCGCGCAGGGCCGAGCGCTCGCCACGGGCACAGGCAGCGAGGCGGGCTTCGTAATCGAATGTGGATTCGGCTAAAGGCATGTCGTGCAATCTAGCTTACATTCCGCAAACATCCAGAACCCATTGTCCACTGTGGGAGCGAGCTTGCTCGCGAAGGCGGCCGGTCAGAGAAGACTGTGTTGACTGACTCTCAGCCTTCGCGAGCAAGCTCGCTCCCACAGGGTTTATCAGTGGTGCCAGAAGTCAGTTCGCCGCCCAGAAAATGTAATCGGCCTGATACTTCACCACTTCCTGCTTGCCCTTGTTCGCCGCTGTGCATTCGCTGCCCGGCGCCACGCCACCCTTGAGCGCGACCCGCTGGATGTAACTCACGCCGCTCATCGCGCCTTTGCCCTCGGCCGGATTGGCCTTGACCAGCTGATAGGGCAGGTTGCCCGGAGTCGACGGCGCCACGGCCAATTGCGTGCCGGTGACTTTCGAACCGTCCTTGGCCTGCCAGGTGGCCGGTGGGCCAAAGTAGGTACCGACCTGCTTGCCGCTGCGATCATTGAGCACCGCTTTCGGGCCGACGAAGGTCCACTCGGTCTGTCCGGGGGTATTGGCTTTGTCACGGCATTCGTAGGTGATCTCGCCGACGCCGGTGGTTTCCATCGCGATCTTGTGGCCATCCGGGACTTTGATTGCGTCGGGATAACTGGTCTGGGCGAAGGTTGTCGAGGACAGGGCGAGCAAACCGGTGAGGCCAATCAGCTGGGTGATGTTCATCAGTGTTATCTCCAAAAAAGGGTAGGCCGCTGACAGCCGAAGAGGGCTGTTACAAGGACTACCCGTGACGGAGGTGTCTGGATGCAGTGCCCGACAAATAAATTTCCAACCCCACCGATTTCCCCTGTGGGAGCGAGCTTGCTCGCGAAGGCGGCCTTTCAGCTTATAGAGGTGGTGACTGACCCACCGCTTTCGCGAGCAAGCTCGCTCCCACAGGGTTTTGTGTCGGATTTTAGGCCGGAGGCCTTCAGCAGCTCTTGGGTGTAGGGGTGTTGCGGCGCGGCAAAAATCTCCCGCGACGAACCCTGCTCAACCACCTTGCCATCCTTGATCACCATCAAGTCATGCGCTAACGCATGCACCACCGCCAGATCATGGCTGATGAACAGGTAGGTCAGTCCATGCCTGATCTGCAATTGCCGCAACAACTCCACCACCTGCTTCTGCACCGTACGATCCAGCGCCGAGGTCGGTTCATCGAGCAGAATCAGCGCCGGTTCCAGCACCAGTGCGCGGGCGATGGAAATGCGCTGGCGCTGGCCACCGGAAAATTCATGGGGATAACGATGACGGCTCTGCGGATCTAGGCCGACTTCCTCCAGCACCCGGATCACCGCCGCTTCCCGCTCGGACTCGGTGCCGATACCGTGAGTCAGCAAGCCTTCGGCAATGATCTGCTGCACCGACATCCGAGGGCTGAGGCTGCCGAACGGATCCTGAAACACCACTTGAATCTGCCGGCGCAACGGCCGCATCAAGCGCTGATTGAGCAGGCTCAGTTGCTTGTTGCCGAAGCGGATATTGCCCTCGGATTCGACCAGCCGCAGGATCGCCTGACCCAGCGTCGACTTGCCCGAACCCGACTCACCGACAATCCCCAAAGTCTTGCCCCGTTGCAGGGTGAAACTGACCCCATCCACCGCTTTGATGTAATCCTGCTGGCGACTGAACAATGCTTTGGGCAACGGGAACCACACCTTCAAATCATCGACTTCGAGCAGGTTGTGATCGTACTCACTCGGCACTGGCGCACCGCTCGGCTCAGCCTCGATCAACAAGCGACTGTAAGGATGCTGCGGCGCCCGAAACAATGCTTCGCAATCAGCCTGCTCAACGATCTCACCGTGACGCATCACGCACACCCGTTGCGCAATGCGCCGCACCAGATTGAGGTCATGGCTGATCAGCAACAGCGACATGCCAAGGCGTTGCTGCAACTCGATCAGCAATTCGAGAATCTTCTGCTGCACCGTGACATCCAGCGCTGTAGTCGGCTCGTCAGCAATCAACAACTCCGGTTCGTTGGCCAACGCCATGGCGATCATCACCCGTTGTCGCTGACCGCCCGAGAGCTGATGCGGATAGGCTTTCAAACGCTGCAACGGCTGGCGAATGCCGACCAGTTCCAGCAACTCCAACGTCCGCTCACGTGCAGCGCGGCCCTTCAAACCTTTATGAGTTTCCAGCACTTCGCTGACCTGCTTTTCCACCGTGTGCAGCGGGTTCAGCGAAGTCATCGGTTCCTGAAAAATCATTGCGATGCGGTTGCCGCGCAAGCCGCGCATCTGCTGCTCGCTGGCGTGCAATAAATCCACGCCGTT
Source organism: Pseudomonas fluorescens (assembly GCF_902497745.1). Taxonomy (GTDB): domain Bacteria; phylum Pseudomonadota; class Gammaproteobacteria; order Pseudomonadales; family Pseudomonadaceae; genus Aquipseudomonas; species Aquipseudomonas fluorescens_BM. The sequence goes on from NZ_CABVHJ010000013.1 coordinate 198,673, forward strand.
GTAGCGGATTGCGCCGCTGCTGCTGACGTTTTTGCCCGGCAACAAACGCAGAATCGAATGTGCGGTCACCGACTTCCCTGAGCCGGATTCACCGACCAGTGCCAGACATTCGCCACGCCGAATATCCAAGTTCAAACCGTGCACCACTTCTTGTCCGACGAAGGCAACGCGCAAGTTGCGGATTTCAATCAGGTTGTCGTTCATGTCAGCTCCGGGGATCAAACGCATCACGGCAGGCTTCACCGATGAAAACCAACAAAGACAAAATCAGCGCCAGGGCAAAAAACGCCGTCAGCCCCAACCACGGCGCTTGCAGATTGCGCTTGGCCTGACCGATCAACTCGCCCAGCGATGCAGTACCCGCCGGCATGCCGAAGCCAAGAAAATCCAGTGCAGTTAGCGTCGCAATCGCACCAGTCAGAATGAACGGCAGGTAGGTGAGGGTGGAGGTCATCGCGTTGGGCAGGATGTGCCGGCACATCAGCTCGTTGTCGGTCAGGCCCAGCGCCCGCGCGGCTTTGACGTATTCCAGATTGCGTCCACGGAGGAACTCGGCGCGCACCACATCGACCAGCGCCAGCCAGGAAAACAGCGCCATGATCCCCAACAACCACCAGAAACTCGGCGAGACAAACCCGGACAGAATGATCAGCAGGTACAGCACCGGTAACCCCGACCAGATCTCCAGCACCCGTTGCCCGAGCAAGTCGACCCAACCGCCGTAATAGCCCTGCAACGCCCCGGCAACGATGCCGATCAACGCACTGATGCCGGTAAGAATCAGCGCAAACAGAATCGAAATCCGCGTGCCGAAAATCACCCGCGCCAACACGTCGCGCGCCTGATCATCGGTGCCCAGCCAGTTGCTCGAGGACGGCGGACTCGGCGCCGGTTCGCTGAGGTCGTAATTGACTGTGTCGTAGCTGAACGGGATCGGCGGAAACAACATCCAGCCGCCCTGATCCTCGATCAGTTTGTGTACGTAACTGCTGGCGTAATCCGGCTGAAACGGCAGTTCGCCACCGAAATCGGTTTCCAGGTAATCGCTGAGGATCGGGAAGTAAAAGGCGTCGTGGTAACGGATCACCAGCGGCTTGTCGTTGGCGATCAGTTCACCGCCCAGACAAATCAGACACAGTCCGATAAACAGCCACAACGACCAGCGTCCGCGCCGATTGGCCTTGAACTGCGCAATGCGACGTTGACCAAGGGGAGAAAGAGTGAACATCAGGCAGTCCTCGCCGAGAAGTCGATGCGCGGGTCGAGCAGGGTGTAGCAAAGGTCGCCGATCAGCTTGATCAACAGGCCGAACAGGGTGAACAGGAACAACGCGCCGAACACCACCGGGTAGTCGCGCGACACCGCCGCCTCGTAGCTCATGCGCCCGAGGCCGTCGAGGTTGAAGATGGTTTCGATCAACAGGGAGCCGGCGAAAAACACCTCGATCAGTGCCGACGGCACACCGGCCACCACCAACAACATGGCGTTGCGAAACACATGGCCATAGAGCACGCGACGCTCAGTCAGACCCTTGGCCCGCGCGGTGATCACGTACTGGCGGCTGATCTCGTTGAGGAAGCTGTTCTTGGTCAGGATCGTTAGCGTGGCGAAACCGCCAATCACCAGCGCCGTCACCGGCAACACCAAGTGCCAGAGGTAGTCGCCGACTTTGCCCAGCGTGCTCAGGCTGTCGAAATTATCCGACACCAACCCCTGCACCGGGAACCAGTTGACGTAGCTGCCACCGGCGAACACCACGATCAGCAGAATCGCGAACAGAAACGCCGGCATCGCATAACCGACGATGATCGCCGTGCTGCTCCAGACATCGAAGGCGCTGCCGTTCCTGATCGCTTTGCGAATGCCCAGCGGGATCGAAATCAGGTAGGTGATCAGCGTTGCCCACAAACCCAGCGACAGCGACACCGGCAGCTTCTGCACAATCAGATCGGTGACCTTGGCGCCGCGAAAGAAACTGCTGCCCAGATCCAGCTGCGCGTAGTTTTTCAGCATCAGCCACAGGCGTTCGTGCAGCGGTTTGTCGAAGCCGTAATGGTGTTTGATTTCCTCGATCAGCGCCGGATCGAGGCCACGGCTGCTGCGGCCCGCGCCGCCAACCGCAGCAACCTCGCCACCGCCGCCCATGCTGTGCCCGCCGAAGCCTTGCAGGCGGGCAATGGCTTGCTCCACCGGCCCACCTGGCGCGGCCTGCACAATCAGAAAATTCACCACCAGAATGCACAGCAGCGTCGGGATGATCAGCAGCAAACGTCGACTCAGATAACGCAGCATGTCACTGGCCCCCCGCAAGCTGGCTGTGCATCTGTTGCGTGGTCAGCGCCTTGGCCGATACCTCCCACCAGGTGTTGATGCCTTCGTCGTAGGCCGGTTGCACCGGCGGCATGCCAAAGCGGTTCTGATACACCGTCGGCGTGCCTTTGGAGTAGTAGTTGGGAATCATGTAGTAACCCCATTGCAGCACCCGGTCGAGGGCGCGGGCGTAATGCACCATGGCTTCGCGGCTGTTGGCCTGGACCAGCCCGTCGATCAGTTGATCGACCGCCGGATTGGCCAGCACCATCGAGTTGGAACTGCCAACTTGCGTGGCACTTTGCGAGGCGTACAGGCTGTACAACTCGCGGCCGGGAGAGACGATCGGATCGCCGCTGCGCGGGAAAGCGACGACGATCATGTCGTAGTCGCGGGCGTTGAGGCGGTTGACGTATTGCGCTGAATCGATCCGGCGCAAATTGAGGGTGATGCCGATCTGCGCGAGGGTGCGTTTGAACGGCAACAGCATGCGGTCGAAGCCGCCCTGACCGTCGAGAAAGGTGAACTCCAGCGGCTCGCCCGCAGCGTTGACCAGCCGATTGTGTTGCGGTGTCCAGCCAGCCTCGGCGAGCAGCTTCAGCGCTTGCAGTTGTTTGTCGCGGATGTAGCCACTGCCATCGGTTTTCGGCGCCTGATAAACCTCGGTGAAGACCTCGTCGGGAATCTGCCCGCGCAACGGTTCGAGGATCTTCAATTCTTCGGCGTCGGGCAGGGCGGTGGCGGCCATTTCGCTCTTCGGCCAGAAGCTGTTCTGGCGCACGTAGAAGCCGCGCATCATCTGTTTGTTGGTCCACTCGAAATCCCACAGCAGGCTGATCGCCTGACGCACGCGGCGATCCTTGAAGAACGGGTTCTGCAGGTTGAACACGAAGCCCTGAGCGGCGGTGGGTTTGTCCGGGGCGAGGATCGCCTGTTGCAAGCGGCCGTCGCGCAACGCCGGGCTGTCGTAACCGACCACGTAACCGGACGAGGAGAACTCGCGGTTGTAGTCGAATGCGCCGGCCTGCAGCAGTTGGCGGGCGACGTCGGTGTCGCCGTAGAAATTCACTGTGAGGGTGTCGAAGTTGTACATGCCGCGACTGACCGGCAGGTCTTTGCCCCACCAGTCCGGATCGCGTTGAAAACTGATGCTGCGCCCGGCGTCGACCTTGCTCACCCGGTACGGGCCGCTGCCCAGCGGTGGCTCGAAACCGCCGCCATTGGCGAAGTCGCGGGTTTTCCACCAATGCTCGGGGACCACACGCATGGTCGCCAGATCCAGCGCTAGGGTGCGGTTGAGATTGTTCTTGAAGGTAAAGCGCACCTGCCGCGGGCCTTCGATCAGCACGTCCTGCACGTCGGCGTACTGCTGGCGATAACTCAGGCTGCCCTTGGTCATCAGCAGGTTGAAGGTGTAGCGCACGTCTTCGGCAGTGATCGGCGTACCGTCGGCGAAGCGTGCCTTTGGATTGAGGGTGAAACGCACCCAGAGTCCATCGGGGTCGCGCTCGATCTGCTGCGCGACCAGTGCGTAAACGGTGTATGGCTCGTCGAGCGAGCGGAACGCCAGTGGCGAATACACCCAGTCGTTGACCTGCACCACGGAAATGCCCTGATCGGCATACGGGCTGATGTAGTTGTACTGGCCGATTTCCATCGACGCGCGACTGAGCGAACCGCCCTTGGGTGCCTTGGGATCGACGAAATCGAAGTGCTGGAAGTTCGCCGGATACTTCGGCGCCTCGCCGTACACCGTCAGCGCATAACTGCCAGCGGCCAGCGCCGAGGTGCCGTTGCACAGCAGCGCACTGCTTAACAGCAGGCCCGCCATGTTGCGCAAAAAACTCATGAAGTCACTCCTGAAAATCCCTGAAAGTCCACGGACCCAATGTGGGAGCGAGCCTGCTCGCGAAGGCGTCTTGTCAGCCGACATCTCTCTTGCTGATCCACCGCTTTCGCGAGCAGGGTCGCTCCCACAGGGGGAGATGTGCTCTGTTTCCGGTTAGAAGTGGTACGTCATGCGCGCAAACAAGGTGCGGCCCAGCGGGTCGGTGTAGCGCGGGTCATAGCCGCTCTGGAAGTTGTAGGCCTGGTTGGAGAACGGTGGATTGCGGTCGAACACGTTCTTCATCCCGGCATCGACATCCAGCACCTTGTTGAAGGTGTAACCGGCCGACAGATCCCATACCGAATACGACGCCACGCGCGCGTGGGTGTCGCGGTCGTAGTCGTTGTAACCCGTGGTGAAGCGGTTGGTCAGTGCCGCCCGCGCCGCGCCGAAGGTCCAGCTGCCGGTAAGGTTGTGTTTCCAGCGGGCGATCACGCCGTCACCCTGAAAGTCGCCGACCTTGTCGGTGAACGGGCCCTTGATGGTGCTCTGGAAGTCGTACTCGTCCACATAGGTGCCTTGCAGGCCCAGACCGAACTGACCGTACGGCGTGTTCGGGAAGCGATAGTCGAGCGACACATCGACACCGTTGGTTTCGACGATGCCGAGGTTGGCGTTGCCGGTGACGATGTAATTGAGCGTGCCGTCGGCGTTGCGCACGAAGCGATCCGGGTAGGAACCGGCCTGATCAAACACGGTGGATTCCGGGAACGGCTGGATCTGGTTGGAGATGTGAATCCACCAGAAATCCAGACCTACCGAGAGGTTGGTGATCGGCTGATACACAAACCCGAGGGTCACGTTGCGCGCCTTCTCCGGGGCCAGATCTTCGTTGCCGCCAATCTGGTTGAGGAACTGCTGACCGCAATCACGGCCGCCATTGCCGCCCGGTTGCACCACGCCGCCTGTACACAGTACCGGGTCGTTGTAGTAGCCCTGGGTGAAAGTGATGCTGCGCGGCGAATACAGCTCATACAGCGACGGCGCACGGAAACCTTCGCTATAGGCGCCACGCACCACCAGCTCTTTCAACGGCTGATAACGGAACGAGTATTTCGGGTTGGTGGTGCTGCCGAAGTCGCTGTATTTGTCGTGACGCACAGCCGCGGACAGTTCGAGGCTGTCGAGCACCGGCACGTTGATTTCCGCGTAGGCGGCTTTCACGCTGCGATCACCCTCAACGCTGCCGGCCGGGTCGATACCGAGGCTCTGAATGTCGCCAGCGAACGACTCGAAATCCTGGTGGAATTTCTCTTTGCGGTATTCACCACCCAGGGCCAGGCCGGAAGGGCCGGCACCGAACCAGTCGCCGATTTCACGACTGATACGACCATCGAAACCGGCGACACGGCCCACAGCAGTGGAATAGGCGCCGTGGTACGCCGCGTTATCGATGTACTGCTGACCGGCGGCGGACTGCGGGCCGAACGGGTTGAGCAGACCGCTGGCCAGACCATTGATCATCGCCTGATCGCTGACAAAACCATTGGTGACGCTGGAGACGATTTTGTTCTGGTTGTACGAGGCGCCGACGTTGTAATCCCAGCCGGCGACCAGACCATCGAAACTGGGCAGGAAGCGCTGGCTGGTGTTCTGGTCTTTCGATTCACGCGGGCCGGCCGCGGTTTCACGCCAGTTGACGTCGACCGGTTGCGTCGGGTCGAGGGCGAAATCGGTTGGCGCCGGGGTGATGCCATTGCCGGGGTAGTAGGGCGATGAGCCGTCGAGGCTCAGACCGGTCAGTGGCGCAGGGCCGATCGCCGTGGCGTTGTTGTTGCGCGACCAGAAGTATTCGAGGTTGACGTTGTGATCGTCGCCAAGCTTGCCGGTGGTCTTGCCGAAGAACGAGGTTTTTTCGGTTTGTGGCACCAGATCGATGTATTCACGGGTGCTGAAGCGGCACAAGCCATCGCGGGCGATCAGGTTGGGGCCGTTGCAATTGCTGTTGGCCAACGGATTGGTGGCGTTGCCGTTCTGGCTGTAGTTACCGGGGAACGCGGTGCCGGAGGTCTGATCCAGGCCGCGACCGGGCGCATAGTCGGTGGCGAACGAGCGGTCGTTGGCGTCGAGGTTCTGTTGCTTGTTGTAGTTGAACACGCCGAGGACGTTGAAGCGGTCTTCGTCCAGATCGCCGTAGCCCCAACTGGCGCTCATGTCTTTGGTCTGGCCGCCGCCGCTGTGGGTCGGGGTTTCGCCGCCGAGGGTCAACTGGCCGTCGGTCAGGGATTTCTTGGTGATGAAGTTGATCACGCCGCCGATGGCGTCGGTGCCGTACAGGGCCGAGGCGCCGTCACGCAGGACTTCCACGCGTTCGATGGCGGCAAACGGGATCATGTTCAGATCCACCGCGCCGCCAGCCGAGTTGGTCCCCGACAAGGCGTTGTTGGCCAGGCGTCGACCGTTGAGCAGCACCAGCGTCTTGTTTGCGCCGATGCCGCGCATGTCGGCGAACGAGGCGCCGCCAGTCGCCGCGCCGACCGAGCCGGCGCTGTTGTTGATCGACTGGCTGCCGGTGATGCGCTGCACCAATTCGGCGGTGGTGGTCACGCCCTGTTTGCGCAGCTCATCGGCCTTGAGAATGGTGATCGGCACCGCCGTTTCCGCATCGACCCGGCGAATCGCCGAACCGGTCACTTCCACCCGTTGCAGTTGCGTGGTCGGCGCAACCACCGCCGCAGCCGCCGGGACGCTAGCGTTGTCGTCCTCGGCTGCCTGCACAGTCCCGGCGCCCATCCCCATGGCCACCAGATACAACGGAACAAAACGGTGGCGAGAAATCGTGGCCACCAAAGGTTTGAGCGTGAAGCGTGGAGTGTTCATCAGCATGGTTATTTCCGACTTTTTAGACGTTATCGAATTGGCCTTGTGAGCCCCTCATTGCTCCGCTATCGGTGATACCGCGTGCGGAAAACCACTTTCTTCAAGCAAGCCGATCCCCTCCGAAGACGCGTGGCGTTTTTTCGGTCGGCCGATTGCGACAGGATTCAGCGAGCGGTAGCGGGCGCGTCTCTCAAGGCGCGCTCGCCACCGCACTCAGTGGGTGGTCATCACCGATATTTTGGTAATGCCCGAGCGTTCGATCGACGCCATGGCCTTGGCCACCTGGCCGTAATTGACGGCGGAGTCGGCCTGCAGCTGCACGCGGACTTCAGCGTCCTTGGCCTTGACCTCCTTGAGGCTGGCTTCCAGCGATTCCGGGGCCAGCTCGGTCTTGGCCAGATAGAACTTGCCGTCCTGATCGACGCTGACCACTACCGGGTCTTTCTTTTCGGCGGGGGCGACGGCGTCGGTTTTCGGCAGGTTCACTTTGATCGCGTTGGTCATCAGCGGCGCGGTGACGATGAACACCACCAGCAGCACCAGCATCACGTCGACCAGCGGCGTGACGTTCATTTCGCTGAGCACTTCATCGCTGTCTTGAGTGGAGAACGACATCAGCTGGCCTCCCGCACGGCGGCAGTGGTTTTGCTGGCGATGGCCTGACGGCTGATGGAAAACGCACTGCGCGAGGCGAGGGCGTCGAAGTCGTGGGCGAAGTCATCCATGTCTGCCGAGGCGAGTTTCAAGCGGCGCAGGAAGAAGTTGTAAATCAGCACCGCCGGCACCGCGACGGCGATACCGACGCCAGTGGCGATCAGCGCGTGACCGATGGGCCCGGCGACCGCTTCCAGGCTGGCGGAGCCGGTTTCGCCGATGCTTTTCAGCGCTTCCATGATTCCCCACACGGTGCCGAACAAACCAATGAACGGCGCGGTGCTGCCGATACTGGCGAGGATCGCCTGGCCGTTTTCCAGCGAGCGACGTTCCTTCTGGATCTGCTGGCGCAGGTTGCGTTCCAGGCGATCCGAACGGTTGATGGTGTGCGCCAGTTGTTGCGTGGTGCGCGGCGAATCTTCCACCAGCAGCGCTTCAAAACCGCTGCTGGCGATACGCGCCAGTGAGCCTGGATACTGGCTGGCGTGCTCGGCGGCAGTGAGCAGATCCGGCGCGCCCCAGAAGGCCTTGGTGAATTGTTTGTTCTGCGCTTTCTGCCGCAGGTACTGCGCCGACTTGACCAGCAGGATCGCCCAGCTGACCACGGAAAACAGCACCAGACCCCAGAGCACGCCGGGGACAATCATCGAAGACAAATCGTTCATGGTGACACCTCGCTTGCGTTATTCGGTTGTGCGTTGATTGAGCGTTCGGTTATTGCGGCAATTTGAAATCGATGGTCTGGGTGGCGAAGCCGTCGATCGGCGTGTCACCGCGTTTGGCCGGAATAAACTTCCAGTTCTTCACGGCGGCGACGGCGGCGTCATCCAGTTGCGGCTTGCCGCTGGATTTGGTCACCGTCACTGATCCTGCGCGACCGTTGGCCAGCACCTGAATGCGCAGCACCACGCTGCCTTCCCAGTTGCGCCGCAGTGCCAGCGACGGGTATTCCGGTGGCGGGTTGCCGAGGCTGGCGAGACCGGAAACGGCTGCCGATTCC
>NZ_CABVHJ010000014.1:0-10241 GCF_902497745.1 Pseudomonas fluorescens
GCCGGCCTCGATGAAGTCACCAACGATGCGATCCACCGGGCTGACCATCAGGTGCGCGTCGATCGGCGCGGTAATGCCGTACTTGCGCAATGCCGCGCAGACCATCGGACCGATGGTCAGGTTAGGCACGTAGTGGTTGTCCATGACGTCGAAGTGGACGAAGTCGGCGCCAGCGGCGAGAACGTTGTCTACTTCCTCGCCGAGGCGGGCGAAGTCGGCGGAGAGAATCGACGGAGCAATTACGAAGGGCTGCATGACGCACCTTTTCTGAGCTAAATCACGATGGCGCGCATTGTATACCTCAAGTTTCCAAGCGCGCACCGTGACCGCGATGATTGGGTTGTGCCATGACGGAGGACCGGCGCTGACTCAATAAGCCGCGCGGTAGATCTTCTCGATGTCCACAGCGCTGAGTTTGCGCGGGTTGTTGCGCATCAGACGCTCGATCCCCGCCGCTTCCACGGCCATCGCCGGGATTGCGTCTTCCGGGACACCGAAACTGCGCAGGCCGGCAGGAATTTCTACCGCTGCGCACAGATCGGTCATCGCTTGCACAGCTTTGTCTGCCGCTTCGGCTGCACTCAGATGAGCGGTCTTCACCCCCATGGCTTCGGCGATATCCTGCATCCGCTCGACGCAGGCCATCTTGTTCCAGGTCATGACATACGGCAGCAGCAAGGCATTGCTGACGCCATGGGCAATGTTGAAGCGCCCGCCCAGCGGATAGGCCAGCGCATGCACCGCGCCGACCCCGGCATTGCCGAACGCCATACCGGCCATCAGGCTGGCGGTGGCCATGTCTTCGCGCGCTTGCAGGTTGGCGCCGTTGGCGTAGGCCTTGGGCAGGGCTTTGGCGATCAGCTTGATGGCGCCGAGGGCCAGCGAATCGGTGATCGGCGAGGCATTCACCGACAGGTAGGATTCGATGGCGTGCACCAAGGCGTCGACGCCACTGGCTGCGGTGACGCTGCGTGGGCAGGTCAGAGTCATCTGCGGGCTGACCAGCGCGACATCCGGTAATAGAAAGTCGCTGACGATGCCTTTCTTCAACTGCGCGACTTTGTCGGAAAGGATCGCGACGTTGGTCACTTCGGAACCGGTGCCGGCGGTGGTCGGAATGGCGATCAGCGGCGGGCCTTTGCGTGGCACCTGGTCAACACCGAACAGATCTTCCAGTGCGCCGTGGTAACCGGCATACGCAGCGACACTCTTGGCGATGTCGATGGCGCTGCCGCCACCGAGGCCGATCAAACCGTCATGCCCGCCTTCGCGGTAAACGCGCATGCAGTCTTCGACGATGGCGATTTCCGGGTCCGGCAGTACGCGGTCGAAAATTTCGTAATCGCGCCCGCCGAGTTGCACCAGCGCCAGCTCCACCGTGCCGGATTTGACCAGCGCGGCATCGGTGACAATCAGCGGATTGTCGATATCCAGGCGTGTGAGTTCGGCGGCCAGTTGTTCGATGGCGGCAGCGCCGGTGATCAGTTTATGAGCGATTTTGAACTGGGACAGACTCATCGTGCGCAGCCTCTTATAGATGTGGGAGCTGGGCACAAGATTAGCTGGGGATTTGGGGTTGTCTGCTATTCAGGTGGTGAATGACTCATCGAGCGCAAGATCAACAGCCCCTCACCCTAGCCCTCTCCCGGAGGGAGAGGGGACTGACTGAGGTGAATGTGAGAGGTACACCGACGTGTGATACCGAGTCGAACTCAGGTTTTGAAAAGCACAACGATCTGCTCCCTTCCCCCCGAAGGTAAAAAGACTGACCGAGGTGGATGGAGGAGATACACCGACGTGCGATGCCGAGTCGAACTCAGATTCTGAACAGCACGAATATCTGCTCCCTTTCCCCCTCGCCCCCCTGGGGGAGAGGGCTGGGGTGTGGGGGTGGCTTTTGATCTGGCCGTTAAACCTGAGCCGTACGCAGTTTTTCGCTGCGGCCGCGCAACCATTCCAGGGTCAGCAGCAGAATCACCGAGAAGGCGATCAGCAAAGTAGCCGCAGCCGCAATCGTCGGACTCAGGTTCTCGCGAATCCCGCTAAACATTTGCCGAGGCAACGTCGCCTGCTCAGGCCCTGCAAGAAACAACGTCACCACCACCTCATCAAACGAAGTCGCAAACGCGAACAGCGCCCCGGAAATCACCCCCGGCGCAATCAGCGGCAAGGTCACCCGACGAAACGCCGTCAGTGGCGAAGCACCAAGACTAGCCGCCGCACGCACCAGATTGTGGTTAAACCCCTGCAACGTCGCCGATACCGTGATGATCACAAACGGCACGCCCAACACCGCGTGCACCACGATCAACGAGAAGAAGCTGTTGCCCAACCCCAGCGGTGCGAAAAACAGATAGCTCGCTACACCAATGATCACCACCGGTACCACCATCGGCGAAATCACCAGCGCCATTACCAGCGATTTACCGGGAAAATCCCCTCGAGTCAGGCCAATCGCCGCCAGCGTACCGAAGATCATCGCCAGCACCGTCGCCGCCGGGGCGACGATGATGCTGTTCTTCAGCGCGCGCATCCATTCCGCCGAGGCGAAGAAGTCGTGGTACCACTGCAGCGAGAAGCCCTGCAGCGGATAGACCAGAAAACTACCCGAGTTGAACGACAGCGGAATGATCACCAGCACCGGCAGAATCAGGAACAACAGAATCAGGCCGCAGAGAATCCGCAGGCTGTAGAACCACACCCGTTCAATGGGCGACATGTAAGGACTCAGCATTTCGAATTCCCCTTAGCTCAGGCGCAGGCGACTGGCGCCGACCAGCCAGCTGTAAATCAGATAAAGCACGACCGTCGCCAGCAACAACAGCCCGCCCAGTGCGGTGGCCATGCCCCAGTTGATGCTGGTGTTGGTGTAGAAGGCGACGAAATAGCTGACCATTTGATCGTTCGGGCTGCCGAGCAGCGCCGGGGTGATGTAGTAGCCGATGGCGAGGATGAACACCAACAGGCAACCGGCGCCAACACCGGCGTAGGTCTGCGGGAAGTACACCCGCCAGAAACTGGCGAACGGATGGCAACCGAGGGAAATCGCCGCGCGCATGTAGGTCGGCGAGATGCCTTTCATCACGCTGTAGATCGGCAGGATCATGAACGGTAACAGGATGTGCACCATCGAGATGTACACGCCGGTGCGGTTGAACACCAGTTCCAGCGGTTTATCGATGATGCCCATGGCCATCAGCCCGCTGTTGATCAGCCCGCCCGATTGCAGCAGCACAATCCATGCGGCGACGCGCACCAGAATCGACGTCCAGAACGGCAGCAGGACCAGAATCATCAGTAGGTTGCTCTGCCGCGATGGCAGGTTCGCCAACAGGTAGGCCAGTGGGTAAGCCAACAGCAGGCAGATCACCGTGATGACCAGGCCCATCCAGAACGTGCGGGCGAAGATGTCGAGATAGATCGCCTGATCCGGAGTGGCCGAGGCGACTTCGCCGAGGTCGTCGATGCGGTGATCGACTGCCGCCAGCAGGTAATACGGGGTGATGCTGCTGGTGTTGCGTTTGACCGCTTGCCAGTAGGCCGGATCGCCCCAACGTTCGTCGAGACCTTCCAGGGCTTCTTTATAAGAGGCCGGTTCGCTGGCAAACGGCAGCGCCCGGGCAGTTTTGGTCAGCAGGCTGCGGTAGCCGGCCAACTCCATGTTCAAGCGCTTGGACAAATCGCCCAGCGTCTGGTTTTTACGCGCTTCGGCGAGGTCTTCGCCGGCGGCTTTGTAGACCGGTTCAGCGGGCAGGCCACGGCCGTCCCAACTGGCGATGGCCGCCACGGTGCGCGGCATGCCGCCGACCACTTCGGGGTTGCCGACGCTTTTGTAGAGCAGCGCCACGATCGGCACCAGAAACACCAGCAACAGAAACAGCACCAGCGGCGCAATCAGCGCCTGAGCCTTCCAGCGGTTGACCCGCTCGGCGCGCTTGAGCTTCTGCTTCAAGGTGGGGCTGTTGCCCTCGTTCAGGGGAACGGCGATGGCCATGACGTACTCCGCAAATCTTTGATCGTTACAGAGGTGACGAACCACCGCTGTTGTGTTGAAACACAGCTACCTGTGGGAGCGAGCCTGCTCGCGAAGAGGCCAGCACATTCAACATCTATGCTGGCTGATCTACCGCTTTCGCGAGCAGGCTCGCTCCCACAGGGGTGGGCAAGCCCACCCTCACCAGATTCGGGTTATTTCGCAGCCCAGGAGTTGAAGCGCTGCTCCAGTTGCTCGCCGTTGTCAGCCCAGAAGCTGACGTCGATCTGCACCTGGTTGGCGATGTTTTCCGGGGTGGTCGGCATGTCTTTCAGGACGTCCTTGGCCAGCAGCGGTACGGCCTGGGTGTTGGCCGGGCCGTAGGCGATGTTTTCCGAGTAGGTCTTCTGCTGCTGCGGCTGTACCGAGAAGGCGATGAACTTCTTCGCCGCTTCCGCACGCTTGGCGTCGAGACCTTTCGGGATAGCCCAGGCGTCGAAGTCGTAGATGCCGCCGTTCCACACCACTTTCAGGTTGGATTCTTTCTGCACCGCTGCGATGCGACCGTTGTAGGCCGAGCTCATCACCACGTCACCGGAAGCGAGGTATTGCGGCGGTTGTGCGCCGGCTTCCCACCACTGAATGCTTGGCTTCAGCTCATCGAGTTTCTTGAACGCACGATCCTGGCCACCCTTGCTCGCCAGCTCTTTGTAGACGTCTTTCGGCGCTACGCCATCGGCCATCAAAGCGAATTCGAGGGTGTACTTGGCGCCCTTACGCAGGCCACGCTTGCCCGGGAATTTCTTGGTGTCCCAGAAATCCGCCCAACTGGTTGGTGCGGTTTTCAGCTTGTCGGCGTTGTAAGCCAGTACGGTCGACCAGACGAAGAAGCCCACGCCGCACGGCTGAATCGCGCCTTTGACGTAGTCTTCGGTTTTGCCGAACAGTGCCGGATCGAGTTGCTCGAACATGTCTTCGTCGCAACCACGGGACAGCTCTGGCGATTCAACTTCGACCAGATCCCACGACACGCTCTTGGTGTCGACCATGGCTTTGACCTTGGCCATTTCGCCGTTGTATTCGCCGGCGACGATCTTGCCGTTACCTGCCGCTTCCCACGGTGCATAGAAGGCTTTGACTTGCGCCGCCTTGTTCGCCCCGCCAAACGACACCACGGTCAAATCCGGGCCAGCGGCCATTGCGCCTGCCGCACCCATCAGGCCCAGGGTCAGGGCGGTGAACTTCAGGGATCTCAACATTTATTGTTCTCTCCACGTGCAGGGTTGGTGTTGGTATTGCCGGGGCGATTAATGCGCCTCTAGAAGTGGATCAAGCGCGCGAACGTGCTCGACCTGCCAGCCAAGCGGAACCACGTCACCGACGGCGAGCGCTGGATCGAGCTCGGCAATCGGTTGTTTCACGAAGAAGTCGGTCTTGCCACAGACTTCCAGGCGCACCCGGACGTGGTCGCCCAGATAGATGAATTCCGCCACCCTCCCTGAGAAGCGGTTAATGCATTGATCGCTAGAACCGTTGAGGCTGACGCGCTCCGGACGGATCGACAGGGTCACTGGTTCGCCGGTCTGGCCGACATTGACCGCCAGCGCCTCGACCTTTTCGCCACGGCCCAACTCGACCACGCAGCGCTCGCCGCTCTGGCTGAGCAGGCGGCCGTTGAGACGGTTGTTCTCGCCAATGAAGTTGGCGACAAAGGTGTTTTTCGGTTCTTCGTAAAGGGTGCGTGGTGGGGCGATCTGCTGGATTTCGCCTTGATGGAACACCGCGACGCGATCGGACATGGTCAGCGCTTCACCCTGATCGTGGGTCACGTAAACCACGGTCACGCCGAGGCGCTGGTGCAGGTGTTTGATTTCCATCTGCATGTGTTCACGCAGTTGTTTGTCGAGGGCGCCGAGGGGTTCATCCATCAGCACCAGCTGCGGTTCGAACACCAGCGCGCGGGCCAGTGCCACACGTTGCTGCTGACCACCGGACAACTGCGCCGGGTAACGCGAGGCGAACGCGTCGAGTTGAACCATGCTGAGGACTTTCTTCACGCGGTCGCTGACATCACTTTTGTTCAGGCCACGCACGGTCAGCGGAAACGCGAGGTTTTCCGCCACGGTCATGTGCGGGAACAGTGCGTAATTCTGGAACACCATGCCGATGTCACGCTTGTGCGGCGGCACGTTGTTGATCGAGCGCCCGGCCAGCAGAATCTCGCCAGCGGTCGGTGTTTCGAAACCGGCGAGCATCATCAGGCTGGTGGTCTTGCCGGAACCGGACGGCCCGAGCAGGGTGAGAAATTCGCCTTTGCGGATGTCCAGGTTGAGGTCTTTGACGATCAGGTTCTCGCCGTCGTAGCTCTTCTGCACTCCACGAAAGCTGACCAGCACATCACTGGCCCCTGCGTTTGTATCGACCTGGCTCATACCCACACCTTTGTTGTTGATGACTGCTTGTGGGTTAAGCCTAGTGGCTGCTGACAGGCGCGCAAATCGGGGCGCAGGAGAGAATCGCCTCAGCCGGATGGAAGGTTGGGGGTAGGGATTGCCCTACAGGGATGGCGCTAATGGATAAGGCCGTGACAAGCGACAAGCTGCGAGCCACAAGCAATGGCAAAAACGCGTGTCGCTTAGGGATATGCGCACAATCCGGATCCAAAGCAGATCCCTTGTGGGAGCGAGCCTGCTCGCGAATGCGGTGGGTCATTCAGCTTATTCGGTGACTGTTACACCGCTTTCGCGAGCAGGCTCGCTCCCACAGGGGAACAGTGCTGATCAGAGAAGTTTGTGTTCCATCGCGTATTTGACCAGTTCGGCCAGCGAGGTGATGTTGAGCTTCTGCATCAACCGCGCTTTGTGGGTGCTGATGGTCTTGCTGCTCAGGGCCAGTTGCTGGGCGATATCGTTGACATTGGCACCCTGGGCCAGGCGCTCGAACACCGAAAACTCGCGTTCAGACAGCAATGAATGCAACGGCCGCGCATCGGTCAGGCCGACTTCGAAGACCATGCGATCCGCCAGATCCGGGTCAATGTATCGCCCACCCGCCGCGACTTTACGAATGGCGGTGAGCAACAGCGCCGGATCACTGTCCTTGGTCGCATACCCGGCGGCGCCAACCTTCAGCGCCCGCGCGGCCATCTGCGCTTCGTCGTGCATCGACAGCACCAGAATGGCTGGTGGATTGTTCAACGCACGGATGCGCGGGATCGCTTCGAGGCCATTGACGCCGGGCATGGAGATGTCGAGCAAGACCACTTCGCATGGCACGCTACGCAAGGTCTCGAGCAGTTGCTCGCCATTGCTCGCCTCGCCCACCACTTGCAGATCCTTGGCCAGGCCGATCAATTGCTTGATGCCCTCGCGGACGATGGTGTGGTCTTCGGCTACCAGTACACGGATCACGGTTTTCTCCATTGTTCGAATTCAGCACCAGCATCATTCGCGAGCAAGCTCGCTCCCACATTGGAACGCATTTCTCTGTGGGAGCGAGCTTGCTCGCGAAGAGGCCAGCGCAGACACCACAAAACCCTCAGACCTCATTCACCGGCACCCGCACCATCAGACTGGTGCCCTCCCCCGGCTCGCTCTCCAGCGTCAACCGCCCGCCCATGATCAGCACCCGCTCACGCATGCCTACCAGTCCAAACGACGTTGGCCGACCGGCAGCGGCGATAAATCCTACGCCATCGTCACTGACGGTCAGACACAATTCATCGCCTTCCAGCGCCAGCGTCAGTTCCACAGTATGCGCCTGCGCATGGCGCATCACATTGGTCAGCGCCTCCTGGAGGATCCGGAACAGGCCAATCGCCTTGGCATCACTGAGCGCCGGAAGATTGTCCGGCACCTGCACGAGACACGGAATCTGCGTCCGCGCCTCGAACCGTCGCGCCTGCCATTCGATCGCCGAGGCAATCCCGGCATCGAGAATCGGCGGACGCAGCGCGGTCGCCACATCGCGCACCAACTGGAACAACTGCGCGATCAAGCGTTTCATGCTGTTCAGCCGTTCGTTCAAACCTGGATCGAGTTGCGCGTAGGCCAGTTCGCACATCGAGGTTTCCAGCTTCAGCACCGTGAGCATCTGCCCCAATTCATCGTGAACCTCACGAGCAATGCGCGCCTTCTCTTCTTCACGCACGCTCTCAAGGTGCGCCGACAGTTCGCGCAGTTGCTCACGGGAGGCGGCCAGCTCCAGCTCGATACGCTTGCTCTCGGTGATGTCCCAAACGATGCCGTCCCACACGTAGGCGCCATCCTCCAGTTGCCGGGTGATCGCCTTGATCTCGGCCCAGCGCTGCTCGCCCTGACGCGTGAGGATTCGGCCCTGCCATGACCAGTCGCTGTCGGTGTCCAGCGCCTGATCCTGAGTGCGGTGGTAACTGGCCTTGTCATCCGGATGCACCAGACTGCGCAGGCCCATGTCGCGATGAGCGATAACGGCCGGCGCGTAGCCGACCAGACTTTCGCTGCCTTCACTGATATAAGCAAAGTCGATCTGCCCGGTCACCGGCGCGCGCTCCAGACGGAACACCAGCCCCGGTACGTTGGCGGCGATGCCTTGCAGACGCGCCTCGCTTTCCTGCAACGCCGCCAGGGCGCGACGGCGTTCGGTGACGTCGGTGAGGTAAACCACCAGATACTCACTGTCACGAAAACGCAAGAAACTCAGCGAGACATCCGCCGGCAAAACACTGCCATCGGCACGCACGCAACTGGTCTCGAAACTCAACGGCCCTTCTTCACTGGCGCGCGCGCGCTTCCACAGGTTGAGCCAGCGATCCATGTGCAGGCCCGGCTCGAAGTCGATCAGCGGTCGCTCGATCAACCCGCCCGAGGGGTAACCGAGCATGACTTCGGCTGCACGGTTGGCGTAGCGCACATGGCTGTCCCAGTTGACCCAGAGGATGCCGACGGTGCTTTGATCAATGGAGAACTGCGTCAACCGCAGCGCTTCTTCGCTGGCCGCGCGCAAGGCGATGTCTTCCCGGGCGGCCAGCAGTCGCTGTTCGAGGCTGTGCTGTTGGCGGCGCTGCCAGAACACGATCGCGACACAACTGAGCAGCATCACCGCGAACAACAGACTAAGGTTCTGCCAGAACCCCGGCGACTCCGACAGTCGTGGATATTTCGGTTGCAGCCATTGATTGTGCAGTAGCTCGAGATCCTTGGCCGGGATCGCGCGCAGCGCACTTTGCACGATGCCGGCCAACTCTGGCCAATCGCGGCGCGAGCCGACTCGCAGCAGTTGCGGCAGGCCGATATCGCCGACCACCACCAGTTCGGCGAACTCCGGTTCTACCGACAAGCGTCCGAGCTGCGCCTCATCGACCACGGCGTAAGCGGCCTGCTGACTCAACAGCAACTGCAAGGCCTGACGTTCGAGCGGCACGCCTTGCAGGTTCAGATGCGGATAGTTGCCGCGCAGATAGTCGGCGGTGGTACTGGGCATGCGCACAGCAACACGGACCTGGCTATCGAGTTTCTCCAGATCGACCACGCCACTGGCTTTCTGATCGCTGACGACCAATTGCGGCACGCGCATGTACGGATCGGAAAACTGCCACAGACGCAGCGCACTCGGGGTTTGACTCAGGCCCGGGGCGATATCGATCTCGCCCTCGCGCACGGCGGTTTCCAGTTGCGTGAGATCCTGAAAGTTGCGCCAGCTCAGTTCGACATTGAGCGTTTTCGCCAACAACTTCATCAATTCGACGTTGGCCCCGGACAACCGTTGCAGGCGCCGGTCGTATTGCGCATAAGGGGCTTGCAACACCAAGCCAACGCGCAATTCATTGTGATGCGCCAGCCACTGCTGCTGGCTCGCCGACAACTGTGCGAGATGTGACGGCGGCGCAGGCGCCGCCCAGCCCATCAAGGGAAACCACAAACAGCCGATAACCCACAGGCAGCAAAATCGCTTCATTGAAGTCTCATACACTGACAAATTCTGACCAACCCATTAGGCTGCCGGGATACTCTCTGGCCTGGAATAACCGATGCCCTCTGTCTACCGCCTGGCAATGCCAGCATTGTGCCTGTCGCTGATTCTGCCTTGTGCGTTTTCCGTCGAAGCCGCCGATCCGGGACCTGCCGCCACCGCAGAAAAACCGGCCGAAGAAAAACCCGCCGAACGCCAGCCACTGCTTGAGCGTAGTCAGGAAGAAGCCGCCGCACTGCAACGTAAGGTCCCGGCGCAAGAACAGCAACAATTACAGGCCGGCAGCGACACCTTTCTCGCCCTGTGGAAACCGGCCAAC